>NZ_JAIWJF010000009.1 GCF_021654115.1 Furfurilactobacillus milii | reverse complement strand
GGGTCATGAAGATACCTCTTTCTTGTTTGTGGTGAATTAAGAATAGGTCTTCATGGCCTTTTTGACTAGTCTGAATAAAGAACTGGTCTAGTAGAGCAGGTGTTGCACTTCAATTTTAAATCGAGGAAATTTTTTTGACATGAAGTGATGCAAAACACGAACTTTGTTGAAGATTTAAGTCGCAAATAAAACAGAATCCCTTTTCTTGTGTGAAACATTATAATTGGCTGTCAAAAGGACAAAAAGAGATTGCATTTTTATTTTGCAATGAGTACGATGTCTATATTGAATACGAACAAATCAAACGATAAACGGTTGAATAATTCGTATTTATAAAAATATTTATGATGGGGTGACATAGTGGAACGGTTATTCGGATTAAAAAAGGCAGGAACCACAGTCAGTACAGAAATTGGTGCAGGTTTGACAACGTTTTTCGCCATGTCATATATCCTGTTTGTTAACCCTCAGATTCTTGGACAAACTGGAATGCCTGTTCAAGCTGTGTTCTTGGCAACGATTATTGCTTCTGTTGCCGGAACATTAGTTATGGGACTTGTTGCAAACGTGCCTTATGCGCTAGCGCCAGGGATGGGGCTCAATGCTTTCTTCACGTATACCGTTGTTATGAGTTTAGGCTTCAAGTGGCAGGCCGCGTTAGCCTTAGTTTTCTTCTGTGGCATCATTAATATTTTGATTACTGTGACCAAAATTCGGAAGATGTTGATTTCAGCAATTCCGATGAACCTACAATTGGCAATTAGCGGTGGGATTGGCGCCTTTATTGCTTATGCGGGTTTGAAAAACGCTGGTTTTTTAAAGTTCACTTCAGACGCTGGCAATATTTTATCGATTAACAATGAAGCATTTTCTGGAACACAAGAAACATTTCACCACGGCATTGAGACAGTTGTGACTGGTGGCGGCATCGTACCAGCATTACAAAACTTCAATAATGCCAGCATCGTATTAGCATTGATTGGTTTAGTCATTACAGTTTTATTGAAAGTTCGCAAAGTTCCAGGTGCTCTATTGATTGGTATCTTTGCAACAACGATTATCGGCATTCCAATGGGCGTTACCAACTTACACTTATCTAGTGCCTTTACTTTTGGTGCATCAGTCAAACAGTTAGGCACAACTTTCTTAGCAGCATTTTCGTCACAAGGAATGGGATCGTTATTTTCTGACAGTCACCGGATTATTTTAGTGTTAATGACCATCCTGTCGTTTAGTTTGTCTGATATTTTTGATTCACTGGGTACCTTTATTGGAACTGGCCGCCAAACCGGTATTTTTTCAGGTGAGGAAGAATTACGTTTGGAAGCCGAACCAGGTTTTAAGTCGAAACTGGATAAGGCATTGTTCGCTGATTCGATTGCAACAGGGGTTGGCTCACTGTTTGGTACATCAAACATTACGACGTACGTGGAAAGTTCTGCCGGCATTGGTGCTGGCGGTCGCACTGGTTTAACAAGTGTTGTCATTGCCATTCTCTTCTTGGCTAGTTCCGTTCTTTCTCCCTTACTGTCAATTATTCCTACAGCCGCAATTGCGCCATCACTGATTTTAGTTGGTATCATGATGATGAGTTCATTCAATAAGATTCCATGGGGCGATTTAGAAGAAGCAATTCCAGCTTTCATGACGTCATTGATGATGGCCTTTGCCTATAACATCACCTATGGGATTGCAGCAGGATTCATTTTCTATTGTTTGATTAAGACCGTAATGGGTAAGGCAAAGACGGTCCATCCATTGATCTGGATTGTGTCATTACTCTTTGTCATTAACTTCACGGTGTTGGCATTTATTTAACGGTTAAAAATTGCCTGAAGATAGATTAACAAAACATCTGAGTCAGTATGGAAGGTACGAAATGATCATTAAAAGCAGAAAGGTCGGCAATTCAATTACTTTGACCCTTCCCGAAGAATTAAATGTGCCAGAAAATGTCGAGTTTGAACCTATCGTAGATAGTAAAGGCAATGTTTTTCTAAAAAGAATTTCGGAGCTCAATGAAGAGAGGGTTCGAGATATTCATCAGTTTATGGATCATTTCAAACCGTTGATGGACAAACTCAAGGATAAATAATGCAATGTTATTTAGTTTGGATGCTAAGAATTTCATAGATAATAATTAAGTCGTGAACGTTTATTGATAGAAGTTAACCGGCAATAAAGGAGCGTTTAATGTTTTTAGCATTTATTTTGTTTTCGTTGGTGTGACTGGAGTGACCATGTATATTTTCGCGAAGATTAAATGAATAATATTTTGGGAGTGTTCTTGATAGAAATAACGCGATTGACCAGATTTTCTTTAGTCAGTTTGCCCAGTTACCGCAAACGTGCTATATTAGGCGTACAAATTTAATGAATTCAAACCACCGCCGGGTGGGCACAGAGTGCAATTACTGATTTCGACAGGCTATAGAGAAATCAGCAATCGCACTCTTTTTGTTTTCACGAGGAAATCAGGAGGATTTGGATATGGCATGGATCGAATTAATGATTGCAGGTTTGTTTGAAGTTGTGTGGGCGACGGCGATGAAATTGAGCAACGGTTTGACCAAAATCAACTACACGGTGGCAACAGTAGTGGGGATGATCATCAGTTTCTTGCTGCTGGCACGGGCCACGAAGAGTTTACCACTTAGCCTGGCTTATCCAATTTGGACAGGTGTTGGTGCTGTCGGTTCCATTATCGTTGGTGTTTTTTTCTTTGGTGATAAGATTCCATTAGCGACATGGTTTTTCGTTGCGCTTCTGTTGATTGGTATTATTGGCATTAAAGTGACAGTGGGTGAATGAACTTACAGTTGAACCTGTTATAGGTTAGTAACAGGTTCACTGTTTCTGAGCCCACCATTTGAACGTATTGGTCTGACTTCTCACGTTACTCATTGTGGGTTGGTGCTCCTAACCTGGTTCGTAGTCAGTAGCGGTCTTTTCTTAGTGGCTTTTAAACGCCGTGGCTTCGCCAACTAAAGGAAATGCATTCATTAATGAACACCCTGTCATCTTAATAGCAAAAAAGAATAAAGCTGATAAGTGTACACAATTATCACGTCTAAAATTTGTTTGTAATTAGCTAATTATCAAGGCTTTGACAAATTTGAGAGGTGGACTATGAAAACAATTGAAGATACAAAATTTTGGGGACCTGACAAAAAAAGAGCACGCCAATGGTTAGTCAACGGGGTATTACTGACGATGGCCGGTGCAGGAACAATTGCAGCAACGGTCACAACCGGGCATGCCGATACCAATACTAGTCAGGCAGCCGACACGGAAATACCAAGTAGTGCAGCTACTTCTGTACCTCAATCTGTAGTGCTGTCAGCGGGCAGTGCTGCATCAAATCAGTCCGCAAGTGCGGCCATCAATTCAAATAGTGAATCAAAAAATAGTGATCAATCGATTCCTTCTCAAGCCAAATCGGTGAGCCAAGAAGCGCAATTGAGTTCAGCCAATGTTGAGCAGCAATCAACTGATAGTTCAGCGGATGCTCAGAATCGGGCAGGCACGACACAAAAAGTAACAGTTCAGACAGCGGTCAATGTCGATTCCACATCGGTGAGCGCAAACACACAAGGAACGATGCGTGCCACACGTGCCAATATTGCCATCCCAACGGCGACTTCTGAAGCCGTTCAAGCACCGTCAGAAAACGCTGCTATCTGGATGCCTGATGCAACATTGCGCGCATTTGCAGAATCACAAGCCAACCACGAGCTTGGTGTCGCGGTTAACGACGATAATCTCTACCAATACATTGGCCGCATTCAAAGTCTGACATCTCCTGAAGATGCTAACAATGGCATTAAGAGTTTAGCAGGCTTGGAGTACGCGCAGACATTGCAGACGCTTCAGCTATATAACAGTGAATTGGGTTCAGACGGCATGGCTGATTTAAGCAATTTAGCTAAACTAAATTGGATTTCAATATTCAATGATCAAACGTTGACGGGAACTGTCGATGATTTTATTAATAAACACCTCGGCGCTGGCAACAATCTTTGGACGATCCAACTTGTTAACGACAGTCTGTCAGGTACAATTCCAGACTTGCATAATTTCTTAAAATTACGAACGCTTGTTTTAGCAGAGGATAACCTTACCGGTACAATTCCTGATTTGAGTTATTTACCCAATCTTCTGATTGTCCAATTTTACAATAATCAATTAACAGGTGGTTTAGATGGGCTGCTTAACTGCTCGACCGTGGATGATATCAGAGTTCAAAATAACAATCTTTCAGGTGAGCTACCAGATTTGAGTGGTCTTGAATTGAGTACCCGTTTCGATTTTCGATATAACCACTTTAGAAGCAGCGCGATTGGGCTACAAAAGAATGTTGGTTGGACCTATGGCGTGGGTCAGGGTGTTCAAGCAGGAACTTATCAAATTGGTAAGGGGACAAATGGATTTGATCCAATTACTGGCTATCTGTTTGGTGCGACCGACTATTCAAATGGTGCAACGCTGGTAGCGGATTATCACTATACCGTCCGAAACTGGACGACGACGGCCGCTGGTACTTATGTTTATCGGGTAGAGAACGGTAAACTTACCGACGTTTCAAGTGCTTTCGATATTGTTGCGGATCCAAATGATCCTAGTGGCTTTAAATTAGTGCCAAACACGGATTTACCAGATGGCAGTTATATGGTTTATGTAACTGGTTCAGATATTGCGCCTGAAGTAACTCCTGCGGCCGGATACTCAGCATTTCTATACTTTAATTTGGTGAATGTTAAGCCAACTGACCCTGACACTCCCGATCAACCGGATAATCCGGATAATCCAGACCAACCAGAAAAACCTGATCAGCCGGACAATCCTGGTAATCCCGAACAGCCGGACAATCCAAATGAACCGGATCAACCAGAAACACCGCAGAGTCCTGATAAACCTGATGTTCCACAAACACCAGAACTTCCTGGTACCCACGAAACAACGACACCTGAAAATTCGGCGGCGTCACAACAATCCAATGAGACTTCTGGTGTAGTCACGAGTGCTAACAATGAGCAAACTGCTAGTGCTGCTAATGATAGTTTGGCGGGCTCAACAGTGGCATCCGTTGCGAAAACCGTAGCAGTCCAGAGTTCAGTTACGCCGGCTCATACTAATTCATCCCAGCATTTGGAACAGTCAAAGACTGATCAGCGGCATGAGTTGCCAGCAACATCACAGCAGTCGTCCTCCATTTGGGCTGCAATTGGTCTGAGCATTTTATCACTGATGTCGTTTGGCTCACTGACCGGTGGTTACCGTCGCCGGCACTAACTTAATTTGACTACATTTTCGTGACTTGATTTCACTAGACAGATGCTGTGTCATCCCGTATTCTAGGGTTGTAATGGATACAACTCGGGGGAGGGGTTATTATGCAGCGTCAGCAACATCAAAAATCGAATTCAAAATGGTGGCTTATTGCACTGGTGGTGATTTTGGTCGCAGTCGGTGGCTACTTTGTTGGCAAGGCGATGAATGGTGGTTCCGAGAACGGAAGTACTGCTAGTAACGCTTCCTCATCAACGAGTTCTGCCAAACGTAGTGTCTCAGAGGATGCGGCATCTTCCGACTCAATATCTGGACGCCACACATCAATGATGTCACGGCATTCGGGGATGATGAGTGATCGCTCCAGTATGATGAATGACGATCGCTCATCCGGCAAAAATAATGACACCACGACTGCGGTCGGTCCGTACTCCGTTTCGACAGAATCAATGAATGCCATTGGATCGTTTCAATATCGTGGCGTGAATGTCCCAGCATCACTAGATTTGTCATTTAACAATCAGTCGGGCGCTGGAACCGCGACATTTACGTGGCGTGGCCCAGACGGAAGCCAACCTGCTGTTTACAACGTGATGTATGAAGAAATTCCGACGACGCCAATTCGTGTGTTCGGCGCTAGCAATAATGCTGTTCGGACAGTCAAGGTGAATACCCGTATTCATATCGAAGGATTGAAATCGGGGGACAGCAGCGAGATCGATACAGCTGGTGACCTGTATGCGTTTAAAAATCGTGATGGCGGTATCTCAATTGCCACGCCAAACTATGCCGGCAACGTTGAACCGGATGAATATGATGTCATGCAGGAAATCGTGCACCGTTAATTAAATTTCTATGTTCGTTTGCGCACCAACTGTTTAATCGGTTGGTGCGTTTTTGTTTGATTTTCGCGAGGCCCTTAATAAAAAGTTAAGAACTATCACTGAACTTAAAATTAGCGCAATAAAAACTTAACCGCCCCTAAATTCTGGAAAAATTGCGTACACTCATAAGCAGTTTAGTAACGGCACAATTTACTCAGGGGGAACCATTTATGGACAGTGAATCACAAGACAACCGCATGAAGCGCCATCAATCAAAGCACCGCACACGAAACATCATTCTGGCAGTCGTTGCCGTGATTGTGCTCAGTGTGGGCGGTTACGGTTATCACGTGTTTAGTAGCGTGGAACAGTCAACAAGTAAAATGTACAGTGCATCGGGGATTAAGAAGAGCCGAAATGTGAGCCAGTTAATCAAGCAACAAAAACCGATTTCGATCTTGTTATTGGGCACGGATGTTGGCGCCCTAGGACGTGATTCAAAGGTATGGGCCGGTGGTCGTACAGACTCAATGATGTTGGTGACCATTAATCCCAAGATGCAAACGACAACCATGATGAGCATTCCACGTGATTCCCTGGCGGTTATTAGCGGTCATGAGGATCAATTTCCAACGAAAATCAACGCTGCGTACTATTTTGGTCAAACGAAAAGTACGATTGCGACTGTCCAAAATATGTTTAATATCCCAGTTGACTATTACGGCTTGTTGAATATGGGTGGCATGGAAAAACTGGTCAACGAGGTTGGCGGGGTCGACATTGTGCCACCGCTGACATTCACGTATGAAAAGCAACATTTTACCAAGGGCAAACAAATTCACGTGAACGGCTCACAGGCCTTGAAGTTTACGCGGATGCGTTACCAAGATCCCGAAAGTGACTATGGCCGGACGTTGCGACAACGGATTGTCATTCAAGCACTGTTGAAAAAGGGGAGTAAGTTAAATAATCTATTGAATGACCAATTTATTGATTCCTTGGCCAGTCAATCACGGACAGATTTATCCCTGAGTGACTTAATGGAATTAGCTAAATCGTACAGAACTGCCACCAAACACGTTGTCTCAGATCACGTTCAGGGTGTGAGTGATGACATCGCGGGACAAAGTTTTGAAATCTTGCCTCAAACGGAAAAGCAGCGTGTCACAAACAAGTTACGTAAAGGACTTGAAATGAGCGCCGCTATAACGGGTCCGCGTTTTGGTGAAGAAGTACCTGCTGGCATGGAAGCTTATGTGCCTGCCGCAGATTTTGGTGAAACAGCAGATACAAAATCGACCTGGGGTCACGATACGAATACCTCAAGTCAGTATAATAAAGCCTATGATCGTGATAATACAGGCGACTTAAATCCAAATTATGATGCTAACAACTAATTACTAGATACGCTTTTATTTGTGTTTGACATGAGATTACGAACGTTCATAAACCTTGCTATCATGGGAATGCAACCATCAGTTGCCAGCTATGCTCAGAGGTATATCGTGCATCTTTTTCGTTAACCATTCACAATATAGTTAATGAAAGGGGAGCGATTATTATGATGCTGGGGCAACGAATTAAAGAGGAACGGGAACGGCGTGATTGGACCCAAACGCAGTTGGCGGATACATTGCATGTTAGTCGGCAAGCCATCTCTAAATGGGAGTTAGGAACCGCGTATCCGGATATCCAACGGTTAATTCAGATTAGTGATTTGTTTAGTGTCAGCTTGGACAGCTTAATTAAAGGGGATACGATCTTTCAAGAAAAAATCGTTGTAACGGATCATCATCGTGGTCTGAGCTTTTGGGATTTTGCCGCTCGGTACTGGTGGATGGTCTTTGCAATTGGTGGCTTTCTCTACTGGTTTATTCCGGCTATTATCAGCGGTATTGTCGAGGCACTACATTAGGATCATACGCAAAAAAACACCCGATGCCTTGCTGGTATCGGGTGTTTTTTTGCTTGATTGTTAAAGTGACTATTACTATTAAGGAATTGATACAGCACTGCGAAATATAATTGTGGATTCTTATTGGGTTTGTTCATGAAGTGAAATATACTGGGTTTGTACATAAAAATGCGAAGGGCGATGAGTGTGATGGCAGAAGAACGAACATTGATCCTAGTTAAACCAGATGGTGTAGCAAACGGACATATCGGGGATGTTATCGACCGGTTGGAGCGTAAACAATATCAGATTAGCACATTAAAAGTGGTCCAGAAGGCAACTGATGCGCAATTGCGGGCGCATTATTCAGACAAGGTCGACAAACCTTACTTTTCTGAGATTACTGATTATATGCAGTCTGGTCCAATTGTCGCAATCGTAGCGACTGGCACGCATATTGTTGATGCATTTCATCAAATGGCTGGTAAGACGAATCCTGATGAGGCGGAACTAGGAACCATTCGTGGTGACTATGGTCGTGCTTGGGAAGACGGTGCTATTCGTAATGTCGTTCACAGCTCTGACAGTCCTGCGGCAGCTGAACGTGAAATCAAAATTTGGTTTCCAGAACTGTAGTTGTCGGTGTACAGAAGTTGTTTAACTTGAATTCTGATTAATAAAGAGAGACAAATGATTCAAATGCATGGCGAATCATTTGTCTTTTTTACTGTGAAAAAAACTGCTGCCGGTCTTGTTAGCTGGTGTATTCAAAGTGGTACTGGATGCCGCTTGCGGTTGTCAACATTGATACGCTCGCCGTGGGACCGGTTCAAGCTTCCTGAAAACCGGAATCTCTCACCTCGCCGTCAAGCCTCGTGTAGCCCGCGAGTCTAGACGACCGTCCGTAACCTAAATTCGGAAAACCACCGAATTAACGTTACCTTCACGGTTCGGTATCAATGTTGACGCCCTTCAGCTGACCTGCCAGTAGTTGGCACAATATCATGGTCTGAAATATCAATGATTTAGGTCACAGCGAGACTATTAATTTCAACATAAAGCAGACAATTTATTTGTTATTCACGATAGCAAGTTTACATCGTAATTCCTTGTCCCCCAAGGTGTCTATGATACTTAGCTTGCTAAAAATCTATATTCGACTGATACTTTGAGCGAGGTGATGAGGGGATGCAAATTGGAATCAAGTTGAAGCAATTGCGACAACATCAACAACTGACCCAAGCCGATGTGGCTGATCAATTGAAGCTGTCACGCAAAACCATTTCTAGTTGGGAAAATGATCGAAGTTATCCCGATGTTGCGAGCCTGATTACCTTAAGCAACATCTACCACGTAACGGTAGATGAATTACTCAAGGGGGATCAGAATATGATTAATCATTTGACAGATATTGATCGCCAGTCAAAGCGGACGAAGAGGGTGCAGGGTTATTACTATTGGTTGAACATACTCTTCTTAATAGCTAACATTCCATCTCTTTTTCTCATAAAATCCTTGCAAATGTCAGAAGCGATTGCAGGGATACTGGCTATAGGTTGGGTTGTCTTAATTATTACAATGCTGGTAAGTTTATTAGGAAATACTGAAAGCATTAAAACAAAAACAGTAATTGATTCTGTTATTATTTTTGTACTTATGGTATTTTTTGTGGATCCATTTTTCTTTAAGAGTAGTGTACTGCTGCATACAAGCGATCTTAATAGTGAAGCTTTTCAGCTAGGTAGAATGGCAAGGGCGTTTGTTCCCAATTTAAGTGTCATCCTAGCAATTCTAGCCCGACCATCCTACCTGCGCTTTGGTCGTCACAACTAATTGAATAACACGTTGACCAAGCAAACGCGATGACTGATTTTCATGTTCAGTTATCACGTTTTTTATTTTGTTCTTGCACGATGCGATTAAAGTATGTAAACTCTAAACAGTAATCGTTACTATTTACATATTTTTAGAAAGAGGGATTTCGATGAAGTATTTTCGGCAGGTTTCATTAAGTTTGGTTGCGTTGTTGGCGACGGTAGTGACGTTGGCCTGGTTGGCTCCACGACCGACGCAGGCCAGCAGCAATAAGAAGCCGATTCACGTTGTTGCAAGTGTGGATTTCTACGGGGATGTGGCTAAAGCAGTGCTGGGCGATCATGGCACGGTAACCTCGATTATCAACAGTCCTAGCGTTGATCCGCATGATTTTGAACCAACGACTAAGGATGGGATTACAGTCTCCAAGGCCAATTTTGTTTTGTACAACGGTATCGGCTATGACACTTGGATGCACAAACTGAATAAAAGTAGCGGTGCTCACAAACAGACGGTGGTCCGTGTTGGTGAAGATGTGCTTCAGAAGAAGACTGGTGACAACGAGCACGTTTGGTATCAACCAGAGACGATGCTGAAATTAGCGAATTACCTGGCTAAAAAGTTCGGTAAGCAAGCGCCGCAATATAAGCATCAGTATCAAGCAAACGCTAAACGGTACATTGCCAGCTTGAAACCATTACAGCATCAAGTGACTAAATTGAAAGCTAACAGCAAGGGGCAACACGTGGATGTGAGTGAGCCAGTATTCGATTACACGTTAGATGCCTTGGGATACAAACGAAACAACTCCAAGTTTGAATTGGCCGTTGAAAATGGCACAGACCCATCACCGAAATCAATTAAACAAATGCAGACGGATATTACGCATCATCGCATTGCGTTCTTCGTTAACAACAGTCAAGCTAGCGACAAAACCGTTAGTGCAATGGTTAGCCTAGCCAAAAAGCATCATGTACCAGTTTTGAATGTCACTGAGACGTTGCCGAAAGGACAAACGTATCAGAGTTGGATGATGAAGCAATACCGGGCGCTTGCTAAGATTCAGAATCAAGAAAAGTAATGTTTGAGGAGGATTTTTTGAAAGTGTGCTCAGGTTCCAGTAAGCTTAATTTGATAGGTTTGACGCTTAGCAAGTGACTTAAGCTGATTGGAGGCAACACAGAATGAAAGTTGTTGTTATTGGTGCAGTGGCGGGCGGTCCTTCGTTTGCGACGCGGTTGCGGCGAATTAATGAACAGGCTGAAATCGTTATGCTCGAACGTGGCCCAGAAATTTCGTACGCTGGTTGCGCTTTACCGTATTATTTGGGAGGCGTGATCAACGATCGTGATGCGCTGATTGAACGGACGCCAGAAGCTTTGAGAATTAAGAATAATATTGACGTTCGTGTGCAGAGCGAAGTTACGGCAATTGATCCGGATGCTCAACTGGTTACGGTGCAAACGGATACAGAAACGTATCAAGAAAGTTATGATGAGTTGGTCATTGCTACTGGGGCCCGGCCAACACTACCCGCTATTCCAGGATTAGCCGAAGCTGACGATTGTTTTACACTGCGGACTGTAACTGATGCGGACAAAATTAAGGCGTATATGGATCAGAAACATTCCCAGCGTGTGGCCATTATTGGTGCGGGTGTCGCTGGACTAGAGCTCGCTGACAACCTCACGTTGCGTGGCATGAAGGTGACGCTCATTGAACAGTCCGCTCACGTGGCGTTTCCGTATGATCCCGAAATTGCGACGGTGATTGAGAAAGAATTGACTGATCATCATGTTGCGCTACGTTTGAACAAAACTGTAACGGACGTGCGTAACCATGGTCATCAACTGATTATGAGTGATGGCACACAATTAACAACGGACATGCTACTGGTGACGACAGGTGTGACGCCAAATAATGAAGTGGCCGCTGCTGCTGGAATCAAACTAGCGACGGATGGTCACATCATCGTGAACAATCGATTGGCGACTAACCTGCCACATGTTTATGCGATTGGTGACGTCATTGAAACGACGAGCTTAATTACAGGTTTGCCAACGCCAAGTATGTTGTCGACGGCGGCTAATCGACAAGGTCATATTTTAGCGGACATTATCAATGGTGAGCCGCTCACTTATGCCGGTTTTGTTGGCACGAGTGTGGCTAAAGTATTTGATTTAACCGTGAGTTCTGTCGGATTTACGGCCAATACGCTCAAACATTTGGGAATAGACAGTTACGACAGTGCTTTTATCACACCGTATGATATTGCCTACTTCTTCCCAAACGCTTCACGGATTAATTTTAAATTAATTTATGCACCCAACACAGGCCGCATTCTTGGTGGCCAAGCAGTGGGTCAACATGGTGTGGACAAACGGATCGGGCAATTATCTGCGGCTATCACTGGTGGCTTAACGGTTGCGGACCTGCCAGACATCGAGGTGCCATATTCGCCGCCGTTTTCTTCAACACGTGATGTCATTAACATTGCTGGCTATGTTGCTCTGAACCAGATGCAACAGGTTGGTCAAACAATCAAGCTGGATCAATTGACGGATGAGATGAAAGAAAAGGGCGTTTTTCTAGACGTTCGTGAACCAGGTCGTCCGGCAACTGGATCGGTTTCTGCAACATTGACCATCCCACTCAGTCAGCTTCGAGATCGCATTCATGAAATACCGGTTGGCAAACCAGTTTTTCTCACCTATCGTCCTGGGTTGAGCAACTACACGGCCGCCAGGATTTTAGCTGGTAATGACATTGAAGCCAAGATAATTGAAGAAATTGATTAAACCTGAGGTCGGCTGACTACCTGTTTTGTGGAGAGAAACATCGTGTTGTGGGGGTCAATGACTCACATTCCAGTGAACATTTCATGACATTAAAACGGCCGAACTCACATCGTTAGTCATTATCGTAGTTGCGCGCTGTTTGCAAAGTGCGCTATACTTTGGAAAGTTAAATATTGATGAGTAGACTGTGACGAGATGAGTAACTTTGAATTAATGCTAAGAGAGTCGTGTTTGGTGTAAACGATGATTGTTCAAAGCAAAGATGGTCTTGAAGAAGTCAAACTGGTGACATTTGAAACCAGTTTCGGTGCACACCGTTAACGTGATGAAGAAGCCTGGATAACTATTTGTTGGTTAGCCGGCTTAAAGTTGGGTGGCACCACGCGACAGCGTCCTTACATTGATATGTAGGAACGCTGTTTTTTTCATAACTATTTTCATTCATTGCTATTTATTTTTAAGCGGGCAATCATTAAATTTGCAATTATTGCGCACACTGGGTGATTACGTATGGCATACGTAAAGGGGAAAGGGAGCTGTTTTATGAATAATAAGAATCAGTCGTCAAATTCAATTCGAACTGTCGTTGCTACTGGGATTGGTGCAGCGGTCATCTTTGTATTAATGAAGTTTGTTGCCATTCCAACAGGAATTCCCAACACTCAGTTTAATGTTGCTGAAGGTTTTCTAGCCTTATTGGCTGCTTTATACGGACCGGTTGCAGGTGGTCTTGCCGTATTTATTGGTCACAGTTTGAACGATTTTGTTACCTACGGCTCACCGTGGTGGACCTGGGTAATTACAGATGGTCTAGTCGGCGTTGCCCTTGGCCTGATCAAAAACCGACTGAACGTTACTGGTGGGACGGTTAAAACGATGAAATTAGTCTGGTTTAACCTGTACCAAATTGTGGTTAATTTTGTCGCATGGGTGTTGATTGCGCCAACTGGCGACGTATTGGTTTATCATGAACCAGCGGCAAAAGTATATCTTCAAGGGGTTACTTCATGGATTGTTAACAGTGTGTCTGTTGCCATCATCGGAACCATCTTGATTGTGTTGTACTCACGGACTCGTGCCCAGCATGGCAGTTTGAAAAAGGAAAAGTAATTCATGGTTGAACCAATCATTTCGTTTAAAGATTTTGGCTTTCAGTACGACAGTCAATCGGAACCAACATTGAAGCATATTAATTTAGACATTTTTCCAGGTGAGAAGGTGTTACTAGCTGGTCCATCCGGATCAGGAAAGTCGACGTTAGGCCGTTGCATTAACGGCTTGATTCCGCAATCATATCCTGGTGAAATAACCGGTTCGGCTACAGTGGCCGGTCACGATATTAAGGACAGCTCAATTTTTGAACTGTCCTTTAGTGTGGGCACGGTGTTACAGGACCCGGACAGTCAGTTTGTCGGTTTGTCGGTGAAGGAGGATATCGCTTTTTCCCTCGAAAATGACGAACGGAGTCAAACGGAAATGAGGGCTGCCACGAAGAAGTGGGCCGAACGACTGGATCTTAAACCACTATTAGATCATTCTCCGCAAGGGATTTCTGGCGGTCAAAAACAGCGGGTGGCGATGGCCGGCGTGTTGATTGATGAAAGCAACATCCTGTTGTTTGATGAACCACTGGCCAGCCTGGACCCAGCGTCTGGAAAGGCTTCAATTGAGCTAATTGATCATTTAGCACGGCAGCAGAATTTGACTGTCGTGATTATTGAGCACCGGCTGGAAGACGTGCTCCAACGGCCAATTGACCAGCTAGTTGTCCTTAAAGATGGCGAAATTGTCGGAAATGACAAACCATCTGCCATCCTAAAAGATTCGTTGATGCAACAGTTAGGCTTACGTGAACCGCTTTATTTGAGTGCACTCCAACTTGCAGGTGTTAAACTAGCCGACTGTGACAACATTGATTCTGTTAAAACCGTTGCCGGGGACAATATCGAATCAGCTCTTCAGAGATGGACTGCAGGGGTTTCGTTGCAAGAACCTCCTTTGCCGACAGAGCCATTACTAACATTGAAGAATCTGAACTTTAGTTACAATCGCAATCAGCCAATTATCCATGGTCTGAACTTAACCATTAATCGTGGTGATATGTTGAGCCTAGTCGGCCGTAACGGCACGGGTAAATCAACGTTGAGTAACCTCATTACTGGTTTTCTTAAGTTAGATGATGGTGAAATGAAACTTAAGGGTCAGGATTTAACGCAACTGTCTGTCAAGGAACGTGCGGATCATATCGGTTATATCCTGCAGGATCCAAACCAGATGATTTCCAAAGCGATGATTTTTGATGAAGTTGCTGCGGGCTTGCGTTTGCGTGGCTTGACTGACGAGGAGGTTGAGCGTCGGGTCAGCGATACGCTCAAAGTTTGTGGTTTATACGAATTTCGTCACTGGCCAATATCAGCGCTCAGCTTTGGTCAGAAGAAACGAGTGACCATTGCCGCCATTCTGGTATTGAATCCGGAGATGATTATTCTTGATGAACCAACGGCTGGTCAGGATTTGCGGCATTATACCGAGATGATGAATTTCCTCGAGACACTGAACCGTGAGCATCAAGTGACGATTATGTTAATTACGCATGACATGCACCTGATGTTGGAATATACGCAACGCGCAGTTGTGTTAGCTGATGGCGGTGTGTTGATGGATGCACGACCAGCCGATGTGTTGACAAATGAGGCAGTAATTGAAAAGGCCGCGTTAGCTAAAACAAGTTTGTTTACGTTGGCCGAACGATACCACTTACCGTCAGCACTAGATTTTGTCGCTAAGTTTGTTCAAACGGAACGGGAGGCACGCAGCCATGAATAGTCAGCTGTTAATTGGGTACACGGCCCGCGATACGTTTCTGAACCGGTTGAGTGGCAGTACAAAATTGATTGGTTTCGTTGCCTTGTCGATTATCGGTATGGTGACATACGATACGCGGTTTCTACTTGGCGTTTTGTTAATATCATTAATTCTGTTTCATTTTTCTAAGATTAAGTACCATGAAGTCGCCTTTGTTTTGCAGGTGATCGTTGCGTTTGCCATTTTGAATCTGGTTATGGTCTATGTTTTTGCGCCAAGTTATGGAATTACCATTTATGGTACGCATCATATGATATTAGGTAGCCCAGATCATTACTTCAATTTGTCTTGGGAACAACTTTTTTATGAATTTAATTTGTTATTGAAATACATTTTTGCCGTGCCGCTGGCGTTGATTTTTCTGATGACGACGAATCCGAGTGAATTTGCGGCCAGTTTGAATAAAATTGGTGTTTCCTACCGGATCAGTTATTCAGTAGCCATTGCGCTGCGATACATTCCGGACGTTCAAAATGATTACCGAACCATCAGCCTGGCTCAACAAGCTCGTGGTTATGAAATTTCACGAAAGGCCAAGCTCATGACACGGGCTAAGGGGGCGATCCAGATTATTATGCCGTTGATTCTTTCCAGCTTAGACCGGATCGAAATCATCAGTCAGGCCATGGAACTGCGTCGGTTTGGGCATAATAAAAAACGAACGTGGTACATGGCACAACCTTTCAAACGAAACGACTACTTGGCTTTGATTATAATCGTGTTGATTGTGCTCGTCGGCATTGCGCTATTTAAAGTCAATGGTGGCCGATTCTGGAATCCATTTGAATAAGTTTTGAAAAAAACGCAATTTTGGTCTGAAACCGAAATTGCGTATTTTTTTGCATTTTCTGCTTGACCTAAAACCCGTTTCAGAGAATACACTGCGTTTGTAAATGAAATCTAATCAATAAACGTAGTGGAGGGCGACAATGATGAAATTATTCCAAGAAAATGTTTATACTGACGTTGAATTAGCAGATAACAATGAAATTGTAGCGTTGAAGCTGATTGCACAGACAGCCGCAGATAAATTAGGGGTAGATGAGCAGGAGCTGAAGAGCGGTTTGATCGTTCGCGAGGCCATGTCCACTAGTGCCATGGGGGATATCGCAATGCCACACGCGAATGCTTCGGGTATCGAGAACCCCACAGTGCTGGCGTTTACGTTCGCAGAACCAATCATTTGGGGCGAAGCGCCGGCCCATTCAGTTGATACAGTGATTGCTCTGATTATGCCACGCAATGAACACCAAGAGGATTACCACGATGTACTGGATAGTTTCGCCAAACATATGACGCAGCCAGCCGATGTTGCGGCAATAACGGCAAGCAAACAGGATGCGAACGGGCTTGTAAATATTGTCAACAATTGGTTGCCGGTAACGGTTTTTGCTTAATCATAAATGATCAAGGAGTGGGCATGAATGGGACACATTAAACACATTTTTTCCGATATGGACGGTACGTTGTTGGATCGTGATGGCAATATGAGTCCGGCCAATAAAATGGCCATCGAACATAGTCATATTCCATTCACATTAGTCTCTGCGCGAGCACCGATGGAAATGATGACGGTTATTAACGCATTGAAATTGACGGCACCACAAATTGCGTTTAACGGTGGTCTGATTTTCAAAATGCAGGGGCATCGTTTGATACCAATTCAGGCCAGTAGCATTCCCGCAATGGATGCCCAACAGATTTTACACCAAGTCACACGCCGATTTCCAAACGTCAGTGTCAGTTGCTATAGCATGAACGCTTGGTATGCAGAACGAATTGACGCTGGTATTGAATTGGAACGCCACATTAAGCACCAAACGCCAACGCTGGTGCCGTTTAGCAAACTGATTGAACAGCCTGATCTTCGTTTATTTAAAATTATGATGATTACCCGTGATCCCAACGAATTAACCCGTTTACAAGCGTATCTGCGTGCCATGCAGTTACCGACTGTAGCGATTCAGCAATCTGGCCGAACGTTTGTCGAAGTGACGAGCAGACGGGCACGTAAATCTACAGGCATTGCGTTTATCCGTCAACAGGAGCGTTTGCAGGCCAACGAACTGGTTGCTTTCGGCGACGGTCATAATGATCTACCCATGTTTGAAAGTGTCGGTCATGCAATCGTGATGGGCAATGCGTTACCGGAAATCAAAGCTGTTGGTGAGCGGGTGACGCTAAGCAATAACGAAAATGGCGTTGCGTACGGCATTCGTCAACTGTTGGTTGAATCGTGATCTAATTGCTGCTAACATGCTGGCCGAAAGTTTGCTATGCTAAAGCCATTAATAAGCGGGAGGTGACAGACGGTGGCGAATATTCATGATATTGCTAAGGCAAGTGGTTACTCAGTATCAACAGTGTCGCGGGTAATCAACCATCGTAAATATGTCACGGACGAGGTTCGGCAACGCGTTGAACAGGTGATGCGGGATTTAGATTACGTTCCTAATGCTGTCGCCCGCGATTTGAGTACTGGCAAGACTCATAATATTGGCGTTGTACTGCCACACAGTCAGCATCCATACTTTACTCAAATTACGAATGGTGTGATGGAGGCGGCATTTGCAGCGGGGTATCGTGTGGTGCTGTTGCCTTCAAAATATGATGAGCGGGTGGAACGCCACTATCTGGAACAGTTGCGACAACGTGCTTTTGATGCGGTCATTTTTACCTCTCGAGGTGTTCCGTTAAGTGAACTTGCACGTGATGATGCGCATACAAAAATGGGGCGCATCGTTTGTTGCGAGGATCCGGGCGACTTGCCGCTATCAGCTGCCTTTACCGAACGCAATTCTACTTATGAGACAGCGTTTGAATGGATTAAGGCGCACGGGTACAAAAAAGTTGGGATGTTGCTCAGCCGCGAATATGCGTTGAGTGCGACTAGTCAGGCGATGATCGAAGCCTACAAGGATGTCTTTCATGAGTTGCCACGTCCTGAATTAGTGCGGACAAGTGTAGTTAATAATCAGGACGGTTATGATTCGGCTCAATATTACATTGATCATGATTTACGGCCAGATTTTATTTTTGGCAATGGTGACGATATCGTGGCTAATGCGCGGCAATGCTATTTGGATCGTGGACTTGCTGTCCCAGGCTTGATGGGGCAGGAACATCAGTTATCTAGCACTTTGCTCCACATTCCGACGATTGACCATCACTTTAACGAAGTTGGTCGCAGGGCCTTTGAACTAGCTGTCAGTGACCACGTTGCTCAACGACCAGTTGCTTCTACGTTCATCGATATTGATGAATAATCGTGCAGTTGTATGTGAGTACTGTCGCTTACGGTTGTCAACATAGGAACGCCGCCGTGGGACCGGTTCAAGCCGGAAGCCCATCGTCTTTCACCTCGCCGCCAAGCCGCGTGAAGCCCCCGCGTCTTTGCGACCGTCCGTACTGTAAATTCGAAAACCACGAATTAACAGTACCTTCACGGCTTGGTTCCTATGTTGACGCCCTTCAGATATCCACACTCGTATCTGGTGCAATTGCAACGTTTGATTGTCGAGACTTTTGAAAAATACGTTGCTACTGACACACACGTGTATCAGAAAATTGAATGGTCAATCAGGTTGATTCGATGGCTGTGATGTGTTGAGCAATCACCGATTATGAACTTTCTTCCCGATGACTGTGGACGACCATGGGACGTTCCTATACGCAAATGCAGTATTCAAAAAGACGACGGCGTGCTGAATGAAAAACAAGTTTTGGCCTTGGCGGATTAAATTTAAATTGGCTATGAATTTTCTATATTCTGTCTTTCACTTTTGTTTTGTCTAAAAAAGCTTAAAAATTTCAGATGTATGATAGTTATTTGTTGATGCACAGTACTGGTTTAAACCATTTATAGATCACATTTCACAAAGACAAGAGCGCTAAACTGCAGGTTAGCAGTTTAGCGCTCTTCTTTTGTATTCTGCGCACTTGATGATCTGGCAGAACAAATCTGCTTTATAACAATTATAGTTTCAGGATACTAATGTATCTATGGCGGAGTTCAACAACTAGTATGCAATCACGTAAAGATCTTCATTGACATCCTTAGATTTCCGTTGCAAATATGCATATTTTAAACGCAAAACAAAATTGCCATAATAGGAACATATGGAAGACCAGTTTTTGATTTGCCAGGAAGGGGTAAAGGCATGCAAAAATCGAAGATTGAAGGACAGAACTTCAAAGAACACTATCGGATGTATAAAGCGGGTAAAGTATGGTTATTTTCGGGGATTATCACGTTCGGTGTGAGCGTAGGCTTATTTAATGGTGAAGTGGTACGTGCTGATACACTGCCGAGCACGACTGTACAAAAGTCTGACGTTGGTTCCACCAACACAACCCAAAATAGTGCTGACAGAGTCGTTCTTGGAACCTCTAATAGTTCAACGGGAACCGTTCAATCAGTAACAGCCAGTTCAAATACTACACAGCAGGCATCAACAGCTAACTCGAGTAATACGCCTTCTAAGAATGCAGATATTTCTGAATCGATTGGAAAGCTAGGTAATGGTAGCTTTGGCAGTGGTGTTGGAACCACTAGTGCTTCGACAGAGTCGGTTCAATCAGCAATGGCCACTTCAAGTGAGGCAATTCAATCAGTGGCCTCAAGTTCAGATGTAAGCTCTATTAAGGACACGAACACTAATAAAACAAGCAGCACACAAAATTTTATCGACACAAATGAACCACAACCTGCTAATGCCAATGTTAATTCTGATGAACGTGATGCAAATGTGGCTGACTCGGTCGTGAGCTCCCAAGTGGCGATATCAAATGCAAAATCACAAGCGTCACCTATTAAAATTGATAGTCAGGCAAGTATCGAATCTGCGGCGCAACTGGCAAGCAGTATAGTCATGGCTGATAAGGCACCTACAAAAGAAAACACAGACGTGAGTTCCAATGCTGTTCAAACAATTGATCAGCAGAAAAATGTGCCCAACGTTGAACGATTAAAAATGCAGCTACCCGACAATAGTTTGATTACCTATGACGGGCTAAATAGTTTAAACGTAACGTTGCCGAATGGTGTTATTCAAGGTCAAATCAATGCAGCTAAACAAGTGCTGGAAAATAGCGGTATAAGTAACCTTCAATTGTCAGTCAAAGATGGTATTTTAGATTATCCAGACAATGAAACAATCAAGGTGATTTTAGGCAATGCATCGAAAAAATACGATAACAACTCAGGCACCGATGACCTAGTGAAAGTCTCAGTAACACCGACTGAATTGATGTACATGCCTGATTTAACTGAGGACGATTTTACTGGTGTGACAAGTCAGGATGTCGGCACATATCCCATCAGGTTGAGCGAACAAGGGCTCCAAAAATTGCAATCCGCTAATCCAAGTCAAACGATTACGGCAAACAATATAAAAGCCGGTACATTTACCATCACCCCGCTTAATATAACGGTAACGGTTAGTAACACGATGTTGAAAGTTTATGACGGAACGACTAAGATCACACTTGACAATTTAATAGATGCGGGGGTGGATAGTTTTACGCAACCAGCCGCTGATGCCGTGGGATCAGCGACGATTGGCTTCCCAAAAGCTGGGGAGTTTGCGAGTCTCAACGGGGCACGTGAGTGGATTTCAATCACACATGAACCTGATGTTTTAATGAACGATAGTGATATGTCATTTAAAATGCCAAATACAGACATGAGTTCTTTATTTTTTCAATTTCTAAAAGAACACCCTGATATTAATGGGGTTAGCAAGTCCGATCTTGAAAAGATGCTGGCTGATCCGGTATATGGTCCGAAAACACGTAAGCAAATTATGGATTTTTTGGCCCAATTTGACTTTTCCGGATTCACGAACCCAAATGTTGGAACCCAAAAGCCAAGTGGCTTATTGGCAGGGGTTCTTTCTAAAGACGGAACGCCCATCTTTTCTAGTGTGGGTTACGCACCAGTTAATATGACACTAGCAGCTCAAGAATCTTTTAGAAAAAGCAATCCAAATTATAACGTGACTTCTTTTAAAGCAGGCCAAATGGCCATTCTGCCTGTTCCAGTAACCATCACAGCCCCAACAGTTTCCAAGATGTATGATGGTAAGCCGTACACGGGAAAGTTTGATGCTACTGTTGATGGTAAGCCTGCTGCGGGAACGCCGCTTAATTTCACAGTTGAAGATGTTCCGACTAATGTTAACGTCGGAAAATACACGACCAATGTAACGGCAAAATCAGACGATAATTTAAACTACACAGTTACGACAAAAACTGGTTCAGTTACTATAACCCCCAATACCGAATCTAAAATTGAATTAATGTCCGCCTCAAAAGTCTACGATGGCGATTCAAAAACAGATCCGACCATATACGGCGTTAAGCTATCTGAAGGATTACTTGCACCAACATGGACTGCCAGTGACTTCGATTTATCAGGGATGACCAGCCAAAATGTCGGCCAGTATCCCGTTAAACTCAGTGCGACAGGCCTGGCCAAATTACAGGCGGTAAATCCAAATTATACAATTACTACGGCAAATTTGACGAACACAACGTTAACCATTACCAAGGCCCCGGTTACAATTAAGGCCAATGACAGTAGCAAAGTTGTTGGGCAGACTGATCCGAAATTAACTTCTTCAGTGACAGGTCAACCAGCAGCTGGTGTTCAGCTGACCTATCAAATGAGTCGAAACGCCGGTGAAGCCGTAGGAACATACCCCATTACAATTACGATGGTTACAACGGATAATGCAAACTATGATGTTACAGTAATCAGTGGCACTTTCAGCATTTCGTCAATTCCGACTAAAGAGCTTAGCGCTACCGTTGGGAAAATTGAAAAAACGTATGATGGCACTCTTAATTTCAGCGCTTTACCGACGGTTACGATCACAGATACGACCGGTGTGAAAAATTTAACCCTTGACCATAATGACTTCGATTGGACTAATGTTAAACCAGAAGTGGGCCAATACACAGTGACATTAAGTGCGAGCGGGATTGCTAAAATTTTAGCAGCCAATCCTGGTACATCACTGACCGAGGCTAATGTAACGGCCGGTACAGTACTGATCAACAAAGCTCCGGTTACGGTGACTGCTATTGATAACAACAAAGTTGCTGGTCAAACAGATCCAAAGTTGACGGTGACCGTGACAGGGCAACCGGCTACAGGCGTACAACCGACTTATCAATTAAGCCGAACGGTCGGTGAAGAGGCCGGTACTTACCCTATTACAGTGCTGGCAAACGCAACGGATAACCCGAATTACGACATTACAGTAGTCAATGGAACATTCACCATTACACCAATTCCGGGCAAGGTGCTGAGCGCTACAGTTGGGAAAATCGAAAAAACGTATGCTTGCACACCATTTGCAGACGCTGCAACGTCTAGTTCAGCGACAATTACTAAGACGCCAACCATACTTAATATCAGCAGCAAGGCTGGTAATCAAGTCGATTCTTACTCACGAAAAGGAAAAGAGGCTAACCAGAATAAACTGCCTCATACAGGTGAAAGTGGTGTTCCATTGGCCGCTTGGATGATGTTGTTAGTAGGGTGGTTGACATCAGTTGCTAGTATTACAAGCCGGTTGAAAAAGAAACGCGACAATTGACAAGTGTGAACCATAGTTTTTAGAATTGGAAAAGACTTAAGCAACATAAAATGAGCAACGTAGATAGGCGGCGACTGCTTATCTACATTGCTCATTTTATTAATGTCTTTAGACAGGATTGAGCGCGAAAACATGCGAAACATAAAACCACCTGCGCAGATGGTTGTGTGATTCAAGAGCTTTGTTTAGCTATTCGATTGTGACAGTAAACGTGCGTTGGTCGTGAACCAGCATGCGTTGCAATGTTTGTAGTAGTAATAACATCCAGCTAAACGACATGATGAAGGCAACCAACTCGTAAGCGGTGAGGGACAGGTAGCCTACTGGCTGAAAGAGAATTGTCGTCACAACTAGTAAGCCGCCAATGATGTACGATAATGTCAGAAACTCTGGTGTCACTTTGGGTAGTAAATAACGGATAGCGACGATCGTAATGATCATGAAATAGACTAGGAAACTGGCTGTTTGGTCATGAAGTTCGTGCATTAGACCACGACCGTTGTTAGCAAACGCACCGGCACCGCCCAGGCAAATAGCAGTTAACGTTAATAAGATGCGTAGTGTCAACATGCGTTTGCTGCTACCGAATTGCTTGCGCAGACTGGAAAAAATGAAATCGACCAACGCGACCGTCAGCAATGCAGAAACAATTAAGGTCAGGTTGAATTGCCAACTGTAAGCTGCTTTTTCTGTGCCCAGGAAGCTGATGTTATGCTCCCACCACCGTTTGTTACTGTTGGTGATCATTGACGACAACACACCAGCGACTATGACCGACACCAATAAGGAAAAAATCATGGTTATTGATAACGCTGAGACCGACAGGATCATCAGGTAGTTAATTAGACTGATGAATAGGAAGAACATGAACGTCGACGTAAATTGATCAAACGTCGCGCCCTTGAACAAAATGCCGGCAAACCAGAAGAAACCCAACAAACAGGTCGTTAAGATGATCATGAACGACAGCCAAATGGTCGGGAAGCTGCGCCAATAAAGTGATCCAGTCAACCATCGCTGGATGTCACGTTTTTGTTTAAAGTAGAAAAATAAGAATGATAATGAACCGCTAACAATCCCCAAGATAATAACGGCGCTCGCGATAGAATTAGTGCCGGCTAGTGCGATTTGATTGATCCCTTGGTTTGACAGATAGGCGAAGAATAAGACACTGGCTAAGATGGACGGCAACAGAAACCACCGAGTTGGCAATGTCTGATGTTCACGCGCTGGTTTGTCCGGACGAATGGTAACCTGTTCGTTGTCGTCATCCGGCAGCGTCAATTGCAGTTTGTCACCCGGTTTGACATTCAAATGTTCTGCAACTTGCGTGGGGATGGTGATGTGGTGAGTTGTTTCTGATTTCATAAAACTTCCCTCTAGAAAGATAATTCGTGATGGTTATGTAGGTATTGCCGACGTAAAATAATTGTGACTATGTCCCATTTTACAGAACTTTAGCAAAAATCACAGGCTATAAATAGTTTTGGAAAGGAATGTTTGTATGAAAACGACGGATACGGTTGATGAATGGTGGGACCAGTATGACGAGCGTGGAAATATCGTTGGCAAACAGCAACGTCG
The DNA here is from genome assembly GCF_021654115.1 of Furfurilactobacillus milii. Lineage (GTDB taxonomy): Bacteria > Bacillota > Bacilli > Lactobacillales > Lactobacillaceae > Furfurilactobacillus > Furfurilactobacillus milii. The sequence continues at coordinate 114,860 of NZ_JAIWJF010000009.1, read as the reverse complement.
TGACCGCGTGCCTGCTGGACGTTACCACCTTGTCGTTAATGCGTTTATCTTTGACCAAGATGGGGCGGTATTGCTGCAACAACGAAGTTTGAGCAAACTGAATCATCCCGGAGCGTGGGATTGTTCTGCTGGCGGTTCTGCTTTGCGTGGAGAATCAGCATTAACAGCAATTAAGCGAGAAATAGATGAAGAATTGGGACTGACATCGTTGGTCGATTTAAACTGGCACGATAGTTTTCGAGGATCGGATTGGGTGGAGGACTGGTTTGCCTTTCGCGGAGCGTTCAAATTGTCAGCTGTGAAACCACAGATCGCCGAAGTTGCTCAGATCGCTTTGTTTTCTCCAGAACGGGCGGTGGACAAGTTACAGCAACAAGGTATTGCGAATACAAACAAGCAGTTACAAAAAGCGCTTAATTGGTTAGCACTTCAGAAACGACGGTAATTACCCCAGCGGGCATGTTACCGTCGTTTTTAGGCAATTAAACCATGTTATCAATGATGTTAAAACAACTTTTACGGAAGATAAGCGTTGTAGTTGACGTAAAATACATATGGGGGTATATTAATAACCGTTCTTATTTAAAGTAAGCAAACGGAGGCCGCTTAACATGGTGACAGAAATTAGTGATCAAACATTTAATCAGGAAACAGACAAGGGACTTGTTATTACAGATTTTTCAGCAACGTGGTGCCCACCGTGTCAGATGCTGAAGCCAGTAATCAATAATCTGGCGGAACAATATGACGGCAAAGTGAAATTTACATCGATGGATGTTGACGAAAATCAGCAGGTTCAAGCAGCGTTTGGGATTCAAGGAATTCCGACGCTAGTTGTTAAGAAGGATGGCAAAGTTATCGATCAGTTGGTCGGTTTCCGGCCAGAGCCACTGTTGAAAGCGCAGTTAGAAAAGTATTTGACAGAATAATAACGAATGATGTAATTCGTTAATTTAAAGGTGACAAAGGAGCTTTAAAAATGGAAACACGTTCAGCAATCTATGGTCGTCATTCAGTTCGAGATTTTAGTGATCGGCCCATTGATTTAGACACCATTAAGGCAATTATTGAGGATGCCAGTCAGGCGCCTTCGTGGGCTAACTCTCAGCCGTGGTCAGTTTACGTTGCTACTGGCGATACACTGGCCCAAATTCGTGCGGTTAATCAACAACGCGTACTGGCCGGTCAGAATGGCACGCCTGACTTGGCAATTGCTCACCGTGGGCAATGGTCCTCACGTAGCCAGCAAGCAATGGCCGATTGGAACGAAAAAATGGCGGAAACAATTGCTGACACGCCAACGGATGTTGAAGAACAGACAACACAAGCAGCCGCCAACTTGTTCAATGCGCCCGTAGTTATGTATTTTACCGTTCCGAACAACGCCACGGGGTATTCATTGTTTGACACGGGGTCGTTTGCGCAAACGTTGATGCTCAGTGCCACGGATCGTGGTGTGGACAGTATGCCAGCGTATGCGTTGATCGCATATCCCGATGTGTTACGGTCAGCATTAAATATTCCAAGTGATCAAGAAATCGTCATGGGCGTGGCTTTAGGACACGCCAAAGTAGATGATAAAATCAATAAGGTTGCGCCAGGACGGTTAGCATTGGCTGATTTTGTTCACATTGCAAAGTAGCCGGTTTCAATGAACGGGAACCTTTTGATTAGCAAACATTATCCCTAGTGGGGTATAATGGATGAAATTAATTTGGAGGTTTTTGCTCATGATGAATGTGCCAAACGCAGCCCAAAAGACGGTGGCCAGCAAGCAAATTACCAATCGTTTAAAGCGTTCGCGTGGTCAAATGGACGGCGTGTTGCGCATGATGGATGAAGGCCGTGAATGTCAGGATATTTTGGTTCAGCTGGCTGCCGTTCGTTCCAGTGTGGATAAGGCGATGAAATTAGTGGTCGCTGAAAACATCCGCCAAACAGTTGAAAAAATGGGCGTTGCTGCTGATAGTGAGGAAGCTGCTTCACTGCAGAAGTCATTGGATCTGATGATGAAGACGCGTTAAAGCAGAGTTGAATATATTGTGTCTTAAGAGGTTATGACATAAGTTTATTTTGGGGACGAATAATACGAGCAATATCGCGCTCCAAAGTCCTGAGAATTCCGCTTAACCCAAAATTGACCTATTCCCAAAGTTCGGGAACAGGTCAATCTTACGTTAATGCTCGTTCTCAAATCGGACTTGTGTCACAGCTTCTTTTTTACTGTTTTTAGAAAAGTAAAAAACAACTTGCTTAGAAACTAATGAGAATGCTAAACTGTTTATAATTTAAGAGTGATGCCGAAGCTCGGTAAGGTTCGAGCAATAACGTAAAGGTGGCAGCGTGCAAGCGCACTTTGCTTGTAGGATGACAGCTTTGGGTTATGCACAGGGCCTTGAGCGACAGGTGCACGTTTTAGAAGAGTGATGCCTTACTTCGGGTTGAATCCGAGCAATAAGAAACAAGGCGAATGATTCGGTGGTTTTCCGAACGCTTTGACTTGTGGCTTATGCACAGGATTCAGAAGTAAGGTGCACGTTTAGAAGAGTGATGCCGAAGCTCGGTAAGGTTCAAGCAATTTTCGGTAAATTATGTGAGGGAGGACATTGCAATGTCTGCATTAACGTTTGCTAACTGGTTTGCAAATGCATTTACAATTTCGTATGTATCTGCGTTTAAGGGGACCAGTGTGCACTTTTTTAAACGTTAACGTAGGACTGAATGTCGTCATGGTGGTTATGCACTCGGCAAGCAGCCGGGTGCTTTTTTTATAGAGTGATGCCGAAGCCCTAGGAGAAGTTGAGCAAGGACTGCGGATTTTCTAAAAGCATTCACCATATCGACATTCCAACAATGGAGGACTTACTCATGAAGCAAACTAATACGGCAGTGAAAAGATTCTGGCAAGCATACTGTCAGTCAATTGGTCGGCAACTACCACAACCGGAAGCATGGTCGTTTGGGATGACAACATCAATGGCAAACGAATTAGCCGACTTAGTGGTTAAAGGTAAAAAGACGGCGACGACATCCGCTTTTATTGAGGGTGAAGCGGTCACGCAAGTTGGTGACTATGACATAATTTTAAACGGTGACAATCAGCCAGTCGCGATTATTCAGAATGTCGTTTCGGAGATAATGCCTTATCAGCAGGTATCCGCGGAACATGCCTATCATGAAGGTGAGGGTGATCGTACGTTAGCATATTGGCGCCGGGTTCACGAGGCGTTCTTTCGTGAAGAAGGTGCCCAGGACCACTATCAGTTTAGTAATCGGTTATTAATGAGCTGTGAAGTGTTTGAACTAAGGGCAACGCAGGCAAGCTTGGCAGACAATCTGGAGGCAAACGAATGATGAGTAATTTTATGAGTGGAAAGTTGGTTCATTTAACCGAATTGCGCCAGGGCGATACAGAATTATTTGCGCAAGAACAGTGGACTGATGGCTGGTTCAGACAACTGAGCATGGACATGTCACGAGTATGGCTGCCAGAGGACTATAAAGAAGATCTTAAGGGTGAACACTGGGGCACCGATGAGTTCGTGTATGTGGTGCGGGCCAACGATACGGAAGCGACGGTTGGCTGGATCTCACTTGGGGATGTTCAACTGAAGAATCGTGGTGCAGAAGTGGGCATCGCCATCGTGGAAAGCCAGCAGGGTCACGGTTATGGCACGGATGCGTTGCAGATTATTTTGAAGTTTGCGTTTGACGAGTTGAACATGCACCGGGTTCATTTAGAAGTCAATGGCAATAACGCCGGGGCCATCCACATTTATGAACGGGTTGGCTTTAAACGTGAGGGGGTCAATGTTGGCGCATTATATCAAGATGGCCAACGAATTGACCGGTACAGTTACGGAATTTTGCAAACGGAATGGCGTGCGCTAACGGAGGCAACAAAATGAAAGATGTATTAAGAGGCAGGCTGGTCAGACTCGCTGAGGCGCAGGAGGGTGATGCAGATTACTTTCAGCAACATCAGTGGGCTGGTGCATTTGCACGGAGCAGTGAGTGGGATTTAGCAAAAGTTCGATCTCACGATTTTTTCGTTAAAATGATGGCTAATAATGAACCAGATCGCATGATGCTGTTTGTTCGTAAACTTTCTGATGACAGCCCAGTTGGTTGGGTTGAGTTAGACGAGATTCAGTTGAAAAACCAGGTGGGTGAATTGGGAATTGGCATCGTTGATCCGGCTGAACGTGGTCATGGATACGGTACTGACGCAATTAATTGTATGTTAGCCTATGCCTTCTTTGAAATGGGATTGTACAAAGTTCGTTTGGGTGTGAACAGCAATAACGCGGCGGCCGTGCACACCTATGAACGTGTTGGATTCAAACGTGAAGTTGTGAACCGCGAGGGCCTTTATCAAGATGGCAAGTGGTTTGACCAATATGAATACGGCATTATGGGGTCAGCATGGATGGCTGATCACCAAGACTGGCCAGAATTCTAAGCTTATAAATGAACGTAAAGGAATGTGATTAGCTTCATGACAGATGAGCTCGATATAAGAACAGCAATTAAGGATACGTTGCCAACTGTGTTTGGTTATATTGGCATTGGCTTAGCGTTTGGCGTGGTGAGTCAGTCCGTGGGTTTGAGTGTGCTCATGGTGGTGTTGATGTCCGCCATTACATATGCTGGATCCGCCCAATTTATCATGGTGAGCATGCTGGTATCTCATAATCCGGTGGTGTCAATCATGGTCGCCGTTTTTTTGGTAAACGCGCGGATGATCTTAATGAGTACGGTAGTTGCACCTTATTTCAAAAAAGATAGCATGTGGCGCAATATTTTCATTGGCGCGTTATTGACCGATGAAAGTTTCGCGTTGAGCATGAATAAGGTGAATTATACAGAACACAAAATGTCATTTGAGTGGTTTAATACTGCTAATTTAATTGCTTACTTTACATGGATGATCGCGTCAGGTGTCGGCGCGCTGCTGGGGCAATTGGTTGCCCATCCAGAGCGACTCGGTCTAGATTTCGCATTAGTCGCCATGTTTATCGGGTTACTGTATTTGCAAGTTATCGCGGATCGTTCATTGGCTAAGTCACTGCAACTGATCGTGATTCTGGCTGAAGCAGTCATTATTTATTTGGGGCTTATTTTCATTCCAGGGAATCTGTTGCTTGTTGTGGGCACGCTGTTAGGCTGTGCGACGGGGGTGGTTATCAAACATGCTTTCTACTAGTTATGTACTTTTAACCATTGTCGGCTGTGGCATTGTGACCTTGTTATCACGAACGTTGCCCTTTGTGCTTTTAAAAAATCATAGTTTGCCGCCGTTAGTGGTCGAATTACTGAGTTTCGTGCCCATCACGATTATGACTGCGCTGTGGGTAACAAATTTGTTTACGCAACATCTGGGTCATTTGCCGAGTGTGAACTATGAAAACTTGTTTGCGTCGGTTCCCACTGTGATTACGGCTGTTATTACTAAAAGCCTGCTGTGGATTGTGCTCGTCGGAGTTGTGTCGTTAGCGATATTAAGAGCGGTTATGTAAACGGATTCAAAATGTTTGTGCAAAACATTAGGTGTTTGACCTAAAGCATGATATACTCATACAAAATTACTGACAAAGCGAGGGTGATTATTATGGAAACCTTGTTAGCAATTGGATTATTAGCTGTTACAACCGTTGGGTTAGTTGTTTGTGATGTGAAGCTTGCACGCCGCATGTCGAACACTGACACAACAGTTAAAGAAACAACCGAACTATAACCAATTATGATAAGTTTTAGAGCGTTCATTTCAAATTGGGATGAACGCTTTTCTTTGCCTAAAAAATGAATTTCGAAAAAGGAAGTGCCCGTGTGGAAGTGTGGCAGGTAATATGGTTAATTATTTTAGTGATTGTTGTGCTGGGCCTAGCCGCGGTGGCTACCACTCTTTGGCTAGTCAAACGTCGCTTAGTTCGTTGGCACCAAACGGCGGATAAGATGGCGACGCCGACTCAAATTGCCGGTGCACAACGCTTTTATGTACGGACGATTTATCGTCGCCAACACGTGATGTACCTTCGGCGGATAATGATTGGGCTGTTTGTGCTGGCCGGTTTCATGGCCTTGTGGGCCTTGTGTGAGCAGTTCAACCTGTATACGACGTTTCCAAACGGCCGGGCGGCAATGAACTGGTTTCTCAGTGACCACACGTCGACACGAAACGTGGCCTTAGTCTTGATGATCTTTAGTGTCTTAGGCGCATCATTACTGCGCTTTTTGCTGCTGAAACGAGTGGACGAAGTTCAAGTTGCAGAGGCAAATGAATCGGCTCATGATATTTACGCAATCCCTGCAGTCATGCGGCGCCAGTTGTTTGGTCTGCGGCGTTTGTTACTTATTGGATTGCTAATCATTTCACTCTGGCTGGGTCTAGGCGCCGTCACTAAGGCAATTCCGCGGGCAACTAGTCCGTTTGAAACGAGCCATTCAATCACCCAACCGATTGAAACAAATTCAGCGACTAGCGGGTCTAGCAGTGATGAGACAAGCTATGATGATTCAGGTGATAGTTCTTCATCACCGTCGTCAAGCTCAGCAGCTAGCGACGCTGCGGAGAGTTCAAATAGCAATGATGCTACGGATGATGACCTGCCAATGCCATCCACGCCAATTGCAGATGTGGTAAAGGCCAAACCTGCCGATAACGCGACGATGAAACAGTTATCGGAAGCAGATCAGGCTAGTCTAACATTCATGGCATATTGGGCCATGGAAGGTCAGGATCCGGCAACTTTATTTGCTACCAAGAATAGCACTGGTGGTGCAACGTTTTATTATCATTGGATCGCTAACAACGGTCATCCAATCATTATGTTTAACAGCTACAGTCCAGTGGCTAAAGCCATGGATGATATGTTTATTGCCAATATTGCAGGCAACGATGTCAGTTTTTATTCATTACATGACGAGACTGCGCAGACGAGCAAGCTGGCTAACATCATGGGTTTGACGATGAGCAACGGATACGCAACACCAAGTCAAGACCAATTGGATCAGCGTTCGTATGACTTGCGAAAAATGGCAACTGTTTACTATCAACAAGCGGGTTATCAGGCTGTTCATGACACCTTAAAGCCAGGCTATGCAATGACCATCAAATAGTAAAAGTTAGGTAACTATAACATAATTATCTTACTTAATTAAAAAACGCTCAGAAATGGGTAGGTTCGCTTGAACTTTTTTGGGCGTGTCCCCTATAATGGGTTTGTAGCGATAACTCAGGTCAACCTAGGAAAGGCAGGTGGGTTTTATGTCAGACGCAGATTATCATATATGTTCAACGAGTGATGACGGTCCCGCGTGTTCGCAATTCATAACTGGATATTTAACCCATGCTGTGAACTTTGCCGCACGTGAAATTTAGCATTTACTGAGGTGTTTTAGTCTAATGCAAGAATTTAACGGCACGGTTTACTGTCTCGTTGATCATAAAGAATATGATCTCGTAGACGGTGTTTTCCTAGGAGATTTGGATGGTCCGTTGAGGGCGTTGATTCGTCTCGACTTTCCAAAGGCGACAAACCAAGATTTTATCTGTAGTGAGCATTTGGTCCACTACCGTTTATTAAAGATGGATCAGATGATTGCGAAGGACTATCGCCAGAATCATAAGCTGAACCAAAAGCTTACACGGGTACTTCAAAAAGATACCTATCAGGTGGTTGATGTCCGTCAGCAATTGGAACACTCACTAACAGTTGGTCAGCGGGTTGCGGATGCTGTTGCCCACTTCGGGGGTAGCTGGCCTTTTATTATTTCCTTTGTTCTCATTATGTTATTGTGGATTACTGTTAATTCATTACACCTATTTGGTGCGCACTTCGATCCTTATCCGTTTATTCTTTTGAACTTGTTCTTGAGTATGGTTGCCGCAATTCAGGCACCACTCATTATGATGAGTCAAAACCGGTCAGCAGAGTATGACCGGATGGAATCGGCTAACGATTATCATGTTAACCAAAAGTCCGAAGAGGAAATTCGGGTATTGCACTCCAAGGTTGACCACATGATTCAACAGGATCAGCCGAACATGTTGCAGATTCAGAAGATTCAAACAGAGATGTTGGGTTCGATTGAATCGCAGGTTAATGAACTACGGCGGTTGCAAACTTACTTCGATGATCACATTAATGATCAAGAAGGTAAGCAACCGAAACAACAGAAATCGTCTCAACCGGCACGTCGGCAAATGGATTCGCCACAATCGGTTTCACATAATGAGCAGAGTCACAAACAATCAGATCACGGTTCACTTCATGTGGATAAATAACGTGATGATTGGGAAGACAAAACCACAATTGATTAATGCTTAAATCGGACCAAAAATTTATCAGGAGGCCACCCTCGTTGCGGGTGGCTTTTTGCTTTACATCGGCTTTTTTTAGCGACATTATGAAGGCCGAGAGAATTTTTATGGGGTGGTCACAATGGGGTACGTATATCTGGCTTTAGCCATTGTTGGTGAATTGATTGGCACAAATTTATTGAAGGCATCATCTGGATTTACATTAGTATGGCCCAGTTTAGGGGCTTTAATTGCCTATGGTACCTGCTTTTACTTTCTGGCGGTGTGCATGAAAACAGTGGATCTCAACATTGCCTACGCATTGTGGGCTGGCATCGGTGTGGTGTTGTCAACGTTAGTGGCCGTCTTGTTTTGGAAGGAACCAGTTAATTTGGCTAATGTGATTGGGATCGGTTTCATTCTAATTGGCGTCGTGATTTTGAACTTATTTGGTGCCAATGGCTGATTTCTTTGACACAATAGTGGACAAGACTGCGAGCAATTAGTTAAAGTTGGCTTTAACTAATGTAAATATTAACCTCTAGGAGGCATTGTTAATGGCGACAAAGACAGTTGCAACAGAAAAACGCTATCGAATCGGTGAATTTGCAGCTAAAACCGGGTTGTCGGGCCCAACGCTTCGTTATTATGAAAAGGAGGGTTTGGTCAAACCACATCGTTCGGACAACGGGTTGCGTTATTATACGGATGCAGATACGGACTGGATCAAGTTTCTGTTGCACTTGAAGGGTACGGGAATGACTATCGACCAGTTGAAACAGTATGTGGCTTGGCGTGCCGAAGGCGATGCAACGATCACCAAACGGTTGCAGTTATTGAAGAATGTACGGCGTGGTTTCCTTCAGGAGTTTGAGGAGTTGCAGCATAGCATGACAATCTTAAGCGACAAGATCGATTGGTATCAGGGAAAAGTAGACGGGCATATTAGTGATAACGAAGGTTTTGCCAATTACCTTGCCAGTTTGAATCACGAGGAATAAATGATAGCGGTGAATGCCGCTTGCGGTTGCCCCCCATTGATATGCTCACCGTGGGACCGGTTCGAGCATCCTGAGGTTCGGAGTCTTTCACCTCGCCGTAAAGCCTCGTGAAGAGCCGAGTCTTTTTGACCGTCCGGATTAACAATATCTTCACGGTTCGGTGCCAATGAGGACGCCCTCGAGCTAATATAGGTGGACTTTCATAATCAACGAAAAGACGATTAATCACAGTCATTTCTATAATGCTTGTTCCCAGCAATGTGTTCATTACGATTTTCTATAATTTTGATTTAGAGCGGCCTAGCAGGTTACGTACCTGTTAGACCGCTCTTTTTAGTTTTTATGGAATTTAGGTCTTTACTTAAAGTGTACTTTAAGTGTTTTAATGAATTCAATCACGTTAATCACTATGTTTTTAATCGAGGAGGAACTTAACATGGCTAAAAAACAAACAGCAGGTCGTAAACAGTTGGGTGATTTTGCCCCACAGTTTGCCGCTTTAAATGATGACGTTTTATTTGGTGAAGTTTGGTCCAAAGAAGACGCTTTGTCTGCTCATGACCGTTCCTTAATTACGATTGCTAGCATTATTTCGGCCGGCAATACAGAACAGTTGGAAGCTCATTTAAGAATTGGCAAACAAAACGGCATTACAAAAGACGAGATTGTTGCTGAAATTACCCACCTTGCATTTTACGCTGGGTGGCCTAAGGCATGGTCGGCATTTAACCGAGTTAAGGAAATTTGGTCAGATGAAGAGGAGACACATAAGTAATGGCAAACGAAAAATTTGAGATACAAAATGTTTTTGGCCAAGGTGATAAAAATGAAGTCTATGCGAAGTATTTTATCGGTCAAAGCTACTTAAAAAAATTGGTTAGTGCAGACGATAATGTCAATGTGAACGTTGGCAATGTGACGTTTGAACCGGGATGCCGCAACGATTGGCATATTCATCACAATGGTTATCAGATCTTGCTTGTTACTAGTGGTGAAGGTTGGTATCAGGAGGATGGTCAACCAGCACAACTACTGCATTCAGGCGATGTTGTTACCATTCACGATGGCGTTAAGCATTGGCACGGTGCGACGAAGGACAGCTGGTTTAGCCACGTCGCCATTACCACAGGGACGTCTGAGTGGCTGGAACCGGTCAATGATGCGGCGTACGATGCATTGTCAAAAGATTAATCGGCAGGATCAAATAAAAATATGAATGATAGTTAAAAATGAATGTTGTGCAGGTGATTATGCCTGTGCAATATTCATTTTTTGTGCCCAGACTTTTGAGCCTTGACCTCGTGTTTACGCTATGAAAAAAGATCTACAAAAATCAGTTTGCGCTCCCATTTTCCTCGTCCCACACCGCATTTTGACCATTTCCAGCCCTATTTAATTAAGTTAGCCAACTTGCCAAAGCAACCGAGCAGTTATGTTCGCTGATTTACATTAATTGGCTTATTTTTTAAGTCAATTAGTAGTTATAATTTTAGGCTACTGATCGATTTCAAACGGAGGAATGAAAGGAAGAATGTCAATATGACTAGTATGGCAAAGCGTTCTGCAACTGATGATGAATTACTCAATCCGGAGAACAGTGTGTTTGCGTTGGTTGATTTTCAGCCGACCCAAATCAATTCGGTTAATTCAATGGATCGCGCTCAGCTAATTCGTAATATTGTGGCGACACAATCGTTAATTAACAACTTCAAGATTCCAACGATCTTATCCACCGTCAACGTTCAAACGGGACGTAATCAGGATACAATTCCACAACTGAAGACATTGTTGCCAAATGTGCCCAGTTACGACCGAACATCTATTAATGCATGGGAAGATGCTGATTTTAACCGGGCAATTAAGGCGACGGGCAAACATCAGATTATCATCGCGGCACTGTGGACTGAAGCGTGTTTGACCTTTCCGGTATTGGATGCGTTAAAAGAAGGCTATGACGTATTTCCGGTTGTTGATGCGGTGGGCGGTACATCCACCGTGGCTCATGAAACGGCAATTGCACGAATGACTGCTAAGGGTGCTCAACCCGTGACAATTGCGCAATTGGCTTGTGAACTGCAACGTGACTGGAACCGCCCGGATACTGTTCCGGGATTTACGCAAAGCCTGTTTGATATTGGTGCATTTTTAAAATTAAGTTAACGATGATTCAGTTAGGGTGGCGGAAGGCCACTCATAGTAAGGAGAGCGACAAACATGGTAGATGTTCAGGATTCAGTCAATCGCTTAATGGCGACGGCAAACGATCATTTTACTTATATTCAAGCAGGCCACAATTTCATTCGGGCGTGGGCCATTCAATTTGAACTGGCTTATACCGACTTCAGAACGATTGACCTGGCACTGCAATTTGATGGAACGGACAGTGGCAAACTGAGGAAGGATTTTGTTAGCGCTTATCAAGCCGTTTATCAATTCGAATATCCGTTTGCTATCGGTGGTTTGGAACAATTCGACGAACAGTGCGAGAATCAAATGCCGGATTACGAAGTTGCGGTTAACCAGCTTGATGAGGTGCTAGAGAAAGTTCGGCAGGTCGATAATTCGGTTGCTTAGCTCATTTGTGAGTTTATTTTAGACAAAGTTGCAGGGCTCAACAGATTAAGTGTATTCTGACTTTGTAAGTAAAATCGCAAAGGAGTTTACACATTATGATGAGTGTTTTTGGCAGTCCTGCAACATATGTTCAGGGCAAAAATGTGTTATTTGATAGTGCTTCATACATTACCCGTTTGGGCCGTAAAGCATTGTTATTGGCCGGTTCGACGGCGTACAAGATTGCTGGTCAGAAATACGTTGACTACTTGAAAGATAATGACGTCAACGTGGAGTACGTGCCGTTTAACGGTGAGTCGTCAGTTGGCGAAATTGACCGGGTGACCGAAATTGGCAAAGAATTTGGTGCTGACCTAGTTATCGGTCTTGGCGGCGGAAAAGCATTGGACAGCGCTAAGGCGATTGCTGACAATCTCCGCGTTAAAGTTGCCATCTTACCAACGTTGGCCTCGACAGATGCGCCATGTTCACGACTCTCCGTGCTGTATACGGACGAGGGTACCTTTTCCGCTTACCGTTTTTACGCGCAGAATCCTGATTTAGTGCTCGTTGATACCAAGATTATCGCCAATGCACCGGTACGGATGCTGACATCTGGTATTGCTGATGCACTGGCAACTAATGTGGAAGCCCAAGCGGTGGCGCGTGGCGCTGGCAGCACAATGTTGGGTGCCAAACAAACGATGGTTGGTAACGCGATTGCGTCCAAGTGTGAGGAAACGTTGTTTGCTTATGGCACGCAGGCTGTTGCCTCAGTCGATAATCACACAGCATCAAAAGCTTTGGAAAAGATTGTCGAAGCCAATACACTGATGAGTGGCGTTGGTTTTGAAAGTGGCGGTCTGGCTGCTGCACATGCCATCCATAATGGTTTAACTGCCTTAAATGGTCCAATTCATGACTTAACTCATGGTGAAAAGGTTGCGTTTGGGACATTAACGCAACTCTATCTCGAAGGTGCAGACCAGGAACGGTTTGATAAATTTTTGAAGTTCGATCTCGAATTGGGTCTGCCAACCACGTTTGCTGATTTGAAGATTCCCGATGTCAGTGATGAAGAGTTGATGCAGGTTGGTCAGTTATCCACGGCACCAAACGACACTATGGTGCAGATGCCATTTACCGTTGAGGCATCTGATGTTGTCGAAGCGATGAAGGGTGTCGATGCATACAGTCGTTACTATCAAGCACATCACGTTAACAAATAAAGTTTTGTCCAAACGAAAAGACTCCGATAGAATTCTTCATTACGTTGAGGAATTCTTATCGGAGTCCTTTTTGCTGTCTTTTGACCGTAGCAGACAGAATCAGTTGAACTGTGCATTGTAAAGTTTGGCGTAAGGACCGTTTGCCGCAAGCAGCTCGGTATGCGTGCCTCGTTCCACCACCTGACCATGATCCATCACGATAATCTGGTTCGCATTATGGATGGTTGAAAGTCGGTGGGCGATGACGAGAGAAGTTCGCGACTGCATCAAGTTTTCAAGCGCATGCTGAATCGTCTTTTCAGATTCGTTATCCAAACTGGCTGTGGCTTCGTCTAAAATGACGAGTTGGGCATTTTTCAACAAAGCGCGGGCAATTGACAAGCGCTGCTTTTGACCACCAGACAGTTTGACGCCGCGTTCGCCAATTTGCGTATCCAGCCCCTGTGGGAGACCGTGAACGAAGTCTGCAATGTCGGCCATTTCAATTACTTGCCAAATTTCATCATCGGTGGCGTTGCTACGGCCGTAGCGGACGTTATCGCGGATGCTGCCATCTAGCATGTAGATGTCTTGGGAAACGATGGCAATATTTTCGCGCAGTGACTGTAATTGGATTTGGCTAATGGGACGGCCATCGAACAAAATGTCACCGGCATCAAGATTGTATAAATGGTCAATCAGTTTTGTCAGGGTAGTTTTACCTGAACCGGAGTGACCGACAAGTGCCGTTGTTTTGCCAAACGGAATGTTGAAGCTGACATGACTGACGGCTGCCGGAATCTCACCGGTAATTGGTTGATCTGACTCCGGATAGGTAAATGAAACATCTTTCAGTTGCACGCCTGTAGTCATTGCTGGAAACGGCACTGCGTTTGGCTGATCGACAATAATTGGTCGCAACGCCATGATGTCCATCACACGCCCATAAGAAACTAACGATTGCTGTAGTTGATTCAGAATTTGAGTGAAGGCGCGAATCGGTCCTTGAAGCATGCCAATGTAAGCCAAGTAAGCGACAAGTTGCCCCACAGTTAGCTGATGGTGAATAACAAAGTAAGCACCAAATGCGAGGATGATGGCCGTACCAAGATAATTCACAAAATCAATGAGTGGTGAAAAGAGGGCTTGGTTTTGCGTCGCTCGAATCATGTCTTGTTTGTTTTGGTTAGCAAACGTGCCAAACCGCCGTTCCTCAAATTCTTCATTGGTGTAGCTTTTGATGAGGTCGATTTGTGTTAACGTATTCTGCATTTGATTCGACATCTGTGCTTGCGAAGCACGAGCAGCTCGAAACGCGTTATGGATGCGATTGCGAAAAATACGGTAGATCAAAAACATAAAGGGAAAGGTTATCGTGATGGCAATCGCCATTTGCCAATTGAGGATAAAAATATAAATCCAGACGAAAATAAAGGTGATAATGCTGCCAATCATCGACAGCATGTTTGCTGAAATTAAGCTTTGTAGGTTGTTAATATCGCTAGTCAAACGCACCATCAAATCCCCGGTTTTACTAGATTCAAAAAATTGGGTGTCTAGCTGGAGGGTGGACTGATAAAGTTCGGTGCGTAAGTTTGTGATTGCGCCTTGGCTCATGACGCCCATGTAATACGTTGATACATACGACAACACCCCAAGAACAATTGCTGTTGCCAATAAGCCGAGAACCACTTCGGTTAGGAGGCCAATGTCGTGTTTGGGGATGACGTGATCAATGATGTATTGCGTGTATTGGGGGATGACGAATTCCAATAATGAAATGACTGTCAGCGCGACGATGTTTAGGATTAACAGCCATTTTCGGTTGAGGACTTGGCCGAAGACGAACCTGAACATGTTGCTGAGTGTGACTTTTTCCGTTGACTGTGCCATGTGGACACCTCCAGTATGATCATCAACTAAAGGCTGTTGGTGTGCAAACGTTATGTGTGATGGATATGGCGCTTGCGGTTGTCAACATTGACACGCTCGCCGTGGGACCGGTTCGAACCTCCTGAAAGCCGGAGTTTCTCGCCTCGCCGTAAAGCCTCGTGAGGAGCCGAGTCTTTGCGCCCGTCCGTGGTGTAAATTCGAATAGTTCTCTCGAATTAACACCACTTTCACGGTTCGGTATCAATGTTGACGCCCTCCAGCTCATGTAGCTGTTCTTTGCTTCATCAGCTGGTTCTGTAAGCTACCAGTAAACAGCTAAATGTTACATGAGTGCAGCCGAACAGAGACAAAGTTCGGTGTCGACAACACTTAATGGGCATGGGGGTTGGCCATTTAGTGTTGTGGGACGATTTCTGAGACGGTCTGTGGCTCAGAATCGAGGTGGAAAACCGCGGTTTTTGCGGGTTGAGACCAGTCCTCACAGAACGTCGTCTCTGTTCGGCGTAGCGGCATAAAATGTTGTGCTAGTGCAGCCTTTAGTTATGAATAAACTAATCGTAATCAGCTGAAACTGCCAACAAATTGCTCCATCCATTTATGATAATTAACAAACGTAACGAGCAACGTCCCAAAGGCGTCAATTTAAGGCCTTAAAGAAGCGTTTTTGCGTTTTGTTGCTGATATAACCAAGGTGTTCATAAAATTGATGGGCATCGATTCGCTTAGTATTTGAATTTAAACGAATGCCGGCATACCCATTCTGTTTGCCTAGTTGTTCAAGATGCTGCATGAGCTGTTGACCGATGCCTTGATGTTGAGCTTCGGGTGACACAGCTAGGCCAAGGATGTTTAGTAATGGTGCGAAATAAAGTGTTTGGTAAGCGGTGGCATGTACGTAGCCGACAACGTGCTGGTGGTCTTCAGCGACCAACAAAATGTCGTGCTGTTTGAGAACGCGTTTTAAGGCCTGTACGGTGGTTGCCTCATCAGTTGAATAACCTAAGGCACGTGAATTAAGTGACATTAAGGCGATAACATCTTCTAAATTTGCTGAACGAATATCCATAGTGAAAGACTCCTTGTAAAAACCGATTTTTTGAAGCCTTTAATATAGGCGTTTCAGTGCGGATCGACTAAGGAGCATGATAATCTTTAGCATTTTGTAACTATTTATAGGTGTATTAGCTTGAACTTTTATTTGAATGGCATTACAATATCACCATGATATCAAATTAATATTGAATCGATATTGAAAGGGGCGAAACGATGGCGGATAAACCGAAGGAAAAACGGTTCTTGCTACGACTCGATGAAGATTTGTATGACCGTTTGGCTGCAGCGGCTGATCGTGAAAATCGGAGTGTAAATGCCCACATTGTGACCATCCTTGCAGCCAGTGCAAAACAGACCACGTTTGAACATCGTCAAATTATTGGCCAAGCAATTGCGGGGAAACAGTTGAATCAAAAGAATGGATTAGTAGAGTTGTCGGGGATTTACTATCGCTTTTTGATTGAGAACAACGATCCAGTGGATGCCAAGGCAAGCTACACCGTATTGGAAAGTAATGGCAATATTCTAACGTTGAAAAAAATCACGTAGGTTGCCAGTTTTTTCAGGATTACAGCTTTAGATGTTGAAAACAAAGAGATGTCGAAACTAGGACAACGCTGACTAAACTCAGCACATTGAAGGGGGAAATTATTATGCTTGGATTTAAAATTGTACCTCAAAATAATCAGGGATTAGTTGAAACGTTGGGACGTTACGGTCATAGCGTAGAGTCAGGACTACATTTTTATCTGCCATTTTTCCAAAAGATTCGCAACGTCAGTTTGGCGATGGAACCGTTAGCACTGCCTAACTACTCCATTATCACGAAGGATAATGCGGACGTGTCGGCCAGTCTGACGCTTAACTTCCATGTCACTGACGCAGTTAAATACCAATATGAAAACACGGATTCTGTAGAATCAATGGCACAACTCGTGCGTGGTCATTTGCGGGACATTATTGGCCGCATGGATTTGAATGAGGCGCTGGGTTCCACTGCTAAAATCAACCAGGAATTGACGTTAGCTATTGGTGATTTAACGAACACTTACGGCATTAATGTCGATCGGATCAACATTGACGAACTGACACCATCTAAGGCCATTCAGGCCGCGATGGACAAACAGCTGACTGCTGACCGTGAAAAAGTGGCCGCCATTGCTCAGGCTGAAGGGGAAGCCCGCTCGATTCAATTGACGAATAAGGCTAAAAACGATGCATTAATGGCCACTGCTTCTGCAGAGGCCACCGCCACACGGACTCGCGCCGATGCTGAACGTTACCGGATTGACACTGTCCAAGCTGGGTTAGCAAACGCAGATGACAAGTACTTCCAGAACCAGTCAATCAACGCCTTTTCACAGCTAGCTAATTCCAATGCGAACACGATTGTGGTGCCAAACGACGGGGCCGATCAGTTCGGCAAATTGCCGATTGTGGGCAAACTGTTAGAAAAAGGCGCAAACAATTAGCTTGAACTGTACAAGTACGGTCCAATCAATGAGGTTACGTTGGTTAAAAATGGCACTAATTCATAAATAAAAGTCTGATTATTCAATAATCAAAATATGTTAATTTGAATGAAAAAGTTAGGTTTCAAAAACAAATTTAATTGCCTGCTAGCCGCTTACTAATGCGGTTAGACGGGCATTTTTAGATTGTCGGCTTTTGCATGAAAACGGAATTAGTGCTAGCGTTATACACATGAAAGCAATGAAAACACAACGCGAAATCATGACTGCCGGCGAAAATTACAATCAGTTTGATTCTGAACTGATTGCCCGCCGAGTGGAAATCCGTCAGCAATTGCAGACGTTAAATGCAGAACCGGACAATGACAAACGTAACCACGGTTTTCAGGATTTGTTGGCAGACAGTGGCCCGCACTTCTTTGTGGAAAGCAACTTCCGTTTTGACTACGGCTGGAACATTCACATTGGGGATCATTTTTACGCCAATTATGACAATACCTTTTTGGATACGTGTCCCATTACCATTGGGAGTCATTGTTATTTTGGCCCAGACGTTGGGCTTTACACGCCAATCCATCCGTTAACGCCTGAAGAGCGGAATGCGGATGTCGAACTTGGTGCCCCGATTACTATTGGCGATAGTGCTTGGTTTGGCGGTCACGTGACCGTGTTGCCAGGTGTTACGCTGGGGAACAATGTGGTCGTTGGTGCCGGATCAGTTGTCACGAAGAGTTTCGGTGACAATGTTGTCATTGCTGGGAATCCAGCAAGAATTATCAAACGTGTGCCTGAGGCTAAATCTTCAGTTGAAGCGGCAGAATTAAACACACAAAAAGTTTAGAGTGATCAATCCTGGCAGGTGACTGTGAGGACTGACGTTCATTTGTATATTCGGCGTTAGCCAATTTTTAACGCTGTGCAGGTGGTTCACTTCGGTGTCGGTGCACAGCGTTTTTGTGTGGAAAAGAATTTTAGATTTGTAAAAATAGGCGAGTGTTGTGGTGGGAAACTGCCACACAGCCATATCGCGCTCGCAGGTGCTTAAAGTGCCTGCTCACGCTCACCCAAAACTTAGGAGGATTATTATTTTAAAGCGTCAGAATGTCGATCGAGCTGTCTTTGTACCAACCATGATTCTGTTTGGAATCGTGTCCCTGGTGTTAATCATTGGTGGCTCAGCCGTTCAGCAAACGATGAACGCGGTCTTGTCATTTCTCACGACGAAAACAGAATGGTTGTACGTCTTGATTTACGTCATTAACTTCATTTTCTTCATGGCGTTAGTGATGTCTAAATACGGGCGCATCAAGTTGGGTAAGCCTGGTGTTAAGGCTGACTACAACGGCTTCCAGTGGGGGAGCATGGTGTTTGCAACAGGGATTGACGCCAGCATTTTAATGTTGAGTGCTACCGACCCGTTACAATACCTGCAACACCCAGCCTTTGGTGCCAAGCCATTCTCATCTGCAGCTTACGTTTATGCAAATGTTGTTGGTGAATTTAACTGGGGTCCAATGGCCTGGATGATTTTCGCCACTGCTACCATTGCGATTGCCTACACGATGCACGTTAAGGGCAAGCATGTTCAACGTTTGAGTGCGGCGATTCCGTTGTTACAGGGACCTGGCCGGACACGTCACGTCTTGCGTCAACTGATCGACTTTCTGGTTGTCTTTGGGATTATGGGTGGGATTGGCTCATCCATTGGGATGGAAATTCCTGTCATTGCCAAAGTTCTGAGCACCATCACCGGTGTGCCAGATAACATTTATTTGAAATTGGCCTTATTCGTTGTTTTGTTTATTTTATTCGCACTGACTGTTTACGCCGGTTTAAATAAAGGAATTAAGAAACTATCAGCATGGCACATTTACCTTGCGATTGGATTCTTAATTATCGTTTTGCTGGTCGGTCCTACCATGAAACTGATTGGCGGCGAGGGGCAAACGTTGGCCCTGATGGTGCAACACTTTACCGCAATGTCGTTTAACAAAGCTAATCCTGGTGTCAACAGTTTTGCGCAACACCAAACCATGTTCTACTGGGGCTGGTGGTTGTCTTACATGCCTGTCATGGGTTTGTTTATCGCCCGTATTTCTCGCGGTAAAACGATCCGTCAGGTGATTGTCGGCATGTTAACGTACGGTGTCGGTGGTTGTTTAAGCTTCTACGCGGTCTTAGGTGGCTACGCATTATGGTTACAACAAACTGGCACGGTTAACCTAGTTCACATCTTGAACACACAGGGTCAGGCATCAGTATTGGCAGCGTTGATTCAAACGTTACCGATGAAGATGGTTATGTTAGTGATGTTCTGTCTATCATGTTTCGTCTTTTTGGCAACGACCATTTCTTCTTCGGCCTTTATCGTATCTTCGTTCACCAGCCTGAAACTTTCAGGTACTGAACAACCAACGCGTTGGAACCGGATGGCCTGGGTAATTATCTTCATTGTTTTCTCACTGGGAATTGTGCTAGTGGGTGGCTTTGAAACCGTGCAAGCTATTTGTACGATTGCGGGATTCCCGTTGATCTTTGTGGCATTATTATTGCTGCATTCCATTTATCAGTCCGTCATGACGGATCCTTCTGTTCAACGTGCAAACTTGGTCGCACCGGCCAACGAGCGGCGTGAATGGATGCGTCAACGTTTATCTGAACAATAATATTGATATTTTCTTAGTCACTTACCTACATTGCTGTTGGTGAGTGATTTTTTATTTAGGAGCAATGTTTCCGCCTACGGTTGTCCGCTTTTGAACCCTCCTGTGGGACCGGTTCAAGCCCGAAGTTCGCGGTCTTTCACCTCGTCACCGAGCCTCGTGAACCCGTCGAGTCTCAGTGACCGTCCTCGGTTGTAAATTCGGATAGACCACCGAATTAACAACCTTTTCACAGTCGGGTTCAACGCGGACGCCCTTCAGCTCACATCCTTATTAGCTGTTTCGAAAAAGTTTTTGCAAACATCTTGTAGACACAAATCCTTTAAAAGAAGAACAACCGGTTAGTTGAGTTGACGAACAGTAAAGGTTTAAGAAAGTGTTCCACTATTGGTGACATCAACCACTTGTTTCCGTTTGAAAACGCTGGGCTGTGATAAGCTGGGCGCACTTGGAGGGAGCAGGATGTATAAAGAAGATTTACTGAACAAACGTGACCGGTTAGCATACCGCATTATTTTGGACGTGTATCTGGAGAATGGGGAGAGTACGCTAGCAGGAATCAGTCAGCGGCTCCAGACGCCATTGTCCAGTGTTAAACGTTATTTGACCGGCTTAGTGCATGATCTGTCACCGTGGACAAGCAGCAAAAAAGTTCGTTTTGAGGTCAACGGCACTAAAGTGATTTTCCAGTTGTTAGGAACGGTCACAATTGATGACTTACTTGTCAAACAGCAATTGCAGACGGCCGATAACGTGGTATTACTTAAATTTTTATATCAACACGGACTGCGTTTCCGAGCGCCTCAATTGATGAACGTTATGCACGTGAGCGAAGCGTCACTATATCGCAAGTTAAAAGCGCTTAACGGGTTGCTAGCGCCATTTGATCTGAGGGTGATAAACGGACAGCTGGTTGGCGACTTAACTCAGTTGCAATTCTTCTATTTTAATTTTTGGCGAACAATTGGCGAACGCCTGCCTGCCAGCGATGATTTCGATTTGATGAAGGGCTGGCTCTATAATGAAGGTTTTCGTTTAGATGACCATATGGTTGATCGGCTTCAAGACTGGTTAGCCATTGTGCAACATAGTGTGAATAATCAGTGGTCATATCGCCGTGAAGCGCCACTAAATAGTCAACGATTTATGCGGCACACACCAATTTTTGAGTGTTTGCAAAAAGAATCTGAATGGCCGGCAGCAAAGCGTCAGGCGATGTTGCTGTTCATCTTGTTACACAGTGAGTTTATGTTTACAGATCAGATGTGGCAGTCTTTGCTGTCGACCAAAGAAACATCGATCATTAGGTTAGTGAAATTGGTGACTGCCTGTAAGCAGGCATTAAGTGAAGCGTGGTTGGGCGCACCGTTACCAGAGATGCTCACAGGACAACGACTTGCCGGCATTTTCATTGTGCCAATGGTGACTGTCGGCGACGTGCAAATCTTCGATGATGTCAGCTTCCATTATTTCACGAAAACTTTTTTCCGAAGTACTGATTGGCGAGCGTTTGACCGCGTTCAGTATCAACTGACACACACGGAAAGCGCTTGGATCAATCAATTTGTTCGCCGTCACTGGCTGTATATTGAGCGCCGTTTGTGGCCTTACTTAGTGGTTCAATCACGGCGAGTACCCCTGCATGTTGGGCTGGCGTTAGGCTTTTCAACAACGGTGACACAGTTTGCCAAACGGGCGTTAATGGATGTTTTGACGCAAACGTTAGCGGTGACCATCAGTGATTATCAGGCTGGGCTGTCATTTGATCTTGTTGTTATGAATGAACGAACCGCTGCGACGGTTTCAAGCTTAACTGACATGCCAGTTGAGAAGATTACAGAGTTGGGGACGGAACGGGATTATCGGCGAATCGCGCACGGTTAAAGGAATTATTAGAAAAACACGATTGATCAATAGCGGCATCGTTGGCTCAAACGTTTGCTCAATTAGTGAACGACGCTATGTATGGTGACAACTGTTTGAAAGGCTATTTTTCCCGATATAACAGTGTTTATTGACATTAAATTATGGATGAAAGGCAGACCTTTGTGGCTTGCTTTTTTTGATTGAAATACTGACCGAAAGGGGCCTGATGATTGCTGGGCAAACTTGTTTTTTCACTCATTAATGGTCGTCTCAAGAACCAAAAATGAGCGCGAAAAAGAATGTCTTTCCGATAAAATAAGCAACGTGAATAACGTTAGCCGATGTTTCGCGTTAGGGGGAGAGGATGACATGACCAGTAACAAACAGCGGCTGGTGAGAGCGTTAGTGACTTTTATAGCCGGTTTAGCCTTATTGTCCAATCCAGGCTTAGCGGCACCGGTTGCTGATTCTCAATCAAGTGATCAACAGGCTAGCAGTCAGCAAATGCAAGTGTCGCAATCTGAAATGGAGTCACGTTTGCCAGTCAATGTGGCAAGCCAAGCGTCCAGCGATGATTCAGAAGCGAGCAGTTCTGCCATTAATGGCAGCAGCATGTCGATGGCTAATCAAGATCGATCAGCAGTCATGGACAAAAATGCGGCGACAAGTCGTGCCGCAGTGAGCCCCGGTCTGCCAATTTCGTTTAACATGAAGCCGGTGTCCCACAACCCAATCACGTTTAACGGCAATGATGTCACGGTACCAATGCTCCTGGATATTCCCAGAACCGGGACGGTTAACTTTTACGTGATGTTCTGGTGGGGAATCAATCAGTGGGTAGGTCGACAAACGTTCACCAAGACAGGTGCACAACAGCCGGTTAATTTTGTTATTCCCGCAAACGTCATTCCGCGTGATAACTCGATTCATACCGTGTCTTTATTTGCGACGGATGAATCTGGTCATCAAACGGGGTTAATTAATTTAATTCTGTTATCAAACGTTTCTGGCGAGCAGAATGGCGCGCTGAAAGTGGTGGCGCCTGGCAATATCAATTTTAATCAGGGCCAGGATAAATTGACCGTCGACGAAGCTTGGGGCCATCAATTACCAGCAGCGATTGAGGGACCACAAGGAATTGGTCAAAACGGCGTTGGCGACAATCGGTTGGCGGTGTTGGACACTTATTCCAAAAAGCAAAACTGGACCTTGACGGCGACAGCAGTACAGCCACTCACTGGAGCAGATCATGAGCCACTCACCAATGCATTATTCTATGCGCGTAATGGCAAGCATCAGCCCATTGAAGGCACCTCAGCACTGGTGGCAACGAGTAATGATTACACTAGTGAAACCGTCAATGATGCCAATAATGTGGCCCGTGGTCGGCAAACAAACATTTCGGGACACTGGAATCGTAACAATGGCCTTTTTCTAGAAGTGCCGTATGGTATTGGCGGTGGCGAGACGTACAGTACCACCATTACATGGACGTTGACAGCTGGCGTGCCAAATCAATAAGCCCCCATTTTAGCCTAGGCACACTCGCGCATTCGTGTGGGTGTGTCTTTTATGTTGAACGGACGGGTGTTGAGCCGATGTGAGTTGATTGAGTTAAGGAAGTGAACAAGGTGGATCGAACTGAATTATTGAATCAGGGTGATCGTCAAGCTTATCGAATCCTTGAGAGCATTTATCTAGCGGATGGTCAAACGAATCGAGCCAAGCTCATGAAAACGCTCGGCTTATCGCCAGCAACGTTAAGTCGTCATTTACAAAAGATCATGGAAGATCTTAGGCCAGATATTGATGATGGCGCATTGACGTTGACGTTTGACCAAACACACGTGATGTTTGCCATGCAGGGAAAAATGACGCTGGACGGCTTAATGTTTGACCGCCAGGTGTTGCGGTCGGATATGTATCAGATTTATCTGTATCTCTATCAGCACGAGTTTCATTTTCAAGCGTGGCAGTTGGCTAACGAACTGCACCTGAGTGAGAAAACAACGGCGCGTAAGGTGACCAAGGCGAATGGTCTCCTTAAGGAATTTGGCTTGACGATTTATCGTGGCGAATTGAAGGGGACACTGTTTCAGGTGACGTGGTTTTACTACAAACTGTTTCGTGAGTTGCATGTCACGCCAAAGCAGGCAGTCAATCACGATGAGTTGATCAAACGGCTGACAGAAAGTGGTCTCAGAATTGACGAGTCAATGACGGACCGATTAACTCAGTGGTTATCGGTAATGGACCACGTTCAGGTCAACTTCGCCCAATTCAGTGACCAAGTCTCTGCGCTAGATGAACAGCTGACCGACGGAACCAAACTGAAGGCAGTTGTCGATCGAACGGCGCTGCAATTGACAGACAGTGAACGGGAAAACTTAACGCTGTTTCTACTGCTTCATTGTGGGGCGGTCATCGCGGATACACAGTTGGATGATTGGATTGGCATTACCCGGTCACAAAATCGAGAGCTATATGACAACTTGCGCCGCATTCAGTTACATTTTGCTCATGTTCAGGATATTCAACAGATCGTGCACATTAGCGTGGCACAGTTATTTAGTTTGCTGGTGGTTCCCATGATTGGGATTGGCAGTATTGATCACTTTGATGATCTGAGTTTTGACCATGCGTTAGCCGTGAACATGCCATGCAATGGGGCGGTCGCGATGGCGCGACTGAAAGCGACGTTGCTGGAAACGACGACTGGCACGATTCACCGTATTATCGACGATCACTGGCGTTATCTATCGCAATATCTATTGCCTTTTTACGCTTTACTGACTTCGACCACACGGCCAACGCGTCATATTGGTTTGGCACTTGGCACTAGTCGGGAGCTGACAGCATTATTTGCCAAACGGCTAATTAATGTACTGGAGCCGGCTGTTCAAGTCGCTTGGGAACTTTACGATGAGCGTCATCATTACGATTTAATTGTCATGAACGAACAAAATCGTCAAACAATTAAACAGAATCAAAGTTGCTACGAGATTTCAGCGTTGGGGAACGAGAATGATTTAAAAGCTATTTTGCAACAAATGATCGCGGGTTAAACACTAATTGATGACTGCCACAGTTAAGTTAAAAAAGTTAAATTCCCATATGTGGGAATTTAACTTTTTTACGTCGCCAATGATTTCAAAATGAATAGGTTTCATAGTCGGTAGCAGTCAGAATATTGACTAGTGTGCCACCGACGCCAGTAAGTTTGTTAGCTGACTAAAATCAAATTGCCCATTTATGAAATCACGTTAGTCAAAGTTGACGGTTTGTTAATGCCATTAACCAGTACAATTTAACCATTCAATAAAGCGAAAGGAGTCATGCACAGATGATACGTTGGCGTCGCCTAAGTGTAATTAGTATGTTGTTGATCATCGTGATGTTGTTTATCACACCCAGTCGCCGAATAAATGCGGCTAGTGGTCCGGTTGTGACGTTTACGACAGGTGCTCAAGTTAATCCGCAAAAAGTTCAGTTTGTTACGGAAAATGATACGGACCAAAATGCCACGATAACGTTAAGATTGCCATCTTCACTCATCGCTGATACTGGTGACGAAACGACTGCATCCTTAAGTTGGCATGAGCAGTTAACACAAACCACACTGACACTTTCTGCGCACCAAACGCAACGTTGGACGATTGCTGTTAAAACATTAACGCCAGGCGCTGGCGCGATTCAGGTGTTTGATAGCCAGCAGCATCAATTGGCCGTTCAGGAGATATCAGTAATGTCGACTCAAAGTGCCAATGCCACAACTTCGAGTGATAGTGATGAGACCAGTACGACGGCAAAGAGTGAGTCGCAAACTGGTGTTAAAGGCAGTGAAGTTAACAGTAATAAAGACCAATCGCACGTTCAATTACCGCCAACTGAGACCGCTGGCGCCGGTACATTGTCGACTGGTACGTTAACAGGAAGCTCGAGCATTTCAAGTTTGAAGGTTGTTCAAGATGATGAAGCAAAATCAAAGAACGCTGCAAATTTTGATAAGAGCAGTGTTCAACAGTCAACGACTCAAACATCAACAGCTTCATCGTCTACTCAAGCCCAATCAACACCACAACCTAGCGACCATCACGCTAAGACTTCGTCGCAAACACGGGCGGTTGACGATAATCGCGCGCCGGTGATTGATTATGGTGATCCGCTTGCTGGCAATTACGTTCACTACACGGGTGGCTCGTTGGCATTACCGATATTCTTGACGGTACCTACGGCGGGGCGCTACTTGGTCTATCTAGAATTATGGTCGGGTAAATATCAAGCAGTTGATGAAGTTACGGTCGCCACAGCCACTAATCGTCAAAAGATTACCGTAACTATTCCAGCTCAATATATGCCGCAATATAGTGATCAACTGTCCGGTTTCAACATTCGTATTGGTGACGAAAGTAATAATTTTAGTGACCCACTGCATTATGTGCTGTCTCTAGATGTCCCCAATAAACCGGCTACTACGTTATCCATTGCCGCACCACACACGGTTACGTTTAACCCGACTGATGAGCCATTAGATGCGGAAAAGGTTTGGGGACAAAAGTTGCCAGCACGAATCTTACCGGTCAATAGTGATGAAATTGGCGCTAACACATTAAGTGTTGTCGACAATCGCGAGGGAACAAGATCGTGGACACTAACGGTATCGGCGGATCAGTCACAGCAATTATCCGATCCAGAACGCGATGTGTTACAGGATGCCATGCATTATGTGCGGCAAGGCAGAGATCTACCAGTCAACAATCATCAAGTTTTGGTCGCTACCCAAGGAGACTATCCTAGCGAGGTTATTCATGACGTCGATTATCACTTATATACAGCAGTAACGAATATTTCACAACATTGGGATGCCCAGACCGGCTTGTTTCTAGAAGTCCCGACTGGCACCGAGGGAGGTGAGGCCTATTCAGGCAGTGTGACGTGGCATGTGACAGATGGTGTCGCAAATAATTAAATTACTTGAACCAAATAAAAATAACGAGAAGAAGGAGCATTAATATGTCATTATCAACAAAAATTAAACTCTTTTCCGCGCTTGGCCTTGCTGCAGCTGGTCTTGGCATGTCAGTGCCGACCGTTGCGATGGCCGCACAAACATCGACGGCAACTACCCGAGCAACCGTTGCATTTACACAGGATGACCAAACACCTGAAACACCGGTTGACCCAGATAACCCGTCCAAACCTGGCGATGGTAGTAACCCTGGTACTGGTAACACGGGTGCCTTAACCCTGGACTATGTTTCAAACTTTGACTTTGGCGCCCACAAGATTTCACCAGCCAAGCAAACGTATATTGCCTCAATGGATAATGCTAATAAAACAGCCAACTTTGCTCAGGTAACCGATAAGCGGGCCGGCGATCCAAAGGGCTGGACACTCAAAGTGACTGAACAAGGTCAATTGCAGAGTGCCAAATCTCAAAAAGAATTAACCGGCGCTCAAATTAGTTTGACGAATTCACGAGCTGGTAGTGGTTTAGGTCTATCAGTTAATGAGGTTAGTGTCACAGACCAGGCCCTGTTACCAGGTAATCAAGCTGTTGTCATGAATGCTTTAGCTGGCAGTGGTTATGGTCTGTGGACGGACGCTTGGGGCACGAAGGACAACCCTGGCGTTAAGTTGACGGTGCCAACTGGTGCATATCCCGAAGAAGATGTTTATACAACCAGTTTGAACTGGTCACTAGAGGATATTCCAACTAATGGTAGTAACCCAAATTCCCCAACCCCGACGACGGTTCCGGGTGGGGCTCAGGGGGCAGTTAATGCCGATCAAGGTAACTAGTGAAGATGAAAGTTAATATTTGGGAGTGAATGAAATGACGCAAAAGAGAATCGGCAAACGGTGGCGGTGGCTATTAGGGCTATTCGTTGCGTTGACGACCCTGTTGCTTGGCATTCACGTCTCGGCAGACGGGCTGGCCTTTTCGGTACAGCCCGTTTTGCCGACTCAACAGGTGAATCAAAAAGTAACGTACTTTGATCTTAAAATGGGACCTAGTGAACAAACGACACTGGTCGTCAACATTCATAACAATAAGAAAACACCACTACATTTGAGAACTGGCCTAGCGCAGGCCACAACGAACCTAAATGGGGTGGTGGAGTATGGAAAGAATAATGAACGACTGGATGACAGCGTTCCAGCCTATTTTGCTAAAGTAGTGAAACTGCCCGCCAAGCCGATCACGATTGATCCAAATGGGGATGACCAAGTGCGGATGCAGGTAGCTATGCCGAAACATCATTTTGATGGGCAATTAGCAGGTGGACTGACGCTGAGTGATGCAGACGCCGATGACGCGACATCACCGTCAAATAAGCAACAGGCAGTGGCGATTCAAAATCGCTATCAGTTTGTGGTCGCCATTGTTTTGCATAACAGTGTGAACAAGGTATCGCCCAAACTGTCATTAGGAACGGTGAAACCTAAGCAAGTGAATGCACGTAATGTTGTCAGCGGCGCCATTCACAACGAGACTGCTACTTTTGTTAATCAGCTGAAAGTAACGGGTGAGGTTAAAAAGGCTGGCAGTCAGACAGCGTTGTATACAACCAAGCAAGTTGGTTATCAGTTGGCACCCAATGCGGTGATGCAGTTTCCAGTATGGTTGAAGAACCGACCATTAAGCGCTGGTCGTTATACACTAACGATTACCGCAGTCGCGCAGAAGCGACGGTGGCAGTTTAGCAAGAATTTCAAGGTCACAGCACAAAAAGCCAAGCATTTAAACCGGTCGTCCGTTGAAGTGAAGCCGGATAATACGTGGCGTAATGTTGCTATCGTAGCCGGAAGCGGGGCTACTGTTTTAGCCGGTGTGCTGGCATGGGCGCTCATCCGGCGGCGCCACTGATTAGTTGGCGTCAGTAACTTTACGAATTGACATACTGATAATGAAGAATTAATAATTTTATTTTCGTGAAAGCGTTCACACACTCGCCCTTATTTGTTACACTATTGATACAGTAAGAGATGAGGAAGTGACCCGTCATGATAACTAATGTAGAAGACTTTTTACCGGTATTAAAAGGGGTGCTCAGGGGATCATTTAGTGATGACCGTGAGCTAGTTGGTGGCGTCGTTTCCCGTTTGCAAGATTCTGATACTGTTCACTATGGTGTAACGCGCTGGCGAGCAAAAGATACTCAGGATCATGAATTTACGTTTAAAAAGAATGAAGATGGCACATTTACGTATTTATACAAGCATTAAAACATACGTAAATGTGACTAAAAGCGTGTCTCGCTATGGATTTTTCCATAATGAGACACGCTTTTTTGTACGTAAAGAGCGACGAATAGAATTTATAATCGGTAAATATTAAGGAAATGTTAAGAATATAATTGACAAAAACGACTGTCAATTTACTAGATATTTTACTGGCTAAAACTTGTTATTCAGTAAAGCATCTCAATATCGTAACAAAGCCCAATCTAGCGGCGTTTATTAAGGACGTTAATTAACTGTATTGCGCACAATTGTTTTTTCTTCAAAACAGCGCTAGAACAGGCGAAACACAATTACTTTACATTAATAATCGACGATGACTATAATCATTTAATAGATATAACTAAATTACATTTTTGAGTTTTAAATGTTCAATTGTATCGCTGTTAATTTAGTCAAAAGATAGTGGGAGGTTATTGCTAAAAATGACTGAAAATCGCCTAGGTCGTATTCCCGACACACAAAAGCAACATTATAAGATGTATAAGGCTGGTAAGCAGTGGCTTTTTGCGGGCTTAACTTTGCTGACCTTTGGGCTAGTCGAGGCAATGACTCAGGATGACGTGCATGCCGATCAGACACCGACGACAGTTCAAACGCAAGCCGGTTCTGCGTCAGCCACTAATACGATATCTGCTGGCTCGGCGGTCCTTTCGACTGCAACCAGTCAGACGCAAACAACTAGTCAAGCAAGTGCCCAAAGTGAACAGAGTGGTAGTCAAACATCAGTTGCTACCTCTGTTTCTTCTGAGACTGCTAAGAGTGATGCAACGGCTAGTCAATCGAGTAAAACGACCGACTCAGAATTGACTTCTCGTGCCACCCTCAGCAACGTAAGCAGTGAGACTGTGCCAGCTTCTGCGCCAGCGCAGACACCGGGTTCGGTGACGAATACACTGATTAACCCAGCTACATTAGGCTCTCGGGCAACACTAAGTGATGCTACGAGTACAGCAACCTCTGCCAGCTCTACTGTTAGCGCTAAACCAGCTAGTTCAGCCAGTCAAACAGAGACTGCTTCTGTTAAGACCAACGCAGTAGCCCCAACAACCACTGCCACGACTGACAAAACCGTCGCTGACTCAACAGACACGAAACAGACAACGGTGGCTTCTACAACCAGTGATCAGACTAGTACGGCTTCACAAAGTTTGACGGTGGTCAGCGTTGCCGCTGCAATCACTAATGATGAATTGAATACACTCAAGTCTTCCTTGGCCGCCACTAGCCAGCCTGCTGAAATCGTTCGCATGGACGCGACAACAGGGACGACTAATGGCACTACTGGAACGACAACTGATACTACAGGTACGACTAACGCAACCACTGCGGCACCATCTAGTGAATATACGGCAGCGGCTAATGCGGCTGTCACAGCGGCTAGCAACGCTGCTACCAGTGCCAATGAGGCCTTGACGACCGTTAATGATGCTTTAACAAGTGTTAAAAATGCAGCCGCTACCGACGTCAATTCGGGTAACGTTAATGGACTAGTTGCATCAGCCACAGCGGCTCAGGCAGCGGCTAAAACTGCTGCAAATGATGCAGCTGCTGCCTTTGAGTCAGCTCAAGCTTTAGCAGCTAAAGCCGCATCTGCCGAAACAGCAGGTGATACAACAGCAGCTAATGGGTTTGCTGATCAGGCAAAGGCTCAGCAAACTGCTGCAGAGACCGCGAAAGCTAAGGTGGAAACACAGCTTTCAACAATCACTAATTTGATTGGCAAAGTTGGTAGTCAAGCTGAGACTGATAACTATGCGGCTGCAGGTGCGTATGCGACGCAGGCAAATGATGCAGCGACTCAACAAAATACTTCTCGGACAGATCTTGCTAACGTTGCCCAGAGCGCCGCTAACTTAAGTGGTAAAGACTTACAGAACAGCAGTGTAACAGCTGCTAATAATTCAATTCAGGCCGATGTTGCAACAGCTGCCACGGACAGCACTGAAGCTGAAACGGCTGCAAACAGTGCGGCTTTAGCCGAAACTTTTGCCAACGTTGCTAGCCTTGCTAACAATACTGCTGGCCTGGCAAGGTGGGCAGGTGTAGCTTCAGAACAGGCTGCAAAGGCTACGACGTTGGCAGATAAAACAGCATTAGCTTTGGCCAACGCCAAACAAGGTTTGAACAACATTCAGAGCTGGGTTGACGCTGACAGTACGGCTGCTCAAAATGCAGCCAATAGTGCAGCTGGTGAGGCTCAAAATGCAGCCGGTGAAATTCCAAAGGTTACAGCTGCTAACACACAAACGCAAAGCAATGTTTCTATGATTGAAGGAATTGCGAATACAGATGTGCATAATGATACTGTTGTAGGTGATAACAAAGCCGCCGCTGCTAATGGCGCTCAGGCAAATAAACTCATTTCACAAGCGCAAGCCGCTAGTGAGGCAGCTTCAAATTACGCCAGTCAAGCTGCTAGTGCTGCGGTTCTGTATGATCAAGCTGCTGCCAAGGGCTTTGCGGATCAGGCTACCGCACAAAACAAACTTGCCCTAGAGTATACCAGCCAGGCTAATTCATTGGCCAGTGCTACTACGTCAGCGTACGCCAATGTAAAAAGTTTGGTCACCTCGGATAGTACTGCAGCTAGTCAAGCCGCTCAGTCTGTGGTTAACACACAGTTGTATGCATCTGGTACACTAAAGACTATTAGCGATCAGGCGAAGGCAGTTAGCGAATACGTTGATCAGACCAATTCATTGATTAGTGCTGAGCCAGCCCTGCTTTCGAATGATAGTATCTCCAGTTCCTTGGCGCTCATGGAAGGAATTCTAACTGCCGCAAATAAATATTATACGGACGCATCTAATGAATATGGTAGTACTTATCCATACATGGTTAACAATGCATTATCTGCTGCTGCTCAAAATAATGCCACTACCGCCAGTTACTTTGGATACAATGGTGCGGCTTACCTTAGTGGAGTATTTTCCCAGTATGTAGCATCTGCGAATGAAATGGAATCAACTGCTAATTCCGTTGTTAATCTGGCAGCTAAACAGCTTGTCATTGATAGCACAATGGCTTCCCAACAAGTAACTTCAGTTGAGACGGCTAATCAGGATATTAATAATCGTGCATCTTCAATGACTTCAAGTGTGGACAGTATTAGTCAGTACGCGAGTGAAGGAACATCATTAGCGGCTACTGATCTCAAAAATGATTCAGTCCAGAATTATAAGAAGAAATTAGCAGCAGCTTCAGCGTATGCTTCTAATGCCTCCGAGGCACTGGCCTCAGCAGCTTTGGCAACACAGAGTTTGATTTCAGCAGCTTCTAACGCGGCAGCTAGTAATGATGCTGTGACTGCACAAAAATTAGGTAGTCAAGCACTATCAATGGATAAAGCTATGGCAGGTGTGCAAAACATCCTTGATAATTCGCGGGATCAAGCTTCGTCTGCATATACGGCGATGTCTAACGCAGTCAAAACAGACTCAATTGCGGCATTAAACTATGCTGCTTCGGCGGCGAGTGCCTATAGTGCTGTCAACAGTGTTGCCAATACTGTTGATTCGACGGCTAGTGCAAATGCAAATTCCGCAGCGCAAAGTAGTTTAGCAAATCTAGGTGCATCTGATACTAGGAATGATAAAGTTCAATCAAGCATGAAGAGTTTGCAGTCGTTGCAATCGTCACTGGCAAGTGCGGTTTCAGAGATGCAAAGCCTGAATAAGGCGGCGTCAGAATACTCTGCGGATGCTAGTAATGCTGCATTGAGCAATGATGTCAAATTAGCGAGTGATTACGCGGATAGTGCAGAAAAGATGCAGTCGTCTGTGGGCGGTGTTGCCACGAGTATTGCTAGTCTTGCACCGATTGTAGCAGCTGGCTTAGCGGACTTAACTAAGACGGTACACAATGATAGTGTGGCTGCTGCCGCTTCGGCTAAAACCGCCAGTGACGCTGCAGATAATGCATCAGGTTATAACAAGACGGCCTCCGATGCATCTAAGACTGCCAGTGATGCGAATACGTCAGCGCAGAGTGCCGCATCCACTGATAAATCTGATACGACTGTTCAAAATTGGGCCACGTCAGCAGCTGCTGCACAGTCAACGGCCGCTTCAGCAGCTGCAGTGGCTAGTGGTGCAAGCTACTATGCCAAGGCAGCAATTTCAGATGCTGCGTTGAATGACGCTAAGGGAGCTTCGGAAGCTGCCGCCTCTGCAGTATCAGCTGAAAAAGTTGCTTCTAAAGCAGCAAGCACTGCTGCATCTGCCGAAAAGGTTTTGCAGGATTTGAACGGTTCAATTGCCGCTAAAGTAAAAGCTGATTCTTTGGCTGCCTCCGAAGCCGCCGCAAGTGCCAGCGCTGCAGCTTCCACAGCTAACTCCAATGCGAGTGCTACGAATTCGTCAACGACGAGTGCAGGCACTGCAGAAGCAGGGGCAACCAGCGCTGCTAAGACGGATTTGACCAATAGTGACGTGCAGTCAATGGATAAGCAGAACCAAGGTTCAATGACTGCTTTAAACAATCAGAATTCTATCGCAAAGTCTGCTGCCTCATTAGCTAAGAGCTATGCGGATGCTGCTTCCACAGCAGCATCCACAAATGACAGCGTTACCGCAGCATCTGATAAGGCATCGGCTGAAAGTGCTGAAAAAGTTGCCGCTAATGCGACAGCTTCTGCAAATACCTTATTGGGACAGGTTAACCAGACGAACTCTGCCATCAACAAAGCAGTTAGCATCGATTCCACGGCCGCTAGTTCATACGGTAGTGCTGCTACCAGTGCGGCTACGTCTGCTGATCAGGCTAAGAGTGCAGTTACCAGCGCAACTCAGTCGACACAGCAAAGTGCGACGGTGGCTGCTAGTCAGGCTGCAACGGATCAACAAAATAGCACCGTTCAATCACTTGCCAGTGAAGCTAATTCATTGATGAGCCAGTTGAACAGTACTGAATCGGCTGCTGCTTCTGAAAACTTATTGGCCAGTGCTGCTGAGTCCAGTGCGTTGAGCGCCGCCAAACTGAATGATCCGAAGACGGCCAGTCAGTTTGCTTCAGAAGCTCAGAGTGCGCAATCAGTGCTTGCTGGTTTGAGCGCTGCTGCGGCTCAGTTCAGAAGCCGGGTTGATGCAACGTTTGAAGATATTAACAAAGCGGTTAACAAAGACCACCATGATGCCAGTGTTGCGGCTAGTGAGGCTGCCTCCGCCGCGTCAAAGGCCGCTAGTGAAGCTTCTACTGCTCAAAGTGATGCTGAACGGTTAGCAAGTTTGGCTAACCAGGCACACAGTCAGGGTCAGTCATCACTTGAAAACAAAGCCCAATCCTTAGTTAACCAAGCTAATAGTGCTGCTAGTGCAGCTGATTCGTTGGCCAAACAAGCTGCTGAGGATGAAGAGCTTGCTAAGCAAGCATTGGCAGCAAATGACCCAACGCTCGCTAAGAAGTATTCGGATGCTGCTAGTCAGGCGTTGGATCAAGCAAATAAGTTACGCGAGTTTGCGGATAGCTTGGCTGCGCAGGCTGCTGACATTGAAGCTCAGCTAAAGGCGTTGCTACCTCCAAAGACGGCTGGTGACCCAACCGGGCATAACAGTAGTTCAGACCCGTCAGCAATGGGCGGTTCCTCGTCTACAAATGGTGGTTTGAGCAATGACCAATTGTCAGCCAATGGCAAAATGGGTAACGGTCAGTCATCAACGACTGGTACTCGTGTGGCTACAACCGGAGTCAACGGTGCACGTGGCTACAATGGTCAGCTGACTAATGGCAACCAGGCCTCATCACCTGTTGATCCACAGTATGTTGGCCGGCACTTACCGGACACCAACGAAGCAAGTGAACTTGAAGCACTGTTAGGTATTCTTGGTTTAACGACGCTGATTGGTTGGTTTGGTCTTCGTCGTAAGCACGATTCATTGAAACACTAGAATAGTATTATTGAACATTAAAAGACCCATCATCGTTGGCCTGTAACGAATTGCTACAGCTGCGATGATGGGTCTTTTAGTGTGTATTGGTCGGGCTAATCAAGCCGAATTTCCCACTGACTGGTTTTAAAGGTGCACGGTTCCTGCCGTGTTCGGGTGAGCACAAACGCAACGGCACCAAGTTGCTGCCGTGCATTTGGCACGTAGTATTGGGGGAGATGCGTTTGTTGATCAGCATCGATTAGGGCAATGGATTCACAGTCATTGATAATCTTTTTAACTTTTGTTTGACGATTAACGAGTACGAGTTGCATGTGAAATCACCTCACGTTCACTGTAAGCATAGAACGACACTCTATGAAACGGCATCAAAGCCTGTTTCGAAATGCAAACTTTGCCCGTTTTTAGACGTTTGGTTGGTAAATCTGTTAAACGAGCTCGATTATCGTCAGTGTAGCATGGTTGCAAACGGAGATAAAATAGTGTGCTTGTTAGTGTGGTGGCTTTAGTGGGTTGAAATGACGAGCCGTGGCCATTTTTGTTGCCACTGTTTTTGGGCCATTCGTTGATTAAAAATCGCCATGTGTGCGGCGTCTTGCTGGTAGGCTTGTATTGGACGACAGATGAAATTTAGCAGGTCCGCCACACCGTGTGGTGCAATCAAACGAAGTTGGTCGGCTTCGTCGAGATAGGCACCGACGCAGGTGGGTGTTTCGACAAAATGGCCGATGGCATCTTCGACGGAAGTAAACGGTGGCGCATCAGTAAAGTTGTGAGTGTTCATGTACACTTCGTTTTTGACCTGCCACTCATATTGAGGCAAATGCGCTTTTAACTGATTCTGAATCGCGAGGTTATCTTCGTAGGGCCGTTTGGGATCGAAGAATACGACATCAATATCAGATGACAGTTGGACTGGTTGATGACTCAAAACCTGCCACACCGTGTTGCGGATGCTCCCCGCCGCCAACGCGCCTTGAACAAGATGCTGAGCGGCAATGACATGGAGGATGGTCATTAACGTCGGCGTATGCTGGATAATATCAAGAACTGCTTGTGTTTGTGCATTGTCATTTTTCATCATTTCAGTGTAGCACGTTTGGTCATTTGTGACAGTGAAGGTCAAGCTCAATCAATATTACGTGTGATGAAATCGCGGTATAATAACGTAATAATTCACTTTGATAAGTTGATGTGGAGGAAACACATGACACAGGAACAACTTTCGTTTATTACCCATGTCGCACAAGGCAAGCCGGAAAATATCGTTCACCAGAACGCGGCATGCCCATTCTGTGACGTTGCCCATTTGACAAACATTTTGGATCGGGAAGCGGACCGCATTTGGCTCGTAAATAAGTTTCGGGTGCTAGCCGACTCGTTACAAACAATTATCATTGAATCTAGCAATCATTTGGGCGATTGGTCTAACTATGATCAGTCAACAGCTGCGGACATTATGAATTTCTCTTTACGTAAGTGGTCGGAGCTGCAACGAGACCCTCAATATAAGTCTGTAATTATGTATAAAAATTATGGACCACGCTCTGGCGGGTCGTTGGCGCATCCTCACATGCAGATTATTGGCTTGGATAAGGTGGACGGTTACGCACATGTAACGCCGCCCAACCTTGGTGGCGAGACATTTTTGAAGTTGGGAGAAGCGCAGCTAGCCGTGGCAAACGAACCATTGCTGGGATTTCTTGAATTTAACGTACGCATCCCGAATATTCAAGCAGCCGGTGATTTGGCGCAAGCAGTACGCGTGCTGACGCACTATATTTTGATGGATTATTTTCATGGTCGCTGTGATAGTTACAATTTGTTTTTCTATAACGTTCAGGATGGTGGGATCGTTTGCAAAGTTGTGCCGCGTTTTAATGCTTCGCCACTTAGCGTGGGTTACTTAGTGCCACAAGTTTTTCAAGCGGACCGAATCGCTGAAATTGGTCAGGAGGTAACAGCGCATGCGCACGCCTATCTTGGATGATCAGGCTGTGATGATGTTGCAACGTGATTATCAGACGAATCTGCCAGATACATTTATGGGTGATTTCGATTTGTCGTCAGAGGATAGCGAATGGTTGTTGACGAACAAATTTGCCTTACTATGTGGCGTTATTGTCGATCAATCTGTGCCTGCAACCAGAGCTTGGCAGCTGCCCAAACGATTACGGGACCGGATTGGAAAACAGAATTGGACGGCCGCATGGTTTGCTACTCATCACTCGGAATTACTGACGGCGATTGAAACAAAGCCTGCATTGCACCGTTTTCCGAAAACTATGGCGCAGAACTTAGCCAGTTTGGGTCAAACTTTGGACAGGGAGGCAAACGGCGATGCCGAAAAATTCATTTCAACGACTACTTACGAGGAGCTGGAAGCCCGTTTGACACCTATTCATGGCATGGGACCAAAAAAGGTGAATGCATTAGCACTGATTATCGTGCTAGACTTAAAGCAGTCACTAACGGGGATGGATAAAAGTAAGGCTCTTTTTGATGTTCACTTGGCGCGTATTTTGGGCGATTATTTGCATCGACCAGCAACAGCGGTGATTGCAAATGTTGTTTGCCAACAAATTGATCCGACAATGCCGGCCCGTGCAGCCACGTATCTGTGGCGGTTGGATCGTCAACACAGAACGTTGGCATCAATCATTACGCCGACTCGCTAGTTAGCAAGAACGACAAACGAAATTTATTACTGGAGGCACTAACATGAAAGTTACACATCGTAATTTAGTTACAGAACCAGCTCGCCAACTATTTGGACTTCCATACAAAAAGCAGGAACATGGTTCATACAACTATGCGTGGCTAGACTGGGAAACAACGGATAAGTTCAAACAATTGGAAACCATCAACAAACCATTAGACCCAGCAAAAATCGGTTTATTGGTTATTGACGGCGACGAGACAACTTACTGGATCGGCAAATGGTTCCGTAAGGGTCAGAAGGTGCCAGAAGGCTTCCAAGCCATTGCGGTGCCAGAAAGTTCTGCCGCAGTTGCGTGGGTTAACGGCAATCCTGACACTGGCGACCTGTTTGGTCAACGCGCGATGGAAACGGCACACCAAGAATTGGTTACCCGTCACATGATGACGGAGGACGACTGGACTAATCTGAAATATGTATACGAACGCTACGATCCACAACGCTTCCAGCCTGAAGAGAATCCGACGACGCTTGACTATATTTTCTATGTAAAATAGTTTTAACTGCCGCTTGCGGTTGTCAGCATTGGAACGCCGCCATGGGACCGGTTCGAGCCTCCTAAGTTCGGAGTCTTTCACCTCGTCGAAAAGCCTCGTGAGGACCGCGAGTCTTTTCGACCGTCCATGTTGTAAATTCGGCAAACCACCGAATCAACAACATTTTCATGGCTTGGTTCCAATGCTGACGCCATGCAGCTCTGTTTAGTTCATCGCTAAAATAAAAGTGAGTTTCCGATTCTAGCCGGCTATCACACGGATTGTTGCATTTGTCCGCAATCGAATGATTACTGGATAAAGTGTATTTAATTTGGCACCTAGAATTTGTCTGTTATTGCTTGAATGTAGCTGGTGGGCACTGATATTGAAGCGGAGTTGTGAAAGTGGCGTTAACCCAGTGGGTTTGCTGGGTTTAGGCCACGGACGAGCTTGAAGACCGCAACGCGGGCTAAGACCGGTCCTCACAACGGAGTTTCAATATCAGCAACCAGAAGCGGAAGCATTCCCAAACAAGACAAACCTTTTTGAAATCCATGGTTGACATCAACGCCAATCAGTCAGTACAATGACAACAATATTTGATAACGAAAACGTGGTCGTTAGTGTCGAAACTGACAACCGAGTAGTGTCTTCAATTCCTCCCCAGAGAGCCGGCGGTCGTGTGAACCGGTGATATTGAATACGCGAAGTACAGCGTTTGTGATTGTTATCTCGGCGCACCCCGATACCGGTGAAGAGTGGTTGCAGCGATGCAATAACTTGGGTGGTACCGCGGAATAAATTCGTCCCTTGTCAACTTGGCTAATGTTAGCCAGTGATGGGGACTTTTTTTGTGCCCTAATAGACTGAAAAAATGAGAAGGAGAATACGGAATGAATATTATTGATGAATTAAAATGGCGTGGCGCAATTAACCAAACCAGTGATGAAGAGGGCTTACGTGAATTAACCGACAAGAAGTCAATTGGCTTGTACTGTGGGATTGACCCAACCGGTGATTCGATGCACATTGGTCACCTGATTCCGTTTATGATTTTGAAACGATTCCAGTTGGCTGGTCACAAACCAGTGATCGTGATCGGTGGGGCAACAGGTTCTATTGGTGATCCATCTGGGAAGAAGTCTGAGCGGGTCCTACAAACGATGGATCAAGTGCACCACAACCAAGAGGCCTTGCGTGGTCAAATGGTTAAATTGTTTGGGGAAGACCAATTCCGGTTGGTTAATAACTATGATTGGTTGTCCAAACTATCATTGCTGGATTTCCTGCGTGATTACGGTAAGTTATTCAACGTCAAGACGATGCTGAACAAGGAAGTTGTTGCTTCCCGTTTGGAAGTGGGGATTTCCTTTACTGAATTCACTTACCAGATTTTGCAATCTATCGATTACTTAACTTTGTACCGTGAACAAGATGTGCAATTGCAAATCGGTGGTGGTGACCAATGGGGTAACATCACGGCTGGTTTGGACTTGATTCGTCGTGTGGAAGGACCAGAAACACCAGTCTTTGCATTAACGATTCCACTGTTGTTGAAGGCTGACGGGACCAAGTTTGGTAAGTCCGAAGGTGGCAACGTTTGGCTTGATCCTGAAAAAACAACGCCTTACGAATTCTACCAATTTTGGTTAAACCAAGACGACAATGATGTTGTGAAATTCTTGAAGTACTTCACGTTCTTGGATGAAAACGAAATTAATGATCTGGCTGAACAAGTGAAGAAGGAACCTTGGAAGCGGGCGGCACAACGTCGTTTGGCAGAAGAAGTGACTAAGTTTGTCCACGGTGACGCAGCTTTGAAACAGGCTGAAAAGATCACGCAAGCACTGTTCTCAGGCGATGTGAAGGAGTTAAGCGCTGACGAAATCGAACAGGGCTTCAAGGCTTTCCCAAGTGTTGAAACGACCGGTGCAACTCAAAATATTGTCGACTTTTTAGCAGACAGTGGCATTGAAAAATCGCGGCGGCAAGCTCGTGAAGACGTGACAAACGGCGCCATCACTATTAATGGTGACAAACAAACTTCTGTTGATGCAGACGTTGATCCAAAATCAATGTTTGATGGCAAATTTGTTATTGTACGTCGTGGTAAGAAGCGCTATTTCCTTGCTCGCGTAAGTGATTAAAAAGAAATAATCATTCTCACAAGCCTTTTGTTTGGGTCTTGAAAATAAGTAAGTTTATAATTAAGCACGCTATAAATAGTGTGCTTTTTTCTTATTGTTTGACAAACGTATGTTCGACTTGTAAAGTAAATGTTGCGTTTATCAGAACGAGCTGTGAAGTTTGAAAGCACAGAATTTCACATCGGAAAACGAGGACTTATACTTATGGATGCTTTTTTTCAAACGCTGGTTGATCGGCGTTCGGCACTGTTAACTGCATTGTGGCAACACATTGAGATTTCACTGGTGTCACTGCTGATTGCGATGGCCATTGCCATTCCATTGGCCATCTGGGCAACACACCACAAACGATTTGCGGCATTCATGTTGCAAATCGCCGGCGTGTTGCAAACCATCCCTTCACTAGCATTATTGGGATTACTGATTCCCATTGTTGGGATTGGGACTGTCCCAGCGGTCATTGCGTTGGTCATCTATGCGTTGCTCCCGATCTTTCAGAATACATATATCGGGATTGATGACATTGATCCGTCTATTGAAGAGGCTGCTGATGCGTTTGGCATGGGGCAAACACGCAAGCTATTCAAGGTTGAATTGCCA
Organism: Furfurilactobacillus milii; assembly: GCF_021654115.1. Lineage (GTDB taxonomy): Bacteria > Bacillota > Bacilli > Lactobacillales > Lactobacillaceae > Furfurilactobacillus > Furfurilactobacillus milii. The sequence continues at coordinate 73,774 of NZ_JAIWJF010000009.1, read as the reverse complement.
ATCGCCGCCCCAGTGATTATTTCCGGGGTTCGTCAAGCGTTAGTCATGATTATCGGGACTGCAACGTTGGCAGCGTTGATTGGTGCCGGTGGTTTAGGGACCTTTATCCTGTTGGGGATTGACCGTAACGACACCGCATTGACGTTAATTGGAGCTATTAGTTCGGCACTGCTGGCGATTATTTTGAGCTGGCTCATCAATCGTTTACAACACATGCGTCCACGCTATCTAATCGGTGGTCTGGTTGTTTTGCTGCTTGGCATCGGTGGTGTCGGTGTCGCGAATGCCGTCCGCCAACCGGCTGATAACATTACGATTGCCGGTAAGCTGGGCTCCGAACCAGATATCTTAATTAATATGTATAAAGACTTGATTGAGCAGGATAACAAACATGTCCACGTTACGTTAAAGCCTAATTTCGGGAAAACGAGCTTTCTGTTTAACGCCTTGAACCACAATCAAATCGATATTTATCCGGAATTTTCGGGGACTATTTTGGAAAGTTTGGTCAAAAAGCCACAATCTGATAAGGGATTAACGGCCAATCAAACGTACCAATTAGCACAAAAAAATATGCAGCAACAATTTAAACTCAGCTACTTGAAACCAATGGCCTACAACAATACGTTTGCACTAGCTATTCGTGAGCAGGACGCAAAGGCTTGGAATGTTCACACAATTAGTGATTTGCAGACAGTAGAAAATAAGCTGAAACCAGGGATGACGCTTGAATTCATTGATCGACCAGATGGTTTGCCGGGTGTGAATAAAACCTATGGCCTGAATTTAAAAGCTCAGTCAATGGAGCCAAAATTACGCTACGAGGCCATTCATAACGGCAACATCAATGTCGTCGACGCTTACTCGACGGATAGTGAATTACGACAGTATCATTTGACGACGTTGAAGGATAACAAACATTTCTTCCCGTCCTATCAAGGTGCGCCGTTGATGAAAACATCCTTAGCTAAGAAGTATCCAGGCGTTGTAAAGAGTTTGAACAAGCTCGCAGGCCATATTTCTGAAAAGGATATGCAGGAAATGAACTATGAAGTTAATGTCGAAAAGAAGTCGGCTAAAACAGTGGCGCGTCAATACTTGGTTAACCACCACTTGCTGAAGGGAGATGCTAAATAATGGCAACTACGGTTGATGAAAACAGCATCAATGAGCTGAAAGACGGCGAACCCATCATTCGGTTTGAACATGTTCAGCAGTCCTTTAACGACAATGTCGTGATTCCAGATTTGAACTTAACCATCAACGCCGGCGAATTATTTGTCCTGGTTGGTACCTCCGGTAGCGGTAAAACCACGACTTTGAAAATGGTTAATCAGTTACAGCCGCAGAGTGGTGGCAAGATTTTTATCAAGGATGAAAACATTACGGATATCGGATTGCAAGAGTTACGGTGGAACATTGGTTATGTGCTTCAACAAATTGCTCTATTTCCAACAATGACCGTCGCTCAAAATATTGCGGTCATTCCCGAGATGAAGGGGGTCAAACGTGAAGAGATTGATGCTACGATTAATCGATTGCTGAATCAAGTCGGTTTGGACCCGAAAAAATACCGGGATCGGATGCCTAGTGAATTATCGGGTGGTGAGCAACAACGGATTGGCATTTGTCGGGCGATTGCTTCTGAACCACCAGTTGTCTTAATGGATGAGCCATTCTCAGCTTTGGATCCTATCTCACGCACACAATTGCAGGACCTAGTATTGGACCTCCATGCAAAGCGGCACGACACGATTATATTTGTGACCCACGATATGGATGAAGCCCTTAAACTAGGTGACCGCATTGCAGTTATGAGTGAGGGAAAAATTCTTCAAGTGGATACACCTACGAATATTGCTCAACACCCAGCCAATCAGTTTGTTGAAGCTTTCTTCTCCCAGAGTGTCGCGCACAACGTGTATGACGTGTACGTAGGTAAGATGGTCATGATGGGTTTTTCAGTGGCAACGTTGCCTGACGGGCACACAGCGCCAATTGACATCTCATCTGATAAAACGTTGGGTGAAGCATTTGACGATTTGGCCCACTGTGAGTATTTGCGCGTAGTGGATGGTGACCGTCAATTAGGGTTCATCAATGCGCAAAACATCGTCAATTATCTGAGTCAGCGTAAACGCGATGAGGATGAAAATAACTAAATGACTGGACTGAAATGAAGCGACTTCATGTGTGTCAATTGCCGGTGGCAAGCTCATAGGGAGTCGCTTTTTGAATGTTAAAAATAAATGCAAAAATATCTTTCAAAACGGTTGTATCCGGATTGAAAGGTGCTACAATGATGTTGTTGAGAAAGGCGAGTAATCACTCGCTCGACAATTAAAATCAAAGAAGGGATTATCATGTTTGCAACATCATTTTGGATTTTAGCTGTTTGGTTCGTCATTAACTGCATCTGGACATTCTTTGCAACAAGCAATCAGTCATTGATGAAGACATTTGCCTGGATCAATGTCGTCGCGGTTGTCTGGGGGTTCTGGGCTTATTATGGCGCAGCCAGTGTGGCAAGCTTGTCCGGTTGGTTTGCAGCAGTTAACTGGTTGGCGGTTATCTTGGCCATTGTTCAATTCTACTTTGGCTACCGATCCGTTCATTCAGCTAAGCAAGCATAGGTGTTTCACGATTGATTTTTAATGGTTTTATCTAACTGAATAAAAAATAGATGACACGTTTGCGGCGTGTCATTTTTTGTAACAATTCAAAAAATTATTTTTTATTGATGATAACTTGCCGTTGCGACTGTAAGAGACGCCGTTCCGTGGGGATCGGTCTCAACCCGCAAAGAACGCGGTTTTCGACCTCGATTCTGAGCCACAAATCGTCTCAGAAGTCGTCCCACAACACTAAATGGCCAACTTCATGCCATTAAGTGTTGTCGACACGGAACTCTGCCTCTTACCGTCTCCACTAGATATTTTTTGTGCTTGCGTATGTTCAGAAGATAACGGGGTCAATGTTGCAAATTAACCACATCAGTTGTGAACTTTTCCTTAGCAATTGAGGCTCAAATGTCATGGATTTAATCTTTGTATGGTTCAGTCACATAATGCAACGTTTGTTCGACGATTTTGGGATATGAGCGGTAGGGCGTCCGTGTTGAAATCGACGGTGATAGTGTTGTTAATTCGGTGGGTTTGCGAATTTACAACACAGGACAGTCTGGAAGACACGGTTTAGGTGGCTTCCAGTCGAGGCGAAAGACCGTGAACTGCGGGCTTGAGACGGTCCCACAGACGATTTCAAAAACGGGCAACCGGGAGCGGCAAGTTTCTGTTCGCAAGAAGTGTAAATACTTTAACCAACCAAAATGACATTTTCGGAGCTCATGAGGTCTGCTATGATAGCAGTAGTGAATTTGGGAAAGTGATGGAAGAAATAATGGCAGATAAAAAAATCCTTGATGAATTTCCTGATTTAGTGAACGCAAATAAAAACTTAACGCAGAAACAAAAGGATGTTCTGATCGTCAGCATCCAATTATTCGCAAAACAGGGCTACGCCAACACGAGTACGCGTCAAATTGCTGAGGCAGCGCATCAGTCTGAAGGCACAATGTTCAAACACTTTAAGTCTAAAGCCAACATTTTACGCGAGGCCTTGGATCCAATTGTGCGTGAGGTCGTGCCTGATTTGTTAAACGAATTAGCCAGTGAGGCCATTCGTGAACAAACGGATAACATCCATGACTTCTTTGTTTTCTTTGTCCGCAACCGAATGAAATTTGCCTCAGACAACGAAGATGCATTGAAAGTGTTTCTCAGTGAAATTTTATACAACGCGGATCTGCGTCAGCAGTACTTATCGATCGCCCCAGAGCGTTTTTTGAACTCGTTTAAAACAATTATCAAAGCGGCTCAGGATCGAGGGCAACTCGTTGACTGGCCGTTCCGAATTATTTTTCGTTATTTGCTGTCTATTTTAGGGAGTTACTTCTTTGATCGCTATATCTTATTTCCGGAGCGAGACTGGGATGATGCGACCGAAGAAAAGTACATGGTCAGTGAACTGGATAAAACCTTGGCCGTTCATCCGGGTGCCTAAGTTAATTGACACAACGCTGATACGAGTTTGTTTTGACCCACAGTTAGAATTAAGACAGAGCATAATACTTTAGTCTCGACGTAAAAATCGGTACACTTTGGTTGCGAATGTTTGAAAGACTGGAGGTAGATTATGACACACGTTGAAACATTGATTATTGGTGGTGGCCCCGGCGGCTTAGCTTTGGCATACGCCCTTAAGGGGGCTGGTCAAACAGTTGCTATTGCAGAAGAAAATCTGTGGGGAGGCACGTGTCCGAACCGCGGATGTGATCCTAAAAAGATCTTATTAGCTGCTGTCGAAGCTAAACGGTCAGCTGAGCATATGAATGGTCAAGGACTGAACGGCGACCCGACGATTAATTGGGCAGACCTTATGCGCAATAAGTTTGCCTATACTGACAGTATTCCGAGTGGCACTTTGAGTGGCCTAAAGCAGGCTGCCATTACGACGTTTACGGGCCATGCACAGTTTGCTGATGATGGTCACGTCATGGTTGGTAGTGAAGAAGTTGCGGCTGACAAAGTGGTCTTAGCAACGGGGGAACGGCCACGACGGTTGGATATTCCCGGTGCGAAATATGTTGGGACGAGTACTGACTTTTTAAATATGCGCGAGTTACCACGTCGGCTAACGTTTATCGGTGGCGGCTACATCGCGTTTGAGCTGGCTGACATCGCTAATGCGGCTGGTGCTGACGTTTCACTCGTATTGCACAATGACAAACCGTTGCGCGCCTTTCCGGCAGATTTAGTTGCCGACTTAGTTGCTCAGTTAAAGACGGCTGGCGTTCATATTTATGAGAACGTTGATGTTGCTCAGATTGATAAAACCGATGATGGTTTGGTGTTGACGGATGGTCACGATTTTCAGCTGACGACAGATGCCGTGATTGGTGCAACAGGTCGGGTCGCTAACGTTGATACGCTGAATCTGGCGGCTGTCGGCGTAGAGGCAGATGCTCATGGGGTTCAGGTGAACGATCATTTGCAGACTACTAATCCAAATATTTATGCGCTCGGCGATGTTGTTGCCAAACGAACAGTACCTAAGCTAACCCCAGTTGCTGGCTATGATGCACGCTACTTAGCCGGACAGTTGACTGGTCAGCAGGCGGATGCACCAATTAGTTATCCAGCCATTCCGACGCTGGTTTTTGGCATGCCGAAGTTAGCCAAGGTCGGTGTGGATGTGACGGCTGCGGCCAAAGAGTCATCACTAACGGTGAAGAAAATCGACATGACGCACTGGTACACCTATAACCGCATTCACGATGCAGTAGCTAAAGTGACGGTTGTGTTGAATGACAAACAGCAACTTGTCGGTGCGGCGGTCTTGAGTAGTATTGCCGATGAAATGATTAATTATCTGACATTTTTAATCAATCAGCATGCCACGGCTGGTGACTTTGAAAACCAGATTATGGCTTACCCATCACCTGCTTCAGATATTGATTACCTCTTGTAAAGTAAAGGAGTACAGCCTATGGCGTTTATTGGAACGCTGATTTTAATACTTGTTGCCACAACTATCGCTGGCCACTTTTCCGCACGGGTCGGCATTCCGGCCGTCATTGGCGAACTCCTCATCGGGATCATTATTGGTCCCGGTGTTTTGAATTGGGTCCAAAATAGCAGTGCGTTATCTGTATTTGCTAACATTGGGGTCATTTTACTGATGTTTATGGCTGGGCTTGAGAGTAATCTTGCCCAGTTAAGAAAGGTGCTGCGCCCAGCGCTGGCGGTGGCCGTGTGTGGAGTTATCCTGCCAGTTGTCTTAATGGGTGGCGTTAGCCTTGCGTTTGGCTATCACTTTACGGAGGCGCTGTTTATTGGCGTGGTTTTCTCTGCCACGTCGGTTAGCATTTCTGTGGTGGTGTTACGTGAATTTCACGCATTGGACACACGTGCCGGGGCGACTATCCTTGGTGCAGCCGTCGCCGACGATATTATCGGGGTGCTGTTGCTAAGTTTGATGGTTGCCCTGATTGGCGGTGGCGCAGGCGAGCATGGCAACACTAATATGGGGCTTCAATTCTTGTTCCAGGTTGGTTTCTTCGTTGCGGCGTACTTGCTCGTAAAATGGATTGCGCCGATGCTAATGCGCATTAGTGAGCGGCTATTGATTCCGACTGCCCGCACGGTAACAGCTGTGGTTATCTGTTTGGGAATGGCCTACTTAGCCGAGGTTGTTGGCTTGTCCGGGGCGATTGGCGCATTCTTTGCTGGCATTGCCGTGGCCCAAACACATGTTAAGCAGGTCATCGACGACCACATTGAACCAATCAGCAACGCGTTCTTTGTACCAGTATTTTTCGTTAGTATTGGTTTGAACGTGACGTTTGCACACTTCATTTCGTCGTTACCGTTTATTGTCTTGATGACAATTTTAGCTGTTGTCACTAAATGGTGGGGCGGTGAGATTGGTGCGCGTTTAACTGGCTTCTCAAAAAGTGGCAGCCGGGTTGTTGGTACGGGGATGGTTGCCCGTGGTGAAATGGCTTTAATTACAGCACAGATTGGCTTTGATGCCCACTTGTTAGCAAACGGACTTTACGTTGACATGATTTTTGTAATCGTCTTTTCGACATTGGCCGCACCGCTATTGTTGCGGTGGGCGTTGAGCAAGGACGATTCAACAGCAGTTCCCACATCAACCAAATAATCAGTGCGTGTAGAGGCTGACTGACGCTTGCGGTTTCCAACAGTGACACACTCGCCGTGGGACCGGTTCAAGCCTGCAAACCGCAGTCTTTCACCTCGCCGCAGAGCCTCGTGGGGAGCCGAGTCTCTGCGACCGTCCGTGCTGTAAATTCGAGTGACCCATTCGAATTAACACCACTTTCACGGCTCGGTATCACTGTTGACGCCCTTCAGCTGACATAGAAGCTTAGTAGCATGAAGTTAAGCATTGATGATTCGGCAAAACCTCTTAACTGTTATGTGAGTGGAGCTGACTTGAAATAGAGTTCCGTGTCGACACCACTTAATGGCATGGTTTTGGCCATTTAGTGGTGTGGGACGACTTCTGAGACGGTTTGTGGCTCAGAATCGAGGTAGAAAACCGCGTTCTTGGCGGGTTGAAACCGGTCCTCATGGAACGGCGTTTCAAGGCAGTGTAACGAGTACGATGCGGTACTGCCGGCGTTTGAGGCTTCAAGGACGGGCGTTTCAGGTCAGCGCAACGTACCAAAATTGATATGAATACCAAAAGCAGCGCCACTAAACTAAGATTGAAAGTTTAGTGGCGCTGCTTTTGTTTAATTCTGTTTGTTAACTAGATTGATGAAATAACCATGGTCATGCATATCGTTCTTTAGATCGGTCATGGTAAAGCGATGGTAGAACTTCCGATAATCGGTATCCGCCAAGGTAAACAAATCCGTGAGGGTCTCGCCAATATTTGCTGAAATATCCGTCGCATCCGTGTCACTTTTGGTTAATCCCTTAGAATCGCCGGTAATAAAGCGGGCATAACTGATGGTCGGCGGAATGGTGAGGTCGTACAATTCGCCGACATTCATATCGGACAGTGGCCGTTGAAGAAGGTAACCACCGTTTTTCCCCACAGAACCTTCAATGTACCCTTGCTTATGCAAGACGGACAAGATGTTACGGATCATCACCGGATTCAGTTGAAGTGACTTGGCGAGCTCAGCACTCGTGATTTTACGTGGCCGACTTTCGTCCAAATAAAGCAGGCTATGGACGGCAACGGAAAAGTCTAATTTCATGGGAGACCTCTTTCTGGAACGACAATTTCATCAATAGTTAAAACGGATTTTATAACTCATGTTCAATGGACAGTAGTTCGGGAGACACGTGACTAATGACAGGACTTGCTTCACCAACGGTGACTAATGACAAGTGGTGCATCGCACGTGATGCAATCGTGTAAAGGATTCCGATGGCATCGTCGGTTGGGTAATTGCTGATTGAAACATCGTAGGCGATGACGGAGTCGAACTCGAGTCCCTTTGCTAAATAAACGGGTAGTACAATGACCCCTTTGGGCAATGTGCGGTCCATATCATTTAGCAGGGTGATTGGAAAGTCACGGTGAAGCTCACGGTAGACTTGCTGGGCGGTGGTAACGTCCTTCGTCAAAATCGCGACGGTGCCATACGTATCGAGTTCTGCTTGTACCAATTCCTTGGTGGCACTGATGGCATCCTGTTCATTATACCGCAATAAAATCCGCGGCAAGTCGCCGGGACGATTGAACGCTTGAATTTGGTCACCATCTGGCAACAACCCTTTAGCGAAATTAGTGATTGGTAGGGTGGAACGATAGCTTCTGCTCAGCGTGATTAAGTTTGGCCGTTTGGCATTAAACGCTTGGGCAAGATTGTCCAATAGTTCTTGTGGCCGCTGCATACGATTGAACAAGGCCTGCTCGCTATCCCCGAGAAGGGTGAACTTAGCTTTCGGAAATGCGTGACGGAAGTAACACATTTGTGTCATCGAATAGTCTTGCATTTCATCAATGAATAAATAGGCGATGCTACGATTTTGACCGCCGCTGGTAATAAGATCTCGCAGATACAGCAGTGGCACTGCGTCATCTAAACTGATGCGGTGATATTCAATGTTTGTGTCGAAATCTTGTTCATGCATGTCCCAGTGATCAGCGTCAACATTTGCGGGTGTTACCGTTTGTAGAAAATGATCGTACTGGCGATAAACATCGAGAAAGTAATTATTGAATAATGCATCATATACTGGCTCGTAGCGTTTGCGAACGATTTCTCGCGAAGCAAACTCAACTTCATCGTCGAGCTCCTTGAATCGGCCAACCCGTTCACCTAGCAAATCGTGATAGTGCTCAGTGTCCAGATTATCGAGTTCTTCGGCGACCCAGTCGTCTTTTGAGTCTGTGCGGATTCGCCGTTTGAGCTTTTTAATGAGTCTGTTTTTGGTGGCGAGAATTCTACCAGTCGTACTCATCGTCTCTGGTTGTTCTGCGTAAATAGCAGCAATCGCTTCTTTGGTGAAGAAGAGTGAACCATCCAGGAGGATGTCGTTAAATCGAATGTCCTGGGTCGGCACATGTTTACAATAAGCCGTGACAGCTTTAACAAACGCGGTGCTTTCAAGATAGTCACGGACATCCCGGAACATTGGATTAGTATTGTCAGCATCTGATTCATAGCGTTCAAATAACGTTTGAACGTTGAGGCCTTGCAAACGCTGGGTGAGAAAATCGTCCAGGGTGACCTGGCGCATATTACGTTCCCCTAAACTAGGGAGCACTTCTGAAATGTAGTGACTGAACAAACGGTTAGGGGAGAAGAGGATCATTTGATCGGCTTGCAGTTCACTATCACCGCCGTTACGGCTGTGATAGAGCAAAAAGGCGATCCGCTGTAGAATGGCCGATGTTTTACCAGATCCGGCTACTCCTTGAACGACCAATAAATCAGAGCGGGTGTCACGAATAATATCGTTTTGCTCTTTTTGAATGGTAGCGACGATGTTTTGCATCACTTCGTCGTTTTGTTGTCCTAAAACAGCCTGCAACATTTCGTCACCAACCGTTTCGTTGGTATCAAACATGTTTTTGATCTGACCATCTTTAATGGTGAATTGTCGTTTCTTCTTCAAATCTGTCGTTTGTTTGCCAGCTGGTGTCGTGTAGGCGACTTTGCCGAGTGTACCGTTGTAATAAATACTGGAAATGGGTGCCCGCCAATCGTAGACAACAAAGTCCTGAGCTTCGTTGGTGAGTGAAAACGTCCCAATGTATAAAGATTCCGGTTTGGATTCGCCGGCATCCTGAATGTCGATTCGTCCGAAATAAGGTGATTCTTTGAGTTGTTTTAAATTGTCGAGTTGTTGACGAATGGTCGCTTCGTTAGTCACGGCCAGATAAACTAATTGTCGTTGCTGTTGCAGCTGTGCATTGGTTTCCATTGCATCATCAACTTCAAACGTGTTGACTGATGCGTTTTCAGCATAGTTTTTCTGAATGGCGCTAGTTTCGTGGTGTGCTCGTTCAAATTGTTGCTGATTGTCGACCAACTGGCGGTTGATCTCGTCCATGACTTGATCTACACGCTGCTGTTCATGCTGTCGTTCTTCGTTATCCAAATAATTAGCCTCCGTGTGATCAGTGACAAGTCTATTTATGAAGCCCTGAGACCTCATATGAAAATAAATAGTTCAATCTAAAACTAAAAGTCCGCTTCCGGTTGGTGGTGGTGAAAACTGCTGTGGGACCGGATCAAGCCTCCTTAAAATCGGAGTCTTTCAACCTCGCCTTGAAGCCGAAAACCGCGTCTTCAAGCGCGTCCGTGTTGTAAATCCGGCCTAAACCGCCGCACTAACAACACCTTCACGGCAGGTTTTCACGGCCATCGCCCTCCAGCGACCGCTGTGTTGCCTCAATACACTGAGCCGACGTTCCGTCATTACCTTTTGTGGTAATAGTGAGCACTTGTAACAGTGTGTTGAACTCGGGCAACTGTAACAGTAGTGGAGTCGGTCAGGGACAGAGTTTCGTGAAGGCAATCCTTGGTGGCGGATTGGGCCACTTAGGATTGCGGGACGAGCTTGAAGACTCGGGTTTATGAGGCTTCAAGTCGAGGGCTTAGACCGTTCTGGGGGCTAAGTCCGGTCCCATGAAACGGCGTCCCTGACAGACAGAACGCAGACATTTTACCTAAGGTTTGAATTAAAAGCCTAAGTGCATCCAAATTGTTGGTAACTAAACGCAAACCATTTTATGCGCGAAAAAGGTTTGTGTCAATCATGTTGAATTACAGTTTGTGTGACTGTGAGACTGGGCTTTGACAGGCTTCACGAAAGCCGTTATAATTAATTTATTGACCATGTTTTACCACGCTAACCGTAGAGTAGGTCTAACTACAGCGAGACTGAGATGTTGAGAGCCAGTCATCACGACCGAAGTGGGCAGTTAGCTATCAGGGTCAATCAACTAAATGACATTAATAAAGCGGGATGTAGTGTGCGTTTGCGCGCCACGCATCCAAAATAGGTGGCACCGCGGGTAACCGTCCTATGATGACAATACAGTATTTGTGTTGGCGTCATGGGACGGTTTTTGTTTCCAACGTCAGCACGAAAAAAGGAGACCAATATGGCAAATGCAAATGAGAAAAAAATAATTTTAACGGGTGACCGGCCAACAGGCAAGTTGCACATTGGTCACTATGTAGGATCTTTGAGAAACCGGGTTGCGTTACAAAATTCCGGTGATTACGAAACGTTTATTATGATTGCTGACATGCAGGCGTTGACAGATAACGCGCGTGACCCAGAAAAAATCCGTAAAAGTCTGACAGAAGTGACACTAGATTACTTGGCCGTTGGCATCGATCCGAAGAAGTCGACGATTTTAGTTCAGTCGCAGATTCCTGCCCTCAACGAGTTGACCATGATCTACTTAAACTTAGTCAGCTTAGCTCGTTTGGAACGAAACCCAACCGTCAAGTCAGAAATCAGTCAAAAAGGTTTCGGCCAGAGTATTCCCGCTGGTTTCTTGACGTATCCAGTGAGTCAAACGGCTGATATCACAGCGTTCAAGGCAACAACGGTACCGGTCGGTGATGATCAAGAGCCAATGCTGGAACAGGCACGGGAGCTTGTTCGTTCATTTAACGGTGCTTACCACAAAGATATTTTGGTTGAACCAGAAGGCGTATTCCCACCAAAGGGGGAAGGCCGGATTCCTGGCTTAGATGGTAACGCGAAGATGAGTAAATCACTCGGCAACGCGATCTATCTGTCGGATGACGCCGACACGGTCACCAAGAAAGTCATGTCGATGTATACAGACCCCGAACATATTAAAGTGAGCGATCCTGGTCACGTAGAAGGAAATACTGTCTTTACCTACCTCGATATTTTTGACCCAGACAAGGCCCATGTTGCTGACTTAAAGGCGCAGTACCAAGCCGGTGGTCTCGGTGACGTCAAAATCAAACGTTACTTAAACGAAGTGTTGGAAGCAACGTTAGCACCGATTCGCAAACGGCGCGCAGAATACGCTGCTAATCTGGACTACGTTTACAAAGTTCTTGAAGATGGTTCGGCTCATGCCAATGAAGTTGCTAACAAAACGCTTCAAGAAGTTCGTGACGCGATGGGCATCAACTACTTTACACAACGCTAGTCAGCCGTTAGCCATGCTCGTATAATGGTGACAGCAAGTTTGATGAAGAACGAGGTAACCAAGGATGGAAAATTTAGCGATTGTCGATTTGGGCTCTAATTCTGTCCGAATGGGTGTCACTCAGATTGAAGATGACGGCTCCTTTAAAGAAGTTCGTCGGATTAAAGAAGACACCCGTATTTCTGAGGGCATGGGTGCTGAAAAACGGTTGACTAAAGTGGCGATGGATCGGACTATTGCCGCATTGGTTAACTTTAAAAAAGTGTATGAAAACCTCCCTAATCTGACTGTTCGGGCGATTACTACGGCGGCAGTTCGTCAAGCGGTCAACCAAAAAGAATTTCTTGACCGGGTGAAACACGAGGTTGGATTGTCTCTTCAAGTGTTGTCGGGGGATGACGAAGCCTATTACGATTTCTTAGGCGCCATCAATGCGTTGCCATTAGATGACTGTCTCATTTTGGATACTGGCGGTGCCAGCTGTGAATTGATTCATGTCGCTAAACGGCGGGCCAAGAACTTAATTAGTGTGCCATTTGGCGCCGTTAATTTGTCTGAACAATTTCATTTTGGCGACGTCATTACCGCTGGTCATTTGTTCTCTGGTCAAGTATTTGTTCGCAAACGCCTGCAAGATGTTTGGTGGTTGAACGAGGCGATGCATTTACCAATTGTGTTACTTGGAGGGGCAAACCGAACGTTGGCACGAATCAACCGTAAGGCTCAGAAAATGGCCCGTGTTGAAGATATTCACGGGTACCGTTTGAAAACAGAAACGGTGTTCAACACGTTTGACCGACTGATTTCGAAGAATAACAAACAGCGACAGGCAATCGATGGCCTTGAATATGATCGGGCTGATATTATCGTTGGCGGCATGTTGCCGTTGGTTGAATTATTACAACTGCTTGATTCAGACCGGGTCATTTTCTCAGAAAGTGGTGTGCGTGAGGGCATCGTGTCCGAGTATGTCAGCAAGCACCCACGGTATAACGGGTGATCGCATGACAGATGATGAGAAACAAGCCATGAAAGAGCAGCTTGCTCAATTTCGTCGTTTGACGTGGCAGCAACGTCTGACAGTTGCCAGTCAGTTAGGCGACCTAACGACGATTCAACGGCAAATGCTGGCCGATAATGCCAGCGAGGATGATGCCCTGCTGACAGAAAACTACTTGACGAGTTATCATTTGCCAGAAGGATTGGCCGCGACTATTCGCATGAATGGTCACGACTATCTGGTGCCAATGGTAACGGAAGAGCCCTCTGTCATTGCAGCCGCTAGTTATGGTGGCAAAATGGCTGCCAGCGGTGACGGCATCGTAACACGGACGGATACCAACTTACTGATGGGGCAGATTGTCTTTCAAACGGTGACGGTGGCCGAAATTAGTCGTTTTGTGACGCCCAATGAAGCAAAATTGCTGTCACTGGCTAATCAAGCGCATCCAAGCATCGTTAAGTACGGTGGTGGTGCTCGCAAACTGCGCGTACGTGCGCTGGGAGAGGGCTTTGTCAGCGTTGATTTGTTTGTCGATACTGGTGAGGCCATGGGCGCCAACATTATGAATAGCATGTTGGAGGCTCTCGGCCATCATTTACAGGATGTCCTTGAACAACATCCGGTGATGAGCATTTTAGCAAACGATGGTCAACAGACTTTGGTCACGGCAGCGGTAAATGTGCCAGTCGCCAATTTAGCGAAGCATAATGCGGCGGTTGGGCTAACGGTTGCTAAACGAATCGTTGCAGCTAGCCAGATTGCTCAGCTGGATGTCAGTCGGGCAACAACGCACAACAAAGGGATAATGAACGGTGTCGACGCCGTTGTGATGGCGACCGGTAATGACTGGCGGGCCGTTGAAGCCAGTGCGCATGCGTACGCAGCCAGAGACGGTCAGTATCGTGGCCTGTCTCGTTGGCAATTGGCTGGTGATCGGTTGGTTGGCTCGCTAACGATGCCGATGCATTTAGGTGTTGTTGGCGGGGCGACGGCGTCATTGCCATTGGCCAAACTGAATCAGCAGATTCTTCAGGTCAAGGATGTCGCTACGCTAAACCAACTGGCAGTTGCTTTGGGATTGGCCCAAAATCTGGCAGCGCTGAGAGCGCTTGTCAGCGAAGGTATTCAACAAGGTCATATGCAGCTGCAATACCGCAACTTAGCGGTCGCAGCAGGTGCGACACCGGAGCAGGTACCAGTGGTGGTCGAAGCGCTCAAAACACACGCCCACCCATCCGCTACCTTAGCCAAAGCAATCGTCACCAAGCTCAATCAGCAAGGGTAGTTGTGTGATTGCTTCCGCTTCCGGTTGGCGACATTGGAACGCCGTCGTGGGACCGGTTCAAGCCTTCTGAAAATCAAAGTCTTTCACCTCGCCGCTGAGCCTCGTGAGAAGCCGAGTCTCCGCGACCGTCCATGCTGTAAATTCGGAACCCCGCCGAATTAACACCATTTTCACGACTTGGTTCCAATGTCGCCGCCCTTCAGTTGATATAACAGTGTTCAGGCTATGTATACGTTAAATTACAGACAGGCGATGATTTGCTGATTGTAACGGGCTGTGGTTTTACTGAATCGCGGTGATGTTCGAAATTTGTGGAGTATAGTTAATGGCACCTGCAAGTAAGTTGTTTACTGTAGCTGGAGGTTGTCCGCGTTGAAAAAGCTGTGAAAGTGATGTTAATGAAGCGGTTTTTGCTGAATTTACATCACGGACGAACTTGAAGACTCGGTTTTGGAGGCTTCAAGGCGAGGTGAGAGACCATGAACTTGCGGGCTCGAACCGGTCCACACAGTGGCTTCAACGCGGACAACCGGACGCGGAAACTTAAAGTAACCAACCGTAATTTAGGATTAAACAATTTGGGATTAAATGTGAAACCAATAATGAATTTTATGTAGAAATAAAGGAGTAAACATGGCAGACATTAAATTAGCGCCAGCGGTCCAAACATTGTTGGACCAAGTCAACGAGCTGTTTCCCGGCACGGTAATGGTCCAGTTCGGTGACAAACACGCCGGTTACGTTCGTGATGATCAGGTTGAACAACATGTGTTAAAAGACCGCCTGTTAATCTGGGTTGACGATATTACTGCACCCCAGTATTCAGCGGCTCATGAACTGAGTCACTTGTTGATGTTATTGCAAGGTTTTCCTCAGATTGAATTTAACCTCACGTTTGGTGACGATGAGTTGGATGAACAGCTGATGGCCATGTCGACCCAGTTATTCAATATCGTGAATCATGTAGTGATTTTTCCAGCCTTGGCGGGTCATGGTTTGATTGACGACAAAGTCAGTGATGAATTTTATAACGGGATTTTTGCGACGATTGATCCTGAACCTGAAACAGGCGCTGAGGATGATGCCCAAAATGCATTACGTTTGCTCGTGTTACTGGATGCACTCGTATTTTACGGGAATGGCATCAGTAAGCATGAAAAGGAATTAGGTACCAATTTTCCGAAGACCTATGCAGCTGCTAAAAAGCTGTACGATGTGATGATGGCTAAAAAAATCAATACACCGTTTGAGGTCCGTCGGGCACTGGTTCGTTTGTACAAGGCGTTTGACGCACAACTGACTGACTGGGGTCTACCAGCATTGAATAGTACGGCATTCACAACGGTCACAAGCGTATTGAGTGAACGTCAATTGCGGTTGGAAATGCGCCAGATGTTTGAAATTTTCCATTCTGATTTGAAAGATAAAGCGTCAGGGGAACGAGCTTATGTTGCATTGAATCGTTCTGATCGTCAAAATGCATTTGTGATGACACCGCCTAAGGAAGATGCGGACAGTTCGTCATTTTTCAAAGAAGTGTATGATACGCCGGTCAAGGATTTCCTCGAGGCGCATAACATTAGTTATATCGTGCGGGATTAGGTTAGTGTGATTGACAAACGGAAGGTGGTTCGTGATGACAGAGGATTTGCAAACATTGTTTGATCAAGCACAGCACATTACGTTTATGACTGGAGCGGGTGTTTCGACCGCATCAGGCATTCCTGATTACCGGTCCAAGTCTGGGCTGTATTCGGCCAAGTTCAAGGGCTTACCGCCAGAGTATTTGTTGAGTCATGATTGTTTCGTTGAGCAGCCTGAAATGTTCTATGATTTTGTGAAAGAGAATTTGTATTTTCCAGATGCCAAGCCAAACGTCATTCATGAAAAAATTGCAGCGTTGTGTCGATCAGGTCAAGCCTCGTTGATTACACAAAACATTGATAATCTGGACAGAACGGCTGGCAATGACCAAGTCATTGAGTTTCATGGAAATTTATATCGTTGTTATTGTAGTAAGGACGGAGAACAGGTTGATTGGCACGACTATATGAAATCCATGTATCATGACACTGATCACGGGATTATTCGTCCAGACATTGTGTTGTATGGTGAGTCTATCTCGGAGTCTGCACTACAGCGGTCAATGGCTGCTATTGAAGCGGCGGACCTATTAGTGATTGTTGGTACTTCGTTTAAGGTATATCCGTTTGCTGGGTTGATTAATTATCGTCAGCCCAATGCTAAGCTTATTGTGGTGAACAATGAACCGATTCCAGCAGGCAGCGTAACGGCTCAATATACCGGCGATGCAGAAACGTTTTTTGCCGATCTAAAAGGTTAAATCAATTGCGTTTTGGGCCGGACTTTCTTACAATTAATGTATTAAATGCAGGTGCCATAAAGAAAGTGGGTGACAGAGGATGAATCGTGATGATATTTTTGCCCGGCTTGGGAGTTTACTGTCACAGATGAAGTGGGTCAATCGACTACAACTATTATTTGATTTCTTAATGTTTTACGGTGCTTGGCAAGTGTTCTTTGGTGCCCAACCAGCAATGCTGTTTGGGGTCGCCATGCCACGAACGAATGCCGCGATGGTGACCTTCCTGTTTGCGATGATCAGCTGGTCATTTTCTGCCATTCGCAGCAATTACCGGCGTCAGGGATTGATGCTGATCAGCACATTGAAGGGCAAGACCTTATCTGAAGAAGAAACCAACGTTATTCGTCAGTTTAAGTAACGCAAACCATATTTGAAGATTATTCAACGGTGCCCATAATGGTGGCACCGTTTTTGTTAGAAATTATTGCAAGAACGCAAGAATAGATCAAAAGGGGGACAACGAATTGATTACGATTGGATTATCGACATGGACGCGGCATCCACATTTAATTCACGATGAACAGCGTGATGTGCTGTTTTCTGAGTATGCTGGCGTGTTTCAACTGGTTGAATTGGATACGTCTTTTTATGGTGTGCCCAGTATTAAGACCGTTACCAATTGGCGCAATCAAGCACCAGATGGCTTTCAGTACATTTTGAAGGCACATCAGGTGATGACGCGTCATGATGATGCAAAATCTGAACAAGTCAGTGATGACGAGCGCTGGCAAACGTTTAATCAATTTCGTCGTGCGGTGGTTCCACTAGTCAAGGCAGGGATGTTGGCAACGGTGTTATTTCAGTTCCCGCCGTACTTCACCCGAAACTTAGACCATATTCGTTATCTGCGTGACGTGCGGGTTCACATGGGCGATTTACCGATTGCGGTGGAGTTTCGTGATCCCAGCTGGTATGAAGGCAGTTTGAGCAAGGACGTGTTTGATTACTTAACGAGTCTTAACATGACTTACGTAATTGCGGATGAACCTAGTGATGGCAATCGTGGCGTGCCATTTACACCGGTCGTCACAACGCCAACAGCAGCGTACTTCCGATTTCACGGTCAGAACCGGCGTGGCTGGTTAGATCACCAGGGAGACTGGCGCAAGGATCGTACCAATTACCGGTATTCAGATGATGAGCTGATTCGTTTAGGTGAGGCTGTTAAAACAGTTAGCCAACAGGTTGACCAAACGTACGTGATCTTCAATAATAATGGGCATCGAGACGCTGCAGCTAATGCAGAAAGCCTGCGTGATCAACTGGGATTGACGTTTAATGGATTGGGGCCCACCCAATTAGATTTATTTTGAGAAATTCTGTTTGATAAACTCCGTAGCCACGCAAAGTGCTATGGTATACTTATTCAGACTAACGAGGTGTTCGTGATGCCAAACATTGCGGGCTCGCGAACTAAAGGAGAAGATTTGTTCATGGCAGAAAAAAAGCCGACTTACTACATTACTACGCCAATTTATTACCCGTCTGGCAAGTTACATATCGGGAATTCATATACGACCATCGCAGTCGATGCCGAGGCGCGTTACCGGCGGTTAATGGGTAACGACGTCTTCTTCCTGACTGGAACAGATGAGCACGGTCAAAAAATCGAAGAAAAGGCTGAATCTTTGGGCAAACAGCCGAAAGAATATGTCGATGGCATGGCTGACCAGATTAAAGAACTGTGGAAGTTGCTGGAAATCAGTAACGACAAGTTCATTCGGACAACGGATGATTATCATGAAGCCGCTGTTCAGAAGATTTTCGATCAGTTATTAGCACAAGGGGATATTTACAAGGGTCACTATGAAGGCTGGTACTCTGTGGACGATGAGGAATTCTTTACGGAATCCCAGTTAGCAGAAGTCTTCCGTGATGAAAATGGCAAAGTGACCGGCGGGAAAGCCCCATCTGGTCACGAAGTCGTGTGGACTGATGAAGAATCGTACTTCTTCAAGATGAGTAAGTACGCCGACTGGCTGATGAACTACTACAAAGAACACCCAGATTTCATTATTCCGAATACGCGGATGAATGAAATGGTGAAGAACTTCTTGGAACCTGGCTTGGAAGACCTGTCTGTTTCTCGGACGAGTTACAAGTGGGGGGTGCCAGTTAAAACAGATCCAAAGCACGTGATCTACGTTTGGGTAGATGCACTGTCCAACTATATTACAGCGCTGGGCTACGGTACTGATGACGATAGCAACTTCAAGAAGTACTGGCCAGCTAATGTTCAAATGGTTGGTAAAGAAATTGTGCGTTTCCACACCATTTACTGGCCAATTATTTTACATGCACTTGGCTTACCGTTGCCAAAGCACGTGGTCGGTCACGGCTGGCTGTTGATGAAGAACGGCAAGATGAGTAAGTCAAAGGGGAACGTCATTTACCCAGAGACCCTGGTTCACCGTTACGGACTGGATGCTTTACGGTATTACTTGTTGAAGGCAATGCCGTTTGGTAACGATGGTGTATTCACGCCGGAAGACTTCGTTGACAAGATTAATTATGATCTGGCCAATGATTTAGGGAACTTGCTGAACCGGACTGTTGCCATGGTTAATAAGTATTACGACGGGGTCGTACCGGCCTTTGAAAGCAACGTCAACGAACCAGATGCCGATTTGGAACAAACAGCTGTGGATACGATTGCTGAATACCACCAGTTGATGGAAAAATTGCACTTTGCGGATGCTTTGTCAGCGGTTTGGAAGCTCGTTTCACGCACAAATAAATACATTGATGAAACAGAACCATGGACATTAGCTAAAAAGGCTAATGATGGTGATGATAAACGTTTGGCTGCTGCTATGAGTCATTTAGTGGCCAGCCTGCGGGTGATTGCGTTGTTGATTCAACCAATCATGACACACGCACCAAAAGAAATTTTGACACAGTTGGGGTTGCCAACGGATGCTGACAGCATGCAGATTGAAGGCTTAAAGATGGCCGATCTGCCGGTTAACAGTCACGTTGTTGCAAAGGGAACACCAATCTTCCCACGTTTGGATGCACAAGAAGAAGTCGACTTTATCCAATCACAAATGACCAAGACAGATAAGCAAAAAGGCCGTTCTGCAATGGCGGCTGCTGCTGATTCTCAATGGGAACCAGAAAATGTCACACTGAACTTGACGAAACCTGAGATCAAGTTTGATGAATTTGATAAAACAGAAATTAAGGTCGCTGAAATCAAGTCGGTCAAACCAGTTGAGGGCGCAGACAAATTACTCCAATTCCGTTTGGACGCCGGCGATCAACAAAATCGGCAAATTCTTTCAGGTATTCACGAATGGTATCCCGACTATGAAAAATTAACCGGTAAGAAAGTACTGGCTGTTACGAACTTGAAACCACGGAAGATGCGTGGTCAAATCAGCCAGGGGATGTTATTGTCCACTGAGCGTGATGGCAAGGTGACGTTGGTTACAGTGCCGGATAGTTTGAACAACGGGGATGTCCTAGGATAGGACGATCTCAATACGGAGATAAAGATGGAAATTTTTGATTCACACACTCATTTGAATGACGATACCTTTTATGAAGAAGCAGCCTCATATAACCAACATGCGGCAACTGCCCATGTTACGCGGATCATGAACGTAGGCTCTGATGCCAAACTGAATGAACGCGGGATTGAGTTGGCGCACCGTTATTCAAATATGTGGGCCGCAGTTGGCTGGCATCCGGAAGAGGTTGCGACCTATAACAATGCGGTTGAGGAGACCATGATTGGTCAACTGCAGGATAGTCGGGTGATGGCACTCGGCGAAATTGGCTTAGATTATCACGTGGATAATCTGGATGCTGTCGTGGACGACCAAAAGCGCATTTTTGCTCGCCAAGTTGATATTGCTAAATCACTGGATAAGCCGGTCATTATTCATAACCGTGATGCGTTTGCGGATACGTACGCTATTTTAAAAGCGGCGGATATTCGTGACATCGGTGGGGTGATGCACAGTTTTAACGGTGATCCGGAGTGGCTCAAACGCTTTTTGGATCTTGGCATGGTCGTGTCTTACTCTGGTGTTGCCAGCTTTAAAAATGCGCATGAGGTTCACGATTCTGTTAAACAAACGCCGTTAGATCGGATGTTAGTGGAAACCGATGCGCCGTACCTGACGCCCGAACCACATCGCGGCGAACAGAATGAACCGGCAAATGTGGCCTTCACGGTACAAGCCATTGCTAAACTGCGTGAGCAGCCAGAGTTGGAAATTGCGGATGCGACGTTTGCTAACGCGAACCAATTCTTTGGGATTGAAGATTAATGGACAAATTAAAAGAAGTGCTGGTTGTTGAAGGCAAGGATGATACCAAACGCATTCAGCAGGCTGTAAATGCCGATACGTTTGAAACGAATGGGTCAGCACTCAACAAAACGAAATTGGCTCAAATTAAACAATTGCAGGCGACGCGTGGTGTTATTGTGTTGACTGATCCTGATTTCAATGGCGAGCGGCTGCGTAAACTAATTAGTGCAGCGGTGCCAGATGCTAAGCATGCTTTTATTACGCGCAAGCAAGGTGTGCCAGAGAATGCGGGCGGTAGCCTGGGTGTCGAACACGCTGACCCTGCTGTCATTAAATCAGCTTTGCAACATTTGTCTGCTGGTTCGTTAGACGATAAGCCGCTGATCTTTCAGCAGGATTTGTTGGCAGCTGGCCTAGTCGGGCAAGCTGATTCGCGGCAACGTCGGGAGAAACTCGGTGAAGTGTTGAATTTGGGTTACGTCAATGGCAAGCAACTGCTCAAACGACTTCAACTTTTTCAAGTGAGCCGTGCAGATTTTGAAAAAGCAGTTCAACAATTAGATCAGTAATGTTGATAAATCACGTTGTTGAGTGTCACACGTTAAAAATATTGAAGTGTTCAAGGAGACTAGATGACTGAATCAAAACGGGCCGACCGCCCCGATATTGCTAATCCCGTTCGTACGCGGGCAATTATGAATACGTATGGGATCGCAGTGAAGAAGAGCTTAGGTCAGAACTTCCTGTCAGACGTTAACATTTTGCACAACATTGTGAGTGCAGCTGACATCACAGATGACGATGATGTCATCGAAGTTGGACCTGGGATTGGCGCGTTGACGGAGCAATTAGCTCGGTCTGCTAAGCGCGTTCTGGCATTTGAAATCGACCAGAATTTGATCCCTGTATTGGCGGAAACGTTGGCACCATACAAAAATGTCAACATCGTCAATGCTGATATTCTAAAAGTAGATTTGGCCAACGAAATTGCCGAACATCTGCCGGATGCCGAAACTGTTAAAGTAGTGGCCAACTTACCTTATTACATCACGACGCCCATTTTAATGGGACTTGTGAGTGCACCGATCGACTTTGCTGCCATTGTTGTCATGATGCAGAAGGAAGTGGCAGAACGGTTGAGCGCTGAACCTGGAACCAAGGAGTACGGTGCGTTAACGCTCGCAGTTCAATATAAGATGCAAGCACGCCTAGCGTTTACCGTCTCACGGACGGCGTTCATTCCTCAGCCAAACGTGGATTCTGCCATCGTGACGTTGACACCGCGTGAACCGCTAATTGAAAAGCCATTCAGCGATGATGCGTTGTTTCGGTTGATTCGTGGTTGTTTTGCTCACCGCCGCAAGAGTCTTTGGAACAATTTACAAAGTATCTTCGGCAAGGCACCAGCTACAAAAGTTGAATTACAAGCGAGTTTGGATGAAATGGAATTGGCCCAGTCCATTCGTGCCGAAAGGTTATCATTAGAGGGATTCATCGCGCTAACAAACGTTTTACACACGCACAATCTGTTTTAACTGCTTGGGAGATGTACGGAGTTTCCTCATTGGAACAATTGCAAAAAGTACTTGACCATGATATACTGTTATGCATGTGAGGTGAATTGCATGCCAGTAACATTACAAAGTATCAAGGCTAAACTGGACGCTAAATTGGGTCAAAAGTTGATGGTTGTAGCTCAGGCAGGTCGCAAAAAGGTGACTAAGCGCCGCGGCACACTTAAGGAAACGTATCCGGCTGTTTTTGTGGTTGACCTCGACCAAGAGGAGAACTCATTTGAACGAGTCTCTTACAGTTACACTGATGTGTTAACTAAAAATATTGAAATTGCGTTCGACGAAGAATAATCGTCAGCTTAATTTTACGAATGGAGCTCATTTCCTGTGTGGAAATTGGGGCTTTTTTTGTTTGGGTTAGATTTCACACTACAATTCAGATGTGGGCGGGTAGTCCGGTTGTCAACATTGATACGCTCGCCGTGGGACCGGTTCAAGCCGGAAGTACACCGTCTTTCACCTCGCCGTCAAGCCTCGTGGAAATCCGAGTCTTGGCGACCGTCCGTGGTGTAAATTCGAGAGGAGCTTTCGAATTAACACCACCTGCACGGATCGGTATCAATGTTGACGCCCTTCCATCCAGCGTGTATAAGTAATTGCCAATGTAAATTACACAAAGTGGTGCAGTTACAGCTGTGGATAGATTTAAGTTGATAGACGGCATTTCATACTTGGTGAAATGTAAAAGATGACTTTTTTTGCAGAAACAACATCGTGCTCTGATCTATGCAGTGACGTGTACTGACTATTCAATAATATGAGCTGGAGGGAGTGCGCGTTGAAATCGCCAGTGAAGGTGTTGTTAATTGGGTGGGCTTCCGAATTTACAACACGGGGCGAGCTGAAAGACACGGGGTGTGTGGCTTTCAGTCGAGGTGAGAGACTCCGAACTTTGGAGGCTTGACCCGGTCCGCACAGGCGATTTCAAAAGCAAACGACCGTAAGCGGAAGCTAAAGCATAACGGTAAGTACCTCGCTGGATTTTACCGCGAGCTGGTGGCGATTATGGGGGGACTGTAATATACTTACGTTATATATTTCGTGGTAGCGGAGGTGATTTTACGGAGACACTGGAAAAGGCGCCGGCCAAGCTTAATTTGAGCCTCGATACACCCTTTCATCACCATGATGGCAGTGAAGAATGGGACATGGTTTTAACGTCCGTCGATTTGGCGGATTATGTCGCCGTCAAAACACTGGGCCGCAATGGTCGCATTAAAGTCACCACAAATAGTGGCTTTTTACCAAATGACCATCGTAATCTTGCTTATCAGGCTGCTCACTTATTGGCGACCACATATGGTCGTAAAGAGGCGATGAACATCCACATTGAAAAGCATATTCCGGTCGCGGCCGGAATGGGCGGCGGTTCGTCGGATGCAGCGGCGGTATTGCGAGCACTGAACCGACTCTGGGAGCTCAACTTAGATCAAGCAACTTTGTGTCAATTAGGGTTACAGATTGATGCAGATGTGCCGTATTGCGTTTGTAGTCAAACAGCGCATGTGACGGGACGCGGTGAGATTATCACGCAATTACCTAAACTGCCTCCGATGTGGGTGGTGATAGCTAAACCCAAAATCAGCGTGTCAACACCATCGATTTTGCGGCGCATTAACTATGCCGAAGTTCAGCATGCGGATACGCACGCACTAGTCGCTGCGATTCAACGGGGCGACTATGATGAAATTTGTGATTCCGTGGAAAACGTATTAACGCCGATCACGTCACGGCTTTACCCAACGGTTAATCATCTTAAGGAGCAGATGGTTCGTTTTGGTGCAGATGTGGCCGAAATGAGTGGCACTGGTCCAACGGTGTTTGGCATCTGCCGTAAACAATCACGGGCTCAACACGTAGCTAACGGTTTGTCAGGTTTTTGTCGGGAAGTCCATGTTGTGCGTCCCGTTAGTTTGCACACCGATTTTGCGCAACCATCGGCATCCGTTTGAAGGTAGCTTAAAGAAGAATCAGGTTTGGAGTGGTTGAATGAATAAAAAAACGTTAATCAAACGTACTGCACTGGCCGTTGCCACGAGTTACACGACTTTGATTGGTGCCGGCTACGCAGTTTATTTGCTCGCAACCGGTTGGTCTAACAAGCAAAAATTGGCTGGTCGACAGGCCTCGCTTGAGGCCAATACAGACATTGAAAATGAGTGGTTCAAGCATCAACAACAGTCACCGTGGGCGATTAAAACGGCTGACGGCCTAACTTTACGGGCGACGTTTATGCCAAACGCCCACAATACCAATAAAGTAGCTATTTTAGCTCACGGGTTGCATCACTCACGTGAACAAATGATTCCGTACGCCCGGTTGTTCATGGATGCGGGCTACAGCGTGTTAATGCCGGACGCACGTGCACATGGGCGTAGTGATGGTAACGTGATCGGTTTTGGTTGGCTGGATCGAAATGATTACCAGCAGTGGATCGACACGGTTATTGCTAATCAAGGTGAGCAAGTTAACATTGTGTTAATGGGAATTAGCATGGGTGCTACAACGGTGATGGCTACAAGTGGTCAAACGTTGCCGCATAACGTGCGCGCCATTGTTGAAGATAGCGGTTTTCGAAATGTTTTTCAGGAAGGCAAGTTTCGGTTGTGGCATAAGTATCATGTGCCCAGCAGCGTGTTAATGCCAATCGCTGATGACTTCGCCAAACGTCAGGCCGGCTATGCCTTTAAAGATGGTGACATTTTAGCAGAGGTGGCTAAAAATCATTTACCAATCTTGATGTTTCATGGTGCTAAGGATCAAACGGTGCCGGTTGGGGACGCTTACGAGCTGTATGCACGAGCAAATGAACCTAAGCAGCTGATTATTGATGACGAGGCTGCGCATATCTCAAGTATTCGAACGCAACCGAGCAAATATCGTCAAACGCTAACGGATTTTTTAAATCGTTATGTGAAATAAGATGTGTGACTAAAAAGGGACTGCTAGAACAAGTGTTACTTGTTCTAGCAGTCCCTTTTTGGATGGGGTGAATGAGATTGAAAAGACGACTACAAATCACGAAACTGAGCGAGCAATGCTTCATCAGCAGCTTGACGTTGCGCTGCCGTAATCCGTTTGGTAGCCACCTGATTGGGGTCAACCAGACCGTGAGTAGAAAGCTTTAAGACGCGAGTCGCGACGTGCGTCACAAATGTTTCATCATGTGAGACAAACAAAACGGTGCCAGGATAGGTGGTTAAAAATTGTTCGAGTGCTGTGAGCGTTGGTAAATCAAGGTAGTTCGTTGGCTCGTCAAGGATAAGAACATTGGCGTCGCTGAGCAGAACTTTAACCAGTGAAACCTTAACACGTTGGCCACCGCTTAGGTTTTGGGCAGGAATATCTAAGGCAGTCGCTTTAAAACCAAATTCAGCCAAAACTGTGCGGACAATAGCGTTGTCCTGACGCGTATGTTCAGTCACGTTTTGCCAAATGGTGGCGGTTAGATCCAAGCGGCTCATATTCTGAGCAAAGTAACCAAATTTAACCGCGGGATTGACGCTAATGGCCTGATTTTGGTTGGCTAAAACGGCGCGAAGCAGTGTCGTTTTACCGACCTGGTTTGGCCCGGTGATGGCGACACGGTCACCGGTGTGGAGGACGAAGTTGACATCGTTTGCCAATGTTCGTTTGCCAGCTTTCAAGGCCAGATGCTGAATGTTGATCGGCGTATGCCTGCCTAAAGTGGCGAACTGTTCCGCCCGTAAGGTAACCGAGGGCTGCTCAGTGGGTTTGGCAACTGGTGTCAGATGTTCAGCGTGATCCTTTATAACGCGCGCGGCTTTGGTCATTTTGCCTTGATTACGGCGCAGTGAGCTTTTCATATCCTGAAGCTCGTTACGACTATGATTGTGAGGATTAGGCTTTGTTATTTTGGCTGCCCGTTCAGTGCGTTTGATAGCGGCGACTTCCAGCTTATGCTTTTGTTGCTGGTAGCTTCGGAATGCAGCTGCCTGATTATTTCGCTGGGCCGTCTCATTAGCCGTAAAGGCATCATAATTGCCGGCAAACGTTGTCAGGGTATGATCAGCGAGCGACCAAGTTGTGGTCGTGACAGCATTGAGTAATGTTCGATCATGCGAAATCAGTAGCAAGGTGCCTTTAAATCGATTGAGCTGGTCAATCAACCACTGCTGGTTTGTCTCGTCTAAATTAGCGCTGGGCTCATCCAAAATTAACCATTCGGGTTGTTGACGTAAAGCCGTTAAAATAGCGTTTTTAACCTGTTCACCACCACTTTGCGTGGAAATATCGTGCAATTGGTGGACGACAACAGGCGTCGTTTGGCGGTCGACGATGCCAGCATCAGGGGTCAGCGAGCCAGTCAGAATATCGATCAGCGTTGTTTTACCAGCACCATTAGCGCCAATTAGACCGATGCGGTCACCAGGATTAATGACGAGTTGCTCAATATTAAATAATTGTTGTTGATGCCGTGTGATGGCAATATTTTGTGCTTGAATAACAAACATGAAATCACTCCTTACAAGTTAACTAGATAGGTGTTAAGCGAGAAGAAAATATTTCATTTTATAACCTCCCAAGAACGTGCCAAGACAGTCCAGACATGTGGGGGAGCGCACAAAAAAAGAGTCCACCCCCGCAACATGTAACTGCTGGCACTGAATGAATTCACAATTATCTATTGAAGTTTCTTCACAGAGGGCAAACGAGGCCAATTCCTGTTGTCTTCTGGATATTTCGTAGATAAAATTATGAGTTCACTTAGTTCCAAAACAGTTATTAGTTGCGCATCGGCGGATCTCCTTAAAAATTTTAGTATTGATAAATCATTTCGAAAATAATGTAACGGTTTTTGGAGCGACTGTCAAGAAAGAATGCCTTTAGCGTTGGTTTTCATGATATAGGATATGGTGAAATACTAAGTGTTGTTCAGTCATTTTGATCTCCAAAAGTTCTTATCAAATGTGGATATGGATGCTTAAGGTTAATTTTATGCTCTTAAGAAGTGGTTACGTTCTGAAGTTTACCGATTGCATTTTTTTTGGAGTTTCGGTAAACTATTAAACGGTAATCATTACTTTTTACATATTCATTGCAGAAAGGACATTCTCTTGCGACAACATAAACGTGGCTTACATATCTTCAGTATTATAGCATTACTCTTAATCGCATTGATTGTTAGCTTAGTAGTGGATCAACGAAGAATGATTGCGCGAGCCAAACCGACCTCAAAAATTCGCGTGGTAAGTTCATTGGATTTCTATGCTCAGGCCGCCAGCGCAGTGCTAGGGCAATATGGTCAGGTGACGGCTGTTATTAACAGTCCTAGCGTTGATGCGGAAAGCTTTGAGCCAACGACGCACACTGCAAAGCAGGTTGCTAAGGCTGATGTGATCATTGA
The DNA here is from genome assembly GCF_021654115.1 of Furfurilactobacillus milii. GTDB lineage: Bacteria > Bacillota > Bacilli > Lactobacillales > Lactobacillaceae > Furfurilactobacillus > Furfurilactobacillus milii. Next base: position 45,704 of record NZ_JAIWJF010000009.1, on the reverse strand, counting down.
AAATGGTTTGGGTTATGATGACTGGTTGGGAAAAGTTGTGGCGGCGAATGGTCAGGAGAAGCGCACCATTAATGTTGGTACAGATCTGATGCACCGACAGGTTGGCGAGAATCCTCACATTTGGTACAATCCGCAGACGATGCCACGCTTAGTTGCACAGATGGTAACACGCTTTTCACGTTTGCAACCTGATCATAAAGCGACTTTTAAACGGAATGCCGACCGTTACCTCGAGACACTGTCATCGTGGAAAAAGACGATTAAACAGTTAAAACGCATGAGCCATCATCAAGCGGTCGCTGTTAGTGAGCCGGTGTTCAATGACACATTGTCGGCGGTAAATTTAAAAGTCACTGATAATCATTTTGCTCGCGCTGTTGAAGAGGGAACCGATCCATCACCAGCAGACATTGCCAAACTAACGCGTGATTTTAAACAACACAGGGTTGCTTTATGGGTTGTGAACACACAAAACTCACAGCCGATTGTGAACTCAATGACCAAACAAGCACGTCGCTACCACATCCCAGTGGTTCAAGTGACGGAAACGTTGCCGTCCAATCAGTCGTATGCACACTGGATGACCAACGAATTGAACCAAGTCAAAACTGCGTTAGAGGAGGACAATCAGCATGGCAAGTAATGAAACGCATCCAAAGATTGATCCCAATGGTCAACCTGACAGTCAACTAACCGAGGACACCATTATGACCGTGGATAAACTAGGGATGAAGTTTGGCCAAAAAACGGTGTTTCAAGGACTCACGTTTACGTTAAAGCGTGGCGAATTCCTTAGCGTACTTGGCGAAAATGGGATTGGTAAAACAACCCTTATTCGAATTTTACTCCAACAACTGCGGCCCACGGCTGGCGAAGTTTCGTTTTTGCCAAGTCGTTCTCAGGTCACGATCGGTTATGTCCCACAATTTAGAAACGTTGATACCGAGTATCCGTTGACCGTGAAAGATTTTGTGGGTTTAGCGCTACATGATCATTTAACGCCATGGTGGTCCAAACATGAAAAGCAACGCTTGAATCAAGTGTTGCACGAAACAGATTTGACGCGGATCGCACACACACCGCTTGGCCGTGTTTCTGGTGGGGAGTTACAGAAGGCTTATTTGGCCCAAGCTTTGATTCGACAGCCACAGTTGCTGATTTTGGATGAATCGACTGCCAGTTTGGACAATAATATGAAGTTTGAATTGCTGGACTTGGTTAAACAATATCAGCAGCAAACACAGGCAGCCGTTATCTTCGTAACGCACGATTTGCCGTTAACAAAAAAGTATTCGACCAACTTTTTGTTAATGCAGCCGGGCCCGTATCAACTGGGCACGATTGACCAATTGAACGAAACGGTACTGGAGGCGGCTCATGCTTAATTATCCATTTATGCAAAATGCTTTTGCGGCGGGGACATTAATCGCAATTGTCAGCGGTATCGTTGGGGTCTTTGTGGTCGCTCGAAACATGTCTTTTTTAACGCATACGTTATCTGAAATTGGCTTCGCTGGGGCAGCCTTCGGATTGTTTGTTGGCTGGACGCCATTGGCGGGGATGCTGTTATTTACCAGTGTCAGTTCTGTGGCGGTAGGCCAGTTGAGTAGCAAGGCGTCCCGACGTGAAGCTGCCATCACGTCGATTTCAGCGTTAGCAATTGGGCTGGGGATTCTGTTTCTCTCACTATCAAACCAAAATGCTAGTTCAGCTACAAACATTTTGTTTGGCTCTGTCATTGGAATCAGCCGGACATCGGTAGTACAAGTTGCTATGTTAGCCTTGGCCGTGATTGTGGTAATTATGGCGGTGTACCGAAGTTTGAAGTTTGATTCGTTTGACGCTGTCGGAGCGCGGGTTGCCGGTATTCACGGCACCACACTGGCCATTATCTTTCTGGTTGCATTAGCATTTTCAGTCAGTGTGGCCGCTCAAATCGTGGGCTCCCTGTTAATCTTTATCTTGCTTACCTTACCTGCCTCTGCGGCAAAATATTTTGCGCACGGCGTTGGCAGCATGATTGGTCTAGCCATTCTATTTGCTTTGATTGGTGTGTGGCTCGGTTTGGCGCTGAGCTACTGGACAAACTGGCCGGTTTCTTTCTTCATTGCCGTCATTGAAGTCCTGTTTTACTTTATTGGCCTGATTTTTAATCGCTTCACAGCACGAAATTAAAGTGGTATGAGAACGGCGTCGGAAACGGCGCTTTTTTTGTGAGAAGCGCCCAGTAATTACGAACGTTGTGCTATTATTAACCAAGGAAAGAACGCTTTTTGTCGTTCATTGTGAAATTAAAAATGAGTTGAGGTAGCTAAACGTGAAAGTTAGACGATCAGATCGATTGATTGACATGACGCGCTTCTTACTGGAACGACCACGGACACTGGTTTCGTTGTCCTTTTTTGCGGAGCGTTATGAGTCAGCCAAATCATCGATTAGTGAAGATTTAACCATTTTAAAACGAACCTTTCAGGAACGTGGAACCGGTTTGTTAGAAACTCTGCCCGGTGCTGCGGGTGGTGCTCGGTTTATTCCGTATATCCTGAAGGAAGATGCTTCTGAATACATCGATTATTTATGTAAAGAAGTTTCGGACTCCCATCGGGTAATGCCTGGTGGTTATGTTTATTTATCTGACCTGTTGGGTCAGCCAGAGGTATTGCGCCAGATCGGGCGTTTGATTGCGACTCAATACATGAACCAAACCATTGATATGGTATTGACGGTTTCTGTGAAGGGGATTCCGATAGCCCAGGCTGTTGCGGAACAATTGAACGTGCCATTTGTCATTGCTCGTCAAGACGGTGCCATCACAGATGGTGCTACGGTCAGTGTGAACTATGTATCTGGCTCATCGACGGCCATCGAAAAAATGCAGATTTCCAAACGTGCCCTGCCAGCTGGTTCACGGGTATTGATTGTGGATGACTTTGTTAAGGGTGGCGGCACCATTTCTGGTCTTGCTAGCTTAGTTCGTGAACTGGATTGTGAGGTTGCCGGAATCACCGTGTTTGGCGAAGGCCGTTTTAATGGCGAACGTCAATCTGAAAACTTTACATCATTACTGCATGTTGAAACATTACAGAGTGAATCGGAACCAATTCGGGCCACACCCGGGAACTATATGCACCGTGTGTTTGGCAATGAAAGGTAGGTAAGTTTTTCAATGAGTTCGAGAAATACCATTATTCTTGCGGCTGGTAAAGGAACCCGCATGAAATCGAAGCTGTACAAAGTTCTGCACCGGGTGTGTGGTAAAACAATGGTCGATCACGTGTTGACCCAGGTGGAATCGACCAACATGGACCGGATCGTGACAATTGTTGGCTATGGGGCAGATGATGTTCGCAAACAATTGGGTGACCGCACGCAATATGCAATGCAGAAAGAACAATTGGGTACGGGTCATGCCGTGTTACAAACAGAACCGTTACTAGGCGACGTCGATGGTGTCACACTGATTGTCAGTGGTGATACACCGTTGTTTCGGGCTGAAACACTTCAAAAACTGTTTGATTATCACGAAGCTAAGGGCGATGTCGGTACGATCCTGACGTCGATTGCGCCCAACCCGACTGGTTACGGCCGGATTATCCGAAATGATATTGGGCTTGTAGAAAAAATTGTGGAACAAAAGGACGCTACATCAGAAGAACAGGCTGTTAAGGAAATTAATACCGGTGTGTACGTTTTCGATAACAAAGCCTTATTCAATGCACTCCACCAAGTTAAAAACGACAATGCCCAAGGTGAGTATTACCTAACTGATGTCATCGAAATCTTAAAGGCAGCCGGTCAACGGGTCGGCGCTTACCGCATGAGTGATTTCAGTGAATCAATGGGTGTTAATGACCGCAAAGCTTTGGCAACAGCGACAAAAGTTATGCAACGCCGCATCAATGAGGAACACATGGCAAATGGTGTGACCTTTATCGATCCGGATCATACGTACGTTGATGTGGACGTTAAAATTGGTGCTGACACTATTATTGAACCTAATGTTCAGTTAAAGGGGCACACGGTCATTGGCGAGGATTGTATGATTGGCGCCAATTCCGAAATTCGTAATAGTGTGATTCACGATGGTGTCACGGTTACTTCTTCATTCATTGAGGATAGTGACATGGCTGATGGCTCTGATATTGGTCCAATGAGTCACTTGCGGCCAGATGCTCATATTGGTGAAAACGTTCACCTGGGCAACTTTGTTGAGATTAAGAAAGCGACTATTGGTGCACGGACTAAAGTAGGCCACTTGACCTATGTCGGGAATGCTCAATTAGGAACGGATATTAATGTCGGCTGTGGCGTTGTGTTTGTTAACTACGATGGTGTTGGCAAACATGAATCTATTGTGGGCGACCACAGCTTCATTGGCAGTAATTCCAATTTGGTTGCGCCGCTTAACGTCGCGGATCACTCGTTTATTGCTGCTGGTTCAACGATTACAAAGGATGTTGCGCGTCATGACATGGCGATTGCCCGTGAACGTCAAACTAACAAACCGGATTATTGGTCAAAATTACCGCACAAACCGGAAGACAAATAGTGCAGATAGTTGCGTCAATGACCGTTAATGAGTACCATTGAGCTATAACAAATGAGTATGAAAAAATTAAATTATCCTTTGTGGAGGGAACATGTCAACTCAATATTTTGACCCCAAACTGAAGATTTTTGCGCTGAATTCAAACCGCCCCCTGGCAGAAAAAATTGCTAATGAAGTTGGTGTTGAATTAGGTAAAACTTCTGTGGATCGTTTCAGTGATGGTGAAATTCGCATTAATATCGAAGAAAGTGTGCGTGGGGACAACGTTTATTTGATTCAGTCCACATCAGCACCTGTTAACGATAATTTGATGGAATTGTTGATTATGATTGATGCACTACGTCGTGCCAGTGCTAATACAATCAACTTGGTTGTTCCTTACTATGGCTATGCCCGTCAGGATCGTAAAGCGCGTTCACGTGAACCTATCACCGCTAAACTGGTCGCAGATATGCTTGAAAAAGCTGGTGCGACCCGACTATTGGCGTTAGACTTGCATGCTGCTCAAATTCAGGGATTCTTTGATATTCCGGTTGATCACATGATGGCAGCACCATTGTTAGCTGACTATTTCATTACGAATCACATTGCTGAACATGCAGTGGTGGTTTCACCGGATCACGGTGGAGTGACACGTGCGCGTGCCTTGGCAGAGTTCCTTAAAGCACCAATTGCGATTATTGACAAACGTCGCCCTCGTGCCAACGTGGCCGAGATTATGAACATTATTGGTGACGTCAAGGGTAAGAAATGTATCATGATTGATGACATGATTGATACAGCCGGTACGATTACTTTGGGAGCCAAGGCATTGATGGATGCAGGTGCAGAAGAAGTTTACGCTTGTTGTTCACACGCTGTGTTGTCTGGCCCAGCAGTTGACCGTTTGAAAGCATCGCCATTTAAACAAGTGGTTGTGACCGACTCAATTAACTTGCCAGAAGAGAAACATTTCGACAAGTTAGTTCAAGTGTCCATTGCACCACTGGTTGGGGATGCAATTCGCCGGATCAATGAAAACAAGGCTGTTAGCCCGTTGTTCCGGACCCGTTTTCACCGGGACGGCCGTAACAACTGATTTTCGATTAGTTAAATAGTCTAATTTAATTAGCTTCGAATAAACGAGAGCAAGGTGTACTAGGGTGACTTGCTCAGGTAAAAACGACGTTCATGGTCCTTTCCATGAACGTCGTTTTTGTGTCAAACGGGTAAATGACAGCGTTCTGGCTCGCGGTTGCGGCACTTTTACCAAGTGTTAAATTGAGTTGTTAGGTTCCAATCCCATTATTTCACCGTCTATATCATAAAATGTTGAAGTTATTAAGCTTTTCTTTCGATATGTAACAATAATGACATAATCACGTAATTTTTGTTACAAGTGATATACTTTAAGTATCAAAAGGCACAGGAGATTTGAAACGTGTCAGAGCGGGGGTACATAAAATGAGCATTCAAACATTTAAGAAAATGATGACAGGTAGTGTAATTTTGGTCAGTACGGTTCTGTTGACTGCTTGTGCAAGTACTTCTGCGACGACAGTCAGCGAGGGGCATCATTCAGATAGTGTTTGTAGCAGCCGTAAGAGCGACGTAAAGGTTCCTACCCAGACGTCGAATGTTACAACGGTCGCACCTGCTACAACCAGTTCTTCTAGTGATCAGTCTTCATTAGCCGTAACGGGGACAAGTTCATCTGCTTCCGAGACTAGTGCTGTTTCTGATTCGGACACGGCATCATCTAATGTAAGCACCGCATCGACGAGTTCGGCGCAGACTACTAGCGTTCAAAGCAGTGTAGTACCAAGTAGTTCTGTTCGAGGCGGCTCGATTCAGAGCAATTCAACACAAAGTAGTTCAACACAGAGTAGTTCTGTTAAGGGTAACGCAACTCAAACCAGTTTGAGCAAAGTCGCTTCGGGAACTGTTTCTACGAGCGGTCAACAAGACAGCAGTCGTGTAACTAATAGCCAACAAGTTAGTCAAGTTACAGGCAATGTAAACGGACAGAGTAGCGTTTCTTCGGTATCGAAGACAAACAGTGAAACAACACAACAGCCTGTATTGAACAGTAACAGTACGACGAAGGGTAGCACTTCAACTGCAACTTCCACGAACGGGGTTCTGTCAAACTTTAGAAGCCAGATGGGTTACAACGAGACAAATGGCAGTCGTCAATACACCGTTATTAACAACGGGAATGGCACCTACCAAATCGACGTTCGAACCCAAGCTCCTGATGCAAACATCAGCAATCTTTCCGGTGTTTACACTTACACACCAGCAAACAAAGAAGTAACCACCGTCTTTTCTGGAGCCGATGCTGGCAATGGTGGGGCTAACACGGTTAACACACCAACAACCGACAGCAGTACTTCAACGACGCAGTCAAACCATTAGTGATTAGCTAAATATAATTTGGACTTTAATACCGCAGACATTTGCGGTATTTTTAGTTACAACAGATTTATCACAAAGATTAGTTTGGAGACGTAAAAGATGCGACAAAAACAACGACCAACAATATGTTCAGCGATTGGTTTAATCGTTTGTGCCATTATTGGTGGCATCGCCTGGGCAAGTGGCGTTTCATTAGTTAAACTGTCCGATATATTTTTTATGATTGGATTGGTGCTAATTGTTATTGGCGTGGTGATGCAATTGAGTCATGCACATTTGTTTGCCGGATTTCGCAGACGCCGTAAACAAACGTATAAAGAAAAGGCGGATAAGAAACCTGAGCCTAAGATGAACACACGTGATATTGCCGTTAAAAAGAATGAACCACTTCGATTTTCCGATTGGAATCGGTGGCTCTGGATCGATGGTGCCATTCTCATTATCATCGCCGTTGTAGTCACGCTCTGAGTGGTCCACTTTAGTTGGCTGTGTGCTTTCAGTTGTCAACAGCAACAGTGACACGCTCGCTGTGGGATCGGTTCAAGTCTCCCAAGTTCGGAGTCTTTCACCCCGCCGCAAAGCCTCGTGAGGAGCCGAGTCTTTACGGGCCGTCCGTAACCTAAATTCGAGCAAACCACTCGAATTAACGTTACCTTCACGGCTCGGTATCACTGTTGACGCCTTCCAGCTACTATTGTGGCAACATTTTTGACAGGACAGTGGCTTGACTGTGAGCCCAAAAGAATAATTGTGAGAAGAGTGGAGCGGACCAGAAACAGAGTTTCGTGTCGGCAACATTTAGCGGCATGAATTTGGCCGCTTAGTGTTGCGGGATGACTTATGAGACGGTTTTTTCGGCTCATAATCAAGGTTAAAGACTCCGGGTTTTAGGAGGCTGAGACCGGTCCCACGGAACGGCGTTTCTGGTCCGCGGAACGGTACAGACATAACAAAACGCACTGCAATTCCTTAAAACTTGGAATGCAGTGCGTTTTGTGCTTTAGATTAAATTGTTCCGATTAATTTAGTGCGTATTTGTTGATTGCGGCGGCGACACCGTCTTCTTTGTTGGTCAGTGTAACAGCCTGGGCAGCTTCCTTAACTTCGTCAATGGCATTGCCCATTGCAACACCCCAACCAGCAGCCTTGATCATGGAAAGATCGTTGCCTTGGTCGCCCAAAGCCATAACTTCGTCCATTGAAAAGCTCAAATCGCTCGCTAATCCGGTGATTGCGTTGCCCTTAGAAGCCGCTTTATTCATGGCTTCAAGAAAGTAGGGTTCACTACGGACAAAGTAAAAGTCTTGTTTGACATCGTCAGGCAGTTTTTCGACCGCGCTACTGATAATCTTTGGGTCGTCGATGAACATTGCCTTAGATAATGTGATGTTAGCTGGCATTTCTTCAACGGCACGGTAACGAATCGGCATTTTTACTAAGAAGGCTTCGCCGATGGTGTAAGGACTGATGTCTTTGTTAGCTGTATAAATGTGTGATTCAGTTTCTACGTGAAAGTGTGTTTCAAGTGTTTCACTTAGACTTTGTAATTGACGGTACTGATCGTAATTCAACGTGTGGCGAACAAGAATTTTGCCACTGATTGTTTGTGCTAATGCACCGTTGAAAGTAATGACGTATTGGTCGTCACCACTGAGCCCAAGTTGGTCCAAGTAATCTTGAACACCGGTCAGTGGGCGACCAGTACATAGGACAACTTTGATACCGGCATCACGAGCTGCCTGAACGGCTTTGATTGTAGCTGGGTTCAGTGAACTCTTTTCATTTAGTAACGTGCCATCAATGTCGATGGCAATCATTTTAATTGTCATAGGATTCTCCTTGAGGGTGAATAAGTTGATCATTATGAATGTAATTTTGAAACTCAATGTAAATTGGGCTAAATAAATCATTTTCTGCGTTTTTGGTCAACATTTCCCGAGGAAAGAAGAAACGCTGATCACCCAATTCACGACCAGTAATGGCGGCAACTAGCGGGCTCAGTGATGATAACTCAATGGTGGAGCCGTCACTTTTCATCAGTTGAATTTCGGCAGCTGGTTTGCGAGTTTGGCGACTGTTTGCATTGTATGGCAGATCGTAACTGTCGTTTGTGGCAGTGTAGTACTTGACGTTATAGCCGGCCGTTTCAATTTTGGCGCGTAGAATCGTCAACAAATCTTCCGTTTCGCTCGTATATTCCACAGATTTAAAGGGCCGGCGATTTAGGAAACGATTGGCTAGGTCCGACAACACGGCGTCGTCGCTGTCAGCCCAGTGTAGGAAGTAAGTGTTAAGTACGCCATCATCTAATTTTAAGTAGTCAGCTAGCGTCCAATCGTGGTTAAAGAATGGTTCAAGCAGTAAGGGACGAAAGCCGTCTTCACGGACTGGCTGGTTGTCATAACGGTCCTTAGCACGTAACAAAAGATGATCCAAAATGACTTCCATGGCACGGGAGACAGGGTGGAAGTATACTTGTTGATACATTTGAAAACGACTGAGAATGTAATCTTCGACAGCGTGCATGCCGTCGATATCAAACGCAATCCCGTCTTTGTAGGGTCGCATCACGCGCAACACACGAGTGAGGTCGAAACGACCGTAGTCAGCACCGGTATAGTAGGCGTCACGTAACAGATAATCCATTCGGTCTGCGTCCAATTGACTGGAAATGATCTGAACAACTTGCGGATTAGGATACGTATGTTGAATGACGCTGGCAACCTGTTGTGGAAATTCTGGCGACACCCGTTTGAGCACTGCGTTGACCTCGGTAGTGGGGGAAGTCAGAATTTGTGCAGTAATTGCTTCATGGTCCGTGTGAAAAATGTGTTCAAACGTATGTGAGTAAGCACCATGCCCAATATCGTGCAAGAGTGCCGCACATAGCGTAACGAGTCGCTCGTGGTCGTCCCACAGACCGTCCCCAGGCGTTTGCGACGGATAGTCGTGTTCAAAGTTATCGCAGATTCGTCGCGCAATTTCGTATACACCTAAGGAATGCCCAAAGCGACTGTGTTCTGCCCCATGAAAAACCTCTTCGGTCACACCCAGTTGTTTGACGCGTCGCAAACGCTGAAATTCTTTAGTGTCAATCAAATCCAAAATGACCTGGTAAGAAACGGCGATATAATTGTGAACGGGATCGCGGAATACTTTTTCACGTGGTAATAACTGATGACGATAATCCATTAAATCCTCCTTGAAATATGTGACGGATACGACTCAATTTTCCTAGGACCGTGGTAGCGACTTTAAAAACTCGGTTGATGCTGACTCAAGCGTTTGGCTTCAAAATCTAGGTGAGCACCAAATTCTGGTTCTTGCATAAGTGTGGCCAAGTGCTGTTTAGCAAGATGCGTGCCACTTTGCTGTGCCGCGTCAATAAAACGTTGACGGGCTGCTTCAATAGTTAAAGATTGCGGTAACAAGTCGCCAACATTCATCATGGTGCCAGGATCGACATCAGGGAAATCCCATTTATTTTCTTCGTGTCCTAATCCCACGGTGTAGAAATCGTGAATTAATTGAGCACGAGCATTTTGGTTCCCGTTCACGCTCAGATATAACATGATGACGGTGCCACCATTCCGGCGGCGTTGAGACATGCCGGCAATCTTATGCCCATTTACGCTCAGATCGTAGGTGCCCGGACAGTAGGAACGAGCGACTTCGCCAGCATCAATGGGGAGTTCAGGAAACGCCCGGTCAACAAGCAACTTCATTTGTTCATAGGCATCATCGACGCCTAGTTTGACCAAACTGGGTGGGAAAAAAAGGCTGATGTTGAGAACGCCGGCGTCAGCTACCACAGCTAACCCACCTGAATTACGGATGAATCCGCTGTAACCATGATCTGTGAGCACTTTGTGGGCAGCAGACAAATGCGGCACATCCGCATCGCGAAGCCCCATGATCACCGTGTTATCGAGTAACCAAAAGTGGAGTAAGGGCTGATTTTCATGTTCAATAAGACTAAGTAGCGCATTCATGTTTGAAAATGTCGCTAAACCGTCAGCTTGTTTGAAGTGCTGCGACAGTAACATTGTTGTCGGCGCAAGAGCAAGTGCGTCAATCATGTAATCACCTGATTTCTTAACGTTTTGTGGATTGCAAACGAAATGAATGGGCTCATATTAGTGAGTCCGTTTGCTAATTTATTATCTATATCGATCTCATTTATAAGAATAGCTAAAAGCAACTGCTTTCATTATACCGAATCGCGCTGGGGTCTGCATTATTGAAAGACATTGAGCCCAATTTTCAAAATGAAAGGGACCAAGGTTTCATTAATGGTAATTTATCTAAAAAGCGTTATAATTTCTTACTGATATTCAATGCGTTTTATGGAAAATTTCAAATAACACTGGGAGGTAGATTTGTGGCACAACAATTTGAACAGGCTGTCACCGTTCATTTATTGACCAACATTACACAAGATGATGACACCGAGCAATTTGACTTTGATTTGCCAGGCCGCTTGGTGATTGTGAATGACAACATTTATTTACGTTATGTTGAAGATGATAATGGTCAGTCAACACCAGTGACGTTTAAGCTGAATGGTGAAGACGATGTAGTCTTGACGCGTTCTGGTGAAAATGGTCTCAAATTTCATTTTCTAACCGGCAAGGCAGTGACGACTCAATATCGGACGCCTTATGGGATTATGGCCGTCGAAGTTGCAACAACTGATCTTAGTGTCAGGTTGAGTGATGATTTATCGGCAGGCCGAATTGCCATCGATTACCAGTTGCTGGCCGGCGAACAATTAATCGGTGATTATCAAATTAGATTGCATTTTACAGCTTAAGACCTTATGATAAGATGTACACTCTCGAAAGGACGGGCCTGATTTTGGAACTTAAAATTTTCGAAGGTCAAAATAAGAAAGAATTGTCGATGATTGAGGTTGCGCACGCAATTCTCTCACAACACGGAGAAGCCATGGGCTTTGCCGACTTAACTAACCAGGTACAACAGTACTTGGGCAAAAGTGACGAAGAAATTCGTGATCGTTTTGCACAATTCTATACGGACCTAAATGTCGACGGTAGTTTCATTTCACTTGGTGACAACACATGGGGACTCCGTACTTGGTACGCGTTTGACTCCATCGACGAAGCCACTATTAATGGTGAAGAAGACGAGGATCAGCCAAAGCGTAAGAAACGCCGTAAGGTTAATGCCTTTCTGGCTGACGCTGCCGACGACGATGATGTTATCGACTACGATGATGATGATCCTGAAGATGATGACTTTGGTCAAGATTCTGATGACGATGTTGATGGTGCTGACACTCAAGATAACGATGAGGACAGCGATGATGACGATACTGAGAATCAGGCTACTGAAGAAGAATTGCCAGATGGTATCGAAGGTCAATTAGCAGAGTTAAGTGATGAAGATGATGATGACGATGAGGATGAAGAAAACGATGATGACGACGAATAACTAACGCGTTGTTTGTTCGTTTGACCCAGTAATAAAATTACCGGATAAAATCCTTGACGTTATGACTTGAAGTCGGTATTATATTTTTTGGGCACCGTTCAGCAGAACGGGCACGTTAATGAAGACTTTAGTTGCTCCCAATTCAGATGAATTGGGGGCTTTTTCTTTGTTTAAGGCTTCCCCGAAAAAACAAAAGGAGCGTTTATTTAGATGACCAAATACATTTTTGTCACCGGTGGTGTGGTTTCGTCAATTGGGAAAGGGATCGTTGCTGCGTCCTTAGGCCGTTTGTTAAAGAACCGTGGGCTCAAGGTTACGATTCAAAAGTTTGATCCTTACATCAATGTTGACCCAGGAACGATGAGCCCATACCAACACGGTGAAGTGTTTGTGACAAATGATGGGACCGAAACGGACCTTGATTTAGGCCACTACGAACGATTTATCGACATTAACCTGAATAAATACTCAAACGTCACGACGGGGAAAATTTATCAAGAAGTTCTACAAAAAGAACGTCATGGAGACTACCTTGGCGCGACGGTTCAAGTCATTCCGCATATCACTAACGCAATTAAGGAAAAGATCATGCGTGCTGGTCAAACGACTGACGCGGACGTAGTGATCACAGAAATTGGTGGTACGGTGGGTGACATTGAATCCTTACCATTTATTGAGGCCTTACGTCAGATGAAGACTGATGTTGGTAGTGACAATGTTTTCTACATTCACACAACTTTGATTCCTTATCTGCGGGCTGCTGGTGAAATGAAGACAAAGCCAACACAACACAGTGTTAAGGAACTGCGTGGTTTAGGCATTCAGCCAAACATGTTGGTTGTCCGGACGGAAAAGCACATCACCCAAACGATGCGTAACAAGATTGCGTCATTCTGTGACGTTGATCCTGAGGCTGTTGTGGAATCGATGGATGTGCCAACGGTTTACACGGTGCCATTGGCTTTACAAGACCAACACATGGACGACATTGTCTTAAACCACTTTAAGTTGTCCGCTCCGGAAGCAGATATGAGTGAATGGCGTAAGCTCGAACAACATGTTCAAAACTTGCACAAGACGATCACCATTGATTTGGTTGGGAAATACACTGACCTACAAGATGCTTATATCTCTGTCAACGAAGCCCTAAAGTCAGCCGGCTATGTGGTTGATGCTGATGTTAAAATTAATCATTTCAACTCAGAAGAAATTAACGCAGATAACGTTGATTCCGTTTTGGCTGAAGCAGATGGCATTCTGGTTCCCGGCGGTTTCGGTAATCGTGGTATTGAAGGCAAGATTTTGGCCATCAAGTATGCACGTGAACATGACATTCCATACTTGGGCATTTGTCTGGGAATGCAGATGGCTTGTGTGGAATTTGCCCGTGACGTGGTTGGCTTGAAAGATGCTAATTCAACGGAAATTAATGCTGACACACCATACCCAGTTATTGATTTGATGCCTGATCAAGAAAACATCGATGATCTTGGTGGTACACAACGATTAGGTGCTTACCCATGTAAGTTGAAGCCAGGTACTTTGGCTGCCTCAGCTTATAACAATGAAGAAGTGATTTCCGAACGTCATCGTCACCGTTATGAATTCAATAACAAGTTCCGCGACCAGTTAGCTGCCAAGGGGCTGGTATTCTCTGGGACGTCACCTGATAACCGGTTAGTAGAAGTGGTTGAATTGCCAAGCAACAAGTTCTTCGTTGCCGCACAATATCATCCAGAATTCTTGTCACGGCCAAACCGTCCCGAAGGGTTGTTCAAGGCGTTTGTGAAGGCTGCTGATGATGAACACATTTCGCGTCAGTAAACAGTAGGCAAGGGTTTATAATCACGTGTGTAGTTTTCATAACAGGCTGTTTGCTCGGTGAAAGTATATATTCACCACGCTGAAAAATTAAAGTGAAGACAACCGGATAATGCAAATTACGGAAAACTGACAGGGCCAGATAGGCACAGCACTTCGAGAAAGTTTGTTGAGGGACAGATACGTCCCCAACAAACTTTTTATTTTGCACAATTTTTCTCGCTGTTTCCATCAAGTCAACAGTGGAACCAAAATGCCGTTAAACAGGCAATTATTAAACGATTTGACTGGTAAATGATTGAGCAGTGATAAAAAAGTTTCTAAAAATATACTGAGAAGCCAGAAACAGTGTTGTCTTTTTGCCATTCGTTCATTAGTATGGAAGATAATTGTGCTCCCTTTATGGTTGAGCCATGGTAAATCTCAATACGAATTAGTTGCATGAATGAAAGAGGAATAACGCATGAAATCGATGATCATCCAAGGAGGCAACCCACTGTCAGGCGAAGTTACTATTGGCGGCGCCAAAAACAGTACGGTTGCACTAATTCCCGCTGCTATCCTGGCTGATACCCCGGTTCAATTTGATTCTGTTCCGGACATTTTGGATGTACATAACTTGATGGCCATCCTCGAATCAATGAACGTTTCATCACATTTTGAAAATGGTGTGCTGGATATTGACCCAACGCATATCGAAGAAAATGTTTTACCAGGTAAGGCAATTAAGAGTTTGCGTGCGTCATATTACTTTATGGGAGCCTTACTGGGTCGTTTTAGACGGGCCACTGTATCGTTTCCTGGCGGCGATAATATCGGCCCCCGGCCAATCGATCAACACATCAAGGGCTTTAAGGCCTTAGGTGCAGAGGTTACAGAGATTGACGATTCTGTTCATATTGATGCCAGCAAGGGTCTTCACGGCGCACGTGTCTTCTTAGATATTGTGTCTGTCGGTGCTACGATGAACATCATTTTGGCTGCCGTAAAAGCTGATGGCTTAACGGTGATCGAAAATGCCGCTAAGGAACCAGAAATCATCGATTTGGCAACGTTCTTAAACAACATGGGTGCTAAGGTGCGCGGTGCTGGGACAGATGTTATTCGAATCGAGGGTGTGTCACAATTAAAGGCGACTAACACTCACACGATTATTCCTGACCGTATCGAAGCAGGTACGTACTTATCGATGGCGGCTGCCGTTGGCGCAGGTGTTAACATTCAAAATGTCATTCCTGAACATTTGGAGGCTTTCACCGCTAAGTTAATTGAAATGGGCGTCAAGATGGACATCAGTGAAGACAGTATTTATGTGCATAAATCCGAAAAGCTTAAGCCAATTCAGGTTAAAACCATGCCTTATCCTGGTTTTGCGACTGATTTGCAACAGCCAATCACACCGCTGATGGGTCGGGCAGATGGTGCCAGCATCATTATTGATACCATTTATCCTGAGCGAACAAAGCACATTCCTGAACTAAACCGAATGGGCGAAAACATTCGGTTGGAAAACAACATGATTGTTGTCAACCACTGTGATGATTTAACTGGGACCATTGTCGCTGCTGGCGAAATTCGTGCAGGTGCTTCATTGGTAATTGCTGCCTTAATGGCCGAAGGACGTACAACCATTACCAACGCAGAAAATATTTTGCGTGGTTATGATCGCATTTCCGATAAGCTTAAGGCATTGGGCGGACATATACAGATTATTGAAGATACAGATGCAGGTGTTTTCGAATACTAGGCCGATTTGGGCTTCGTTAAAGACGTCCTATCGTTGTTTTTACAAGCTTGGTAATGACAATCTTGAGCAACGATTGCGTCGTTCAAACGCAAATTTGTTTGCTACAATTATAAATTATTGAGTCAAACCAACTCACAATTATTATTGTCGCTGACTTGCGCATACGCTTAATCCATGCTATATTACTAAAGTTGATTATATGTAACTATGACTCAGCAAATGACTCATGGCAAAGGAGATATTACAATGAAACAAGGCATTCATCCAGATTACCACCAGGTTGTGTTCATGGACTCAACCACTGGCTACAAATTTATTTCTGGCTCCACTGCTACTTCTCAAGAAACAACTGATTGGGAAGACGGCAACACTTACCCATTGATCCGTGTTGAAATCACTTCTGATTCACACCCATTCTACACTGGTAAGCAGAAGTTCACTCAAGCCGACGGTGCTGTTGACAAGTTCAACAAGAAGTATGGTTTGAAGTAAGCAAAATTGAATCAATCTTAAGCTCTTGTCTGCGACTTTACGCTGATAAGGGCTTTTTTTATTTTTCCATGTGCAAATTAAAAATTGTAGGGATAAGATAAAAAGGCACTAATATTTAACTCAGAAAGAGGTAGTTATGGATTCAACGACAACTAAAGTACCACGCTTCGTGTTGTTCTCAATTGTAGGGACAGCGTTACTTTCATTTTGTGGGATTTTAACAGAAACCTCAATGAACGTCACTTTCCCAACGCTCATGCGGCAGTTTCACATTTCTATTGGTGCCGTTCAATGGCTAACGACAGGCTATTTACTCATTGCCTCGTTAGTGATGATTATGGCGTCATATATCCACAAACGGTTTACATTCAAAGCGACATTCGTTACGGCACTTGTATTGTTTGTCGTTGGTTTGGTGGTTTGTGCGGTGGCCACATCTTTTCCAGTTTTGTTGATTGGACGGCTGATTGGTGGGATTGCGACCGGGTTGTGTACGCCCGTGATGTTCGGCATTATTACACAGTTTGTTCCCAGCGCTAAGATGGGCCGTTACATGTCGATTGGCGGCATGATTTTGGGTTTTGCGCCAACCGTGGGACCTACATATGGTGGTTTGGTGCTGTACTACATGGGGTGGCGAATGATCTTCTGGATCGTGTTGCCGATTGTGGCCGTTTCGTTCCTGTTTGGATATTTCAACATTCGCCAACGTGTCGGCACTCAACCGGCGCATTTCGATACGTTAGGATTTACGCTGATTGCGGTGGCATTTATTACCATTTCTTTAGGCTTCAACGATGCATCCAAACATGGCTGGAGTAGCCTCGGATTCTGGGGTTTAGTCCTTGTTGGGATAATTGCTTTGGCTAGTTATGGCTGGTGGGCAACAAGGACAGCTCAACCGCTGATCAATATTGCGATTTTCAAGCGACGGACCTTCGTGCTCAGCTTTTTAACCTACTTGAGTCTTCAATTGAGCAACATTGGCTTGGGCTTTCTTTTGCCAAACTACGCGCAGCTGGTTATTGGGGCAAACGCGATGACAGCCGGGCTACTCTTACTGCCAGGGAGTGTTTTACGGACAATATTGATGCCACTTGGTGGTTCATTACTGGATCGTCGTGGACCACGCGTGCCGATTTTAACGGGACTCGTATGTTTGATGATTGCGATGGCTGGCTTTGTGTTGAGCGCCGGCCACCTGTCCGTGAGCTGGATCATCGGCATTTACATTATTTATAGTGTCGGATTCTCGACGACCTTTAGTAATACGTTGGCAAACGGCATGCAACAGTTGTCGCCTAAACTTATTGGGGATGGTAATGCGGCATTTAATGCCATTCAGCAGTACGCTGGTTCTATTGGGACCGCCGTGATGGCAACGGTTGTGGCGATCAGTCAAAACCAGGCGGGCAAACTGTCTTCGGTTGAGGCCACGGCACGTGGCGGCCTGCACGATTTCATCATTTTGTTAGTGCTCACGATTATCATGATTGTACTAGCTAGTTTTAATTTCAAATTTCAGCAGCAGGATAAAAAAGCTTAATCCGTTTAACAAGTTCGTTATTTTTTCGGTTTAATAAAAAACCCCGGCAACCGTGAAAACACGGCTGTCGGGATTTTTAGAATTATTAAGTTAATGGTTTAATCCCGTAATGAGCGGGTGTTAAACCTGAACAAAACTAGGTTTAACGCAACAATCACGCCGGTTGACAGGAACACGGCCCCGTAACCAAACGCGCCAGACACAGTTGACCCAATCATGGGACCAACGATGCTCCCCATGGCCATGAATGATTGATTCCATGAGAATACCCGGCCAGTGGTAGAAACAGGGGAATTTTTTGCTAATAACGTTTGAACGGCCGGCATCATCGTGGCGTCGGAAATACCAATCAGAAAACGAAGGCCGCCTAGTTCCCAAACATTTCGGACAAACGCCATGGGAATGAATACACAGATGGCAAAGATGAATCCGATAGTTAAGATACGTTCCGTGCCGATACGGTCACCTAACACGCCTAAACGTGGTGCGGCAACGATGGTTGCAATGCCGGGGATAGCGGCGACTAGTCCGGCTACTAAGGAAACGGAGCCTTGACCGTGGAGTAATTGCCGAACGTACAAACTAAGAATTGGGCTGATAGACTGGTTGGCAACTTGAATGATCATGGTGGTAATTAGCATGCCTAAAATGATTTGGGGATGTTTGAAGGAATGAATAACGTCCTTTGTTGAATTGGCGGCGCCTTTTTCAACAGGTGTGAAGTGTTCGTGTACAAACAACCAGCTTAAGAAAAAGACGATCAGTAGCAAACCGCCTGTAATAAAGAAAGTTAAACGATAACCGAAACTGGCTGCTAATGTGCCGCCGAGCAATGGCCCCAGTAGGTTGCCAGCAGTAAAGCCGGTAACGAGTGTTCCCAACGCTTGACCAGAGTGTTCTTTTGGCGATTCTGTGGCTACTAATGCATTGGCGTTTGAAATGTAACCAGAGAAGACACCTTGAATAAACCGAAGGCCAATCAGTTGCCAAACGTTGGTTACAAGTCCCATAGCACCAAGCACAATAGCCATTCCCAGTGATGCTCGCAGAATCATTAATTTGCGACCCTTGCGGTCAGCGAGTCGGCCCCATAATGGGGAAACAATGGCGGTAACTAAATATGTAGCGGAAAAAGTGATCCCGGAATAGAAATTAAGCTGGGCCGTTGAAAAATGACCAAGTGTATCAATATACAGAGACATAAATGGCATGATTTCGCTAAAGGCCATGCCAGCAATAAACGTGCCGAACCAAAGGACAAAGATATTTTGTTCCCATGGTAGACGTTTACGGAAAAGTTGTTGTTTTAGATGTTTGATCAATCGATTTCCTCCTTGAGTGGCACTTTACTTTAACTTAGATGGGTAATGTGGTATTTTTTCGTTAGCAAATAAATAACAAGATAATATTTTACACCTATTTTGTTAGGCATGATGCCAAACGTTTGGGTGGTAAATACAGATGTTATGTGAAGGGAAATTTAATGGCTCAAAAAAAGCATCGAAAAGGATCATCTGTTTGGCGGTGGCTTCGCGGCATACTTTTTGTTCTGCTAGTCGCGGTGTCGCTGGTTCTCATTTTTAATGGGCCCATCACCAATTGGTTGGTCAAAACATACCGACCAACGATCACACGCACAGATGTCAAAAAGAATGAAAAAACTAAGGGTAATTATGATTTTCGCAGTGTGAACTCGTTAGATTTGAAGACCGCTGCCCAAGCCCGTGCCAACCATAAAATTAAGGCAATTGGGTTAGTGGCCATTCCGTCGATCAAACTAAATTTGCAAATTGTTAATGGTGTGTCAGACGCTGATTTAGCATTAGCTACCGGGACCCTGAAGCCAGACCAAGTAATGGGACAGGGTAACTATGCCATTGCTGGTCACCGTATGGATCAGAAGGACGCCATGTTTAGTCCGTTATTCTGGAAGAGCCGAGTGGGCCAAAAAATTTATTTGACGGACTTGACCCATGTTTATGAATACAAGACTACGGAACGAAAGTTTATTAAAGCGACTCGCGTTGATGTTGTGAACGATGTGCCCGGTAAAAAGCTGGTTACGCTAATTACTTGTGATGCGACGGGGGCTAATCGTTTGATGGTCCGCGGTTCCTTAGTTCACAGCTATAAATGGAAAGACGCTCCTGAGGCGGCACTAAAAGGGTTCAGTTACAAACAAAAGGTCGAAACGATTGCATCATAAAGGGTGATAAGAACTGTTGAAGTTGCCGCTGCGTCAGTGAGAACCGTCATTCCGTGGGACCGGTCCCATACCAGAATTTCAGTGCTGGCCAACCGTAGGCGCTAGGTTCATATCCGTCCCTCTAAAAAATATGCAAACGAAAAATGACGCTGATTCTCAAATTAGAGAGTCAGCGTCATTTCTGTCAGTAATAAAATGATGTTGGGTTAGTGATTGGCAGCGACAACCTTGTCCAGCCAGTAAGGAAGGACCTCGCTGAGCTGTCTGTAAGTCAACGCAAAATTATGGGAATACCATGGATCCGGAATCTCCTGGCCAGCCTTACCGGGAACGATTTCGTAGGCCATGTGGACCTTTGACAGATCTTCAGCGGGCGTTAGCTGTTTTAAGTTAGCTAAGTTTGAACGATCCATCGTAATAATCCAGTCAGCCCAAGCAAAATCTTTAGCGGTGATTGGTCGTGAATGAAGGCCCTCTGCGCTTAAGCCGTGTTCGGCTAACATATGAACGGCCCCAGGATGCGGGGGATTACCTTCTTCCCAGCTACTTGTTGCCACAGAATCAACATTAATCTTCTCAGATTGTCCGGCTTCCGCCACTAAATGGCGAAAAATCACTTCTGCCATCGGGGAGCGGCAGATATTGCCTAAACAGACAAATAATACATTTTGCATAGGGTCCTCCAAATAAATAACGTGCTTAAATGGCTTGTTTATAGTAGTTCCTGCGTTTATTTTGCCGTGATTAATCAACTAATGCAAGCTTAGTGAATTTTTGATTATGTCGCTCACATGGTATAATCTGATTCGACTGTAACAGTAGCTTGCAGAAACAAGTTGATAATTAACGCAATTTAATGAATTAAGTAATTATGGGTTCCATAACATCAACGTTAGTATCCAGAGATGCGCCTAGTGTGCGCAACGAGAGGTAAAAGATGAAAATGCAATTAGCTGAAATCGCAGCGGCGGTGGATGCACAAAATGAATTGGGCGATTGGTCATCAGTAACGGTGACTTCTGTCCACTTTGATAGTCGTCAATTAACGGCGGGAGCTCTGTTTGTGCCACTTCCTGGCGAACATGATGGCCACGAATTTATTGCTGGAGCGCGTGCACATGGCGCCGTTGCCAGTTTATGGGCAGTTAGTCGAGCTGCTGAAGCACCGGCTGACTTCCCGGTATTGTTGGTGGACGATCCGTTGACTGCAATGCAGGAATTAGCCAAGCATTGGCTGTCAAAAATCAATCCACAAGTGGTTGCGATTACGGGTAGTAACGGCAAAACAACGACAAAGGACATGACTGCCAGCGTTTTGGGAACGGAATTTAATGTCGTCAAAACATATGCTAACTACAATAATGAAGTCGGTGTGCCATTCACTGTGTTATCAATGGATGCCAACACTGAAGTGTTAGTCGTTGAAATGGGCATGGATCGGTTCGGTCAGCTCGATTTCTTGAGCAAGCTGGTTCAACCAGATGTTGCTGTGATCACAATGATTGGTGAAGCGCACATTGAATTCTTTGGCACTCGGGACAAGATTGCCGATGCCAAGCTAGAAATTACGCACGGTCTGAAGGATGATGGCCGGTTTGTCTTTAATGGTGACGAA
The DNA here is from genome assembly GCF_021654115.1 of Furfurilactobacillus milii. Lineage (GTDB taxonomy): Bacteria > Bacillota > Bacilli > Lactobacillales > Lactobacillaceae > Furfurilactobacillus > Furfurilactobacillus milii. The sequence goes on along the minus strand of NZ_JAIWJF010000009.1, from coordinate 23,877 downwards.
CCATTGTTGACGAAACGGGCAGAGAATGTGTCTAACGAACATGTGACGTTTGGCCAACAGAGTTCCAATCACTTATATCCGACCAGCATTGAACAGGACAACGAGTTTCACCAAACGACGTTCAAGGTCAATGCCTGGCCAGACGAAACGTTTAAGATTCCGTTGTTGGGTGATTATAACGTCAATAACGCATTGGCTGCCTTAACGGTGGGGCAGCTGTTTCATATTCGGACGGCTAACTTAGTCAAAGGACTTGCCGAGGTCAACTTAACGTCTAACAGAACAGAATGGTTGACGGGATTAGCTGGGGAAGCTATCTTGAGCGATATCTACAACGCCAACCCGACGGCGATGAAGGATGTTCTGACAATGTTTGGTGACACACCTGCAGCTGGCCGTCATGTTGCTGTTCTAGGGGATATGTTGGAGCTTGGCGATAATGCGGATGAGTTACACGCCTCGGTTGCTGAGGCGTTAGATCCGACAAAGATTCAAACATTGTATCTGATTGGACCACACATGAAGGCCCTGGCAGACACGGTGGCTGATCGCTATGCAGCTGATCAACTGCATTATTATGAGAATGATCAGAAAGCGCAACTAACGACCGATTTAATGGCCGATTTAACTGAAAGTGATGAAGTGATGCTTAAAGCAAGTCATGGCGAGCATTTAGAGACTGTTCTAAATGCGTTGCAAAACGGCGTGACACAGGCTTAGGTGGGCGAATTTGCCAGGTTTGTTAATTAAGTTTAATGGCTGAGTTAATACTCTTAGTTGCCAAACGCGCGCTCACGCGTTAAACTATTACAGTTGCGTTTTTTAGCGTATATGAACGAAAATTGAATAACACACACAAGAATAACAAATCAAAACGGGCATCCCCACGCGTTAGCAGACGGATTTTTGCTAGTGTCGATGAAACCTTTTGATTTGAGGAGGAACTAATTTGAAGTTTGCAGAACTAGGCCTTAACAAGGCGCTATTAAAAGCCATTGATGACAGTGGCTATGAAGAAGCTACCCCAATTCAGGCAGAAACCATTCCGTTGGTTATGCAGGGATTGGATGTCATTGGTCAGGCCCAAACAGGGACTGGTAAAACGGCTGCGTTTGGGTTACCAATCTTGGACAAGATTGATACTGAAAATCCAAACGTCCAGGCATTGATTGTGTCACCAACGCGTGAGTTGGCGATTCAAACTCAAGAGGAACTTTACCGCTTGGGTAAGCATGAACATGCCCGTGTTCAAGTTGTTTATGGTGGTGCAGATATTCGCCGTCAAATTAACAGCTTGAAGAACCACCCACAGATTGTTGTGGGGACTCCAGGTCGGTTACTGGATCATATTAACCGGAAAACAATTCGTTTGGATCACGTTCAGACATTAGTGTTGGATGAAGCCGACGAAATGCTTGATATGGGTTTTGTGGATGATATTGAAAGTATCATCAAGCAAGTTCCAGAACAACGCCAAACATTGCTGTTCTCAGCTACCATGCCTGATAAGATCAAACGGATTGGGGTTCAGTTCATGAAGGAACCTCATGAAGTACGGATTAAGGCGAAGGAACTGACCACTGACCTAGTTGATCAGTTCTACGTGAAATCAAAGGAATACGAAAAGTTCGATTTAATGACACATCTGTTCGATGTGCAGGATCCGGACTTGACCATTGTCTTTGGTCGCACGAAGCGTCGAGTTGACGAATTGTCTAAAGGATTAGAAGCCCGTGGCTACAATGCCGCTGGGATTCATGGTGATTTGACACAACAGCGTCGTTCACAGATTCTTAAACAATTCCGTGACGGTAAGCTAGACATTCTGGTTGCGACTGATGTTGCGGCCCGTGGTCTGGATATCTCCGGTGTCACTCACGTGTATAACTATGATATTCCACAAGATCCAGAAAGCTATGTTCACCGGATTGGCCGTACTGGCCGTGCCGGTCATCATGGGACAAGTTTGACGTTTGTTACGCCAAACGAAATGGATTACTTACGTGAGATTGAAAAGCTCACTAAGGTGCGGATGCTGCCCCTAAAGCCACCGTCAGTTGCCGAAGCTTTTGCTGGTCAATTATCAGCTGCTGAAAACAAGGTTGCGGACTTGGTTAAGGAAACAGATACATCCAAGTTTGATAAAGAGGCTACTGAATTACTGGATCGTTATGATGCAGAAGAATTGGTTGCTGCTTTATTGAGTAACTTGACACCTGGTGACGAACACGACACACCTGTTCACATTACGCCAGAACGCCCATTGCCTAATCGTCATGGTGGCGGTCGGAGCAATGGCCGTGGTGGTCGTGGTCACGGTGGCTATCGTGGTAATAACCGCAATGGCCGTAACAACCGGAACTCACATGAACGCGAAAATGGTAACCGTGGTCGTTTTGATCACAAGTCAGGTTCCCGTAACAACAGTTCACGCAGTAATAGTTCCCGGAACGGTGGAAGTAGTAATCATGGTGGCAACAAACATGGTTACTCAATCAACCATAAATAAGCTAATAACTGCATGAATTAGTCTGAATGGCTAATTCATTGCAGGGTGAGGATTCAGCGACACGTCACGTGGAGCTGAATCCTTTTTTCATAGGTCGTTTTTTCGCTGCGTCAGTATGCTATAATTTCGGTTAGACGTTCATGAACAGTGATTTTACTTAACCACGCGTTGTGGTGTGATTAAGTTTTGCGGAGGTTCGGATGATTTACGGAACGGGCATTGATTTAACAGAAATTAATCGGATTCAAACACTAAGGCAACGTTTTGCGGCATTTGTTCCTAAAGTCTTAACACCTGCTGAGCAAGACGTTATGAATAAGTTGAAGGGTCAGCGTCAAAATGAATTTTTGGCTGGCCGTTTTTCTGCTAAGGAAGCCTATAGCAAGGCCTATGGAACTGGTTTAGGCAGTGCCGTTGGCTTTCAAGATGTTGAAATTTTGGATGATGATGAGGGCAGGCCGCATCTGACCAAACAGCCGTTTGACGGGCCAGCTCATATTTCCATTTCGCACACTGAAACGCTGGTCATGACAGAAGTTATTTTAGAAACCGTGGATTCGACACGGTAACATGAAAGAAGCGATTAATACGGTACCTGCACAGATTATTGGTTTACACCGACCAACAGTGGCCCACGTCAATTTAGCGGCCATTCGTCATAATGTAGAAGCAGAATTAAAACGGACTAAGCCAGGTACGGAAATGTTTGCGGTTGTAAAAGCGAACGGGTACGGACATGGCCTTATTGAGGCCGGCCAGGCATGTTTGGAAGCAGGCGCAACAGGTTTGTGTGTCGCTATTTTGGATGAGGCACTGACTTTACGGGCGGCAGGAATTACTGTGCCCATCTTAGTGCTCGGTATCACTCAGCCCCAGTGGGCCGGTCTCGCAGCTGAACAGGAAATTTCGTTAACAGTAGGCGATTTAGACTGGTTGACGACAGCCTTGCCGCTGCTAGAGGAAGCCCAGGCTGCACCATTGAAGATTCATCTCGGTTTAGATACGGGGATGGGCCGCATCGGTTTCCAAGAACCGGCTGCTTTAAAAACGGCTGTCGACTTCTTGAAGGACCATGAAGATGCGTTTATTTTTGAGGGGATTTTCACACACTTTGCAACGGCCGATGAACAGGATACGACGTACTTCAATACGCAGTGTCAACGCTGGCAAGCATTTATGGCAGTTCTACCAGAAAAGCCCCGTTATGTTCATGTTTCGAATACAGCTACGTCATTATGGCACGATGCTTGTAACGGAAACATGATTCGCTTTGGCGTGGGCATCTATGGATTGAACCCGTCTGGCGGCTCAATCACTGCGCCTTATTCATTGGAGCCAGCATTGTCGTTGACGACTCAGTTTGCGTTTGTCAAACATCTGGCGGCGGGCAAATCAGTCAGTTATGGCGCTACTTATACAGCTAAGGAAGATGAGTGGGTCGGCACTTTGCCAATTGGCTACGCCGATGGGTATCCACGGCGAATGCAAGGATTTCACGTGCTTGTTGACGGTCAAACTTGTGAAATTATTGGCCGTGTTTGTATGGATCAGTTGATGGTTCGTTTGCCACATAAATATCCAGTTGACACGCGTGTAACGTTAATTGGTCAGGATGGTGAACAAACGATTACAATGCAGGACGTTGCTGATTATGCTGGAACGATTCATTATGAAATCGCCACCACCTTAGGTATGCGGGTTCCGCGGGTGTATGAAAACCGGTAAGTATTGGTAAAACGGAATATTACATTTCTGAATTGCAAACGACATTCTGTGGGCTTCATGATAGAATGGGTTCACCAAGTTGATTGGTAGTTGTAAAGATGCGGGGGAGTTAGCCATGGCAAGTGATGCACATCAGGTTCCAGTGAGTTTTAACGATACAACACTGACGGACCTTAAAGCATATTGTGAATTTTTTAGTGTTGATCAGGACCAGCTAATTAACACTGTCTTGTGCCATTTTTTAGAAAACCATGAGTCTGCTGATTTAAACAAGTTAGCTCAGGGCTACTTAGCTATGGGTCAACTGAATGAAGAAATCGCAGATGAGTTTTCTGCGTCTGAGGCAGAGGCCTCCAGACTTGACCAATAGCCGTAACGGGTTAACATTGGTTTAGGAGCTGAATGCTCCGCCTACATATTTTGAAGAGGGTGTCCCAATTGGCAGCAGTTGAAGTTAAACGGGGCGACATATTTTACGCAGATTTATCCCCAGTCGTGGGATCTGAACAGGGCGGCATGCGCCCTGTTTTAATTGTGCAAAACAACATTGGGAATCATTACAGTCCAACGGTGATTGTCGCCGCTATTACAGCAAGAATCAGTAAACCAAAAATGCCGACACATATCGGTATTCCGGCGGATCAAAACGGAGTGGGCAAGGATTCAGTTATCTTGCTTGAACAAATTCGCACAATTGACAAGCAGCGTTTACGCGATCGTGTGACGCATCTCGATAATGGCGCCATGAAGCGTGTTGATCATGCACTTGGTATCAGTGTTGGTTTAGTCGAACGAAATTAAATTTAAAAACGAGCATTCATGAGTTTCAAATTCTCATGGGTGCTCGTTTTGTATTCGGGGAAATTTTTCGTGGTATTGGTTTAGAGCATGGCTTTCGCCTTCGGTTGGCCGCTTTTGAAACTGATTGTGGGACCGGTTCAGGCCGGAAGTGCACCGTCTTTCACCTCGCCGAAAAGCCTCGTGAAAGGCCGAGTCATTTCGACCGTCCGTGATGTAAACCCGAAAAATGCATTCGGATTAACATCACCTTCACAATCGGTTTCAATGCGGCCGCCCTCCGGCTGATGTAACAGTAGTTTGCCACTAAAACGACTAACGTTGCACGCAAATGCGAATTACAAGCTGTGCATCGACTAGACTGTCGCTATATTCCCAACGCTGAGTGACAATTGCCGACGTTTATCAAATGACGTTCTAAAAATGGCGCTCTTTCTTAATGGCGCTTTTGAAATTGTTGCCGGTTCTTTATGATTGCAAAAGGGGTAGTGAAGTTACTTAACTTTAGTAGCTGGAAGGCGTCAGTGTTGAAAACGACTGTGAAGGCGGCGTTAATTCGGTGAACTGTCCGAATTTAGGCTGCGGACGAGCTTTGAGACTTCGGGTTATGAAGGCTTAAAGTCGAGGTTGAAGACTGCGGAGCAGGCTGAGACCGGTCCCCACAGGAGGTTTCAAAAACTGACAACTGGAAGCGGACGGGTAAAACACTGCAATTAAATTCTTAGGGAGTAACCTTCAACAAAAAAAGGCAGCAAATTGACGAGAACGTCAATCTGTTACCTGATTTTATTGAATAGTCATCCAACAGGCGGCTATTCTGTTTTTAAGTTTTCAACTTCCGACACGCGGAACTGTTTGCGATTCAACGCCTTGATGATTTTCTCGCAACGTTCTTCGTCCACATCGGCAGGAAGGGTAAACAACGTCCGGTGAACGAGTTCGCCAGCCTGCACATCCAGGGTCATACATGAAGCGATGGATGTGTATTTAGTAATGATCTTCGACATGTTTGTCAGATCACCGCGTTCACCTTGTGAGACAACAGTTAAAACATAACTACCAACGTTGAAGTTCCAACTTTGTGACAGCATGTCCAGTAGTCGAGTATGGGTCAAAATACCGTAAAAGTAGTTATTTTCATCCAAAACAGCGATGTAAGGCAAATCTTTAATTGAAAAGAACACCTTGAAGAAGGCATCGTTGATGGAAATAAACTTAGTCGCATTTTTTAATAGTGTCGTTACAGGTAGGCTCATGTCACCACCACGAGACTTATGACGGTAAATGTGCATCTTGTAAATGTTACCGCGGAAAATTTTGCCAGTTTCATCTAGAATGGGCACGCAACGAAAGCCTGAATCTTCAAGAACCTTCAGTGCTTCTTCCAATGACACATCTTCACGGACGGTCGTGATGCTCTCGTAGGGTTTAACGAGTGTTTTTAATAACATAGGTGTTCCTCCAAAAATTAAAAAATGATAAGAATAGTTGCAATCATCATACCACATTCAGGGCCCCAAAAGGGGACTCGTAAATTTATAATTCGTTTGCAATGATCTGACCGTTAACGGCAAAACCCTTTAGGATAAAAAAACGCCGATGCCCGGATATACAAGCGTCGACGCCTTATATGTTTCAAAGAATGTGGATTACAAACCAGTTTCCTTAAAGCCGTTTTCACGAACTTCTTTTAAGGTTGCTGCGGATTTGCGCATCTTGTCCATTTCACTATCAGACAATGGTACTTCCACAACGTGGTCTAAACCTTCACCGTTAATAACGGCTGGGGTACCAATGAAGGTATCAGTTAAACCGTATTGGCCGTCTAATGCTGCACCAACAGGTAAAATTGCATTTTCGTCACGTAAGATGGCACGTGAAATCCGCATCAAAGCAGTGGCAACACCGTAGAAAGTTGCGCCCTTACGGTTGATGATTTCGTATGCCTTGTTGCGAGTTTCGTCTTCGATCTTTTCAAGTTCTTCACGAGAAACACCTTGGTCTTTAGCAATCATTGATAATGGCTTACCAGCAATTGTTGCTTCGTCCAAGTTAGCGAATTCTGAGTCACCATGTTCACCCATGATAAAGGCACTAACGTCACGTGCGTCAACGTTAAACTTCTTACCCAAAGCAACACGCAAACGTGATGTATCCAAAGAAGTACCAGAACCGATGACACGACTCTTGTCGAAACCGGAGAACTTCCAAGTGGCATAAGTCAAAATGTCGACTGGGTTTGCAGCAACTAAGAAGATGCCTTTGAAGCCTGAGTCAACGATTGGCTTAACAATGGTTGATAAAATCTTGAGGTTCTTGTTAACCAGGTCCAAACGTGTTTCGCCTGGTTTTTGTGGTGCGCCAGCTGTGATAACAACTAGGTCGGCATCCTTAGCATCGCTGTATTCACCAGAGTAGATCTTCTTTGGTGAAACCCAGGCAAGCGCATCTTCAAGATCGAGTGCGTCCCCTTCAGTGTGGTCTTTAAGGATATCAACAATGACAAATTCTTCTGCGAGTCCTTGTTGTGCCATGGCAAATGCGTAACTAGAACCAACAGCGCCATCGCCGACTAGTACAACTTTTTGATGATTTGCAGCCAAAATAATCATCCCTTCACTTAATAAATTTTTATTTGAAACCACTGTCATTATATCATAGGGAACTTTGTGAAATACAGGATTAAGTCGTTTGTCATGAGGTTCTAATGAGTGTGGTACGACAACGTTTGTGCTATAATTAATGCCTAGATAAGAGCAGGGCGTTTGCCGCACAAGGCAGGCGCTAATGACACTAACCAATGCGCAAAAGTGGCTGGTAGATCACGTGATTGTGATTTACCAGCACTTTTGCATGTTTTCAAACGTTGGTTAAGTTTACAAATAAATTGAGGTTATTGAATAATGAAAATGATTGTTGGTTTAGGAAATATTGGACCACAGTATGATCGTACGCGACATAATGTCGGTTTTATGGTGATTGACCATGTTGCGGAAGAATATGGTGTGACATTCAAACGCGCTAAACAAGAAGCGCTGATCGGTAGCACGTTGATTAGTGGTGAAAAGGTCTTACTGGTTAAACCGACGACATACATGAATGATTCGGGGCGTGCAGTGCGTCCGTTAATGGATTATTACGACATTCCGTTGGAAGATGTCATGATTGTCCATGATGATATGGACTTGCCAATTGGCAAAATTCGTTTGCGCCAAAAAGGATCCGCGGGAGGACACAATGGTATTAAGAGCATCATTGCTTACGTTGGTACCCAAGCCTTTAAACGGGTACGTGTTGGCATCGACCACCCAACGCGAATGAGCGTTGTTGACTATGTACTTGGTCACTTCACTGCTACTCAAACGATTGGTATTCGTAGTGGTATGGACGAAGCTCAAGCAGCAATTGAGAAGTGGGTTGAAGGAACAAAGTTTGACGAAGTAATGAACGAATTTAATTAAATTAGCACGTACTACTAGAAAGGTTATTTATGGAAATTCAGGATTTTATGCGCCGTGCGCCCGAATATCAGCAAATTGTTGCCGCAACTAATATGGGACGACAATTAGTAACTGGTATTAACGGCTCAGCGCGGACGTTGTTGATGGCGACCATGTTTATGGATCAACAACAAACACAGCTAATGATAACGGATACGGCATTTCATGCTGGTCAATTGGTAAATGATTTACAAAATTTATTACCTGACAACCAAGTTTTCAATTTTCCTGCAGAAGAAATGTTGGCTACTGAAATTGCCACCAGTTCACCAGAATCACGGGCGGAGCGCGTGCAGGCTTTGCACGCGTTACAATCTGATCAGCCAGTCATGGTAGTGACAGATCTGGCCGGATTACGGCGTTTCTTGCCGCAACCTGCTGATTTTAAGCAGGCTAGTTTGGTAATTGAAACAGGCGAAAACTATGATATGGCCAACTTGCAAACGCAGTTACACCAAATGGGTTACGGTCACGAACAGTTAGTGGCCCGGCCTGGTGATTACGCGATTCGTGGTTCAATTATGGATATTTACCCATTGGATGCGGATTATCCGGTACGGATTGATTTCTTTGACACTGAAGTGGATTCTTTGCGGACGTTTGATCCAGAGAACCAACGCAGTATTGATACGATTGATAACGTGACGGTTTTGCCGGCAACTGAATTCTTGGTCAGTGACGCGCAATTAGCTGCTGGTAAGAAAGTACTGCAAAAGCAAGTTAACAAACAGGCCGAATCGTTGACTGGCGAAGATAAGAAAGCTTTGTTAGCTCATTTTAGTGTATTGCTAGCTGATGATGCGACACCGAGTGCCACCCCTGAATTAGGACTGTATGCGAACTTATTTTATGACCAAACGGCTGGGCTGATGGATTACTTGCCCAAAGATGCGGTGGTATTGGTTGATGACTATGGTCGTTTACTAGATACTGATCGACGTATTGATGAGGACGAGGCCAACTGGATCACCGACCGTTTGCGAACTCACGAAATGTTACCTGATCAGGACCTAAGTCTAGATTTCCGAACAGTTGTGAGGGAAGTTAAGCGCCCACAAATCTTCTTCTCACTGTTTCAGAAGGGGATGGGTAACGTCCGGTTTAACAAGCTGACAAATTTTGTCAGTCGTGAAATGCAAAAGTTTTTCGGTCAGTTGCCTGTATTAAAGGGTGAGGTTGAACGCTGGCAAAAACAGAAGCAAACGGTTGTCATTATGGTCAACAATGAGGACCGGATCAGTAAGGTCAACGATACGCTTCACGATTTTGGCATTGCCGCTTCGCTGGATAAGGCAACTAACTTGACGCCGGAAAGTGTTCAGGTTGTGCCTGCTACATTGCAAAGTGGGTTCGAATTACCGAGTGCTAACTTGGTGGTCATTACAGAAACCGAAATGTTTGCCAAGGTGACCAAAAAACGTGCACGTCGACAGACTTTGGCTAACGCTGAGCGGTTGCGTAGTTACACGGAATTGAAGCCGGGTGACTACGTGGTTCATGTCAACCACGGGATTGGTCGTTTTGAGGGCATGCAGACCATGGAAGTGGATGGTGTGCACCAGGATTACATCACGATTGATTATCAAAACAATGCGAAGATCTTTATTCCGGTCACCCAGTTAAATCTGATTCAGAAATATGTTTCATCTGAAGACAAAACTCCGCGCATCAATAAACTTGGCGGGACCGAGTGGGCCAAGACTAAAAGCAGTGTGGCTCGCAAGATTGAGGACATTGCTGATGAACTGGTGGATCTTTACGCCGCTCGTGAAGCGCAAAAAGGCCATGCTTTCCCGAAGGACGATGCCTATCAAGAGGAGTTTGAAGCGGCCTTCCCTTATGTGGAAACACCGGACCAGCTTAGAAGCACGGATGAAATTAAGCATGATATGGAACGTAACAAGCCAATGGATCGTCTGTTAGTTGGGGATGTTGGTTTTGGTAAAACGGAGGTTGCACTCAGGGCTGCGTTTAAAGCCATTGAAGATGGGCGTCAGGTGGCCTTTTTGGTACCAACGACCATTTTGGCTCAGCAGCATTACGATACTATGGTGTCACGATTTGAAGGTTTTCCGATTAAAATTGGCATTCTGTCACGGTTTGATACGCCAAGCCAGATGCGGGCAACCTTGGCTGAGTTAAAAGCCGGTGATATTGATATCGTTGTCGGGACGCACCGTTTGTTATCAAAAGACGTTGAATTCAAGGATCTTGGCTTATTATTGGTAGATGAAGAGCAGCGTTTTGGGGTCAAACATAAGGAACGAATCAAACAAATGCGTTCTTCAGTTGATGTCTTGACACTGACGGCCACACCAATTCCACGAACTCTGAATATGTCAATGATTGGTGTACGAGACCTATCAGTTATCGAAACACCGCCAGCCAATCGTTACCCGATCCAAACGTACGTGATGGAATCTAGTCCGGCTGCGTTACAAGATGGCATTGCCCGTGAAATGGCTCGTGGTGGTCAGGTATTTTATCTGCATAATCGTGTTGACGACATCGAGCGGGTGGTTGAACAAATACGGCAACTAGTGCCCGAAGCGCGGGTTGCATATATTCACGGTAAGATGAGTGAAAACCAGTTGGAAAGTGTGCTTTACGACTTCATTCGTGGTGAATACGATGTACTTGTAACGACGACGATTATTGAAACTGGTGTGGATATTCCCAACGTTAATACGCTGTTTGTGGAAAACGCCGACAGAATGGGTTTGTCTCAACTTTATCAGTTGCGTGGTCGGATTGGTCGGAGTAATCGTGTGGCCTATGCGTACTTCACTTATCAACCGAATAAGGTACTGACAGAAGAAAGTGAAAAACGACTTGAAGCGATTCGTGATTTCACTGAGTTAGGCTCTGGCTTCAAGATTGCCATGCGTGATCTCTCAATTCGTGGTGCCGGTAATTTACTCGGTCAGCAGCAGCACGGGTTTATTGACTCCGTTGGCTATGACCTGTATACGCAAATGTTGTCGCAGGCGGTCGCTAAGAAACGTGGTAAAGAAGTGAAGGTTCGTTCTGACACCGAGATTGAACTAGGTGTCGAGGCATACTTGCCAACAACCTACATTGAGGATCAACGTCAGAAAATTGAAATTTACAAACGAATTCGTGAATTGGAAAATGAAGACCAGTACGTGGAAGTCGACGAAGATTTGATTGATCGGTTTGGCGATTATCCAACTGAGGTTGCCAATCTTTTAGCTATCGGTCACCTTAAGATGGTGGCTGATCAAGCTCTGATCAGTAAAATTCGGCGTGTGGACGACAACATTAACGTGACTTTGTCCAAACAAGGGTCTGTGTTGTTCAATGGTGAAGATATTTTTAAAGCGTTGGCTAGCACTAAATTACGGGCGACAGTCAGTGACGAAGATGGTAAGATGATGGTCAAACTTGTGATTCAACCGAAGATGACCGAGGCCCAGTGGTTAGCATCTCTGTCTGCGTTTGTTAGTGCCTTGGCGGATAGGGCAGAAGAATTAGCCACGGCATCAACGGCTGAACGAAAGGAGTAGCCATGCGCAAGCAAGCAGCCACATCGTCGCACCCTAAACGGCATCGGCAGTCACGTGGGCTGGTGAATGGCGCTTTACTGTTATCCTTTGCTGCGCTGATTGCAAAGGTGTTGAGTGCGTTTTACCGGATTCCGTTGCAAAACTTGGTCGGCAATACTGGTTTTTATGTCTACCAGCAAGTGTACCCACTTTACGGAATCGCGATGACGTTTGCGTTGAGCGGGTTACCGGTATTTATCTCAAAGCTTATTGCCGAAATCGATGAGGCGGCGGTTCGTCGTCAAGTTGCCAAACGGGTTTTGATTATTTTAGCCGTCTTTAGTGGTTGTTTGTTTGGACTCCTGTTTTTCGGTGCTCCAGCAATTGCTGTTGCGATGGGTGATCGCGGGTTGATTCCGTTGATTCAAGTAGTGTCGGGGATGGCTTTATTCATGCCAGGCCTGGCGGTTGGTCGCGGTTACGCACAGGGGCTCTTTGACATGAGACCGACAGCAATCTCTCAGGTTGTTGAACAGGTGCTGCGGGTTGCCATTATCATTGTGGTTGCCTGGTTGGCCGCTTCTCAGCACTGGATTGTGTATCGCATGGGTGCTTGGGCAATGAGTGGTGCGCTGTTTGGTGCAGTAGCGGCGCTGATTGTATTTGTGCCTTTTTATCAACAGTTATTTGGCCAACAAGACCGAGTCGCGCTGTCAAGAGACTATGATTGGTTAGTGTTGGCTCGCAGATTATTGCGCGAGGGTGGCACAATCTGCCTGTTTGCAGCGGTTGTCCTGTTACTTCAATTGGTTGATTCATTCACGGTCAAACGTGGCTTGGTTGGCGCAGGGATGACGCAAGCTGGTGCCAAGTCACTTAAAGGTGTCTATGACCGAGCTCAGCCGTTGATTCAATTGGGATTGGTCGTGGCAACCAGCTTTTCTGCAACATTGTTGCCAACATTGAGTGCGGCACTTAATGGTCGACGAGAAAAAGCAGTGCAAACAACTTTGACGACATTGATTCATGTTAGTGTAGCGTTATCAGTAACGGCGACTGCGGGATTGATCGTGTTAATGCCAATGATCAACTTGGTTTTGTTTGGCAGTATGACAGGCAGTATGGCGCTTGCCATTTATTGTTTAAGTATCGTTTTCGCCAGTTTAATCAGCACGTATAATAGTATTTTGCAAAGCATGAACCAGTACCGCTTGTCATTAATGGCCTTATTGGCCGGAGTGTTGGCAAAGGCACTATTCAACTATCAGGCGGTCATTTCGTTTGGAATCAATGGTGCCAGCTGGATGACAGTCATTAGTCTGTTTGTCATGCTGGTGGTGATCTGGCTTGGCAGCCCAGCGGAAATGCGTGAAGCGTTAACAGGGGGTCGATTTGTCCGCAAGTTAGGATTAGCAACCCTGGTAATGGCCATCATCACCGGTTTTATTGCCAATCAACTGCAAGTGTCGTTGGAACCGGGCCGAATATCCGCCATTTTGGTTACTCTAGTTGGTGTCATCGTTGGCGTCATAACCTTTGTTGGCATGGCTTTGTGGACTCGGCTCTTTTCAACACGTGAATGGCTCACACTACCTGGTGGCAAACGGTTATTGAAAATCATCGTGCAGTTTGAAAATAATTAATTCTTGTGAGAGATAAAAATAAATCGAAATAAAGAAAAGCGAGGAACTAACGATGCGGTTAGATAAATTTTTGAAAATTTCCCGAATCATCAAACGGCGCCCAGTGGCAAAAGAAATTGCTGATAAGGGACGAATTACAATTAACGGTAACCAGGCCAAATCATCCAGTAACGTGAATGTTAACGATGAACTGGTTATTGCATTTGGCAATAAAACATTAACGGTAAAAGTAGAACAATTGTTGGAGACGACAAAAAAAGAGGACGCAGAAAAAATGTACAAGATTGTGTCTGAAACCTATGCTAAGGATTACCGCACTCAGGAGTAGGGCGGCCGCTTGCATAACGAAAGTACGTTCGTATTAAGATGGAGTTAAACCCTTGATGTGTAACGGAATTGTCATTTACATTCAATTTTTCCGTTGCTATACTTTAAACAGTTGCTTAGAAAAAAGTGAATCTGTGACAAGGTGGCCAAAAAACGATGGAAAACGGACAATCTGTTCATCAACTGAATAACGATTATGTTAAACGATTGCGTGAAAGCGAACGTCAACATAATCAGCAGCAACATGATTTGTCCCACCGTCGTCGGCGGCGTGCTTTAAGAATCATAGCGGTGTTTGCTGTGATTGCTGTGCTTAGTTTTTGGGCATACGAAAAAAATGTCGCTAATCTTAACCAGATTAATGCGGAAAATGCCAAGACAAGCCGGCAACTAAAAACCGCAAATGAAAAAAATGGTCAACTTAACCAGCAGGTAAAACAATTGCATAACGATACTTATCTTACGCAATTGATTCGTGACAAGTATCTTTATTCGAAGAATGGTGAGATTGTTTACAATCTACCGAAGAATTCTAAATAGTTATTTGTTGAATAACAGCCGCAGTGACTTTGTCCGCGACTGTTTTATGTTACAATCATGGTAATTTTATGATATGCATCATACTAATGCAGGAGGATATATTTTTTTATGGCAGTGGAAGTCGGTAACAAGGTTTCTGGCAAGGTAACAGGCATCACGAACTTTGGTGCGTTTGTTGATTTAGGTGAACACCAGAGTGGATTAGTTCATATCAGCCAGATTTCGAATGAGTACATTAAAGATATTCATGATGTTCTGAATGTCGGCGATGAAGTAACGGTAAAGGTGTTATCGATGGAAAAGGGCAAAATTGCCCTTTCCATGAAAGCTGCTGAAGACCGTCCTGCAACGACTCAATCTCATGGTGAACATAGTCGTGGTGGGAATCATGAACATCACGAAAATCATGAAGGGCACGAGTTTCATAATGGTGGTCACGACAATCACAGCAACAATCATGGCCGCAATGAGCACGGTAATAGTCGCGGTGGTAACCGAGGCCATCAGCCTGATAACAGTTTTGATGGCATGATGGCTAGCTTCTTAAAAGATAGTGAGCAGCGGCTTGCGACACTTAAACATAATACTGAAGGAAAGCGTGGCGGTCGTGGTGGCCGTCGCAGCTAATAATTTAGAGCGAGTCATTTGTGATAAAGAGCATTTGGTTGATTGACGTTAAATGTCAAAATCATGAATACTTGTTTTGACGTAAATGATCCCATTCCCAAATCCGGGAACGGGATCATTTTTAGTATTTAGTGCACAACTTGACCTGCATATTGATCAAGTGGGAGTGTCGATTAAGCAACTATTTAACGAATGAGTTAACGAATGAAGATTTTGCAGACCGGCTTAAAAGGAGTCAATCAATGGATCGAGTTTTACAGCAGTTTTTGACTGCGAATCAGGCACATCAGTTGTGGCAGCCAGATGATACGGTGGTTGTTGCTGTATCAACAGGCGTAGATTCAATGACGTTACTACACCTTTTTTTGAATTTGCCAATTCAGCAACGACCATCCGTGGTGGTCGCTCATGTAAATCATCGACTGCGAAAGCAAAGTGATGTGGAAGAAGCCTTTTTAAAAGATTATTGCAAACAGCTTAAAGTACCACTGGTGGTTGCCCACTGGCTCCCAAAGGATCATCCCGATACTGGTATTGAAGCTGCGGCTCGCCGTTTTCGCTACGATTTTTTTGAACAAGTGATGACAGAATATCATGCGACATTGCTGGCAACGGCACATCAGGAAGATGAAACGGCAGAAACTGGACTCATGCGGCTCATTGAAGGTCGAAGCATGATAGAACCGTTGGGGATTGCTTGGAAACGTTCGTTTGGTAAAGGCGACCTGATTCGCCCCTTACTCGGCATTAGTAAGGCGTCCATCCGCGATTATGCACGTCGACAAGATTTGCAGACATTTGAAGATGAAACTAATGCGCAGCTGACAACCAAAAGGAATCGGCTCCGCCACCAGATTCTGCCGTTGTTAACGAAGGAAAATCCGTCGTTCAAGCATGATTTTGCCAATAACCTGAATGATCAAGTTGCTGTTAATACATATTTACAGCAGCAAGCCTCATTAGCACTTGTCGATATTGGTCATTCTGTTGATGCTTTATTACGGCACCCGATGCCAACTCTGTTGCTACTACGTCAGGCGTTTTCGGAACGAGTAACTGATGCGCTGATAGCGCCAATCGAATTAGCTGCCTGGCATAACGCCGTTATTGCGCTAATGTCTGCCAAGTCCGAATTTAACGTTGACTTGGGATCAGGTTGGCAACTGTGCCGACGGTATGATGAATTCACTTTTAAACGGTTTGATAATAATCAACAAAAAAACGCATCCCGGCAACAACCAGTTCGGGAAACTATGGTAACATTGAACAAATGGACGGCTGTGACAGGGACGTGTCAAGTGGGACTGTTTGAAGCAAGACGAGTAGTCACCATGCAACCCAATTTTTTGAGCGTACATTTGCATGTTGACGCAAGTGAATTACCGCTGCTGATTCGACAGGCTAAAGCCACGGATCAGTTGGCATTAAAGAATGGTCAACATCAATCAGTTAGACGAGTATTGATCAACCAAAAAGTGCCATTGGAAGAGCGTTCACATCAGTTGATTGTGACGACGGTCAACAATGAGCCATTATGGTTAGTGGGTCGTCGCATAGCTGTCACAAAGCCGGACCATCAGTTAGTCGAAATTTGCGTGAGATTGAGGCAAGGAGTGGAACATGAATAACGACATTGAAAAAACGCTCTATAGTGCGGAAGAAATTAAGGCTGCCGCACACCGATTAGGGATGCAGTTGACAGAGGATTACCGGGACAAACGCCCCATTTTGATTTCAGTTCTTAAGGGCGCTATTCTCTGGACGGTCGACGTGATGAAGGAAATGGACATTATGGCAGAGGTCGATTTCATTGATGTGTCTAGTTATCACGGCGGTCTGGCTTCAACTGGCGAGATTCAGCTCATTCATGATTTAAGTGCGGATGTCGCGGGCCGTAACGTTATTATCATGGAAGATATTATCGACACCGGGCGCACGCTTAAGTTCTTGATCGATTTGCTGAATGAACGTCACGCTAAGGACATCAAAGTATGTACTTTATTGGACAAACCAGAAGGGCGTGTCGTTGAGGCAAAGGCTGACTATGTCGGTTTCCAACTGCCGAAAGAATTTGTGGTTGGTTATGGGCTAGACTATAAAGAATTTTATCGGAATTTACCGTACGTCGGTGTTCTGAAACCGGAAGTCTACGAGAACGATAATTAATAGTTATAAGAAATAGTGTGTTAACCGAAATGACCGTGGAACTGAGGGTCAGCGAGAGCGTTCTCAAGAAACTTTAGGAAAAGCGAAAATAAGCGTTATTTTTGTTTGGTCAAGATAGGTCAATTGTGCTATGATATGATTCATCAACGGGGATAAACCCGTTAAGTTCAGTTTTCTGGACAAAAAATACTGAATTATGCTGTCAGGAGGCACTGTATGAACACACGCCGAAACGGACCAGTCCGCAACAGCCTGTTCTGGATCGTGATCTTCTTGTCATTTATGGGAATCTTGTATTTCTTCTTTGGCAATAGTTCCGGATCACAGACTCAGAATATTCGCTCTAGTGAATTTGTTCGTAATTTAAAGGATAACAAAATTAAGAACTTTCAGGTGCAACCTGCTGGTGGTGTTTACAAGATTACCGGTGAGTATCGGAAAGCTCAAAAAGTTTCCAATAACAGTAATTCAGCACTTGGACTAGGTAACAATCAATCCAGTAAGGCAAAGAGCTTTACCAGTTCTATTCTTGAAAATAACGCAAGTGTAAAACAGGTAACGGATGCCGCTGCTAAACATAACGTAAAGATGGACACTAAGGCAGAAGAATCTAGTGGTTTCTGGATTAATCTGATTAGTTTAATCTTACCGATTGTCTTGATTGGTTTCTTCTTCTACATGATGATGGGTCAGGCAGGTCAAGGCGGTGCCGGTGGTCGTGGCGGTGTCACGAGCTTCGGGAAATCCCGTGCTAAACCTGCAGATCCTAAGAGCAACACCGTTCGCTTTAGTGATGTGGCCGGCGAAGAAGAAGAGAAACAAGAATTGGTCGAAGTTGTTGAATTCTTGAAGGATCCTCATAAATTCACCACGCTGGGTGCACATATTCCAGCGGGTGTGTTACTCGAGGGCCCGCCTGGTACTGGTAAAACATTGTTAGCGAAGGCTGTTGCTGGTGAAGCTGGCGTACCATTCTTCTCCATGTCTGGTTCAGACTTCGTTGAAATGTTTGTCGGTGTTGGTGCTAGTCGTGTGCGTGACCTGTTTGATCAGGCCAAAAAGAGTGCACCCTCGATTATCTTTATCGATGAAATTGATGCCGTTGGGCGTCAACGTGGCACCGGCATGGGCGGTGGTCATGATGAACGTGAACAAACATTGAACCAATTGTTGGTTGAAATGGATGGGTTCACTGGTAACGAAGGTGTTATCGTCATGGCGGCTACTAACCGTTCTGACGTTTTGGACCCAGCTTTGCTACGTCCTGGTCGTTTCGACCGGAAGATTCTAGTTGGCCGTCCTGACGTTAAGGGTCGTGAAGCAATTCTGAAGGTTCACTCAAAAGGCAAGCCATTGGCAGCCAATGTGGATTTGAAAGAAATTGCGAAACAGACACCGGGGTTTGTTGGTGCGGATTTGGCTAACTTACTCAATGAAGCTGCTTTGTTAGCAGCCCGTCGTGGTAAAACTCAAATCGATGCGGCTGACTTAGATGAGGCCGAAGATCGAGTTATTGCTGGGCCGGCTAAACATGACCGGGTTATCTCTGACCAAGAGCGTCGAACCGTTGCTTTCCATGAGGCAGGCCATACAATCGTTGGGTTGGTACTTAACGATGCACGTGTGGTTCATAAAGTAACGATTGTTCCTCGTGGGCGCGCTGGTGGTTATGCCATCATGTTGCCACGTGAAGATCAAATGTTGATGAGTAAAAAGGATGCTAACGAACAGATTGCCGGTTTAATGGGTGGTCGTGCCGCTGAACAAATCATCTTTAACTCTGAATCATCTGGTGCTTCGAATGACTTTGAACAGGCAACACAGATTGCTCGTTCAATGGTTACTCAGTACGGGATGAGTGACAAATTGGGGATGGTCGCACTTGAAGGCGAAAACCAAGCTGCGATGGCTCAATATGGTCAACAGCCAAATTATTCACAAGAAACGGCTTCACTGATTGATGAAGAAGTTCGTCGTTTAACCACAGAAGGTTACACGGAAGCTGTTAACATCATTCAGAGTCACCGTGAACAGCACAAGCTGATTGCGGAAGCCTTGTTGAAGTATGAAACGTTGGATGAAAAGCAAATCCTTAGTTTGTTCAAGACAGGCAAAATGCCTGAGACGCAGCCTGCAGATGAAAATCCGCAAGCGGCAACATTTGAACAAGCCAAGAGCGCCTTGCAACAACGTGAACAGGAACGTGCGGCAGAACATGAAGTGTCAACTTCAGACTCTGCTCAACCTGATCAATCTGCAAGTGAGAGTGCAAACAGCCAAGCTAATAGTGCTGCAAGTGCAGATCACAGCGATGATTCTTCAGACTCCAACCAGTTATAATAATGAGCACATTATCGGAAATTAGGTTGTTTTCGATAATGTGCTTTTTGTTTTTAGAAAATGGAAGACTGGCGTTTGACTAACGTTTTTAACGTAATTGCGGTATACTAACTTTCAGAATTTTTTCAAGGAGTAAACTATGGCTAACTATTTAGTTAAAAGTATTATTGACGATGGTAATTTTCGTGCTTATGCCGTCAACTCAACCAATGTTGTTGCGGAAGCACAGCAGCGACATGACACATGGAGTGCGTCTTCGGCGGCCTTAGGGCGTACATTAACCGCTACACTATTACTTTCCACTTCGTTGATGAAGGGACAGGAAAGTATGACTGTCAAGGTTCAGGGAGATGGGCCAGCAAAGGGGATTGTGGTTGATGCAGATGCCAATGGCCACGTTAAGGGCTACATTGTAAATCCCCATGTCCACCTACCGTTGAACGATAAGGGACATATTGATGTTGGAGCTGCCGTTGGTAAGAATGGTGCATTGTCAGTTACCAAAAACTTAGGTTTGGATAAACCGTACACTGGTCAAGTTGCCTTGGTCAGTGGTGAAATAGGCGACGACTTCACGTACTATCTAGCACAATCTGAACAGATTCCATCAGCAGTTGGTGTGTCTGTCTTTGTTGAGAAGGATAACAGCATCGGTGTTGCCGGCGGATTCATGATTCAGGTGTTGCCAGGTGCGTCCGACAAAGCGATTTCAGAGCTTGAAACCAGTTTGAAGGACTTGCCCCAAGTGTCACAGTTACTCCGTGATGGTAAAACACCGGAAGATATCTTAAATGATCTGTTTGGCAAGGAGCGGGTCAAAGTTTTGGAACGTGTACCCGTTAGTTTTCAATGTGATTGTTCAAAGGATAAATTTGCCAAAGACTTGGCCAGTTTACCGGACAAGGACCTTAAAGATATGATCACTGAGGATCACGGTGCTGAAGCAGTTTGCCGTTTTTGTGGTAACAAATATCAGTTTAGTGAACAGGAACTACAAACGATTTTGAGCGAAAAGAACGCGTAGCGGAGGAAAACGATGAAGTGGAAAATTGGTGATATTGAGATTCCGAATCAGATTGTGGTGGCACCGATGGCAGGTGTGACTAATTCGGCGTTTCGACTTATCTGTAAAGAATTCGGTGCTGGACTCGTCGTTTGTGAGATGATTTCTGACCGTGGCATTATGTATAAGAATAAGAAAACCCTGTCCATGATGAAGGTTGAAGAGGCCGAACACCCGATGAGTATTCAAATCTTTGGTGGCACTAAGGAAACGTTGGTTCAAGCGGCAGAATATGTCGATCAACATACTGAAGCAGATATCATTGACATTAACATGGGGTGTCCCGTTAACAAGGTAGTTAAAACGGATGCTGGTGCTCGTTGGTTACTTGACCCTAACAAGGTGTATGAGATGGTCTCGTATGTGACTGATGCGGTCAAAAAGCCGGTTACCGTTAAAATGCGGACAGGTTGGGATCCTGATCATATTTATGCGGTGGAGAATGCATTAGCGGCTGAACGTGGTGGTGCTTCGGCTTTGGCTATGCATGGCCGAACACGGTATCAGTTCTATGAAGGACACTCAGATTGGAATGTCCTCCATGAAGTAGCCAAGGAAATCCATATTCCATTTATGGGGAATGGTGATATCCAAACGCCGCAAGATGCCAAGAAGATGATTGAAGAAGTTGGCGCAGATGCAGCAATGGTCGGTCGTGCTGCAGAAGGAAATCCATGGGTATTGGGACAAATGGCGCACTATCTTGAAACAGGCGAAATTTTGCCAGAACCAACGCCGGCTGAAAAAGTGGCGACTGCCAAAGAACATCTGCAACGGCTGGTTGATCTAAAGGGCGAACATGTTGGCCCCCGTGAGTTCCGAGGACAGGCTACGTATTATCTGAAAGGCATTTCTCACTCGGCGCGAACTAAGGTAGCGTTGAATAATGCCGACACACAGGAAGAAATGAACGACATTTTCGATCGTTTCTTGGATAAGCTAGCAGCGCGGGATGCTCGTGAAAGTTCACAAATTGCCGGTAGCTAAAGGTTATTTAGTGTAGAATGGTGTTTGTGAGAAATTGACAGAAGTGAGGGATTAATTTGGCAAAGCAAGAAGCAAGCATGAATGACCAGATGAAGGTTCGTCGTGAAAAGCTACAAGAATTGCGCGACGAAGGCATTGAACCATTTGGGCATCGTTTTGATCGGACACATTTAGCACAACAATTGCATGATCAGTTTGGTGAAGAAGACAAGGAAACGCTGGAGTCTCAAGCTAACGTAGTGACCATTGCGGGACGAATGGTTTCTAAGCGAGGTAAAGGTAAGGTTGGTTTTGCGGATTTAAAGGATCGTACGGGCAAAATCCAAATTTACGTTCGTAAAGATGTGATTGGCGAAGACATGTATCATGTTTTCAAACGTTCAGATATTGGTGACTTTATTGGTGTAAAAGGTGATGTCATCAAGACGGATATGGGCGAATTGACGGTTCGTGCACAGGAAGTTACTTTCTTGAGCAAGTCATTACGACCATTGCCGGATAAATTCCATGGTTTAACGAACCAGGAGCAGATTTATCGTCAACGTTATTTGGATTTGATTGCCAACGATGACAGCTTTGCTCGCTTCCAAAAGCGGACAAAGATTATTACTGCTATTCGTCACTATTTAGATGGCTTAGACTTCCAAGAAGTTGAAACACCAGTGTTACACAACATTGCTGGTGGTGCGGCTGCCCGTCCGTTTGTCACACACCATAATGCGTTAAATATTGAATTGTACTTACGGATTGCTTTGGAACTACATTTAAAGCGACTTATTGTCGGTGGTATGGAACGCGTTTACGAAATTGGTCGTGTTTTCCGTAATGAAGGTATCGACACGCGTCATAATCCTGAATTTACAATGCTGGAGTCGTACGTGGCGTACTGGGACTTTCATGATGTCATGGACGAAACAGAAGGTATTTTTAAGGCAGCTGCGCATGCAGTAACACCTGATGCTGTTGTGACTTACCAGGACCAAAAGCTTGATTTAAATAAGCCATTTAAACGTGTCCACATGGTAGACGCCATTAAAGAAGTAACAGGTATTGATTTCTGGAAGCCAATGTCATTGGATGAAGCAAAGGCGTTGGCCGATAAAAATGGCATTCACTATGAAAAGTTCTGGACTGTTGGTCATATTATTAACCAATTCTTTGAAGACAAAGTCCAAGACACGTTAGTTCAACCAACCTTTATTTATGGCCATCCAGTAGAAATTTCACCATTGGCAAAGAAGAATCCAGATGACCCACGGTTCACGGATCGTTTTGAGCTGTACATCATGGGAAATGAATTTGCGAATGCGTTCTCTGAATTAAATGATCCAATTGATCAGCGCGAACGTTTCGAGCAACAAGCTAAGGAACGGGATGCTGGGGATGACGAAGCTCAATTAATTGACGAAGACTTCGTCGAGGCCTTAGAGTACGGCATGCCACCAACCGGCGGTCTAGGTATCGGTGTTGATCGTTTGGTCATGTTATTAACAGATGCACCGTCGATTCGCGATGTTCTGTTATTCCCAACGATGCGCGCTGAGGATAATAGTGAGAATGAATAGTCTTAGTCATATACATGATCTTATGTATTGGTGACTAGCTAAGTCTATAGACGAACGGCGAGCTAAAAAGGGGATGATCACATTTATTGTGATCATCCCCTTTTTGCAGGAAAACGTAGTGGTGTAGTGGTAAGATGTTAAGTGCGGTTTTAAGCCATCTAGTTTTTCAACAGGCTCGCATCACAGGCGTTTTGTGGTCTATCCGTCTGAGGCAAACGGTGTATTTGAATGCTTAAATGAGAAAAAAATGATAATTGATATTTGTGCTTGACGATAAAAGCTGAAACTGATAATCTAGATAACGTTGTCAAAAGAGATCACTTAAATGTGAGTCGCAAAATGACAGCTATACCAATTTAAAAACGTCAATAATTAATTCAAATTAATCGTTGACAACAAAGACTTAAATTGATATGATTACTAAGTCGTCTGATATGTACCAATTACATGAGATGATGTAGATCTTTGAAAACTGAACAACGTTTCGACGAATCAAATGTGTAGGGTCTTTGAACGAAAGTTCGAAGCAATTACAATTGTGAAGTCAATTCACTTTATAACCAAGTAACAACAAAACAAGA
>NZ_JAIWJF010000008.1 GCF_021654115.1 Furfurilactobacillus milii | reverse complement strand
ACTACCTTGATGGTAATGGTGCAATGTTAACTGGTTGGCAATACATCAACGGTAAATGGTATTTATTCAATAGATATGGATCAATGTTTACCGGTTGGCAATACTATAACGGATACTGGTACTACCTAAACCCATCTGGTGACACTCAAACTGGCTGGATGATTCTAAACAAAGATTGGTATTACTTCAACCAATATGGATCAATGTGGAATAGATCAACTACCATTAATGGAAAAAATTATGTTTTTAATTCTATGGGTGTTCTTCAATCTTACGATGAACAGAATAGTGCAAACAACATCAAGAATGCATTTAGCTATTTGGCAACTCTGGGAGATTCAGTTACTGAAGGATACAATGGTACTACCGTTGTCCGATTTCCAATCGCAAACATTTTAAATCAGAGCTCTGGCCTAAAAACTATTAACCTAGGCATTGGTGGTGGGACAATCACTAACACAACTTACAAAGACTTACAAACAGTCGTTGCGAATACTGATTTTTCTCAATTTGATGCGGCAACTATTGCTTATGGAATCAACGACCTAGATGGCATGCAAACAACTCTCCCAGATGTTGAAGAAAAATTAACAGAAGAAGTTACAAAGATTCGTGAAAAAAATCCTAGAATAAGACTTTTTGGAATTCTGCCATCATACGCGGTTACGAATCAGGCAGTTTATGGTGGCCCAGGTGGTTATAATTACGATCAACTATGTGATGGTCTAGCAACCACTTATAAGGAACTTAAAATTCCATCATTAGACTGGAGAACAGACCCAGTTGTGACTGCATCAAATGCAAATCAAACTACTGGAGATCATTGGATTCATCCAACTCAAACCACTTACTACCAAATGGCTCTGCAAATTCAAAATTTCATTTCACAGAATACTTTTTAAAAAGCACACCCTTTCGGATGTGCAACACAGACCCGTAGCTCAGTCGGTTAGAGCACTTAATTATAATTGCGAGGTGGTTGGTTCGAGTCCACCGGGTCTATTGGTAGCAGTGTCTCTCTCCCTTGAGATCATTGAACGCCCCTTTGGCTGCTACCGGTTTCTGTGACAGATCATCATCAAACGTGCAACTCGTTTGGCAGAAATTTGCACAAATAAAAAACACACCCTCATCCCCGACCAAAGTTTTGAGAGTGTGCGACATGTAAAGACTCAATGAGTCTTATTTTGGTGGAGCGCTTATGTCTCCGCGATGTTTTTATTATATCACTGAAAGGAGTGATGCCGAAAGTACCAACCTACCCTAACCGCTATTAGGGTAACTGAATCTGCCATGGTTGACCTGTCTTCACAAAGGAGACAATAAAATGGCAAAACCTAAAAAACTAGCCAACGGACGGTGGCAAATCCGCCCACGTTACAAAGACATCGTTACCGGTGAATGGATCGGTGGCAAGAAGACATTCGACACTGCGGTCGAAGCTCGTGCATATGAAGCGCAAGTTATCGCAGACGCAAATATGGGTCACAGTAGTAAGGCCGTTACGTTAGGCAAGTATTATACACATTGGCTTGAATTGTATAAGAAGCCATTTGTAGAAAAACGTACAATTTCTCGCATAGAAGTTGACATGAAGCACGCTCTCACCTTTTTCACCTCCGGTAAGCAGCTAGATATGATCACTAAAGCAAACTATCAGTTGTGGCTCAATACAGAGGCAAGAACGCACTCACACGAGACTGTGAGGACGATGCACACAACGTTTAAGTCAATGATGGAGAACGCTGTCGACGAAGGCATCATCTTGCGCAACCCTTGTGTAGGTGCTCGTTTTACTGGTGTCACACGCAAGTTGAAGCATCCTAAGCAAACTGTGTTAGATATTCATGATTATAAATTACTGCTCAATCAAATATTGCAGTCACCAGACTGTGCCTCTAAGTATGCGTGCATCGTTCAAGCGTTCACTGGCATGCGAATTGGTGAGCTACTTGGCCTCACATGGTCGAAGATTAACGCATCAGAACACAAGATTCTCATTGATGGTCAATACGATTACATGGAGAACACAGGTCGGATTCATCTAAAGGACCACACCAGACCACGAGAAATCACCGTAGAGGCTTCCCTCTTTGATTATCTGAATGATTACCGTCATTGGCAACAAACGTCCGTATACGGCTCTAAGGTCGTTCCTATGAGTCAGTATCTTTTTATTGGCGATGACGGTCTACCGATCACACCGAATGCGGTCAACAAGTTTCTTGACCATCAATGTCAAAAAGCTGGTGTAACTCGTATTACATCACATGCTTGGCGACGCACGCAGGCAACAATGATGAGACTCGCGAAATTAGACGATAAATTTATTGCAGGTTTTCTCGGCCATACTGTCGAAACTTTAGAAAAATATTATGTAAAAGAGACTGACGACCTCAAACGAGAAAATCAAACGCTCAGGCAAGCATTTCTAGCTGATCAGGGAATCATCTGATATTGGTCACGAAAAAGTCACGAAAGGACACGAAAAGGTCACGAAACTCGTGACCTTTAACAATATGCTAATCGACTACAAATGCCGATATCTCAACGATAACAACGGTTAATCACATACTAACCGATGATACAAAAATGCAACAGGTGGGGTTCGAACCCACGACCCTCGGTTTAGAAGACCGATGCTCTATCCAACTGAGCTACTGTTGCAAAACTTAACCTTATTAGTATAAAAAATGGAATCGACAGTGTCAATTTAAGTTTAGAAGATTATTCAATATAATTGCCAAGCAACCAGTTGCTCTTGCACACATTGTCCAAGTAATAAAATCAAATTTGGTCACGTATAGTGCTGATACAAAAATAAAGACGATCACCGAAGTGACCGCCTGGAATGATCCCAAACGGATAAGTTCGGGACTAGAACAGTGTATCACAGTCAGAACCACAAAGAAAAGGACAAACCGTTTTTTAAATCTCTAAATTTCTTGAACTACACATGCCGGCCACAAAACATAAGCTAAAAGATCACTATACTGCACAAATGTATTCGCTTGCAAGAATGTGTAATATAGTCTATTTATCTGTTGACGAAGCGCTTTCATTTCTTATATAATAGGCTTTGTAAACATTTATCAGAGTGCTGTCTAATAAATTGAGCAACTTGGGGGTGCATCATGGTTAAACATTTGGACCCTCGGGTGATTAAAACGCGGTCAAGTTTAAAAACTGCCCTAATCAGTCTGATGCAACAATACAAAATTGAAAATATCAGTGTTCAAAAGATCACTGAAACTGCGCACATTACTCGAGGAACATTTTATTTACATTATAAAGACAAGCGAGATTTCATTTCACGTGCCATGACCGAAATTTTGGATGACTTTTTCGATGCCGTCATTGATGACGGCACTGATAGTTTACCAGAGCATTACGCCTTTCTGAACGGTCATGCAGTAAATGTCTTTTACTTAAACAACGCCTTTAACTACATTGAAAAAGACGCTCAGATGTTCAACGTTTTGTTGAATACACAGGAAAATGGGTTATTTGAACATGAATTATATGCTCGAATGACTGGCTATCTAAATCGTTTCTATGATCAGATGAAACCGGCGTTTGCTGACATCGGCGTACCAATCAATATTCAAATTGCCTTTACAGTATCTGCTTATGTTGGCTTAATCAAAAATTGGCTCATTGAAGGCATGATTTATACACCACATTATATGACAGGATCAGTTCATAAAATGATTTCGCTCGTGAGCGCCAGCTCTCCAAAAACAGTTACGTTTACCAACTTTTTTTATTCAGATCCGCAGTTATTGACTCGTCAAACTAATAACTGGTAGGCGTGAGCGTGCTAACGAACACGAAATAAGGCTTAACGTTGGGGTTTTATCCCCAACGTTAAGCCTTATTTTGATTGCTATATTGTCACGAAAAGACTAATAGTCATCAGCCTGACGTTTTAAATTTTTCTCGCGCTTTGCTTGATAAGCTTCCTGAATTTCATCTTGCGTGAAACCAAAACCACGCAAACCCATTGTTAAGAATAAGTGCCACGCATGGCCAAAATCGCCCTGACGATGTTCTTTTAAACTGGATAAAATCATACTGTTAATGGCCAAATAGGTCTTGGTTAGATTAAGATCTGGTCCCTTTGTCAGCTTAGTCAATTCGTCAGGCGTTAAGACTGTTAAATGTGTCCATTGCTGTTTATGGAAAATCAACAAGAAGAAATCCAATGCATCGACATATTCTTCTAACAGCGTCTGATGGGACGTTTGACCAGGATTACTTTTGCCGCGGTGCGTTTTCCACACCTTAAACCATTCACTCGTATTCGCAATCTCGGCCAGCTCGACGTCTAAGGCTAAATATGCGTTCTGTAGACTATCCTCACGCGACCATTGTAATTGCTTTGCATCATGTACTTGTTGATCAAACTCAATGCATTCGCGCAAGAGCATCGCTAAATCTAACATTGTAATTCCCCTAACCTGTCTATTAAGCAAAAATTAACGGATCGGACTGAATCTCTAAATCATCGCGATTAGCTAAGTACCATTGACGAATGAAATCATAATTCAACAACACTGCCATCAAAGAAATTTGGTTCTTAGGATCCGTCGTGGTGATGACCCACTTAGGTGCTGTCTGCGTGCCAGCGTCCGCAATACCAAAGACAAGATCATCTTCTAAGTCAATGATAGCGCCATTGCCTGCGGGGGCATTTTGTAGCATATAATGACTGTCAGCCGAGGCCACGAAGAGCTTGTCCACTGTACCTGCTGGTAATGCTGGATGTTTTGTTTGATATTCCGCATTATTGTCAGTTTCTAACAAGTTATAGTCAGCCGTAAAGTGATAATCACGCTGTAAATCCTTGGCAAACGTAATGAGCGTATCAATTGCAGCCATCTTCTTGTCTGCTGGTTGATCAGCTAACGCCACCGCAAATAGGTCAGTAAATGCTTTGCTGTTGAACCGAATTTGCTGACGTTCCAGGTTCATATAGAACAAGTGGAGACCGGAAGCCTTATCTGTGAAGAAGGCACCTCCATTGCGACCACCAACCAATACAAACTTAAAGTCAGGTTGTGTGCCTAACGCGTCAAACGTAACGCTTAATTCTTCATGATCAGCCGCACTGGTGAGAATTAACCCTTTTTCTTCGTGAATCTCCAGTAAGCGACTCATAAAGAGCAAATAATAGTCGGAAGCCGTGTATTGGTGTGGAAAAGTTACAAACGCGGTATCCATTTTAAAATCAAATAAATGCGTAGCCGAATCTAACAATTCATCAGTATCTTGCGTCTCAGTCAGTTGATCCAAGTACTTAGTGAACTGAATGCCGTTTTGCAAACCATCTTTTATGTTGTTGTTGTAGATTCTAAAACGTTGACTTGGCGTTAATGTATCTACCTTTGTCTCTTTGCTGGTGCCAGACTCAGCTTCTTTTTTGGCCGCACTGACAGCTACAGAATCTGTAGTTGCTTCCGAATCAGTCTTGGAAGATTGTTGCTGCTTAGTTGCCGTTGATACAGTCTGATCAGAATGGACATCTTTGGCCGTGCTTGCTTCAGTAGATTCAGCACTAGCTGACGTCAAATCTCTTTTATCATCACTTGTCATCTGAAGTCACCTCACTAGTTGCTGAATTGCTTGCGCTCTCTGCGTTAGCAGCAAGTGCACTATCCTGAGAACGAATTTCACTGGATGGCATTTTTTCATCCGGGTCAGCTTGCCCTGCTTCAATTGCCCGACCAATTAGATGACTGATATAGTCAACATATAAGCTAGCATTACGATCTTTAAACGTTGCAAAGTCACCAAACACTTTGCGAATCGCTTGCTTTTCGTAGCTTAGAATCGTGTCTTCCTTGGACAAAACTAACGACTCATCTTCGTTGGCTTTCATCCCTTTATAAGCGTTGTTTGCCTGATCATCCTCGTCAGCAAGCTTCGTCAACTGATCCAAAATATCTTGACGTTCAGCCTTCGAATGACCGCCGTTAAACAACGTGCGCGATTCCCCAACTTCTTTAAGTTGTGAACGTAATTTTTCTTTTTGCAAATCTCGTTGTTCTTGGTTCTTGACCAGTTCCTGCAATTCTTGACTTTGCCGAGCAATGTCTTTGATGCGGTCCGAATTGTAGTTTTTGCCCTCTGATTCAAGTGCAAACGACTGTGTCAATTTTTCATACTCTTCGCTGTCAAAAATGAATTGTGCGTTTAAAACGTCTAATTCACCAAACTGGCGTCGATCCCACCAGTTCCCAAAGAATACATTGAATTTGCCGTTTTCCGGTTCTTCAAAATAAAAGAATGGGTATGTGTGCTTTAAATAAGCAATAAGCTCCGCACTCAAATAATGACTGAGTTCAGGGTGTATATCATCGACCAAACGTGCTAATTGGTTGCCTTCCGTCTGTTTATTGCCCCTAATCAACGTGTTGTAACGTTGTGGGTCAACTAATTCGTAGACCCGACGATCATTAAAATCATTAATGGCGCCGGTTAATTCATCCAAATAACGTGACTTTTGTCCGAGTTTACCAGACAACTCAGGACGTACATTACGTGATCCGACTTTTTTCGTTTGTGGATTATCCATGCCGTCTTACCCCTTGTTCACTAAATTCATACACTTATATCGTACACTACTGCCATCATGTCGACAATCGCCCCGGCAGTGTTGCAAACGTTTTCTTAACATTTAAATTTAGAATTTTTTAGACAAAAAGCCGTGATGAATATCCGCAGTCGACTTTCAGCTAAAAAGCGACGCTATTCATCACGGTTAAATGTTTATTTATTTTACTATAACTTGATGACTGATTAACCTAAACTTAAGAGCACATTGTCGCGCCAAGAAACAGCCCTCAAATATTAATATTGTTCCAGATACTGATCACGTTCCCACTTAGTGACAGACTGACGATACGATGCCCATTCCAGCTTTTTGGCTTCAATAAAGCTTTGGAATAAATGATCGCCTAAAGCCGCCTTCATGACGGGATCACTTTGCAGAGCTTTGGTGGCATTGTGTAAATTGTCTGGCAAATTGCTAATGTGGTTAGTATCACGCTCTTTTTCGTCCATTGAATAGATGTTGCGATCGACAGAATCGTTTGGCGTCATCCCATTACGAATGCCATCCAAACCGGCTTCCAACATCGCAGCTATGGCAAGATATGGATTGGCAGCAGGATCAACTGAACGCAACTCTAAACGTGTCGAATTGCCACGTGCACTGGGCACACGAACCAGTGGTGAACGGTTGGAACCTGACCAGGCTACATAAACTGGGGCTTCGAAACCTGGCACCAGACGTTTGTAGGAGTTCACGATTGGATTTACAACAGCAGTTAGATTACGGGCATGAGCCAGCAGTCCACCAAGAAAATGATAAGCGGTTTCGCTGAGTTCCAATTCACCGTCAGCATCGTAAAACGCATTGCCCTTAGCGGTTGATAATGACATATTCATATGCATGCCTGACCCATTGATACCTTCAAGTGGCTTGGGCATAAAGGTGGCAAACAGTCCGTACTTTCTTGCAATTGTTTTAACCACGAGTTTAAACGTTTGAATATTGTCGGCCGCCTCCAGTGCATCAGCATACTTGAAGTCGATTTCATGCTGACCAGGTGCAACTTCATGATGGGCAGCTTCGACTTCAAAGCCCATTTTTTCGAGTTCAAGGACAATGTCACGACGGCAATTCTCGCCAAGGTCCATTGGCTCCAAATCAAAATAGCTTCCCTTGTCATTTAACTTCAATGTTGGCTCGCCATTCTCATCCATCTTAAACAGGAAGAATTCTGGTTCTGGGCCAATGTTGAAAGACGTAAAACCAGCGGCTTTCATCTCATCAACGACACGAATCAAGTTGTTACGCGGGTCACCTTCGAATGGTTTTCCGTCCGTCGTATAAACTTCACAAATCACTCGGGCTACCCGACCATGCTCACTGCCCCACGGAAAAACCATCCACGTCGACAGGTCTGGGTGAAGATACATATCACTTTCTTCGATTCTAACGAAGCCATCGATGGATGAACCGTCAAACATTAACTTATTATCTAACAACTTGTCCAATTGACTCGTCGGCACTTCAACGTTCTTAATTGAACCCATCAGATCAGTAAACATTAATCGTAAAAACTCCACGTGCTCCGTCTTAACCAATTCACGAATTTCATCCTTCGTGTATGTCTTCTTTGCCATGCTCCTGCCTATCCTTTCGACTAACCTCGATTGCCAACTGTTGTTGCTAAAGAAAAGCGCTTATAAGCGTTGCTGAAGACCAGACTGTGGCGGCCGCATCCCTGCTAACTGTTGCATTTCAGCCTCAAGTAAATGACGTGCACGTTCGTCTGACAACCGTTTCGATTCCAATTGTGTAGACTCAACCTGATGTGTCTTTGCATACAAACGGCGCATTGTCGCAAAGTCCATCCCGCTTGCCAGACCATCCTTCACTTCCAGCAAACGGTCCACATCATTCAATGAATAACGCCGACGATTGCCCTCATTCCGTGCTGGATGAACTAACGCCTGTGTCTCATAATACCGGATCTGTCGTGCTGAAAGGTCAGTCAGCGCCATTACCGTACTCATCGGTAAAATTGCCAATGACCGACGCAACTGTTTTTCCGCCATCAGTCAGCCTCCCAAAAACTCACAAACATTTGAACAACTGCATCATCCCACCGCAAAGTATTAAAGTCAATCTTTCATGTCATAAGTTCTGACACGAAAGATTGACTTTAATTTAAAAACAACAAAATTGAGTCATATCAGTCTTGTGCAATCAATTAATTTGGTTTGCCAACCACGCTTGCGTCTGCCTTTCTATAGCCTCAAGTTCCTCAGGCTGCTGGATCAAATCATACCAGTTAACTGGTAATTGATGACGGAACCATGTTAACTGCCGTTTGGCATAATGACGAGAGTTTTGTTTCAATATACCCACCGCCTGGTCTAACGATTCTGTTTTGCGAAAATAGGGAAACAGTTCTTTATAGCCGATACCGCGGCCAGCCTGCAGGTGTTCACCGCCCTGTTCAAAAAGCCAGTGCGCCTCATCCAACAAGCCAGCTTGTAGCATCAAATCAACCCGTTTATTAATCCGCTCGTACAATACCGCTCGATCCGTATTTAAACCAACGATGAACGCATCATACCGATTCGGATGGTCTGTTTGAATCTCAATGGACTTTCCGGTTGTCTCAAAGACTTCCAGTGCCCGGATCACGCGGCGAACATTGCCAGCAGGAATCTTGCTAGCGGCGATTTCATCCCGCTGTTTGAGCTGGTCCCAAACCCACTGATTGCCATGTTCAACAGCCAATGTCTGCCAGTGATCACGAAATTGCTGATTTGCCGGTGTTCCCAGTTGTAGCCCCGTTAGCAATGCTTGTAAATAAAAGCCGGTCCCGCCAACAATCATTGGCAGATGACCGCGCGCAGTGATTTCAGAGATAAGCGTGGCGGCACGTTCAACAAACATTGCTACCGTGAAAGAATCCTGAACGTCACATTCATTAATCAAAAAGTGTGGTACCCCTTGGCGTTCTTCAGCAGTCACTTTAGCCGTGCCAATGTCAAGATGACGGTATACCTGCATTGAATCACCGGAAATAATCTCCCCGTTAAATTTTTTCGCCAGTGTGATGGATAAATCTGTTTTACCCACAGCCGTTGGACCAACAATCATTAATACCTTTGGTTTCATTTTCTATTTTCCTTTGATTCACGTTTTGGAAATTCATTTGTTGAATAAACTGATCGTAACATTTGGGAAAGCTCAAGTTCATCTGTAATAACAGCGGCCACACCTAGCTGGAAACATTTTTTGAGTAATGATGATTGATTAACCGTCCATACTCTAACAATGGCCCGATTATTGAAAATCCATCTCTTATCCATAAACAGCCACCACCACTTAAGGTGCACGCTGGTTACTGACTCCCCACAATGAGTAAGTCTCACAACTGGCATCGGCCAACGCGTTAATAGAGCCGTTTCAACGACGGGTAAGGCATGATGAAAAACTGCGAGTAACTGATAGCTAAAACTAGACACCACTATGGCCGATAGTAACGTCGGAAAACTGGCTAACACGTCGGCTAAATGTTGTGCTACCAATGCACTGCCATTTTTTGGGACCTTAATTTCTAAATTGAGAACGCCGTGAAAAGCTTGTTTTTCTAAATAATCCAAGAGTTCGACCAGTGTCGGTATTCTGATGTCAGATTTATGGCCGTAAAACCGCCAGCCTGCGTCTAAGTGTTGAATTGTCGTCAACCGTAGCCGACTAATTTCACCAGTGCCATTTGTTGTCCGATCAACACGGCTATCATGACACAAAATCAGCTTGTGATCTGCCGTTTCCTGAACATCAGTTTCGAGGCCATCAGCACCACTGCTCAAGGCTGCTTTAAACGCAGCCATTGTATTTTCAGGATGTTGACGGGCAAGACCGCGATGAGCGATAATCAGTGTCACCGAAATGTACCCCCTTTCACTGGACGTTACGGTTAAAAAAAGACATAATAAACGTGTAGTTTAAATCGCATCTTGATTATTATAAAAAATTGAGGAGGTCAAACCATGAAGAAATTTACACAAGGATTTTTATTAGGCACATTAGCAACTATTGGTGCTGTAGCCGCTGGTGTTTTTTCATTCCACAAAACCGTTGTTTCACCTATTGAGGACGAAGAACAACGCGTGGATGACAATCGTCGACGGGCTGTCCGTAAATCCCGTTCATCTCACCTCAACTAGTAGTTTCGCATATTCCAATTTATTTTACACAAAAAATCGGTATCCATCATGCATTCGTTTGAATTCATGATGGATACCGATTTTTTAATAACTTAAATGCACCAAATCTA
Source organism: Furfurilactobacillus milii (assembly GCF_021654115.1). Taxonomy (GTDB): domain Bacteria; phylum Bacillota; class Bacilli; order Lactobacillales; family Lactobacillaceae; genus Furfurilactobacillus; species Furfurilactobacillus milii. The sequence goes on along the minus strand of NZ_JAIWJF010000008.1, from coordinate 148,306 downwards.
ATACTTGCTAGCTTTCGTTTTACCTTCCCAGTGGCCATAGCCATCCGTCAAGATAAAAATCTGTTTGTAACCATTGCGAGCTAAACGAAGGGCTGCCCGTGTGCTCAACGCCTTACCTTCATCGTAAAGATAAACCGGTAAGTCGTCACGAATTTCTTTATAACGTTGACTAAAGGTTGAATAAGGCACACTGCGGGCGCCAAGAATGTGGCCAGAATCAAAGTCCTTTTTTTCACGAACATCGATAATTTGTGCTTTACGCATTCCTGCCTGAAATTCTTCCTGTGTTAACAACGTTGAAACCTGCCGACGTTTAATAACTAGATAAACACGCCATCCAATCCAACCGAACACAATCAACAGGCCAACAACGTCAAAAATTATTTCTCCTACAGAAGCAGCAACTAACACGAACAATCCCTCCATCTTCTAAACTCAATACTCACATTGTACACATTTGTTCAAACAGTGCCTAGTGCTCATTAGTCTTTTTTGATTTTTGCTCTTCAATTCGGTGTTCATGTGTCAACACCACTTTCGCTTGTAGCCACGTTGGTTTGTCAATGGCGTTCATCCGGTACAAATTATCCAGCTCCAGTGTCATGACTTCAATATCCCACATTCGTTTGCCCACATAGACATAGATGCCGAATGCCTTTAACACCTGCTGAACATCGTACAACGTGCGTAATGATTTCGGATTGTCCCGATACATAAATTTTGCCTCACTTTTGACGATTTCAACTCATCCAGATTAAAACAAACGAATGAGTCCAAAGTTTGCAACAACCACACCAATTAGGCCAACCACACGCAGCCAGCGTGAAACGGCTGGATTGTTATAACGCTTTGGGACACTCAGCAAGAAGGCCACGGCAATTCCGCCAATCAACCCACCAATGTGCCCCCAGATATCAATACCAACGGCAAAGATATCAAACACCAAGTTAACGACCACTAAGATTGAGAATTGCCGAGCAATTGCATGAATCGCGGGATTATTTTGTTCAATGACGTCTAATGCGATAAACGCACCAAACAGACCAAAAATGGCTGTGCTAGCGCCTGCAGACAATCCTGCCGGATGAAAGAACATACTCCAAACATTACCGGTAAAACCACTGACTAAGTAAATAACCAACGTCCGCCAATGACCAAACGTCATCTCCACATAACGACCCAAAAAATAAAGCGTAATCATGTTCAGCGCAATATGCTCAAACGTGACGTGAATAAACATTGGTGTAATTAACCGCCACCATTCACCAGCTTGAACGGCGGTTCCAGACAATGCGCCTGATTGATCCAGCGATTGGACAGAAAATGGACTCGCCAATGAAATGCCCTGAATGCCAAACTCAAACAGCATCCACAAAAAAACGAGTACATTGATGATAATTAGTCCGACTGTTACGGGTGACCCTCGCCGTATGCGTTGCCAAACGTTCATTAATCTGCCTCCTTGAGCGAAATGATTTGTTTTATCTTTATATCAAAAGAATCGGCTGTCCACGTCCGTTTACGAAAACGTTGTGGTGACAGCGCTAAGCTGACTGTTTCACCTTTAAACGCAGCTAAATAACGATCATAATAGCCAGCCCCAAAGCCAATACGACTACCATCATCAGCAAAGGCAACGCCGGGCACAACGATTAAATCCATCTGATTAGGGTCAATGCTCCGACCCCCAACAGGTTCCTGAATGCCAAATGCAGACGCCTCAAAAGAAACACCCGCCCCTAACGTAATGAACGTCATCTGACGATGTGGGCGTGTTTTAGGCACACTAACCTGTTTGCCAGCTGCCAACGCCTGAGCAATTAACGGACGCGTATCTAACTCAACTGCTGCACTCATGGTTAAGCCGATTGATTTAGCATCTTGCCAAATTGAACTCCCAACCAGCCCATCGATGAGTTGTTGGCTTTCAGCCGCCTTATCCGCCGGCACCATTCTGTCCAATGCATTAATTACGTTTTTTCTGATTACATCTTTTGTTTGCATCATGCACCTCCATCAGCGGATAATGATTGCGATTATTTTCTATTGAAAACAAAAAAGCGCCCGAGGAAATCCCAGGCGCTAATTAGTCATTACTTAGTTTCACGGTGCAAAGTGACTTTGCGATCGTGAGGGCAGTACTTGTTTAATTCGATCCGGTCTGGATTGTTGCGCCGATTCTTTGATGACAAGTATGTTTGCCGACCACATTCGGTGCATTCTAAGGTAATGTGTACGCGCATCTTTAACCCTCCACTCTGCTTGAAATTGGCGAAGACGCCTCAACTCGAACAATTTTATCATTTTTATTCATTGTTGACCAGTATTTTCTGACAATTGATTATTTAAATCCGTCAGAACTTTGAATATCTTTCCAGTACAAATTATAAATGTCAGCTGCAATATCCTGGTTGACAAGATATGAAGCAGTTTCTTCCGGCAATCCAGGAACCGCAACAGCAACAGCAACTTGTGGATTATCTGTTGGTGCAAAACTAATGATACTGGAAGTAACAGTCTGCTTACCGTTAACAAATGTTTCGGCAGTCCCCGTTTTGGCAGCAATCCCAGGCTTCAATTTAGTTAGCACTTCAGCCCCAGTTTTATGTGCTGAGGAACCGTTAACCACTTGCCACATCCCTTGTTTAATAATCTTCTTGGCATCAGCACTTGCTGAAACGTAGTTCAATGCCTTTGGATGAGCCTGATATTCAACGTTTCCTAATCCACCATTCTTGTCAGTTCCACGTATTTGTGAGACTAAGTATGGCTGCATCCGATAACCACCATTAGCCAGCGTTGACACGTACTGAGCTAATTGTAACGTTGTGTACGCGTCATAGTTACCAAACGCTTCAACTAAGGCTGATCCAATGTTGGCACGACCAGACAGCCCCTTTAAACCTGCCGACTCACCTGGTAGGTCAATCCCCGTCTTAACACCCAGTCCATACTGACTGAAATTATTTCTAAGCGTCTGGAACATTGTGCTTGGTAACCCATTGATGGATTCACCTTGCGAATATTTGAAACCAACCATCTTCATCGCAACCTGAACGGCATAAGAGTTAGAGGATTCTTCTAGTGCCAGTGCAGCATCCATCGGGAAAGCACCGTTTTGGTTCCAGTCAGTCGTAATTTTCGACGTCCCTGTCAGAATAATCGGTTGATCAACCAGTGTATTGTTCGACGGCGTAATGGCGCCACTCTCGAAACCACCAGTCAACATAGCGGGCTTAACAACAGACCCCATAACGATTGGTTGGTTAATTGCACCTAATGCATCAGTTGTCACTTTGCCAGTGTTTGGATCACGGGAATCACCGCCCATTGCTAGCACAGCCCCCGTTTGGGGATTCATGACCACTGCATAAGCACCCTGACAAGTGCCACTTGGCAAGCGTTTATCAATGACTTTTTGAACATCATCCTGGAATTTAGAATTAACCGTCAAGACCAAATTAGAACCCTTGGCACCGGCGTATTCTTTGGTTTCCTTAGTGATTTTGCTATTATTGCTAACTTCCACCGACGTTCTGGACTTAGTTCCGCGAAGAATTGGCTCGTAAGCTTTCTCCAAGTAACTCGACCCAACAGAATCGTTACGTGAGTAACCCTGTGAGAGCAACTCATTAACCTCATCAGCCGGCAACCCTTGCTTTTCAGTCGTGACAGTCCCTACGAAACTTTTGACGGAATTCCCTGCAGGGTACGACCGCGACCAACTGGTTGCCGTTTTTACGCCGGGCATATCAGACATGTGTTCACCGATTTGCGACACTTCCGTGGGCGTTACGTCCGTCTCTTTAATGTAAGTCGTGGACAAGGCATAGGCACCATTCATCTTGGTGAAAATCGTGGCAGCGTTTTTCTGACTGTCAGACAGTTCAGGCTTGTGTTTGGCCACGTAATCCTGTTGAGCGGCCTGCAAAGCAGTTGTGCTCATGGAACTAGCCTTAGGAATTTTAGCAGTGACTGCCGCACTGTGTTTGCTATCCGCCAAATAATAAATCGCTGCCTGACGATCTGTTAATGTATTCGTCGGCACCGTCAGATAATCGCCAAGCTTGTTCGCCACTTTGTACATATCCTCAGCAGTAACATTGATTCCCTTGGTATAACTGATAGCCTGATGGGCTTCATTGCCGACTAACACTTTACCTGTTGAATCGTAGATCATCCCACGTTGCACATTGTTGGTTTCAATCGTATTATCCGTACGGTTAATTTCTGCCTTAAACATTGAACCTTTTTTCAACTGTAAATAAGCCATTTGAAAGGCCAAGGCTGCTAACAAAAGAAACACAATGACCAGCAGTAAATTTAACCGAAACGGAATCCGCGTCGTTTGATCATCGTGATTGGTTTGCGTTTTTCTGCGCTGAATAAACTTATTAAACACTGAATCCTCAACCATCCTTATCTAATTCATAATTGCACATCTTTTAACACGATATACGTAAAATTTCGGCAAAGCACTTTGCCAGTCGAAAAGTATCGTCTATCATTGTATAGGAAGTTATCAAAAAGCTAAAGTGGCCAAGCCAAACTTTACTTTTTTTTGAGAGAAAGGAATCCGCTAAAACAATGATCAAACACTTCATCAACAAAACATGGCCATTATTACTGAGCTTTCTTGTGCCCAGTCTTTTCATGTTAATTTATTTTGCCAGCCGCGGCATGGCACCGTTTGGCCGTAGTTCTTTATTAACTGTTGACATGGGGCAACAATACATCGATTTTTTTGCGTTCTTTAGAAATACGTTGCTACATCACCCTGGTAGTTTCTTTTATAGTTTTAGTAAAGCCCTCGGCGGAGAAACAACCAGCTTATGGGCTTACTATTTAATGAGTCCGTTTAACTTATTGCTGCTCCCCTTTAGCAAAGGTGGCCTTTCAACCGGCGTTCTCATAATGACCGTTGCCAAATACGGTTGTGCGGGTCTCAGCTTGGGCTGGGTATTAAACCGGTTGCAGATTCAATCTGGTTGGCGGTTACCCATGTTTGGTACCATATATGCTCTGTCTGGTTGGACCATTGCCAATCAACTTAACCTTATGTGGTTAGATGCACTGATTGTTTTGCCATTAGTTGTTTATGGTCTTGAGTGTCTCATTAAGCACCAGCGTTGGCTGCCATACGTAAGTTGGCTAGCAGTAGCCTTCATCGTGAACTATTACATGGCTTACATGATTAGTTTGCTCACCATTTTGTACTTCATCTTTAGTGTTGTTTGGCATTGGCAATCATGGCATCGCCTGCTCATTAATGGTTTACAGTACGTTGGCGCCTCCGTATTAGCCGGTGGCATCGCAGCATTTATCCTGCTTCCCACATATTTCGCGTTACAGCTAAGTAAGGCAAGTTACACCCTCACTAAATTTAAATGGACATGGGATTATGCGCCATTAAAAATGTTGGGCAAACTTTATCCAGGCGGTTTTAATTTTGCTCAAATGCCTAAGGGACAACCTAATTTATTTGTCGGCGCTGCCGTTCTTATCCTAGTCGTTGCTTTTTTCATAGAAGGCAAATTTCACTGGTCAGTTAAGCTAGTAGCCAGCCTCATCACAATTTTCTTTGTCCTCTCTGTTTCATTCACACCGTTAAATTTATTATGGCATGCGGGGCAGTTCCCAATTTGGTATCCTTACCGTTTTTCATTTATCGTTAGTTTCTGGCTTATTTGGCTAGCAGCCATAACGTGGCGTCCGGAAAAGCACCTCAATTGGTGGTCAATTGGCGTTACAGCCTTGCTTTTAGTCGCAACCGATACCTACGTCTTTACAAACAGTCATCGGTTAAACTTCATCACGACAGGCCAAATCATCACCGGCACTGTCATGATGCTGATTGCACTTATTTGTTTGTCGCCATTGGCACACCGGTTCCACTGGTTACTCTATCTAATTTCTCTGCTGACGCTCGCTGACATGGGCACTAACGCGGTTTTATCACTCAATAAAATTAGCTATGTACCGCAGAACCAGTTTGCAATCTATACCAATATTCTCGATCAGACCAGCCAAGGGACAAAGAAATTGAATTCTGGTTTGTACCGTGTTGGCACCACCTTTCAACGGACAAAAGATGATCCCATGCAAGGCGATTACTTCAGTGGCTCACATTTTGGATCAACGCTAGAGCGTAAAACAACGGGATTCTACGATCTGACAGGTAATCCTGATGGCGATGGTTTCGTCACATACGCTAACGGAACCGAATTTATGGACGCATTACTAAATATGAAATATTTCTGGAGCGTCAATGACATTCCTCTTGTTGGTCATCATTCAGAATACAAATACTTACCAACGTTAACTCGTAAGCCAGATCTTCACGACTACTCAGCTGCCAAGCAATTGCCACAGACAACCATTTATCAAAATCCCAATAGTTTAGGAATGGGATTCATGGCGGCTAAACAAACGCTTAACATCAAGCAAATTATTCATGATCCTATGACTAATCAAAATCAATTATGGAATGCTTTATTAGGCCAATCCTCGCAAACAAAGTTATTCACGGCCGCCAATTTCAACGGTGTAACGTTTACCAACACAAACCGTCTGACCAATATCACCGGGTCTACCTTGACCAAAATCAAGCCGCGGAAACCTGCGCAAATGACCTTGACCTTCACGCCACAAACTGACGACGCTTACTATTTATCGCTTGGTGCTAATTTACAAAAGGATAACGTTAAAATGCTGTTGAATGGTCAACCGCTGGCACAGTATCAAACATTCCGAAATACAGTTTTGGTCAATATCGCAAATCAACAAAAAGATGAACCACAAAAAATCACGTTTGTCCTCAAAAAAAATGCTCTCTGGCTTCAAAATGTCACTTTGTACCAATTGCCGCAGCAATCATTTCAAACGGGAATTAAGCAATTGCAACAACATCCCCTGAAAGTTACGGACTGGGGACAAACGCACGTTAGCGGACATGTCATTGCTACTCATAAACAACCGGTTCTAATGACAAGCATTCCTGCTCAAGACGGCTGGCAAGCATTCGTTGACGGTCATCGTGTCAGCACCCATACAATCGCCGACGAGTTTATTGCATTACGACTCGCACCTGGTCCTCATCACATTACCCTTCGTTATCGAACACCTTACCTTGGTGCCGGCATTTTCATCTCGTTAGTTAGTCTCGCTGTCTTAGGTGCTAGCGAATGGCTAAAGCGTCGCCGCGATAACGATGAGTTCGTCAAATGAGGGGCCCAGCCATCTAACTGTTTCGTTATTATAGTCATCAATACTAAAAGCGTTCTGCTTTTTCCGTTTGGAAAAGGCAGAACGCTTTTTAATTCTCATCATTTTAAGCTAAGCAACAGCATCATTACTCTTAATCTCAAGTAGCCTACTGTAACCGTGAATCATGTTCTTGCGCAACATATTCATATTTAGGTTCATCATTTTTCTCGTCAAAATCAATGACAAAATCGTAACCAGCGAAAAACCACGCATCACCATAATTCACAAAATACTTAATCCCATCTTTTTCAGTCTCGCCAACTGGTCGATCAGGATCTTTATCCGGTACCATTGCCATTGAAAAACCATCATGAATCGGTGTTTTACCATAAACCTTACCGTAAAACTTCATCCCATCACCTGGTTTTAGACCAACTTCGTCTTGAAACCATTTGCTGGCAGCGTCTGTAACTGTAATTTGCATACGTGGGCCTCCACTCTAATGAATTCGCTTTCATGCGTATACTTTAGCACAAATGAAGTGGAAAACCAATGAATACATTCCTGTGAAACGTTGATGTGACAGCCTTCACAAGTACTAACGGTTAACAAACTTTTGGTAGGCCTGCTCGTCATAAACTTTGTCAATTTCACCAATATATTCAGTGGCTTCGCGCACATAACCGTGCTTAAACAGCCACAAACCGTCACTCTTGTCTAATGCAAAGACGCCGCCTAGATCATAACGGTCCTTATGTGCATCAACGGCTTCGTTGATCATCGCCCACTGAATTCGGTATGGTGCAAGTAACTTCGGTTCTTCATTAATACTACCACCGTACATATACCAGAGCTTATCACCATACTTGAACGCTAATGAACCGGCTAAATCTTGCGTTTCAGAATGGGCAACGAAGATGCGTAAAATATCAGTGCCTTCGAAGGCCGTTACCATTCGATCAAAATAATCTCGCGGACGGTAGGTGATTCCTTGTCGGTGACTCATTGCCTCATAAAGCGCGTAGAATCGGTCCATTTCTGCCATGCTGCTACCAGAATCTACCGTTAATTCAGGCTTGATTGAGTGACGCACATCGTGACGTGTATTTGGCCGAAATGTCATTAACACATCATCAATACTTTTATCTTTTAAATCCATCACCATGTTAAACCGCGGCTGAATTGTATCATGCATGCCGACATTACGATTTCTTACTTGGTAACCGTGTTGTTTAAACGTATCGTTTAGGGCATCGTCGTAAACAACTTCAGGGTCCATCCGTAAGACATACACATTGTTCTCTCGTAAGGCAGGCTCTGCTTCTGCTACCAATGCATCGATAGTCTCAACATCCGTTGGATCACAAACCGGTCCTTTTGAACAATAGGCGAGCTTTTCACCGTCTTCATTTGCAATCATTAAGATAGACATCGCCGCTGTAATCTTGCCGTCCTTCTCAAGGGTGACATGTAACGGTTCCCAGTTGTTCTTAATTTCTCCCCAACCTGGATCCTGTGTAATTGAAGTAAAGGGTGCGCGTCGCACAAATTCCGTGTAACGCGTCATTGCATCATGATCTTGTTCATTGATAATCGGCATGTTGTCGTTCCTTTCAAAATTAACTAATTGGTGTAAACCTGTTCATTATTTTACCGTATTTAAGGTATGACGACAAACAGCGGACGGCTACCTTAAGGTAATCAAAAGAAGCTGCGAAATCACCAAGCAGTATCACCGATAAAAACTAAACGGCGATACAACCTGATTTTTCACAGCCTCTGAGATAGGCCTTGTTCAGTGTTAATGACGCTAAGTACTACTAAAAACTTATTCAGCGTTCTTAACGGATAAAATTGAAACCTTCATTGACCCAGCAGGAATTTTAATTTCTACTTCGTCCCCAACTTTGTGACCAATCAAACTGCGAGCGATTGGCGAATCGTTAGAAATCTTGCCGCTCATTGGGTCAGCCTCGGCAGCACCGACAATAGTGTAACTTTCTGGTTCTTCATCAGGCAGTTCCTTAAAGCTGACCAATTTACCAATTGAAACTTCATCAGCAGCCACTGCGTTACTGTCAATGATTTCAGCATTGTGTAACATTGTTTCAACCAATGAAATTCGGCTTTCAATGTTAGATTGTTCATCCTTGGCAGATTCATATTCAGAGTTTTCCGACAAATCACCGAAACCACGCGCAATCTTAATACGTTCAATAATCTGCGGACGGGTTACTGTTTTTAAATTTTCTAATTCTTTTTCTAGTTTAGCTTTACCCTCTTCAGTCATTGGGTATGTTTTTTCTTCAGCCATAGTTAGAGGCTCCTTTGTAACTAATTTCGACAGTCACAAGGTTACCATGTGATCTACACCTTGTAAACGGCTTCCTGTAAAAAAACGCACATTCTCCGATTGAATTATGTAAATCACAACCTCAAAAGACAAAAAAACGGCAAATCCAGATAGAGTTCCTGTCTTTGCCGTTTAAGGTGAACTATTTATGCTTCTTTATGATTGGCCTGCTTAAACAGGTTATCCTTACCGTCACGCGCCAAAATGTCACGAATCTTCGTTGACAGAAGATCAATGGCGACTGTGTTTTCGCCACCTTCAGGAACGATAATATCAGCATAACGCTTAGTTGGTTCCACGAATTCGTGATACATCGGTTTAACCGTTGCTAAATACTGTTTAATAACAGTATCCAATGTCCGACCTCGCTCATTTATATCACGTTGAATCCGTCGAATGATCCGAATGTCATCGTCCGTATCCACGTAGACCTTAATATCCATTAAGTCACGCAGACGCGGATCGTCAAGAATCAAAATACCTTCTAAAATAATCACGTCACGTGGTTCCTGCCGAACAGTTTCGGCACTGCGTGTTGATTCTTTATAATCATAAACCGGCTTGTCAATGGCTTGATAGTGAATCAACTGATCAAGCTGCTTAATAAGAAGATCATTGTCATACGCTAACGGATGGTCATAATTAACTGCTTTTCTTTCGGCCATGGTCATTTCAGCTTGGTCATTGTAGTAAGAATCCTGTTGCATGATCAGAATTGAATGGCCGGCAAGCTGGTTATAGATTGCCCGGCTAACTGTCGTTTTACCACTACCAGACCCGCCGGTAACACCAATTACAATTGGCCGTTTTGTCTGCTCTGTCATCACTGATGCCCTCTTGCTCATTATTTTTGTTTATTATTATCGTTTTGATACTTTTGCGTGTATGCATTTTGTTCGTCCAACGTCTTGGAGAAATGAATCTTACCTGTCTTCATATTAGCTACAAAGTACAAGTAATCTTGATCTTCATCAGTTGGCTGAGCAATAGCTTTAATAGCATATATCCCAGGGTTATTAAATGGTCCTGGTCCGTAACCAGTATTGGCATACAAATTATAAGGCGAATCAACCTTTAAATCTGCCAGTGACAAGTTAGGTTTATGCGTCTGCAAAGCGTATTGAACGGATACATCTGATTGTAACGGCATCTTGGCCTTAATCCGGTTGAAGAATACGCCAGCCACTTTCTGCATATCACTTGGCGTATTAGCTTCCTTCTGAGCCAATGAAGCGAGTGTCATGGCCTGCTGTACGGTCAAATTTTCTTGCTGGAATTCGGACAAGTATGGTTGAATGCGTTGATTAGTAGCGGCAACCATTTGTTCAACTAGTCCCTTTAAATTCTTTGGTTTCTTAGTATCATATACGGCTGGAAACAAATAACCTTCCAAATGGTAACGAACATCTGAAGCCGACATCGTCGATGACAACAGATCTGGATAAAGCTTTTGAAGACCATTCAAGAAATCTTGATCCTTCATCAAGTTTAGGAAATCCTGCTTTGTATACTTAGAATGCTTTGGCAAAGATGCTGCAATCTGATCAACAGATTCACCTTCGGTAATAAGAAGTGAATTTTTAGATGTTGTAATAAGTGGTGTGTCTGACCCAACACCATTCAATTGCTTAGCCACTTGTTTGACATCCATATTCTTTGTCACAACGAAATAACCGGCCTTGAAGTCTGCCAGATTATGATCAGCAATATACTTGTTAAAAGTTGATGCGCTCTTGATGGCACCAGCTTTTTGCAATTCAGAGGCAACTTGATCTGAAGTTGCTCCTTGCTGAACTTCGATTTGAACTTTCTTGTGACTCTTCGGATCAACGGCCTTCAAGTTATTGGTGTAAGTCATATTGCGGCCAACGACCACGCCAACAATAATGAGCACGATCGCAATGAAGATACCAATTAACCAGTAACGGCCGGCATGTGACCGGCGACGCCTGCGACGTTGCATAATATTAAGTTCCCCCTCTTAAAAAATCATCTTTTACATTGTAGCGAAAAACAGACTGCAACACCACATTTCACATAGCAATGACATCTTTTTGACACATTTGCTAATCACAAATTGCTTTTTTGCGGTCATACTTCCCTTAGGACAGCAAAAAGTGCCATGGTGATTTCTCAAATTGAGAATACCATGGCACTTAATTTATGGAACAAGTAACTAATTCATTCGAAATCTCAATCTGAATTCGTATTAACGAATTTCAGCATCAAATTCCTTTTCTAAAGCAGCGGTTACTTTGTCAAACGCCTTAGTCACATCGGCCTCAACTAATGTTGCCTGGCGGTCACGGTAGGTCAACGTATATGCCAGTGACTTCTTGCCAGCTGGTAAATGAACGCCTTCGTAGACGTCAAACAGTTGAACGCCTGCCAAATGTGCGCCACCACGCTTGTTGATTAAAGCAACAACATCCGCGTTAGTCACGGACTGATCCACAAGAATGGCGATATCACGTGTAACATCCGGGAACTTCGAAATCGGTTCATACTGCTGTTGATCATGTGGTGCGTCAATAAGTGCCTGCAGATTCAATTCGAATACGTAAGTGTCAGGAATTTTATAATCGCTGGCTACCTCAGGGTGAACTTGACCGACAAATCCAACAACCTGGTCACCAACATAAATGTCGGCTGTCCGACCCGGATGCATCTGCGCATGAGCCTGAGTTGCTTCATAGTGAACTGGTTCTGACAGACCCATGTCGTGCAAGAATAAGTCAACAATTCCTTTGATACCGTAAAAATCAATCATATCGGCTTCTGCATGCCACGTTTTGGTTGTCAGTGTACCGGTGACTGCCGCAGCAATGTGTTCAACTTCCAATGGTCGAATTGCATCACCTTCGCGATAGAATACGCGACCTTGTTCATAAAGGGCGACATTCTTCTGTTTACGGGCAACATTATAAGCAATATCATCCAGCAACCCACTGATTAAATTCATCCGGGCGGTTGTATGGTCAGTACTCATTGGAAAAGCCAGCTCAGTAGGTTCGCTATCACGCATCATGAACTGTTCAGCCTTAGCGGTTGTTGTCAAAGCATAACTAATCGCCTGATTTAACCCAGCGCCCTCTAATAGTCGTCGTGAGTCACGAATAATCCGTTGTTTAAATGTTAATGCACCTGGCGTCATCGTGCCATATGGCAACGTAGATGGAATATTATCATAGCCATATAAGCGAGCGACTTCTTCAAATAGATCAGCCTCAATATGAATATCCCAGCGACGAGCCGGCACTGTGACGTTAAATGTCTCACCATCGTTTTCAGTCGGAAAGTTAAGATGATCAAAAATGGTTTGAACCTGGCCCACTGTCAATTGAGTGCCTAACACATGATTAATCCGCGTTAACGTCACACTAACCTTTGCAGGTTCAACAGGCGTGTCGCTGCCAACACCAGTCCCTTGTTCCGTCTGTCCCTGTCCAAGTTCAGCCATAAGTGCTGCAGCATGGTCTAAGGCATTTTGATTATCGTCCTTATTAACACCGCGTTCGAAGCGCATTGAAGCCTCTGAATGGAGATTAAAGAAGCGCGCTGTTTTACGAATCTTAATTGGGTCAAAAATGGCGCTTTCGATTGCAATCGTCGTCGTATTATCGTCAATCTCCGTGTCCAAACCACCCATCGTGCCGGCAAGGGCAATTGCATGTTTGTCATCAGCAATAACCATATCGCTATCACGCAATTTGCGATCTTCACCATCGAGAGTCGTTAAGTGTTCGCCTTCATATGCCAAACGAACGTGAATGTGATGACTAGAAAGTTTGTCATAGTCAAACGCGTGCAATGGCTGACCATATGTCAACATGATGTAGTTTGTCACATCAACAATGTTATTGATTGGCCGCATACCGGCTTCCCACAGCCGTTTTTGTAGCCACAGCGGACTATCCTGAATGGTGACACCACTGACGATCCGCATTTTATACGTTGGTGCCAATGTCTCATCTACTGAAAATTGTAATAGGTCACTGACTTTGCGTGAGCCATCTTCATTTAGCGAGAACGTTGGCATTTTAGGTGTCTTGCCATAAATAGCGCCAACTTCCCAAGCAGTTCCGTTCATCGAGTTCATGTCACCACGGTTAGGGGTTAAGTCAGTCTCAACAATGTCGTCATCCATCCCCAAAATTGGAAAGACAGATGAACCGTTCTCACTGTCTGCAGGCAAAATGTAAATACCCTCATCATAAGCTTTAGGTGCAATCTTCTCGTCGAACCCAATTTCTTGAAGCGCACACAGCATGCCGTTTGAAGCAACGCCCCGCATCTTGCTCTTTTTAATTTTGTGATGACCGGCAATCCAGGCCCCCGGCAAAGCAACGATTACTTTTTGTCCCGTGGCAACATTTGGTGCACCACAAACAATTTGTAATGGCTCATCTTCGCCAACGTCAACCTGGCAGATATGCAAATGATCTGAATCTGGATGTGGCTCAACGCTGAGCGTTTCACCCACCACCAGATTGCTCATACCATCGCTCATTTTATAAACTTGGTCGACTTCGACCGCTGTTCGTTCAATCTTCTCACCCAACGTCTGTGGGTCCACGTCCAGGGTGAGGTATTCATTTAACCAATCCATTGAAACTTTCATCGCTGTAGTTTACCCCCGTTTGTAAAATTGTGTTAAGAAGCGTGTGTCGTTTAAATAGAAATTACGAATGTCATCGACACCGTATTTCAACATAGCAAAGCGATCAGGTCCTAGACCGAAAGCAAATCCACCATAAACGGAAGAATCGACACCTGCCATCTTCAGCACATTAGGGTGCACCATACCGGCTCCTAGCACTTCAATCCAACCGGTGTTCTTGCAGACGGCACAGCCCTTGCCCATACAGTTGAAACACGTAATGTCTGCTTCAACAGAAGGTTCCGTGAACGGGAAGTAACTTGGTCGCAAACGAACATCAAATTCATCACCAAACAGATTAGCGGCAACCATTTCCAACGTTCCCTTCAAATCTGCCATGGTTACATGTTTGTCAATTACTAGCCCTTCCACTTGATGGAATTGATGGCTGTGGGTAGCATCGTCAGTATCGCGACGATAAACCCGGCCGGGACTGATCATCTTCAACGGTCCCTTACTAAAGTCATGAGCTTCCATTGCCCGCGCCTGATTAGGACTGGTATGCGTTCTCATGAGAATTTCCGGTGTAATGTAAAAAGTGTCCTGCATGTCACGGGCAGGATGATCTTTTGGCAAGTTCATCATTTCAAAGTTGTGGTGATCATCTTCAACTTCTGGTCCATCGACAACTTGGTAACCCATTCCTAAGAACATGTCTTCCAGTTGATCAATAATTCGTTGAATCACATGCGGTTGACCCTGTGCAACCGGCGTGCCAGGCAATGTAACATCCAGCGTTTCAGATGCCAGCTTAGCATTAATCGCCGCCTTTTTAAGTTCTTGGTTCCGTTCTTCAATAGCCGCCGTCAACTCGTCACGAATTTGATTGGCGAAGCTCCCAATCTTGGGACGCTCTTCTGCTGAAACATCACGCAAACCACGTAAAGCTTGCGTAATTGGCCCCTTCTTACCTAGTAATTGAACGCGAATTTCATTAATACGGTCTAAGCTGTCACCTTTTTTTATGTCAGCCAATCCCCGATCATGCAATTCTTGCAGTCGTTCTCTTAATGCCATGTGCTGCCTCCTAAAAGTTAGTCTATCTACCCAAATGTGTGCTTAATCTTTGTTAAACAAAAAAATCCCTTTCCTGATAAAAATCAGGAAAGGGACGACGAATCGCGGTACCACCCTCGTTGCACATCATTTACAAACACAAATAATGCACCACTTAAAACCGTTAACGGAGGTCCCGGAGAATTTTTTGCTTACATTATCAGATATAAGCGCCCAACTTCTGCTCAAAAAGTGAATTCGCTGTGCCTCTCATGAACGACTTTCAATCAATGGTCGTTCTTCCTGGCTAACTCAACACAGTTACTCTTTTTTATCGTCGCATTTAATTATGAGTAAGTTTACAAAAATTAATTTTATGCTAATGGTGCCACGTAGTCAATGGCAGACTAACAACCTTCGCCATTCCATTTGTCCGACCACGCGTGAATCGTATCCATCATGTCTTGCATATCGCGACCTTTATCGGTCAGTCGATATTCGATCAACGCAGAATCATCATGCGTTGTACGAGATACAATACCTGCCTCTTCCAGCTCTTTTAACCGTTCGACCAACATCCGATCAGAACACTTGTCAATTGAACTGGCAATGTCCTTAAAACGCAAAGCACCCTGAGCCAACAGTGATTCAATAATCAACCCATTCCACTTTTTACCCAAGATTGAAAAGGTGCGTTCAAACTTTGGACAGAGTTTAAAATCTGTCATTGCTGTCATTGTCTCTGACATTACGTACGCCCCCTTCCTCTTTAAAATATGCTAATTGTTCCTTTCCATTAAAAAGACGCCGCCGTTTTCATACGAGCAACAAGACCTGCGACTTTTGAACGTAAGGGCCCAAAATATTCATGAGAGGCTTCATAGTCATCGACTAGCGAGACCAACAGACTCTCCTTATATTTTGGCATCGCCATGGTTAGACCAAACATATGCTTCAAAATGATGTCTTTTTCCATGTCCGACAATTCCGTTATTTTTTCGGCATTTCGTAATGACACCCGTGGATGAATGAAGGCGTGCGTGCCTAAATCAAACTTGGTTGTCCGCCAATCGTAATAAAACAGGTCGTGAAGTAACCCAGCGCGTGCAACGGCTTGGTAATTCCAGCCCCGCCGTTTAGCAATCTTATAACTATCAAACGAAACACCTAAGCTGTGTTCCAATCGATTGCTGTGATGATGTTGGGTGAAGTTCGCTAAACGTTGCACTTCTGGACGAGCCAATAAATCACTCACTAATGCAACATACTCAGAATCCTGTTTCCACTCATTTGGTTTCATTCAATGCTTCCTTTTTAAGTTGTATGAAGTGCCCATTTGAATCTGAAAGGTATTGTAGCAGGTTTGCTTACTTTTGCATAGTCTTATGCATTAATATTTTCACTTTCGGAAAAGTCACTGTCTTGCTTGAAACTATTGCTCTTTCAACCGAAACATAAGAACACCGGCAGCGATAGCAACATTTAATGATTCCGCCTGACCCAGAATTGGAATGTATAAATTTGCTGTCGTAACATCCCCTAACGCTGGTGTCATACCATTACCCTCATTACCCATAATGAGTCCAAATGCACCTTTTGGCTTTAATTCGCGATAATTTTTAGCCTCTGGATTGAGCTGAGTACCATAGACCTCGATACCAGATCGTTTAAAATAGCGGGTTGCAGAAAATAAATCTTCAGATACCAGTTTGACGTGAAATTGGCTACCCTGCATTGCCCGAACAACTTTAGGAGAAAATTGATCTGCTGTGCCGTGACCAAAGACAACACCCTCAAATCCCGCTGCATCGGCTGTCCGAACAATGGTCCCAATATTGCCTGGGTCTTGGACGGCATCCAAAAATACCCATGGTTGGTGAACGACCTCTGGCAACGTCGTGCTTGTCGCCGGCATTTTGACTTCGGCAAAAATACCTTGCGGCGTAACCGTGTCACCGATGGTCTTAGCCACCTCATCACTAATTTCAAATGCGTTTAAATTTGCTGGCAGTTCATCACGATACTCACGCCATGCCTCATGCGTGCCCATTACAGAAACCAATGTAGTGCCAGCACCAATTGCTTCCTTAACCAGATGCCAACCATCCAGCAAATACGTTTGCTGTTGTTCTCGGCCCTTTTTAGTTGCTAGTTTTTTCCAAGTCTTAACCCGACCATTTTGAAGTGATACAATTTTTTCCATAATTTTTACCTCGCTGGTCAAAATTATAGCATAGTCAGAAGCCATTCATGCTAGCATGGACGTTAAAGCACGATTAAACTTTAGGGAGGCATCGAACAATGGCTCAAACAGCTGTCCTACTTACCGCACATGGTCGTGTTCAGGGAGTCGGTTTTCGTTACTCAACTTACCAATTGGCTGTGCGTCACCACATCTATGGCTTTGCCCGCAACAATACAGACGGCACCGTTACCATCCTCGCACAGGGGTCGACTGGCATGGTGAACGCTTTCATTGAAGCAATCAAAAAATCACCTAATAGTTGGGCTCATGTGACTCAACTTGAACAAACAAAACAAACCATTCAGCCGTTGAAAAAGTTTGACATTTACTGACTAAGCATTGAAATCACGCTGATTATCTAGTATTCTTAGCAAGTTAATGAAGTTTAACTTGAAAGGATTCACAGATAATAATGAAAAAAAGAAACCGCCTAGCGGTCATCACGGCCCTCGGCACCCTCACCCTACTTTTAAGTGGCTGTGTGCGTACCAGTCACGGAAAACCCGTTGGCTACATTTGGAACTATCTCGGCGAGCCAATGGTTCACTTTATGGAATGGGCTGCTAAGCTACTTGGCGGCAGCTATGGTTGGGCCGTCATTCTCCTGACCGTCATCGTTCGACTCATTTTGCTCCCATTAATGGTCCGTCAATCCCGACAGGCAACGGTTCAACAAGAAAAGATGTCAATGGTACGGCCTCAAATGAATGACATTCAGGCCCGTCAGAAAGCTGCTAAAACGCCTGAAGAACGTAATGCAATCAGTCAAGAAATGATGCAACTATACCGCGATAACGGTATTTCAATGACTGGCGGCATCGGTTGTTTACCATTGATTATTCAGCTGCCTATTTTTGCAGCCCTGTATGCGGCAATCCGATATGCCCCTGAATTAGTAAATGCCACATTCTATGGCATTCATTTAGGAAAGCCCAACATTATCCTGGCGATCCTGTCATTCCTCGCTTATCTGTTACAAGGCTATCTATCACTACTTGGGTTACCGGAAGATCAAAAGAAACAAATGCGTTCCATGATGATCATGAGTCCCATTATGATTTTGTTTGTTACTTTCTCCACTCCAGCAGCCTTAGGTCTGTACTTCTTCGTCGGTGGTCTGTTCGCTTGTTTGCAAACACTCATCATCGCTTGGTACCGACCACGGATACGGAAACAAGTGGCTAAAGAGCTTGAAAAGAAACAAGCTGAAAATGCAACTCATGTGCAACCAAAGCCTGTTCAGGCAACGGAAACGCCAATCAGTGCAACGCCAATAACATCACGTCAACCACAAGAAAAGTCAACTAGTGACAATATGGATCATAACAATCGCAAACGTAATGCTGGGAAACAACAGCATCATAATGACTAACCGTTTGTTGCAATGATTGTGATGTTTCACTAATAGCACAAAGATAAGAGGCCGTTCTTCAATTCGAAGGACGACCTCTTATCTTTGTGCTATTTAACTGAATATTGAAAATACTGATTAGTTAGTAAAACTTATGGTAAAAAATTGGGAAATACTGTTTTTCACTCAATTCAAAATTTTCATGGTAAAGGAATGAATTATTCAAGTAAATTGCTGTCTTTAAGCGTTTCATCAAGCGGCTTGCTTGGTTCTTGTGTTGCTTGTAATTCCTCCAAATGGTGCCGTTCTTGGTCATTCAAGATATGCAAAGAAATTTGGAAGATCGAGCCATGACCAAGTGAGGACTCAACAGAAACATGACCGTTATACCCTTCGACCAATCGTTTAGCAATGGATAATCCGAGTCCATTGCCGCCTTTTTCCCGTGAACGCGCCTTGTCGACACGATAGAAACGATTAAAGACCCGATCCATGTTTTCAGGCGCAATCCCTTCTCCAAAGTCCTGTACCGACACCTGAGCGTTTCGACCGTCTTCTGACAATGATACGTGAACCTCTTTGCGAGTTTGCGAATACTTAACCGCGTTGTCCATCAAAATAATGAGCACCTGCTCCAAATGGTCACGAAACATCGAAACGTAGGTTGGCTTACGCAAATCATCGTCCAAAGAAAACGTGAAGTCCGGATGAATCATCTTGAAATTGTTAAAGACCTGGTTGACCACCATTTTAATATCCGTAACCTGATTACGAAAATCAATTTCAACTTGTTCAGCTCGGGAAAGATCCAACATTTCTTGTACGAGACTCTTCATCCGCTTGGTCTCAGCTAAGGAAGCCTGGATGGATTCGTTTAACACCTCAGGATCATCCTTACCCCAGCGATTTAACAGCTCCATATGACCCTGAATGATGGCTACCGGCGTCCGTAATTCGTGAGACACATCGCCCACAAACTGTTGCTGCTGATCAATATATCGTTGCATTTGATCCAGCATCCGATTCAATAATTCCGACAAATCAGACAACTCGTCATTGCGACGAGACTCCGGCACCCGCGTACTAGACTGGGGATCTTCACTCGCCTTAGTGATTGTCGCACTAATATCAGAAATTGGCCGCAGGAAATAGCTAGCTAAAATATAACCAAATACCGATATTGCCAGTAAACCAATTAGTAACAGCACAATCAAGATAGACCCAGTTCGTTGATACGTTCGCCAATAACCATTGAGCTGATTAGTAACCTGAACATAACCAACAACTCGCTTGGTGCCGTGTTGATAAATCGGAGCGCGACCAACATACACAACGTGACCGTTCAAATGACTTAACTTCAATTGGCGTTTGCCAACGGACTCAAACGGCTGTGGATCAACTCTTGATGCGAAAATTTCAGAGCCACTACGGTCATAAACGCTAACGGCTAAATTATCATTGGCCAACGTTCGAATAATCGCATCATTATACAAATTATGTTGTTGATCCGGCTTACTTGGATCATGCGGTAAATAAGGATTTTCACGAGGGCGAAGGACCGGTTCAACATCGTCACTCGTCAAGTCCTTAACATTGTCATTTAACCGTTGGGTCACGACATTAATCGCATCTGTCGTCCGTCGTTTTTCCTGACGTAAGAGGACTGAGGTAAAACTAGAAAATAATAATCCTAATACAATCGTAAAAATGACAAAGACACCCGTACCGGTACCGAGTGCCCACTTCCATTTTAACGACATGCGTCGTCTTTTTTTGGTTGTTTGTTTATCAGTCATCATGAACGAATTACATATCCTGTTCCACGAACTGTTTGAATGTAGCTTTCCTCACCTGGGCGATCGATTTTATTACGCAGATAACGAATGTAAACATCCACGACATTAGTCTCAACCTCTGATTCGTAACCCCATACTTTTTGTAACAGTACATCACGTGCTAACACAACATTGACGTTTTCCATCAGTGTCAGTAACAGCTCGTATTCGCGCTTAGTCAAATTAATAATTTCATCACCGCGACGAACGATTCGGTTTTCCTTTTCGATTCGCAAATCTTTATATTCAACAACCGTTTGTTTGAAGTTTTTCTGTTCACCTTCAATATCGATCCGCCGTAGCAGTGCCCGGACACGAGCCAGCAGTTCTTCAATGGCAAATGGCTTAACGATGTAGTCGTCAGCTCCGTGATCAAGACCAGAAACTCGATCAATCACTGAATCACGTGCTGTCATCATCACAATTGGTGTACTCTTTACTTCCCGAACTCGTCGGCAAACCTCTAAACCATTTAATTCCGGTAGCATCAAGTCAAGTAAAATAACATCAAAGTCGGTTTCAAGTGCAGCTTCCAGACCTGTCCGACCGTTATATTCCACTTGGGTTGTGTACCCTTCATGTTTCAATTCAAGGTCAACAAAGCGAGCTAGGTTCTTCTCATCTTCAATAATGAGAATGCTATACTTCTTCGCATTTGTTTGTTCCGTGTTTTCCATTTAATTAACACTCCGCATTTTATTATCGTTCTCTAAGTCTGAACGGTTCAATTTTTAACAACGCTCTCATTTTATCATTTAACCGCCATTTCTGCTAGCATCACCGGCTGTCCGTTTGAAGTCTCAATGTCTTGTCCGAGACAGCGAATAAAATAGGTTAAACGACGTGTAAAAAAGCACGCCAATTACAAGCCAAGAAACAATCGCCACATTGAAGTGTGCAAATACCATCAACCCGACGAGGACACCAACGATACCAGACAATGATGCAATACTGGCTACCTTGCGATCATAGTCCTCATAGTACACAAATAGACTACTGCCCGCTGCAACTGATAATGCTGATCCACTCATCATAATTGGAAAAGCGACTAAGGGGTTCAATCCTAGCGCGTAGATAGTAGCTGTCGTTAACGCATAAGATCCGATACCGATATTATTCAGTGCCCCGTAGAGTATCTGCAACCCACAACCCACAATCAGTGACAGACCGCTGAGTCGCAAGGCTGTCCCATTGCCAGCAATTAAATGTAACCGGCCAGCTAAAATGAATAGACCTGCAATAATCAAACCACATGCAATCCATCGTTTGATCGTCCTTTCAGGCAATTTCACAACAAAGCGAGGACTCAACACCGCTCCTACTACTTGCGCAGCTACTAATGCCAATAAGGTCACCGGGTCTACTTTAACGACACCAATGAACCCGACAGCCATCAGAACAAATGGCACGACGCCTTGAACATTGAGTGTTCCTGGCAGTCGTTTTACGGACACCCATTTAGTTGGCGTATAAATGGCTGTGCTGACCGCAAAGTCGGACACCCCTAATGTTGATAAAAAGAAAATCAGCATTCCACTCAACGCTACCCCAATTGTCGGTGCGGGCGAGCGACGTACCGTATCCCAGTGACGGTAAAGGTCGACACCAACATATGCTGCAAAGCACACGCCCACGATGATTAATACTGCTAATAGTCCCGTTCGCATGGATCACACTCCGTTCATAAAGATTACAAGCAATGATTATACCGTATTTGTCACAGTATTTTCGACCCAAAGGTAAGAATCAAATCCACATCACCACTAATATTTAATGCCAGTAACACAACAAGCTAACCGGTGGTGTATTGTCAGCCTTCCCCCGTGGCTCAACATAAAGTGAGTCTTTTAAACTGATTGGTAAAAAATCGAGAAAAAAACACCTGAGAGCCTAGGCCTCTCAGATGTTTTCAATAATGAATTAAGCGTTGTTAGCAGTCTTAACGACTTGCTTGCCATCGTAGTATCCGCAACTAGGGCAGACACGATGTGACATCCGTAATTCACCACAGTTTGGGCATGGAGCCAAATTAGGCGTTGCTAATTTGATGTGACCCCGACGCTTCAACTTCTTTTCTTTAGATGTTTTCCGTGCTGGTACAGCCATGTGAACGAGCACCTCCTTGAATGATTTTATCCACACATGTGTTTTTAAAATCTGCTAAGCCATCCTACCGGTCTTGGTCCTGATCAGGGAACAATCCCTTTAACTTAGCGAGACGTGGATCAATGGGTTGATTTTCTTCCTGTTCAGCTGTGTAATCGTCCTCAGAAATAACTTCCCAACCATTTCCAGTTGGCATGTCCTGACCATTACGTTCTGACTCAGTTAGAATTTGCATAGGAATTTGGGCAATGATATTGTCAATCACACCCTCATCTAAGTCAACAGTTTGAGTCTCCAAGAGTAAAACCGTTTCGTTTTCCTCATAGCGATCAAAGTGACTCTCTTCCGTGATGTAAATCTCGTTCATGTCAAAGTCAAACGGAAAATCCACCGGTGCCAACGAACGACTCGAAGGCACTATAACTTTACCGCTAACCTTAACATCTAGTAGCACATCGTCACGATCAACCATAACGGTTCCAACCACTTTAACGGGATCGATGTCGATAACCTGATCGGCGAACCGATCAAGCATCTTCACTTTCACATCTAAAGTTTCGTCGATCCACAGTGGCTCATTACGATACTTTTCAAGCTCTTTGAGCGACCATTTCATCGATAAACCTCCTAATGCAACGAATTTCATTATACCGGCGCATTAATACAATGTCAACGTAAAATCCTTGACAGCCAAATGATTCTATTTGGTGCCTATTCGGATCGGGTCATGACGAAAGTCCTGTGACTGCCCCGTTAACATTTCGTATAGCATGCCGGCACGATAGTCTAAATTTAACGTCGTTTTTTTTAAGTTCTGGTCAAACCTAGTTACGACGGGTAGTCCAAACGTTTTTTTATGTGCGTTTAAGTACTGTTGACCAGCTGATGTAAAACCAAGTAACCGCAAGTAATCTGTTTGACCGGGTGTCATTTCGTTATCAAGCGCGTGAACTAAAGCATACAAGCAAACCCGTTGTAATCGTGAATACGTATATCGTTTTGTCTTAATAGCGGCTAAGAAATCATCCCAGTGTGACTGCGTTTCTGCAGCTTCTTTCAAACGATAATCTAAGCCTTCAGACATCTGATAAATTTGGTGTAAAGACGCCATTGGCATCATCAATAGAGTATGCCGTAACAACGCCCACATCTTGGGTGACCACCCCTTCAGTGGCGTCAAATGGCGAATATCAGCAAACGTCTCAGCTGGCACATTCGCCGCCACATTAACACCGCGCTGATGACCGAGAACGGTCTGTCTGATGGCAGTTGCACTCGAATAGCCCCGTGGATTCATTTGGTCATCATGGTACTCACTGCCAACCCTTGCCACCGGCATCAACTTCAACGGTGACGACAACTTTGCGTTCGCAACGGCGTAACCATAGCCAAGAATATCGTTGGGTTGGTCCAAACGAAATCCGGTTTGTGACTCTAATTGCGCGTTAAATAAAGTGGCATAGGTTTCATTAAACGTCTTAAACGCCTGCGAATCATTGACTGTCGCATGAGCCAACGCTGCAAAGTCCGTTTGCTCATGTTCGGCGCCAAAAACCAGCGTCGATACTTGCATGGCAGATAACAATGACAAGGCCCCTTGTGCAAACAAGTGAGCCGGCTGAACGGCCCAGTGAAATGGCAACTCTACTACGAGATCAGCCCCATTGTGAAGTGCCTCTGACGCTCGCTGCCACTTATTGAATATGGCTGCTTCACCACGTTGAACGAAATTGCCGCTCATGACAGCGATAACGACGTCAGCACCTGTAACCGCTCGTGCTTGCTGCAAATGGTATCGATGACCGTTATGAAATGGATTATACTCCGCCACAACACCTACTGCCTGCATAATGTCATCCTTCCCGTCGACAGTCAAAGAACCAACGCGTTGTGTCTGCCTCCGGTCCAGCTTTACCAAAGTCGGCAAACACCTGAACTTGATTAAAGCCTGCCTGCGTCAATAATCGTTGATATGTTGCCAGTGGATACGTTCTTTCCACATGCAGTTCAGCGTGATGGTCATAACCCTTAATTGATTCATTCCAAATAAAAAAGTTCAAATCGTGCTCAACCTGATGTTCGGCATCGCCTTCATAACTAGTCCACATGAACGCACGATGATCATCGTGAAAATTGTACATATATCCGGGATAGACGTCATCTGTTTGATGCGGTGTAATGACGTCAAAAAGATAATGACCATTGGCAGTCAAATGTGCAACGGCCTCGCGAAACGCCTCCGCCATCTCATTTTCATTGGGTAAATAGCAAAGAGAATCGTCAAAGCAAGTAATTGTGTTATACATTTCAAGATCGCCTAATGCAGTCATATCACCCTGAATCAATGGCAATTCAACACCGGCTGTCTGAGCCTTGCTTGCGGCAATACTCAACATTTCTGGTGCTAGATCCAGGCCGGTCACTTGGTATCCTGATTGAATCATCTTAATCGCTAATCGCCCAGTACCGCACGCTAAGTCCAGCACACTATCAGCCTTCGTGACTCCTCGAGAACGCACAAAACCCAGCCATGAGTCATACATAGCTGGGTCAAACAGTTCATCATAAAAATCGGCAAACTGTCCGTAAATCATGCTGTTTCGCCCAACCAATCTGTTAGGTTAACCATCGGCGCATCTGACCATAATTTTTCTAAATCATAGTAATGACGCTGTTCTTCTTGGAAAATGTGAACAACAATGTCACCGAAATCTAGCAGAACCCAAGTGCCTTCTGCTTTACCCTCAACACGGCGAACCGTCACACCAGCCTCGCCTTCAGCATCCAAAATAGCCTGAGTAATCGCCTGAACTTGACGCTTAGAACCACCATTCATAATGGCAAAATAATCTGCCACTAAGCTAACCTGCTCAACATCTAACGCCACGATATCCTCAGCACGTTTAGCATCTCCGGCCTTAACAGCCACTTCCAACATTTGTTTACTATCCAAAATAGTTCCTCATTTCACTTAATTGATTAATAGTTATATTTCATTTGCTTCTGAGCGACCCAACGATTAAACGTTAATAAGGTTGCCGGATAAATCGGCGCATTCTTTTCAGCTAAATACAGCATTGTGTGCTTCGTCTGAAAAGCAACACCAGCACGCAAATCTTTGTGGGTTATCTGTCTAGCCTCATCGACGCCATCAAAATTACGCTCGGGCTCAATGTAATCCGCCATATAAACAACTTGCGCCAACGGAGACATTTCCACAGCGCCCGTGGTGTGATAACGGACAGCATTTAAGATATCTTCATCATCAATACCGAGCTCATCATGAATAAATTCTGCGCCCACAATACCATGCCAAACGGCATTGCCCCAGTTCAGTAAATCCGGATCCATTTGATGTTTTTTAATCATCCCGATGAACGCTTCATCGCTACGCTCTTTAGCATAATCATGGACCAGGCCAGCAATACTAGCCTTTTCCAAATCAACACCATTTTCTTCAGCCAACTGAATCGCAGTCTGTTCTACGCGCAAACAATGATTGAACCGTTTGTCACGCAACTGTTGATGAACTGCTTCAACCAGTTCATCACGTGTGCCGTTATAAAGATGCTGCTGATAACGCATTGTCTTACTCATGATACAACTGATGCTCCTTAATGT
Source organism: Furfurilactobacillus milii (assembly GCF_021654115.1). Lineage (GTDB taxonomy): Bacteria > Bacillota > Bacilli > Lactobacillales > Lactobacillaceae > Furfurilactobacillus > Furfurilactobacillus milii. The sequence goes on along the minus strand of NZ_JAIWJF010000008.1, from coordinate 121,933 downwards.
ATGCTTCAACTGCCTCTGGAACTAAGTAGTGAATCGATTGCCTGCGTTTGACACGATCACGAATCATTGAACTGCTGATGTCAATTGTCGGCACATCGACCCAAATAACTGGATATGGCGTTTGTTTCTTATAGCCAGCTCGACCAACACCAACAAACGTTACTATTTTTGCCAACTCGTCGATACGATGCCATTTCGGCAGATAGGCCACTTCATCCCCACCAATAATAAAGTAATACTCAGTTTTAGGATGACGCGTCTTCAGATCCACCATCGTGTCATACGTGTAGCTTTTGCCGCCACGTTGAATTTCACTCATCTCTAAGTCAAACAATGGGTTTCCGAAAATAGCACGACGAACCATTCTTGCACGTAGCAAAGGATCAATTGCAAGTTTAGGATCAATATGCGGAGGCTGAGCGTTGGGCATAAAAAGAACCTTATTTAATCCCAATTGCTTACCCACTTGATCCGCAATAATAAGATGACCTAAGTGTGGCGGATTAAAAGTCCCACCCAAAATGCCTACCCGTTGTTTAGGCATTTCTGTGACCATTTCTGTCATCACTTGAGTGCCCGTTTGTTTAGTCGTTAACGTCGATGTAATCATTGTCTATCCCTACTTATTTCACGTGTTTACCCTAACACTAAACCAATGCTGCAACCTTTTTAGATAACCGTTGATTATCTGGATCCGTTGCAGTCATAAACAATACCAGCGTATGACCTATTGTTTGGACCACAGTAATCCGCGGATTTTTTTCAATAAAGGTCTTTGCCTCTGCGACGGTTGCATCTGCACTTTGTAACAAGTTCACCTTTATCAGTTCACGTTTCTCCAAGGCACCAGTTAATTGGTCTAACCACGTTGCTGTCAAACCGTTCTTTCCCACTGAAAACAGTGGACGTAGTGAGTGTGCTTCAGAACGTAAAAAATGTTTTTGTTTACCCTTTAAATCCATATAATGTCTCTCCCGTTTTAAATCATTGCGCGTCTTAGCAAGACGTTGACGCCTTTTGGCGCCCAGCCAGCAATCGTTACATTGGCAGGAACTGTTATCCAGCCCAATCCTTCAATAACGAGATCACTTTTCTCCGTTGTGCGAAATTCGTGTCTTGTCAATTCAGGTAGATCTGCCAACTCTTCCTGGGAAGGTGGTGTAAGTATCTCACCAGCGTGATCACGATAAAAGTCATCCGCGTGTGCCAATTTTGTTCGATGGATCATTAGATTGTTCTCAAAATAGGCACTAACGCCGGTTGTCCGACTGTCTGTCGTTGAAAACAATAAATCGAACCTCGCTACTGCACCCATGAACAACGTTTGTTCACCTTGTAGCTGATAAACACGTGGCTTGATTTCCTTTTGCGGCGCAACATACTTTAAAGCACCAGCACTTAGAAAATGAGCCATCTGTTCAGGATGAATAATTCCTGGTGTGTCAACTAAAACATGATCTTCGCCAAGTGGAATTTCAATCTTGTCTAACGTCGTCCCAGGGAAACGTGAGGTTGTGATCAGATCAGCAACACCAGAGTTTTGTTTTAAAATCTGATTAATCAATGTTGACTTACCAACGTTGGTAACACCCACAACATAAACATCACGATCACCGCGATATTTATCAATCAATGTCAACAGATCATCCACGTCGCGGCCATTCTTTGCGCTCAACAGTGTGGTTGCCAGTGGTCGCAATCCATTGGCATTAGCTTGTTGACGTACCCAATCAGTCAGTTTACTTCGTTTGAGCGAACGCGGTAAAACATCTTCTTTATTACCAACTAGTAGGATCGGATTATCACCAACAAAACGATGTAATCCAGGAATCATACTGCCGTTAAAGTCAAAAATATCAACGACATAGACGATTAGGGCGTTAGCATCCCGAATCTGAGCTAGTAACCGTCTAAAATCATCATCCGTTAATGACACTGGTACGATTTCGTTGTAATGACGCAAACGAAAACAACGCTGGCAATATAATTCACCGTTTTCAAGACCTTTTTTTAAGGCCGATTGTGGTGTATAGCCAACGGCAGTGGAATCTGTCGTTTGAATCTTGGCCCCACAGCCAATGCAATACAGTGGCTCTGACGTTTCATTCGTTACTGCTTCACTCATCGTAAGTCCTCCTGCCATGTCATCGTCGGATAAACACGGCGTAACCGTTGCATCACAAAACGCTCAAAAAAGCGGTTAATCCGTGTATCCCACTTGTCCGTTTCGATCAACGGCTTCACTAAAATACTACGCACATGCGCGTTATTTGCCGCCCACATGTCTGTCATCAACTGATCACCAACCATCACAACTTCGCTATTACTTAATGAGAGCCGCCGTTGTGCTTGACGAATACCGCGCGTTAATGGTTTTAGTGAACGTGAAACGAATTCAAGTCCTAATGGCGTGACTGCTCGTGACACACGCGCAGCACTGTTATTTGAAACGACTACAATGCGAATATCATTCGCATGCATCGTTTGGATCCACCGCCGTAACTGCGGCGTTCCATCCGGATTATTCCAAGCAATCAGCGTATTATCTAAGTCTGTCAAAATAACACGAATTCCTGCCGCCTTTAATTGTTCAGGCGAAACATTATATATTGCTGAAATCATCCAAGTTGGTTTGAAGTTGGCGATCATTTAAAACTCCTTGCTTCCGACTATTTTTAGCACAAAATTATCTAAATCATTATACCAGAAAGCACTTAAAAATGCTTATTCCACCGGTTTCGAATCACGCAAATGATTTACCACCGCCTGCATGTCCTCAGGTAATGGCGCAGTGTAGGTCTGTCGCTGTTGAGTGACAGGGTCTGTAAATGATAATTGCCATGCATGCAATGCCTGTCGTTGCATTAACCTAAGCGACCCGCCATATAAACGATCACCGAGTAGCGGATGACCAATACTTTGCATGTGCACTCTAATCTGGTGAGTCCGACCTGTTTTTAAATTTAATTCAACTAATGCGATATTTTCAAACTGTTCTAGCACTTTATATTCAGTAATTGCAGATTGTCCGTTTGAAGTTATCGCCCTAGCAACCTGTCCATCCACTCGCCCAATTGGACTGTCAATAACACCGTGATCGTTCTCAAATCTACCCTCTACCAGTGCGAGGTACGTTTTTCGCATTGTGTGCTGATCTACTTGAGGGGCAATCATTCCCTGAACAATGCCATTGCGTGCCACCAGCATGATGCCACTTGTATCGCGATCTAGACGAGTGATTAAATGTGGCACTAAATTATCAGCATTATTTGCCACGAGCCACCCTTTGATGCGATTGACCATCGTTGTTTGCTGATCGCTCGGTCCAGGAACAGCGTTAACACCTGCATTTTTATTAACTACCAGCCAATTTTCATCGGCCATCAAAACATCGATTGGTTCCTCATCGACAGCAATATTTCCATCACTAGGTTCGTTGGGCAACGACAACGTGACAACATCACCAATTGCAACTGCATGATCCGGCTGAGTGGTTTGCTGATTCACCGTTATCTTGCCCCCAAGATGCCGCTGACGAGTCCATAAATTATGGCTGATTCCTTGTGCAAACAAAAATTGTTTGACGCTGACATAAGTTGCGGTTGAACGCCAACTAAATTTCAATGTTTTGCTAACCCACTTTCTGGTGTGTTTCTACTATATAAAACATAATATTAATAATAACATCCAATCAAAAGCGCAATAAAACCACAAGCTAACGCTTCGAAACTGGATTTTTAACATACTCGGCTATTGCCGGCAGATTACGGTATGCTCCGTTTAAATCCATGCCAAAACCGACCAACCACACGTTAGGAACCGTCAGGCCAAGATAATCAATGTGAACTGGCGCCACGCGTGTCATTGGTTTGTCAGCCATAACTGCTATCTCAACACTTTTAGCACCTTGAGCCAATAACCAACGTTTTAGAAAAAACAAGGTATTGCCCGTATCAATAATTTCGTCCAATAAAATGATATGACGACCCGTGATCGAAATGGTCGGCTCCTGAAGCATTACTGGCTCGCTCTGCTGTTCGCCAGTATAGCTAGTGACAGAGACAAAATCGAGATCAGAGGGAATCGACAACCGTTGACTGACAGCAATTGTCCACTGAGCAGCGCCTTTCATCACACCGATAAGTAGTGGATTTGTTGCCTTATTTTTTTCACTGATCTGTTTAGCAACAGCAGACACCATCACCTCAATCTGATCAGGTGTCGCAAAAATTTGACCAATATGGTCATCGAGTAGCGTTTTCAGAGATTCGTTGTTCACAATTAGATCCTTCCTGAGTGTCTCACTCGTTACAAAGACTGTTTTATATTCAATTGCGGTGACGATATCGTAACCCGAATTCTTTACGGGCACAAGTCAAACCAGTAATAACAAAAAAGTCTGACAGGAAATTTCTTCCTGTCAGACTTCAATCGTCGCCTACCCGTAAAAACGTTTAATTCACCAACGTTTTTAAAGTCGAAACCGACGACTGTTACATCCGCATCGTAACAATTTTAAGCTGTTTTCGTTGAGTTGATCATGTTTTCATGTCCCAAATAATGAAGACGGTAGTTGGCCTGCTGTGTGGCATTAATACGATCCAACGCTAACTTAGCGGTGTCATATGAAACGTGGTCAAGAATTGAAACCCATTGTCTTCCGTGGCAAACTTCAACATTCCATTCCCCAAGTGTTTGCATTTTGTAAGTTTTCATAGGTGACCTCTTTTCTACGCTCTCAAATAACTATCGACGCCAGCCCGCCAACAGTGAGAACTCCTGTTTCTCTACTGGAATACTCAGTCTAAACATTTTCAGAACAAAGTAAAGCAAAACGCTCACTCGTTAGTAAGCAAACGAGTGGGCGTTTTCCAGTGAAAAAAGGATTCAATTCTTAAGTTAAATGAGACCACTGCAAAATTAGCGCATTATTCACCGTAGCTTTCAGCGTCCTCATCATTAAAAGCGTTAACAATCCTAAAATTAACATTATCATTTGCCTTTAACAATTTCGCGACTGGACACTGATTTAATGCATCATCTAAAACTGCTTGGGCATCCTCTTGGTTTTCGTTTGGAAACATAATCTGAGCGTCAACGATAAACTTATATCCCATCGTATCCTTAACGATATCAACCCTTGTTCGAACCTGTGTATCCTGTGGCATGTGACGTTGCTGCTCAACAATGCGTAATGTTGCATTAAAACAAGTGCTCAGTGCAAACCCAATAAATTGTTCTGGGTTAGTACCTGATGCGGAGACTAAAGAGCTACTAACGCCTAATGACAAACCTTCATTACCTTCAACAAAGCTTTGCCCAACTAAGCCGTTCTCATTAACCACGTGAGTGTGATAGAGCGAACCTTCTACTGCCATTGTAATGCGCCTCCTATTATTAGACATCTTTGCTTGACTACACAGCAAATCTACCGATATTCATAGGGAATCGCAATTAATCATCATTTAAAAAGCGCCAGCAGACTTTTCTTTTCAAGCGGCGTTGGTAACGTGACCTTACAAATAAGATTTTTATATTTAAGTAATCATCCATGTAATTCTATGAGCCTATTTAAGCAATTTGCCATATGCATCTTTAATGCTTGCCTATAACACAAAGCTATTCATCAACATATTCATTAGATATTATCACGATTGTCTCATTAAGAGCTAATTTAGACGCTTTTTAAGCAATTTTATCCCGTTTATTGGACGCACTCGTTTATAATTAGTATTAGTCGCAAACACATATCAACGTGGGCGTTGAAACTAACTACAAGGAAGTAAGCTCAGTGTCAAAAAAAATTATTTCAATTATTGTCCCTTGTTATAATGAGGAACCAACCATTCCACTCTTTTATCCAACCGTTCAAAAAGTCTTTGTCCAACTGTGCAAACAGTTTCCAGGCTTTGAACCTGAGTATTGGTTTATTAATGACGGATCAACGGACAACACGTTAAATGAATTGAGAAAATTACAGCAACAAGATGTCGACCATGTTCATTATGTCTCGTTTTCCCGTAACTTCGGAAAAGAGTCTGCTCTGTACGCTGGTCTTCAGCACGCCACTGGTAATTTTGTTGCTGTAATGGATGTCGATCTGCAAGATCCTCCCGAATTGCTTATCCAAATGCTTTCGGGTATTGAAAACGAGCATTATGATATCGTTGGTTCTCGTCGGGTCACACGCAAGGGTGAGCCGCCAATTCGTTCTTTCTTTAGCCGAGCATTCTATCGGGTCATCAACCGACTTTCTCAAACACACATTGTTGAAGGTGCTCGCGATTACCGCTTAATGACGCGTCAAGTTGTTGATGCCATTTTATCAATGGCTGAAGTTAATCGTTTCTCAAAGGGAATTTTCAGCTGGGTTGGTTTCAAAACAAAGTACATTGAATTTGAAAATCAGGACCGGGTGGCTGGTGACACGCATTGGTCATTCTTTCAACTGTTTAGCTATTCTTTAGAAGGCATTATCGATTTTTCGGATGCACCACTTTCTATTGCATCCTACACTGGTTTTTTATCCTTTGTTGTTGCATTCTTCGCACTAATCTTCATCGTAATTCGTGCACTTATTTATGGTGATCACACCGCTGGTTGGCCATCACTTGTATGTATCATCCTTTTGATCGGCGGGCTTCAATTATTCTGCCTAGGAATTTTAGGTAAGTATGTTGGTCGACTCTATTTGGAAAGCAAGCATCGGCCAATCTACATCGTTAAGGAGGAAAAGTAAGATTCCAAGTCAATATTCGCAATCGTCCAAACCTGAAATCCCTCAAACTATGAACCAGTATGGCCGTCAACGTTTTCAATACGATATGACGGCTTTTGTCGTTCCAATGATACTTGTTGGTTTAGTATTTTGGGCACTAGGCGTTACGCCATTCGGCAGTCATAACCTCCTAATAAGCGACATGGGGACACAGTATGTTGCTTGGTTAACACAATTTCGACATGCAATTACGACTGGTCAATTCTCGTTCTATTCGTTTAGTCTATCTTTGGGTGATAATGCTTTTCCGTTAGTTGCCTATTACATGTTAAGCCCGTTTAATCTGCTGTTGTTCTTCTTCCCAGCCAATCAGGTGCCACTGGCAATAACTTTCATCATCTTATTAAAAGTCGGCACTATCGGCTTTAGTATGAGTTATTATTTGCGCCGCGTGTACCATAATACCAACTGGCAAAACCTCATTTTTTCAACAATCTTTAGTCTTAGCGGTTTTGTCGCGACTTACTTTTATGACATCATGTGGCTGGACGCCCTTATTTTATTGCCGCTGGTTATTCTAGGTCTTCGCCGATTAGTTAACAACAAAGGCACTGTCCTTTACTTTTTTGCATTGTGGGCGACAATCGTCACTAACTATTATTTAGGCTACATGACTTGCCTGTTCGCATTGACCTATTTTGTTTACTTTACAATTGATCAGCAAACGGAAAAACAATCATTGAAACAATGGTGGCATCACAACACTCAAGCAATCAAGCGATTTTTGATTACCTCTGTTTTGAGTGGTTTAAGTACCTTATTCGTCCTGATACCTACCCTATTGGGCATGCTTAAAACGAGCAAGCAGAGTCTATCGTGGCAGGCCTTCCTGCCTACGCCTCAATTCGGCTTAGATGCTTTCGCACAGCTTGGTCTAAACGCAACCGATTATCCACAACGATTAGAACATGATCCCAGCATATTTGTCGGCAGTTTTGCACTGTTACTCGTACTTTTATTTTTCCTAAATAAAACCATTGCCGGCCATCACAAACGAACAACCGGTACCTTACTAGCCTTTCTTGGGCTCAGTATGTTTTTGACACTGTTTAACACTATCTGGCACATGATGCAACAACCGAACGGATTTCCCTTTCGTGACGCCTACTTTTTCACATTTATCGTTGTGATTAGTGCATACGAAGCTTGGCAAACAGACGCTTTCAAACAAACTAGGTTAGTGATGCATGCGGCGTTGATTGCGATAGTACTGATAGCCATCGGTTATCTGACAGCCATGATTGTGCAACCGATCGTACGACGATGGGATGATTTGGCGAACTTTTATGTCAGTCCTAGGTACTGGTTGATTGCAACAGGATTTATTATCTGTATTGCCGGCTTACTCATCTTATATAACAACCAGCATTGGCACCGTTTAGCCCTTTCTGGTATTGTTCTTGTCACTGTATTTGAGTTGTCCGCAAACTTCTATTTCGGTCTTAAACCTGCTCAATTTGGAAATCAAACCATTTATCAAAAGAATTTCACGATTGAAAAAAACTATTTCAACAAAATCAGACGAGCTAGTCACGCCTTTTATCGAGTCGACAACAGCAACTCATTAATTAATGCCGCCTTTGGAGAGACGTATAACAATTACAACGACCCGCTGCTCTTCAATAGTCATGGTATAGATTTATATAGTTCAACGTTAAATGAATCAACGCGGGTTATGTTAAATCGACTTGGCTTTTATAGTAAAAATGAACGTCGAATCAGTTCTGAAGGTAGCACTCACCTAACCAATGCACTATTTGCAGTGAAATACCAGTTGCAGATGACACCCCATGACTATGATCTTATTGTCCACGACCATGCACTACCGCTAGGATTTGCCGTGAACGATAACTTATTGAACGTCAAACTTAAGGGTGGCGTGGCCTTAGAAAATCAAAATAACGTTTGGCAGGCCATCACCGGCCGTAACGTACGTTATTTTAAATCAGTTAATGTCCGGCGCACGGGCTATGAATATAAAAACAAACAGTACCGTTACCAGTTAATCATCAGACCAACCGCCACTGGTACGTTGTATGCCTATTTCCCTAATGTTAGCGTTGCAAACGCCAATATTCACGTCAACGGAACTAAGAAAACAACACGGTTAGATGTCAGCACACAAGCGGTATTATCATTAGGACATTTCAAAAAAGGCGAACGTGTCCATATTAATTTAACTAGCAAAACGCCTCTAACACATCTTTCACAATCATTGCAGACACTGGACCAACAATCCTTTAATCAGTCCCTGATTGACCTTCATAAATCGACATTCAAACTTGATCAGGACTGGCGTCCAGATCACCTTCAAGGCACGATAACAGCCACTAAGAAGAAACCATTACTGTTTCTGAGCATTCCTAAAGACAATGGTTGGCATGCTTATGTGGATGGCAAACAGGTATTAATTGATAAAGTTGTCGGCAATCTCAGCGCTATAAAGTTGACGCCAGGCGTACATCGCATACGTTTAACCTACCGGGCGCCTGGTTTTCGCTTAGGGCTCATCATCAGCCTCTTAAGTTTTGCCAGCTACCTCTTATTCTTATGGCTACGTTTTCGTAAAAGAAGCGCTTCAGTCAAAACAATCAAATAATAGGGTTAAGTTCACAATAAACGACATTCATCAAAAAAATCATCGCTAAGCAGACAAATTGCGTTTGCTTAGCGATGATTTTTTAACCTGATTAACGTGTTGTAAGGTACGTATATGTTTGATCTTCATTTTGTTTAAACGTGAACTCATGATCACGATGATCGTTAGCGCGCCATTTCGACACTTCATAGTGCGTCGTAGTAGACATTTGCAATCTATTCACCACAGCTTCAATCAAATATTGATCATCCGTGTAGGTTCCACGTAAAATGTTCTTCAACTCAGTTAAAAAAGTTTCTGCATTTGTAATCACGTGCAATCGCTCCTTTTTAGTCATTGGCAATAGGATACAGATTTCACACGTCAATGTCCATTAAAATTTTGATTAAATCACTCAGTTTGTATTTTTATTGTCAAACCAAATTTCAAAGTAATATGTTTAGTTCGCAAAGTAATCCTCTTCACCCCATTCATTAACTAACACCTGCTTTAAAACGAGTATTTTTACCAGCAATAAATTCAAATTTTGGCTACAATATGCCTATTAAACTTAGAAAAAGATAAAGAGGCGTAAAAATGAAAAACGTACGTCAGCCGATTTACGAAACTCTCCTAATTGGCACCTTATTGGCAGGTGTCGGTGGCTACCTGGACGCTTACACCTATATTCTTCACAACGAAGTGTTCGCCAGTCTCCAATCGGGAAATGTTATCTTACTGGGATTAAATTTAGCCAACGGTCATTTTGCTAAAGCAATCACATACATTATTCCAATCTTCTGCTTCACACTGGGCGCTGGGTTAGCTAACTTGGTGGAACAATTTTTTCACCGTCCTGGAGCCGTGATTTGGCAGGAACTTAGTATCATTGCCGAATTAGTTGGTATTTTAATAATCGATCTGTTTATTGGCTTTATCCCCGGTTCATTTATTACTAGTGGTTTATCCTTATTTGCTGCCTTTCAGGTTCATACATTTCGGGTCATGAATAATCATCCATACAATACAACCATGACCACTGGTAACTTACGAACTGTCGGTGCAGCATCGTTAAATTTGCTCTTCCGCCGCGGCAAACTAACCACTAACTGGATTTTATTAAGAGATAGTTTTTGGGTGGCCGCTAGTTTTGGCATTGGCGCTTTCATTTCCACTAAACTGACAAATGCTATCGGACCGCAGGCATTACTAGGCAGCGTCTTGATTCTAATTGTTGTACTCATTTTAATGATTTGGGATCAACGCGGTGGGACTGCATAAACGAGATTGGAACAAAACGCCTCAGCATGAATCTTAGCGCAACGGCAACAAGCCATTTTTCTTCAACTGCCAAGGTTGGCACGAATTAAAAATTTGCCGCAAATGCGAGACATAACACTGCGTTTTGCTCATCTAACATAAAAAATGATGTTCACGGGAGAAATCACCCATGAACATCATTTTTATGACACCTGAGAAAGCCAAATCGTGTTGTGTCTCGCTTTCTTTAAAAAATTTTCATATCTGTATATTTTGTTGGCAAATTATTAAAGTCATATGTGGCAAGTCCCTGTTTAATCTTGTCTCCTGTATACATTGCCGTCAGTGAACGCACAAGCATCAGGTTAAGCTCATTTTCTGGGTGAAATTGAACCATGATGACTGGAATATGCCAAGCCCAGGCAGCACCTATTTCAAAAATGGTACCAGCATCAGGTTCAAGATTCTTCTCTTCATATTTATAATCTAAAATCGCAACAACGACATCGGCACGTTTGACCTGACGCATGTCGCTCGCAAAGACAGAATCTTGCCATTCAAATGAGCCAAATTCTAGACTTTCTTCTTGGTGTTCCTGTGGAATAAAAATACCATCTGCATCAATTGTTTTATTTTGACGTAAAGATGTCACCACAGTATCAATACGATCCCGTTGTTCATCAGTGAAAAACGGACTAGCAAGGTAAATACGGTTTTTATACATGAAAAATCTTCCTTTCCTAAACGGCAATATTACGCTATTATACCGGATTCTGTTTGAAAATGGACGATGAAATATGAATCATTTTTATTGCTGAATTGAAAACGGCTTCATTTTTTCAATAACATGACTTTACCTCTGTCTCGACAATGCTATACTTTAGTTGTTAACATCGTAAATAGTTAACTGTCCAACCCTGACGACATTAAAAGCTGACTAATTGTGTGGAGGGATTTTCATGGATAAAGATGAAATTATGGACAAGGCTAAAGATCTTGTGAGCGGCGGCAATATCGACGACGCAAAGTCATTTATCGAAGATCACAAGGACGACCTTGGCGACTACTATGACCAAGCTAAAGACTTGCTTGGCGGTGGCGCTTCCGGCATCATGGATAAGCTTGGCGGCTTGTTTGGTGGCAACAACGACAATTAGTTACACAAATCTTATAATCGAAAACAAGACCCATCAGTTACTGAATCTTCAGTAATCGGTGGGTTCTTTAGTCACAGCAAAAATCACACACAAACTGAAACAATTTATTTTTGCTAATTCAGATGTAGTCAGACTATTTTATATCGATAAAATTTCAACATTATCGAATACCCCCTTCATGTGCATTGTGAAACATTATTTATAGCGGACCACGTACTTAAGCGGACATGGAAGCTGTGAGTTATCCATGTTAAACATGGTGAAAATCTATGGATGGCAGGGCAAAAAAATGAGTTACGGGGTAAAAAAACATTTTTAAATGGTCTCCCAGAAAATCCCCCAAAACAGTCCCGAACTGTCCAATTCTATCCGTTTTTGAAATTCACTCGCTACAACAAAATCAGCCATTATCAAGGGATAGACACCCATAGACAATGACTGATTTTTTTCTAGGCTATTCGTACTCAATCGTGGCAGGTGGCTTACCGGTGATGTCATACAGTACGCGGTTAACTCCCGGTACTTCATTGACGATCTTAGTCGATACCACACCTAACACGGCCCAAGGAACTTCTGCAAACTCAGCAGTCATACCATCAACACTAGTCACGGCACGAATGACAATTGCTTCATCATAAGTACGTCCGTCACCCATGACACCAACACTGTGAATGCCTGGCAGTGCAGTAAAGTATTGCCAAACGGTTTGATCCAACCCGGCTTTAGCGAATTCTGCACGTAAAATCGCGTCGGATTCCCGCACCAGTATCAACTTTTCGGGCGTTACTTCTCCCAGCGTCCGAATAGCAAGTCCTGGACCAGGAAACGGTTGGCGCCATACAAGGTCATGTGGCATACCCAGCTGTTCACCTAACTCACGGACTTCGTCTTTGAATAATTTATTCAATGGTTCAATCAATTTAAACTTAAGATCCTCTGGTAGTCCGCCCACATTATGGTGTGACTTAATTGTCTGGGCAGTATCGGTTCCAGATTCAATGACATCTGTGTAAAGCGTGCCCTGTGCTAAAAACTCTACACCATCTAACTTACGGGCCTCTTCACTAAATACATCAATAAATTCTTTACCGATGATTTTACGTTTGCGTTCAGGATTGGAAACGCCTTTTAAAGCTCCCAGGAATCTGTCACTGGCATTCACGGCAACAATATTGATGCCAAACTTACCGTTAAGACTGTCGAGCACTTGTTGCGCTTCATCCTTACGTAATAGACCATGGTCGACAAAAACCGCGGTTAATTGATCACCGATAGCCTCATGTAAAAGGACAGCGACAACGCTGGAATCAACACCACCTGAAAGACCCAACAATACTTTTTTATCACCAACAGTTTGGCGAATGCTAGCAATTTGCAGATCAATGAAATTACGCATGGTCCAGTTGGCTTTTGCACCAGCTACATCGAAAACAAAATGTCGTAAAATATCATTACCGTTTTCTGTCAAACGGACTTCGGGATGAAATTGCAATCCGTAAAATCCCCGTTTAACATCCTGCATGGCGGCTGTTGGGCAATTGGCACCGGTTCCGATTTGCTCAAAACCATCTGGCACAGTTTTGACGTAATCACCATGACTCATCAAAACTTCTTGATCTGCTGCCATTCCCTTAAACAAAGGTGAATTGGTGTTAGTGATGTGCATTTCTGACTGACCGTAGTCACCATTATCTTCAGCTGGCGCAACCACACCACCGGCAAGGTCTTTTGCCATTAGCTGCATTCCATAACAAATACCGAGAATTGGCAAACCCATATCATAAATTGCGGGGTCAACCGTTAAGGCATCCTCCCCATAAACACTATTCGGTCCACCGGAAAAGATTACAGCCTTAGGATTCATGGCCGCAAGCTCAGTGGCTGAAATTGTATGTGGTTTTAATTCTGAATACACACCGAATTCACGAATTCGTCGTGTAATCAGTTGATTATATTGACTACCAAAATCTAATACAATCACCCGATCAAATTTAGTTTGGTCCACTGTTTGCATGTTTTTCTCCATTTTTAAATAGTTAGCTGATCTAATTACGCTTGTAGTTTGGTGCAACCTTTGTGATTTGAATATCGTGTGGATGTGATTCAATCAATCCGGCATTAGTGATCTGAACAAACTGAGCGTTTTCAATCAAATCATCAACAGTATGCGCCCCAGTGTAGCCCATGCCTGACCGCAAACCACCAATCATCTGGAACAAAACATCCGCTACAGCACCTTTATAAGCCGTTCGACCTTCAATACCTTCTGGCACAAGCTTTTTCTCTTCCTTAACACCACTTTGGAAATATCGGTCTGAAGAACCGTGTTCCATGGCAGCTAAGGACCCCATGCCGCGGTACGTCTTATACTTTTTGCCATCTTCAGCTGTAAAGACTTCACCGGGCGCTTCATCGGTACCAGCCAACATGCTACCTAGCATAACTGCGTTGCCACCGGCAGCCAACGCCTTAACGATGTCACCAGAGTACTTGATGCCGCCGTCAGCGATAATTTGTTTGCCGTATTCAGCAGCAACTTGAGCGGCATCGAAAATGGCAGTAATTTGAGGAACGCCCACACCAGCAACAACCCGTGTTGTACAAATCGAACCTGGTCCAATACCGACTTTAACCACGTCAACACCAGCGTCAAACAAAGCTCGGGTACCGGCAGCCGTCGCAACGTTCCCGGCAATTAATGTTTGATCTGGATATTGCTCACGGATTTGGGCAATCTTGTCCAGCACACCTTTTGAATGACCATGTGCTGTGTCGATGATAATTGCGTCAGCACCAGCGCTAAACAGCGCTTCTGCGCGTTCAAACGTATCGGCTGTAACACCAACAGCGGCTGCGACCAGCAAACGACCTTGAGCATCAACAGCGGCTTCAGGTGTAACAGCAGTATCAACTGTTGTCGCTTTAACTTTGCTAACTTCGGCAGCTTGGGCATCTTTACTCATGTTTTTATGAATAACACCTAAACCACCCTGTTGTGCCATCACTGTTGCAAGGCGCGCTTCGGTCACCGTATCCATACTGGCACTTAAAATTGGGATATTCAGCTTCAAGTTTTTTCCAAGTTGTGTATGCAATTCAACCTGATTTGGTAAAACATCACTTGCTGCAGGAATCAGCAGTACATCATCAAACGTTAATCCCTGTTTGGCAAATTTCTCGTTCCAGTTGGTCATGGTGAACAATTCCTCCTAATGAAATAAATTGTTACTAATTTATCAGGTTCAGCCTATTGTCGTCAACAGCCAGACCCGAACGATAGATTATATTTTGCTGTGAATCGTCAAGAGACGTTCGTCAAACTGATAAACCAGGCTTTCTGAGGCAGGACTTGAACGTGATTTCCGTATAAAAAAGCACTCATTCCTGAATATTTTTCAAGAATGAGTGCTTTTTTATGAATTACTTAAGTGCTTTAGCAGCTTCTTTAGTTAAAGAAGTGAACGCACGTGGGTCGTTAACGGCCAAGTCGGCTAACATCTTACGGTTCATTTCAACGTTAGCTTCCTTTAAGCCATGCATCAACTTGCTGTAGCTCATGTCATTTTGACGAGCAGCGGCATTGATCCGAGCGATCCAGAGCTTACGGAAGTTACGCTTCGTGTTCTTACGGTCACGGTAAGCATATTGCCATGACTTCCAAACTTGTTGCTTAGCAACCTTAAATTGAATATGCTTTGGGCCACGGTAACCCTTAGCTAATTTGATCATCTTACGGCGACGTTGCCGTGTAACACTTCCACCTTTAACACGCATAATTGCATCCTCCAATAATTGACCAAGTCTGGTCAGATTCCTGTTTAAAAACTACTTGGTCAACAATAACTTCTTGTATGTCTTAACCGTAGTTGCGTCCATCATCTTAGTTCCACGTAATTGGCGACGTTGCTTCTTTGTCTTACCGTGGAAACGGTGACTTGTGTAAGCGTTGGCACCAATGAAGCCGCCCTTTGCAGATTGTTTGAACCGCTTAGCAGCGGCACGGTTTGTCTTTTGCTTTGGCATAAGAATGTCCTCCTAAATATTGATAACTATTTTTCTGGTTTTGGTGACAGTACTAAGAACATACTTCTACCATCCATCTTAGCTTGTTGTTGAACGTCAGCTACTTCTTTAGTTGCAGCTGCCATCTTGTTCAACACGTCGCGGCCGATTTCTTTATGCGTGATTGCACGACCTCTAAACCGAATTGAGACACGCACTTTGTTACCCTTTGACAGGAACTTTTCTGCATTCTTCAATTTAGTGTTGAAGTCATTCTCGTCAATCGTCGGACTAAGACGAATTTCTTTCATTTCGACCGTCTTTTGATTCTTACGAGCTTCACGCTGCTTCTTTTGTAACTCGAAGCGGTACTTTCCATAATCCATGATTCTGGCAACTGGTGGCTTTGCCTTAGGGGCAACCAGAACCAAATCTAAGTTTGCATCATCCGCAAGCTGTTGTGCTTCTCTGGTCTGCTTAACCCCGAGCTGGTCACCATTAGCGGCAATCAACCGAACCTCGCGGGCGCGGATTGCATTATTTACCAAAGTATCTTGAGCTATGGTATTCACCTCCATAAAATTCTAAACGAATCAACAATGGTGAGATTTAAACAGAAAAATAGCGGATGGCCATCGCCACCCGCTGTCCGCACTGAAACAGTACGGTTCAACTCATCTTTAGCCCGGCAACAAAATTACCAAGGCGAGAAGCGGGTGCTTCTGCTTTTCTCAACAGTTAATAAGTTTACAGGAGCTACTTGGCTTTGTCAAGCGTATTCGAGTCTGCTCTTTCACTAGCAGCTTCCTGTGGTAGAACTAAGTTTAACACAATTCCTAAAATCGTCGCAAACGCTAATCCAGTGAACTGAAAATTGCCTAATTGCAGATAGGCATTACCAATTCCAATGACCATCACGGACGATGCAATCATCAAATTCCGTTTTTTGCCCAGATCTACATGATGATCAATCATCACAGAAACGCCACTTGTTGCAATCGTACCAAATAGCAAGAAGCTGATGCCACCAATCACTGGCAGCGGCATGGCCATAATCAAAACATTCAGTTTGTTAACGAAGGCGAAAATAATTGCAAACATGGCAGCACCCATCAACACATAAACACTGTGTACTTTAGTAATTGCCATCACGCCAATATTTTCACCGTAGCTGGTAACTGCCGGTCCACCAATCAGTCCCGCAACGACAGAAGCCGTGCCATCCCCAGCAAGCGTTCTGTTTAGACCGGGATCCTTGAAGAAATTTCGGTGTGTAAGATTATCCAGAACCATAATGTGACCCATATGCTCCGTCATTGTAACAAACGCAATGGGTGCAATGGTCACAATCGCGCCCCATTCCAAATGAAAATGATAGGTTAATCCAGGCACCTGAAATTTAGGCAACTTAAACCATGGCGCCACAGCAATCGTATGTAGATCAACGATGCCAGCAAATACACTAATCAAGTAACCACACACAATCGCCAACAATACAGGAATTAAGCCTAACGATCCCTTTAAAAACATGTTAAAGAAAATTGCCAACAATAATGTGGTCATCGCAATTGCAAAGTATTCCAAATTATAATGACCGTCTTTCATCATTGCATCTGTCGCGGCACTGCCCGCCAAAGAAAGGCCAATGACCATGACGATCGGTCCAACAACAATTGGTGGTAGTACCTTATCAACCCAATCAGAACCAATCATGCCGATCAGCAATGCGACAATGAGATACACAGCTCCGACCGCCACAACACCTTGCCCAATGCCTGGATACCCCGTTGTCTTCATTAGGGCGAGCATTGGTGTAATAAACGCAAAGCTCGATCCCATATAGGCCGGAATCTTTCGCTGGGTGATCATAATATGTAACAGCGTACCTACCCCAGATGAAAATAAAGCAATGCTTGGACTAAGGCCAACCAGTAGCGGCACAATAACAGTTGAGCCAAACATTGAAAACATGTGTTGAATCGATAAACCCACCCATGGCCAGAATTTAGGCCGATCATGGATATCCAACACTGCAGCGTCATCGTGAAATTCTTTTTGCGTCATTTAAAACGCTCCCTTCCTCACTTCACGCGAACCCGTCCCGGCCTAAACGTTTGATCATCCAAATAAAAAAGACCACTCACCCGGAAGGCAAGTGGTCTGGTTTACGTGTGAAGATGTACTAGAATTGCACAAATTGCGCTATTCTAAACGTCACAACAGCCGTTCCCTTGTTAGCCTCACAGGACTACATTAAAGGTTCATCATGCCGAGTAAATCATAAACAACTTCAATCGATCGGTCAAGTAAATTAGTCTAGTGATACCGCCGTAACACGTTTGTCGTGCACTTTGAAAACTTTATCGGCTGCTTTCAATAATGACCTGTTATAACTATGCGTAATGTAAATAAAACCAATGTTCAACCTGAATAGACGCTTCTCGATTGCTTCAGCTGTTTTATGATCTAGCCCACTAGACAATTCGTCAAAAATCATAAACCGTTTGTGCGTTAATAAATTGCGAGCTAAACCGATACGTTGTCTTTCACCGCCGGACAACGGTCCACCTTGGGTATGAAGAACCAGACTCAACCAAGCATTAGTGTGAGCGTGTCCATCAGCCGTTTGCAGCTCAGCCCTGTTTAACGCATCGATAAGCTCTTGATCAGTGTATTGATCACTAAACATCGTTAAATTATCCCTAACTGTACCATCAAAAATGAACGTTTGCTGGTTCTGATAACCAATCATCTTAGCAATATCCGCGGACCGACCAACGATTGGCGGGCGGCCATCAACAAAAATCGAGCCAGCCAACAATGGTCGGTAGCCAAACAGAGCGTTAATTAACGTAGATTTCCCGGATCCACTATCACCAATAATGATGACCTTATCTGATTGATTGATCTGTAAGTTAACGTCTTTCAGTAGTGGCCTTGTACCTTTATCTGCCCCGCCAATCGTAGCGTGAACATAAGCAATGAACACGTCGTCCAGCGCTGACAACTGAGCAAGTCTTTCATTATTTTGGGGTACCGCTTCAATAACCAAACGTAGTTGTTGATAAGCCCGTTGACCACCAAAAAAATCAGAAAAAACATCTGCCGCCGTTTCCAATGGAAATGAAATTTGAACCGATAACTGCGTAAAAGTCATAAACGCCGCTAGCGTTAGACTGTGATCCAAAATAAAGTAACCACCAACGACCCAAGTACCAAAGTAAACTAAATCTCCACAAAACTGTGAAATACCGCTGACAATCTTGCGAACTAAAATATCGTGATTCTCGCTAACCTTTACATCCGTTGATATGGACGCGTGCATGTTGATAAAGGTGTGCTCACGGCCAAAATTCTTAATTGTTGTTAAACCTGAAAACCAGTTTGTAATCGCACTGGTATAACGATCTAGGTTGTTTAGCACCGGCAGTTTAGCGCATTTTAATTGTCGCTGTGTTATAAGTGGTAATAATATTGCCGGAACATCGAGACTAATGACAATCAATGTCAACCGCACATCCACTATCACGCCGAGCAATATGCCCAAAACAAACTGCATGACTAACGATAAACCAAGCAGAAAATTATTGACGTAGCTCTGCTCAACGACGTCTAGCTTACTCGTCAGTAGAGCCACTTTTTCGCCAACCTTGCGCCGATCACCAAAATCCACCGTTAACATCAATCGTTCAAATATCTGCCGTCTTAAATGACACATTGCACCATTGGTAACCTTACCCTTAAGATAACCACCAATTACGTTTACTAATGCAATAAACGCCGTACATAATAAAGTGATCGTCACAACCTGACCAAAGGACATATTGATTTTACGCGTCATATAAGCCGTTAAAAAAGCAATAATTAACGTGTAAGCCGTTGTCACAATCGCATGTATTATCGTCACTAAGAAAAAGAGACTAAATAACTTTTTTTGAGGTTTAACCAATACTTGCCACATTTCAATTCCTCCCTATAAAAATCATCTGTGAATTCATTCAGAGATTAAATGGCGAAATTTAGCTGCGTCAAATGGTCAAAAAAATTAAATTATAGATTCATTCGTTTCTGTGGCCATTCATCATCACACAGCCGAATTTTGTCCATTTATTAAAGGAGAAACTTACATTTAGGCTTTCGCTTCCTTAACATGTGTATCTTCGCTAAACAGACTGTCTTGCATGCAATTCGTTTAGCGAAACATTAGAATAGTATTAGAATATTACAAAATAATAAGTAAAACAATATAAAATGTTCAAATCACAAAAATAAGTGCCGCCAGATTAACATGGCGACACTTATTGAAACTTAACTGCAATTAATTTTCACGAGAATACGAAGCGATATCGTTCAGAACATCACTCAGGAAGTCCTTACTTGCTTCACTTGTAGATTCATCATGACCGTAACGACGAACAGAAACCGTGTCGTCTTGCTTTTCCTTGTCACCAACAACTAACGTGTAAGGAATCTTATGCGTTTGGGCATCACGAATCTTAAAGTTCATCTTTTCATTACGATCATCGACCGTTACGCGTACACCGGCAGCTGCTAATTGTTTACGTAGCTTTTCAGCGTAATCGCCTTGATGTTCTTCACTAACTGGAATGATAGAAACCTGATGAGGTGCTAACCAAGTTGGGAAAGCACCCTTGTACATTTCTGTTAAGTAGGCGGTGAAACGTTCCATCGTTGAAACTAATCCGCGGTGAATCATAACAGGTTGATGTTCTTCACCATCAGCACCGACATAATGAAGGTCAAAACGATCAGGCAACATGAAGTCTAACTGAATGGTAGACAATGTCTCTTCATTGCCCAAGGCCGTCTTAGTTTGTACATCCAACTTAGGACCATAGAAGGCTGCTTCGCCTTCAGCTTCAACGTAGTCAAGGCCAAGATCATCCATGGCACCCTTCAACATTTTCTGAGCCTTTTCCCACATTTCGTCGTTAGCAAAGTACTTTTCGGTGTTCTTAGGGTCACGGTAGCTCAAACGGAATGAGTAATCCTTAATGTCAAAGTCTGCATATACTTCAACCATTAAGTTCAAAATACGTTTGAATTCATCCTGAATTTGATCAGGAGCAACGAATGTGTGACCATCGTTCAATGTCATTTCACGGACACGTTGCAAACCAGATAACGCACCGGACTTTTCATAACGGTGCATCATGCCTAATTCAGCAATCCGCAATGGTAATTCACGATAAGAACGAATGTGATGTTTGTAAATTTGAATATGGCTTGGGCAGTTCATTGGACGCAGTTCCAACATTTCACCATCACCCATGTCCATTGGTGGGAACATGTCCTCACGATAGTGTTCCCAGTGACCAGATGTCTTATAAGCATCCAAGTTCATGAGAACTGGCGTGTAAACATGTTCATAGCCATGCTGAATTTCCTTGTCAATAATGTAACGTTCAATGGTACGACGAATCGTTGCACCATTTGGCATCCAGTATGGCAGACCGGCACCGACTTTAGGATCAACAAAGAACAAATCCAAGTCGTTACCAATCACACGGTGATCGCGTTCACGAGCTTCCTTACGGCGAACATCATCGGCGTCCATGTCTTTTTGATTGAAGAAGGCCGTTCCGTAAACCCGTTGCAACATTGGGTTAGATGACTTACCTTCCCAGTACGCGCCGGCAACAGACAGCAGCTTAAAGATCTTGACATCACCAGTTGATGGCATTTGAACACCATCGCTTAAATCAACGAAATCACCCTGACGGTAAACAGCAACCTGACCATCATTGGCGGCGGCCGCTTGTTTAACTAATTGTGTTTGGTAAGGGTCCCCATCAACCAATTTAAGCGCGTCAGCCTCAGCCAATACTTCACGGGAAATTGGCAAGTTGGCCTTCACAATTTCCTTCATTTTGGCTTCAATGGCTGGCAAGTCATCAGAACTAACTTGGTGATCGGCATTGTCCGTATCAAACGAAAAACCGTCATCACTGGCCTCACCCTGACCAAAATGCATTTCTGGATAAAGCTGGTGAAGTGCGTTAGCTAATACTTGAGATGCAGTATGGCGAAGTACAGTCAAACCTTCTGGTGTATCTTTCGTGACAATTTCGATCTTGCCATCTTCTGTTAACGGTGCCTCGTAATCAACTAACTCGCCGTTAAACTTTCCGGCTACAGCCTTTTTAGCAAGGCTAATGCTGATTGACTTAGCAACATCTGCCGTCGTTGAGCCATTGGCAAACGGCTTAACAGCGCCGTCTGGAAACGTAATCTTAATATCTGCCATTCTGCTTTTCCTCCTTGAAATTACACCTTGCAGTTCTGCTTGTTTATGACATGAAACAAAAAAACGTCCCTAACCGCAATCGCGGTCAGGGACGTCATTAACGTTGTTCCACCCAAAATTCACAGTTAGAGCATATCGCGCTCAATAACTGCCTCTAGTGACCAATAACGCGGTCAATCGGTCCAGCTTGATCACCGGACGCTTGAATCAGGGGTAACACCACTTAACACCTGCACCCTTTCACCACCGAATGCTCTCTAAGAGGTTTGTTAACTGACATCATATCTGATTGGTTTACAAAACTTATTAAACCACAAAATAATCGCTTGTCAATCACTAGACGATAAAATGACTGACAAAAATCAACAATAAGAATTAATGATTGACGTTTAGAATCCACATGAAGCCGATGAAGACAAAGAACAAAACGTACATTAACGGATGAACTTCACGACCACGTTTGGCAGCAATCATTGTAATTGGATAAGTGATGACACCCAGCGCTAATCCGTCTGAAATACTGTACGTCAACGGCATGCCCAAGACAATTAAAAACGAAGGAATCGCAATTTCCATCTTTGTCCAATTGATCCGCGCCAATGACTGCGCCATCAGTACACCGACGATAATGAGCGCCGGTGCTGTCACCTGACTAGTCACAACCGTCAAAAGTGGCGAAAAGAACATCCCAAGGACAAACAAAATACCAGTTGTGATGGCAGTTAGACCACTTCGTCCACCAACAGCAATCCCGGCTGATGATTCAACGTAAGCACCAACCGGTGATGTACCTAACACAGAGCCTGCCAGCATCGCTGTAGAATCAGACATCAACGCTTTACCAACTCGTGGCATTTCGTTGTTTTTCATAAAGCCCGCCTGCTGGGCAAGTCCCACCAACGTCCCCGCCGTATCAAAGAAGGTTACTAACAGGAACGTCAATACAACCACCCACATTTGAACGGAATTAATATCACCAATGTGCTTAATGCCAACACCAAATGTTGGTGCTAAACTCGGCGCACCAGCAACCAACTGATGTGGCATCGGAATCAGTTTCGTTACGAGTCCAACAATTGCAGTGGCCGCCATCCCGATAAAAATACCACCAGGGACGCGCATGACCATTAAAATCGACGTTAGGATAAGACCAAAAATCGTTAGCCAAGTTGTCGCTGTTGAAAATGAGCCTAAGCCCACCACAGTTGATTTGTTGGCGGCAATCAAGCCACCATCGTGTAGCCCAATAAAAGCAATAAACAAACCAATACCACTCGAAATCGCATACTTTAGATCCGATGGAATCGCATTAATAATCATTTCACGAAGCTTAAAGATTGTAATTACCAAGAAAATCAGCGAAGCTACAAACACTCCAGCCATTGCCGTCTGCCACGGAACTTTCATTCCGATAACAACCGAGTAAGCAAAAAATGCATTAATGCCTAGTGCCGGAGCGGTCGCAATTGGATAACGTGCTAGAACTCCCATCAGAATACAGCCGATGGCACTAGCCAATGCCGTTGCCGTAAACACGGCCCCTTTATCCACACCCGCGGCTCCTAAAACGCTCGGGTTCACAAACATGATGTATGCCATTGAAATAAAAGTTGTGAATCCTGCCAGCATTTCTCGAGGAACAGTCGTGTGCAATTCATCCAACATAAAATAATGATTCAATTTTTCAATCACGAGTACAAGCTCCCTTAGATAATTATTCCTAAAATTCACGTAACGGCCGTTAGTGATTGTTCGGATATGATTCATTGAAGAACGAGTAATATCGTATCATTTTTATTATTAAATGTAAAACACGAACATATTTCATTTAAAGTCGAACTTTATCTGCAAAACATGTCATGAATTCCATTAAAAGCTGAACTTTCTTATAATTTTGACTTGAAATCGCGGCAAATTCCTAAAGTGAACCTCTTTTAACCGTTATTTATGACTGTTGCAAACAAAAAAAGCTGTGGCATAAGTTTATTTGAAACGAATAATGTGAGCCATATTGCGCTCCAAAGTCCTGAGAATTCCGCTTAGCTCAAAACTGACCTATTCCCAAAGTTCAGGAATAGGTCAGTTTTATGTTAATGCCCGTTTTCAAGTCGGACTTCTGTCACAGCTACCCATAAATATTTTATTGTGGCCGACGATTTGGTCCCTGAATCACAACTTCGTGGCTTAGGAAACGAATGCGCTGCATTAACCGCGCAGCCTTAACTTCTTCTTTTTCGCCACGCTGATTAATTGAGAGATGCTGATCTGACAACTGTTGCATAGAAAAGTTTGAACTGAAGAAAGTGGGCAATTCCTCTTGCATTCGATACTCTAAAACGACGCCTAACACTTCGTCGCGAACCCATGAGCTCATCGAATCCGCGCCAATATCATCAATCATCAAGATTGGCGCCTGTTTAATAGCATCAACCTTTTCGGCAACATTATTTTTACCAATCGAATTTTTCATTTCCACAGCAAAACTGGGAAAGTGAACTAACGTTGACTGATATCCCAATGTAGCGAGTTCATTGGCAATAGCGCCAAGCAAAAATGTTTTACCGACTCCAAAATTCCCGTAGAAGTACAGGCCTTGATGGAATTCATGTGGCCTTTGTGAATAGTCAGCTACAAATTGCATCGCTTGCCGCAAGGCTTTTGCACGCTGCTCCTCTTCACCATCCACGTTATAATCACCAAACGACGCTTGTTCAATCATTTTCGGCATGGAAACTGCGTGAACGCGCTTCTTAAGCATTGATCGTTTTTGTGCAAGTAACGTGTCTTCCGTTGGTTCGTAGGTCACTTCCACATAATGGTCACTGACCACTAATTTCGGTTCGTAGCCAGGTGCAAAAACTTGGTGACCGGCACGTAATTTATCACGCTGGCTCACATATTCGTACAATTTGGATCCATTACGCTCCAACACATCCTCTGCCAACTCATCTTGATGTGCCTTAATGAACGCTTGTACATCGGGATCATTAATCGCATTTGCAATCAGCCGTTGGTAATCAGAGTTCAGATTCTGGCGATTAAGTAAATCGCGCATTGATTTTCCTAAGTCCTGCATGATTATTGATCCTCCTGATTCTTTTTAGCCTGATTTAAACGTTGCCGTAATTTTTGAATTTCATTAGCGTCATCTTCAGAAGCAGCCACTTCTGACGTTGGTGTCTGTGACTGCGCGTTCCAGTCCGTCAGTTGTTCTCGTGCCTTGGGTGCTCGGCCATTTTGACGTTGAATCCGCTGCGATTCCTGTTCTTCCTTGTAGTTTCGCATGTGGTCAATTGCTTGCTCTGGCGTCTGCACCTTTGCTTTGGCCCAATCATTAGCGACTCGATCTACGTCGTTAAGGTAAAGAACGTTTTTATCGCGATCACTAATGAGGTAGTAAATTAGCATGTTCACAACGGCGGGAGCAAACAAATGTCGATCCATGAATTTAGCCAAAACGCGTTGTTCACCATCACTAACATACTGATTCTTTTCAGTCTTTAAACTGGCCAAAAAATCAGCTGGCGCGTATGCCTTAACGGCCGCCACCAATGCCTTAACTTGTGCCTGATCCTGATTATCACCGGTTGTTGCCACCGGTTGTGTTTGGACATTCTGGGAGTCACCATCGCTTGCATTCACAGGATTGTCCACAGCCTGAGTCGCTTGAAATTGAGCAGCAACGACTTGTTTGAAACGATTAGCATCAAACTGATTTGTTGTCACGCTTGTCGCCTGAACAATAAAGTTGGCTAAACTTCGCTCATTTAACCCATACATCGTCGCTTCGGTAGCAATTAAATCACGTTGATTCATTACCGAATCCAACTCAACGTACTCTCGTTTTAAATAATCGCTTAGCAGTTTGAAGTCAACCTGAACCAAGCTAGACTCACGCTCGGTGCGATGATTATCGGACTGAATCGACAACTGCGCTGGACGGTTAGTCAATTGAGCATCACTCATATGAAATACAGATAAAAAATTGGCTGATACATTTTTCATCTGACTTACGTTAACCGTTTTCTGTTCAAATTTTGCTAACAGTTCATCATACCGTGTTTGACCAACAGATTGTAAAAGCAAGACACTGAGTAAATCATCAGCAAAAAACGCAGTCGCCGAAAGTGGCGACTGCAGTTGATAAGCGTAAACATCCCCTAGTGCGTCTTGCTGGTAAAAACTATCCAATAAGCCGGCCGCTTCCAATCGCTTACGGGCAGACAGAAAATGATCCAAATCCAATCGCAACCATGTCAACAGTTCACTGTGTTGACGACGATTAGACAACTGGGGGTGCTGGCTAGCGAACGTAGTCAACCCTGTGTATAAGCCAAACGCAGTAACGCCCAATATCGGTGCGTACAACGTTTGCCAACTCAACAGATGCTGCTCATCACGAGGTGGCAGTGTAACCACAAATCCTGACCGCGGTGTTAAAGTTGGTGCAACATTCATGACTGACACTCCCTTCTTGTATTCAGCAATTAACGTTTATCCGAGCGCTTGTCCCGCTCAACCATTTCTTTCATTTCATCCAAAAAGACACTCATGTCCTTAAACTGACGATAGACGCTGGCAAATCGAATATATGCAATCTCATCAACATCAGCCAACTCGTTCATAACGTACTCACCAATCAGTTGACTAGAAATTTCGTTCTCGCCCAATGCGCGGACCTTTGACTCGACTTTATCAACTACGGTATTCATTTGCTGCATGGTAACCGGTCGTTTTTCTGCAGAGCGAATAATTCCGCGAAGAATCTTCTCGCGACTAAACTCCTCACGGGTGCCATCTTTTTTAATGACCAATAATGGGGCTACTTCAACCCGTTCAAACGTTGTAAATCGAAAACCACATTTTTCGCACTCGCGTCGTCGACGAATCGCCTGACCCTCTGCGGTCGGACGACTATCAACAACTCGGGTATCGTTATGGTGACACCGTGGACATTGCATAGCCTGTCTGTGCTCCTTTAATCAATACTAAATCGTTTTAATCCGCAGTCTGACGGACTTTGTCAAGCAAGTTTACCACTTGTAGGCGGGTCTCTTCAAGTTGTTGGGAATTATCGATAACCACATCTGCCTTGGCAACTTTGTTAGCCAAGGATAATTGACTTTCAATTCGTTCATTCGCCTCTGCTAACGACAAGTTATCGCGCGCCATCAACCGAGCCTGTTGAATCTTGAGTGGAACACTGACCACCACAATCAGGTCAACGTCCTTTTCATAATGTTGTTCTAAGAGCAATGGCGCATCCAAGACAACTACGGGCGTGTTTCGACTCCTAAATCGATCAATTCGCGACCGAATTACTTTTCGGATAACGGGTTGAACAATTGAATTAAGCTCAGCTAACTTGTCGTCATTATTAAAGACTAGGTTGCCTAATTTATGACGATCTAACTGACCCGTTGCTGTCAAAACCGTATCCCCAAACGTACTAATGATATCTGCCAAAGCGGTTGTATTAGGCGCCACAACCTCGTGAGCGATTTTATCCGCATCAATAATTGGGATGCCTGCCGTTGCAAACATTTTAGAAACTGTCGATTTGCCACTGGCAATACCGCCAGTTAGTCCAATCACCGTTGTCACTTAGAAGTCTCCTTAGTCGCTGCTGCAGAATGTGCCTTGGAAGCAGCTATCTTCACAACACGCAGTTTTTGTTCCTTGGGACAAAAAGTGGTGCCCCGCTCACCAACTTTAATTTTCACCATTGTGGTGCCACACCGTTCGCAAGGTTCACCGCCATGACCGTATGCATGAAGTTCGTTTTGGAATTCTCCCGCATGTCCAAACGCACTGTACGTGAACACTGTCGTACCGTGATGTTCGATTGCCAATTGTAATTCATCAAAAATACTTAACCGTAATCGTTTGATTTGCGCAGTGGTCACTGTATTTGCCGGTTGTTCGGGATGAATTTTACTTAGCCACAGCACTTCATCACAGTAAATGTTGCCCAACCCTGCAATGTTGCTTTGATCCAGCAACCAGGTCTTGATTGCTTTACGACTCTTTGCCATTTTAGCAACTAAATACGCCACGCTTAACGTTTCCGGTGTGGGCTCAGGCCCCAACGTTTTTAGCCCACCGACTGTGTCTTCATCACCAGTATGAATCACAACCATGCGCCCAAATTTACGTGTATCGTTGTAACACAGTAACTGACCATCACTTAAATGAAAAACAACATGAGTGTGTTTATCCCTTGGCGTGTCGGCTGGTGCCCCAAAGTATTTACCTTCCATTCGCAAATGAGAAACCATCGTCAGCCCGCCATCGAAGCGAAACAACAAATACTTGCCACGCCGATCGACTCGGGTAACTGTCCGTCCAGTCAACAGCGTCACAAAAGCGTCGGCACCATTTAACACCATCTTCGGGTAATAAACGTCAATTCCAGTAATCGTTTTTCCAACAACCATCCGCGTTAACCCACGACGAACCGTTTCAACCTCAGGTAATTCTGGCATCATTCATGCCTCCATTTTGAAATTCAAGCTTGCGATAAATCGTTATTTCGCATCATACCAAGTAGATCCATGAGCACTTTCAACTTTCAACGGAATGTCCAAACTAACAGCTGAATCCATAATGCTTGGAACTAATTTTTCAAGAATCGGAATTTCTTCCTTGGGTGCTTCAAAGACCAGCTCATCATGAATCTGCAGCAACATAGTAGCCTTTAAATCGTGATCAGTTAATGCCTTCTGCATTTGAATCATAGCAATCTTAATAATATCTGCTGCTGATCCCTGAATTGGCGTATTCATCGCTGTCCGCGCTGCAAATGAACGGCGGTTAAAGCTCTTCGCATTGATATCAGGTAAATACCGGCGGCGATGCGTGATTGTCTCCACGTAGCCCTGCTTCTTTGCCTGTTCAACAACGTCTTCTGTATATTTTTTAACATCCGGATATTCGCGGAAATAAGTATCAATAAATTGTTTTGCCTGAGGACGGGAAATTCCCAGATTTTGTGATAATCCATAATCACTAATTCCGTAAACAATTCCAAAGTTTGTTGCCTTGGCCTGCCGCCGCATTAATGGCGTCACTTCATCATTAGAAGTTAACCCAAAGATTCTGCGAGCTGTTGCCGCATGAATATCCTCGTCTTCACGGAAGGCCTCTTGCAAGTTTGCATCCCCTGTAATGTGAGCCAACACACGTAATTCAACTTGTGAATAGTCTGAAGAAAAGATTTCCCAACCATCATGACTTGGCACAAACGCCTTCCGAATTTCACGTCCTTGCTGGGTTTGAATCGGAATGTTTTGTAAATTCGGGTCAACTGAAGATAAGCGACCTGTCTGTGTCAGAGTTTGTAAATAGCGCGTGTGCACCTTGTGATCATGGCTGTGGACGACTTTTAACAGCCCCTCAATATAGGTCGACTGCAACTTAGACAAGCCACGGTAAGCCAAGATATTCTCCACAATAGGCGCTTGAGGCGCCAATTGTTCTAAAACATCAACTGAAGTTGAATAACCCGTCTTAGTCTTTTTGATCACTGGCAATTTCATTTTTTTAAACAAAATTTGGCCCAATTGCTTGGTCGAATTGATGTTAAACTCTTCTCCGGCTTCGTTATAAATGGTTTGTTTCAGCGATGACAATTGTTCCTTGAACTTTTCTCGCATATTGGTCAATTGGTCAGTATCCACGTAAACACCGGCGATTTCCATGTCCGCCAGTACAAACGTTAACGGCAATTCAATGTTGACGTATAAATCCCGCTGCTCATTTTGATCAAGTTCTTTAAACAGCTCTTCATGGAGATTTTGAATGGCCAATGCCTTCCGCGACAAATGGTCGAAAAATTGTTCATCATCGTCAGGAATCGCCCGTTTGGCACCCTTGCCGTAAACGGCTTCATCTGTTTCAACCTGGTCGTAACCATGCTGCTGAGCCAAGCTACCCAAATCATTTGAATTATCATTCGTATCCAGCAAGTAAGACACGAGTAACAAATCGAAATCAACACCAACAAGTTTGACTCCGAGACGGTGTAGACCGACATACTGAGCTTTAGCATTAAAAACGTTCTTTTCAATATTGCCATTTTCCATCAATTTCTTAATTTGTGCAGATTGAAGCAGATCGACTTCTCGACTAACCAATGTTTGTTTGCCATCGGTCATCACAAAACCAGCAAATGCACTGAGATGATAATTTTCATCAGGCATTTCCAAAATAAAACTAACTTCATCGGTAAAATTATCAACCAAGTCTAGATTATCTTTGGTTAATTCAGTCCAACTGACAGTCTTTAAAGCTGTGCTTGTTTCATCGTCGCCTAAATCCAAAGAAAGGCCGGCATTCTGCAACTGTTTCAGGAAATTGTTAAAGTCCATTTGTTGATAGAAGGCAATCAATTTGTCGATATCAGGGCCGTTATAATCGATATCATCCAAATGAATTGCCAATGGCGCATTGGTGCGAATCGTCGCCAAATCCTTGCTCATCAAGGCTTGATCATGATCCTCAATCAAGTGATCTTTCATCTTGCTCTGTTTAATATCATCTAGATGCTCGTAGACACCCTCAACGGAATCAAACTGCGTCAGCAACTTAATCGCCGTCTTCTCACCAACTTTGGTAACACCCGGATAATTATCGGAAGTGTCACCCGTGAGCCCTTTCATATCAATGATTTGTTTGGGTTCTAAGCCATACTTATCCTGAACGTGAGCAGGTGTGTAATATTCGATTTCACTAACACCTTTTTGCGTGATTGCCACCGTTGTTTGATCTGTTGCTAGCTGAGTCAGATCTCGGTCCCCAGTTACGATAATCACTTGATACCCGGCTGTTTCACCTTCACGGGCCATGGTGCCGATAATGTCGTCGGCCTCCCAATCCTTGAGTTCATAACTCTTGATGCCGTAACCGGTCAAAAGATCTCGTAAGTAAGGCATTTGCTCTGATAATTCTTCCGGTGTTTTAGATCGGCCACCTTTGTAGTCAGAAAATTTACCAGTTCTAAAAGTTGTTTTCCCGGCGTCAAATGCCACTAATGCCTTATCTGGTTGAACAGCCTTAACTACTTTATCCAACATCGTCTTGAACGCGTAAATAGCGTTCGTATGTAAGCCATCATGGTTAGTAAATCGATCCAATTGTTGATGCAGTGCAAAGAAGGCACGAAAGGCCACACTGTTGCCGTCAATCAGTAATAGTTTTTTCTTTGTTGATAACGTTAATTGTTCGCTCATAAAGGCCGTCGCTTTCTTTGATTTTAATGATTCCATTTTAACAAATTAAGCGCTCTCGCACCAATTTGAGGCAGAAGCGTAATTGAATTTTTAAGTGAGCTCGATGCTGATAATTATCGACTGACTCTGATTTTGCTGGCGTAGTCGCGCCCCCTGTTCAAAAAACACTGACAAACAAAAAGCCGTGCCGACAACAATGTCAACACGGTTTCTAGTTATGATTTATTCGAGCATCTTATTCAAAAAATTAAAGCCCTGCTCATAGCATGATTTTAGTCATTCAGGTTTGATTAGTTGCGGTTGCTACCGTAGCCAAAAATCTGCAGAATGTAGATGAAAATGTTGATGAAGTCCAGGTACAACTGGAAGGCACCCTGAACGGCTAGGCCACTCAACGAAATCTGATTGCCGTACTGTTCATAAATTTTACGCATCCGTTGTGTATCCCAAGCGGTCAAAACAACAAAGACAGCTACGATAACAAAACTAAAGATGAAACTGATAAAGGATGAGCGTAAGAAGATATTAATCAAACTAACGATGAGAATCCCAATCAGTGCAAACATCGCCTGCGTACCAATCTTAGTCAAATCGCGATGGGTGGTTGAGCCATAAAAGGCCATTCCACCAAAGATAGCGGCTGAGGCAAAGAACGCAGAGAAGATCGTCGCACTCGCGTATTGTAGGAAAATGCTAGACAGCATCAACCCGTTGATCGCCGCAAATCCAAACAACATCGTCAGTCCTGCTGCCGCACTCCGGTTGGCCTTAAAGCTAGTGCCAATTACGAGTCCAAATTCAGCCACCACTAGAACAATTGGGAACCAGCGGTTAGCAGCAATAAAATTAAAGTATTGCTGTTGGAAGACAACGCCGGCAAGCACAGCAACGATTGCAGAAATCAGTACCGCACCACCCATATAACCGAAGACCTTACTCATGAAGGCTGATAAACCAGAAGCCTGTGAGTTCACCTCTCGGCGAGGTTGTTGATATTCATTGTTATTCACAAAAATCCCTCATTTCTTATTAATTAACTAATTGTCGTTTGACAAATACTGACTAATTCATGTTCAAGATGTATTTTAACAGATTTACCCAAACACGCAAGCGTTTTACCTGTGCAATACGCAACTTTAGAATTCCTTATAGATAACTGTCCATCCCCTCTAGTTTTTTGACCACAAGACGCTTAAAATTATGTCTACCTTGTTTTATAAACTATTTAGTGTAAGGAGCCATTATGCCAGTCGAAAAACAACAGACTGTAAAACCCAGTCTGTTCTTAACACTTTTATTGGGCACGCTATCTGCGTTTGGCCCATTATCCCTAGATATGTATCTGCCTGCACTGCCCCAACTGCAAGCTAGTTTTCACACCAGTTCAGCAGCGGTTCAAGCAAGTATCAGTGCCTGCCTCATTGGCATGGCTGTTGGTCAGTTAATTATTGGCCCGTGGAGTGACCGGGTTGGGCGACGGAAACCCTTATTGATTGGGTTGGTTGTCTTCACACTCACTTCGGCGGCACTTATCTTTGTCCATAATATTGTGGTCTTTCTAGTTCTTCGTGTTATTCAAGGCCTTGCTGGTGCAGCTGGTCAGGTGCTATCGCGAGCAGTAGCCAGAGATCTTTTCTCCGGGCACCGATTAACTACTTTCTACGCCACGTTAATGTCCATCAACGGAATTTTCCCAGTTATCGCTCCCATTTTAGGAGCTGTTCTAGTAAGTTTCTTCCCGTGGGAATCAGTATTTGTAACATTAACAATTGTTGGCATCTTACTCGTCATTGCCAGTGCCTTCGGTCTGCCAGAGACAGCTACTAGCATCGGCGGGCCTGTTGAAAAGCTCGATTTCAAGAGCGTTTTTTCAAACGGACGCTTTATGCTCAATGCAAGTCTGTTAGCACTTGTGTATGGTGCTTTGTTTACATACATTGCAGATTCTTCGTTTATCTTTCAGCAAGACTATCATCTGAGCACAACTGCTTTCAGTATTATCTACGCTATTAATGGTCTAGGAATCGCACTGGGAAGTAAAATTGTCGGCCGTGTTTCTGAATTCCTAAACGAGCATCAAATTGCCCAAGTTGGTTTCCTAGTCCCTCTGATCGGGTGTGCCATCCTAATCGTCAATGCATTAACAATCAATCAGCTCTGGCTGTTCGCAGTCGCTTTGTGGTTTGTCGTTTCATCAGTTGGTTTCAATAGCACTATCACCACTGCTATTGCTATGGAAAGCACAACTAAAAACATTGGCACAGCCTCAGCAATCTTAGGTACTCTGTCTCAATTAGTCGGTGGTGTAGCTTCGCCGCTAGTCGGTTTATTTGGCTCCCACACTGCTTACCCAATGATTATTCTTATCTCAATTTTTGAAGCCTTAGGATTAATCTTGCTACACTTTAGTCACTCAACAACTAGCAACAAGGATCTATAAAAAAACATGGACAAATAAAAATACCGTTACGAATTTAACTTCGCGATGGTATTTTTGTTTATGTCTAAGAATCGTATTTAATCAACATTAACCATTATTCAAGCTCGTGTTACTCAGAAGCGTTTCGTACTCACGTTCATACTTCTGAACGTCACCAGCCCCCATAAAGATGGCCACAGCGTCATGATAGTCCAGTAAAGGTGACATATTATTCAACGTCAGCACTTCGCCACCCTTGGTAATTTTAGCACCTAAATCAGCACTGGAGACATCCCCAGTCTTTTCACGGGCAGAGCCAAAAATATTCGTTAGGTAAACTTTATCTGCCAAATTAAGGCTCTTGGCAAAATCATCCATCAACGCGATTGTCCGCGTAAACGTATGCGGCTGGAAGACAGCAATTAATTCCTTATCAGGATACTTTTGACGGGCAGCATCGATTGTTGCCTTGATTTCTGACGGATGATGAGCGTAATCGTCGATGATTGTCATATCGGCAACTTTACGTTCTGAGAAACGCCGTTTGACACCCTGGAAGGAAAGCAATTCCTTACGTAAATCGTCCATATCCACTTTTTCAAAGTGAGCAACGGCGATAACTGCCAAACTGTTCAGCACATTGTGTTCACCAAATAACTGAATTTCAAAGTTTCCGATAAATTCATCATGGATATAAACATCAAAGTTTGAACCCTTCGTAGTGCGTTTAACATTACGGGCCTGAATGTCATCTGTATCGTTAACCCCGTAGTAATAAACTGGGACTTTAGCCGTAAGCTTGCGCAGTTCTGGATCATCACCCCATGCGAAGATTGCCTTACCAACTTGACCAGCAAATGTTTCAAAGGCACTGTAAACATCGTCGATGCCCTTGTAATAATCTGGGTGATCAAAGTCAATATTCGTCATGATGGCATAATCTGGGTGGTAAGCCAAGAAATGACGACGGTATTCATCAGCTTCAAAGACAAAGAAACGTGAGTTAGGCGTACCTTTACCTGTACCGTCACCAATCAAATAACTGGTTGGTGCAATGCCACTCAAAACATGTGAAAGTAAACCAGTTGTGCTGGTCTTACCGTGTGCGCCGGCAATCCCAATACTTGTGTAACCCTTCATCAATTGGCCTAAAAATTCGTGATAACGAACCACGGTCAATCCCAATTCTTTGGCACGAACAATTTCCGGATGAGTATCAGGGAAAGCATTCCCAGCGATAACGGTTAAACCGGCATGCAAATTGTCTGGATTAAATCCATAAATCTTAATGCCAGCCTGTTCCAAAGGTCGTTGTGTAAAGGTGTACTGCTCAATGTCAGAGCCTTCAACACGGTCCCCACGATCATGTAAGATTAATGCCAACGAGGCCATTCCTGACCCTTTAATACCAACAAAGTAATAAGTTGTGTCTGTGTTATCCATGAATAATGGGCTCCTTAATATTACAAACTATCTATATTTTGTAATGAACAAATCTAATGTAACAACATTAATCGTTAACAATCAAGGTTCTTTACAGGTTTAAGCTAATCTTCATCACTCTTTTTTAACTTATCCGGTGTCAGGAAAACTTCTCGGGGTTTAGAACCTTGTTGAGCGGACACATAACTGTGACTTTCTAATTGGTCAACCAGGTTTGCTGCACGGTTATAACCAATAGAAAAGACGCGTTGCAGTTTGGAAGTAGAGACCGTCTTCTCATTCGCAACGTAACTCAGAACATCGGGCCATAAATCGTCTTGATCCTCAGCGGCAATTTCTGTTGCTAACAATTGTTTCGGTTCGAAGGCATAATGTGGCGCCATCTGCTCGCGGACAAAATCAGTTACGGTGTCAATTTCATCATCAACAAAGGTACCCTGTAGTCGGATTGGTTGACTCTTGCCATTACCGAGGTACAGCATATCTCCTCGTCCCAGCAAACGTTCAGCACCGGCTGTATCTAAAATTGTTCGTGAATCAACCTGACTAGATACCATAAAGGCTACCCGTGTCGGAATATTGTTTTTAATCGTTCCAGTAACAACATCCACGGATGGCCGCTGAGTGGCGACCAGTAAGTGTAATCCAGCAGCACGCGCCTTTTGAGTAATTCTGGCGATGTAGTCTTGCACCTCTGAGGCGGCGACCATCATCAGGTCAGCCAATTCGTCAATGATAATCACGATATAGGGCATCTTCTGTTCGGGATGACCACTTGCCATGGCCTTCTCGTTAAATTGTTCAATGTTACGGGCACCACCAGCAGCAAGCTTCTGGTAACGTTCTTCCATTTCATTAACAGCCCATTTCAAAGCGGCTGCTGCTGCTTGTGGTTCGGAAACTACTGGTGATAATAAATGCGGAATCCCATTGTATGGTGCCATTTCCACAGCCTTAGGATCAATTAAAATCAGCTTAACTTCCTGTGGCGTTGCCTTGTACATAATTGACATCAGCAAACTGTTGATGAACACGGACTTACCAGAACCCGTTGCTCCGGCAATTAACCCATGTGGCATGCTGCGCAAATCAGTTACCTGAGGCTTACCAAATAAATCAACACCCAACGCTACTGTCAGTGGTGACAAACTGTTCTGGAACACATCAGAACGCAAAACCTCAGACAGCATAACTGGCCGAGATTTCAGATCAGGAATTTCAATTCCAACCGTTGATTGACCGGGAATTGGCGCTTCAATTCGAATATCTTTAGCTGCCAAAGCCAGTTTAAGGTCATCTTGTAAATTAGTGATCTTGTTTACCCGAACCCCAGGACCAAGGCTAACCTGAAATTGGGTAACAGTTGGGCCAACCGTGTAATCAACCACTTCCCCATCCACGTTAAAGGCGGACAAGGTACTGTTCAGCACATCAATTTGTTTCTCAATCCAGGCATCCAACTTAGCTTCGTCACGCAGTACTGGCGGCTTAAGTAAGTCCAAACTCGGAAAATGATACGTCATTAAGCCCTTATCACTTTCAGATGCGTACGTCCGACCAGAAAGCTGCGCAACCGTTTGCCCAACGGTCTGCGTGCTATTATTCGCTTGAGCACTTTCTGGAACAGGTCGTTGATCCAACCCTTCCGTCGTCTTATCAGAATCAGCATGATCATGATTAAACAAAGCCAAGTCTTTCTGACCATTTTGCTCTTCATTCAAAATATCAGCTAATCCATGACCAAGGGCTGTTTGCGAACGTGCAACTGGTGAACTTGTTGCGACCGTATCACTGTCAGTTGCATGAGAAGTAACATTGGCCATGCTCTGCGCTGAATGCTCCTTACTACTTGCGACGGATTCCTGCAGAGCAGCGGAGTTATCCGAATGTTGAATACTTTTCGTCTCATAACTGTCATCTTGATGGCTAGTTTGTGTCGAACTTACCGCATTCGTTACCTGCACTACTATTTCAGAAACGGCAGAATGAGCCGAAGCGGCACTAGTTAACGACTGACCAGAATCCTGATGAGCAACTACCTCAGTGCTTGAAGCACTATTGCTTGGTTCACGTTTCGGTGATGTTGTCGCCAAATCTGAACTTGTCGATGCATCCTCTGTTTTGTGTGACCAGTCATCTTTACCCCAACTGCTGGTTGCCTTATCAGGGGTTGCAGAATATGCTGCGGATGCTGGCGCAAATGGTTTATTCAGTGCAGATACGTACTGCGTATCAGGAGCAGCCGACTTAGGCTTGGGTTGCCATGGGCGTCGACGAGGACGAATTGTCTGTTCAAGAGCTCGCGCCTGCTGGGAAGCATACATGCTTGCAGTTGCACGATCTATTTGAACCTCATCATTACCGAAACGAACTGGCGCACTAGTTGGTGTTCTGTCTTGACTACCGTTGGCAGAAGACGTCTCCTGTCGATCCTCAGACACGCGCTGACTACCGCCACTTTGCCGGTCAGTACCACTAGGTGCGTGTAGAACATGATGCCGATGCTGTTTTATTCTTGTTAATTCTTCTGGATGTTGCCGGAGAAACGCCGGACCATCGTAATGTTTCATTGAATCACCTAAGTCAAATTATTGAGTATCGTTTTCAAACAGCCATCTCTGCAATCCACTAATTTCAAATCAAATCGGATTCTAAGTTAACGTCATCACTATTCGTGTAACAACGGTTCATGAACCTAACTTGAATTTAAAAATTTGAACTAGCAAAAGAGGAGGCCTCTGCCCCCTCGCACCCTTATCATGCAATTCAAACTTCTAAAACATGAAAAAGGACTAACTAATAATTAAATGCATTACACAAAAAGCTTATTGCCGCGTTTAAAGTCAAACCGATCACCGACTTTTGCAAAATCGTCTGGTAGAATCAGTGCCCCTTTTTCCTGAGGTGCATTCTGCAAATGAAGCTCACGACCACTAGTAATCATACCATTTGAGGAAACGCCCCGCAATTCGCCAGGCCAAATGATTTCACCGTTTGGCATCACTGCACCAACTTTGGCAACAACAACATAAATATGTTCCTGCATGTTTGGCGATCCACTCACGATTTGCAGCGTTTCATCATTGTCAACACGAGTTTTTGTTACTAACAAGTGATCAGAATCAGGATGCTTCGTTGTTGATTCTACATAACCAACCACAAACTTTGGCGTGCGGTCAGCAACTAAAACTGTAGCGTCAAACCCAGCTTGTTCAACTGCTGCCTTTAAGGCATTGATTTGATCATCCGACAATTCAATTGGTCCATTACCGGCGATACTCTTGTCAATATGGCTAACACCAATAAAGTTAAAACCCAAGGTTGTATCGGTTTTAGGATCATAGATACGCGCAATGTTCTGGTTGGTTTCCACAGATTGCTCCGCCACATTGGGAGCCAAAATGACCACCAGTACATCTGGGGATGCTTGCTGGTTCATACTTGCAATTAACATGTTCTTCCTCCGAATATAATGTCGTTATTAAAGTTTAGCCTCTTGCACCTACGTGGTCAATCGTTCAGACAACATTTTCCTGTTTTCCTAAAATGGTGTACACTATGAGCAATTCATTTTGACCACAACTGGAGGGATTGCCTTGACAAACAATCAGCATTTTAGCCAATTAGCCATCTTAGCAGGACTGGGAATATCGGCCGGTCTTGCTCTTGGTGCGCTTATTCAGGATCTACATCTAAAGCGTCCGGATCGAATTTTAACGGAGGTTAAAACTTCCTTCCGTAAATCAGGCGCTCTTGATGGTGCTTGGATTGAACATCATCCTGTACCCTTTAAACGCTTTGCTGCTCAAACACTCGTCTATCGTGGCGGTGTCATCAAACATGAGGATGGTCAGCCTGTAGCTTACGAGTTTTTAGCCGATACTAAAACCGGCAAAGTGGTCGATGTTTGGAAGGTAACTTCACAACTCCAATCATAATCATGATTTTTAATAGCATGAAAAATTAACCGCATAAGATAGCGAAGAAGCCACCGAGATTAATCACAATCTCGGTGGCTTCTTCGCTATCGTGCTTCATCTACGAATACCTCAACCTAGTCTTACATACCATAGCAATTCTATTTTTTCTTACTGCTACCACTGCTTGATTGACTTGAAGATGGTTGATTATTGTCAGGATTATTATAATTGTTCTTCGATTTTTGATTAGTCGTTCCGTTATTCATGCGTGGTTGTCGCTCTTGGAATTGTAGCAGGTTTTGCGACATTAATGACACGATCTGTTTGTTTTGTGGCAAATCAGAATGTTCCGCGTCACTGCCTGTTACCGTGAGTTCTGTAAAATGCGCGACTTGATCTTGATAGACATATTTACCGGCGTACACACTATCAACGGGCACGATTCCGTCATTTGTGTAGTTTTCCGTACCAGCAACCAAATATACATTTAATGAAGATGGCAATTTATTACGGTTATCGACCATGTCATCTAACATAGCGACCCGTTTGCTCTGATCTTTTTCTTCGAGATTAAACGGTGATCCC
Source organism: Furfurilactobacillus milii (assembly GCF_021654115.1). Lineage (GTDB taxonomy): Bacteria > Bacillota > Bacilli > Lactobacillales > Lactobacillaceae > Furfurilactobacillus > Furfurilactobacillus milii. The sequence goes on along the minus strand of NZ_JAIWJF010000008.1, from coordinate 82,293 downwards.
AGCATCATCAATTCGTGCATTTTAAACTTAGACTGATTGAAATAGTTTTCTAAAAACAATGTGTATATCAGCCCACCGTTAGAATGACCAAACCCAGAAAAGTTGTTAAAATTGTACTTTTTGGCTAAATAGTTAAAAGCAATGTTAAACCATCTGGCCTGCTTTTTAATGTTTGTATAACCATCATGATTATTTTCAAACGCAACGACGAAAAACGGCGTGTTGTCACCGGCCCGAACTTGCCCCGTGACTTGGAGGGTATCGTTTTCCTTAACCGTAATTTTAACAATGCTGTGTTGAACTGGCGTCGACTTTTGACCACCCTGAACATTTTTGGCCACACCCTGACCTGAATTGATTGTTTTAAACAAATCATCAAAACGGTTTTGTCCAGCCGACGATCCAGGAATAAAAATAACTGGCGACATTTGGGATTGTCGAATGGCTCGCGGCTTAGTGACTGAGCTCTTGACCCACGGAATCGTGAAACAAGTCACTACAATGACAAATACAAACAGGCCGCCGACAAATAACCATCGTTTGATTTTATTGGTCATTTTGATCACGTCCCGTCTCTGTCTTATGACTCCGCTCACGCGTTATTAATAATGCCTGCAGGCGATTCCCGTTTTTAACAAACGGTATAAAGAAAATAATGTCCAAGAAAAAGAGAATAATCGCCACAACTAATGTGGCAATATCACCACCCGTGCCCGCATATCCCTGAAGAATCCCCGGAGTCGTCCACGGAATTCGATAAACTGCTGGTGGAATAATACGCGATTTAATCAACACCGCCCCAACCAACATATTGAATACAGGAACAATCAGCATCGGCAGCAAATAAATTGAATTAAAAATCATTGGCAGACCAACCAGCCCAATCCCCGACATATTGGATAACGTTGGCAGAAGTCCACGATAAGCGACTCGTCGTTCACGATGGACGATTCCAACCAGTAAAATCGCAATCATCAAGGCCAACATGCCACCCACGCCACTAATATTGCCGAACACATCATACAGAGTATGTAAGGTAATTGGGTACGGTGCACCAAACGATGTATGATGCGCTTGTGAAAATTGATAATTTGCACCGGAGTATGTCGTAAAACCAGTTAATCGCGGTTGCGCGATTGGACTAGCCAGGCCAAAAAACATTAACAAATTACTAATTACAGCCGATGCCAGAATAGCAAAAACATGCGTTGTCGCCTTGCCCAAAGTAAGGGTCGCAATTCCCTCATTGAGGATGCCAAGCGGACCAGCCGCAGTTATCAAACTTAAGCTAAAGCCGATGCCCACAAACAAAATAATTACGATTGCCAACGGAAAAAACATGCGTTGAGAACGCGAAAAAAGTCGGTCATCCTCTGTTACAACCTGATGACTGGAAAAGTGATTGCTGAAAGGAATTCGGAATATTAAGCCCACAATGATGCCAGTCACAAACGCCAAGAACAGACCACGCAAGCCAAAATTATCAAATAAGAATAAGTTATCCGGACTTCGATAATCATAATTTAGAATAATGTACGCTGCACCACTGGCGAGTCCAGTCGTCATTTTGTCTTTGTGAAAAAACTCTGCATAGTAATAACCCACAAGATAGGCTGCGCAAATACTGACAACCACATTTAGCATGATGACTAAATCACTCAGCGAGTAACCGACCTCAATTAATGCACTACCAGCACGTTTGAATTGAAAAATTTGATAGTAAAAACCATCAGGCCGCAACCACGCCTCATCGATCCAACTCAGTAAGACGTCCATTAAAACAAACGGAAACAAAATGGTTAACGAGTGCCGAATAACAGAAGTCATTGGTCTGTCTCGCAAAAATAAAGCTACTTCTGCGTTACGTATATGAAAATCTTTTCCAAGTTGTTTCATCATTACAGTCACGTCCTCATAATGTGTCACGTTCTTTATACCGCTTGCTCTGTCGACGTGCAAGCGGTAACCGTTTTTCGTGATAATCAAAAACGAGCTGCGACATAAGTCCGACTTGAGAACAAGCATTAACGAAAAACTGACCTATTCCCGAACTTGGGGAATGGGTCAGTTTTGGGCTAAGCGGAATTCTCAGGACTTTGGAGCGCGATATTGCTCACATTATTCGTTCCAAATAAACTGATGTCGCAACTTCTTTTGATTTCTAATTCGACTAACTGGTTATTTAGCCTTGTCTGGCATTTCAACGACGAGTCGATAAATGGGTTGGCCCTTCGCCGAAAATTTTTGTTCGTATTCTGTCTCAATGTTTTCCAGCTTACCATCACTAGCCGCAATGTCTGCATGTAGATCCAATGAAACTTCAGTTAGTCGCAACCCAAATGTCGTCATGCTCATGAGTGAATACTCAAATAGATGGCGATTATCAGTTTTAAATTGAATCTTACCATTGTCACGCAGGACAGCCTTGTAACTGGCAAGGAAAGTTTTGTACGTCAAACGGCGCTTTTCATGCCGGGTTTTCGGCCATGGATCAGAAAAATTTAAGTAGAGTTGATCAACTTCACCTGGCTCAAAGAAAGTTTCAACACCATCGCCATCTGCCAAAACCCACTGTAAATTATCTAACGCTTCTGGCAAAGACGTCTTTAAGGCCGCTGCCAAGACTGACTTTTGTAATTCAATACCGACAAAATTAATTTCTGGATGGGCTTTTGCCATGCCAATCAGAAACTGACCCTTACCGGTGCCAATCTCTACTTGTAACGGCTGTCGCTGTTTAAAACGATCTTGCCAATGACCTCGGTGAGCAGCAGGATCTAATACAATGGCTTCAGGGTTTTCAGCAATAAGATCGTCCGCCCATGGTTTGTTTCTTACTCGCATATAAAAGGTTCTCCTTGTACTGTGTTTAATAATTATGTGATTTTCGGATAATGAGTTGCTTGTTGAGCACACCAAACTGTCCTGCATTTTGCATTGTGAATGGCGCTTTGAATCTAGTTTTTTTACTTTATCAGTAGCTTAAGCCTAGCTTTTTCTCAACCGCCAACCGCTATACCAGCCAATAAAGATAATCAATTCAGCCGCCATCGCAACGACATCAATCAGAAGCCGCAGCCATGACCAGTTGACCGCAACATCAACGATGACAAATAAAACGGCGCAAATTGTCAAAACGTCAGTTAAAACTGTTTTGAAAGCTGACAACTGTTGTCCTTTAGTAACTGGAAACAGATGAGTAAATACCTTTCCCTCATACTCGCGATAGAAAGGCAACAATTGAAAACCAATCAAATAGATCGCCAGCAGCATCACAACAAGGCTGGCCCATTGATTAGTCAAAAAGATTAAGATGATCATTCCCATAACTGTCAATCGTGTGATGAGTCCAAACGTATCGCTATCACGGCCAAGCCCTCGCGTAAATAGGAACAAATACGGATTGGTCGAATGACCGATAACGAGCTTCCACAATGGGTCTAAATAGCGTCGTCTTCTAACCGTTGCCTTAACCTGTGGAACATCTGTAAATAGGTTAAAGAAACGATACAAAACCATCATGCGTCCATTTTCATTTGTAATTAGCGACTGCCAAGCCAACTGACCAAGTTGCCAACGCTTTCCTAAATCAGCAATCGAAGCGCTCAAAGCTAGCAAAGCTGCGATCAAACCAACCCAGACAGACACAAACAAACTGAGGCCAAAAATAACAATTGCGCCCAACCAGTTTACCAATCGAACTTGTGCAATCGAATGTTTTTCCTGTTGGACGCCTTGTTGTAGCTGCCAATTCATCCATGCTGCCTTAGTAATTAACTGAGTCATAATAAGGATGGCGGCTTCAAGCAACGTCATCTGGTCACCACGAGCTAAAAATGGTAATAAAACCACGCCAACCGCAATTTGAATGAAACTTGCCATTAACAAGCTATAATTGCGGGCATGCTTTAAATACTGATGAAGAGTTGTTTCTGCAGATAGCAAAAAGACGGCGTCAGCAGGTTCCAACAATGTTGCTAATCTTCCCATTTGTAGTGTAATAACTAAGATCAGCATGGTTAACCATGGTCCCCACCAGACACCTAGTGTTAACGTTTTTAATTCATTCTGGTAGGCAAATCCCAATGCCCCAAAGAAGAAAAACAACGCAATGACAAAGTGATCAGTAAAGACCAGCCGTAAATATTTCAATAGCTGACCGGCATGGCGTGATAAACGTTGGGAAAACAGTTTCTGCAAATCAGTCATTACGTTCACCATTTGCTAGTGCCAAATAAATATCATCCAGAGAACCACCTACGTCTGGGAAAGCGGCCCGTAACTGATCTAACGTCCCAGAAACCTTCACTTCACCCTGGTTTAGCAAGATGAATCGGTCACAATATTTTTCAGCGTTTGCAAGCACGTGTGTCGACATGAGGACGGCCGCCCCACGGCCACGTGCTTCCTCAATCAATTGAAGCAAGTCATGCACAGCAACCGGATCTAAGCCTAAAAACGGTTCATCAATAATAAAAACTTTCGCATTGGTCATAAATGCATTCACAATCATAACCTTTTGTCTCATTCCCTTAGAAAAATTGGCAGGAAACCAGTTCAACTTATTATCTAAACGGAATGTTTTTAATAATTCATGTGCCCGAATCCATGTTTTCTCAACATCTAAACCATAAGCCATCATGGTCAACGTGAGTGTTTCTTGAAGGGTTAGCTCATCGTATAACACTGGTAATTCTGGAATATACGCAATTTGCTGTTTGTACGCGGACGGATCTGTTTTGAGATCCACCCCGCCTAATTGGATATGTCCTCGAATTGGCGTTAACAAACCAATAATATGATTAATTGTCGTCGACTTGCCGGCTCCGTTTAAGCCAATGAGGCCGACCACTTCGCCGTCTGCAACGGAAAAACTGACATCTTTTAGTACTGGAACCTGCGAATAACCGCCCACTAAATGTTCAACTTCAATTCCCATAGTTATATCCTTTCAATTATTTTATCTACATTCATATTACTCTGTTATTCTGTTCCGATCATCGTGCCATGTTTAGACCAAGTCTCGGCGCGAATAAACGTTAAACTGTTACAACACTATTTTCATTGGTATTGGCGCTTATGTTTAAAAATGCTGTCCCTGATTATAGCATATATCCTCCTCAAAGACGGATTGCGCGGTGCAAGTGATTAACACACTTACGTCTCACAATCCTTTCCGCAGTCAAGACAGATGTGTATAATCAAGATAAGTGAAAAGATGTATAGGTGCATATGAGTCAAATCACGGATTGCTAAATCAAACGAAACATTTGCACCTTTACGTAAATGAGGAGGAACTGTAATGCTAGACGATAACTGCATTTTTTGTAAGATTATTAAAGGCGAAATTCCAAGCTACACGGTATATGAAGATGACGAAGTTAAAGCGTTTTTAGATATCTCACAAGGCACGCCAGGCCACACTTTGGTCATTCCTAAGACACATGTACCAGATATTTTTGCTTATGACGAAGATTTGGCACAACGTGTGTTTGCCAGGATTCCCAAAATTGCCCGTGCCGTCCGTGCATCAAACCCTAATATTGTTGCCATGAACATTGTCAACAACAACGGCAAGGTCGCTTATCAGTCTGTGTTCCACTCACACTTTCACATTGTTCCTCGCTATAGCGATGACGATGATTTCAAAATGATTTTTAAAGATAACAGTGATAACTATGATGATGCGGCCTACCGCAAAATTCAGCAAGACATCATGGCACATATGGAGGCGTAATCCATGTTTGCTAAACTAACTGCGCCTATTCGAGAACTCGTTGCTTCAGTTCAAGGCTTCACCACCGCACTGCATCGCTTGCAAAATAGTGTTTCGCAATTGTCTGAAACAGCAGCTAAAGCACAAGAAACGGTTAATGATATTCAGAAATCTGTTGAACAATTTCAGTTCAAAACAGCAGCTCACGAAAAAGTCATTCAAGAAAACTTGGACAAGTTGAATGATGACTTAGCCGCCATTAATCGTCACAAGGATAAAAAATAATGTTGTTTACATGCACTGATGCCTGCTACTTTGGCCTTAGTGCATTTTTTATTCAGTAGCTTAACGGCACCTTAACGCAAGTAAAAGTTTCCGTTAAGGCGGCAGCTTGTTTCTACATCGGCATTAATCTATGTTAATATAGCTTTTGTACGTTTCGCCATGTTGACATGGCAAACAAAAATCGAAATGGATGTGAATATTTTTTATGAAAAAATGGCTTCTTGTTCCAGCCGGTTTAGTGATGGCCTTTTCACTTGCTGCGTGTGGAAACAAAACTGTGGCAACGACCAATGGTGGTAAAATCACCCAGGACCAATACTACTCAAGTATGAAGACCACTAGTCAGGGCAAGCAAGTCCTGCAACAAATGATCATCAAAAAAGTGCTTGAAAAGAATTACGGTAGCAAGGTTTCAAGCAGTAAAGTTAACAAGCAATATGACACGGTTAAGAAACAGTACGGTTCAAGCTTCAACAGCATGTTGACCCAACAAGGGATGACAGCCTCCAGCTTAAAAGACACCCTTCGCATGAACCTGTTGCTAAAAGAAGCCGTAAAGAACGACGTTAAGATTACCGACTCTGACTTGAAGAAACAATTCAAGAGTTGGGAACCTAAGGTGTCGACGGCTGTTATCGTAACTAGCAAGAAAGACACTGCTACCAAGGCTATTGATGAATTGAATTCTGGTACCTCATTTGCTAAGGTTGCTAAGAAATATTCTGAAGACACCAGTACGAAGAATAAAGGTGGCAAAGTCGGAACGTTTGACAACGCCTCCACTTCAGTTGATGACAGTATTAAAACGGCTGCCTTCAAACTGAACAATGGTGAGTACACGAAGACTCCTGTCACAGACACGAACTCACAAACTGGGGCAAAGAGTTACTACGTTATCAAAATGTTGAACAAGCCTGCCAAGGGTACTTGGACACAACACAAACAAGCTCTAAAGGAACAAATTTGGAGCCAAGACATGGATACCAACAATGGTGGTACTGTCCTTCAATCCGTTATTGCTAAGGAATTGAAGAAGGGTAACGTTAACATTAAGGATAATGACTTGAAGGATGTGCTTTCACAGTACACTTCCACCTCATCATCTTCAGCAAACTAAGCAATTCAATCATTGAATTAGTTCATGCACGATAAAAGGCAACCTCATTTATGGGGTTGCCTTTTATCGTGCATTGAAGTTTGCCATCGAGTGAAGCATGGCTCATGATGAACGCGTTTTAATATTCAATAATGAAGCACTAATTATCCTCCGATTGACTAGTTTTGAGTGCTGTGGGTCTGTAAAAATTACGGCCATCTAACCCAAAAATTCGCTCAGAGAAATCACCAGGTTCAGTATGTTCAACTGCCGTACTCATCATTTGAATCGAAGCATCTAGTTCATCCAAATCATGAAGAACTTCCGCTTCTAACAAATGTGGTCGCACTGGCGAACCGTATTCCAATAAACCGTGATGTGCCAGAATCATGTGCCGTAATAACAGCATTTCTTCACTTTCGGGATCAAAATGCAGTTCCTGACAGACATTCACAATTTCTTCATCAATCAGGACAATGTGGCCAATCAAATTACCGGCCAATGTATAGGTTGTTGAAATGGGGCCCGACAATTCAATGGTTTTGCCCAAATCATGTAGAAGTGCTCCGGAGTACAGCAGCGAGCGATCAATATTTGGATGCAAATCAGCAACAGTCTTGGCTAGTCTCACAATTGAGATCGTGTGATAAGCTAACCCACCTGCAAATGCATGATGGTTTTTCTTAGCAGCCGGAAAATTATAGAAATCATCTGCATGGCGCTGAAGTAATGTTCGAACTACCCGATTCCACGTAGGCTCAGTGATTTCAAAAATAATATTTGAAACGGATTCTTCCATTTCAGCCCGCGTCATCGTCCCGTGGGCGACGTACTGGGACGGATCGTTGGGTTCACTGGTATTAGCTAACCGCAGATTCATAATTTTGAGTTGCGGATTTCCCTGATAAAGTTCCTTCTTGCCTCTAACCAAGACCACTTTTCCCGGTTCAAACGTAGCAATATCTTGATCTGTTGCATCCCAAAAATTACCGGACAATTCGCCAGAAGGGTCCTCAAACGTCATCCGAATAAATTGTTTTCCGTTTTTAGCCGTTCTTACATCTGCCCCTTTCAGTAACAAGAACAAATCAAATTGTTCATCTACCTGAAATGACAGCAATTGTTTTTCCGCCATATTCACGACTCCTTACGTTTATTTTGTCACTCCGAGACACACTATCAGTCATGCATTCGCTAAAGCTCAGTAATCTGATTGTCATCAAACGTAGTTAGTGCCCCTGCATCCGCAGTAAAGTAAATCACCTGAACCTGTTGAGCGAGCTCTTTCATCAAGTTAAACATTGCCTGTTTACGATGACAATCAAAGTCAACGAACGCATCATCAATAATCAATGGCATTGCCGTCCTGTCTGCCATGACACTGGCAAATCCAAGTCGAAGCGCGATATAGAGTTGCTCGGCCGTACCACGAGATAATTCAGTAACGTCGAAAACGGTTCCTTGAGACGTTGTTACTGTTAACGCCTCGTTAATAAACTCAATCTTAGTATAGTGCGACAGTGTTAACGTCGCAAAATATGTTTGCGCGCGCTTTACAATTGCTGGCAAACGGTCAGCAGACGCAGCATTAAGTGCCCCGTCGATCCACTGTGCACTTAGTCGGTCAACCAACCATCGTTGCGCAGTTTCGACCAGTTTAGTTTCCATGTTTGCCAAACGTTGCCGCAGTACTGGCATGGTGTCATCCTCACTTTGACGAGCAAACAGCGCCTGTTGATTTGCAATGTCTTCTTGTACCTGATCACGTTGCTCAATATCGCTTTGTAAATCTGCTGTTACTTCCATGTGGCGTTGGTCAACGGCTGATAGATCCTGATATGAAGTTAGTTTGGCTAGCCACTCCGGTGTCAATTGATTGCCAAGTGCCCGACGTTCCGCTGTTTGATCAGCTAACTGAAGTTGCTTTTGATATAAATTTTCAAAATCATTTGGCGTTTGTACATGATAACGTTGCATCACTTGTTGTAATGATGTCGTTACCTCACTTAATCTGGACTGTAAGTCACTATTTTCACGGATAAGTTGCAAGCGCTGCTGTGATTGTCCCTGCACAGTTGCAACGGCTAGTTCCTTTGCCGATGTATACTGTCGTGCCTTTAATAACGCATCTGCTGCTGACAAATTTGTTAGCGGCAATTGTGTCTCAGCAAACTGATACCCTTCAAAGAAGTGGTTGATATCAGCGTTCAACTGTTGAATTTTACTTTTTAATAAATCAATTTGATCCGTTAACTGATTTAATCGTTGAATGTCCAATTGTAAGGCTAACCATGTGTCCACCGGAAGGCCAGCCATATGATGTTGCTGGGTTAGCTCGGATAGGCTACTTTCTTTTGTTGCCGCCGTTCCATGAGCCTGTTGACCCCGAAACCAGTCCAAAACGTTGAACCAGCCACCAGCTATGCCAGCGATACCCAATAGTACAAACAACCATTTCACACCGCTACTCATTATCAGTCCAAGCAACAAAAGGACAAGACCGACGCCCATCATTAACCACTGTTCACGTGTCTTTGAACCATTTGTGGCCCGTTGCTGTCCAGCTTGAGTAAGTCGACTAACTTGCTCATATTCCGAATCATTTAGTGGTGTCGGCCACGGCGCATTAAATCGATGCTTTGCTACGATTTGATCCCGTTCATCACTTTGCTCAGAAACTTGCTGTCGACTATACTGACGCTCATGAATTGCCGTTTCAATCTGATCAAACGACGCAGCCTGCGACTTAAAGGCACTTTGATGATCAATATAGAATTGAACGTCGTGAGGCGTTTCTGCCGTCTGATCCTTTAGTTGAGCCACCTGACGGACTGACGTTTGCATCAGCTGTTCACGCTGTGTCTGCAGTTTTAAAAAGTCGGCATAATCTTCTGCCGTAATCAGTTTTTCATTCACATCCGGCAGACCATCTGACATGTCCCGGTACTTTTCAAAGACCGGCCACAACTGCTTAATTCTTGCTAACTCGTCCCGTTTACTCGTTAATTCTTTAATGTGGTCACCGAGTTGAGCAACCCTCTGTTTACCAGATAGAATGTCGTGTTGACGTTTGACGAAATCGGGATAGCTCGCTTCTGCCGCTTTAAGTTGCGCCTGCAAATCATGATAAGTTGTTAGCTGCTGATTTAAGGCGGGCTTTTGACCTCTAGGACGGTATAAATCGTCCGCATCTTTATCAAATTGCTCAGCCAGCTCAATCCACGATGTACTTCCGACTGCCCCAACACGTTGAACATTTGCCATCAACTCGGGTTGCGTCACAGTGGTCAAGAGTTGTAAACCACTCAGATCAAAATTAAACGTAGCATCGTTCAATGTTCGATCAACCGGTCCTAGCAATTGGTCCAATAGCTCGGGCGGCATCACTTGATTAGTGGTCAAATTTGTCAGCTGAATGTCGCCACCATTCTTACCCGAAGTACGACGCAGACGATATTGTGTTTGCTGGGCATCATCCACCGTAAACGTTAAGCTCCCACCATAGCCGGCACCCGTTTTCGGTAAGTACTGTTCAGCCGGATGTTTGGCCGTCGCAAAGCCGAATAACACACTGCTAACGAATTTTTGAATCGTTGTCTTTCCTGCTTCGTTTTCGCCATAAAAAACTTGTAGCTGAGGATTGACCGGAAAAGTTTTGTTTTGCCATTTACCGAAACCGTCGATATTGATTTCTGTAATATTCATCGATTACTCATTCCTTCCAGCCGCGTTGACTTGTCGAATGACAGCCTGTTTCAGATTTTCGCCACTATGAGCCAACGCGCTTGCAATTGTCGGCTCAGCAAAAAGTTGATCAGCAGTTTTAGCAATGTTTTCTGCCGCAAAAACCGAATCCGCAGCTTGATTCCAATAATGTTGATCCAATTGTGTAAAGTGTGTCGATTCACTGTCTTCATCTGCCAGTTGCAGATCCACAACCAGTTGGTTAGCTTCAGCTAATCGGGCCATTTCTTGGGATTGAAGTAAACTTAACAGACTCCCATTAGTCAACCGTTGCTTAGTTTCAGCGGCCAATTGATCTGTATGGATTAGTTTAAGATTCAACATTTCTAAAGACTGTTTAGTGGAATGTGTCTTCACTCGGTCAGCTAACTGACTTAACTGTTTGGCAATTGTTTGTTGCAGATCACTTGTGGCGGTGATGCTGGCACAGTCCACCGTTTGCCTGTTCCACACGACGGGGGCAACCGCATGAAAAGTTGGCACCAAACGACTTTGTTCCTGTTGCACCAGCACGTACCCCTTTTCACCAGTTTCGTTTATGTGGCGTCCTTGAATATTGCCTGGATAAATAATCCACGGTCGTTCCTCATGCAAGACCTGCCGTTTGTGAATGTGGCCAAGCGCCCAGTAATCGTAATGCTTGCTCATAAGCTCATCAACAGTAAACGGTGCATCGGTGTCATGTGGTCCTGGTTTGCCAGCAATTGAGCCATGCAACATGCCAATTTGAACGTCCGCTTGCGGATCGCGATCAGGAAATGTGGCCGCCATATCTGTGGTAACAACTCGAGTCGGATACGAAAAACCGACTATTTCAACTTTTGTTTGATCCCGCGTCGTCAGTTTAAAACTAGAAATTTCTTCACCAAACGAATGAACGTTGGCCGGCAGTTGTAGACCATCCGTTGCCGCATCCAGATAATCATGATTGCCATAACTTAAATACACTGGGATCTGTGCCTGATTCAATCGCTCCATCTCGGTTAAAAAGGCTGCCTGAGCGTTAATCGCACGTTCCTGACGATCATAAATGTCACCGGTAATTAAAACAAAATCGACCTGTGTGTCAATGGCGTCGCTAACCAACCGTTTAAAGGCCATTAGAGGCGATTCATAAATTCTTTGCCACAAAACATCCGGCAAATCTTTAAGACCCAAAAATGGACTGTCTAAATGTAGGTCAGCCGTATGAATGAACTTCATGCTGATGTCTCCTTTACCTCGGTACTTTTTGTTTAACGCAATACTCGCCTATCGCTTACTAAAAACAGTCTGGCAGTCACGGGACTAACCGTTACTACCAGACTGCGATATCGAACTTAATTATTTTCTGTATAAATCCTGAATTGGCTTAGTAATCACATTGTTGAGTTCGTTCAACAAGTTGTTAACAGCCTCTTCCTTTTGCATCAATGTTTTGATCTCTTCGAAGTTACCAACCTTCGTGGCTAACTCACGGGCGTTGTTCATTTCGTCTTCGCTCAGATTTTGACCTTGCATCTGCTTTTGTTGCAAACTCAATTGAGTTGACTGAAATTCTTGAAAAGTTTTATAAGCCTCATCGTTTTGCTTCATTTTATCGTAGGCATCACTCAGTGCTTGAAATTCGTCGCTTGCTTCTAGGGTCGTGGCCATGGACTTTGCGTCGGCCAAAATATCTGCTGCCATAAACGGTAGCCTCCTCATTTTTTAATTCCTTATTAGTGTACCATTTCCTTCAAAAGGAAACAGCTGTTCGCTTTGAAAATCTCATCAAATTTTCAATCAGTCAGTGCCTTATCGTTTAACGTCCTAGAACACCGGTGAACTGGTTCCAAAGATCGCCAGCTTTTTGAAGCAACGAATCGGCGCCCTTACCAATTGATTTGCCGACTTTACCAGCGCCTTGTTGCACCTCATCCCAAACGTTGCCACTTTCCGCTGAACTTTCAGTTGCTGCCAACGTATTGGCATCTTTAACGGTAAACGCCGTTTGTTTGGTATTCGGCAACATGCTCGTCATTTCGGCCTTGTAGAGCTGACTAACAGCTAACCCCTGGGGAACATCTAGATGATTCCCCTTATTAGTCTGGTCAAAGCCTTCCCAGTTAACCATGACTAGGTCCGGCGTGTAGCCGTCAACCCACATATCCGTGGTTCCAGTAGTGTCACCAACACCGTCCGCTTCGGTGGTACCGGTCTTCCCAGCCACTTGATAACCCGCTGGTTTGGCGTAGACACCGGTACCATGGGTAAATGTCCCCAACATCATACTGGTCATTTCGTTAGCGACATTCTTGCTGATAATCCGTTTTGGCTGATCGTAGTCATTATCTACGATGACTTTTCCGGAAGCATCCACAATCTTAGTAATAAAGTGAGCCTGAGTTAGCTTACCACCGTTGGCAAACGTCGTAAACGCTTGTGCCATCGTCTCAGGTGACACACCTTTCTTAATACCACCAAGCACCATTGCCAGGTTATTATCGGATTTATCCAAGTTAATTCCAAATCGTTGAACAGAGTCATAACCCTTTTGAACACCAATCTTGTTCAACAGCCAAACCGCTGGCGCATTGTAACTGTTTTGAAGCGCTTGATACATCGGCACCTCACCACGATAAGTATCGCCATAGTTACTTGGTGAATAATGATTAGCGCCATAGGATTGTTTCTTATCCTGCAACTCAGAATCATAATAGTAACCATTTTGAAGTGCCGGCGTATAAACAGCAAACGGCTTTATCGTTGAGCCCGGTGAACGCAATGATTGTGTTGCTCGGTTAAAGCCACGGAAGACGTGTTCACCACGGCCTCCCATAACAGCAGACACGCCCCCGTTATCAGGATCCATTGCAATGCTTGCTGCCTGAACCATTGTGCCATCGCTAGCGTTAGCTGGGAAGTTGGCGGAGTTCTTAAACAAGTTCTGCATGGTTGTTTGCTGCGTTTGATCCAAGGTTGTGTAGATCTTGTACCCATGATTCATGATGTCAGCTTCTGTTAGACCATATTTAGAAATGGCCTCATCAATCACTGCATCAAAGAAATAAGGGTACCGGTAAGAACTGTCCGGCGCATAATTATCTGTCGTCACTAAGGCTGTTTTTTGATAAGCAGTCGCGTCAGCCGATGAAATCTTTTTGTTGTCTGCCATCAAACCGAGCACGACGTTTCGCCGCGCTTTCGAAGCGGCTGGCTGATCAACTGGATTATAACCGCTTGGGGACGTTAACATCCCTGCCAATACTGCCGATTCCGGAACAGTTAACTGAGTCGCATGCTTACCAAAATATCGCTCAGATGCATCCTCAACGCCCCAAACACCATGTCCGAAATAAGCATTGTTGAGATACATTGCCAGAATGTCCTGTTTGGAATAAACGTTTTCAACTTCAATGGACAGGAAGATTTCACGTGCCTTACGTGTCACTGTTTGTTCCTGTGACAGGTAAGCGTTCTTAACCAATTGTTGAGTCAACGTTGATCCACCACCACTAATGTAATCTCGGTGAAGGAGCTTATTTCGAGCTAACAGAAAGAAGGCCCGTGCCAACCCTTTAATCGAATACCCGTGTTCGTGATAAAAATTGCGATCTTCTGTTGATAACACCGCGTTTTGAATGTTAGGTGAAATCTTATCTAATGAAACGTAAGTCCCTTTTTGTGAGTACAGCTCCCCGGCTTTTTGACTCTTCCGGTCGTAAATTACCGTTGGCTGCGACAATGCTGCTTTTAAATTACCAACATGGGCCGTCTTTGCCTCAAACGTAAAGTAAGCGCTCATCACGAAAATAACGCTTAAGATAGCCACAATAACCCACCGTGTGAGTTGAAAGCGACGCCAGAAATGACGGATGTGACGCCACATGGCATGCCACAAACGTCCTAACCACTGCATAAATGCAGAGTTTTTAAATTGTTTTAGGCCCTGCATAAAGGCGGAATCCCGCCAAGACTGACCGGAATCCGGATGCTGATTGCGCTTCATAAATTTGTACCCTTCTGTCTAAATTAATCCAGTGTATCGTACCACACTAAACCCTGGCGTCAGCGTTGAAATCGGCAGTTTTAACAATTTTTATTAGTCCGTTTATGAATGTAACCTGACAAACACGCATTTTATCCGTATGGATGATAAAAAGGTGATATTCAAAAACGTCGCAAACGTTCTCAAACATCACCTTTAATTTTGCTAACAATTAAGAAAGCATTAATCACCTAATATCCTGCTTTTAATGCTGATATGCTGCCCAACGGTCATGCAACCTGCTCGCTGCCTCACGGTTAGGACTGATAACTAAAATCGTATCATGACCAGCCAACGTGCCCGTTATAGCATCGTCATCCATGTCATCAATCAACGCCGCTAATGCGTTACCATCACTGGGCGTCGTTTTAACAACATTCATAAACTCAACTTGAGTGAAATCAATCACCACTTCACCAAAGCGTTGTTCAAAACGATTGTTCGACACGCCACTGGTCGTTTTTAAAGCCCGGTAGACTGCGTGTCCTTCCGCATTAGGTTCTTTGACAATATGCAATTCCTTCAAATCACGTGAGAGTGTGGCCAGTGTTACGTGCACATTCTGTGCAACCAACGCTTTTTGCAACGCATCTTGGTTAGTAATGTTAGCTGATTCAATCAACTTTACAATTACCGCTTGCCGTTGTTGCTTTTGCATGCGTGACCACCGCCCTACATTTCGTCTGGTGATTCAACGCCAAGCAACCGTAAGCTTTCCTTCAACACGATGCTGACACTCTTAACAAGTGCTAGACGGGCATTTAAGCCATCATCTTCAACCAAGACTTTCGAATTAGCGTAATACTTGTTAAATTCACGCGCCAAATTGATTGCGTATTTTGCCACAACGGATGGTTCGTACTCTGTAGCTGCCCGTTTGATAACATCACCAAACTCACTCAACGCCTTGATCGTGTTCCAAGCCGCTGGATCATCAATGCTAATGTCATCTAAATCAAACGTCGTCTTGTTGGCTTTCCGTAACATACTTTCAGCCCGCGCCCGTGCATATTGAACGTACGGACCAGTATCACCTTCAAAGCGAACCACTTCTTCAAGATTAAAGTCGAAACTGTTCAGCCGTTCGTTCTTCAAGTCGTGGAAAATTACGGCCCCCACACCAACTTCATGAGCGACCTCAGTCTTGTTAGCTAATGATGGGTTCTTTGCTTCGATTTGCTTCATGGCCAAATCAATGGAATCTTTTAATACGTCTTCCAGTAAGACAACCCGCCCAGAACGAGTGGATAATTTTTGACCATTCAAGGTAATGAGACCAAACGGAATGTGGTGAATCTGGTCGGCCCAGTCGAAGCCCATTTCCGTCAACACTGCCTTTAATTGTTTGAAATGGTTAACTTGTTCAGCGCCCACAACGTAAAGAGATTGGACAAACTTGTATTCACGTTTCCGATAAATAGCAGCAGCCAAATCACGTGTGATGTACAGTGTTGCACCATCTGATTTTTTAATTAGCGCTGGGTTTAAGTCGTACTTGTCAAGATCAACAACTTCCGCACCCTTACTTTCATGTAAAAGATGCTTATCTTCAAGAATTTGGACAACTTCGTCCATCTTGTCGTTGTAGAAAGCTTCACCATTGTAAGAATCAAACTTCACGCCTAATTCATCATAAATCCGCATAAAGGATTTAAGTGATTCTGAACGGAACCACTTCCATAGACGAGTTGCTTCTTCATCACCATCTTCAAGCTTTTTAAACCATTCTCGGGCGTCTTCGTCCATTTCCGGATGTTCTTTTGCTTCTTTATGGAAACGAACGTAGTATTCAAGCAACTTATTGATGGGATCTGCCTTCACTTCGGCTTCAGTCCCCCACATTTTATAAGCTTGCATTAACTTACCAAACTGTGTGCCCCAGTCACCTAAATGGTTGATTTTAATTGGATGATACCCAGTTTTAGATAAAATATTGGCAATCGCATTACCAATCACTGTGGACCGCAAGTGGCCCATCGACATTGGTTTAGCAATGTTCGGTGACGACATGTCGATGGGCACATTACCACCATTACCAAGGTTTTGAGCACCGTATTGATCCTTATCAGTTAAGATGGCAGCCAACGTAGTTGCAGCAAAGCTGCCCTTCTTTAGGAAGAAGTTAACATAAGGGCCAACCGCTTGAACCTTTTCAAAGGCCGTTTGGTCAATTTTGTCTGCCAAATCAGCGGCAATTAAATTAGGTGCTTTATGAAGTGTCTTGGCTAATACAAACGTTGGAAATGCTAGGTCACCAAGGTCAGAAGTTTTCGGCTGTTCAATTTTGACAACAATATCCTCAGCTGTTAATTGACCATCTAACGCTTCACTGATGGCTTGCGCAACTTGTTCGCGATTATTCATTAAATCTCCCTTTCATGGTTCAAATTCTAAATGTCGTGTTAAAAAACAAAAAAACGTCCCTTACATGTGTATGTAAGAGGCGATTTTCCGCGGTACCACTCTTTTTGATCAGGTAATTACCCAATCCACTCATTTAATATTTAACTTTAACCGTTTGACACGCTTCGTCTGCTCTCTTGATCGCCTTCCACCAACGCGACTCGCTTAACAATACCAATACAGACTACTTCTTCAAACGTGAACGCAAGCTATTATACCAACTACGGCTGTGAAACACAATATTATTTGCTTGAGCGAAACCGCGTTTTACTGTCCTGCTGGCATAGCCAGTCTATAAGTCAATTAATTTACTAAAGTTTGTGACATTTCCTGATGCGCAATACCAAAATCATCAAACGGTTTACTCATAATTTCAAATCCCATTTGTTGATAAAAGGCAGATAAATAAACTTGTGCCTCAATATCAATAACCTTGGCCTCCGGTTGCTTTTTAATCCAGTCTATCGCTGTTTGCACCAGTTCACGTGCCAATCCGCGACCACGGTCCGGCTTAGCAACCAGAACGCGCCCAATATGCCAATGGTCTGTTTGCGACTCATCACGGTAAATTCGGCAGTACGCTTGCACATGCCCGTCTGCAGTCGTTGAAAATACATGCTGGGCATTTAAGTCGACGGTGTCCACTTCAGGATAGGCACAAGCTTGTTCGACGACAAAGACATCCGTTCGTGCACGATAAATTTCAAATAATTCCCGTGTTGTTAACGCCTTAAATTCTTTTATCATCATGTTCCTGACCACCCTTTTCTGAAAAACGTGAAACTGCCTGTTGCACCTCCGCAAAATCAGCACAAATTGTTGGCGTTTTTGCGGCCTGAGCAATGAGCAAACAAACCTTTTGTCGATCATTTTGGTTATATTGACGCTGCCACCGATGCATATCTTTTAATCCTTGCCAAGTCGGTTGATAGTCTGCGTGTTCTAAATGCAACAACTGCTTTACAAAACGTGAGTCAATCTGCCAACGAACTTTTTTGATACTCGGTTCGAGTAATATACATAAGTCTGCACGCTCGAATATTGTCGTCTTGCCAATCCAACCTAGTTGAGCACCTTCAATGATAAAATTCTGTCGTTGACAGATTTTATTCACCATTGCAATTCGTTCTTCTTCTGGCCGTTTTTGAGCAACCGTTCCACGAACCCAGGTGATATCATCCAGCGACCACGCGGGCCACCCGGTCTGACTAGCCAATTTTCGAGCAATTGTTGACTTACCACTACCAACTGATCCACATAAATAAATTTTCATTAATGCGCCGCGTCGTCAGTCGTTGTTTCAGATTGAACTGTCGGATTTGGCATGACGTGGCCAAATGTCCCTTGCCAAATCTGTTCATGATGATTAATGATTTGAGCAGCCGTCAATCCGTTACTAGCCATCGTCGACGACAATCCTTGCATGATTGACATGTCGAATCCTTGGTCATGACCAACTCGCATAGCGGTATCAACACAATATTCCGTTTGAAAACCGCAGATTTCAACAAATCGAACGGCCCGATGGTGTAACAATGATGCCAACCCCGTTTCATAAAAAGAATCTGAGTGGTACTTCAACATAACTCGATCCGTTTGTTGGCGATGTAGTTGCGGTGCCAACATCCACGGGTCAGAACCATAAACAAATTCATCATCCGTATGTTGAATGAATAATAGTGGTTTATTTTCCGCACGATAGGCATCAATCCGATCATTAATTTGATCAATGACTTGCTCATAATTGGCTGCATTGACCATTCCCTTTTGAGCATCGATCACTAATAACGCATCTTGTAACATGCTGGGCCACTTCCTAACGTTAAATTTGTTAACTATATTACCACTAGTTTTACCGCAAAATAGTGAAAGTTTGAAGCGGCCTAAACAACTCACATACGTGTACCGCTAGTAATTTTTTTTGGAGACAACCTTCATGCCGTTACGCTGACCCGAAACGCCGTTCCATGGGGATCGGTCTCAGCCTCCTGAAGCCCGGAGTCTTCTACCTTGATTATGAGCCGAAGTACACGTCTCATAAGTCATCCCGCACCACTAAGCGGCCAAATTCCTGCCGCAAGTGTTGCCGACACGGAACTCTGTTTCCAGTCAGCTCCACTCCTATAGTAAACGGTTATGGTAAATGACTAAATTTTCTGATAGCTACTGCTAGATGACCATGACAGGCAGCTTGCCACAATTTCAGCTGGAGAGCGGCAACATTGATACCAAACCATGAAGGTAACGTTAATTCGAGTGGTTTGCTCGAACTTAGGTTACGGATGGTCGCAAAGACTCGGCTCCCCACGAAGCTTTGCGGCGAGGTGAAAGACGCTGGTTTCCAGGCGGCTTGAACCGGCCCCACGGTGAGCGTATCAATGTTGCCCAACCGTAGACGCCATTCAAAAATGCGCTACCTTTCAGTTTGCACTCATAAAAAAATCCCGAAAACCATAACAGTTTTCGGGATCTAACTAATTCAATTAGAGCAGTAACCCAACACGGTAGTGAATAAACATCGTAATCAAACCGACAATCACGTTTCTAATAATCGCCGTTTTAGTCAAACCATCCCCTAGTTTGGCACTCAAATAACCAGTCAAAGCAACCGATAGTGTAACGGCCAAGATGGTCATTGGCCACTGGATACTGACCGGTGAGAATGTCATGGCAAATAATGGGAAAATGCCACCTGTCGATGCCGCAATCAGTGAGGAAAAAGCGGCGTTCCATGGATTCATGTAGTGACCTAATTCAAGGTCATACTTAATTCGCGCCAGCGTTCCCAGCGGATTTTTTGTCATCAACTCGTCAGTGATTTCCTGCGCCGTTTGTTGGGTGACACCCCGACTAACGTAATAATCACGGACAATCGCAGCTTCTTGATCAGGTTGCGTCTTTAACAATTCACTTTCCTGTGCAACCGCAGCCCGCTCAGTATCTTTTTGTGAACTAACTGAGGCATATTCGCCAGATGCCATAGAAAAAGCACAAGCTAATAAATCGGACAATCCGGCAATAAAAATTGTAAATTGATTTGTCGTTGCGACGGCGACAGAAAATAACACCCCGACAACGGTTAAAATACCATCGTTAGATCCCAAAACACCGGCACGTAACGTATTTAAACGCTCAGCCATGGTCATTTTAGTTCGTTTCTTTGGTTTAGTTGGACTTGCTTGCATGAAACACTACCCCTTTTCTCTATCTCTTCAAATGTCATTCTTCAACACATGACTAATGGGCAAATAACAACCCGATGGCGTATGTAACCGCCATGGTTAATAAGCCTGAAATGACGTTTCTCATGGTTGCTTTGCCACGGTTGGCGTGTCCCAATGAGGCAGCGATGTAACCCGTTACCGATAATGCAATAATCACGGAAATCACGGTTGCCAGCACCCGAATTCGTGCTGGAAAGAACGTAATGGCGACCAGCGGTAAAATTGATCCTGTCGGAAATGAAATCATAGAAGCAATCGCTGCGCCAATGGCACTAGTTTTAACCTTTGGATCAAACCCATAACGTTCACGTACACCAGTATATAGCGGATCGCCAGACATCATTTCATGAGCAGCGCGATTGGATAACTGTTCCGAAATACCCTGTGCCATATACTTATCTTTAATAAAATCAATTTCTGTATCCACGTGATTGTCAACTGCACTTGTCTCACGTTGAATCGCACGCTTTTCAGAATCACGTTGCGTACTAACGGAGACCCATTCCCCCATTGCCATTGAGATTGTACCAGCCAGCATACCAGCAATCCCTGCTAGGAAAATTGCCCGAGGACTATTGGTTGCACCAGCCACCCCAATAACGATACCGGCAACGGACAAAATACCATCGTTGGCACCCATGACGCTCGCCCGCATGATGTTTATCCGCTGGGCAAGCGATGCACCTTTTTTACTTTTTTGCGGTTGTGTCGTTTCCACGTGATTGCCCCTTTTCAATACCAGAATCACCATTTATAATAAATGACGATTGGTACGTTCTCTCTATTTAGAATCATTCTAACATGCATTTATATATTAGCACACTGATTAGAATCTGCAAGTAATCAGTGTGCCTTTTTTCATCTTTTTTCAATCACCTTTAACAATAGGCTATTTTGATGTTTTTTCAACACTTTTCATATTTTTATATGGGTACCCTAACTTTAAAGATTCATTTTCTTAACCCATGCAACTTAAAACAGGTTCGTTTGATTCAGGCAATCACCTGTCTCAAACGGACCTGTTTCATTAATCAATTCAATTTTTAGAATAAGGCACCGGCTAAATTATCCAGTTCAGGATGATCTTTAGCTACAATCAATTCTTCATTAACAAATGCTTCGAGGCCTAACGTACTCATTTCGCGTCCATAACCGGACTTCTTCACACCACCAAATGGCAATTCAGGCAATGTGTACATGAATGTATTGACAAATTCCATCCCCGTTTCAACTTGACTAGCCACCTTAGCGCCATGCTCTTTGCTGCCAGCAAACACAATACCGCCAAGTCCAAACTGTGAATCGTTAGCCAAATCAATCGCCTCTTGTTCAGTAGCCACTTTGTAAACTTGTGCTACTGGCCCAAACATTTCCGTAGAATAAGCTGGATTGTCTGGTTTAATATCTGTCAAGATCGTCGGTTCAAAGAATTGCCCAGGTAAATCGATTGGTTGATTACCTTGATACAAGTTTGCCCCATTTTCAATTGCTTCATCGACTTGCTGTTGCAATTTGTGTTTAGCTTTAGCAGATGACATTGGTGCCAATGTCGTAGCATCGTCAAGCGGATCACCAGGCTTTACGCTGGCAAACTCCTGCCCCAATCGTTTCAAAAATTCGTCGTACAAATTTTCTGCAACAATGAATCGCTTAGATGAGGTACAAACCTGCCCTGCATTGTACAAACGAACCTGACGGGTAACTTTCATGACCTCGTCCATGTTGGCATCTGGTAATACGATGAATGAATCCATCCCACCAAGTTCCATCGTCGATTTCTTCAAGTTTTCACCGGCCGCGGCTGCAACAGCGCGACCACCGCGCTCAGAACCAGTCAACGCAACACCTTGGACACGAGGATCTGCAATCACAGTGCCAACTTGATCATAATTCAAGAATAGGTTGATCAAACTACCCTCAGGTGCTCCCGCTTCTTTAACAAGCTGTTCAAATGCCACTGCTGACCCGGGTGTGTTAGCGGCATGCTTTAAAATCATCGGGTTACCCACGATAAAGTTTGGCGCAAAGACACGCATAATTTGATAGTAAGGAAAGTTCCATGGTTCAACCATCAAGACAACCCCAGTCGCGTGTTTTTCTACCCACGCATCACCAGCGCCAGATTTAATTGGGGTTGGCTTGAGCATGTCAGCACCATGATCAGCAAAGTAATCCGCGATAATCGCACATAACTCAACTTCACCCTTAGCTTCCCTTAAGAGCTTTCCCATATCAATAACCATTGTTTTAGCTAAGCTGTCTTCGTGCTTACGCATTAAAGCTGCAATCCGATGTAAGGTCTCTGCACGGGACTGAATATCGGTGTGTCGCCATTCATGATAAAGTTTATCGCCACTTGCCAACGCAGATTCAATTTGATCACTGGTGGCATCAGGATATGTTTTAACAACTTCGTTTGTATACGGATTAACTGTTTGATATGCCATACTATTTACCTCCAAGCGGATTAATGATTATTCACCATCTTTGAATTCGCTTTCATTATAGTTTTTAAAAGGCTTTCTTAGCAATTAATGGCGACGGATTTTCACAAACATTTATTTTCACATTCCTCTTTATAAGCTTAATCTCCCTTAAAAATGGGATTGTCAGAGTCTAAACTGTAATGGGTTTAATTACAATTTAATAAGAGTGTGCCTTAGTACACAATCACGCTAAAAAAGCATAAAGTTTCGCTTGACGTTACGAACGTTTGTTTGTATCATTTATTCATAGCAAACGGATGTTCGAGGTGATCTTAATGCCCTATGATTACGATGCTTCAAAGGAACCACACGGCGTTTACTTTCTTATTGATAACAAGTCCTTCTATGCCAGTGTCGAGGCAGTCCAACGCGGTCTCAATCCCCTAAAAGAATTACTGGTTGTTATGAGTGAACAAAAAAACACCAATGGTGGTCTCATTCTGGCGACTTCACCTGATGCTAAGAAGAAGTACCATCTCACAGCTAATGTGTCTCGCCAGCGTGACTTGCCCCAAGACGAAAAACTCATTGTTGTGCCGCCACGAATGAATTTATACATTAAGAAAAACTTGCAAATTAACGATATTTTTCGCCGTTTTGTTGCAGATGAAGATTTATGGCCCTATTCAATTGATGAATCCATCTTAGACATGACTCATTCTTATAAATTATTTGGACAACAACCACAAGAAGTTGCCAAGCTCATTCAACACACAATTCGTAGAGAGTTAGGCCTGTACGTCACAATTGGTATCGGTGAAAATCCTGTGCAAGCTAAAATCGCTTTGGACGTATACGCTAAACACGCCCCAGATTTAATCGGTGAAATCCGCTACGATACTGTTCCAAGTCAAATCTGGACGATTTCTCAGCTGGACTCTGTTTGGAGCATCGGTCATCGAACAGCTGCTCATTTAGAACGAATGGGAATTCACACGATGAACGATTTGGCCCACCATAATCCCTACGATTTGACCGCTGAAATGGGGATTATTGGTGCCCAATTATTTGCTTTAGCATGGGGTATTGATCGTAGTCAAATACGTAAACGTGTCAAAGTTCGTGAAGCTAGTCTAGGAAATTCACAAGTATTACCACGTGATTATAATGATCAATTTGAAATTGAAACAGTTATTAAAGAGATTGGCGAACAGGTTACAGCTCGTTTGCGTCACCATCACAAACTAGCTGGCTGTCTTTCTCTCTCCATTGGTTTTTCCTATGCTGCTGGCGAACAAGATGGCCGCGGCGGTTTTCATCAATCGATCCGCATTGATCCAACTGACAGCAACAAAATCATTGTGAGCCACCTAACCAATATGTTTCGCAACCAGTGGCAGGGTCAAACCATTCGTAACATTGCTGTTTATACATCACGGTTATCCCCTAATACTGGTCAGCAACTTGATTTATTTTCAGACCTTCAACGACAAATTAAGAACGCCCGCTTTGAGGCCATTGTTGACGCTATTCGTGACCGTTACGGTTTTCGTGCCATCGTCTTTGCTCGAAGTATTATTCACGGCGGCACAGCTATTAACCGTGCCTCACTGGTGGGAGGACATAACGGAGGAAATGCCTATGAATAAAGATTTAGATTTAATTTGCCAACGCATCGATGAGCTATTTCTACGGCAGTATAATACCCGCTATTGGCTGCAGATCGTCGATGATCCCTATGACAAAACGTATAATTTTTTCTTTGACAGTCTAAAAAAGGCTCATCGAGAGAAATCTGTCCCCTTACATACTGTCACCATTTATGATCTAACGTATCTTGAGGAGCTTGTTGACGATATTCAAAAGCACACCCAATTGAGCATTCAGTTTGAAGGTTTTACTGGTCAGCATTGGCCAAAATCACAACGGATCATCCAAAGAAAGAAGCATTGGGATGAGTGATGAAAAGTATCCTGATTACGATCCTAAAATTGTGCAAGACTTTTTCGACAACCATTATGTCGATCGTGGCATGCTCAAGTGGCAAGGTTATTATTTATCGGATCATACTAGCGCTTTAAACAAAGAAGCAGAAGAAAAGCAGCGTCACTTTGAACCCAAGCCACTGCAATCTATGACCGAAATAAGCCAGCGGTTGGCCACAGCATATGCCAATATTTATCGTGTCAGCATCCAATGTTACGCCCATAATAGTGAGGGTAAACTCTCTGCTGACATCATCGGTCATGTGAAGGGCTACGATGATGTCAGTGTTTATATTGAAGAGAATGGATTTCTACGCCTTGACGATATTCGCCATGTCACAGTGTTAAAACCATAATTATCATTTTTATTCGCTGGCATCATTAAAACATTGTCTTACTAAAGAAAACCCTGTTGGCACATTAGGTAACAAGTTTTGGAGTAGTCATCTTATAAATTTCGTTTGACATGTTTCTCATTGTCGTTTAATATGTTTTTAACTTAATTTTTCTGCTGAACTGATGAGGTGGATGCGTTAATTAGTGATCTAAAGAGAGCACCAACGGCTGGAACGGTGCGTTGACTGATTAACTAAAGACCCATTAGAGCGTATTTTTTATGAGAAATACCGGTGTTACCCGTTATCGTAAACTGCATATTCGTGTGCAGTAAGGAACAACAGCCAAATTGCCTGTTGTTCGAACAAAGGTGGTACCACGTGTAAACGTCCTTTGAATCCATGTTGATTCAAAGGACGTTTTTATTTTTCATTTTAAAAATCAAAACAGTCAGATATAGAGAAAAGGAGTTTGCAATGACAAACGAAAACAAAAACAACGACAACGCTCATCTGCAACGATCATTAACAAGCCGCCATATTACAATGCTGGCATTAGGAGGTGCTATCGGCGCTGGTCTGTTTAAAGGCAGTGCCAACGCCGTCCATACTGCCGGCCCTTCGGTTATTTTATGTTACCTGCTTGGTGGTTTAATTCTGCTATTTATCATGCAAGGTATGGCCGAAATGGCCGCAAATAATCCATCCGCCACCGGCTTTTCAGGTTTGCTACAACCAATTCTTGGTCCCTTTGCGGCTTATTTAGTAGACTGGGCCTACTTTACGATGTGGTTTGTGGATTTAACAGCTGAAGCCGTGGCAGCGGCCAGTTTTATTCAAATCTGGTTTCCAACCGTTCCTACCTGGCTAATTGTTTTAGTCATTGCGGTCGTCATTTCTGGCATTAATCTACTTTCAGTCCGCTGGTTTGCCGAAACGGAATACTGGCTAGCTATTATGAAAATTACGGTTATTATTTTCTTCATCTTCGCTGGTATCTTCCTAATTGCTCGAAACATGATGACCACTAACCATGCATTTGTTAATTTAACCGTTCACGGTGGCTTCTTCCCTCATGGTGCTTTTGGCTTCCTAAGCGCTATGTTGATCGTAATTTATTCATTTGCCGGCTCAGAATTAATCGGGATTACACTAGGCGAAGTGAAGGATCCACAAAAAGTCATCCCGCACGCAGTTCACGGCATCATGTTCCGGATCATTTCATTCTATCTAATTCCTTTTTTCATCATCGTCACCCTATTTCCATGGGACCAATTAACGGATAAAGTCAGTCCATTTGTCTCAGTGTTTCGGTTATTAAACATTCCGTTTGCCTCCGACATCGTTAACTTCGTGATTATTCTAGCGTTGATTTCCTCCATCAATTCTGGTATTTACTCAGCATCACGGCTCTTATTCGTTCAAAACCAACGCAACAAACGTCAAACGAAGGTTACAACTGCCTTAACCCGGTTGAATAAACATTTTGTTCCTTACATGGCCGTCCTTATGTGTTCACTATCTTTATTTGCCGGTGTACTACTTACCTACTTTATTGGTAATACATTATTTGATTATTTAGTCGGCTCAATTAGTTATACAATTTTAGTGATATGGATTCTGCTTTGTCTGGGCCATATCCGCAGTCGTCGCTATAAGTTTGATGACACTACCTACCACGTCAGCTTGTACCCATGGACATCGTACTTTTCTTTAATTGCATTAGTGCTTGTCTTCTTTGGTATTCTTTTCTCCACTAATATCATTGTCACAGTTCTGACCATAGCGATATACGTTGGTATCTGTGCTTACTATTATTTTACGCAGCGTAAATCGTTGTACCGGAACACTAAATAAATAGCTCCAAATCAGGACTTGCAAAGTGAATATGCAAGTCCTTTTTCGTCAAAAAGAGTTAAAAGCGGTAAATTATCTAGCAAGCTTATTAGCAATAATATGAAAACATTATCAATATGCTGTTAACTGATCACTATGCTAAGTTTGTCACTATCAGCACCTCATAATTCAATGCTAGTTTAAGTTCTAACCAAAAGATTAAATTGATAATACACATTAATGACAAGGTGCAAAACAAAAAAAGACACTTGGCATCGTAAAAGATGCCAAGCGTTAATCAAATATATTACATTTTTAAGCGGGTGACGAGAATCGAACTCGCGACACAAGCTTGGGAAGCTTGAATTTTACCACTAAACTACACCCGCATTGAACCAACTTTTATAGTGTAGCATAGCGCCCTCAATCTGTCATTATCGATTTATGCGTTTCGACTAAAAATCAAAGAATCAAAACCAAGAAAAAATCGTCGAGACTTTTAAAAGTTTCGACGATTTTTCAAATGTTTCCACACACCCTGAGCTGGAGGGCCGTCAAAGATGAATGTAAGCCGTGAACGTGTTGTTAATCAGGCGTTTTTTGCCGGATTTACAACACAGGACGGTTGAAAAGACTCGGCACTCCACGAGGCTTGTCAACGAGGTGAAAGACTTCGAACTTCAGCAGGCTTGAACCGGTCCCACAGCAACATTCATCTTTGACAACCGCAAGCGTCAGTCAGAACAGACAACATTTAGATCACGTGACGTTCAAATGGTTCGTCACTGATACCTTGATCCAAAATAGTTTTGCACCATTCCTTGGCTGAGAACAAAGAGTGGTCACGGTAGTTCCCACAACTGTACTTGTCAGTGCCTTGAACGTCCTTCCATTCAATCGTGTCGCGAATTTCTTCCAATGAGCTCTTCAATGCCTTGGCAACTTCTGTTGTAGAGTGTTCACCCCACATAATTAAATGGAAACCAGTCCGGCAACCGAATGGTGAACAGTCGATAACACCGTCCATGCGGTCACGTAACAAACCAGCTAATAAATGTTCAATGGTATGTAAGCCGGCAGTTGGAATCGCATTAGTGTTAGGTTGTACCAAACGTAAGTCATAGTTGGAAATGGCATCCCCTTTAGGTCCATTTTCAACTGTAATCAAACGAACATATGGCGCCTTAACCTTCGTGTGATCCAATGTAAAACTTTCTACTTTTGCCATAATCTACTCGACTCCCTTATTTTTTTAGTGCACTAATCGGTTTAATAACTTCAACCTTCGTGCCATGGAATTCATTCTTAATATAACGCTGAATGCCCTTATTACGATAGAGCTTAATCAACTTTTTAACGGATTTATTATTCCGGTACTTATCACCTGCTGCCAAAATGTTAACATCTTGGTTCGTTTCACGGTTGACCTTTTCATGGACCAATGAGTCCTTAAGAACGTTCAAACCGCCATCTTGTGCGACTGTATTAGATATTAAGACAGCATCAACATCTGATAAAACCCGTGGTCCAGTCGAACCATCAATTTGTCGAAACTTTAATTGACGTGGATTACTCTTAATGCCGCTCACATTACCAAGTGCATTGAAATTAGGCTTCAACGTAATTAATCCAGCCATTTTTAACAGCTTCAGGCCACGAGTTAAATTAGCTGGATCTTCCGGAATGCCAATGGTTGCCCCTTTTGGTAACTGTTTTAAATGCTTAATCTTCTTCGAATACAATCCCATTGGTTCTAGATAGGTCGTACCAACTGCCGTTAACTTCTTCGTCGGATTTTCCTTGTTATAAGCCTGCATATAGCTAAATGACTGAAATGCATTGACCGGAATCGTCCCATCGCCAGTAGCCTGATTTAACTGAACACTATCCGTTACTTCTTTAACGTGAATTGTGAGGTGCGCTTGTTTAGCCGCTGATGATTTAGCAATGTGCCGCCAAATTTGAGCATCTGTTCCCTGTGTCCCAACGGTCACACTGCTTGCACTAGCACCGGTCGATGTTCCTAATCCTAATACCAGCCCCGCCGCAATGGCGACAGCCACTAGAATTTTTTTAGAATGTTTGATATAGATTACCCTCATTCATAACTATTTTGATAAATCCGTTTAAAACTCACCGGTTGCCTGGCCTACTTTTCATCGACGCCCCAAACTTCTTCGGCAATCGATTTAGCTAACGCAATCTTAGCCCACTGATCATCTGACGTTAAAATGTTGCCCTCTTCTGTTGAAGCAAAACCACATTGTGTACTCAAACATAAACGGTCCAACGGGACAAACTTTGCGGCTTCATGAATACGATCAATAACCGTTTGCCGATCTTCGAGCTTGCCATCTTTCGATGTTAATAATCCCAGCACAACCAATTTGTTATCGCTAACCTTTGCCAATGGATCAAAACTACCTGAGCGGTCTGAATCATATTCCAAATAATAGGCGTTAACATGTTCCTGATTAAACAATGGATCTGCAACTTTGTCGTAACCACCAGCGGCAGCCCAGGTTGAGTGATAGTTACCACGGCAAATGTGAGTATTGACAGTTAAGTCTGCCGGTAATCCGTCAATCACAGAATTGTTAATGCTTAAATATAATTGTTTTAGTTCGTCGTCAGTGGTTGGTTCACCACCCGCAAGGCCATTAATAAAGTCCTTTGGCAGTGTTGCCACCAACATTCCCCAAGTACAGTCATCCAATTGAATGGTGCGTGCACCAGCGTCATACAAATCAGTAATAACTTGTTTATAAGCCTTAGTAATATCAGCGAATAGTGCCTCATCAGTCGGATATATCTTCCGAACCTCGGGCAAATTAGTTGGGCTCAATAATTCAACCAACAATTGCGCTGGTGCCGGCAAAGTTTGTTTGACCTGAACACCCTTGCTGACATGAGCCTGAGTAAATTTAAAGTGATCCACAAACGGATGGTTGTGACCATCAATTTTATCGGTTACCGTAACGGTCGCTTTACGCGTTTCTTCACCATGGAAGAAATAACCATGTTCAGGGACTTTATACGAGATGCCTTGAAAGCCCCAGAAAAAGTCGAGGTGCCACCAACTTCGACGAAATTCACCATCTGTGGCCGCCTTGAGGCCAGCAGCTTCCTCCTGCTTGATTAATTTAATGATTTCGGTGTCTTCAACTGCCGTCAATGCAGCACGATCAATTTTTCCTGCAGCAAATTGTGCCCGCGCTTGCTTCAAGGTTTCTGGTCGTAAGAAACTGCCGACAATATCATACCGAAATGGTGACTTGGTCCGTTTAGAAAAAGAAATTGCTTCACTCATATTCAAAAGCCTCCTGAAAGACGTTGTCGCTGTATGCGGCATTTTTAATTAAAAAACATTGATAAACAAAAAAATCCGTCCCTAACTGTCACTTCTGACAATCAGGGACGGATTTAACCGTGTTACCACCCTTATTTACATCATTTTCACAAATGATGCCTCGACGGTACCTGTTGATACCCGGCAAGTTAACGGTTGCAACCGTTCGGTCGGCGTGAACCAACTGAATCGCTCAGAGCTCATCTTCATCACTGTGTCGTTGTCCCTTTCTCACCAACCGGGTTCTCTTTATCAACTGTCGAGCGATTACTCTTCTCCTCAACGCTTAATGTTTATCTAATGTTTTCTTAACGTTGAATTCAAGATACAGCGAAATAAATTTAGTGTCAACCACTTTTTTCAAGAAACACTCAGATAATCGCCACTATCTAATGGTAGCATGTTTATTTATTTTTGAGCTAAAAAAGCTTTAATACCGCGTTTCAGACGTTCTAAACCATCTTGAAGTTCAGCGTCAGGACAAGCCACATTCATCCGGACAAATAAATTGCCATTGCCACCGTATTCCACACCATCAGACAAGAATAATCCCGTTTTTTGGCGAATAAAGTTACAAAGTGCCACCGAATCATTGGCAACGGCGGACACGTCTAACCACATGAGGTAAGTCGCTGCACCACTGGCAACTGTTACCTCTGGCAGTTCATTACTCAAAAAGGTTGTCACCGACCGTTTGTTTGCGGCTAATTGTTTTAATAGTTCGTTTAACCACGGTTCCCCCTTAGTAAATGCCGTTACTGCAGCATCGATTGCAAAAATATTTGGTTCAGCAATCTCATCGTTATTAATGCCTCGATCAATCCGTTCGCGAATGGCCGGATTAGGAATAATCATGCTCGACGTTTGAACACCCGCCAAATTAAACGTCTTTGTCGGTGATACACAAGTAATACTATTGTTGGCCAAATCACTACTGATCGATGCAAACGGTGTGTACTGAACCGTTGGATCCGTGACAATATCACAATGAATTTCATCCGACAATACTAGCACATGGTGTTTCAAGCACAATTCACCAATCTGCTGCAAAGTTTCCCGCGACCACACTTTGCCAACAGGGTTAGCTGGATTACAGAGAATCATCATCGTCGTTAATGGATCTGCCAACTTGGCTTCCAAATCATCGAAATCAATATGGTACTGACCGTTTTCATAGACCAAATCACTGGAAATCTGACGCCGACCATTATTAATAATCGAATTATAGAAAATGTTGTAAACAGGTGCTTGGACTAAAACCTGTTCACCTGGATTCGTCATCCGCCGAACAGTTGACGAAATGGCTGGCACAACCCCGCTACAGAATAAAATCCAGTCCGTTTGCACAGCAAAGCCATGACGCTTACGCCACCAGTCTGCCACTACCTGATAGTAGTTGTCTGGAATGATGGAATAGCCAAAAATCCCCTTAGCAACCTTATCGGCTAACGTTGCCTTGATTTCTGGTGCCGTTTGAAAATCCATGTCAGCTACCCACATCGGTAACTCATTGTCGGCCACATCCCATTTTACTGAATTCGTGTGGCGTCGATTAGGAACCGTTGTAAAGTCGTATGTCATTTCACTGTCACCCCAGTTTCCGTAATTGTTGTCTTACTAGGATCAATTTGGTCCTCTTGCAAGATAATCTCACCAATAGCTGGTGCTGTAATTTCACCGCTAACAGGATTTTTGACACTGTCAATTTTAGTCGTGATATCAGCGTGAATGGATGAATATTCGAACGCCAAGTTGGTTTTGATCAGTGAACAGTTCTTCATGACCAAGTTATCCATGTAACAAAGCCCTTGTTCACTTTCGATCCGACAATTAACAAACGTAATGTTCTTTGAATTCCAACCTAGATATTCACCAATGATGGTGGAATCATAAACGGTCACATTTTCACAGTTCCAAAAGGCGTCTTTTGATAGCATCGTGGCGTTGTGAATTTCAATATTCCGTCCACCGTCAAACGAATAGTTACCAGACAATTGAAAATCATGAGCAACGATGTTTTGACTGTTCATGCCAAAATAATCGCCCTTAGCGGATACATGGTCCAAGGTGATGTCGTCACAGCTCCACAATGTTTCCTGAGCAATTGGCATCTGCACATTGGTCAAGTGAATGCCACTGGCACGACGAAATGTTTTCGGTGCCTCAATTAAACACTGTTTCATATCAATGTTGTGCGTATACCAAATGCCTGAACGTGCCGTTTCAAGTAGTGTCGTGTTAACTGCGCTGACATCCGTACAGTACCAAAGTGGATATTTCCATTCAAACGTATCGTGTTCTAGTGTCAGGTGATGGCCCTCTTTAAGTGGTGATTCCCCATCTGCAAAAGTTGTGTTGGTAATATTTAAATTAGCGGCATTGAATAATGGCCGTTCACCAACGTATTGCTGTTGATCAATATTTTTCAAAAAAGATTCGCTTCTTTCATGTTCAAGTTCTTAAAACTTCGGTTAGCCGATTGAAGGTAGCTAACTAACTGTTACTACTTTACCCCCTTCGAGCAACTATAAGGCAAACTTTTTCAAAAAGAATTTTCTACTTCAAAATAAACTTTCATATTTGATCCCGGTCATAAAAAAAGATTCCTGCGGGTTATACACCACAGGAATCACTTTAAATTATCTGCTAACAGAACTCACGAACTAGCAGTTATTATTTTTTCTCATCTTCCGCATCATCGGCATTTTCTTCATCCGGATCCGGTTCTGGCACTGGTGCAGCTTTAATGACCTTAATATCACCGTTCTTAACGACGGCACGACGATTCATTTCACTGACAGTCATGCTGTCAGCGTCATTGTAATCATCAATCAATACAAGTGCCGAATTTTCATAAACTTTTTCTAATTCGCCACCGAAATTGTGTTCAAACGGTCCAAACTTTTTCGCAGTGACAACATCACCAACATGTAATTCAGCCATTAATTTCACCTCAATTCCCGTTCTCTTCGGCAAGAAGATAAACGGGTTATTCTGGTCTTATGCCCAACGCATACGAGTTTGTATATTATCAAAAAAACAACTGGATTTCAAGTCTTATGTTTCGAACTTTAACTATCCTGTTTCGTACTGTGTTGTCCAGCTCGACTTAACCCGTGCGGGGCTTGTGTCGAATTTGGGACACCGATTTCTGTGTGATCACCCGTCCCGGATTCCGCCGTCACTTGTTTAGCCTGCTCATTTTGATCATGCATGTATTGTAAATTATGCAACTGTCGAATAGCGCGCAGGTAGGACGGAATCAAAACGATACAGGATCCTAGCCAAGCCAATGGCTCCGCTGACACGGCTCCGGCATAGCCTAATGGTCCAACTAGGAAAAAGGCTGTGAAAGAACGCATCACGAGTTCCGCAATGCCGGCAAAGGTCGGCATTGCTTGCTGACCAACACCCTGTAACGTGTTACGAATAATGAACAGCACGGCCAGTAACACGTATGAACTAGCAATCACGTTGAAGTAGGTTTGCGACAACCTCATGACGGCTGGATCATGCCCACTAATAAAGAGACTCACTAACGCCTTACCGAAGATAATTTCCAACGCGCCAATCACAATCGCGAATGAGCTGGATAAAATCAGCGTCTGACGAACTCCCTTAATAATGCGGTTATACTTACCAGCCCCAATGTTTTGGGCCGCAAACGTCGCCATGGTTACCCCAAACGAGGACATCGGCATTGTGGCAATTTGGTCAATCTTGCTAGCAGCTGTTGAAGAAGCAACCGAAGCGGTTCCTAAACTGTTTAAAGCCGCCTGCATAACAATGGCGCCAATCGCGATTATTGACATCTGAAAGCCCATCGGTAACCCCGTTGCGAAATGTTCCCACAACTGACCAGCCCCTGCACGCATGTCCTGACGGTTGATCCGCAACAATGGTACGTGGCGCCAGATGTAAATCAAACATAAACCGGCCGAAATAACCTGAGAAATAACGGTAGCCAACCCTGCACCGGCAACGCCCATATGAAAAATTAGAATAAACGCTAATTCCAACACAACGTTGACGACCGTCCCAACGATCAAAAAGTATAGTGGAGTCCGTGAATCACCCAGCCCACGGATCATGTTTGATAACAGGTTGAAGGCAACGGAGGCAAAGATACCAGCAAAAATAATGGAGATAAAAATTAGGGCATCGTGATAAATTGCTACTGGTGTCTGCATCAAATGTAAAATGGGATGAACAAACGCCAGCGAGAGTACTGTCAGAACAACGGTTACAAACAAACTAATCCAGATGCTCGCTGCAAAACTTTCACGAACACCCTTCAAGTCCCGTGCGCCAAACCGTTGCGCTGTCACAATCGAGAGACCGGCCGTCAGTCCTTGGGCAAACCCGATAATTAGAAAACTAATGGACCCGGTTGAACCGACTGCGGCCAATGCGTTGACGCCCAATGTTTGACCAACGACCAACGTATCTGAAATGTTGTATAATTGCTGAAATAAATTCCCAATAAGTAGGGGCATCGTGAACAAAAATATTAATTTGATTGGATTCCCCTCAGTTAAATCGTGCACGTGACCCCTCCTTAAAATTGTCAGGCCTGCTCATTTTAGTGACGCATGTTAAGGCCTGTATAAACATTGATTGTACCGCTTAACGACACGGTTTAACAATGCTAAGATAGCTTCAGTTTCATGTCAAGTTGATTCACTCAAAAAACTTGATTCAGAAAGGAAAAAATATGAATTTTTTAATTGCCAGTCATTTTTGGATTGCCATTTTACTAGTTCTGACAGTTCTCGCTGGCGTGTTCAGTAAAACAGAAAAACGCGTCAAATGGTGGCTAATGTGGAGCAGACTACTCTACATGGTGATGATTATCACTGGTTTCATTGCCGCAACCAAGACCTGGTCAACGGTTCCCATCCTCACGATTTTAAAAGGTGCATTGGCAATTCTGCTTATCGGCGTCGTTGAAATCGTCTTCGCTAGAAAGCAAGAAACCCACGTCACTCCCTGGCTGTATGTCGTCCTCGGCTTGCTGTTTGCCGACACCATTATCCTCGGCTACACCATTTACAGTTTGACTGCCTAATCATCAGAACACAAACAATCCTTACCGTGACAAATGGAAAGCTCGTTTTCATTTGTCATGGCATATAAAGACAGCTCACATTTTTGAAGTGAGCTGTCTTTTTTGTCGCTATCTTTTCTTCCATGGGCAACAATGGCCCAAGCTTTAGCAATACTAATCTTACAAATGAGATAATATTACGCTTCAATATCCGCAATCACTTGTTTGGCAACAGCCATGTCAGTCGGGTATGGTGTGTCTACCCCGCGAATCTTTTGATAAGGATCCTCACCCTTTGCTGCCAACACAACGACATCATCAGCATGACTATCACTAATAGCTTCACGGATGGCGGTTGGTCGATCAATCTGAACGTGAACATCAACCCGGTTGTGATCAATATGTTCATCAATCTGTTGGGCAATGTCAGCGGGATTTTCAAAACCAGGATCATCAGCAGTTAAGTAAGCCACGTCGGCCTCTTCGTTCAACGCTTTACCAAACCCTTCTCGTCGCGAAATCCCCTTATCACCAGGACTACCAACCACCACAATGATCCGGCTATCAGCATACTGCTTCCGTAAGAACGACAGCAAAGCTTTGACGGAGGCGTAGTTGTGGGCATAATCAACGAACACCATCCCGTGATTCTTGGTGGCAACTGATTCAAACCGACCGGGTACCGTGATATCCGGCAATGTTTGCTGGGCTTCGGTAGCTGTCGCTCCGGCTAGACCAGCGGCAATGATTGATGCCACCGCGTTATTTTCATTGTAATCGCCAGGCAATGCCAATTGATACTCGCCATCCAAATTCAGTTTGGCTGGCGCTAGATCTGTATGCGACACCGTAAATTTAGCATCTTTCAGGGTATCTTCATTGCTGTGATAGCGGAAGTCGATTGGCACATCAATACTTGGCTTGTAGCCATCACGAGCATACATATAGATATCCTCAGGTTCTGTCGTCGCCTTAGCCGCCATATAAATATCTTCTAAGTGATCCGTTTCTGCATTAATAATGCACTGGCGAGAATTGACTAAGAGCTGTAATTTACAGTGCAAATAGTCAGCAAACGTTGGGTGCTCGTTGCGCCCGATATGATCTGGCGTGATGTTTAAAAAAATTCCAACATCATACGTCAAGCCATACACACGGTTCTTCTTGTACGCCTGTGAAGACACTTCCATGACCAGCGTCGTCATGCCAGAATCAACGGCTTCACGCATATCATGGAATAAATTGAGTGATTCAGGTGTCGTAAGATCAGACTTAAATTCTTGCTCTGGTTTTGGTCCTAAAATCCGGTCAATGGTTGAAAATAATGCGGTATGTTTATTCGTCGTCTGTTGCAGAATGCCTCGCGTAAAGTAAGCAGAGGTTGTTTTCCCCTTCGTCCCAGTGAAGGCCACAATAAATAGATCATCTTGTGGGTAGCCAAAAAAAGCAGCGCTCAACAGTGACATTGCTTTTTGAATATCCGCCACGATAAAGCCAGTGGCCTTGCACTCTTTAGCCGCAACTTCTGAGACATAGGCCGTAACACCGGCATCAACCGCCGTAGTCAAATACTCCGGCTTGAAGTTACCTTTACAGAAGAATAAGCCATTCGGCTTTGCCGTTCGTGAGTCGTATGTGACATCGGTCACTACTAACTGATCATTGGCATTTATCACGTTGGTCAACAAATGGTGCTCACGTAAAATCGTCAAAATT
Organism: Furfurilactobacillus milii; assembly: GCF_021654115.1. Lineage (GTDB taxonomy): Bacteria > Bacillota > Bacilli > Lactobacillales > Lactobacillaceae > Furfurilactobacillus > Furfurilactobacillus milii. The sequence continues at coordinate 45,122 of NZ_JAIWJF010000008.1, read as the reverse complement.
TCTGATGCTGATAATTGTAATTTCGCCATGCGTTCCCAAACTTCCCTTTATCTTTCTTGAATATCCAGTATACACCAGAACTATCAACCAACGCCGCCATTTTTCTTAACAACTAAAGCTTTGACTAAACCTTAAGTATTCTTTTTTAGTTAGTTACGACATTGGTGTCAGAAAAAAAGTTACTGGTGCATTTCTGTTCTGTCTGGGAACCAGTAACTGCCCTCAATCGTGTCCAGTAACGTAACTAACTGTTTAGTTTCTTCGATATCGTGAACCCGCAAAATACGGCCACCATGCAAATACATATAGGCCTCGGCAATCAACGTTACGGATAAGCGATCTTCCTTTGCCAAACCGAACAGTTTATGACCAAAACCCTTTCGCGAAATGGCAATCATGATCGGTCGTTCAAACGGCAAAAACTGGTTGATATTGCGCATCATGGTGAAATCCTGGTAGCCATCAGCCACTTTGGCGTACCCAATTCCTTCATCCAGAGCAATCCGCTGCTCATCAATGCCAGCGTGTTTCAGCGCATTCAAATTCGTTTTAAAGAAATCTGTCATTGCCGTCGTTAAATTATCGTATTCGCGGGCACGACTTTCATGCATCGTTAACAGACCAACATTACTCAAGGCGAGTAGCGGCAGTTTGTCAGGATTATCAGTAAAGGCGTTAACGTCATTAATGATATCAACCCCCTCGTCCAATACTGCCTTCATCACCGGTAACTTATAAGTGTCAACCGCGATTCCCAAATCAGGATATTGCGACTTAATGGCCTTAATATAAGGCATAACCCGTTGAATTTCAGTTTCTGGCGTAATCTCCGTAAAGTGTGGTCGCGTCGTCTGACCACCAATTTCAACCACGGGCACACCTGCTTGGGCAAACTCACCCGCCCGTTTCAACACGGAATCCATATCATGGTAGCGGCCACCATCGTAAAATGAATCGGGACTGACGTTTAAAATTCCGTAGATCAGTGGTTTGGCGGTCACATTAAAATCAAAACGCCCTGCCTGCCAATGAATTTCACGTTGCTGCCGAATCGTGCCAACGCCTTTTGCCAGCACATTATTATCAAACTGACGACTTAATTGCTGTTCCAAAACTGGCAAAGCGGCCTCATTAACCAATGTTCGCACAGTATTACCAGCCACTGTGACCACGGCGTCAAGATTGCCCATCAAGTTGACCAGTCTGGTTCGATCATCCGCATTATCGAGTTCAAACATCAATGCCAGCTGGCGCTGATGTTTGATGGCATCTAGCAAAGCAGCCTCGGCCAGACCATTAGTTTGACTGAGGTCGTCAGCGGTTATTTCTGTAACTTTCATGTCGTATCCTCCCACTATCGCAACTGTGTCAATAATTTAGGGACCGCAATGCCCCTTGGCGTAAACGGAATGCGCGCCTGATTCGGCAGTTGAGCCAGCGTTAGTCCTGTTTTAGAATCCCACATAATCCGATCAAAGCCGACACTGTACTGGCCAACTGGCACAAACGGAATCTGGAACCGGCGCTGCCCTGTCGCCGTGAGCCACTGACCATCGTGACTAAATACTGTCAGTGTTGTCGTCAACGTCGCATGGCGATTCGTTTGTGTGCCCAATAAACGTAGAATGTAACGATTCATGGCCGCATCATCATGCGCATGAGCGGACAGTTCGCGCATCGTTGTCACCCCAAAGTGGTCTGGCAATGCGTCGACAAACAGACCACTGTCATCGGCCACGACGGTCGCTTCTGGCAAGCGTTGTTGAATAAACGTCGCCTTACCTTCGGCATTGTTTTTGAAATCAGCGGTTCCTTCTTTGGGAAATTGTAATCGACCAAGATAAGTCCAGTAAGGGCGAATCGTCTGACCAAAAAAGGCAAACGTCCGTGCCAACTCGGCAAATTTTTGTCGATTGTTAGTTGCTGCGACAAATAGTGGATTAGTCATTTAAACCAGCCTCCCGCAACGCCCGGATAAGGTAAAAGCTCCCCGTCACAATCACTGGTGGTTCAACGCTACGCTTGCGCAAACAAGCTAAAGCATCACGCGCAGTTGCCGTTGAAAACACCGCTACGTCATTTAACTGTAGTTTGGCCAATGTATCACCCACCATCTCATTTAATGCATCAATCGGTAGTGCTCGCTGATGCTGATCTGGAACCGTTAATACAACTTGCTTGGCCAACGGCAGCAATTCTGCCAACATCCCCGCCACGTTTTTATCCGCTAAAAAGCCAAGTACAAACGTAAACCGACGTGTTGGCGCCACCTGTTTTAACAACCGAACCAGCGATTGAATCCCATCTGGATTATGAGCACCATCGACCAGCAATCGGGGATGTTTATCGGTCGCTGCTAACGTCGTCAGTCGTCCAGGCAAAGCTGCCTGATTAAAGCCCGTTCGCACGGCATCTTCATCAATGCGGCTGTCATGTTCGGCGACTTGTTTTAGCACCGTCAGTGCAGTGGCCGCATTAGCTAATTGATGCTGTCCAGCCAAATTAAGATGAACGTGATGCCAAATGGCCTTGCTGGACCAGTGAACATCCACCGTCGTTCCGTCCAAGCCAAATTGAGGATTGTCAAACCATGTCTGTTTACCGGCTAGCATCACTGGCACATGAACACGCGCCGATGTTTGTTCAATAACCCGTTTTGCATCATCATTTTGACCGGGCGCAATCACTACCGTCGTGTTCGGTTTGATAATGCCCGCCTTATTTCGTGCAATCTTTGCAATCGTGTCGCCTAAGATACGGGTATGGTCCAACGCAACGTGTGTAAACACACTGAATCGTGGGGATGTAATCGCATTAGTAGCGTCCATCAAGCCACCGAGTCCAGCTTCGATAATCATCCAGTCCACGTGTTGTTCAGCAAACCACGTCAACGCAATGACAACTTCCCACTCAAAAATGGTTAGTGGTGAATCGTCCGGCACAATCTTTTTAACGGTCGGCAACAGTGTCTGGTACAAACGGACAAAGTCCTCCTTGCCAATCATCTGACCGTTAATCACAATTTGCTCACGCTGATCAGAGATAGCAGGGCTCATAAACACACCGACTTTATGACCAGCAGCAATCAATGTATCGGCCATCAAAGTAACGGTAGATCCTTTGCCGTTTGTGCCAACCACATGAATAATCGGCGCTTGCGCATCGGGTTGTCCGACCGCCGCTAATACTTGGCGCAATAACGGCACACGATCCTCGTCGCCCGCAAGCATTGCTTGATTCATTTCATTAATTAATGTCTCATACGTTAATGTTGCCATGTTCGGCCCTCATTAAAAATTCCTGGCGTAATGCATTATTTGTTTTAAACTCACCCAAATATGTCGCTGTCTGCGTAACAGACCCCGTCTTGTTAACACCGCGCATTTCCATGCACATGTGTCGCGCAGCAACGCTCACGGCCACTCCAGCCGGCTTCAAAATTTTTTCTAGTTCAGCAGCTACCTGGTTCGTAATGTTTTCTTGTACTGTTGGACGGCGGCTGACGTAATCAACGAGCCGAGGAATCTTGCTAAGACCGATAATAGTCCCGTTTGTGGGTACATAGGCAACACTGACACGACCGAAAAATGGTAGTAAATGATGCTCACACATCGAATAAAACGGAATTTGACCGACGACAACCATGTCGGCGTTATCCTCTTCATGAAATAGCTTGTAATCCTTAAATGTCGGTTGTTCCAGCGAAGAAAACATCTCGGCGTACGCACGCGCCACCCGTGCCGGCGTTTCGACAAGACCAGCCCGGTCTGGATCTTCCCCTACTGCAGTTAAAATTTGGCGAACAGCGCCTTCAATTGTGGCTTGTTGTTCATCTGTCATTAGTGCATGTCTCCTTTAAAACAATTTCTAAATAACAAACTTATGTAAGATTGTTAGCCTAATGACTAACAATGCTGATAATTCAAAGATGTTACGATAATTTGTTGATTTGTTGATGATCATCCGTTTCAGCTAACCAATCGCTGACCTGTCGCTGAATTGCGCGATCATCCCCACTAATTTCTAAAATGGGTTCGAGCACAAACCGCCGATTTGGTGCTTCAGGATGTGGCACTGTGAGCGTTGTCGTATTGATGTGTTCATCACCATAAAAGATGATATCTAAGTCCATTGTGCGTGGTCCCCAATGGATGAAACGATGACGGTGCTGCGCTTGTTCGATTTGATGAATCAATGTCAGCAAAGATTCTGCCGACCGTTTGGTATCAATGGCAACCGCGGTATTCAGGAAGTTGTCTTGAACTACGCCACCAACGGGTTCAGTGATATAAAAATGTGCCGTTTTCATTGAGACAGTCGCGTGATCCGCGCGCAATTGCGCTAACGCATACAATAAGTGTTTGCGTCGGTTACCAACGTTTGATCCCAAACTTAAATAAGCCATGGTCACTGCGCATCACCACCAGCCACTTCAATTTCAACGTTATCAAAAATTCCGGCAATTGGGACCGAATATTTGCGCACGCGGAGTGTAACGCCGGTAGCTTCGGGATACTTTTCCTGAAGCATCGTCAACGTGTTGTTAGCCAACGATTCAATTAAGTCGTAGGAATGATTCGAAACAAACGACTCGATATCGTCATAGACATGTCCGTAATGAATGGTCGTTGTTAGGTCATCGTCATGCACTTTTGTCTCAATTGGATAGTTCAGCTCAACGTCCATTTCCAGCCGTTGACCAAGTTTCTTTTCTTCCGGAAAAACGCCATTATACGTATGAAATTGCATATTATTAATACGAATTTTACCCATTAAATTAGTCACGTCCTTAATTAATACGTGGTCCAATATATAATCATGAACCAACGATCGTCTGTGTGAATATCAAGTCTCATCTTATCACATGCACCATCTTAGTGTGGTGCAGTTTGTTTTATCACCGTTAGGTCGCCATTGTTTGTTTAACAAGTTAGCAATCGAGCCCCACAAAAGTGACATCATTCGGTCTCAATTTTATCGCTATTTTGCGTGTGCTTTTCTAAATGGATATATACTATAACCATCAGAAGGAACAAGGCTTTCACAGAGGATCCGCGGTCATGTCGGAAACTTTAATTCCGATCGTCAACGGCGATGTTTCACATCACAATCGTTGATACCGCCATCCTGAGCGGAAGTTAGCGCAGATCAACAGTGCCTCGTGTTGAACGATCTTGGTTGGTCGCAGTCCTGGAACGTGCTCGTTGTCTAAATCAAACGGTTAATCCGATTGTTGTCCCTATCCCTGCTGTGATGGTCAAGGGTTTCAAACGTCACGTGAATCGGCGCACGGTTCATGTCGTTGACAACCATCGTGCTGAAAGGCCACTACTAATGAGCCATGGTGAAGGTCGCTGAGGCTCTCACGATGTTAAAACACGTTCGTTCATCAGCAGGCGGCAAAACCACTTGCTGATCAGGATTTGTCCTTCCGTGCCGCCACAGCGAAAGTTGTGGCGGCTTTTTTGTGAGAGTGTGAACGTCCCTGATTGCAAGCCGAGCAATAACATAAATTGGCTGTTGTGAGGGCGCTCTTTGCCCTTACAGCAGGCAATTTGGGTTATGCGCAGGCTTGTGGGGGGCGTAAACACGTTTATGACAGTCCCCTAGGAGCGGGCTGGAACGTGTTATCGCTATGTAGAGTGGGAAAGCGTCAGCACATCTGGAAGATAAAAGCTAAAACATTACCAAGTAATCAAACGCGTAATCTGGCAATTCAGTACCTCTCCCTCATAATCTACCTGATTCCACAGGCACATTAATCGCCCTTCTTCTCCAAATTAGATTACACTAACCTCAAGAAGGAACACCAAGTGATGAAAGCCGGTTGAGTCGTTTGACAAAAGATCGACCACCACATGGCGGACCCGTTCTAAACCGAGCTGGCGCAACGGTTCATGTCCTGCTTAGGTAGGATGCAGGCCAATGCAATGGGTTGGCAAAGTAGCGGGCAGTATCCTTCACATCGTACTCGGCGGACAGTCTAGCACTCATTAGGCTACCCGCTTTTTTAAGCTTACATATTTTTTCTGATTAAAATTGATAGTTAGAACGATTTAACATACATGGCCAACATAGTCAGCTGGAGGGCGGCAACATTTAAACAAAACCGTGAAAGTGCTGTTAAACTGGCGAACTATGTCTTAGTCATGCTTCCATGATGTTCAAATCACCACTGTGATACAATTGGACCATCTTAATTCGAGGAGTTTGCTATGCAAAGAATTCTGTCCAGCAGCATTATCATACTTGCCGTTGTCATCTTCGGCGGCGTTGTGTGGCTCACTGAAGCCCAACACCTAACCGGCGTCACCCTTTTCGCCTTGTGGATTGGTGCGTTCATCTTAACAACCGTGTTGGTGACCCTCATCAAGGTCTGGCAACTACGTTTACAGCAAACAAAAGATGGAGGTCCCAATGACAAACGATAATCGACCGTTTTTATTTTCGTGGTTGCCGCGCGTTTTGGAAGTGGCATCACTTTGGATTATGGTTCAACTGCCACCTACCATCTTGACCTTTGCCAGTAAAACAACGTTTGCCAACGCTAGCGGGTACATTCTCCTCGCTGCTTTCTGGGGGTCCTTCCTAATCTGCATTTGGATCGCCTATCGTCGCTTTCGCCATTGGTCTGGTGAACAGTTGTTTCATGATTTTAAACTACGAGACATTGGTATTGCTATCTTGGCCTATCTGGCCATTATCTTTAGTGAAGCTGTATTAATGCAGCTTCAACAGGTGCTGTACCACACGCAATCGACTGAAAACAATCAGGCCATCAGTTCCATTATGAAAACAAGTCCGGTGGCCATGGTTGGCTTCGGCGTAGCAGCCGTATTGCTAACACCTTTTTTAGAGGAACTCGTCTTTCGCGGTGTCATTACCAACATTTTTTTCAAACGAAATAACCTGTGGGCTAAAGTGTTATTATCTGGCGTGTTATTCTCCAGTGGCCACATTTCCGGCAATCCAATCAGTTTCCTGCTCTACTTTATGATGGGCGCCATTTTAGCGTTTACGTACCAAAAAACGCACAAACAATTTAATTCCATCATGGTTCATTTCATGATTAACGCAGTTGCGATTACGCAACTCCTCAGCATGATGCATTAGATTCAGATTACTAAAAGAGACCGCTAACACCTGACAATTCGTCAAGCGCTAACGGCCTTTTTTATACGATGACAATTAATTATTGATCATCGTGTTTCTGTTTACTTTCTGGATCTGTGAACTCACCATCGAATGAATTACGATGATCGTCCTCTGTTCGTTCGTAAGATGCATCCGCTGAGAAATGATGCCCCTCAGCGTCGGGCATAACCAGCGCAGCAATCGCATACGCAACAATCCCAGGGCCAAACGAAACGGCAATCAGAATCCCACCAATCACCCGTGTCAAGGCGATGTCCCAGCCAAAGTACTCCGCAATACCACCAAAGACCCCCGCCAGAACCTTATCGTTAGATTTCGTTAATTTCTTTTTCATCGTTACTCATCCTCCCCGTTATTCGTTTGATTATCGTTAATTTCATTGTACGGAATTTTCACCGTCATTGGTAGTTAAGTGCATAATGTCTGGCACCGTTTCATTTTGTTGCAACGTGCCGCCATTCTCATTATGTTGCTCAAACAACTTATTCTCATCGTCGCCATGAAGAATGTAACCCTTATTCCGATCAGCGTTAACAATCTCATTATCGCCGTCATCATTGGTTACGTTAACGGCACCAGTAAACCCACCATTTGTCATGTTGAACATACCACCAGTCAACTGAATGGAACCTTGGTTCAATTGAACATCTCGTAGACTAACCGCACCGTCATCAGTTTTAATGGATGGTGTGTTTAGTGTCATCCCCGTCACATAAAGATTCCCGTCATGACTATTAACTTTCAGTGGCTGTGTGACTGTCATATGCTCCAACATCACGTCATCATGGGCGCTGATACTGACTGTGTCTGCTGAAACATCAGTAATCCGAATGGCGCCTTGTCGTTCTTTAATACTAATATTGTTGAGCTTAGTCCCCCGTGGAACTGTTACAACAACGGTCCGATCGGGGTGTTTAGACTCATAGAATGTTCCAAAACCAAACGTACCTTCGGGATTGTCACCAAAACTCCAGCCGGTCATCGAATTGTCTGCACGTTTTTGTTCGATAACCAGTTTGTGCCCCACCGATCTAACTGTTGGCATGGCCTTTTTAGTACTGCTAACTTGGACACGAGCGGTGTCGCCTTCCTTGATACGAATCTGATCGCTTTTCAAGTCGACGCTTATCGCGTCAAAATCCTTCACTTTCTTGCTGACTGTTTGCGTCGTTCTTAGTTCTGGTCGTCCATGATGATTAAACGTAACGTCTTTAAAACTGTGAGTAAAAGCACCGGCAGCAACCATGATCAAACCAACGATGAGCACTGCGATGCCAATTTTTAAAGTTCTCTTCATGATTAATGATCTCCTTTCGGCTGTTGACGCCGGTTTGAAAATTTACGGTACAAGAAGCGAATAAAGTTTGCAGAAATCTGGATCAGGAAACGAATGATGTAATAGCATAATGGGATCAAAATCAGGATGACACCAACACCAGTCAGACCAACTCCCAAATAGGCAATGCCGACAAAGAAGTTTGTAAAGACCATGTAGGCGCCGGTGTACAGTGAGACGCCAGCGACCGCAATAGCACCACCAACCAAGGCCACTGCTACAACAATCCCAGACCCAATGAGTGCAACCATGACGACGACTACGGTGAACAGCACAGCAACGATCGCAATGGCCGCTGGAATGGTCACTGGCGTTGACAGAATCGCCAAAATAATCATCCATACCATGTTGGCATTGGAACGTGGTGTGCGTCGCTCACCCTTTTGTTCAGCTGTCTCATTTTCCTTAATAGAGTAGTCGGCGAGGACTTTGCGAGCCAGTTGTTTTGGTGTCCCCAATTTACTAACGATGGCATCCCCCGATGTCAAGTTAGCGTCCTCCACATATTCGGTATAAAAATCCATTACATCTGAACGCTCGCTGTCACTTAGCCCGTGCAAGCGTCGTTGTAGTTCTTTTAAGTAGGCGTCAGTTGTCATCAGTTGTCCCCTCCGTTTTGTTTTGCATATGCGCTGGTGGATTAAAAATGCCATCTAGACTGTCTTTATAGGCATCCCACTCATGTAGAATCTCTTTTAACCGTTTCTTGCCGGTTGTCGTGATTTTATAGTACCGTCGATTGCGGCCTTGAAATGGTTGATCATACGTTGTCAACCACGCTTCCTTTTTTAACCGACGGAGCACTGGATACATGGTCGATTCAGAAACTGTGATTGATGATTGGATGTGTTGAGTTAATGCGTAACCGTATAGATCTTCTCGATCAAGCAACGCAAGCACCATCCCATCTAGCAACTCTGTACTGACTTGAATGCTCATGAGCCTGGCCTCCTAACTGAAGCGTTGTGTGCTTTAAACATTTTTGGTCTCCTACTTTGTTTGTGACTATATTATATGTCGTATAATATAAAAGTCAACACAATATGCTTAAAAATAAAATTCCTGATGAATGCTCTCCCCATCGTATTGATTTCTGCCTCTCTAAGAGAGGTAGTGAATATTTAGTATTAGCATCTTCAGACACATTATGTATCAAGCCGCGCCGAGTACCTTAATTACTTACTAGTCACGGCGATCAATAGCTGTCACGATACATTTAAAGAACACAATTCCATGAAACCTGTTAACCATTCGAAAGCTAGCAAAAGTTATCAGACTGGATTCTGGAGTTTTTCCACATGCCGAGATTTCGATTTTAATGTTTTCATAGCGAAAAAATAAGCCTAACCTCTGATCCTGAGGCTATGGCTTATGCTTTTTATATGAAAATTTTTGGTTTGTAGACTAAACTTTTGCTAGCTTTTTCAAAGCTTTTTTTAGATTTTTGTCATTTTTAATATTGTTAAGGGCACCACTACGCAAGCTTTCCACAATGGATGAACTGTCTTGGGCTATTTTTCCTTTCAAAACATCTAATTCAATTTTATCTAATTTAAATTTATTTTCTTGTTCAGCCATATAATCGCCCCTTTCACAATCACAGATACTACGACGTTTTTAGAACAAAAGCAACTTATTGTCCCTTACTGTGGGTGCAGGCCAATTTTTAGCGCCAACAGAATTGCGCATTAGCTCGACATCCAATACAGCATTATGACGAATATATTGTTGCAAGCTTTCCACCGACATACTTCCGTTGGCAAGATTAAGCGAGACATTATATAGTTCTGAAACATTTTGGATTTTAAAATAAACCAAATTTATATTCAAAAAATATCGAGCTGCTAGCAAAGCAGTTCTCTTATTTCCATTACTAAAAAGCTGTTTTGTAGCAATACTATACCAAAGATGTGCTGCTTTATCCACTAATGTAGGATGATATTCACGCCCGAAAGCTGCTTGATTAGTTAATGCTAACACGGACTCTAAGCCGGCTTTGTCCTTTAGTCCGTAAAAGCGTTCCCTATTAATCAATAATTCTGATTGAACATTTAATACTTTCATTTGTTCAATATCTAGGTTAATTTGTGGCATACGTAACACCAGAAAAGCTTCTGAAATGTGATCCTCCGAGTCAACAACGCTCAGTGTATCCATTTCCTTACTAACCTTTTCTAAAGTAATTGTCACGTTGGGCAAGTCTCCATTTTTCTTAATTACTGACCGCTTAAAAAGATAATCATATTCCTGTAATCGTGCTAGCCTTGCTGTCTCGTCAGCCTCATCCATCACTGACATAATTAACGTTCCAACTGGCTGTGTGCCCATTTATCAGTCCCCATTTTCTAGGATTATTTTGCTTGTAGTCGTTTCTGTTACTTTAGCTATTTGTAAAAAATCGGTGCGAATCTCAACCCGCTTTACCCTAATCGTCAAACATTTGTTTCACACCAACTAATTTTAAACTACCAAACTCGGAATATAACCTATTTCTCTACGATTGACAAAATAAAATGTGCTCAGAGAAACAACAGTCGTCCAAAATGTTACCCGACACCGCCATGCAATGTACTAGCTAATTCATCGCATACCGCAATATGTATATGAAAAAAATGGTTTAACATCAACGAATATAAAAGTAAAAAATAATAAATTTACTTCAAAATATCAATCGGCGATAATGCAACTTTTCTCTTAACCATGGAAAGTTCAAACCTTATATTCAATAGGCATAGTGTCATTAAATTCGAAATAAAGGAGCACAAAGTAAGACAAAATCAAAAGCATTCGAAAAAAATTGCATTTAAATTCTTAGATAATCCTTACAAAAGGAAAGATGAACGCAACGTTGTCACGCAATTCCCGTTAATTTCAACGTTTAATAAATGCGTTTAATTCGTCGATTTGATGTTGCATAATCTGATTTTCCTTATGTAATTGTTTAAGTTCCACTAGTAATTGCGCATTCGAAACTTCATTTTTATGCCGTGTATTTTTAGTGAAATAAGTCGTCAACGTGCTGGTCAGCATGCCAACAAAACCGACTCCAATCAGCATTAATGTGATTGCCACAATTTTGCCAATGACAGTATGCGGGGAAATATCACCGTATCCTACTGTTGTAGCGGTCGTAATCGCCCACCATAACGCATTGCCAAAGGAAATCTTTTCAACAGTGGCATACACCGAAGCAGCAACAAGCAAAATTGCAATACTGGCATAAAGCAAATAAATGAATCCATTTGTTTGCAAGAAATTCCTAAGCTTATCCTGCAGTTTGCCAATAATACCAGCCATTCGAAATATCCGTAATAAACGAAGTATCTTAAAAATACGGGCAAAACGAAACAGATTAAACACAGCATTAACGGGAATAATCGCAAGTAAATCCATTACATGCGTTTTGAAATACTGCTGCTTAGATGTTGCACTGAAAAGGCCAACGATATAATCGGCAACAAAAATACACCAAATGGCGGCATCAACAATCGAATATGGTGCCAAAGATAAATTAATTTCGCCAGTAAGATCGAAGAGCGTTAGCACCACAGAGATAACCGCCAAAATAATGATGAATAGCTGATAAAATTGACTAAAAATTCTGCTTTTAGATTTCATAACACACTGCTTTCTGCATAAAAAGACCGTTTCTGTATGCCAATAAATTAGCACATAGAAACGGTCTTCTTATAACTGATGTTTTCTTATGCCCCTGGCTGGATTCGAACCAGTACTCACCAAGGTGAACAGCGACCTGAACGCTGCGCGTCTGCCAATTCCGCCACAGGGGCATGTTAAAGGCTATTCGCCCTCAACAAGATACTAGTTTACACGACCTCCACTCTGACGGCAAGCGCTTTTTATGCAAAACCACATTTAGGAGAACAAAATGCTGTGTAAAAATTCTAACTAAGCATAGGCCTGTCCAGAACTTGTTATATTCCAACCGGATACATTACCGTTAGTTGCCATAACGCCATTATCGTACATATAATACCAAGCGCCACCGATCCATTGCCAACCCGTAACCATGAGACCGCTGTAATTCATGTAATACCACTCATTATTGATTCGTTGCCAACCTGTGGTCATTACACCGTTGCTGGACATATAGTACCAGCTATCGTTGATCCAACACCAATTCGTAATCATAAGACCACTGTAATTCATGTAATACCACTCATTATTGATTCGTTGCCAGCCTGTGGCCATTACGCCGTTACTATACATATAGTACCAGGCACCGTTAATCCACTGCCAACCAGTGGCCATTACGCCGTTGTTATACATGTAATACCAGGCACCGTTAATCCACTGCCAACCAGTGGCCATTACACCATTACTATACATGTAATACCAAGCACCGTTGATCCATTGCCACCCGGTAGCCATTACGCCATTGCTATACATATAGTACCAGGCACCGTTAATCCACTGCCAGCCCGTTGCCATTACACCGCTGTTATACATATAATACCAGGCGCCGTTAATCCACTGCCAACCAGTGGCCATTACACCGTTGTCATACATGTAGTACCAAACACCATTGATCCATTGCCAGCCTGTAACCATTACACCTGAGCCATTAAAATAATACCAAGCACCATTGATCCATTGCCAACCGTACGCTGTAGCACCATTTTGAAGCACGTATTTCCACTGATTATTGTTATTCGACCAACCCGTTGCAGGCTCAGCAGGCCACTTTGGCTCACTAACCGTCGTCATGCTAGGTATTTGTTCAACACTCTGCGTCATCAACCAAGACGGATAGTACCATTCACTCTTTGGCCCGCTTGTTAATGAAGATGTGTAGTTTGCATAATCATTAATTGCATTTATTTGTGTTTGTGTAAACTGACTACTAATTTTGGAAATCACTAACGATTGTACAAGAAAAATCGAATTCGCATTCGTTGTAACAGCAACGCTTGAAGCATCGACATACGGATTCAATAAATTTTTTCTGTGACCAAAATCATTTTGTTTGTCAGTCGTAATCCCAACATTGTTGGAATCATCATACAAAGAAAAAAGCAAAGTTCGTGCAACTTGCTCATTCGATAAACCATCGCTCACATTAGTCAGCTGAGCAATGTTAGAAGCCGCCATTAAATAACCAGCAGATCCTATTTCCTGCGCGTCTGTGGGATATTGCCCATTTATTTTAGACGCGCTTGTATTAATGTGACTAATACCTGCGCCAGATGAATCATATTGAACCTGCCTGTTTACTTCGGCCACTGTGTACTCAGACAAACTTAGGCCGTTTATTCGACGAGTATCATTCTGGCCGTCCAAGTTAGTTAAATTCACTTCTCCGTTCGCCTGTCTCAATAAATTCACGTCTCTGAAGAAATCTGACTTAATTTCTGAGATGTCTTCTGGACTAAAGCTACGCGATGCATAAACTCGTTGAGGGTTACCCACAACTATCAGTAAAGATGCCAAAAACAATGAAAGAATTACCTTAACCACCAAATTTAACCTTTTGCTCAACTTCATTTTTCTCCCTTCATGATTAACACAAATCTAATAAAAACGCTCGTCCGTATACGCTTCAAACAGCGCCTGCATATTCACGCAGACGCCTGCACCAATGCGGATATAATTAATCTCATCCAACTTCATGTCCAACTGCCAGGCGTCACTTAAATCCCACGGGTTCAAATAATTAAGGGCCAATGTGTCACCAACAAAATCACCTAAGAAACCAGTGAAATCCGCGTCCTCTGCCGTCTCATCATCAATTTGACGTAACGTTCCAAGGTTAATGATCCACTTGTGGTTAAGTACAGTTTGCAACGCCGAGGCCAGTAAATGATCGGGATTTAGTGTCAATGTATCTGTCCACTGTGCAATCCGCCACGGGTCTTCACGATGTTGAGCGATGGCCGTTTGTTGCCAAACTTCCGTGCTCCGCAAATAATCGGAACGTAACAGAATCTTAGTAATAAATGCCTTCTGAATGATTTGTATGCCGTTTACAGCACCGTTAGGATCAATTACCCGCAAACACACTGAAGTCGCATCTTGAGCCACCACGTAACCGACAGAGAAGGTTTCTTCATCTATAAAATTATAAATCGCAATTAATAAACCACGGTCTTGGGCCGTGGCCAGTTGTGTCTCAATATCCGTCATTCACATTATCCCTTCAGTACATACTCATTGACCAATTCAGCAATCGCGCCGTCATCGTTAGTGGCCTTAGTTTGTGCATCAGCCTGTTTGGCAACTTCTGGAACAGCATTGGCCACCGCGACGCCAACACCAGCCGCCTTGATCATCGGCAAGTCATTAAAGTTGTCGCCGACAGCCATCGTATCTTCATGATCTACACCCAGTAAATCAGCTAGTTGCAACAAGGCACGGCCCTTGTTCACACCCTTCTTGTTGAACTCAATGTAGCGACCAGACGAAAAGGTCACATCCACGCCATCATCATAAGTGGCCATAACGTGATCTGCCAGTTCGTGCTGACGCTTAACATCCGGTGTTTCGAAAATCACCTTCATAATTGGGCGATTTTTCAAAAAGTTGATGTCTGGCTGTTCTAATTTGGTAAACGGAACTTGGCGTGACGCCATATAAGCAGCATCCGTTGGTGTTTGGTGATAAATATAGAGCTGATCCAATAAGTAAACATGACAACTGACGTGATCAAACGTCCGTCCGGCATCAAATACGCCCTTTGCTAAGTTAAAGGGAATACCATTTGTTGCAATCACACGGTCATGTGCATTTTCCAAAATAGCGGCCCCATTATAAGAAATTTTATATTGGTGCGGCTGTTGTGCTAGTCCGAGATCAACTAAATTATCCTCGAAGGATTCATAACCGCGACCTGAATTTGGTACAAAATAGACGCCCGCCTTAGTGGCAGCTTTGATGGCGTTAATGTTTTTCTGATTTAATGAACCATCCGTATCCAATAATGTTTCATCCAAATCACTCGCAATAATTTTAATCACAGTCTGTCTCCCATCAGATAGGTCATCACTTTAATACGCCAAGTCTGCCCATCGCTCTTCTTAAGCGCACACCCATTCGCTACTGTCATGAGATAAAATGAGAGTTAGCAACGAGTATTACTTCTGTCACTACCATACCGAAAAAAAGGCGGTTTGACAATCATGTAAACGATTTCCAAACGGTGTAAGATGAAGTTGGTATGATTCACTATATTTGTATAGAAGGAAGTCTATGACATGGCAAACGTTTATTTATCAGCTCAATTTCCTGACAAGACTCAACAAATGTTGACCGAGGCTGGTTTAACCGTTAACAGTTATGACGGCAAAGGACTTGTTGATCGGGAAACACTAGCAAAGAACCTCGAGACGGCAGATTATTTAATTACCTCATTGTCTACAATGGTCGATGCTGATTTAATCCAGGCAGCTCCCAAACTAAAGTTAATTGCTAACTACGGTGCCGGTTTTAACAACATCGATGTTCAGGCAGCAAAACAGCGTCATATCCCTGTCACTAATACCCCAGTTGTCTCAACTATTTCAACGGCAGAATTGACGGTTGCCCTGATTTTAAGCACCCTACGTCGCGTCGCTGAGGGTGATCGTTTGATGCGGGCAACCGGTTTCTCTGGCTGGGCACCACGCTTTTTCCTTGGTCACGAACTCAATCAAAAGATCGTTGGTATTATCGGGATGGGCGGCATTGGTCAAGCTGTCGCAACACGCTTAAACGCATTTGGCATGCACATCATATACACACAGCGTCACCCACTGGCAAATGACCAGGAACTGGCCTTAAACGCAACCTACGTGACTATGCCAGAATTGTTGAGCCAATCGGATGTCGTCACCATCCATGCACCATTGACTGACAATACGCATCACCTTATTGATGCGACTGCCATTTCGCAAATGAAGTCTAGCGCCGTTCTCATTAACGCTGCTCGTGGTCCCATCATCGACGAGGCCGCCCTACTTAAAGCATTACAACAACACCAAATTGCCGGAGCTGCCCTGGACGTCTATGAAAATGAACCTAAGGTTGCTGAGGGTTATAAAACACTGGACAATGTCACTTTGACACCACATATTGGTAACGCAACGGTTGAAGCCCGTGATGCCATGGCAACCATCGTGGCAGAAAACGTCATTGCCGTCGAACAGGGTGAGCAACCTAAGCACATCGTCAACGCTTGAGTTTACAGAATTAATTTTCTAAAATTTATTTTATCGTATGTGGCAAGGCCCCTTTTATGCACGCAAAATGTTCGCTAAAATATGAATTAGCGTTTGTTATTGCAATTTACATATACGGAGGAAGAGACACATGTGGAAAGAGTTTAAAGCATTTATCACGCGTGGAAACGTGATTGATTTAGCTGTTGGGGTCATTATCGGATCTGCTTTTACGGCAATTGTTAAATCACTGGTTAGCACCTTAATCAATCCGTTAATCGGGATTTTCATCGGTGGCATCGATTTTTCAAAAATGGCCTACACGGTTGGCTCCGCCAAGTTCAAGTACGGCAGTTTCATTAATTCAGTTATTTCCTTCTTGATCACCGCGTTTGTCGTGTTCTTATTGGTTAAGGCAATTAATAAGATCATGCCACGGAAGGAAGTTACACCGAAGGAAACCAAAACTGAACATCTACTGATGGAAATTCGTGATGAGCTTAAGGCATCAAACAATCATGACGAGGGACCACAAGCCTAAATTTTTTTATGGCGTCGAGTTCACAGCTCGGCGCTTTTTGATGGTTACAATTGACTAAGTTGTTTGCAATAGATGCAGTATGACAAGCCAAAATGTTGTACCATATGTTGTAGCGCTAAAAAACTTGAGCGAGGAGATATCCATGGTGATAATTACCGCAGGAATGATTGGGGTTGGTAAAACAACTCTTACAGGCTTAATCGCAGACCACTTACATACCAAGGCGTTCTTTGAACCCGTTGGTAACAACCCAGTGTTGCCGCTTTACTACAAGGATCCTAAACAATACGGGTTCCTATTACAGATTTTCTTTTTGAACAAACGTTTTTCAATGATCAAAAAGGCATTGGCAGATGATAACAATGTGCTGGATCGCTCCATTTATGAAGATGCCTTGTTCACCAAAGAAAATAACAAGGAAGGTAACATTTCAGACACTGAGCTCGAAGTGTACCTCAACCTTTTAGACAACATGATGAATGAACTTCAGGAATTGCCTAAAAAAGCGCCTGATTTGATGGTCTACTCAGAAACCGATTTTGAGACCATCCTGTACCGAATCAAAAAACGTGGTCGTGACTACGAACAATTCGACAATGACCCTGCCCTGCGTGACTACTACTATAAAATGTGGTCAGCTTACAAGGAATGGTATCGCGATTACGATGCCTCTCCAAAAATGAAAGTTGACTTACAAAAATACAATCTTGAAGATCCTAAAAATGTCACCGAAGTTCTTGGCGAAATCGATGAACATTTGAAGAGTATCCGCAATTAAACCAAAATACCGACCAAGAAAGATTGCAACTTTCTGGTCGGTATTTTTATTACTTATGTGAGACGCTAACTAGTCATCCGTTTGGGCGGCCAATTCAGCAATTGATTGCGCGTAAATCGCTGAAGCACGGTAGATATCATCAACCGGAATAAATTCGTTTGGCTGATGCATCGTGTCTTGAACGCCTGGGAACATCGCCCCAAACGCTACCCCACGTTTCATCAAACGGCCATAAGTACCACCACCAACAACTTCTTCTTTAGCTGGCAGGCCAGTTTGATCATGGTAAACGTTGAGCAACGTCTTTACAATGGGATCTTCGGGAGAAACGTAATGTGGTTCCATCGCGCGTCCTGCAACCGCTGTTCCATGATGCATTTCGGCACCTTTGACAACAGCAGCCGTGATTTCTTCTGCAGACGTGTTCTTTGGATAACGGAAGTTCAGGGTTACTTCACCATGATTATCCTTAAAGTTCATAATCCCAATATTCATGGACAACGCACCCATCACGTCATCAGTAATCTTAACGCCTAAATGCGCGCCAACAGTGTCGTCGTGAACATCATCTGCAATAAATTGAACGAAGTTAGCTGCCGCACCATCAAATGTTTGCATCGCTAAGAAGGCACCTAGATAAGTCCCGGCATTGATCCCGTTTTCAGGCCATGCGCCATGTGAGGCTTTCCCATCAACATGCAAATGAATACCATCGCCATCGGTGGTGACTTCACCGGTAACTGGTGCTTTATCCAAAAAGGCAGTGAAAGCAGCAACAAATGCTTCATTGTCACTGCTGGTCACAACAGCATCAGCTTCAGCAGGCACCATGTTATCACGTTCACCAGAGGCAAACGAAACTAACGTGTTCACTGTATCCGCATTTTGATTGCCATCAAAACTAGCTTTCAGCGTGATGTTCCCTTTTTCACCGTTGATAATTGGGAATTCTGCATCAGGAGAAAAACCAAGTGTTGGCGCTGGTTCAACTTCAAAGTAACGGGTCATCCCCGTCCAATCTGATTCTTCGTCTGTGCCGACAATGAAACGGATTTTACGTTTGAGTGGCAAACCTAATTCAGAAACAATCTTCAGACCATAGTAAGCGGCCATCCCAGGCCCCTTATCGTCGGACGCACCACGGGCGAACAACTTGCCGTCTTTTATGGTTGGTGTAAATGGATCAGTATCCCAACCTGTTCCAGCGGGCATTTCGTCCACGTGTGCTAAAACGGCCAATGTTTCTTTTGCATCAGGATCACCAAGTTCAACGTAACCAACAACGTTATCAATATTCTTAACGCGGAAGCCGTCACGTTTAGCAATGCCCAAGAACGTTTCCAAGCCGGCCTTAGGGCCAGGGCCTAAAGGTGCATCATCAGTGGCTTTGCTGTCATCACGAACGCTGGGCACCTCCAACATCGTTTGCAGATCCGTCATTAGATCCGCTTTTCGTTTATCAACTTCTGCTTTCCAATCAGTCATGCATCGTCTCTCCGTTTCTTCATTAAGGTTGAAACACTAGTTACAGTCTAGCATATCCACCCTCTTACGGCTCCTGTTTTAGCCCGCTGTTTTGTCAGGACATGCTATACTTTATGAAAGCGGACCAAGGAGGTTGCTTATGTCCATTCAACCAATAACAGAAACAATTTTACGTCAAACAATTCAGCCACGTCCTGAAAATAGCCATAAGGGCACATATGGCAGACTAACTTTAGTCGGCGGTAATGCTCAATTTGGCGGCGCCATCATCATGGCGACAACAGCAGGTATTTACTCCGGCGCTGGCTTAACCACAACGTTGACCGATCCTGTTAACATCACAGCGTTACACGCCCGTATGCCAGAAGCAATGGTGACCGATTTTCACGATGAGACAACCCTAACCGAATTGATCAGTAGCGCCAACAGTATCGTTGTCGGCCCTGGACTCGGTTCAGATGAAGCGGGGTTAACTGCCCTTAGACGCGTGTTTGCGACCGTTCAACCACAACAATCGCTCACAATTGACGGTTCTGCCATCGATTTAGTGGCCAAACACGATCTGCCATTGCCAAACGCTAAACTTGTGTTCACCCCTCACGAAATGGAATGGCAACGGTTATCCGGTATCACAATCAAGGATCAAACCCCAGACAATAATCAACAAGCTGTCGCAAAACTTGGTGGCATTGTTGTACTTAAAAAACATCATACCCAAGTCTACGCAGGCCACCAAATTTTTGAAAATCCTGGCGGCACACCCGCAATGGCTACCGGTGGGATGGGTGACACTCTGGCTGGTATGGTCGGTGGTTTCACCGCTCAGTTTGCGGACCAATTGAATGCCGTCCTGTCAGCCGTTTATATTCACAGCCAGATTGCTGATGACTTGGCGCACAATGCATACGTTGTTCTACCGACACAAATCAGCAAAGAAATTCCTTGGTATATGAAACAATATTCGTTACCCCAATCTACTAAAATTTAAAAATGAGCATCACTCAACCGCCAACTTTTGGCAGGTCAAAGTGATGCTCATTTTTTTATTATTTTAATTCTTAGTGAGGTCAGCCGCTGCCTTAAGCGCGTTAACCTCTTCCTCTGATAGTGCCCGATAATGACCTGGCAACAAGCCAGTGGACAGCTTAAGCGGCCCAAATGATAAGCGTTCCAGCCGCACGACCCGTTGTCCAAAGCTACCAACCATCCGTTTGACCTGATGGTACTTACCTTCTGTCAAGGTAAGCTGAATCGTTGTTTGATCCAACACTGAGTCGTACGCGCCCAATTTCATATCAGCCGGCTTCAACACCGTACCGTCTTTTAACGTAACGCCAGCCGCAACTTGCGCAACATCATCTTCAGTCAGCGTCCCAGTTACAATGGCCTGATAAACTTTCGTCACGTGATGTTTGGGATTGGTCAACCGGTGCCCTAACTCGCCATTATTTGTGATCAGCAATGCACCTGTTGTATCTTTATCCAAACGTCCGACCGGGAACAGATCATCACGATAATCGGCCTTATTAAACAAATCCATTACTGTTTGCGCAGTTTTATCTGTAGTCGCTGTAACCACTGCGACAGGTTTATTCAACAGAAAGTAAAAATGCCGTTGGTAAACAACAGGTTGCCCACCGACTAAAACAGTATCCTGATCCGGATCGATTGACTGACGTCCTTGCTTCGCGACAACACCATTAACGTTCACATGACCATCACGAATGAGCGTATGCGCCTCACTTCGCGTTGCCACCCGCATTTCCTTTAAATATTTATCTAAGCGAATGCCTTTGGACACAGTGTTACCTCCGAAACTATCAATTATTTAATGTGAAAACGCGCGCGAACCCGTTCCACTCGACTACCAAGCATCTTATCTGCCAGTCTAAACCGCAGACTAAGGTAAGCGTACGCGCCACCACCGAGAACAACGGAAATCAGTAATTCAATGAACGCCGTTACTTTAAACTGGGTGTTCATGACGTGATCAAGGCCCCAAACAGACAACCGCGCCACAATGAACGTGACCAGTGAGAACACAATGATTTGATTGAGTCGATGCAACAAGCCATCCCAATCTATCTCAAAATGTTGATTCAAATTCCGCAAAATCAGCACGCTGGAAACGGTAAACCCAATTAACGTTGCCGCCAACGGTCCCAATGGTTGTGCTATCGCTACCAACGGGAATTGCAACGCCATCTTAACAATCAGACCAATCAGCATATACCAAATCACTGCTTTGTTTTGATCGACCCCTTGCATAATCGTTGACAGCACCGTGAACAGGCCAAACAAGACGGACAGGTACGATGAAAATTCGAGGATTAATGAGCCAGCCAGTGAGTAGTGATAGAAAAATGTATAAAGTGGCACAGAAATTGCCGCCATTCCCAAAGCAGACGGAATCATGATGAAACTAAACAGCTCTAATGTGAAGTTAATTTGGCGACTCGTTGAAGCACCATCTTTCAATGTATGAGCCTCAGTTAACATCGGGATTGCAGTGGCCGCTAACGCAGACGCTAGCGATACCGTAATCATAATAATTTTGTTGGCATTGAAGTCAAAGTAAGCATACAGCGTGTTTTGAACGGCATAGCTTAAGTTTGAAGTCACGTGCATGATTCTAAAGAACGTGACTTGGTCAAATAACTGATAGATCGCAATGGCACTCGGCACAATGGTAAACGGAATCGCTTGCCAGATAATTTGTTTCAATAGTTGGCCAGTGGTGATGGCCAAACCACCCTTTGCGTTTTCAATCTTATTACGGAAATATTGACGATAGCGCCACATTTCATAGACCAACACAGCCACGCCGGCAACAGCACCCAAACCGGCGGCAAACGTTGACTGAACAACAGCTCGTGGCCAATTATGAGCTGGTGCCGTGCCAACCCGCATAATCAGAAAAGCAGTCAACAACATGTAAATAATTCGGACAACTTGTTCGACGAACTGCGAGATCGCACTAGGTGCCATCATGTGATAACCCTGGAACATCCCCCGCATCATGGATAATGTTGGAAAAACAAACACTGCCAAAGTGAGTGAGCGAAGGACCGGAATAACGTTTGGATCACCGGTAGTCAATGACTGCATCGGTGACATGAACCACAACAGGACAGCCGCTACTAATCCGGTAATTAAGGATAGCAATAACCCGCGTTTGAACAAACGGAAACCAACACCATACTCGTTTAGCGCGTTGTAATGAGCAATCAGCTTAGAAATGGCTGCCGGAATCCCAGCAGTTGAAATCATTAAAACAATGGAATAAACGTTGTATCCCTTTGAAAAAAGCGCATTGGCTTGATTATAAAAGGTTCCGAACCAAACGACCCACGGGATAATGTACAACGCGCCTAATACCCGCGATGTGATGCTGGCTGCTGTCATCCACCCGGTGCCACGCAGAATTTGCTCTTGATCGGATACGGCTCCTGATTCAAAGCCCGGATGTTCAACGATCTCACCCAAGTCTTCGCTGTCACTATTATCAGATTTTGCTTGGGCAGAAGTCGTTTCTTCACGTGTAACAGGAATGGTCCGTTCTAAAGGCACCGCTTGGGAAGATTCAGCTTCAGCACTACGTTTATCAGCGTTATTTTCATCAGCACTAGCCATCGTGGACTCTGCTGATGAATCGGGATAAGCCGTCCAACGGCTGGAAACTAAGTGCAGTGGCCTTTCTTCTTTTTCAACTTCCCGTTCAAGCTCAGTCTCTGATTGGGTCTGTGATTGCGGTTTGGCTTCCGCCTCAGATGTTGCACTCGTGTTTTCTTCAGCAAATTCAGACTGAGCACTGTCAACGACGTGTCTGTCCTGTGCGCTCGACTTCAACTGAGTCACATTCGACACTGAAGCCATCGAATCAGCCGCCATCTCACTTTCAGCAACGTGACTCGTCGCAGAGGCAGTAACTGATTCATTCTGAGAGCTAACTGTGGCTGTCGAATCGGCCATTGAAGAAGCTTCCGATTGGCCCCCCTGCAAGTGCAGTTTGCTTAGTAACGCTTCACGACGTTGGCGCCGCCGATACTGTTTTCTGGTCGGAATTGCCTGACTATTTTCGTTTTGTGGATCTTCCTTTGACATAAAAACTCTCAATTCTTTTTTCGATTTGGATAGTTTCCAACATGCGTAAATTGTTTTCTTAAACTATTAGTGTACCGCGTTGTAGCAGTTTCAAACACCTTAAATGTCATTATTAAACCAAGCTTTAATGAACCTTAGTTAATGTTGAAAATTAAAAACCTAGTATGCCGACAGATTACTGACTCTAGCGCCAATATGTAATTGAATTGCCTGACACTGGCTCCTTTAAGCCAACACTAGCCTCACGTAAAAACGCAGTAATACCATTGATTATACAGAGATTGCCGCATCTAATTCAACAAAAAATGCCACTAATTGTTGGCTTAACACCCAAAAAACAATTAGTGACACATTATTTACGTTAAGACCACGCTAATTAGCAACCACGTTAACCAACTTGCCTGGCACAACGATTGTCTTACGAACCGTTTTACCGTCGATGGCCTTTTGCATGTGCTCATCAGCCATCGCAATCTTTTCCAGATCGTCCTTGCTGATGTCCTTATCAACCGTGGCATGACTCTTAACTTTACCATTAACCTGCAGAACCACTTCAATCGTGGCCTCTACCAGCTTGCTAGCGTCATAAGTTGGCCAAGGCTGGTAACTGATGGTGTCAGATTCATGGAAGTAGCTCCACAATTCTTCAGCAACATGAGGAACCAACGGTGACAACATCTTGATGAAACCTTCCATGTACTCAACTGGCAGATCATCCACCTTATGGGCCTCGTTAACGAAGACCATCATTTGAGAGATGGCTGTGTTAAAGTGCATCCGGCCATAATCTTCCGTAACCTTCTTGACCGTTTCGTTGTACACCTTGTCCAGTTTGCCATCATTGATCGTTGTTACACGATCACGCAGATGATTGTTTTCATCAATCAGCAAACGCCAAACGCGTTGAATCCACTTGTATGAACCATTGATGCCGTCTTCACTCCATGGCTTGGATTCTTCCAATGGACCCATGAACATTTCGTACAAACGAAGCGTATCTGCACCGTACTTTTCAACGATTTCGTCAGGATTAATAACGTTTCCTTTAGATTTCGACATTTTTTCGTGATTGTCGCCAAGAATCATCCCCTGGTTAACCAGCTTATGGAATGGTTCCTTTGTTGGCACGACACCGAGATCATAAAGAACCTTGTGCCAGAAACGGGCATACAGCAAGTGAAGCACGGCATGTTCCGCACCGCCGATGTACAAATCAACAGGCAACCAATACTTCAATTTTTCAGGATCTGCCAAAGCCTTGTCATTATGTGGATCGATGTAACGCAAGAAGTACCATGATGAACCGGCCCACTGTGGCATCGTGTTCGTATCACGTTTACCATGACGGCCATTTTCATCCGTAACGTTGACCCAATCGTCAATGTTAGCAAGTGGACTTTCACCAGTTCCAGATGGTTCCAGCTGGTCCGTGTCAGGCAGTGTTAGTGGTAACTGGTCTTCTGGAACCAAGGTTGTTTCACCATCATCCCAGTGAATCACTGGAATTGGTTCACCCCAGTAGCGTTGGCGACTGAAGATCCAATCCCGCAAGCGGTAGTTGACCTTTTTGGCACCGGCATCATGCTCGGTTAGCCAGTCAATCGCTGCTGAGATGGCCGTTTTCTTATCCATCCCGTTCAAGAAACCAGAGTTGATGTGCGTACCATCGCCGGTAAAGGCTTCCTTATCCAAGTCGCCGCCTTCAATAACAGGCTTGATTGGCAAACTGAATTTATTAGCAAATTCGTAGTCACGTGGATCATGCGCTGGCACAGCCATCACAGCCCCAGTACCGTATGAGGCCAACACGTAGTCGGCAATCCAAATTGGCACCTGTTCACCGTTAACTGGGTTAATCCCATAAGCGCCGGTGAAGACACCAGTTTTATCTTTGTTCAAATCCGTCCGTTCCAAATCTGACTTGGACTCGATTTGCTTGCGATAAGCATCAACGGCTGCTTTTTGGTCAGGCGTTGTAATCTGATCAACAAGGTCGTATTCCGGTGCCAGCACAAGGTAAGAAACACCAAACATCGTATCAGGACGGGTAGTAAACACTTCGATCTTCGTGCCTTCGTGACCGTCAACAGCAAACTGAACACTGGCACCTTCAGAACGACCGATCCAGTTTCGTTGCTGTTCCTTAATACTTTCTGGCCAGTCAAGATCATCTAGGTCATCCAGCAAACGATCAGCATAGGCTGTGATCTTCAATACCCACTGCCGCATTGGGACACGGTAAACGGGATAACCACCACGTTCCGTTTTACCATCAACGACTTCCTCATTGGCAACAACCGTGCCACCCATAAAGTCAGGAGCCCAGTTGACCATGATTTCGTCTTCGTAGGCCAAACCACGTTTGTACAATTGTTCAAAAATCCACTGCGTCCACTTGTAGTATGAAGGATCTGTCGTGTTGACTTCGCGATCCCAGTCATAAGAAAAGCCTAGCGATTTAACCTGTTTACGGAAAACATCAATATTTTGGTCAGTAAAGCCTTTTGGATTATGACCGGTTTTCAGTGCATACTGTTCCGCTGGCAACCCAAAAGCATCCCAACCCATTGGATGCAACACATTGTATCCCTGCATCCGTTTCATTCGGCTCATGGCATCCGTTGCCGTGTAACCTTCTGGATGACCAACATGCAGTCCCTGACCGGATGGATAAGGGAACATATCTAATGCATAATACTTTGGCTTATCGGAAAAGTCTGGCGTTTTGAACGTATCGTTCTTTGACCAAAACTTTTGCCACTTTTTTTCAATTTTTGTATGATCGTACGGCATGTTTTGCCCTCCCAGAAAAAATTAATTAACAAATAAAAAACGCCCTGTCGATTATCGTCACTGTTAAATCAATAACGACAACCGATAGGACGATGCGGATCGCGGTACCACCTATCTTCTTACCACAACAACCGTGGTAAACACTTAAAGTCGGTAACGCTGACAAACGAAAACAGCTACTGACGTTATGATAACGTCGTTCACCATCTTAGTGATTATCGGTGAGTTCATTCTGTCATCAACACTGACTTGCACCACCCGTCAGTTCGCTTAAGATCACAACACAACTACTAATCCGTCACTTTTACTTGTTAAAATATTGTCCATAGCATAGCAAAATAAGCGCGACTTTACAAGTCAGCATCCGCTTTAGAATGCTATACTGGCTTTAAAATAACTTCGGAGGTCATCACTATCTTTGTTTTGTCACAAACGCACTGGCAGCGCGTCAGAAATCTCATTGCCATTATTTGTTTTATTATTTTTTTAATCCTGTTAGCCGGTGTCGTAACGGATGCAAGCTGGCTGCATCAACTCGATCAATTCGGTACCCATATTGTCCGCCACCCAGTGACCGAGGAACGAACGTGGTTCTTTCGCAATATAACAAGGCTCGGCAATGTAAAATTTACTATGATCGTGATGGTCGTCTTTTCACTCGGCCTCTGGTGGCGCAAAAAATATCAAGGCGCCGTTTTCTTCTTTGTTAACGTTGGCGTGTTTGCACTTGCCGTAAATACGATTCTTAAAAGCTTGGTTGAACGACCACGACCAATCATTACACATTTAGTTGCCGCTGGAGGATTTAGTTTTCCTAGTGGTCACTCAATGAATGTCACGTTGATGTATGGCTCACTGATTATTCTGTGTAATCTGTATGTTGACCGGTTGCATTTACGAGCAGCTTTTAACACACTATTAACGTTACTCATCATTACCATTTGTCTCAGCCGCGTGTACCTCGGCGTTCATTTTCCCAGTGACGTTTTGGCGGGAAGCGCCCTCGCCTGGTCTGAATTGCTTGCGTCACGTTACCTCTTTTTCAAAACAACTTCGGTTCATGCAAAACGATAAATAAGGTCGCTGACGATAACTAATCCATTAGTTACCATCAACGACCTTATTTTGAATTCGCACAGTCTAACCTTCGTGAGACTTCTTGATTCGGGATCCCCAACGATCACGTTGAACGATTTTCTCTTCGAAATCACGAATAAAATCAAGTGTCTCTTGGAACTTACCGCGGCCAAAAACATCCAACCAACCTTTGAAACGGTCCTGCGCAACATCCCATAGCTTATCCTCAACTTCACTACCCTTAGGCGTTAAGTGAAGTGTCTTGTGGCGACGGTCGGCCATGTCATCTTCTTCGTAGACATAGTCTTGTTTAAGTAATCCCGCTACCTGACGGGAAATTGCGCTTCGAGTAACACGGTGCATGTCGGCCAGATCCATTACGCTTAACAGTGTTTCTGCTTGCGCAATTTCGGTCAAAATCAACCATTGATCAAACGACATTCCAAAATCACTCGCTGGTCCGGAGGCAAATTCGTTTAAATACTTGCCCACAAACAAGTATTCTTCAATGTAGCCTTGCATTAACTCTAAGTCTTGCTTTTTTTCTGTCATGTTTCCACCCAATTCAACAATCCGTTTAACTGTTGAAAGCATAACATATTGTTCCCATAGAGTAATCAAAAAAAAGCAATTTCAGAAAATAAATATCGATACACTTAATTATTAAACATTTTTATCTTATTTTCCGGTGATCCAGAGCGTTGACCAGTAGTGCAACAATGACTAGCAATAATGCCACCAAGAATACGTTATGAACACCATTAGCCAATACACGCCGCAATGTTGGCAATAATGCAACAGGTAAATTTTTCGCGGTATGCGGATTAATCAACGCGTTAAGCATGCGTAAATTGATGTCGTGATGCTGTGCCACCCCATGTGCTAAGGTTGCGTTCATCACGATCCCATAAACAGCCAGCATAATTGTTTGAGCCAAACTCCGTGCCAGTGTATTGAAGGATGTCGCCATCCCAATAATTGATGGATCAACTAAGTGTTGTGTCGTTACCGTGGTACTGGTAATGGTTAGCCCAAAACCAACGCCGAGTTCTGCTGAAATTAACAAAAATCCCCAGAATGGTGTTTGACCTGGTAGCAGGACCAAGATTATTGCGCCAATTAGTACTGTTGTAATACTGGCAAACAAAATCTTTTGTGACCGTAATTTGCCGATAACTCGGCCCGCGATAAACGAACCGACGATCCACATCACTGAACTTGGTGTAACCGCGAAACCGGCCTGAGCAGCCTGTAGCCCTAATAATCCCTGAGTCCATGTCGGAATGTAAACATTAAAACAAATCAGAAAACCCGAAATGAGTGCAGCTACACCATTTTGAATCACAAACGTCCGGTTGCTAAATAAACTGAGATCGATAATCGGATCACTGGCACGACGCTCTTGACGGATGAATAACCATAACCCAACAGCTGCAATAATAAAACAGATGGCAACAATCAAAAAGTTGCTGTGTCGCTCACCCACCACTTGAAAACCATACATTAGCCCCAATAAGGCAACCGACAGCCAGACACTACCTGCTACATCTAACGGACTAGAAGCAGCCGCTTGCTTAGGCTCGTGCAAATACAATGCGATTAGTAGCATCGTGATGAGTCCAATCGGAATATTAATGAAGAAAACCCAATGCCAACTTAACTGATCAACGATAAAACCACCCAGTAACGGTGCAACGACAGAGGCGATGCCCCATGCAGAACCATTCAGCCCCATAATTTGTGCCCGTTTCTCAAATGGATAAATATCGGCAATGATCGTAAAGGAAACCGGCATAATTGTTCCGGCCCCAATACCTTGCACAGCACGCCATAAAATCAGTGTCAGCATAGAGTTGGAGAGACCGCTCATCATTGAACCAAACGTAAACACAGCCAGCCCGAACAAAAATACTGGCTTACGACCAATCCGATCAGACAGTTTGCCATAAATCGGCGTGGCCAACGAATTCGTCAGTAGATAAATTGAAAAGATCCAGTTCATTAAGGTCACGCCGTGCAGTTCGCCAACGATGGTCGGCATCGCCGTAGACACAATCGTCCCCTCAACTGCCGACATAAACGTCGCTACAAACAGTGCAATGGTTACCAACACGACATTGGTTTTATTATTTTTCATTGTGTATTCCTTTTTACGCTATGTTTTTTACAAAAAAAGACTCCTGGTGTCTGTGTGATCGTAATCCAGTCCACCGGGAGTCTCACTATTGTATTAATTAAATAACTACTTGCTTTCGTTGACAACAACATCTGCGTCAGCAACAGCTTGCTTCAATGCATCAATTTTATCGGTCTTTTCCCATGGCAAATCCAAATCAGGACGACCAAAGTGACCATAAACGGCCGTTTGTTTGTAAATTGGCCGTTGGAGATCCAACATCTTAATGATGCCAGCAGGACGTAAGTCAAAGACTCGGCGAATTGCCGCGGTCAATGTTTGTTCAGACACGTTGCCAGTTCCAAACGTATCAACGGAGATAGAAACTGGTTGCGCTACACCAATTGCATATGCCAACTGAACCTCAACACGGTGAGCCATGCCGGCAGCAACAATATTTTTAGCAATGTACCGCGCAGCATACGAAGCAGAACGGTCCACTTTAGTGGCGTCCTTCCCAGAGAATGCACCACCACCGTGACGGGCAAAGCCACCGTACGTATCCACGATAACTTTCCGACCAGTCAAGCCAGCGTCCCCTTGAGGGCCACCAATAACAAAGCGACCAGTTGGGTTAACCAAGTACTTCGTGTTCTCATCCAGATAACGAGCCGGAATAACGGCCTTGATCACCTGTTCAATCACATCATGGCGAATTTGGTCCAGCTCAACGTCTGGATTATGCTGTGTGGAAAGCACCACTGTGTCAACACGAACCGGTTGACCATCATCGTCGTATTCAACGGTCACTTGTGCCTTAGCATCTGGCCGTAAGTAATCAATGACGCCGTCCTTACGTAACTGCGCAATCTTACGCATTAATGCATGACTCAAAGCAATTGGCAATGGCATCAATTCAGGTGTTTCATCAATCGCATAGCCAAACATCATGCCTTGGTCACCAGCACCAATCTTGTCTAGAGGATCTTCATCACCTTCGCGACGCTCTAAAGCATCGTCAACCCCTTGGGCAATATCAGGCGACTGTTCATCGATTGCAACAAGGACAGCACATGTGTCGCCATCAAAACCAAGCTTAGCATCGGTGTAGCCAATCCCTTTAATCGTGTCCCGTACCGTCTTTTGAATATCAACGTATGCGGAGGTGGAAATTTCACCAAACACGAGGACGAGCCCAGTAGTAACAGACGTTTCACAGGCCACACGCGCTTGTGGGTCCTGAGCTAAAATTGCATCCAAAATTGAATCACTAATTTGATCAGCGATTTTGTCCGGATGTCCTTCTGAAACAGATTCAGAAGTAAATAAATGACGTTCTTGCATAAAAGATTTCCCCCATCTAATAAATTCCGGTTACAAGGCCTCTAAACAAAAAGAACCGTTACATCATCAGAATTTGACGTAACTGTTCCCTGTTTATCCTATCGGGAACGAAACTCATAACTTACTTATGGTAACACGTTACTAACCGGTTAAAAAGACGTGATTTCGTTGACCCCGCTCACAAAGTTGATTAGCATAGAAACATATTATGTCATTTTGAGAAAGGAGGCCCTTATGCCCACGCAAACTCGCAAGCAGCGTCATGCCACAAGTTTTTTAGATAACATGCCCTGGCAACCACTACTTATCTTCACAATTGCTCAAAACTTTATCTGGTGGAGCTTTCCAATCCATTACGGCCGACTTACTGGGGCTGCCTTTCATGGCAATCAACTACTGTTATTGGCTTATACAGTCGTCATGAGTCTCACAACTTTTTTGATGTTTCAGGCCAACTTTAAATCGTTATGGGCACACGTCCCCATTTTAATCAGTCTAATTCTTGCCTTCTCTGGCATTATTCGTGGTAACTTAGAAATCTTGATTATGTTACTCATGTTCTCCGCGTTTTGGTTAGTGGTCGAAATGCGCTGGTTGAACTTACAAAACATTTGGGGCCTCATCATTTACGCCTTACTATCAACCTTTCCCATCAGTAGCGCCATTTTCTTCTTCCAAAACCGTTTTCTTTCAATAACTTTTTTAATCCAGCTAATTCCGTTGGTAGCCTGTCAATTGTTTTTTATGATGCCAATTTTTGAAACTGAAGGCAAACGACGTGTCATCGCCACTGCGGTAACTGGTGTGTTGTTAATTGCAGCCATTTTATTCTTCCATTTTTCATTGTTAGGTGTGTTGGCGATGGCGGTTGTGATTATAACGTTCTGGTTTAGCATCAACTACCCTAATCTAAAGGCACAATATACGGCCGCAGTTTATATTGTGCTCGAACTGATCACCTATTTAATCTTAGTCTTTGCCTAATTTATTGACCGCTACTTAATTGAAAGAGGCGCCTTCCATTTTTTTGGAAAGCGCCTCTTTTTGTTTACGCTGTCTTAAGTTTAAAAACACTTAAATAACTGGCAATCCGGATTCTGACGTTACGCTGACCGGAAAAGCCGTTTCTTGGGACCGAGTTCAACTCGCCAAAAGCGCGATTTTCACCCTTGATTATGAGCCGAAGTACACGTCTCATAAGTCATTCCGCAACACTAAGCGGCCAAATTCTCGCCGCCAAGTGTTGCCGACATGGAACTCTGTTTCCGGTCAGCTTCACTCCTATCACAACCTAGCCGACTATTTACAAAAAAGTTGTTACGTGTCAAATGGAATCTGCAACCATATAAGCAGAACGGTACCAATGTTAACAACCACAAAAGGCAGCTAATAATTAAGCCGTGACAGGTCCGCCAGCCAGTTTCTCCTTGAGATACTGTCCCGTAACACTGGTCTTCGTTTGGGCTACCTCAGCTGGGGTCCCGGCAGCGACCAACTGACCACCCTTCGTACCACCTTCAGGGCCCATATCAACAATGTAGTCAGCGTTAGCCATGACGTCCAGATCATGCTCGATCACAATCACCGTGGCGCCCTCATTAATGAGTTGATCAAACACTCTCAGCAACTGCTGAATATCTAATGGATGAAGTCCCACAGACGGTTCATCAAAAACAAATAACGTACCGCTCTGGCGACGACCCATTCGTGATACCAGCTTCAAACGCTGTGCTTCACCACCGGACAACGTTGGAGTGCTCTCGCCAAGTTCAAGGTAGCCTAGACCCATGTCATGTAGCGCACCCAACGTATTAGCCACGCTTGGTACATCGACAAACAAGTTGCGCGCGTCATCAACGGATAACGCCAGAATATCAGCAATTGAAAGATCGTGCCACTTCACACTCAATGTTTCTTGATTATAGCGTTGACCATGGCATTGAGGACAAACTTCCTCGACATCTGGTAAGTACTGAACGTCCATGCTTATTGTGCCAGTGCCATGACATAATGGGCAGGCACCATCATTTAAATTGTAAGAAAAATGACTGGCTGTCCATCCCTTTTCCTGTGCCTCTTTGGTATTGGCAAATAAGGTCCGAACAGTGTCCAACACACTCGTGTAAGTCGCAACGGTTGAACGAACATTTTTACCCACTGGTACAGAGTCGACCATGACCACATTATGAATCTTAGCTCGGTCTAGCTTTTTGACCTGCTTTGGCAGTTGTTGATGTTTGACATCCGCAAGAATCCCAGGAATCAGACTATCTAGCACTAGCGTTGTTTTCCCAGCTCCAGACATCCCTGTCACGACAGATAACCGGTTTTTGGGAAATTGGGCTTTAACATCACTAATATTAAAACGATTGGTAACTTCAATTGATAATTTGCCTTTCGCAAAAAGCTGTTTATCAGTCAATTGCGGTCGTTCTCGAATTGGTGCCGTGCCATTTAAGAATGGTGCAATTAAGGAAGACTCATGCTTACGAATCGTGGCAACAGTCCCGTGATTGACAATCTGTCCGCCTTGCTTGCCTGCTCCAGGACCAATTTCGATAACATAGTCGGCGGCAGCAATGATACTAACATCATGATCCACAACCACCAGCGAATTGCCTTGTTCAACTAGCTGATGGAAAACTTTAATCAGTCCAGTAACGTTTGCCGGGTGCAAACCGACAGAGGGTTCATCAAGAACATACAAAACGCCTGTGGTCTCGCTACGCAACGTGCGTCCTAATTGGATTCGTTGCAATTCACCCGTCGACAATGTGTTACCGGCACGATCTAACGTCAGGTAATTGAGTCCTAAATCCGTGAGTGGCGTCAAACTGTCTTTAAATTCTTTAACAAGGTCTGTCCCCAAGTGCTGAACGCGTTTGGGCAACCAAGGAACAATCGTATCCGCAAACTTCATTAGTTGATCCAAGTCCATTTTGGTGATTTCCGCAATGTTGTGTCCTACAACAAGCTGATTTAACAGTGCTGGATCAAAACGAGAGCCATGACACGTTGGACATGTATCAAACACATAAAACTTGTTGAGCCGTTCAATCGCTCGCTCGTTAGTCGTGTTGGCCATTGAATCCTCCACGGCATTGAAGGCATTTTCGTACATTGCATTATCCATATGGAAGATTTTGCCCTTCGAACTCGGAATGTTAATGGCGTAAGGCTGCTTTTTGCCATGTAACACTAAATCCTTTGCTTCATCAGATAGGTCCTTATAAGGCACATCGATGGGAATTCCCACTGCTTCCGCTACCAATGGCATGAAGTTGCGACCGGCTAAATGCCATGATGCCACTGCACCCTCACGGATAGTCAGATTTTCGTCTCCAATAAGCCGATCCGCAGCAATTTGGCGAACTTCACCAACCCCGCCACACGTTGGACACGCGCCGCCTGCATTAAAAGCAAAATCCTCGGCACCACGACCACGATATCGAACGCCACATGTTGGACAAACAATCCAACCATCATTTTCCGCCACTTCAATGGTGGGTGGCACACGGTGACCGTTTGGACAGACTGTGGAGCCCAATCGTGAAAACATCAATCGTAAAACATTTAGACTCTCACTCATTGTACCCACTGTTGAGCGAACACCTGGCACCTGTGGTCGTTGACGCAACGCTAATGCAGATGGCAAGTATTGCACTGACTCAACATTGGCCGCGCCGAC
Organism: Furfurilactobacillus milii; assembly: GCF_021654115.1. GTDB lineage: Bacteria > Bacillota > Bacilli > Lactobacillales > Lactobacillaceae > Furfurilactobacillus > Furfurilactobacillus milii. The sequence goes on along the minus strand of NZ_JAIWJF010000008.1, from coordinate 10,552 downwards.
CTGACTGATTCGTCGTCGCGTATATGTAGACAATGCGTTTAAATACCGTCGTGCCCCTTCAGCATATAAAACTCCCATCGCCAGCGATGACTTCCCAGAACCCGATCTCCCGGTAATGGCGACAAACGCATTTAACGGAATATCAACATTCACATTTTTAAGATTATTGACTCGTGCACCACGCACTTCAATATTATCTGGAATCGTTTCTTTATGCTGGATTGCCATTTAATCGCTCCTCCTATATTGTCTCTTATTCTTGCCGTCATCCTTTTTGCATTCCGCAACAAGGGACTAATCTATTTAAACGCACAGTTATTAAGATGATCGTTTACGAGTCCGCTGGCTTGCATAAACGCGTAGACAGCCACTGGTCCCATAAACTTAAAACCGCGATACTTTAAGTCCTTAGCAATTTTGACAGACAGTGCTGTCTTGGCAGGCACATCATCTTCCGTGACCACGTCGTTTACAAGTGGTTGATTGTTTACAAAGGCCCACCAGTAACGTGCAAAACTCCCAAATTCTTTTTGAACTTTGATGAAGGCTTGCGCATTGCTTACCGTGGCGGCCAACTTAGCCCGATTACGAATAATTCGAGCGTCCTGCAAGAACGGCTGCCAATCTGCTTCAGTCATGTTCGCCACCTTTTCAATGTCATAATGATCAAAATCTTCATTAAATGCTGCGCGCTTGTTTAATACTGTGCGCCACGATAGTCCGGCTTGATACATTTCCATACACATTAATTCAAACAACGCATGATCATCACGATGCGGCTTGCCCCATTCCACGTCATGGTAAGTCTGCATTAACCCTGGTTCTTGACCCCACGCACACCGAATTGTCATTTCCACACCTCCCATCTATGGATAGATAGTTTACTTTCATTATACGTTTTTCAGTATAAACGTCACCCCGGAAAGAACGGTGATAAAACTATCAATCCATAAATAAAGCGATTACAATAAAGGTGAACAATAACAAACGTGCAGCGTCCACTGTCCTTTATTGCGATGCTTTTTGCCAATTTGAGTAAGGGGCGAAATTCTTTGTCAGTGGAACAAGCCACGCTGAGGGGGGCATCACCATGACATTCTTATGGACTTTGTTCTGGATTTTTATCATCTTAACGATTCTTAACGTAGCTCGTTACGTCGCAACTCGACTAACACACCGTTCCACTCGTCTAATGCGTATTTACAGTGGCTACTCTGTTCTAGGGTTAGTCATCGTCTGTCTGATTATTGCTGCATTGCACTGAAATGTATTTTATGAACAGATTTTGTTTAAAAGAATAAGAACATTTTTCGTTTTTTAAATTGCATTGACAAAGCCAACAATGTTAAGAGTTGTTGGCTTTTAATTTTTGCAAAAATTCCACTTCAATCGTTTCTGTTTGTTATAAAAATGATATTCTATAAATAATGTATCGAACAAGAACTAATAATCCAGTTTGAACCCTTTGTTCTTGTTTCAGTGGAAGTCCCAATAATGACTTCGTTGATAAACTAACCTTTCAAATTAAACTTTTTTTCCAAAAAGTATCAGTGATTATATAACTGTCTGCTTTCTCTCGTATTTATGTTCTTGCTATACTTATTGTACGATTTTTTAACAATTCTACTGCATTGTTCTGTCTATTTTTATCATGTTAATCGTTACACTCATCGTTCTAGTCATTCAACGTTATCAGCAATTACGGAGGTCACAACAATTATGAAACGCTGTTTGCTAATACTACTATGTCTGTCAGGCTTGAGCGGCGTGATTATCTCTCCGGCAATATCAGCTCAAGCAGATACAATGCCAGTATCCAAACTGGCCCTTGATGCTAAAACCGGTCATGTATACCAGGAAGAAAATGCGTCAACCGTTCGCCCAATTGCGTCCATTTCTAAACTTTTTACCGTTTATTTTGCCTTGCAAAAGATCCATCAGGGAAAACTTAAGTTAACGGATACAGTTATGGCACCAGAAAATATTGCCAGCCTATCCCAAGATTCAAGACTCGCCAACGTGCCGCTCCAAGCTGGCAAGAAGTATTCAGTTCGCGATTTGTTATACACGTCACTCATTCATTCAGCCAATAGCTCCGTATTATTACTTGCTCAAAAAATGTTTGGGAGTCAAGAAAAAGCCGTTAAGCAAATAAACCATCAGGCACACGTGTGGCATCTGAAACATTACCAACTTGTAAACGTGACCGGCCTAAACAATGACTTAATTGGCGATTTACGCGTCCCTGGTACACCAGAAGATGCGGAAAATAAGATGAGTGCACAAGACGTTGCGACAGTCGCTAGACAGACCTTAAGTCACTACGGTGATCAATTATTGAGTATTGCAAGTGAACCACGCGTAAATTTCGATCTATCAGGCTCCTTCCCAACCGAGAATCGAATGTTGCCAACTCAACCCGATCACTTTGACGACACCCCTGTTGATGGATTGAAAACCGGTTCCTCAGAAGGTGCAGGCAATTGTTTTGTTGGCACAGCCAAAAAGCATCATCATCGGGTAATCACCGTTGTGTTAGGCGCCGATTATGCCAACAAGAATCAGGTCTTTCAAATTACGCATCAATTGTTCACAAGCTCATTTCAAAAGATCACCCAGTAACATTGTTTAGTATCAATTGACACATACAATTAAAATACGTCCGCCTTTCGCATTCTTGGTAGCAGTCATCAAGATTTGAAAAGCGGGCGTATTTTATTTTTTAAGACTATTACTTCTTTGAATAAAAGCATTTTGGTAATAGCAATTATTTAATTATGACTTTAATAATCTGATTATATCCATCACCACTAACACCGCAACTTCTACAGAAGCAACGCTTAACAAATTCTGAATCGCAGTAATAAATGTTTTACCTTTATCCTGAACCGCGAGAAAGGCCTTCGTATGCTGGATCACAACTGGAATCAAACCGAACACAACAATCATTAACCACGGTAACCAGCCAAGCAAGATTCCAATAATCACAAAGACAAATGCCATTCCGGGCACGAACGGATAAAGTTTTACGGCCCGTTGTTTTCCTAAATAGTAAGGTAACGTAAAACGTTGGTTTTTCATATCTTGTTGAAGGTCACAAATATTATCGGCATACATAACCCCACCGTCTAAAATCACAATTGGCAAGGCAATCACGAACAATGTCAGGATCACGGCCAAATTAGCGGTAATTACAAAATGCCAACCATCAAAATACATCGCTATCGGCAATTGTTTAGGCATGTTTACGTAAGCCGCAATAAAGATTGTGCCGAAACCTTCACATAAACCACTTAATATTTCTCCTAATGGCATTCGTGATAATGGTACTGGCCCTGCCGTATATGTGATTGCAATCAAAATGGCTAACCCACCGATAAAGAGCAACACTAAGTTTGTCCGGATTATCAGAAGGATTCCCATGCTGCATGCGATGATCAAAAACACCATCATTAACGCCATCATGTGACGCGGGTTCAAATGCTCCCGTCCTAAAATGTTATCCCGACCACGGTAAGCCAAATCTTTGGCTTTGTAATAATCCTGAACATTGTTAAAACCCGTCACGAAAAACGCAATACTCATTTGTCCGATAAAATAAATCAGCGTGTTCAGCCAGTTAAATTGACCATAGGCGTAATATGCGTACGATGTCCCTAATAAAAACGGCAGCAAACTGGCTGTTTTGGCTGGCAAACGAATAAGCTCCAAAAACAGTGGCCACGTTAACGGTTTATAATCTGTTTTCATTTATTGCACCACCATTTCCAAAATCAAGCTCAGTAATAATGATCCATTGACCCAAAGGATATTACTGATTGCTGGCCATAACTCATTTTGAAACAAACCGTTATGTGCTGATGTCGTTATATCATCAGCAGTCGATGTTGTTTTTTCCTCAACCATTTGTTTAAAATGACGGTCGTTGAGTACAACAGCAGGAACTGCTATCAGCATGACCGCTAACCACCAAGATAACATTCCTGTCGCCATGCCGATGATAATACCAAGAAAACCAATAACGGTGAAACTACGGTAAACAATTAGACTCCACTGCTGCCCCAAATACTCAGGCAAGGTGTGTTTATCTTCATCAATCGTCTGATCACGTAAACCAACAATGTTTTCTGCAAACATTAAATTAGCCGTCGTTGCCATTAACGGTAAACAAAGCAACACGACAGCAATTAACGACCACAAATTGCCCATAACAAGCATCCCCGGCCAGTGCAGAATAATACCAATCAGCTTCTGTGACGGCACATTTACATAGACAGCCGTAAACGGTAACAATAATCCCAATGAACCGCCTACGAATACTTCGCCCAGTGGTAAACGTGACAATGGCACAGGACCAATCGTATAAAAGATGGCGATGCCAAACCCAACAATTCCTAATAGTAAAAGCATTAAGTTGGTGCGCCAAACTAGCCAGATACCAAGGCAGGTGGCCAGTGTCAGCATCACCACGAGCATGAGTTGAACCAATAACAATGGCAGCTGACGTTTACCAATAACTGTTTGCGACTGTGCGCTCGCTGATCCTTGTGACTTGTTATAGGCCACTAAATTACTGATACCAGTAGTCGCCATCGCCAGCGTCAATGTCACGACAAACAAAATAATTGTATTCGCCCAATTTATGTCATACCCCAAATTGACAGCGAAAAGAACACCCACTAGAAACGGCAAAATACTGGCGAGTTTTGTTCGCAACGCCACCAGTTCGCCGAAAGATGATAATCCCATAGTTTCCCCCTAAACTTCGTCCATTGCAAAACCAGAACGACCTTTCATTCCGTCTCGATCTTTTGCAACGGTCACAACAACTCACTTCCATGATATCGGAAACTTGAATGCATTACCAATAGCGGCCAAAAAACATATTCATTAGTCACGCCACGCCTTAAGTTACTGCTTTCTTAGCCAGAACACGCATTCATCACTCACCCCATCACGATTTAGCAGTAAAGTTTCGGTTTGTGAATCATATTACGAAAAATGTATTTTTTCAATTTGTTTAAAATTGATACTAAACAGCATTTCTTATTCGCCCCCTTGTTTGTCAATCTTGTAAACGGTTTCTACATTCAACATAATTGTGTACAATAAATGACTTCTTTTTGTGAATATATTCCTGAAGGTCTAGACAATCGACGAATGTAAACGCTATAATTGTTTCATAGTTAATGCACTTATTTATAACTTTTATATTATCTCAGAGGAGTTGTTGGAAATGGCCCAAAAGGATATTGTTGTCGTCGGTGCCGGCTTCGCTGGCGTTTACGCCACCAAGCATCTGGCCAAGCATTTCAAAAAAGATTCCAACGTTAAGATCACGCTGATCGATAAGCATTCATACTTCACCTACATGACGGAGTTACATGAAATTGCCGCCAACCGGGTGGATGCTACCGCTATTCAGTACGATTTACAGCGTTTGTTCTGCCGTCGTAAGAACGTTAAGTTAGTGACGGATACGGTTAAGTCAATTAACCGAACCGATAAAAAAGTTGTTACTGAACACGGTTCGTTTGATTACGACTATGTCATCTTAGGCATTGGGTCACAGCCAAACGACTTCGGTACACCTGGCGTTAAGGAACATGGGTTCACCCTTGGCTCTTGGGAACAAGCCGTAGCCCTTAAAGAACACATTGAAAAATCTGTTCGTGCAGGTGCTATCGAAACCGATCCAGACAAACGTAAAGCATTACTGTCGTTTGTTGTCGTTGGTTCCGGGTTCACTGGTACTGAAACGATTGGTGAAATGCGTGACTGGCGTGATCAATTGGCCAAGGATAACAAACTTGATCCAACTGAAATCAAGTTTACCTTGATGGAAATGGCGCCAACCATCATGAACATGTTGGACCGCCGCGATGCCGATAAAGCGGAACGTTACATGACCAAACGTGGTATCAAGATCATGAAGAACACCGGTGTTGTCGGTGTCCATGAAGATCACGTTGACCTCAAAGACGGCTCCACCTTCCCAACTTGCACGTTAATTTGGACTGCCGGGGTTAAAGCAACTGATCAGGCCGCCAACTTCGGTTTGGAACAAGGTCGTGCCGGCCGAATCAAGGTTAATAAGTACACTCAATCAGAAGATCCAAACATCTTCGTCGTTGGTGACGTGTCTTTACTTGACGAAGACGGTTCCGGTAAAGGTCAACCACAAATTGTCCAAGGTGCTGAAGAAACAGCTCAAGCTGCCGTTTCCAACATCATTAACACAGAGGATGGCAAACCATTAGTCGAATTCAAGCCAAACTATTCAGGCTTCATGGTTTCCTTGGGTTCTCAATATGGGGTTGCCAATTTGATGGGTAAGATTCACCTATCTAACTTCTGGGCCATTTTGATGAAGCATTTGGTTAATATCCTCTACTTCATTCAAGTTTACTCAGCCTACTACCTCTTCCAGTACTGTATGCACGAGTTCTTCCGGACCCGTCATAATCGGAATCTCTTCCGCGGTCACATTTCTCGTCAAGGTAACGTATTGTGGACTGTCCCTGCACGGATTTTCCTAGGTATGATGTGGTTGGTTGATATTTGGCCAAAGATTCAAGGTAAAGGCTCATGGTTCTTACCTAAGCTGCGGTTACCATTCGCATGGTTAAAGCCAGCAACAACTAGCGGTGCTAGTGCTGCTGGATCTGGCGGTGGCGGTGCTACGGCTACCAGTGCAGCTAGCGGTGCAAGTGGCGCAGCAAGCACCACAGCTACTGCAAATCCAACAATGTTCTCTCTTTCCTACGATTACGGTCATGACCCACAGATGGTCTTCTCCAAGATGCCACACTGGTTCCAAGCTGTAACTCAAGTATTTGTTCCAAACCAACAAACAGCCTTCTTCATGCAAAAGTTTATGACCATTATTGAAATCTTTATTGGGGTTTGTTTGGTTCTCGGTTTGTTCACTTGGGTGATGTCAGCTGCTTCAGCAGCCATGGTTGTTGTCTTCAGTCTTAGTGGCATGTTCTACTGGGTTAACATGTGGATCTTCTTCGTCGCAATTGCCTGCATGAATGGTTCCGGTCGTGCATTTGGCCTCGACAAGTGGGTAGTGCCTTACCTACAACGGGTCTTCGGTAAGTGGCGATATGGAACTCCGAAAGCCTTGTATGGCAGCGATGTCATGAAGTAATCATTCATAGCTTATATTGTCAGTGGTAGAGTTCTAGGGTAGACTTGCCCTAGGGCTCTTTTTTGAAAAGTAAACGTGATCAAGTCCGACTTGAGAGCGCGTTATGAAAAATATGTCGCTACTTTTTAGTACCACTAACCCCGTTTTCGGTCTGATGCTACTGATTAATTGATATGCCTCAAAGTAGTGGATTCGGTCAGAGGTAGAGTTCCGTGATAGCACCACTAAGTAGCGCTTTGGGCTACTCAGTGGTGCTGGACGAGCTTTGAGACCGGTGTTGGGGCTCAAAGTCGAGGTGCGAGACCGCTTTTCAGGGCTCAAACCGGTCCCATGGAACGGCATCTCTGACCGAAGTAACGACAGGCGTCCAACTACTATAGGTAAATATGTAACGGTTTTAATAATGAAAGAAAGTGTGATTACGTGAAGCTTTCTCCCACAGTCAAACGGTATTTGAAAATGATCCGACCGTTTGACATCATCATCGTGACCCTACTGATTATCGGATCCTTCATCCCCCTGATGGTCTTCACCACTAGCCAACATCATCAAGCAGCCGCTCAAACAACGGCCAAAAGTCACGAAGTGTATACCGCTGTGGTTTCCCACAATGGTCACGTACTTAAACGGATTCGACTGACTGGGCATCAAGGTAAAACACATTATCATTTCACCATGGGTCACGGTGCCTATAACGACACGTTGGTTACTGATAATCGTATTCAAATCAGTGATGCCAACTGTCCCGATCAAATTTGTGTTCACCACTCAGCCATCAGCAAACCTGGTCAAACCATCGTTTGTCTACCGCACAAAGTGTTGGTAGAAGTGAAGAGTTCAAACGGTGCCACACACAGCAACTCTACGGGAGGACTTGTTAAACCATGAATGTTCAGTCATCAAGAACACGACAGTACATCTACATTGCCCTCTTGTGCGCTCAGGGCGTGATTATCGGTTTACTTGAACGAATGATCCCGTTTCCGTTTGCATTCGCACCAGGCGCAAAATTAGGCCTTTCAAACATTATCACCCTGGTTTCATTATTCACAATGCCTGTTGGCGACAGCTTTTTACTCATGAGTATGCGTTTGTTACTGACGACCTTGCTTGGTGGTACCGTGGCTACCTTTATGTATAGTGCAGCTGGTGCCCTTCTATCTTGGCTGGGCATGCTGTTAATCAAACAGCTCGGTGAGAAACGGGTCAGCATGATTGGCATTTCAGCCAGTGGCGGAATTTTATTTAATGTCGGTCAACTAGCTGTTGCCAGTTTGGTCGCACAAAGCTGGACCGTCATGCTCTACCTACCAATTCTAGCGGTTATCGGTATTCTTGCCGGAATTGCGATTGGTATTACCGCAAACTTTTTATTTGAACATGTCGACACACTGAGTCGACTTCGGTACGACCATCAACACTCACTAGAGAGGAACCAATCATGAAAATTCACCCAATGTGGCGTGAGTACCCGGCTCTCCAAACGGAACTTGAACAGGTGCTAACTTTAATTGATCAGAACATTACCACCAATAACGTCCCGGTAAGAGACGCTATTTTAGACATGATTAACGCCGGCGGCAAAATGTTACGGCCAGCGTACTGCCTCTTATTTTCACAATTTAAGCAAACGGATCGTCACAAGATAATTGCATTGGCCGCTGCTGTCGAAACCTTACACACTGCAACGTTAATTCACGACGATATCATCGATGAATCTGACATGCGTCGTGGACTACCATCTATTCAAGCAACGTTTGGTAAAGATACCGCCGTCTATGCGGGTGACTACCTTTTTACCGTCTGCTTCAAACTGTTGGCCGGTTATGCCAGTGATCTGCGCAGTGTGCAACAGGATGGCAAACACATGGAAGCCATTTTAAACGGTGAGTTAGCACAAATGTCCACGCGGTATAACATGGCTATCACCATCGACCAATACCTGAACCAAGTTTCCGGCAAGACAGGCCAGTTATTCGCGCTCAGTACCTTTCTCGGTGCGTATGAATCTGGCAACAGCCTACGTTTTGCCCGCAATGCTCAAACGATTGGTCTCAACATTGGGGTTGCTTTCCAGTTGTTGGACGACATCCTCGATTACACTGCCAGCAGCAGTCAGTTTGGCAAGCCTGTCCAAGAAGACATGCGCCAAGGTGTTTACTCAGCGCCCCTGATTCTCGCCTTACGTGAAGCGCCCGATGCCTTTGCACCATACCTTAGCAAACGACTAAAAATGACAGACGATGACGCTAAAACAGTTGATCAACTCGTTCGTGACCACGGTGGTGTTGTTAAGGCACAAGAGCTAGCCAAAGATTACACCGACACTGCATTAACTGCCATTGAGAAATTGCCGGACATGCCCGTTCGCGCCATCTTGTCACAACTCACCAGTTCATTGTTAAATCGTCAATCCTAGCAGAATTGTTACTTTCCGATGAAGGGAGGCACGATACATGAGTAACGCCCTTCTGTTAGGCCGCTTTATTCCCGGAACCAGCATCATCCATCGGCTGGATCCGCGAGTCAAACTGTTGACAACGTTATACCTCATCTTAATCATTTTTCTAGCCGATAACTGGCAAACGAATTTGTTGCTATACAGTTTTGTTCTGATTGGGGTGTTGTGTGCTAGACTCAGCTTGCGCTTCTTTTTCAGAGGTCTGCGGCCAATGTTCTGGCTCATCATCTTTACAGTTGCTATGCAGCTACTGTTTACTCATGGCGGCACTGTTTATTGGCAATGGGGCTGGCTGATCATTTCACAAACTGGACTTCAAAATGGGCTTTACGTGTTCCTTCGTTTCGTCTTTATTGTATTTGTCTCAACACTGCTGACGCTGACCACTGCCCCATTAGCACTGGCAGATGCCGTAGCATCATTGTTGCGCCCCTTGCGCTGGTTTCGTTTTCCAGTAGACGAAGTGGCACTCATGCTTGCTTTGGCACTCAGGTTTGTCCCTAACCTCATGGATGAAACCAGTCAATTAATGGCCGCTCAACGTTCACGCGGAGTCGAATTTGGCGAGGGCAATGTCTTTCAACAAATGCAAGCGCTCATCCCCCTGTTAATTCCTCAATTGGTGACCAGTTTTCGCCGAGCAGATGAACTTGGTACTGCCATGGAAGCACGTGGTTACTCCGGGACAGCCAACCGAACCAAGTTTCGAATTCAGCAATTTCATGGACGCGATGGCGCGTTTGTCCTTATTCTGCTGATCTTGACTGGACTATTAATCTTAATGCGATAAAAAAAGATTTAACACAACTGAAGTGAACCCCCAAGGTTGGACAACAAATTCAACCTTGGGGGTTTTACTATGTCTAAATTCACTTTCGAGTTTCGTACAAAGGTGGTCACTGAGTACCTGACCGGTAAAAGCAGCACTTCTCTAG
>NZ_JAIWJF010000007.1 GCF_021654115.1 Furfurilactobacillus milii | reverse complement strand
TAAACAACCGGCTACGGCGGTCATTGAACTATCGCTGCCCAGCCGATCTAATGCCTGAACTAGCTTAGCAACTAGACCACTTCTAAGAATAGATTCTTAGTGTTGCACTTGATTTGACAATTGAGGTCTTTTAAAATTCCGTTAACAGAATTACGAACAACTGCCTCTAGTTCGGACAGTGTAACGGTTTGTTTTGCTGATAATCGCTCTTGGACCAGCATAATAAATGGTCCAAACAGCAGTACCGTCACATAATCAAGATTGGTGATGTTTAGTGCATGCTGTTCAATTGCCCTATCAACCAACTGTTCAAGTGGTTTTGCCGACTCATTTCCCACCCTCAAAGCATTTTCATCAATCAGTTCCGGGTTAGCTCGGATGGCCGTGAGAAAAACGGCCTCAAGCGGATAATTGACATACATTCTAGCAAAGTGCATAACAGCCAAATAAATTTGGTCCGCAATTGTCTGCCCCTTGTCAATATCTGATGTCAGATTAGCATCAAACAAATTCTTTATCCTAAGGAACATTTTTGAAAGCATGTCAGTCTTATCCTTAAAGTAAACGTACGGTGTGCCTGAACTGACCTGTGCGTGTTTAGCAATCTTACCAAACGATAAACCTTGAATTCCCTCTTCCTTGGTAATCACTAGAACGGCCTGCTCAATTAACTGTCGCTTTTGATCATCTCTTTTTCGCATGTTCATTATACTAAACGATCATTTAAAAAAGTCAATAACTAAATGAATATTTAGTCATCGACTTTTTTCGCATTTACCAATTGAAGGAGGATTGGGGCCCTGTTATTCTCACTAACACTCTAACTTTATGCCACTTCCAAGTCGTGGGTATCCCCTGTGAATGCAATTCATTGAATTGCCGAAATAAAACATGACGAAGCCTTGCAAACAATAGTATTTGCACGGTTAAAAGGGATACCCGCGGATATTCGGCCCCATTCCTTTTAAATTTTCACTCGATTAACTGTGATTAACCGAAAAGTCCGCGAATTGATCACTAGCTGTACGAAATAGTTCGAGTTTGTTATGTAATAGTTCTTGCCTTTTTGTTTCAACGTAGTAGCTGAATCAGTTAGTATTTCACTTACCATCCTTTCGATATCTGAAATTGATAACTTATCATTTAATTTCTTATTCACCCGCTGATACACTAACTCTGTATAGCACACACTTTTTTTAATAGTTGATAGTGTCGCCAGTCGTTGTTCTTTATCGATGGATTGCTTAATTGGTGACGCTTGATATACCTTATCGTTCATCATTATTCAGTTCTTTTCCCTAACACCCAAGTATTTCAGTCAAGTTTCATTTAATACCCTCAAACAGTGTACAAGCCCTTCAACCGACAAGTGATTGAGGGGCTTGTTACATCTGAATTATATAATTCTCTTGCTATCAATATTAGTGGCCCCATAAAGTAGGGAACCAGCCCAATAGCAAAATAATTACCAAAATAACCCACCAGTACCCTGACATAAAATCCCAAAAGTTCATCTTGCCAAATCGCCGGACATAACGATTCTTCCTGGGATCATATGTGAATTGAGTAGGATCGACTTTAGCATCCTGTTCTTCAGTGCCAAAAACCAGTGTGTCCAAACTAACATTGAAAATATCAGTGAGCTTAATTAAGTTTGCTAAATCAGGCGTGGCATCCCCTGACTCCCACTTGGAAATTGCCTGACGGGTTACAAACAGTTTGCTCGCCAAATCGTCTTGAGTGGTGTTGGTTTCTTTACGCATCTTTTTCAGTTGCGCCGGAAATTTGTTCATTGTTGAAAATCCTCCATCAATTTAAAAGCGTTTCTTTCTAAAGATTAAATAACCAACCGTCACGAAAATCCCAATGTAGCTTGTGGTACTACAAAGCAGCTGCACATTCGAGAGATGACTCGTATCAACGTAAGTCGCGTAATTGTAGTATTGCCGCGTTAAATTCGTTAAGTTAAACGGATTCCACCGTAAAATATGTACTGCCTTATTGCCATTGAGTAAGCTAGCGGAAATAAACTGGCCAACAAAAATCATCAGCAGATTCACACTAATCACGACGGCATTGTTGTTAATCAAACAAGACAGCAAAAAAATCAGGCTAATAATGAACGTCGTTGTCAGCACATCTATTGCAGACGTCTTCAACATGTTCTCCCACAATGGTTGGTGATACAGATAAACTGTTGACCACGAAACTGGGCGACTGAGCGGCGTCATCCCTAGAATAATTGTAAAAGCCGTTGCAATAGCGTGCAGCAAAATGTTGTAGCCTAAAATCACAATATACTTTGAGAAATACACTGTCCGCTTATTAGCGGACTTATAAATCAACGTTAAAATGGCATTATTTTGAAATTCCATTGAGAAAAATGTCGCCCCAACTACAGCCAAAATCAATATGATCCAATCAGGCGCATCGTAACAAGTCGTCATTAGTAACTTACTTTCATTATAGCCAATCGTGAATCCCGTTGTCACCATCAGTCCAAGCAAGACTAATGGTGAAATCCAAACCATCTTTTGATGAATTAATTTATAAAACTCTTGGTATAGACTAAAACGCATTTTATTGCCCCTTCCCTACGCGAGATCAAACGTATCGTCGTTTGAACAATTGATAGCCAATAAATCCAAAACCAGCAGCGTAAATCAGATTAGCCACGACGATTTCTAAGTTATTCAAGTGAGACATGTTGGCATACGGTGAATTGGCCAATTGCTGTGTTACAAAAATCATGTTTAATGGATTCCAGCGCACAACTGTTGTCAAAGAAGTAAACGAATCCATGAGGGCCACCGAAATGGACGCACCGAGAAAACCCAGTGCTAATCCAATACCGATAACGGCAGTGTTCATTTTTAAGAGTGTAATCAGTAGAAAAGCCAACGTCACAATAAAAAGACTATAAACTAACGTTCCGATAACATTACCAAGCAACAAGTTAATGCGCGTAGGCTGTCCAGTGGAATACGTGAACCACCCGTACTGACGCCCAACCATCAAGAATTTCAAAACGAACGTTAAAACAACGGCAACCACCGTTAATAAAAGACTGTATAGCCAAACAACTACTAGTTTTGCCAAGTACGTTTGCCACTTGTGAGAATTCTTATATAACACCACAAGAATGGTGTGATACTGGTATTCCATCGCTAAAAAGGTTGACGCAACGCCAATAATAATCACTGGAATCCACTGAACGGCGCCGAACTCAAAGACTAAAGTAGTTGTATTTACACGCACCGTTAACACGTTGTACAACATTAAAATAACTAACAGAACGATACCGCCGACAAACGTTCTTTGGTGAATAAATTTAAAGGTTTCTTCAAGTAGACTACGCTTCATGATCGGCCCTCCGCTGCTGTTCAAGAATCGTGACCACAACTTGTTCAAAATTAGTTTCAATTGGCGCCAGTTCCTTGAGGTGAATCTGCTGCTGATACAAGGCATCCTGAACATCAAAAATGTTGTCTCGCTTAACCCTAAAAGTATTGCCCTCTTGTTTGTAATGAATTGCCCGCTGTTTCAATACCTGCGCAGTTAACACATCGTTTTCTGTTAAAAGTTTGTAATCTCGATGATGTAGTTGTTCAAATTTCTCAAACGGCTGGTTCACAATGATTTGACCATGATTAATGAGCACCACATGCGTCATAACCTTTTGCAGTTCACTCAGAATGTGGCTTGAAATTAGGAATGCAGTTCCTTGATCGGCATATTGCTTGATAAGTTTGCGGACACCAATCGTTGCTTCAACATCCAACCCGTTCATTGGTTCATCTAGAATAACTAGCTGGGGATGGTTCAACAACGCGATGGCAATGCCCAACTTCTGCTTCATTCCCAGTGAATAGCCTTTTGCTTTTTGCTGAATGTAGTCAGTCATCCCCAAATCAGCAATAAGTCGCGCCATGTCTTGATGATCATGAGAATAAAGCGCTAGATTTTGGCGACCTGATAAAAATGGATAAATTGCTGGGTGCTCAATCAACGCACCAACGCTGTTCAGTGCCTCGTGTTGATTTTCTGTAACGGGTTGGTGATTGATTTGAATACTACCTTCAAATTTAGTCAGTCCAAGAATAGTTTTCATAATGGTCGTTTTTCCGGCACCATTGGGTCCAATCAACCCAACAATATTTCCCGCATTAATGTCAAAGGACGCACGTTTGACGATTTTAGTTCGACCAATATAGGTCGTTACGTTTTGAACTTTGAGCATAATAATTCACCCTCCAAATTGCTTTTTGACTACCTCCACTATTTGCTATAAATCCGCTCGCAGACAAGCAAACAAATACTACTTTTCCGCAAATTGAAAGCCACATTCGCGCAACTGGTGGTGACGCAATCAAAGTGCAAACGCCGACATACCAACGTTCAGTTAGGTTGCATAGTGGAAAATGACGATAACCACCTTTCCATCTCTCTTTCTAATCGATTCGTCTACAAGTGGTAACAAAAAACGCCCAAATTAAGGGCTATTTTCGTGTAGATGCTGGAATATAATGACCCAACTCAAATCCTGGTGAATCGACAACAAACAATTTTTCTTTACCCGCAAAAGGTCATGCGGATGAAAAATCACCTTAAATGTGAGACATAACACTGGCTTCTGATCACCTAACACGAATAAGGCGTTCATGGGAGAATTACCCATGAACGCCTTATTCGTGTTGCCTGAGTTTCGTTGACTACTTGCAATCAAACTCAATCATCGTGCGGGGGACCTGATACATTTCATCCAGTTTCAACAAACTCATATTTTTCTTTTAGACCTGAACTAGTCACACCTTTTTATCATCAAGTGACTAATGTTAATCGCAATTTGTTCACGGGTCAGTCCCTGCTCACGTTGGTAAGCATAGCTATCACTTTTCAGCATTGAAATAAGCATGTCGGCTCGAAATTTCAATTCGCTCTCGCTAATGTTATCGCTGATTGGTTTTAGTGCCTGCATGGTCAAGTTAACTAACTGTTGATATAACGGGCTGTGATAAAACGTGCTCATGACAGATGGCCCAGTTTCAATTTCAGTCAACAACTGTATTCTACGCTCACGAAACTCAAGCCATCGAGTCAAAAAATTCTCGAACTGTTTAGTTACCGATGACGCAGAATTATGCAGTTGTGCCTCTTCACCCGTGATAAATTGCTGAATGTAGTCAAGTGACAGTGCCATGCAAAGTTCACTCTTATTTGGAAAGTTACGGTATAGCGTACCTGTTCCAATGCCGGCGACTTGCGCAATGTCCTTCATGCTGACAGTTGAAACCGCTCTTTCCTTAAATAACTTGGCAGCGGCATTTAAGATTTTTTGCTGATTAATTTGCGCATCTTTTCGCATCAATTAGCCCTCCATTATTACAACTAGTACCATACGCTAAAAGCGTGTTCTTGACAAATGGAGTATGCTCCGTTTATTATCAATGCAGACTCTTAACGCAAAGAAGGTTTATCTAATGCTCATTTTTGCCTATGGTTTAGTAATTGGAATTTTTGTTAGCTTGATTGGTGGTGGCGGTGCTGCTTTATACCTCGGAGTGTTGACCAGCCAATTAGGCTTGTCATCTGCGGTTGCAGTACCAACGTCATTACTCGTAGCATTACCGGCCTTATTCTTCGGTTTTCTGACACAATTACGTGTTAAAAACGTTAATTTTCATGTCGGCAACCAAATGATTGTCGCCGCTATACCTGGCATTTTAATCGGTACATACAGCGCACAATTCATCCCTAAAACACTGTACAACTGGATTGTCGGCACCATTTTCATTGTTATGGGCGCAATGGTTTTGTTTAAATCAATTCATCAAACGCACAATACTCACACAGACTCAACACAGGTATGGTTGGCGCGATTTTTTGGTTTACTAAGTGGTCTAATGGTCGGCATCGGCGGTTTAAGCGGCGGTGCAACAACAGCTGCAGGTCTCACATTATTAGGATTAACTGCCGTTGAATCCGCAGGTACGGCTACATATGTGCTCATGACCATGTCATCAATTAGCCTAATCGGTCACTTATTTATCAGTACGTTTGCTTGGCAAGCAGGTTGGTTGCTGATGCTGGGCGCTATCGTTGGCGCGGTGATTACGCCGGTGATTATTCAACACCTTGATTTGCGTCGAGTAAATCGTGTGCTAACTCCCTTCTTGGGACTGCTCATTATTTATTTTGGGGTAAAAATGTTTATTTAACATTTTAAATGCTAGGCCATTCACTGCGGTAAAAACTTGAGGCTCATAGACTACAAATAACAGCAAAAAACGCCCATCTAGAAAAAATTCTAGATGAGCGTTTTTAATTTGAATTATTTTAATTCGAGTTTCTCAGTAATTTGATCGTAGACAGCTTGCGTATTCATACCGGTTAATAATGGAACCCCATTAATAACCTTATCCTTAACGTTGTCTGGTACTAGCGTAGTACTAACAACAGCATCGTAATCATCGATGTGGTTAACTTCGTCAGAAATTTTGCTTTGCAACATCTTGACTTGACCATCAAAGCCTTCGTCAGCTAACCAATTCTTGATTTTTCCTGTAACAACCGTGGATGTTGCCACGCCAGAGCCACAAACTACCATTAATGTTTTCATATTTTCGACCTCCAATGTCGAGTTTCCTGAACAACTAATTCAAACGTTACTTTTTATCTGAAACCGTTGTTGCAGTTTTACGGAATTTGTTTTGCCAAATCATCAAACCTAATACCACGATACCAATTAAACCAATACCACCCCAGCTGATCAGTTTGCCCAAACCAACAATTAACAATGTGGTCCAAGTCCCACCATCACTTAATACAGAAATGGAAGAATTCCCTTGCAGACTGAAGTGAGCGCCCTTTGCGGCAGCGGTAACCAGCGGTGCAACCCATGATGCAATGTACAAACTAACCACGATATCGACAATACCGCCCAAGATAGTCCGTAAAATATCACCACGGAAAACAGCGGCCATAACAGCAATCATGAATGGAATGGTTGCCAAATCACCGAATGGCAACACAGTGTTACCAGGTAAAATAACGGCAATCAACAGTGTTAGTGGCACCAAGATCAAAGCTGAAGATAAAACAGCTTGCTGTCCAACAGCCAAAGCACTATCCATCCCAATGTATAAGTCACGACCAGGGAACCGTTTCTGAACAAAGGCGTTGGCCCCTTCTGAAATTGGTGTCAAACCTTCCATCAATAAGGACACCATCCGTGGCATCAATAACAAGACGGCAGCGGTGTTAACACCAAGTTGGAGGGTTTTAGCAACTGAGTAATGTGCTAGAGCACCGATGACTAATCCAATTACCAAACCAATGACAGTTGAATCACCAAAGATACCCATCCGCTTTTGGACTGTTTCTGGGGTAATCTTAACCTTGTTGATCCCAGGAATGCGGTCAAACAACCAGTTTAATGGCAATGCCATCAAGAAGCCAGGTGCTGAGGCCCCTTGTGGGAATGAAATACCTTCCAATCCGTAATACTTCTGAACGGTTGGCGCAGCTAAATCCGCCAATAAATAAATCAACATAACGTGAACAATCATGGTAAATAACCCGAGGGCAAAATCATGTGTCACAACATAGACAAGTGAACCTGTAAAAGCTATGTGCCAGTAATTCCAAACATCGACGTCCAATGTTTTCGTCAAGCCAACTAGTAACAAGATGACGTTTGCAATAACCCCAACTGGAATTGCCAAACTACCTAAAACAGTTCCGTAGGCGATGGCAGATGCTGCGGGCCAACCAATGTCAATAGAGGTCAGATGCAGACCAAAATTTTTAACCATCGCTTGAGCGGCCGGTCCAAGGTTTTTAGTCAACAGACTGATGACCAAGTTTAGACCAACGAACCCAACCCCGACCGTTAACCCAGCCTTGAATGCCTTACCGGGTTTGATGCGTAAAATAAGTGCAAAAATAAATAATAAAACTGGGAGCATAACACTCGCTCCTAAATTAACAAACCACTGTAACGCTGCCATTACAATTCCTCCAATAATTAATCAATCTCTGCTTGTTTCATAATGTCTTTGAAGTCAGCAGTAGTACTGATAGTCGTCAACTTCTTCATTAGGTCATCGTTCTGGAATAGTCCCATTAACCGCTGCAGCATCGCTAACTGCAAATCAGGATCATTCAGTGCCAACATAAAAATCAATTTAGCTGATACGTCGGCGTTGTCGCCCATTTGATTAAAATGAACTGGTTCCCTTAATTGAAGGAAGCCAATTTGTGGTTTAATCACGTGAACCGCGTCCGTATGCGGAATGGCCACTCCCATTGATGGTGCAAGCAATCCCGTTGGAAATTGCTTTTCACGACTTAAAATGCCTTCTTTAAAACTTGGTTTAACAACGCCAGCTTTTTGTAATGCATCGGCTAACGTCGTTAAGGCTGTGGTTTGATCGGTCATTGACTGGTCGAATAAAATCACATCTTTGTCAAAATACACGTGCGACTACCCCTTTCACTTCTTTTACTGCAATAATAATTGGACCTGTGACACCGTTTTTTGTGCCACTAATTTTTCTGTGACCTGCTCATCAGCTAGCTTCGTTAGCAAAGCCATCAACTGCGGATCCGTTTGTGCCGCGGAGGCATTGGGCGTTGCCAGCATCACAATCAATCGAACGCTTAGTACTTGGTTCCAATGCTGGGCTGTGGGAAATAAGCCAACCAAAACTGTGTTCTTAAGGACAACGGATCCCACAGCGTGTGGCATTAAGATTTGGGGCGCAATCATGGTCATCCCCTGTTGCTCACGTTTGACAATCAAGTCATTAAACGCGGTCACGTTGTTAATGCGATTCAATTGGCTCAAGCGTTGTGCCATGTGTTGAAACGTCTCTAAAGAACTGTCTGAAGGTGATAGTGACATGAAAAATAGCTCTTGCGGATCAATCATCAGCTGTCCCTCCGTTCAATCCAATTAGCGACTTGATCCCGATCAGCCTTTGTAAACATCGCACTAACCATCACCACACTGGTATCGTCAGCCGGTGTTACGTTGACCGTCGTGATAATAAGGTCAATGTGCCCGTAGTTAGCCGCATGCTTTAGATACCCGTCTTTTGAAACAACGGCCACCACATCCAAGTCTGGGAAAGCCTTCTGAACTTTCACCCGGATCAGTTGTGATGTCCCAACGCCGCTGGCACACATAATGAGAATTCGTTTGGCCGGCTTAGCCTGCTCTAGATACTTCGCAAAGTACAGGGTAATAAAACCACTTTCGTCAGCACTAATCGCTGCTGGCAAAGCAAATTTCGTTTGCGCCTCACTGGACAGTTGCTTAACTTGGGCAAGTTCATCAGGGTATTCGGATCCAATTTCCTTCAATAAATGATTGGCCACCGAAATGCCATTTTTCAATCGATTGACCATTGGCTTGATATGATTACGTAAATCCGCAACCAGCGCAGTTCGATCCACGGCACGGCCATTAAAATCAAAACCATCGACATAGAACACGACAAGTTGATCAACCAACTGATCTTCATGATTCGTACTCGGCAATTCACGGTCGTACCGCATTGAGACCATGTACTGAAGTAGATAAAAGTCTTCGATGGCAGGCAATGTTGTGTTAAGGTAGCGGCCAATTTTCCCGATAATTTCTCGAGCCACTTCTGCAAACTTGGGGTTGCGCTCTGTCAACGCCTTTTGATCAGCAGTCAGCCGATTCTGCTCCGGATCATCAACGACCTTGCCCTCACGAAAACGACTCATCAAAATATAGAGATGTGAAAAAATATTTATGTTATACGGGTAAGGAATCGTTAGCTTCAATGAACGCTCCAAGTATTCCAGTTGAGCGATTAAAAACCGCTCATCAAACGATGACAGCTCATGGAAATCATCGATAAAATCATCGATGCTTTCTTTATCCATGAGGTCACCCTTATTGATCGTATTTCGAATCGCCTGACGAATGTTTGGTTCGGGACCAGTTATAGATAAACGACGATAGCGATGCTTTAGTACCAGTCCAAAAGACAACGCTAGCTTATTCATCAAGGAAATATCGTTTTCAATCACCGTTTCACTCACGTAATAATGTTCATACAAGCGGTCAACGTTTAAATCAAACGGCGCGTTGAACAATAGCTCCAGTAAAATCCGGTTCCGTCGCTCAATTGGTGAATAGTCCAAGGTGTTATCCACGCTGGTATTCCGTTCATAAATATACCGATCGTAATTTAGGCGATACCCCCTTCCACGTACTGCCTCAATAACATCACCAGACTCGGAACTATCATTAATGCTGCGGACATTTCGATAAATCGTTTTAGTAGATGTGTTGGTGACCTCAGAAAGTTTGTGGGCAGTGATGTAATCGTTTTGTCGCATCAAAATATCAATCAAAGCTTGTTGCTGATCATTTAATTGCATAAACGCCCCACCCCTTTTAATATAATAGGCTAGAAAAAGTATCCGCTTTCACAAGATAATGTCCTTTGCAAGGGACATTTTGAGCGGGATTCCACCTAATCGCTCTTAAGTTTTTCAAAGTTGTTCAGGGAAAGTTTGCCCTGAAGCTATTCTCCTCGCGGTATTACGGATCTTTATTTTGCCTGATCCATCAAGGTTTCAGCAATTATTCTGCCTATTGGTCAACGATATATAGGATAAACCGTGCAACTAAAAAAAGGTTCTCAACCTGCACCAGTTGGTTGAGAACCTTAATATGAGTTATTTAATACTTTATATCTTGATGCTCCGCTTTTGCATTAAGCATCTCCGTCAAATAATTACGATACTGTATTGCTAAGGATTCAGGATACTCAATTTTCATGTTTTTGCCGTAACTTAGCAGGTATTCAACCATGTACGTTTCTTCAGCAATATTATAGCCACCGCAGACGTAAGTTTTATCGTTTTCCTCAACTAACCGCATATTCGGATAATGATCCCGTAAAAAGTGATCACGCCCTGCTTTGTTCACAACACATCTAAATTGGATATTGTGGTACGTCGCTTCATATTTATCCTGTAGCTGTCGTAGTTCAGCGTTCGAAAACAGTTCTACTTGGCCATCGTATAGGCTAATTTCGGTTAATTTATCGCAGCGGTAGGTTCCCCATTCATGTGTTGCCAAATCAACGGCACTACAAAACCAAATGCCATTTCGATAGAATAATTCAAAAACTTGAATGATGCTTTTTCTCACTACATGTTGCGTATCTGTGATTGAAAGTGCCTGTTCATTTAAAATCGATTGCATCACGATATCCAAACTAGCGACACTTTTAACCGGTGCTGTGCTATAGAAATAAACGGCGCTAGCCATCGAGTCAATGCCCTGCCGTTGCTTCTTTGGCAGTGTTTCCAATAGTTTCTTTTGAATTTGCGGAAATGACTTTTCAAACGGATTACTGGATAGTCCCTTCATCCCTGACAAAGCAAAGAAAATCGCCTGAACTTCCTGAACACTGAAGGTAACCGGCGGCAACAAGGTTTGGTTCAATAACGTATAGCCGCCATATCGGCCTGCATCTGTATAATACGGCAAACCAATTTCCGACAACTCGTCAAGGTCTCTTAATGCCGTCCGTTTGGAAATGTTAAATTCACTGGTCAAATCTTCAAGATGAAATCGTCTTTTATTATTGAGATAAAAAAGTTCTTGATTGAGTCGTTCTGATTTTTTCATAATGTCCTTAATGGTGACTTATTATGACACCTTTAACTGATAACCTTATGTTATCAAATCAAAAGGAGAAACGGAAACCATGAAAACATTATTAATCAATGCGCATCCAGATTTTGACAATCCTGAATCATATTCAAATACACTTGAGCAGAAGTTTATGAGCGACTATAACGAGAAATTCGAAGCCGATGATTTAACCATCCTTAATTTGTATGATATGGAAATACCTCGAATTGAAAAGGGGCAGCTCTTATCCGTTTGGAAAAAAGAAGCTGATCACATTGAACTAACGCCGACGGAACAACATATTGCTGATCTATCCGCTGAATTATTGAAACAATTGGAAGAAAACCATCGTGTGGTGATTTCTCTGCCGACCCACAATTTTAACGTCCCTTCTAAATTGAAGGATTGGATTGACAACATTCTGATTGCTAGAGAAACGTTCAAATATTTATCACAGCCATTAGCAAGTGGACAGTCTTCAAGAGGTTTAATGACGAACGACTATCGATTGATGATTCTTATCGCCAGTGGTTCAATTTATACGCGCGATGACTTCTACTCAGGAATGGACTTTGCAGTGCAATACTTAAAAGCTATCTTTGCCGGCGTGATGGCGTTTGGTCAAGTCAACATTGTCCGTGCAGAAGGCACTTCCATTATGCCGATTTCACGAGAGAATATTTTAAATGCTGCTTTTGCGGAATTGGATACTCAGTTTAATGAGTTCTACGAGAAACAGTAGAAATTCTGCACCGGTCTCGTTCTAAAATCAGACAGCAACGTCAAAACGACCTATTCTCTCAAAATTGTGAATAGGTCGTTTGGGTGGTTATGCAACATCAGTTAGATACCCATTCTAAATACACTTTTTTAAACCACCTTAGTCTGGATCGTCGGATTCTTGTCTGCAGAATTAAGCAAACG
This sequence comes from Furfurilactobacillus milii, assembly GCF_021654115.1. GTDB lineage: Bacteria > Bacillota > Bacilli > Lactobacillales > Lactobacillaceae > Furfurilactobacillus > Furfurilactobacillus milii. Next base: position 152,024 of record NZ_JAIWJF010000007.1, on the reverse strand, counting down.
TGGCACAATCTGTAGGAAGATAACACCTGAAAAGATTGCGGCAACAACATCACAAATTGGTTGCGCTGCAAAGGCCATATAAGGTTGAAATAATACTGGTAATAACAGTACGCCAAGCACATACAATTCCTTACGAAATAACGAACAAATCAATGCAATCCTCGTTTGTTCCATCGCAATGCTCATGTCTGTTACCGTCCATTGAACAGCCATGAACAAAACACCGGCCGAATAAAGTTTGATGTATGGTACTGCTCGTTCAATTAGCGTGGTATCAGATGTAAATAAGTGCACAAATAGTGGTGTGGCAAACAAACTAAACAACAACATAAGTGAACAAAATGTTAAACAGACAAAGAAAACTGACCACAAAGTACGTTTAACCCGACCATATTCACGGGCACCTAAGTTAAAGCTCACAATCCCCTGTGACCCCATCGTAATTCCACTCAGAGGGGAGGTAATTAATAGCATGTAACTTTGAATAATAGTGGCACAAGTCACTAAAACATTGCCATTTTTTGGTCCGCCTGTTCGTTGCAAAACTGTATTTAATAGAATTAACAAACCACTGTCTAGTGCGTAGGTTAAAAATGGTGCAAGTCCTAATCGCACTATTTTTTGACACAAATGCCAATCTATTTTTCTCCAATGTAACCGAGCCGCTAATGGTAACTGACACAAGCAAGCAATTGCAAAGGTAGCCGAAACTGCCTGCGAGATAACAGTAGCAATGGCCGCTCCAGCGACGCCTAAATGAGCGCCAAAAATTAAAATCGGATCCAATATTATGTTAAGTACAGTTCCCATTAATACAGTTCCGACACCAATACCAGCATGGCCCTGCGCGATTAAGAAGCTATTCATACCCCCAGATAAAAGTGCAAAAACGGTTCCACACAAATATATTGATAAAAATTCTAAAGCGTACGGATAAATAGCAGTGCTTGCACCAAACCACCATAAAAGCTGTTTTCTCAACAACCAAAAAACAACTGTTAAGCTTAAACCAATTCCAATTAATAGTCGCAAAGAGTTCGCAATAACTGTTTCAGCCTTAGGAAAATTCCCAGCGCCCAATGCCATTGCCATAACTGGCGTACCACCTTGCCCAATCAAATACGAAAAAGCGTATAAAACTGCGATAATTGGACTACAAATACCGACACCAGCAAGCGCATCTGTCCCAATTCCAGAAATATGACCGATGAACATTCTGTCGACCACACTGTATAAAACATTAACGAACTGCGCCAACATTGTTGGAACCACCAATCGTAACACTAGCGGTAATATCTTATCCTGTCCTAAATTGTTTTCTCTCTTTTGAAACATTGCCAGTTCCCCTCTAATTCATTGCATTAAGGGAGCTTACATGAAATTGTATTTAATAGTTTTGAATAATCTTTTTGGCAGTTGACAACAGCAATTCACGTGCCTCAGTTGGGCGTACTAATTGAACTTGATTACCAAATGACAAAAGCCACCGAACCAGGCTCTGAATGTCACTGTACTTACCTGCAAGAAGTAGACGACCATCATCTTCAACATGCAACTGTTCCGGACTAAATTCGTCCATAACACGCCACTTAACTGATGAATCAAACAATGCCGTAAATTGAATCGCATTCTTGTCATGTTGAACTGGTCTCATATCCGGCATTGGCACCTCTCTAGGCCTAAAATGCGTTTCTTGCATCTTCATATCCGTCATTCGATTCAGCTTGTAAAGGCGACATTCATCGTTCTGAAGACTCCACCCCCACAAATACCAATTAGCCCACCTAAACACGACAAAATAAGGTTCAACTCTTCGCAATCCCTCATGTGATTTTGAAACATACATAAACGTTAGTAGATGGTGCTGTTCGATTGCATCTTGAATGACTGAAATTTTAGGTGCCAAACGTGCGTGATACCAAGAAGAAAGATCAATCAACATATAATCGCGTCCGTTGACAATTTCTGTTGAACCTACCTGGATTTTTTCCATGAGTTCTTCATAATAATGACTACCGCTAACACTATCTAGGCTCCGTAAACCCGCAAGAATGCTTTGCATGTCTCGTGATGTCAATAAGGTTCGGTCCATTCGGTAACTATCAACGATTGAAATTCCACCACCGGTACCACGGGTCGTGTATAGCGGCACGCCAGCCTGTGTCAACACATCAATATCGCGATTAATTGTTCGTTTAGAGACTTCAAATTGCGTAGCTAATTCTGGCGCGGTCACTTTATCCTTTTGCAAAAGAATGGCTAGAATACCAATCAACCGATTAATTTTCATGTAAACTCCCTCACTTGATTAGATTAGCAAAGTCAACGTGACACCAGTATGTCATGTTAGACAAAAAAAGAAAATTACTTTTAAATAAGAAATTACCAGACACGACTTGCTAAGCTTATTGGCAATTTTTTCTATCCGCGGTATGATTTAGTTAACATTTTGTTTTGGGGGAATAATCATGAATAAAGCGCGCCTTGAAGCGTTTACCGATGCCGTTTTGGCCATAATTTTCACGATTATGATTTTAGAATTCAAGACACCAAAATCACTAAAATTCAGCGCAATTTTTAGTCAGGTTCCTTATTTGATTTCATATGCCATCGGCTATCTATTTATCGGTGCAGCTTGGTACAATCACCACTTTTTATTCGGTAAGGCAAAAATCATTACACGTCATGTATTTTGGGCAAATAATCTGTGGTTGTTTGGCACCTCATTTTTACCAGTAGCAACTGCGTGGGTGAAGGCATTTTCGCCCGCGGCCCGCAGACTTTCTACATGCTAATTTATGCAGTTTGGACGATTGCGTTTGTCATCTTGGCCAAACAAATTATCAAGGCTAACGAGAACCATCCAGCTGTCGTCAACAGTATTAAACACCTGACGCTTTATCGTTATTTAACCTACTGGCCCGCTGTTACGGTACAGGTTGCGTTACAGATTTTGTCACTTCTATTCTTCCCTGCCGGCAACCTGATTCTGATTACTTTGCAGATCATTACGTCTGCCATTTTTTCGAATAAGGAAAGTGACAAGATTACTGGCCCTTAATTAACACGCATAAGGTCTATTTACCAATAATCGAATGATCACCTGTATTAATTAAAAACAATGTTTTCCCGTCCTCAGAAATTGTAAATAGTAATAACCAATTCTGAGATAAATGGACATCAAAAACGCCAGCAAGGTCACCACGCAAAGTGTGATAAAGATACTGACGTTTTAGCGTTTCTGTATCGTTGGCAATAATTAGATCAACAACTTGACTGACACATTTAACTGGATAATGCTTCTTAGCAAGTCGTTTCAAATTGCGTCTAAACTGTGGCGTGGTTTGCACAAATTCAATCATCCTGATCCTCATCTAACTGGCTAAGGTATTGTTCAAATTCGTCAACTGAGTATTTCTTTAATCCCTGACCATTTTGTATCGCCTTAAGGGCCTCGGCTGTTTCAAACGGCATATTTTTGTTTGTGGGTCTAAAGGGCATGCCATCATCCTTAATCATCTGTTCCACAAAGACCTGAATTGCACTACTCAGACTTAATCCCATCCTATTGGCAACACTTTCTGCTCGTGTCTTCTTTTCAGTTGAAATAGTAAAAGTAACTCTGGTTGTCGCTTTTTCAGACATAATCATGTCTCCTTTGCTGTGCATGAATGTAACATTTTATACACATTTTAGCACACAGATAAGAATTCAAAAATTATTTAACTTCACTTTTTTTAACAGTAAATTAACTTATTAATAGAATTCACCGCATAACAAAAGGCTCCCAACCAATCCGGTTGAGGGCCTCATTTTATATCAAATATTACTTGTCTAACTTAACCTTGCTTTGAACTTCCAACTTGTCGTTGAAGTCGTAAACAACTGGTTCACCAGTTGCCATTTCCAATGAGACGATGTCTTCGTCAGAAATGTTTTCAATGTACTTGGACAAAGCACGTAATGAGTTACCGTGGGCAGCGATGATAACGTTCTTGCCATCAAGCAACTTAGGTGCAATTTCGTCTTCCCACAAAGGCATAACACGTTCCAAAGTAACCTTCAGGTTTTCACCACCGGGAACGATCTTTGGATCCAAGTTAGCGTAACGACGGTCCTTTGATGCAGAACCTTCGTCATCAGCACTCAACAATGGAGGCAAAACATCGTATGAACGACGCCAAGTGTGAACTTGGTCATCGCCCCACTTTTTAGCAGCTTCAGCCTTGTTTTGGCCTTGTAAAGCGCCGTAATGACGTTCGTTTAAACGCCAAGTCTTGGTTTCAGGAACCCATAATTGGTCGGATTCTTCCAAAGCGTAGTGTAAGGTCTTGATTGCACGAGTCAAAACTGAAGTGAAGGCGTAGTCAAATTCCAAACCATGTTCCTTGATCAATTGACCAGCATGCTTTGCTTCTTCAACACCCTTGTCGCTCAAGTCAACGTCAACCCAGCCAGTAAACTGGTTAGATAAGTTCCATTGTGATTGACCGTGACGAATCAATACTAATTTAGCCATCTCTAATAACCTCTTCCTTAAATGTAATAATCAATTCATTATAACCGAAATCCGACACAAATTACATAGGTCACACTACTTTCCGTCATTCACGCTGGACTCACGTTTGGCACGTCGGCGTTCCCGCATCCGTTTGATACTCGGTCGTTCGCGACCAATTGACTTAACGCCCAGTAGATCAAGGAAAAATGTAAATAGTGGCACGCCGAAAATCAGTCCCCAGACACCGAATAAACGCTCACCAACTAGTAAAACGACAAACGTATAGAAGATGGGCAACTCGGTTCGACTAGCATAAAACTGTGGATTCAACACATAGGCTTCCAACGTGTGCACCACGAGGATCATTACCAAAATATAAATGACGTAGTCCAGACCACCGACAGAATAACCAATTAAGCCAAGCGGAACTACGGAAATAATTACCCCTGCCACCGGAATCAAACTTAGAATAAAGATCATTAACGCCAAGGTTGGCAACTGTGGCATCCGCATGAAAGCCAGCGTGACCGTTGTAATCACTGTATTGCAGATAGCAATGAAAAATTGCGCTTCAATAACAACACCAAACGTGTTGATGAACTTCTTAAATAGATAGGAAACGTCTTGAAAGAACCACCCGTATGTAGAGTCCAAAAACAGGTGTGAAAATTCGCGCACCCGCTTGTTCTCGACAGTGAAGAAGAAACTCAGAATCAACGAGAAGAACAAGGTTAACGCCATTTGCCCGATATAGCCGACGTAATTCAAAATGATGGTCGCCCAGTTTTTAAGCTGATTCATGAAGTCTAACCGTTTGGCATACTGATTAATGAAATTCACCACATAGTTCGTGTCATGCGATGGATTTCGATAAAAATTGTAAACGGTATTCGCCATTTTGACCGTTTCATCAATTAGTTTGGGAATATAATTCGTAATCCCTGAATATAATCCCAGAATCACTAACAAGTAAATGGCAATCACAATCACTGCCGCTGGTATCTTCACAAATCGGCGGATAAACTGTGTCAGCCGAGTAACCAAAAAGGTAAACACAAATGTTAACAGGACAATGCTAATCATAGAACGCATTAGCCACAGCGCCAGCACGATGAATCCCAACACGGTCCAACGCCGCAGCGACACGTTTTTCACAAATCGTTGATAGTATGTTGTCACAACCAAATCCCCCAATAATTTCTCTGCTCTAACTGTAACTCACTGCCCATTTTTCAGCCACTCACAGCACCACAAACTCATGAAGAACTTAATTTTTGGACTAAAAAAAGTAGTCGGCACTATTAGTCGACTACCCTTTGAAAATCGTCAGAAACGATTTTAATCATTGAAATTAATACTATTCGGCAACACTTTCAGCCTTGGCCTGGAAATCCAGCTTCAAATCATCGAGTCCCAGCGCGTGGTGAATGATATATGAAGTGGCCCCCAACAAAGCAGATTCAGTGTATCCCTTGGTCAGAATGACAGGCGTGTCGCCATCGGGCATCATCTGAACAAGTGAATTACGAACAGATTGAAGAATCTGTGGGAAACGTTTGAACATATCCCCATTTAAGATCACCACGTCCGGAGCAAAACTCGTGGAAAGATTCGTCAAAACCCGAGACAGGTAGTAGGCAAAATCATCAATCGGTTCCATAACCCGCTCATCCTTGTGGTAATAGGCCTCGGTAAGCTTTGCAAAGTCCATTTCCTGCCAACCCATACGTTCCCGAATCGCCTTGTTTAGGGCTGGTTCAGACGCATAAACGTCGGCGGCAGCCATCTTACTATGGTCATAACGATCTACAAGGTAGGCTTCACCAACTTCACCAGCATGACCCTCATGACCGGTATACAGATGCTGGTCTGCAACGATACCTGCCCGCAAGTGTTTACCAATCATCAATGTAACCAGATTCTTAAACAGCTCATTGTCATGAAAATCACGCTCATAAATAGCTGACAGATTAGCTGCGTTTTCAATCAATACCGGCACCTGGAATTTATCAGCAAAGTACTTAGCCAGGTCAAAGTTTTCCAGGCCTTTGAGTTCTGTATTAATAATGTGATTGTTATAAACAGTGCCGTCAATCACAAACGCAATACCAGCCAATGATTCGTCACTTAATTGACCAACCGCCTTAGCAATCGCCGCCGTAATCATATCCATAACAGTAGTTAAATTAATACCCTCTGTATCAATCGTTTGGGCGCTTAACTTAGATGCGTTAAAGCGACTAATTAAGATATCAACACTACTGCTGCCCAGGTTAATTGCCATAACGTAGTTTTTGCTAACGTTAAGTTCTCCCATTACTGGTCGGCGACCACCGTTTTTAGTGCTAACACCGTGACCAACCTCACGAATAACACCGGACTTCAATAACTGATTATAAATATCAGAAACAGTCTCCTTATTTAACTCCAGATTACGTGAAATCTGGCTACGCGAAATTGGTCCTTCATTAATAATTTGTTGGAGCACCTGCTTTTCATTGGTGCTGCGCATGATGTGCTTATTAATAATCATTTTAACGCGATAACAAATGATCTAAATCTAATTGCCCATTAAGTGTCTTAACAGAACGATTAGATTTAATTCGTTATCTCTACCCTCCTAACGTCGCCTATAAACATCTTTATATATTCATAATAAAATGCTAGTACGTAAAAGTACACAAAATAGGCATTTTTAGCCCTGTATTGAACAATGTTTTGTCTAATTCCTTTCGTGTCCGCTTTACAAACTAACTAACCGATGCTTTTCGAGTGACGTTACAACCTTAAATAAAGGACCTACTATATTTAAAACCAATTAATCAAAAGATGATTACACCGTCAGTATAACAAGATAGCATAGTCTATACCAATACAATCATCCGGCTTTTCTAAACTACTGAATTTTATATCCTGAAGAAATTTCCTGCAAATCTTTTGTTAGAAAGAATTGGTAAATTAACTGACAATCTAAATCAAGTTTGTTTGCGTTCTGAACAAATCGACTTATATAAAGCATTTTTAGCCATGTTTAAAGCGTTGGGTGTTTTGGCAAACAGCGTTATACTGAAGATTGTATTTTTAAAAAACATGATGGCATTTTTGCCATACGGGCACTACCATCAAACGGTTAACGAGAAAGGAACAGAAGGATTCATGCTGGATAAGACATTTTACAAGACATTTCTCAGTCACTCATTCAACATCCCTGTGCGTGTCAATTATTGGGACGGCACCAGCGATGTTTATGGTGGTGACGGCGAACCACAGGTGACAGTTACCTTTCATGAACTTGTGCCAATCAAGTCATTAACGCGCAACGCGTCATTGGCACTTGGTGAAGCTGTTATGGACGGCCGCATCGAGATTGACGGAAGTATTCAAAAGCTGATCGAGTCCGCTTATGAAAGTGCTGGCAGTTTCTTTAACAACAGTAAGTTCAAACGGTTCATGCCAAAGCAGTCACACAGTGAGTCACATTCTAAGGAAGACATTCAAAAACATTACGATGTTGGTAATGACTTCTATAAATTGTGGTTGGATCCAACGTTAACTTACTCATGTGCTTACTTCGAGCATGATGATGACACCTTGGAACAAGCACAGTTGAACAAGGTTCATCACATTATCAAGAAGCTTGACCCTCAACCTGGCAAACGTCTGTTGGACATTGGTTGTGGCTGGGGTACTTTAATGCTCACGGCTGCCAAAGAATACGGTTTAAAGGTCACTGGGATCACGCTAAGCCAAGAACAATATGACTTGGTTAAACAACGGATTATCGATGAAGACTTACAAGACGTTGCCGAAGTTCGTTTGGAAGACTACCGCGAATTAGGTAACGAAACGTGGGATTACATCACCTCAGTTGGGATGTTTGAACATGTTGGTAAGGAAAACTTGGGCGCCTACTTCAAGTGTGTGGCCAAATACCTGACTGATGACGGTGTCGCCTTGATTCATGGCATTACTCGTCAACAAGGCGGTGCCACGAACGCTTGGCTCGACAAATACATCTTCCCAGGTGGTTATGTTCCCGGTTTAACGGAAAACATCGACCACATGATCGACGCTGGTCTGCAGGTCGACGACATGGAACCACTACGTCGTCATTATCAACGGACCACGGAAATCTGGGACAAGAATTTCAATGAGCATCGTGACGAAATTGCCAAACAATTCGACGAACGCTTCATGCGTATGTGGGACTTGTACCTGCAGGCATGTGCGGCTTCGTTCCAGTCTGGTAACATCGACGTCATTCAGTTCCTGCTCACTAAAGGTGCATCTGGTCGCGTGCTGCCAATGACACGGGATTATATGTACAAATAATGTTTCACACCAACAACTGTCAATTTCTTGACAGTTGTTTTTTATTTCCGTCAAGCTAAGTTACAGTAGTCAAAAAAACGGAAAGGCCTGCACGTAGTTTCCCGTTCCGTCTGGCAGGGATGCCATTCCGTGGGACCGGTCCTCAGCCTCCCCAAACCGGAGTCTTTAACCTCGATTTTGAGCCACAAACCGTCTCAAAAGTCGTCCCGCAACACTACGTGGCCAAGACCCGCCACCAAGTGTTGCCTTCACGGAATTCTCTCCCTGCCCGACTTCACTCACATTATGGATTATTGACAACTTTAGCAATTGTAAGTGCAAGACAAGACAGCATATTCGACAACAGGCGGAAAGTTACCAGGCGATAACTTTATTCAGCATAACGATGTGAGAAAGTAGCTTGCATGCACAAAAAAACTGACCATCAAGAAACGATAGTCAGCTGTAAATTCATTTAATTTTATAAGAATGTTGTTAATGCCCACATGAGCAACAACCCCAATACCACGGACAGTGTCATTGAACGCGTGAAGTACGCGATGACAATGACAAGCACTGCGGAAATCATAGCGGCAATGTTACCTACAGAAAACGTATACGTCGAGGTGACGAAAATTTGCTTCACAATTAACGCGGTGAACAACGACACAGGCACAAAGCCCATCCACTCGTTGAACCAGTCTGGAATTTTACGTTTGGAAAAAAACAACATTGGGAAGTACCGCGGAATAAAGGCCGCCACTCCCGCCAATAACACTAAGGCTAAATCATTCATGGTCGTGATCCTTGTCTTTCTCTTGTTCTTCCTTCAACAGTCGCTCTTCAGTCAGCTCCTGTTCGTTAATCGTCTCGCGCGTTCCCGAAGGACCACGAACCTTGTACAGTAGGGAACTGCCCGGTGCCATCGAACGAATCACCCGATCAGCCAAGAATCCAGCTGTTGAGGCAAGCAACGTCGCAATCACAATCCCTAAGGTACTCTTTAACGCAACACAGAAGAAAGCAGATAATGCGCCCGCTAAAATGGCTGTCAGCAGCGTTAAACGGCGCTTAACCTGCATCGTAACCATAAACAAGAATAAAGCAGTCAATGCAAAGTCAACAATCACTAAATTAATGTGTAATGATGACCCGATTAAACTCCCAACCACGTTTGAAAATGCCCAGGTGTACAACGCATAGTGTTCAACCAATAAGGCATTACTTGGTGTCCAATATTTATCCGTGGCAAACTTCAAATAGTTTACCGCGTAGTTTTCGTCGTTTAGTGAAAACGCGAAACCCAAAATAAATTTGTGGGATGACTTTTTGAGATAGTGTGACAAACTAGAACCCAATAGTGCATACCGTAATTCAAGGAAAAACAGCATAATCACAATCTGGGAAATTGGTGCATGAATCGTTAACATGGTGGCAATCAAAAATTGCGCACCACCTGAATACACGATCAATGACACAAGTGCCACCAACCATGTATTCAAACCGCCCGCATGCAATAGCACACCACAAGCCAAGCCAATGGGAATATAGCTTAAACATAGCGGCATCGCAATCTTTAGCACTGCCAGCCAGTTCGCCGGTTCCTTTTTCAAAATGCATCCTCCATCATTAAAGCACGCTCAGTTAAACCCTCACCGTTCGTTTGAATGAAACTGAGCGGTTCGCTTTAGAAACAAGTAAGACTCAATGAATATCTCGAAACAATGCGAGTATATTTTACCATGATTAAAATGTCTTTGTAACCATGCAGATGGAGATTGACGAACATCGAGACAAATGAAAGCGTTTTTATTTAACAAAGGAGGAACATTCGGTAAAAAAAGACAGCAATATATCTGAAATGTTTAAAAATTCAGATATATTACTATCTCATAAAAAACTATTCAAGTTTAGTATCTTCAAGAAGATGAGCAAAAGCTGCGAAGTCAGTATGCAGCCGCATCATTTCTGCTTCACCCATGTTATTCAAGACTTGTGAGGCCATATCTTTTGCCTGGGCAACTTCATGATCGGCCACTTTTTGACCCTTGAAAGTCAATTTAACGATGTGACGCCGACGATCGTTGGGATCTTCGTCCATCTCAATCAGTTTGGCTTTCATTAACTCAGAAATTTGAATTGAAATTGCGCCCTTAGTCACGTGGTTTTTTTCTGCCAGATCAGACACATTTGCGCTTTGGTTCGTGGCCAACTGGTTTAAAATTGATAGTCCACTCCAGCCAACACCAAACTTGCTTGAAACCTTCCCAAGAACCTTTTCAATTTGGCGGAAGCTCGACAAATACCCTTCTGTCATCATATCAACGACCATTTGTTGCTGTTTTGTTGTTTCGTCCATGAGTGCACCACCTTCGTTTGTTGATGGAAACACCTTTAAACCAAGGTTTCGGCCACTGATTGCCTTAAACTCACTAAAATAGCAAAAATGGTGACTTTGTGCTCTAAAAACGCCGCTGTAGCAGTAACAATTTATTCGTGTTTTATTGGAAACACAATAATAAACTAAAATCAGCAAAATGCCGTGCGTTAGCTCGCTCAAAATAAACCAGTCGGGAATATTACTAATTTTGAAAAATGCCAATACACTGGGAATACTGTAAAATTCACTACTTGAACGATTCATATTATTAATGAATATATGTTATAATTTTATTAGTGGAACATTTTAGGCTAAGTCACGATTCTTGCTAGAGTCGTGACTTTTTTATTTTCCCAAACGAAAACCTCGCAACGCATTTTGAATGTCGAGCTCTTCGATGCCCAGGTAACGTTTGGTAACAGACTCACTGGAATGGTTTAACAAAATCATTAACGTCGCAATATCATGTGTTTGCTGATAATAATGATATCCAAATGTTTTCCGTAATGTGTGTGTCCCGATATCTTGACGATTGAGCTGCAAGGCCGCCTTTTGAAAGATTTTGTAAACCGAATTAACACGTAGCGGTTGTCCATAACTACTGACGAAAAGATAAGCACTATCAGGTAAGCCGTCAATGTAAGTCATCACTTCTTCACGAATACTTGCCAAATATAGTATTCGCTTTTTACCAGTCTTCTGCTCCGTAATCGTACAATTGTGAATTCGTCTAACGTCCGCGACCCGCAAACGGACAATGTCACTCATCCGTAGCCCTGTGTTCATGCCTAATAACACCAAAAAACGATTACGTTTACTAAACCGTCCAACGCTGACCGCATGAATAAACTGTTGAATTTCAACTGCTGTTCGCAATGGTTGCACATTATATGTCATAAAATAGTTTCCCGCTTTTTTATCCAACGATTATTGCCATTAATAGTTTACTCGATGCAATCATTAATACAGCGGTTGATGCCTAATTAAGGACAAAAAAAGCGCAGAATAATCTGCGCTTACTTTGTCCTGTATGTATCTTACAACCCAGCTCACTTAATTGGTGTGCTATTCAACGTTTCCGCGAATGTTGCAAAATTTTGGTGCAGGCGTTGCATTTCAGTTAATGGCATTTCATTCAAAACCCGTTGTGCAATCTCAGTCGCCTGAGTATGAACTCGATCAGCCACTTTTTCCCCACGTTTGGTCAGTTCAAGTCGATGTCGACGCCGGTCATTTTCATCTTCACTAATTTTAATCAAATTTCGGTTGAGTAATTCGGTAATTTGAAGTGACACGGCTCCCTTGGAAATATGGTTTTGCTGAATCAGATCAGCCGTGGTGACGCTGGCATCACTTGCTATCTGATTCAAAATAGAAAGGCTACTCCAACCTAGTCCAAATTTTTTGGCAACCCGTTTCAGCGTTTTCTCTATCGACCGGAAACTAGCCAAATAGCCTTCTGACATCATAGTAATCACCATTTCAAGTTGTTGCTCATTTTGCATTTGACTTCTCCTAATATATCCGTAACTTGCGCAACCATTTTTAATACGAATGGTTTAATGTCAATCCCGTCAATCTGTTAAACATTTATTTTTATATGATGTTTATAGTCAATGGGATTAATTTATATTTAAAGTATATCACGCACAATCAAATTATTGCATAAACGAGCACTTATTTATTTTTATTAAAGTCATTATCATTTGCGCACACCTGCTGTAACGCAAAAAAATTGCCACAGTCATTACGACTGTGGCAATTTTTTATAAAAGACTACTTTTCAACATCTTGTAACTTTTGATTGTCATCAAGCTGAGAGAAGCCTTGCAAATGCATGCGTTGCAATAACAACATTGATAACCATAACAGGAATGCGAAGATTACTGCCATGAGCAATAATAATCCAACTGCCTGTGTAACCGTGTCATTACCCAAGCCGGATGTTAATCCCTGACGTAAGCCAAGAATTGAGTATGTCATCGGCAAGTATGGATGAATGGCATTGTAGAAACCGTTTGTTACTTGCATTGGGAAGGTACCGCCTGAACCACCAAGTTGCAACATCAGAAGAACCATGGTGATAAAACGACCAGGGTTATCCAGTAACATGGACAGGAACATGACGAGGAACATCGACGCTATCGAGAAACTAATTGAGACGGCAAACATCTGACCAGGATGATCAGCTGACAAGCCGAATAACATCATCAAACCAGTTTCAGCAACTGCTTGAACCACGGCAACAACTAAACCAATCGTGGTCTTACTGAAGAACCAAGCCGTTGCACTTTGCCCAGACATCGAAACCTTCCGAATTGGGTAGGCAAAGTTGAAGACGATTGCTCCAACATACAAGGCAACTGAAAGCACGTATGGTGCCAATGCGTGACCGTAGTTGGCAACCTTACTGTAACTCTTGTGTGTCAACTTGGTTGGTGCACTAAACATGTCAGAGGTCTTAGAAGTTAATGGCATTGCGTTAACTTGATCAGCACCTTTGCCAAGTGCGTCTGACAGCTTAACAGAACCAGTAACCAGCTTCTTCGTACCGTCCTTCAAGGCTGGCGAGTTGCTGTTCAATTGAGAAGTACCATCAGCAAGCTGGTTAACACCATCTGTTAAGGCTGGGATCTGACTGTTCAGTTGATCCAAACCACCAGAAAGCTGGTAAGACCCATTAGCCAATTGTTGAACACCGCCGACTAATTGAGGTACCTGAGCGTTCAACTGACCGATACCACCGTTCAACTGGTTAGCACCTGATACAAGTGCACCAGAGTTGGCGTTCAGTTGTGATGAACCATTTGCTAATTGTTGAACACCGTTTGTTAACGTTGGAATCTGGCTGTTCAATTGGCCAAGACCACCGTTCAATTGGTTGGCACCTGATACAAGAGAACCAGAGTTAGCATTTAGTTGACCCAAACCACCGTTGATCTGGTTAGCACCATTTACTAGTGCTGCAGAATTGTTGCTCAATTGTGAAGAACCATTTGCTAACTGTGAAACCCCTCCAGTTAATGCAGGAATTTGACCGTTTAGCTGACCCAAACCATCTGAAAGCTGGCTTACACCTTGAACAAGCGTGGTCGACCCGTCCGTTGGATTAACTTTAGAATTCAACTGACCAACACTGTTAGCAAATAACCGCAATTGATCAATCTGACCACCCTTTGCTAAAGCAGCATTTATCGTCTTAGGCATTGAATCTAATGCCGCCTGAGTTTGTGGACTTTGCAACGTTGCTAACGTTTTCGAACCCTCAATAGTCGCTAACTGTTTTTGCAAGTCGGACAAACTTGACAGTGTCTTAATATCTGCATCAGATAAATTAATCTGTCCTAACTCGTCGGCCAACGATTTAACATTAGTCAATTGACCACCTGCTGTGCCCAATTGGTCGCTTAAACTTCCCGCACCCTCGGCCGATTGTTGTAGCCCTTTAGCTATTCCTTGCAATTGTGCTTTCAAATTAGCATCACTCTGACTATCAGCCAAACCATTTAAAGCAGTAACAGCACTTGAGTTTCCGTCTTTAATTGCGTTAGCACCAGCCTGAGCCTTAGAAAGTTGATCCGCCATACCAGAAATTTGTGAAGCCTGCTGCTTCATTGCAGGTAATTGTGGTGCTAACTTAATCAGAGGTTGAAGATCATTTAATGCTGTATCAAGACCTGAATTTTTCAATTGACTCTGTAACGCTTGTATCTGTGAAACAGTCTGAACACGATCGCTCATTCCATCCATTAAACCTTGAGCCTGCGTTAATTGGTTCGTTAAATTATCAAGACCAGAATTAACCTGACCAACATTCGATCCCAAGGCTGCTACACCAGTCGATAGTTCTTGAGTCTTCGTTAGTAGATCCTTTGATCCTGTATTTAGCTGGCCAACTCCGCCAGCCAACTGACTAGTTTTGCCATTCAACTCTTGGATACCAGAGTTCAAGGAACCAACACCGTTTGTGTATGTCTGTAAGCCGCTAGCTAATTGGCCTGAACCACCGGCTAACTGGCCGACACCGTTCGTGTACGTCTGCACACCATTAGCTAGGGCACTCGAACCACCAGCAAGTTGACCGACACCACCGGCTAATTGACCAGTACTGCCGTTCAACGTTTGAATACCAGAGTTCAGTGTTCCAACACCGTTAGTGTACGTTTGCACACCACTGGCTAACTGGCCTGAACCGCTGGCAAGCTGATTTACACCGCCAGCCAATTGACCAGTACTGCCGTTCAACGTCTGTAAACCATTGTTCAGCGTCTTACCGCCATCAGCCAACTTACCAACACCAGATGACAATGGGCCAACACTCATTTTCATGGTTTGGACACCATCATTCACCTGGCTCACGTAAGCCGTATAGGTATCGATACCAGTGCCAAGTGTCTTTTGACCCTTAGATAGAGTCTTAGCACCCTTAGCAGCGGTATTCATCCCCTTCCCAACCTTCTTAACTTGTTGGAAAGTTGCGTCGGCATAAGCCTTGATGATTGTTTGACGAATTTTTTCGTTTAACCCAGTGGCACCAATCTGACTGATAACTTCACCAATGTAGTTTAACGATCCATTGGTTTCGTATTGGATATCCATCTTTTTAGGGTTCTTGCTTAGCACGGACGCAGCGTTCTTAGATGTGTCCTTTGGGAAAGTAACAATCGTGTAGTACTTCTTGTCCTTTAACCCTTGCTTAGCCTTCTTTTCGGAAACGAAACGCCAGCCAAGCTGATGATCCTTCTTCAAGGATTTAATTGCTTGGTCCCCGACGTTCATCGTCTGGCCTTGATATTTTACCGGTTGGTCGTTGTTAACAACGGCAACAGGCAGATGCTGTGTTTCCCCATATGGGTTCCAAACAGACTTTAAGAAGAAAATACTGTACAAGAACGGAATGATCATAATGGCAAGAACGGAAATCAGAATTAACCGATTCTTTCCAATAAACTTCCATTCATTCGCAATCATCTTCACGTGGTGCCACCTCTTTTTCTCTCGTCATTCTAAGTTACATACAAACATTTTTATACGACCGTGCCCACAAAAAATAAGCATTTCATTGCGGACATTACAAGTCCACAATATACACCGATTGTTAACAAACCTCAACCATTTATCAGTGCACTAAAACGTTTTCTTAATTATTCCACTTCGTTGACAGCGCTTAACAATGCGGTTCTACGGCATTTCAAAAACACAAAAAAATCCGTTTCGAAACGAATTTTTTCGTTTGAAACGGATTATCTCTTCTATATAACAGCAGTTATTTAGGGCTGTTGCAATGGCTGATCGTGATGAATCGGTAAGTGGATCACAAAACTCGTGAGGTTTTCATCGGACTCAGCAAAGATATAGCCACCATGACGCTCGACGATACTTTGCGCAATGGCCAAGCCTAGTCCAGTCCCGCCAGTTTCCTTCGAACGTGATTCTTCAACGCGGTAGAAACGTTCAAACAGCTGATTTAACGCCGCCGTTGGAATTTCACGACCATCGTTGGAAACACGCACGATAACTTCGTTGCCCTTTAGCTTGGCATTCAGTTCGATAAACGTTGCGTTCTCACCATACTTAAGCGCGTTTGAAATCAGGTTATTGAACACACGCCCCAACTTCTCAGCATCAGCCTCCATCATAATGTTGTCAGGAACAGTCGTCGACGTAATTGTCAGTTGTTTCCGACTCGCTTCTAATTCGTAACTGGCAGCTAACTGTTCGAGCATTTGACTGAAGTTAATTTCATTAATGGTTAGCTCAGCTTCAGTACCGCGCATTTTCAGGTACTCAAACAGATCTTCCACCAGCGATTTCATCTGAGTGGCCTTCAAATAGGCAATGTGAGAGTATTTGACCAAATCTTCATCTGTCTGGTACTGGTTATTCTCAATCAAGCCCAAATAGCCAATAATGGACGTTAGTGGTGTTCGAATGTCATGACTGACGTTTGTAATCAATTCATCCTTAGAACGTTCTGCCTGGCGTTCATCATTCATTGACTGAGTGGCGGAATCAACCAAGGAGTTGACCGAATCCACGACCCGCTGCAAACGATGATTCAGTTTGAATGAAATACGATGCTCCAAGTGACCGTCTGAAATGTAGTGCAATTCGTCGATGATATGATTCATCTGATAAAGATGGTAGCGTCTGATTAACCGCCAATACAAAACAGCACAATCGATAAGAATCATGACTGCAATAAAAATATTTTGATAGCTCCAAATGTACCGTCCACCAATCACCAGTGACCGTTTGATCATGTACACCCCACCGGCAATTCCCGGATTAGAGTGCAACAGATCGTTCAAAATCACAACCAGCGATAGATTTAAAAGGAGCAGCAACACAATGGTTACTACCCCTTCAAAAATTAACGACCACTTTTCGCGTGGAGTTAGTTTCATCATTAGTGTGCCTCAATCTTGTAACCAACGCCCCAAACGGTTTCGATGACTTTCTCGCCGTTAGTTGCTTCTTCAATCTTGTCACGTAGATGACTCACGTGAACCATAACCGTTTTAGCGGACACAACGGATTCTTGTTGCCAAACACGTTCAAAGATATCATCAGCTGAGAAAACACGGTTTGGATGACTCGCCAACAGGTATAAAATACCAAATTCCAAAGCTGTTAATTGAATCGTTTGCCCATCAATCGTTTTGACTTCGTGTGAGTCTTTATTGATGGTCAATGGTCCAATGTCTAAGACGTCAGGTGTGTCACTGGTAACGTGATCTTCGGACCGACGTAATAATGACTTTACCCGAGCCATCACTTCAAGTGGGTTGAATGGCTTAGTAACGTAGTCGTCAGCTCCAGAGATTAATCCCTGAATCTTGTCCATATCACCAGTTTTAGCCGATAGAATCAAAATCGGAATTTGTGAGTCCTTACGAACTTGTTTAACCACTTCAATCCCGTTCATTTCAGGCATCATAATGTCCAAAATCATCAAGCCAATATCAGGATTGGTGTTCAGCTTTGTTAAAGCGTCCTTACCGGTATAGGCTGAAATTGGTTCGTAACCTTCATTTTTAATGTAAATTTCTAATAACTGTGCGATTTCTTTGTCGTCGTCAACCACTAAAATCTTCATCGACATTTTCCTCCATTATTGGAACACGTGGTGTGCTCAACGTAATCAAGTCGACTACGGAGCGAAATACCTGTGGTCTATTCTACTAGACATTGACGGCTGGGACAAATTAAGAAAGAGCAAAGGAAAAAGCCACCATACTTATGGCAGCTTTAGAATTCACAAATTTACTTACGTTGATTCTGTCTGTTCCGCGCATTGTTGGGGTTAGCAAACATCCCACCAATGATGTTGAAACGGCGACGGAGCCACAAATCAGCACCAAATGCAGCCAAGGCCAGCAAGATGTACAACCATGCTGGCAAGATCGGGTTAACGACTGGTGGTAACAAACTGACACCCATGAAGAGAACCAGAATCAATACCAGTAGTCCTGCCATCGCTAACAAGATTCGCCATAGTGGCAAACGTTTGCGACGATCAGTTGGGTTCAACATTGGCGTTAACCATGACCAACCCAGACCAAAGACAATTGACACGATCAGAATACCGACAATGCCCATTTGACCAGACTGCTGTGCTGGCTGTTTGGAGAAGAAGCCCAAGATTCCATACATCGCCGTGAAAATGGCCAAGATACTCAGAGCACTGTCAGCAGCGGTTGGCCAGAATCCTGCTGGTTCAGCGCCGTCACCATTTGTATTCTTGGCAGGTCCGTTAATCAGCTCATCGGCGTGGGCCGTTGGCGTGCCAAACAACTGTTTAGCAGTTTGACCAGTCTTTTGGCCTTCCTTCAGCTTATTTAACGTATCTTCTACCTTAACGTTACGCTGTTCGCCAGTATAATCCCGTTGATCCAAGATTTTGTTTAACTGGTACATAAATTCTTCGTTACGTTTAGTCAACCCTTGATCGTTAAATCGGCTTGTATCAGTCCGAATTTGACCATGATGCTCTTGTTTAGCACCCGCGTTACGTTCGCGATTTTCTTCAGTCACAATAAATCTCCTTATGTGTCAATTTCTAAACGTTGAACCGGAATTCAACGATGTCGCCGTCTTGCATGACGTAGTCCTTACCTTCAAGCCGTAACTTACCAGCCTCACGGACTTTTTGGACACTGCCGAGACTGTCTAAATCGTTAAAGGACATAACTTCGGCACGAATAAACCCACGTTCGAAGTCAGAGTGAATAATTCCGGCAGCTTGTGGTGCCTTTGTGCCAGCACGATAAGTCCAAGCGCGTGTTTCCTTACCACCAGCGGTAAAGAAGGTTTCCAAACCGAGAAGTTTGTATGAAGCACGAATCAGCTTGTTCAAACCTGGTTCGTCAACACCTTCAGCTTCAAGGAATTCTGGCTTATCTTCATCGTCCATTTCGGCAATTTCTTCTTCAGTCTTCGCCGAAACAGCAACCACACCACTACCTTCTGTTGCTGCAAACTTTTCAATCTGCTTAACGTACTCAGAAGCTTCCGGGTCAGCCATGTCATCTTCAGCAATGTTGGCCACGTACAGAACTGGCTTGGATGTTAATAAGAACAAGCCGTTGACAATTTTCTGTTCATCCTTGTCAAAGTCCAACGTCCGCACGGATTTACCGGCCTCCAAAACTGGTTTAATGCGCTTCAGCACACCATATTCAGCAATGGCATCCTTTTCCTTAGCGTTCGTAGCTGCCTTTTCAACCTTGGCATACCGTTTGTTCACAGCGTCCAAGTCGGCAATAATCAGCTCAGTATTAATGGTGTCGATATCTTCCAATGGGTCAACCGTGCCTGTAACACTGGTGATGTTGTCATCATCAAAGGCCCGGACCACATGAACGATCGCGTTAACCTGGCGAATGTTTTCAAGGAACTTGTTGCCAAGTCCTTCACCCTTGCTGGCACCCTTAACGATCCCAGCAATGTCGGTGAATTCAAACGTTGTTGGCACAACCTTGTCAGCTGGTTCGATTTCTTGAATCCGGTCAAGCCGTGAGTCGGGCACTTCAACCATCCCCACGTTTGGTTCAATCGTTGCGAACGGGTAGTTTGCCATCTCGGCACCCGCCTTGGTAATTGCGTTGAAAAGCGTGGACTTACCAACGTTTGGTAGTCCAACAATTCCTGCTGTTAAAGCCATGTTAACCCTTCACACTTTCTTTGTTTATTCGGCTGCCGATGCCTTGCGGAGAATCTTCTTGAGTTTCTTTTCAAACTCCCGCCGTGGCATCATAATCATGTGCCCACAACCGAGGCATTTAATCTTAATGTCTGCGCCTAAACGCAAAATTTCCCACTCATTAGTGCCACACGGATGTGGCTTTTTCATTTCAACAACGTCGCCTTTGTCGTACATCGCTTAACCTCCGCTGTTTTCGTGTTGCGTGACTAACAATTAATCCAATGAGATGCCTAAAATATCTAAGATCCGGCTAAGATCGTCATTTGACATATAGTCAATTTCGATGTGCCCTTGACCTTCATTGTTGGCGTTTGAAATTTGGACTTTCGTGCCAAATTTCTCTTGTAGCTGGTCCTCAGAAGCCCGCACATAGGCAGATTTCTTTACCGGTGTCTTGGCAACCTTTTGCTTATCGCCATTCATCTCACCAACCACTTTTTCCAACTCGCGCACGGTCATACCGTTCTTAACGACGCGGCGTGCCAGCGCAACCACTTTACGCTTATCCTTCAGACCAAGCAATGTTCTTGCTTGACCCATCGATAACTCGTTATCAGCTAACATTTTTTTAATGACATCTGGTAATCCGAGCAAACGAATGTAGTTAGCAATATAAGGCCGGCTCTTACCTAAACGTGCTGATACCTCAGCTTGCGTCAGGTTGAGCTTACTCATCAACGTTTGGTAGGCCTCAGCTTCTTCAAGCGGAGTCAGGTCCTCACGTTGCAAGTTTTCCAACACGGCAACTTCCATCATTTCCTGTTCGTTCATAGTCCGAACAATGGCAGGAATACTACTCTTACCAGCTAATTTGGACGCCCGAAAACGACGTTCACCGGCAATGATTTCGTAACGATTTAATTTTTCATCAGGTTGTCGAACGATGATTGGTTGAAAGACTCCTGATTTTTCAATTGAGCTTGCGAGTTCTTTTAGCGCCTTGCGGTCAAACGTGCGCCGTGGTTGATAAGGATTAGGCCGAATGTCTGACAGTGCAACATCCTCGACTTGTTCAGCAGTCACATCATTAAGACTGTCAGCCAACCCATTTTCCTCGAACAACGCGTTAATTCCCTTGCCGAGGCCTTTTCCAGTCGTTTTCTTACTTGCCATGCGCTTCGAGGACCTCCTCTGCTAATTGTGAATAAACTTCGGCGCCCCGTGACTTCGGATCGTAATCAATGATGGCGAGTCCGTGACTAGGCGCTTCTGACAAACGAACGTTACGCGGAATAATTGTTTTATAGACGCGATCACCAAAGTATTTTTGAACTTCGGCATTAACCTGAGCACCCAAGTTAGTCCGCGCATCAAACATGG
Organism: Furfurilactobacillus milii; assembly: GCF_021654115.1. Classification (GTDB taxonomy): domain Bacteria; phylum Bacillota; class Bacilli; order Lactobacillales; family Lactobacillaceae; genus Furfurilactobacillus; species Furfurilactobacillus milii. Next base: position 130,304 of record NZ_JAIWJF010000007.1, on the reverse strand, counting down.
TTAGTAATACCCCTTCGATGCGCAAACTACGGTTAAAGTGTTTCTGAACCAGTTTAATTGTGTTTAATAGCTGGCTAAGCCCTTCCAAAGCGTAATATTCACTTTGAACGGGAATCAAAATGGAATCACTGGCCGTAAAGGCGTTAATCGTAAGCAGTCCAAGTGACGGTGGGCAGTCGATTAAGATGAAGTCATAGTCGTCATGCACCTCTTGAAGGGCATCCTTAAGCCGTGTTTCACGGGCCATCAAGTTGGTCAGTTCAATTTCAGCACCGGACAACTGAATCGTTGCGGGTACAATATCCATGCCTGGATGATTAGTCGGTAAAATAACTTCTGAAATTGGGGTTTCATTAACCAACACATCATAAATATCCTTTTGAATATTGGCCTTTTGAATCCCAATCCCACTCGTTGCATTACCCTGAGCATCTGTGTCGACTAATAGAATCTTTTGACCCTGATTAGCCAGGCACGCACCAAGGTTGACGCTGGTTGTTGTTTTACCAACACCACCCTTTTGATTTGCGAGCGCAATTACATATCCCATCAACGTTAACTCCTCATATCCCTTTGCTTAATTCTTACTGCTACTATGACCATCTTTTGGTAAATCAATGACGATGCGATAACCGTCATCAGTGTTTTCTTCGTGCACATGAACGGATAAGCCAGTGTCGCGAATCATCTTGGCCGACTCTTTAATCGTATTAACCGCGATGCGAGTATCGGACGTCAAGCCTCGCAACCGTTTCTTTGGCCGCTGCGGTGTAACTGGCTTTTCTGTCGTTAGTTCTGAAACCAACCGTTCAGTAGCCTTAACGTTCATATCGCGATCTTCAATCTGCATTAACACGTGTCGTTGCTGATCAGCATTTAACGGTAGCAACGCCCGCCCGTGACGCTCAGAAATCTTCTTGGCACTGATGGCATCCAAGACTGGCTGACTGAGCTTCAACAAACGTAATTTGTTGGCAACCGCCGATTGACTCTTGCCGACACCTTTAGCCAGTTGGGTTTGAGTAACATCGTTAAGCGCCATCAATTGTTGATAGGCCTGAGCCTCCTCAACAGCCGACAGCTCTTCGCGTTGCAAGTTTTCAATCAACGCTAATGACGCTGTCTCATGATCGTCCATCTTTTCAACGATGGCCGGAATGGTTTCCCAATTCAACGAAGTCACCGCACGAAAACGACGTTCACCAGCAATGATTTCATACTTGCCGGTCTCGTATTCACGAACGACAATCGGCTGCAGCAACCCATGTGCCCTAATCGTCTCAGCCAACTCAGCAATAGCATGTTCATCAAACACCTGCCGCGGTTGAAAACGGTTCGGTTCAATGGCAGTCAACGCTAACTGTTCAATTTTCTGTTGCGGTTTTTCATCGCTCTTATTTCGATTCCCAAATAATGAAAAAGGCATCCGTTAATTTCCTTTCACCAACCATTAGTGTGCGTGTAACGGTTCTTTGTTTGGCGTTCCGGGACGACGTGGATAACGTCCAGGCGTTGCCCGCACCTTATCCAAAACAATGATTTCCCGTGGGTCTCCAGAAACTGGCAGCTCGAACTGATGACTTTGACTGACCTTCCCACCAAGCGTGTGAATTGCGTATGTCGCATCCGTCAGTTCTTCGTTGGCGCCACTAGCCTTCATTGCCAACATTTGTCCACCAACTTTAACCAGCGGTAAGCACAACTCACTCATGACGCTCATTCGAGCCAGCGCACGCCCTGTAACGTAGTCAAATTGCTCACGTTGCGGCGACTTTCTTGCACCAAACGTCTCTGCACGATCATGGACCAATGTGACGTCACGCAATCCCAAAGTGGCCACTAATTCTTGCAAAAAGTTAATCCGCTTGTTCAACGAATCAACAATGGTGACCTTCAATTGTGGGAACAAGATTTTCAGCGGAATCGATGGAAAACCAGCACCCGCACCAACATCGCATAAAGTCACAGATTGCGTTTGCAATTCCGGCACAAACAACGCGACTGTGATGGAGTCATAAAAGTGCTTGAGATAAACGTCTGACTCAGCCGTAATCGTGGTTAAATTAAATTTTTTATTGGTTTCGACCAGTAAATTAAAATACTGATCAAAAGCATCCCGTTGCTGATCCGTTAAGGTAATCCCGTGATCAGCTAGGGCAGTCTTGAACTGTTCTGGGTTCATAAAAACTCCTTTAATGTGAAACAACAGTGTGTTTCACGTACTTACACATTTTACCGAAAAAAAGGCAATAAAACAACCGCGCCCAGCGATGTCAACAAGGTTTTAACCCAGTTGCCTGCGCAAGGTCGCGGTTGTAAATTGATATCTCATTTTGATTACGTTTCATCTTAGGTTCGTTGCCAAATCGCCAGCCCAACCTTGAGTAGAATCCACCCAAGTAATCCACCTAGCGTGTTTAAAAGCAGATCGTTCAAATCAAATGTGCGCTCACCGAAGTTAAAGTAATTCATGACAAGTTGAGATGTTTCGATAAAAAGCGATGTACCAAACGCCAGTCCAATTGCGCGCCAGAATGGGCGTAGCTTGGCAGACAAGCCACCGCACAGTAAAGTCAGTGGCAATAACATCAAGCCGTTACCAGCTAATTGATACAGAACCGTTGGTTGGCGCCAGTTATACCACATCGCTAACGGGTGCACATCAATGGCCCCTTGGAAGGTGTAGCCACTGGCCGCCAACGTGCCAATATTGCGACTAATGTTAATCGGAAACAGCGTCATGTCAAAAACCGTCCATAGATAAACACATAAAACGGCTTGAAAAAGCACACGAACAAACTTTAGCCGATGGTGGCGAACGTCGCTTATGACGAGCAAAGTAAAGAAAAGCAACAGTGGCACAATTAAAATTTGACTGGTTACCAGCCCATTGTGATCGAAAATCGTCATCGTTGCATTCCTCCTCGTCGTCTTCATAAGTAAGCTTAACGCTGACCAGCGATGATTTGGGCTTCACGTGCTTAGACTTGGTAAATTCATAAACAAGTTGCGTAAAACTCTCTGGACATTGTTTCAGTGACAAGAATAATTTTGAAGTTAAGATTTCATTTCGTCGACTGTGGACGCCGTTTCATGGGACCGGCTCAAGCCCCAAAAGCGGTCTCGAGTTTTGATTTTGAGCCCCTAAAACCAGGTCTCAAAAGTCATCCTGCAATCCTAAGTGGCACAAGCCCCTGCCACTAACGATTGCGACCATGAAACTCTGTCCACTGTCGACTCCACTCATTCTCCATGTTGCCGTGCACTGTTACGTTTTCACCTAAGATTTCGAGTAAGCCCATCAATTTTTCGATTTGATAGTAACAAAAAAGGCGCCACAAGGGCGTCTTTTTATATTTGAGAAAATGAAGTTTTCTAAATCGAGTAAATGGGGCTTATTACCAAACGAATAAACCAACCATACCAGCTGAGAGTAATGAAACTAAGATACCTGAAAGTAACATGTAACCAACGTTGCTAGAAATCATGTCGTTCTTTTCTTTACCAACCATACCTTTGAAGGCACCGATAATCATACCAGTAGTCCCAAAGTTAGCGAAGGAAGTTAAGAAGACAGTCAAGATAGCGCGGTAGTGAGGGGCAAAGTGGTTAATTTTACCAGTAATTTCACCCATAACAACGAATTCGTTCGTTACTAACTTCAAGCCCATCAATTGAGAGAAGTCCCAAGCAGTGTGGACGTTCAAACCCATCAACCAAGCTGGGATGAACATGATAACACCAAGGATACTTTCCAATGACAATGGCTTCCAAATCAAGCCAAGTAACTTATCGATCAAACCAGCTAAGGCAACAAAGGCAATAACGTTGGCAGTGATAATCAGAACCAAAGTACCGGCACCTAAGATGGAGTCACCCAAGAATGAGAAGAATGGTTGACGTTTGCCGTTTGATTCAACAGCGCCAGTTTCTTCAGCAGCTGCTTCACTTTCGCCGCCTTCGTCACCAACGTTACCGATTTTAGCAATCGTGTCATCTTCAGGGTCAACTTCAACAGGGTTCAACATGTTGGTTACGATCAAAGCGTTGATACAGTTCAAAGGAACGGCGGTCAAAACAAATTGACCAGGAACCATTTGCGTGTAAGCACCAAGAATTGAAGCCGTAACACAACTCATTGACATCATTGCCAAAGTAACATCACGTTCAGCCTTCATGGTGGTCAATTGTAACTTAGAAACGGCAAGCGCTTCAGTGTTACCTAAGAACATCATTTCAACGGCGAAGAATGATTCGAACTTTGGTTGACCAGTGATAAAGCTTAAACCGCGACCAATCCATTTGATGATCCATGGCAATACACCAATGTATGTCAGGATATCGAATAATGGCACAATCAACAGAATTGGTAGCAAAGCACTGGTAATGAAGTTAACTGGTGCTGGGTGTGTACCCGTAGCACCAACCCAGTTAGGCAATGCGAAGTTGATTCCTTTGTAGGCAACTTGCACCAACCAGTTGAATCCATCAGCAGCACCCTTAACAACGGCACGGCCACCGGCGAAACTGGTTAATAACCAGGCAATAACTAAGTTTAAGACAACCATGATGCCAACAGAACGCCACTTAATCTTCGAGCGGTTCTTGGACAGTGCCCAAGCAATCGCCAAGTAGACGATAACACCAATGATGTTAACAACTAAATACATAACATATGTCCTTCTTTCCAAAATGATGGTATGTTTCAGCCCAAATGCTCCCATTTGAGCCACTCAGCGTTATGCATCGATTTTTCGACGCACACCTCGATGTCGAAAACCTCACCCCTCCTTCAGTTGAAAAGCGGACTTTAGAATAATTTTCACGAAATAATGGCTTGGTTGAAAACGCCTCCGCAAACGGAAAGGTACAGTCCGCCTTCCCTGACCAATTAATAGTACCGTTAATCGAGCTAGGTGTAAACATTGATTCCTCCGGTGAAGCTTCTTTTTAATTTTTAGAGCGGTTACGTGAATATTGAAAACGAATGAAAACGTTTACTGACAGTAATTTCCGAACGGAACGCCATTTTTATGATTTTAATTATTTTCTAACTTAGTACAACGCTTCACCTATTGATATATCGGCTTTACTGGCATTCTATCCTTAGCAAAGAATCAGCTATCACTAATGGTTTTGAAAATAACCGAATGTCGCAACATTATTCGGAATTTCCAATAATGAAAATGAGAGAAGAAAAAAGGACCTGCCACATGATGGCAGGCCCCTTTGGGTGGGAAAACGTTTTTTCGGTCTAGTGAAGGTGCGAGTAACACCCTGTTATGGTCGATCATTTTATTGTGGCAATGGTCTCACTTTCCTTCTACGCTGTGAATATCGAACACAAAGTCCGCTCCTAAGCGATTTCACTTCATTTTCTGACACGTTGTAAAAGTTGAACTTAACTTGACTGCGACGATCAAACACCCAAGTACCACTAGACCTCAACCGTTTTCTTGAGAGTAGTTTACGACCTGCTTTCCTTTTAAACCGTGAAAAGCCCTCGAAATAGCTTGATAGTGACAAAAATTCTCCGCCAAGTTTTATCAATTGACTAACATGCCAGATCGCGTTAGTCTATTACCATTAAATGAAAGGGGGTGATGTCTTTTGACCATTGGAAATAATCTTAAGGCATCAGCCCACGATGAGAGTGTCGCACGCTTCTAGCGTAAAACAGTCTTTATCCGGACTGATGCAGTAAGAAAGGCCCTGGGAAATTTTCTCCCAGGGCTTTTTGTTTACCCTGCTTCCTGCTACACTCAACATAATTCATTCAAACGAGGTTACGTTCATGGCCACTTCATCCTTTGCCTATCAGGTGTTTGCCACCGTGGTCGATAAGCATACATTCATTGCTGCCGCCGAAACACTTAATATCACACCAAGTGCGGTCAGCCACTCAATCAGTCAGTTGGAAACTCAACTTGGTTTTCCACTGTTTATTCGTAGTCGCACAGGGGTCACCCTCACTGCCGACGGGAACACCGTGTATCCAATCATTCAAGATATTCTCAATTCTGAGCAACGGTTGGCACAAGAAGCTGCCAATATTAACGGGTTAACACACGGGACGATTCGAATCGGTGCTTTCTCATCTGTACTGCTTAATTGGCTGCCCAGTATCATTCGTGAGTTTCGCCAGCAGTATCCTGATATCAACATCACCGTTTACCAAGGAAACTTCAACGATATTGCAGAGCGCGTTCGTTTGGGAACATTGGACATGGGTTTTTCGGCGCTACCACTCGATGAGAACATCGTGATTCATCCCCTCATCAAGGACGAAGTGTACTGTTTGACGCCGACGGACTTTGTGCCTAAGAACGGCCATGTCATGACCAGCGCTGACGTAGCGGATAAAACCTTTATTCTGCAACATTCTGACTACGATCGCGATACTAAGTTGACGCTGGACCGATACAATGTCACACCCAATTCGCTAAACTACTCCATTGATGACGCCTCAATCATTTCAATGGTTGAAGCGGGCTTAGGGTTTGGTGTTCTACCCGATTTGGCGCTCAAACGAATTTCTGGGAACATTAATATCTATCCATTTGATGAACCACATTATCGAACCTTATGTTTGGCCGTGAACAAGTCACTGGCACAAGCGCCCACCACTACACGGCTAACACGAATCATTCGAGAAAACTTAAGCCACGAGTACGGTGACAAATTATTGTGGCAATAAGCATAAAAAAGTATCTCCATCACGGTGTGACGGGGATACTTTTTTATCCGAAACAGGTTCAACTAAACGAGTCTAATTTCCAATTCTTTTCCAACACTCTGTGCAATTTTTTGAAGTGTCGACAATTTTAAATCCAAATTGCCATTTTCAATTCTAACAATTGTAGATTGCGCTGTCCCAGACACTTGTGCCAATTCACGTTGAGAAATTCCCATTTCTTCTCGTAAGTTTTTAACAGCCAAAGCAGCAACAATTTCTCGATCAGCCTTATCATACTCACGTTTGAATTCGGGATCATTTAGCTGACCAGCAACATACTCATCTAAATCATAACTTTTCTTCATCTCTGTGCCTCCGAATCTTCTCATCCCGAATTGACTTGGCATGATCAATCTCACGCTGTGGTGTTTTGCTCCTTTTTGCCTTTTTTACACTTAGGATCCGTTGCTCTAAGCGCCCTGTCTCATCAACAAATCAACCAATTCATTTTCGGTGACTTTACCGAAGTATTTTGAGACATCCGTGCTGTCGAAGACTTTCTTCACCGCGTTAAGTTCGTACTTAGTCCCAATCAAACGGTTTTCAACATCTTTAATATCTGCCTGACCAAAGAAGTCGCCAGTAATCTGAATATCCGTGATGTGACCCTCATCTACGTTCAGCGAGAATTCCACCGTTCCCGCCTCAAAGTGCTCACGACGTTTGACATTAAACGCTGGTGACTTGCCATAAATCCAGTCCCAGTTCTCAAAGTAACGTTGTTCCAAATCGTGAACGCCAGCCAACGCCTCATTATCTAATACATACGCATTTGCATCTTCGATGTTTTTAATGTTCAAAATTTTCTTTGCTAATGCATCTCTGAATTCTTCAATAGTCAGGTTTTGATAGGCTGGCGCAAAGTGTGGTTTCAGGTTGGTAACCCGACTCCGAACCGATTTAATACCCTTCGATGCAATCTTATCAGTTGGCACGTTCAAGGCCTTAGTTAACACTGATTGGTCGACATCATACATCAAGGTGCCGTGCGAAAACATCCGTCCTTTCTCAACGTGCATCGCATTACCAGAAAACTTCTTGCCACCGATTGTAAGATCATTACGGCCGGTCATTGCAGCGCCCGTCGCACCCATCTCGTGCAACGCGTTAATGACAGGATCCGTAAACCGTTTGAAATTGCCCACTGCATCCCCGTCATCCTTGGTAATAAAGCTAAAACTAACATTCCCAAGATCGTCGTATACAGCACCGCCACCAGAAGTTCGACGTGTCAAAATGATATGGTGTTGGTCAACGTAATCTTGATTGATTTCCTCAAGCACGTTTTGGTATCGACCGACGATAATACATGGAGAGTTAATGTAGAAATATAAAATTGGTTCATCTAAATTAGCGTGCTCCATTAAATATGTTTCAATCGCCAAATTTTCACGAATGTCCGTGCTTGGACTAGCTAAATAACGCATGTTATCACCTCAAGATTTTTCAAACGAACAAATGACTTCAACTCACGTCTATTTTACTACGTTTCACCAAATCAATTGCCGCATAACAAGTTGCTTCATACTTAATTCCTTGTGCATATTCATTTTTGTCTTGATACCTGTGCCACAATTTTTTAAGTGTGTCATTCACGCTTAACTCTTCAATGATTGAAACATAGCTGCCTACTAGTGTGCTTGTACCTCTCACTTTAGAAGTTGCTAATATGGCTAAATGTAATGTTTTGAAATCAATGTTTTGTATTTGTGTTTTATCAAATAGATACAAGTCATAGTACTCCTTTAAACGTGTATTTAGATCCTTTCTTGCCACCATTGACTCCAACTTTTCGGCCAAAATCGTTTCAACATTATAAGCCATGACTAAAATATCCTGATTATTAAATATCGTATGATGATGCCATGAAACTTCTCTTGGCGTAATCGTGTCTCCAGTCGATACGTCAATCTTTGCTTCAACTTCGCTAGCATAAATATCTGCGTGCAAGTGAACACGAAAACCCGCATAGTCTGCTCCAACACGAATGTCATCAATTTTCACGATGCGAATAATGATGTCATCATCCGGATTGCTTGCATTGATAATTTCTGTAAAAACCTTTTGCACTTCTCCCCTACTAACCGGCAATCCCTTAACTGCAGTATCAATGTCCCTTGTAGAGCGGGTGTCAACGCCCAACATCGACGCAATTAAAAAACCACCTTTTAGAATAAGATTATGACGATACCTAGAATGTGCAATACGATCTGCCACTTCATCTAGAACAACTTCTTGCATAAGCATTTGCGGGTTAACATGCTTTTGTCTCGCAAGCATCCGAACTTTAGATTTGAACTGTTGTCCATTGGTGAAGCCAAGTTTCATAGAAGAACCTCCATGTACGCTCTAATTTTATCTTTCACCTTAAAGATATCCGCATATTCACTTAAACGGTGTAAATCTTTATTCTTCATTTGTGCGAAGTACACCATAGCTTGTTTAATTGTTTCGACGTCCGAGGCATCACGTGTCCTCAATAGGTCACACAAAGTTCTTTCAACATTATAGGTACGAACCAGATGGTTCCCCGGACTCTTCACCAACTCCACACCAATTTTTTGCCATTCGGGTTTTTGACGATAAACTTTGACTGGATATCGACCAATTGCTGTAGGGTGATAGCTCTGTGGAAAATTCATTTCATAAATACCAGGTGTTCGGTCAATCATTCCATGCAAAAATAACGCAGAATCTTTGAAAAATACACCTTTACTGAAACGATATTGCAAAATATACATATCATCTTCAAAAATTTCGGGATCAATATAAACGCCTCGATCGACACGTTCTAAACTACCAGTTCGTGTAAGTTCGACCAACAAGTGTGGATCAATCCCTGCTTGAAGAATTTGTTGTCGTGTAATTTGGCCATTGTTAGACCGTAACAACTTTTTTAAAGAATCCTTTTGCATATTTGCCCCCCATGTTTAAACACTATATTACCATATAACTATGTTTAAACATGTAAAAAAGTATAATTTAACATCTGAATGTGTCGGAATCGGTTAAAATGCATTTTTTCGAAAACAAAAAAATCACTGTACGGACAGGCTTCTGTCCACACAGTGATTTTTGCAATGATTTAACTTTTAAACGGAGAATGTCATGCTCACTATTCCACCGCCAACGATTCAATTGGATCCAGTTTAGCAGCCTGATGCGATGGTGCTAGAGCTGCTAATAAGCTGATAATGATGCTTGCCAGTAATCCGAAGATAATGTAGCCAGGTGTCATCTGGATGATGCTGTAGTGAATCAAGCCATTAATACCGTGGTTGATCAGTAATTGAACAATCCAAGCCAGCACAATTCCTAAGATGGCACTGAACAAACCGATGAAGAACGCCTCGGAAACAAACAGGTTCCGAATGTCTCGACGACGAACTCCGAGAGCCCGTAAAACACCGATTTCTTTAGTTCGTTCAGACACACTGATGTACAAGACAACAATGATCATAATCGCGGAAACCAGTAACGAAATGGCCGCAATCCCTGCCAGTACATAGAATGCCAGCGAAATGTACGTGTTCAACGTATCAAGAATAGACCCGACACCAGTAATGGCATATGCTGTCTTACCGTTCGTCTTTAAGGCTTTGATCTTATTCTGAACGGTTTTGGTTGTTTGCACGTCCTTGGTTGATACCGCGACAAAATTAGCACGTAATTTTGCACCTTTGGCAGCGTACATCGACTTCAAGTTGTCAAACGACATTGCGTCAGTACCAGAGTTGATAATCCCTGAAACTTTGAGTTTTTGGGTCATCGCAACGGGCTGATTATTGTCATCCATCGCGGTCACACTCAAGGTGACTGTCTTACCTACTAGTGACTTGTAATCTTTGCTGATCTTCTTAGCATTCCGTTTGGTCAGTAAGATTTCCTTATCGCCAGGTTTGGACCCCGTCTTGATATCACTTTCTTTTTCAGTCTTATTCCAAGTTTGGAATTGCTGAATTTGCTGCGTTTTGCCGTTGTAATCGACCTGGACGCCGTTTGGAACATAGGTACCAAGAATGGCTTCTTTTACACCTTTGACCTTCGCCAACCGGTCGCGGTCAGACGGTTTCATCTCAACTGCTTCCGCCGTCTGTTTGTCAGTCTTTTGAGCGACTTGAATGGTCGTCGGATTAATTTGGTCCATGATTTGGTTATTCATGTACCCCTTAACCCCGTTACCAAGTGCAAGCATCAAGATAACACTGAAAATCCCGATGGAACCGCCAAACACAATAAGTAAGTTACGCTTCGTGTTGTACCGCATATGCTGCAAACTCATCTTCAACGTTGAACGGAAACTCAGGTGCTTTGTCTTCGTTGACAACTGTTTGCCTTCTATTGGGAAAGGATCCTTTAACTCACGATCTTCATTGATCTTCCCATCTTCCATGTGAACGATTCGCGTACCATGGTTGGCTACATCCTGACTATGCGTGACACAGATGACTAGCTTGCCACTTTCGGCAATGCCATCCATCAACTCGAGAATTTCTTTGGTGTTCTGAGAATCCAACGCACCAGTCGGTTCATCCGCGATAATAACGTCAGGGTCTGAAGCTAACGCACGTGCGATCGCCACACGCTGCTTCTGCCCACCAGAAATTTGGTTAGGATACTTATGAATATGATCTTCTAAGCCAACTTGCTTCAATAAACTCGTGGCACGTTCCACTTGTTCATGATGAGTCATGTTGGTCATTTCCAAACTGACCATGACGTTGTCCAGCAACGTTAAGTGGCTAATCAGATTGAAACTCTGGAAAATGAATCCAATTGTTTGTCGACGGTACGCATCCATTGCCTGTTCCTTCGCGGAATGCATGGACTTGCCGTTCAGTAACACATCACCCTCATAGTTGTGATCAAGGCCACCGATAATATTCATTAATGTTGACTTACCACCACCAGATTCACCCAGGATGGAAACAAACTCACCCCGTTCAAACTTAAGACTAATTCCCTTTAAAACAGGAAACGGTTCTTTATTCACGTAGTACGATTTGTGAATGTCCTTCAACTCTAGAAAGCTCATCAAATTGCCCTCGTTTTCAAAATTTTATGATTAATTCAAATTGGTCTTAACAGTAGCAAATTCACCCCCGTTATACAAATGATAACGGGGGTGAACTGATAGTCGTAATGCTTTCTTATTAAATTGTTTCCTGTGGAAAGAAACGTAATAACCCTTTATTAATTGCGTACGAAAAACTATTTAAAGAATTTTCTATTTTAAATATAAAATAGAACTTTCAAAGCATTTAATTGTCATCCTTATTGATTTTGCCAACTATAACCAAAAGTTAATTATTGTTCTGAGTTGCCACCCCACTGTCCCGTTGATTAGCCCCCAAAAACCAAGTTGTCGCGTTTTAAATCGACATTTGGCTACCTGTTGACAATCTGTTCTTTCCACATCTGACTAACATTAGAATTCATGAACCTTGTAACACCTTTCCTTGCGTCATCAGACATATTTTGCAATAACGTCGGATTTCGAATAAGCTTGACTATCCGATCCGCTAATTCTTGATTGTGACCATCCGAGACTAAAATACCGTTCTTACCATCATTAATAATTTCAGCAGGTCCATAAGCTACATCAAAGGCACACAGTGGTAAACCACAAGCTGCCGCCTCTGTCATGGCTAGTGGCTCAACATCTTGCTCCGTTGTCGTAACAAACAACTTGCTGGAAAAATATTCACTGATCAATTCTGTTGGCTTAAGGTATCCTTCAAATTTCACAACATCTTTTAACCCAGCTTTTTCAACAGCTTTTTTTGCGTCGTCTTTTACATTTCCGTAACCACAGATTTTAAGTACTAAGCCGGTTTCGTGGTTATGAATAATCTTAAAAACATCGACCAGTCTAGTAATTCCCTTACCATTTCCAAGCCGACCCGCAAAGATGATTTGATTCTTGCGGACACCCTCAATTTTAGGCAACTGGTCTTCGATTGTAGCTGCAGGTAAAGCGTACACAGCAACTTGTCCTTTAACCCGACGTTCAATATCCAGCTTTTGCTGCTCTGTTGCCACAATGATGCCGGTCAATTTAGCTAAATTTTCTGGTTTAAAGGCCTGTGTATAGATTTCATCCAATGCCCCATCAACCAACGAATACTTACTATCTGTCTGAAGCATAGGCAAGTAAATAAATTTCCGTGTTTCATTACTGAGTGCAAGAACCGGAGCATATGTTGATAATGGCCGATCAGCAATAAACGTATTAGGTTCATTACTTGATTGATCTAATTGCTGCAAAAAGTAAGTAAACAGTTCATCAATATTTTCGAAATAACGCTTATAACCGTCTCGTGAAGTTAGCTGAATGAAGGTTATGTTTTCTGGATTTGAGTCAACATTTGAATAGCCAAACTCTAACACTGGCGATCCCTGTGTATTGAAATATTCCTCGTGAATGAGATGCTTGTTAATATCATAATATTTTGTACAGCTTTTAAAGCCACGCCAGTCCCAAACCTCAGCCTTAGTTAAATTTTGGTATCTATCAAAATACTCAACAGTATCCAGTTGACCATATGTCCCAGCCATAAAGATAATTCTGTTAACTAGCCGATCACCCTTATATGACTTACTAACAGTGCTATCTGGGCTAACTTCATATTCAGGATTTATTTTGGCATCCGCAATAAGTGCCTTTTTGGGAGTTAAATTTACCGCATCTTGAAAAAAGTCAAACATGTTAATAATGCTTTCGTCATTTATTGGTAAATCGGCAATAAATCTATGAAGTTGCGGATTAAACATTCTGGTAACCAACTTTGCTGGCACGTTCATTTGTTTAAACAAAGATAAACGTTTAAACTCGGCAAATTCAATTCCTGAATTAAGTGGATAAATATATTCATTCACAAAGTAATACATAATTTTCCCTCACTTAGTTATTGAAATAATTATGAGCCGCCACATCCAACTTTTCCCATGCATGCCAGACGTTTTCAGACGAATATTTATTACGATCTTCATACGCACCGCGGCTCAACTTTTGCCGCAATTCATCATCACTCATTACTTTGATAATTTTTTTGGCAATTTCGTCTATATCGCCGCCCTTAACAAGATAACCATCTTTTCCATCATTAATAACATCTCGTGGTCCATAATTAATATCGTATGAAATTAGTGGAACACCGTAAGATTGTGCTTCTATTAAGGAAAGAGGTAATCCCTCAACCGTACTCGTTAAAATTGACAGTTGAGCATTCTCATAAACATCACGAATATCAGTTACGTACCCTTTAAAATGAATCGAATCAGTCAAATGCTTTTCCTTAACCAGTTGTTTGACTTCATCTCCGGTTTTACCATTTGCATATCCATAGATATTTAACTGAACGTTCGGACAAACCTTTAATACCTTTTCCATTGCCTGAACCGCATGATTTATTCTTTTCTCTGGAGACAAACGGGCAATCATAACAATTTCATTTGGATGACGTTTACTAATTGGTATTTGCGGCGACTTCAAGACTTTATCTTCGATGACACCCACTGGGATTAAAAATGTTTCAGGATGCTTGCCAAAACGTCGAACCACATTGGTCACCTGTGTCTGAGTCGGAGCAGTCACACCCTGCCACTTGGAAAAGTGACGTAGTGTATATTCATAATTGAAATTTAAGCTTGAATGTAAGGGCTCGTCCGCATCATTTGTATGATTATTATGCAATTGCATAAGTTTAAAAGATTTTTCCGTCGTGTCTAACAACGCTTTACCAAGTTGTAGACTAGCATCATTAACAAAAATATCATTTTCACCATTTTGTCGATCATACTTGATTAATTCATCAAAGAAAAATGTTGCCATTTCCTTGAAGCCATCAAATTCATAGTCATAACCATGATAATTAAGTATCCTGTACAAACAATTGGTAGATTTATCATATTTTTTGCCAAAATGATACGTTTCATAGAAAACAACCCCTTGTTGATTTACACCACGCTCAACATCAATTTTTTCATCCTTGTTATAATACTGTTCAAGAATCTTAAATCCTCTGGGATCCCACCAGTCAGTTTCTCGTGTCGCACCATTTTTGTCGTAATAAGTAACCTTTTTAACTTGGGACGTATCATCTGAAAACATTTCAACTTTTAGAATCAGTCGATTACCTTTTCTAACGTTGAACACTAAATTAACATTTTCAACCGCGTACTCTTTGGAAATATTAAGATCATCAAATGTGAATGACCTTTTTTTTAGACCAACCATTCCGCCAAAAAAGTCGAACATATTAATGTTTTCATTTGGTGAAATTCCTTTTTCTTCCAAAGCTTTCGGACGACGCAAGTCAAAATCAGTAGTTATCAACTTCACGGGAACACGGTTTTGTTTAAAAAGGAAAAACCGTTTGAGCTGTGCATGACCGATTCCTGACATGGTTGAGGTAAACGCGTTATTTATGAAATAATACATAATTTTCCCATCCTTTAGAATTAATTTGCTGCTATGTATAAAGAACAGACCATAAGTCTGTTCTTTTTATATGCCTCGATTATCTAACTTGAAAGTCTACTAATCAAACCTCACTCCAAGCTATTTAATCTAAGTCGTCATCTTGCTTCTTTCCTCTCTTTAAAATAAGGAAGAGGAACAATCCCGCAATAGCTGCAACTGCAATTCCAGTTTCAACCATTAAAGCATCGTTATTACCATTAGATTTCTTCGCTGACTTTGAAACCTTTGCTGAATGTTTCGACTTTTCAGTCGGAACATTCTTTTCATTAGAGGTATTAGCCGACTTTGCAGTTTTAACACTCTTTCGCTCAGTCGTCTTGGCGTCAGCAGCCTTCGTCCTTGTCTCGGTAGCACCAACGGTCGATGCAACGTTCAATGTATCACTCGCTTGTCCAGTGGTACCACCGGTTAAGTCATTGATACCCATCTGCGTCGCGCTTTGACTAGATACACCTGTTGTCAATTGATAATTGTTTGCAACAAGGACATATGCAGAATGCATTGGGTTAAGGACAGGCATACTCAATTTCGAGTTAGATACAGAAGCATAAGTGGCCAAGAACTGAGCAGGCACATTATCCATTGTCGTAACTCTAAATTCAAGGCCGGCACTGGCATCAGAAGCTGCTGCACTAGCCTTCTTTGAAGCATCGCTGGCCGCACTCGCATCCGACTTAACCGCACTGGTACTTGGCGTCTCTTGGCCCGCCGCACTCGCGTCACTCGCTGCTGCACTGGCATCACTTGAGGAAGCTGATGCATCACTCGCTGCCTTGCCGGCATCGCTGGCTTCCGCCTTCGCGGCGTCGCTCTTGGCCGCACTCGCGTCACTGGCCGCGTCACTGGCTTTCGTCTTAGCGTCACTGGCATCAGAAGCTGCGTCACTAGCCGCATCACTGGCCGCTTTCGCATCACTGCTTGGATCAAGACCGGCTTTCGCATCACTCGCCGCGTCGCTGGCCTTCGCCTTGGCGTCACTAGCTTCATCACTAGCCTTCGTAGCCGCATCACTCGCTGCTTTCGCGTCACTAGTTGCTGCGGAAACATCCGACTTAACCGCACTGTCACTTGGTGCTTCGCTACCCGCTTTGTTGGCGTCACTGGCTGCCTTACCGGCATCACTGGCCGCTGCGCTCGCATCACTTGTAGCCGCACCAGCCTTCGTGCCGGCGTCACTGGATGCCTTCGCGGCGTCACTCGTGGCCGCACTCGCATCACTAGCCGCATCGCTGGCTTTCGCCTTAGCGTCACTAGCCGCTACCTTCGCATCACTCGCTGCCTTACCGGCCGCGCTGGCATCACTTTGAGCCGCACTCGTATCGCTGCTTGGATCAAGGCCCGCACTCGCATCGCTGGCCGCCGCACTCGCATCAGAAGCTGCCGCACTAGCCGCGGCACTGGCATCAGAAGCTGCTGCACTAGCCTTCTTTGAAGCATCGCTGGCCGCACTCGCATCCGACTTAACCGCACTGGTACTTGGCGTCTCTTGGCCCGCCGCACTCGCGTCACTCGCTGCTGCACTGGCATCACTTGAGGCATCACTTGAGGAAGCTGATGCATCACTCGCTGCCTTGCCGGCATCGCTGGCTTCCGCCTGGAAGACATTAGAATAATCAAT
The DNA here is from genome assembly GCF_021654115.1 of Furfurilactobacillus milii. Classification (GTDB taxonomy): domain Bacteria; phylum Bacillota; class Bacilli; order Lactobacillales; family Lactobacillaceae; genus Furfurilactobacillus; species Furfurilactobacillus milii. The sequence continues at coordinate 113,465 of NZ_JAIWJF010000007.1, read as the reverse complement.
TGTAATCGCCTGACTAGCTTCGCCATCAACTGTATAGGTAAAACTCTTGCCATCAGTGTTCTTAACAATCGTTCCAGAACCAGACGTTAATTTAACGTCTGGCAGCACATTGTCAACAGCCGTTGGTGTAATAACCACAACATCGCCATATTTCAATGATAACGATCCCGGAAAATCAGACGACTGACTAGTTCCATCATTAACCGTATAGGCAAAGGAACTAACATTCTTAGGCTTATTCAAAACTGCAACACTAACTGTTTCTGAAGCGCCAACAACGACTAATGCTAATGCATTCAACCCATCGCTTAACTGTAAATGTTGTACAGAATCCTTACTTGATACTTCATATCCTGCAGATAATACATCACTTCCAAGCCAAACACTGACGTTTTGTCCATACGAAACCCCAGAAATTGACCCAGTCAGCTGACCATCCTTGGCCCCATTAGCCAAAGCAACAGACTTTGTATCAGAAGTTCCATCAACCTGGTAATAAGCAGTGCTAACTTTCAAGCCTGCCGGAACTGTCACTGTTAACGTAGCAGTTTCATCATTCAAACCATAAATGAGTTTAACTGTCTGATCCGCAGTTCCGAACGACCCTGAAAGGGTCTGCCCAGCTTTCAAGGTATAGCCCGTTAGCTTCGAAACTATTGTATTTGTGACATCATAGTTTGTTCCTGTTAGGCCAGTGGTAGTCCACGATGTTGATTCATTCGATGTACCAACAATATTTTGTCCATTAGCATCAACGGCCTGAAAAGTGTAGACAACATTTTTGGCAGGAACCAGTGAGTAGACAACATTAACCGTGTCCGTACTATTTTGAAAAGTTCCTTGCAGTTGACTCTTATCAACGACAATATATGAATCTGAACCCTTGCTAATCGAAACATGTGAGGACTCATCAAAAGTTCCACCAATAACGCCACTGTCAGTCCAAGAATCACCGATAGCATTACCAGACGTATCTACTGGTGTAAACGTCTTTTGCGAAGTCTGAATTAATTTAACTGTATATGAATAACTAGTGCTATATTTGGAGACCAAAAGTGCGTCGTTCTGCTTAATTGCCGTAGAGTTTGTCGCATATGACCAGCCAGAAGGTGTGTTAGGAAGTAAGTCTTTGCCCAAAAGATAAGTCGTATTAACTGGTTGCCCTTGTGCATCGTCATCAACAGCTGCCAATTGAACTGGCACTTTTGTATTCAGAGCAGCAATATCAGCATTCGTTACTGGATTATTGTTCGCATCTACACCAACAAATTTAACGGTAATAACTGAATATTTAGTTTTGTCTAATCCAGACAAGTACACATCGTAGTACAACTGCTTAGTTGCACCACTGAAACTGGCGTAATTTGAAGCAGCAGTATAACCAAGCGCACCCGAATCAGCAATCTTATCTTTATCAGATGAATTGGTCATTATCTGACTAGCAAACAAATTTTGCCCAGTAGCACTTTCCATCCAATTATCGAATGCAGACTGCGTCGTCAGAACACCACTGCCAGCATTTGTATCGCTATCTGTAGTAGCCTTGGTCTGTAAAGCAATAAGCTGAGCCATCTGATACTTAGCTACACTATCAGCAAGAACAGTAGCAGCCTCACTGGTATCTGAAAATGAAGGTGGTGTACTCAAACTATTCTTTAAATCCTCAAAATTGCTTGCATTTGTCCCTGTATCGCCATCTTTAATTATTTGCAAATATTTATTCCGTGCCGTGGCATATGCACCAGCAACAGAGTAAACAATTGAGTGTCGTAATGATGTATAAATTTGATCAAACAAACCGTACTGAGTGGGTATGCCATACTTTTGTAAATTTTCTAGATTGACCTGCAACCCATTAGTTTCATACCCAGTAGTATCAACTCCGCTTGCAGGATTAAAAATAATAGGCTTTCCAGTAGCTTTGTCTACTCCAGCAACATATAAAACATCACCTTTAGACGAAATCAAATGAGTATAACCATAAATGACACGGTAGTCACTGGACATTGGGTTTCCACCATCATACAGGTCCCCAAAATGAAGTTCTGGCAATTGTTGGACCAATTCCGAAATCGTTAGCGGCATCCCCAATTCGCCAGAAACAACATCAAGGTTATTAGCAATGGCATTGTAGACACTTTTGGCATCTGTGTCTTGAGTTGGCGACAACCCTAATGTATTCATCGAAGAACTGGACAAAAACGCATTAGCAATCGTGTTAAAAGTAGCCTCATCTGCAATCAGTGAAATATATGGCACAAATACAGCTCCAACAACAGGTTCAAGTTCTGTCAAATCTATAATTCGGTCATAGCCACTCGCTGTATTTGTTTTTAAAAATGTGTAAGAATCATCAGACGCTTTATAACCAACATATTTATAAACTTCATAGTCTGTGTTCAAATATGGTCCAACAGGAATTTGACTGCCATCAGCGTCCTTTGTTGGGGTTAAAACTGTATTTGAAGTCGCATTAGAAAATCCCATCAAAAGTTTCGCAACAGCATTTATACTGTTTTTAACAGTACCAGTTTGTGCCTGATTTGCAGTTTCGAAGAACGCATTTGAAAGCTCATCATAGTAATTAGTAGAGGTTGAAGAGGTTGCGACAGGTAAATCATGCAAAATGGCTTTAGTGTACGCCATCGCTTCGTTGTAAACCTTAGCCATATAGAATCGATATCCAGCCACAAACGATTGCACTTGATTAGTTGTCATACTAGAAAAAGCAGTCATTTTAAACCACTGACCGGTAGCTAGTTGTGCAAGATAACCTGAAATATCAGATGTGCCAGCCAACGCGCTGGTCAGCCAAAGACCCAGGCCATAAAATTGACTTGGCCCCATTATATTAGTGTCTTTCCCAGCTGTATTGTAGCCATTTTGATAGTCACTATCATTGGCAGTCACATAGCTAGCACCTGCAACTTCGTCGGGATTAATTGTCAATCCATTTAGATTCTCAGAAGCATCATTCCGAACAATATCTACTTCTTGTTGTATCCCTGCAGCTGTAATAATTGCTTTAGCGACCGAAAGTTGAGCACTTTGCAAGCCACTAACAATTATCTTTCCATCCTGTGCAGTAACAACCGCATTTGTTGGTAATTGACTAATTAATTTATTCACATTATCGGAACTAGTTGCTGCCGAACTTTGTGTCTGTTCAGGTACTTGCTGAGCAGAATCACTCATTACACCAGTTGTTGATACAGACGTTGAATTCAAGGCTCCAACTGCAGATTGAGACTGCACACTCTCCTGTGAAACTGATGCGCTGGCATTATTGAGCGGTGCAAGCACACTACTAGTTTGACTATTATCAGATTGTTTTCCCGAAACCGTGTCAGAATTGAGCGTTGAATCACTTGTTTGAGTTGTTTTTGCTTCGCTAGTGTCTGAACCATTCACAGTAGATGCCGACTGATCCGTCGTACTTTGCTGAACAGATAATGAGTCTTTAGATGTGATTACTGAACTTTCTGTGCTTGATGAATCAGACTTAGAATCTGTGCTTTGACTTGTCCCAGTTGCCGCCGCATCGCTCAACTTTGTATTTGAGGAAGACACACTTGATGCATCTGCTGCGCCTTCTATTTTTGTTGTATCTGACCCAGAGCTCACACTTTGGTTTATTTTAGATGTATCAGCATTGCTTTGTTGCTGTTGTACTGCTGATACATTAGCCGAAGAATTATCTGGAGTCGTTTGCGTACTGTTTGACGTTGAAAGGCTCTGATCACTTGACGATGAAACAGAAGATACTCCAACATTGTTTGCAACACTCGCTTTTAATACGACTGACTGAGAATTGACAGTAGCTGAATCACTGCTAATATTTGATTCATCAGTCGAACTTGAGCTTACACTTTCGTCAGTACTGGCCTGAGCACTAAGACCAGTCATGCCCAATCCAGCACCAAGTGTTAACAGCGTTAGCCCTGCAAAAAGCCACTGTTTACCTGCTTTGTACATTTTGTAGTGAAGTTTTTCTTGTGTTTCAGCAGCAAGAAGATTTTTTTTATTTCGATGTATCATTTCAATATACCCCCTAGTTTGTTGATCCATTCAACTTTTTCGCTACCGAAAAAATATTTACACGACAACCGTTAATATGTGACAATGATTTTGCTATCATCCATGTGCAGCTGTTCATAATAAAAAATTCTATGGTGATTCGTGATATGTTATAAAAACCGTTATTTTCTAATATGTCCAACTGTTATTTAACCTTATTTGCTGGCTTTGCTCACACGTTTCGACGTAATTAATGCGTATAGGGGACGAAGCCGTTTAGTGATAATTAGTTTTAGTGAAATCTTAGTTTAGATATAATTCTTATTTAGTTGCTAAAACTTTTGCTGATTTACTATGTCATTTTTTTGCAAAAGCTTTAGCAGAGAAAGTTGGTTTAAACATTGAAAAATAAACTCGGGCCATCTTTAGATGCCCTTCGCCAACTAAATAATGTTAGTATTCACCAACTTATTACTGGGATTATGTCATCGAGTACTTATTATCGTTTCACCCATGATGGGACAGACATATCAGCAGCTAAGTTTATTCAACTGCTAGATCGACTAGACAGTTCTCTGACGGACTTTATCAATTTGCATAGTCCTGAAGACATCACAAACCAGCAATTTTTCACCACTTATTTGCATTCGGTTTCGACAGGTAAAATAAACGAACGCGCCTTGCAAACATTGTTACTGCTGCTGCAAAAAGCCAACAACGATTACCCAACGCCGCGTTATCTCCACTACATTTGGTTGACTCAATCTTGTTTAGATAGAGCACATGGTCATCCTTACCACTATCAACAAGACCTCAATCGATATTTCACAAGTGTTACCACGTGGACATCATCAAGTTTAATTATGTTAGGGTTATCAACACAGTTCATTCCATTTCTTGCGTTAAGTTCCCTATTCAGTCCAGCCTGTAAGGCTTTTGAATCTCATCTAGACCGTTTCGATGTTCAGAAAGCCTACGGTTATTTTCTTGTCAACTTTGCTTTATTGGCCATCATGAATCAGTCGCAATTTGATTTTATGCGCGTTAGCAAACAATTCCGCAAACACAAGGTTCTTGATAGTACGTTGGCTATGTCTGTTTATATTCGTTTGATTAACTCTCTAAATACTTGGCTCAGCCATCCGCAAAAATTTGCTTCCAGTCAGTTAAGCTCGTTGACCAGCATCTTGCGCGATCTCGATGAACCTGTTTATGCTGATCAACTCAATGAATTTATTCAATTGTTCGAACGCAACTTTATTAGTGAAAGCCTGGGAAATCTCGGTCACCCACTGTATCAAGTGTTTTAAGCATTATCAAATGACAATTTCAATCAACTTCCTTAAACTTTCATAACGACAATTAAAAAGTACACAATCCCTATTCACAGGGCGCGTAAGCCATGCTACGATACTGTCAAAATATGCTGACGGTGGTGATGGTTTTAATGAGTCGACTGGGGAATTTCTTTATTCATCGAGCAAGTCATGAGAATGGCAAGGTGACGTTTGAAATCGGGGTGGATACGCACGCGCCAATGTTAGTGAACGCCTTTACGGAATCGCTGGACGACGTGGCGCATCTGACGATTAATTATTCGGCGGCTGACATTGTGTTACAGTCCACGGATCGTTCCGAACTAACGGTGCGTGAATATATGTTGGTAGATGAAGCTTCGTATTATGCGCATGTCAAACATGAGGACGACACGTTGGCCATCATAGCTGGTGAACGGCCAGCACGTGACAACCTCAACATTCGCATTGAACTGGAGATTCCGACCACCTATCATGGCCGTCTGGAAATCAGTTCAGTCAGTGGTCCAATCGAAATCGATAATTTGCATAAGTTGCGTAGTTTAGCGATTACGTCAACCAGCGGTGCTATATCGTTAGATGATGTAGAAACGAGCAGCCTAAGTATTGATTCCATCACTGGTACCATTAAAGGTCGCAGCCTTACTGCTGATGACTACACAATTAATGCCATGAGTGGCAACGTCCATTTGATGAACACCCGCGGTAATTACTCCGTTCGTTGCTCAGCCGGTTCGCTTCGGCTGGATGACGCTCATGGTCACGGTCGCTTTGAAGTAACCAGTGGCACGGCCAAACTGTGTTTTGCGGAAGTTGACGGCAACCTATCCGCCGAGTCATCTGCCGGTTCCGTCCGTTTGCAAGTGCCACGAGAATTAGATTATGGTTTCAACTTGGAAACATCGATTGGGAGTCTAAAGACACCTGATAACGCGCATTATTCAAATAACGAGCGCAACTACCAAACTGGCGCCATCGGTGATCCATCTGACTTGATGATCAGCATGATGACAGTTGTTGGTTCGTTGGCACTCGAAACACGATAAGGACACTAAAAAACAGGCTTCAGTCCATGACATCTCGCCATGGCACTGAAGCCTGTTTCGTTTGTTTCATGCTTTAAATTAATCTGACTGCCGGTACCAGTCATACACTGAATAAATCGCTTCATCCGGTAAATAACGCACAGTCACTTTACGCCCTTCGCTGCCAGCACGAACATTAAGTGTTAGTGACGCAAAGTGGCGTTGTTGCAGCCACTTGCTCTGTTTGACCAACAACGATTGCACGTTTTGCCGCGGCAAATAATATTGCTCACGAGTAAATAAAAAGTTCGTCTGAGCAAACGCAAAACGAGCATTCAACACCTGTACTTGTGTTCGCCGTGCCGTTAGATAAGCAGGAATGATCAGCAACAAGACCACCAGCACAATGGTGATACTGTCTGCAATCACCGCCACCCGCGGCCACGGAAATGTCATCCCCGTCATCGCAAGGACTATTCCCAGCGCAACTAGTCCAAAATTGCGTAGTTGATAGTATAAAGTACGTCCACTTTGACGACTAGGGCTAACCTGCCCAGTAGGAATGTCAGTGACAAACCGTTGCAAGAAGTCATCTACATCAGATTCCGCAATCAATGGCATAATCACCACGTTTTCCGTGTCTTTTTCTTTTTTCGAGTTCGACACCACGATTAGTTTGACTGTCGCCATGTGCAACCAAGACCGCAACAATGGTTGGCTAACTCGCACAGCCTGAATGCGACTTTGCGCTAACGTCACCGTGTTCCGCTGAAACAACCCACGGACCGTGGTCAGTTGACCGTCTGACAAGCTCAATGTAAATCGATAGTACTGAATGACAATGACGACAATTGAGCCCAGATACAAAACAAGCACCACCGCCAACATTCCCAGCGCAATTACGACCCAACCAGCCTGGCCCAAGTCTTTGACAGCCGTATTTAATAACTGTTCAGAAATGAGTTTTTGCAAACGACCATACACCGCCATAATCGCTAATAATGCTGTTAGGAACGCTGGTGAGGTCACCGCAAACTTCAACAGATCCCTTGTCGCGATTTCGTAAACGGCAGTTGGTTGACTGATCGTCCCGTTCGTCGCTGACTGTGACTCAGGTGACGCTCTGTTTGCAGGCCTAGGCACTGTTTGATTCTCACCATCGGCGATGTTTGCCAAACGCCGCCGGGACGCAAGTTCATCACGTAAACTCAACGGCACAGCGATGAGTGTCACTTCCGGTCCCTCATCGGAATGGCCAGCCGTTTCGACTTCTAGTGTGACTAAATCAAATGGCTTGAGAAAAAACCACTGTTTGACTGCCACATTTTGGATGCGATCGTAAGGAACGTGATTCTGCTTCCGAAAAATTAACCCATGTTTGACATAAATTTCCTGGTCAAGTAGTTGATACGTAAAGGTAAAGTACTTCAACAGCGGCCACACCAGCGCAAAGACTGCCAATATTGCAATGACGCCGGCAAAAGTGTCGGATGTTTGCGGTAAAGCGCCAAACTACCGATAACACCACCCGCGATGGGCACAATCCACTCGCGCAGCGTTTCGATAAAGAAACCGACTAACGCAATGGCATGTAAATGTCGCGCTGGCGTTGGCTCATGAGAACCACCATTAGAGGTCATTACGCGCCTCCTTTGCCAGTTTCATGATTAACTCTTTCAGCTGCTCGGCTGTTTCGGGGCTGACACCATCAATCTTATGAGAGGTCGCCGCTGTCACAATAGCGATCTCCTGTAGTTTCTGCCACCGCAGAAATGGTCCCTGATCCAACTGCACATTCTGAACACGAGCGATTGGAATCACAATTTGTTTGCGGAAAAAGTACCCCTTATGCAATTCAACATCGCGGTCACTAATCCGATAAGTCCAAAACCGCCAACGATACGGCACTAGTGCCAACATGGCGATTAAGGTTACCAATGCAATGCCAATAATAAGCCACCCACAAACTGTAAAAAACATCAGGCTGTTGCTCAGTCCAATCGCCAGACTGCCCCCGCCGATTGCACCGATAATAACTGCCGTTACTACGGCTGTTAATTGCCAAACATGCGTAATCTGACGCGGCAGCTGTTCCGTTTCATTTTCCAAGATTTCTCCCCCACCTGTTGCCTAGATCTCCATCAACAGCAACACAATTCAAACTTGTTAGTCACACTATACCGAAAAAGTGGCGGTGTACCAATAACACCGCCACTTTTTTGAATAAAATTTTTTTGAATAGCGTTTACTACCACAGTATCAACAGAGTGGCATCTCTCACATGTGGCTGCAATGAAGTGAAGTCGATTAGAGACAGAGCACCGTGTCGACAACACTTATGGCCTGATTTGGGGCCATTTAGTGTTGTGGGACGAGTTCTGAGACGATGAACTATTCGGCTCAGAATCGAGGTAGAAGACTCCGGTTCTCAGGAGGCTGAGACCGGTCCCCACGCTACGACGTCTCTAATCGACGTAACGGCAAACACTCTCCCCACACGTTTTGTGGAAAACTATTTGCCGTTATCCGATGCGCTAATTAACTGTTGTTGGTCATTAAAGAAACGGCGGTAAGCGATGTAACAAGCGCTGACAGAACCAAGGCTCGTCGCTGACAGTAACATAAACACCACCATAATCTGATATTTAATGGCATAAACCGGGTCAACACCGGCGAAAATCAGTCCGGACATCATCCCCGGTAAACTAACGATCCCGTAAGTCTTAGATGCGTCAATCGTTGGCTGCATTCCCGTTTTGATACACTCGCGGACGATGCCAATTGCGGAATCGTGCACACTGGCACCTAAGGCTAAACGTTCCAACACTTGTTGGCGTTGGTCCCGAAAAAGCGTCCGCATATTGCGATAACAAAGGCCAATCGCAACCATTGAGTTACTGGCAATCATGCCTGAAATTGGAATCATCTGTGACGGGACAAACTTAATCGCGCCCGCCAAAACTAAACCACTTAGCGTCACTGAAGTGCTGATTAGGATGGACCAAAAAGATGACCAAAAAATGTTTGGAATTCCCTTTCCCCGTTTCATCGCATTATAAGCCGCATTAAAGATGATGACCAAAATCATCGCTAATGTGAGCAACACGTTGTTGACTGCAAAGATATATTTCAGTAAGAAACCAACAATTGTTAGCTGAATAATGGCACGAACCACGCCGATAATCATATCGCGGTCAACACCAAGCTTCTGACGCCAGCCAATAAATAGTGCAACCAGCACGAGGCCAGCTGCAAACGCTAAACTTACATTATTAACATTCACCGCATTATGCATGACGTACCTCCTGAGTGTGTTTGCCCGCTACAACTTCATATAAATCATCCGCGGCAGCAATTTCACTTTCATCATGAGTAATCCACACCACGGTGCCCCCGCGATCACGATAATGATCAACTAGGCTGTGCACGATGGCTTTATTATCTGTATCCAAACCAGTCGTTACTTCATCGAGCAACAAAATGTCTGGTACAAACACCAGATTACGAATAAGTGCCACTCGTTGTCGCTCACCCCCTGACAACCCTGTGATGTCATGATTCAAATAATCCGGGGATAGGTTTACTTGGGCGAGCAATTCGTGCTGGCGCGTTTCATCAACACTTTGGTTACGAATTTCAAACGGAAAGTTAAGGTTGTCAGCCACCGTTTTGCCAAACAGTGTTGGTTGTTGAAAACAATACGAAACCCGACGACGGTAGACCATCGGATCGTAAGTAAACGCATCATGACCATCAAATGTCATTTGACCAGCGCTCGGCGAGATCATCCGCGCCATAATTTGGAGAATCGTGCTTTTACCCGAACCAGAGGGGCCCACTACCATCAAGTTACTCTCTTTTTCTAACCGCAAATTGATTTTCGTCAGAATTTGGCGCTCCCCAACTCGGTAGTCAATATCGGTCATTGTCAGTAATGCTGTCATTGTGTCACCACTTTCATCATTTAATCTAAAGTAAGCATAAAACATCACTTTCCGTTTGTCCGTTTACAAGACTTCACATGGGTTCTGACAATACGCAAACCACACCTTGATGCTCAAACATGCTATGATGGTTCTAATTATTACTAGAGTTAGCATCGGAGGACAATATGAAACCTCAATCACGAAATAACAGCAATCACCGCTCAGAACGCGGCGGTTCGCACTTTGATCACAACAATCACCAAACACATTCACAGCACCGCAACGACCACCGTTCGTTTGATCATTCACGAAACAATGATCACAATGGGTATCATCGTCAGCGTAGTACTCAATCAGAACAAACTGACGTTCAGGTCGAGGTTGGCCAACGTTTTCCATTAACCATCAAACGACTCGGCATTAACGGCGAAGGGATCGGCTATTATCGTCATAAGATTACGTTTGTACCAGGCGCCCTTCCAGACGAAGTGGTCGTCGCCGAAGTTACGCACGTAGCGGCTCATTTTCTAAACGCTAAAGTACATCAAATCCGTAAAGAAAGTGACCACCGGGTAACACCACCAGATACACAGTCAGCCGAAGTCGGTGGGTTCGAACTTTCCCATCTTGATTACCCGTCACAACTGGCCTTCAAACGTGATGTTATTCGCCAAGCGCTGGAAAAGTTTCAGCCCCGCGGCTGGGAAAACTATGACCTGCGCCCAACAATCGGAATGGCAGATCCCTATCACTACCGCAACAAAGCCCAATTCCAAGTACGGCAGGATGCGGACGGTAATGTGATTGCCGGTCTATATAAGGAAGGCACGCATGATCTTGTTGATCTTCCGGAAGCCAGCACTCAAAATGAAGCAACCATGACCGTCATTCGCGCATTAGTCAAAATGCTGCAAGAATTACAAGTTCCCATTTACAATGAAGAGGCCAATTCAGGCATTATCAAAACGCTCGTTGTCCGTTCATCCGAAGCCAGTGGCGAAGTTCAGGTCACGTTTGTCACAAACTCACAAAAGTTGCCGCACAAACGGGAATTATTAGCGTTGATCGAAGAACGTTTGCCACAGGTTGTTTCCGTCATGCAAAATGTTAACCAAAGCAAAACTTCGTTAGTTTGGGGAGATAAGACCACTAAATTAATGGGCCAAGACTACATTACTGAAACCCTATTAGGTAAGCAGTTCCAATTATCGCCACGGGCATTCTTACAGTTAAATCCTAAGCAAACCACTCGCTTATACGAAGAGACGATTAAAGCTTTGGACCTAACGCATGCCGACCACTTGGTAGATGCCTACTCAGGGGTGGGTACAATTGGATTATCCTTGGCAGACCGTGCCGGCGAAGTGCGTGGCATGGACACGATTGAAGAATCTGTTGATGACGCCAACCGTAACGCTGAATTGAACGGCATTACCAACGCCGAATACAGTGTGGGAACCGCCGAAGACTTATTACCACAATGGGTCAGCCAGGGATGGCGACCAGATGCATTGGTCGTTGACCCACCTCGCGCAGGCTTAGCCGACACAATGATTGATACCATTATGCAAGTACAGCCTGAAAAGTTTGTCTATGTTTCATGTAACCCGTCAACGCTGGCCCAAAACTTAGTTGAGTTAGGTCGCGTCTATCGCGTTGAATACATTCAATCCATCGACATGTTTCCCCAAACGGCACGCGTTGAAGCTATCGTAAAGTTGGTTCTGCGTTAATTTTTAGTAGTCCTGGCTAAATTTGACATGCTATAATACAAGAAGAAGGAAATGTCAGTCGCATGACATTTCCTCCTGCAAGCGCCGCCGAAACGGCTGGCATTAGATGAATATGAAACCGTTAATCATCCTCCAAAAGTTAGATTAGCGGTTTTTTCTTTGCCAAAACTCCGGATTAAGATCACGATGAAGGTTAGCAACGCAAGAACAAACATTCCAAACGTTAGCATCATCATAATCGCATTTCCGCAAGACAAAGTGGCGCCTCCCTCCACACAGATTTTCTGTATCGCCCATAGGCAACACCTCTTTGTGTTAGAATTTGCCAACCGCTTCAACTTAACTTGCTCAGTAATTTTATCATGTTAAATCAGTCATAATAACTAAAAGTTCTGGTTATAAAAAAATAAATTTTGACTATGTAAAATTTGATTAAGCAGCTCTTTTTGTCCATGGAGGTTTTCATGAAGCAACGCTCACAATGGATCTTATTAATGGCGACATCCTCGGTATCGTTCATGTCGACGCTAGATGCCAGTATTGTTAACATCGCCATTCCCCACATCAGCCGCGAACTTAATGTACCAATGAATGAAGCCGAATGGGTCGTTTCCGTCTACTTAGTGCTCATCTGCGTGCTCCTGATTTTCTTTGGCCGATTGTCTGATCAAATCGGACGCATCCCCGTTTTTCAAGTCGGTACTCTGGTGTTTATCACAGGCTCACTGTTTTGTGGTTTGAGCACAAACTTACCACTGTTGCTGGGTGCTCGGGCACTGCAGGCGCTTGGTTCTTCAATGGTGATGGCCACCAACTTTGGCATCATCACCCAAATATTTCCTTCAAACCAGCACGGTCGGGCTTTAGGACTCAATAGTTCGGTAGTTCAAATCGGTAACATTGCTGGACCAGGACTCGGTGGGCTTATCTTATCCGTTGTCAGTTGGCACTGGATATTCTTCATCAACGTCCCAATTGGTATTATCGCTTTTCTGTTTGGACACCGCATCTTTCCTCACCAGCAAATCCACTTCGATAAAATTGTGGTTGATTGGCCTGGTTATGCAACGTTTGCGACCATGATTAGTGCCTTTTTTATCGCCATCTACTGGGGCCAGGCGATCGGTTTCCATTCTGCCGGCGTACTTAGTTTGTTTGGTCTAGCCATTGTGATGTTGGCGGCCTTTACATTAATCGAACGACGCGTACAACAACCACTGATTCAACTTAAAATTTTCGCCAATCGTGGCTTCTCACTCGGCATTATTTCTGCGATGCTCGTTTACATGACGGGCTTTTTCAATAATGTCATTATGCCCTTTTACCTTCAGGAAACATTGATGCTATCATCGGCAACGGCAGGGCTAATCCTGATGGCCGTGCCGTTATTAAATATCTTCAGCGCCCCAGCTGGTGGCATCATTTCAGATCATATCGGTGCCGAACGTGTGTCGTTTTTTGCGCTTTTTCTCTTTTTGATTCCAGAGTTAATTTTTATCTTTGTGCAGCCCACATGGTCACTGGCTTGGCTCGTGTTCGGACTAGCATTCTTTGGCATTGCAAACGGGACCTTCCAAAACAATCCAATGATTATGGGCAATGCTGGCCCAGAATTTCAGGGTATCGCTGGATCTATTGCCGCATTGGGACGTAACCTAGGCATGGCAATTGGGCTCTCATTAGCGACATCACTACTTTATTCTGGTATCAGTCAACGTGCCGGGCATCATATGACTGCCTATCCGCACGGTCACGCCAGTTGGTTCGTTTATGGCATGCATTTCAGTTATCTATTTGCCCTCGGGTTAATCGTGATTGCCATTGGCTTACTTGGCTGGCTATTGTGGTCGAGAAAAAAGGCCTTACCTTCGCACAATTAAGTTATAACTAATCTGCGTTGGAATTATTTTTTCGGAAGAAATTGAACCACAGAACCGGCAAACGAAATTGCTTATTGGTCCTATTTTTCATCAAATCGGCTGGATTTCCAGTTTTAGATAATGCCACATCTTGTCCTAATGAAAAACACTTCTCTAATGTATCGCAATTATCTGCGACTACATCAAAGAAGTGTTTTTGAATTTAATTTGTTATTTTACATCAATATCGATTTGCATTGCGGTCTGTTCGTCTGGATTCAACTTTTCGTTATACGTCAGCTCCGCACGATCCAATTCATGAACAATTTCCTTTTCAACAACATCCAAGGGCCGTTTGTCATTCTTCAATTGGTTAACCATCAACGTAATCTTGTTATCATGCGGTTCTGAGATTGTGTATGAAACATCTTCTGTATTCAAAATCTCAGTAATTAACTTCCGTTCTTCCATCAGTCAAACCTCCAACAGTTTAATAACTCCATCATAGGTCTTGTGGCCGGAATTGTGAACCAGTACTTAGCTTGATTTTACCCGGATCCGTTTAACATAGTACCAAATGCCGCCAACCAAGAGCAAAATGGCCAACACAACAACCGTTACTGTTGAAAAAGTATCAACTGCTGCCGAGACCTGTGTCCAAGCATGACCTGCCAGACGACCGAGCACAATCAACACAACATTCCAAATCAGCGTTCCGATTGTCGTAAACAAAATAAACGATTGCCACTTCATCCGAGTCATTCCCGCTGGAATCGAGATCAAGCTACGGATTACCGGGATAAAGCGCCCAAAGAAAACGGTCTTGCCGCCATGTTTCTTGAATAAATTAGCCGTTTTAGTAACATCACTCTGTTTGAGGCGTAACAAACGCCCAAAACGGCTTTGCACCAAACGTTGTAATCGTTCCTCGTTTAACCAGTGACCGATTCCATACAGAATAACGGCTCCCAAAACTGCACCAATCGTGGCTGCAATCACACTGCCAGTAATCGTCAAATCCGCGGCCAACGTCATGAAGCCAGCAAACGTCAGAATCACTTCTGAGGGGATTGGTGGGAAAACATTTTCTAAGGCAATCAGCAAAACGATGCCCAAATAGCCAAATTGGTTCATAAAATCAATTAACTGTTGTTCCATACGGTGTCACCTTTCATTTACGAAGTGGTCAGAGCTGTGGGACGCGCAGTCATGCGCAACAAAGCGTGGTTTTATTATTCCTGATTCACATCAAAAAAGCGATTAATAACGTTTGAACTGAGAAAATCTTAAACATTGGTCCAATTTCGATTATACTAACCATATACTTTGTGAAAAGAGGACAGTCCCGTGCACATGAAAGATGCGAAACAGCGTTTTACCTGGCTCATCATTTCAATCATTTTGAATTCTGCCTTTAATGCACTCACGATTTCCACCAATATGGGAAGTGCCGTGTGGACAGCATCTGCCGTTAACCTTACCCATTGGTTATTGCATACGACGAGCCCCGCTGTGGCCAGTCAAGGACTGGGAATTGTCCTCACCGGTTACGGCGTGGTCATCGCCTTTCTGGATCAATTACTCATCGGCCGTTTTGACTGGGGCCGACTCATTCGTAACATCCTATATATCGTCCCGTTTAGCTATTTAATTCAGTTTATCGTCCCATTTTGGTCAGATGTGCTTGGCATCAAATACTTGCACGGCGATTTCAGTCACCCATGGCAGCTCACTGCATTAATCGTCATTGATATCATCGGCTTGTTTGGTGTTGGTGCCGCCGTTTCCCTCTATCAACGGGCAAACATCATCATGCATCCAAACGATGACTTATCCTATATCATTCGTTTCCGTTACTTACGTGGTCTCGCAACGGCTTCACAAATGTTGAGTTATATTCCACCAGTTATTATCATGGTCATTTGCCTGTTCACGAACCACTTCCAGCTGTGGGCGGTCAACTTCGGTACTGTTTGGGCCTTCCTCACGCAGGGTTGGGTTCAAGGTTGGTCTGACAAACATTTCATCCCATCATTAAAGCATCACTTCACAACACGAGTAGCTACAGAAAATAATAAATAAACAACAAAGCAGGTGAGCTTTTCCAATATTGGAAGCTCACCTGCTTTGTATTTATTGGCCTACAATTGTGGCTAAGACAGAACCGACTAGATATGCCGATTTATTAACTGTCTCGCTTTAACATAGGTAACGTAGCGGAAGGGCGTCAACATTGAGACAAAGCCGTGAAAATGTTGTTAATTCGAATGGTTTACTCGGATTTACAACATGGACGGTCGCAGAGACTCGGATTCTCACGAGACTATGCGGCGAGGTGAAAGACTCCGAACTAGGGATGCTCGAACCGGTCCCACGGCGTGTCTCAATGTTGACAACCGGACGCGCCATCTATCCTACTTTTAGTATTTTCTAGAGAAAAAGTAGCACACAAAGAACTGCAAACAGTGCGGGTAGTCCTTGGACAACAAAGATGCGCCGGCTCACCGTAACTGCGCCGACAATTGCAGCAACAACGACGAAGCCTGTAAAGAGAATCAATACGGATCGCATTTCCATTGTTGGCAACGCAAACAAACTCCATAAAATTCCGACGCCAACAAAACCGTTGTAGATGCCCATATTTTTGAAAATTGCCTTAACCTGTGGTTGTTCCAAAAATGATGCATCGCTGCCAAACGTTTGTTGTGCAATACGGCCGGTGGACCAGAACATCTCTAAACACATAATGAATAAATGTTCCAAACCAACTACGGCAACTAATCCCAAAGTGAATGCTAACATTATTTACCAACCTACTTTTCTAATTGTGGATTCCATACGGAGATTACACGTTTTCCGCGTTCATGTCCACTACCAACCACTTTAAGTGCTGCTCTGATAGCAGGTGCTGTGAATGGAATCACCTTTTCAACTAGCGGTTTCACCTGTCGTTTGGCCACTAGCGTTAACAATTGACCCAGCACACCGACACTTGGCTGTAATTGGAAGAACTCTCCAGCAAACGCACCACCTTCTGCAACAAGTAAATCTGGAGCGGCTTCAATCGACACTAAATGCCCACCCTGGCGTACGTAATTCATACTATCAACCAGCACTTTATCGCCCACCGTATCCAAAACAGCATCAACTGGTTGAATCACCTGACGAAAATCGACTACCTGATAGTCAATCGCTTGGTCAGCCCATAGCGCAATCCCGAACTTTTCATCGCGGCGTGGCACCGTGGCAATAACGTGCGCACCTAGTACATGGGCGATTTGGATTGCAAAGCTACCGACACCCCCAGCACCGCCCTGAATTAAAATTGTTTGATTATTATGCAATTTCAAAACATCTACAATCACCTCATAGGCTGTCTCTCCCGAAGTAGGTAAGGTAGCAGCCTGAATCGCACTAACTTGCCGAGGACGAACCAATGCTTGGCTTGCCGGCACCACCGTATATTCAGCAAACGTCCCTAACTGCTGTTCAGGTTGGTAGGCCACGACCTCATCTCCCAAACTAAACAACTTCACCCGGCTCCCCTTGCCAACCACCTTTCCAGCAACATCTCGTCCTAAAATTAACGGGAATGCATATGCACGATCATGTTGGCCCGTGATCATCTGAAAATCCAAGGGATTGAGCGCGGTTGCCTCCACACGTAATAACAGATCATCAGGTCCAACTTCTGGTATCAACATAGTTTGTTCCTGCAGTGTCGCCACACTTCCTAGACGGTTACTTACCATGGCCTTCATGAAAAACGCTCCTTTCAACGAGAAGCATGTCATTATCAACCCAATTATATGGAATCAACTGATTGAGCCCCAGCGAACTGCCTAGTTTGGCTCCCTCAGGGTTCTTTTTGGTCGGTTGGTTTGTTAATGGGTATAATAAAGGTTAGGAGGTCCTGTCCAATGTCATTAAATGCTGACGAAATTTGGCAACAATTCATCCAAAAGCATCCAACCGCTAAAAATACGCCACATCACGCGTGGTCGTTTGGCGGTGGCTCTGAGGCCGCCGATATTGAATCAATGCGTGTTGTTGCCGGTATGAAACAGGCCACGACAACGCTAGCGGCCCTGTACGAGCATGACAAACAAACCATGCCCATCCCCAATCATGATTATGAAATTTTGTTTGATGGCTCCGTTCATGCGGTGGCTATCCTTCAATATGTCGCCGTCCAACAAATGCCGTTTGACCACGTTACCGCGGAGCACGCATACCTAGAAGACGGCACTTCCCTATCCATCTGGCAAACGTCTCACCGCGCTCGATTACAAACGCAGGCCGAAGCAATTGGGCAACACTTCACGGATCAATCACCAGTGGTGGCTCTAACGTTTAAGGTGGTTTACCTGCCTACCAGCCTTTAACATAAAATGATTGTATAAAAAAAGAATCATCCGTTTGAGCACTGCCGCATTAATCGGTAGGTCAAACGAATGATCTTTTTTATTTTGATTTTATTGGATGTCAGTCCGCGTAGCTGTTATTACAAAGCTGTCCAACGTTTTCATCTGCGTTAAATCATAAGTCTGCAATGTACGAATTTCGGTTTCCATCAGTTGTTTAAACTTATCTGGCAAGGACATTTTAGTCACAGCCGCCAATCCGGTTTCGGCCGTGTAACTGGCTTCCCAATACCCATCCTCCATCTTCATCGCATCTTGACTGATTATTTGTACGGTATACCCGAGTTCATGGAGCACCTCAACGAGCCATTCCTTAGTTACCAGTGTTCTCACATTAGCAAAACTGTTAGGCGTAAACGCGGCCAGTTGTGTCTCGATCAACACAGCCAATTGATGAGGAACTTGGTTCACTAATCGCGGCGTAATATCCCAGTCAGCAAAGAAAATTCGTTTGCACCACGGTGCGACCTTCCGCAAGGTGGTCTGTAACTGTTCTAGACTGTCGAAATACCACGAAGCGTGCGCAATCACCAGCCCGTCAAAGTAATTGTCTGGATACGTGACGTCTTCCTGCATCACGTCAGTTGCCAAATGCACCTCAAGTTGTTTGCCAAACGATGAATTGGCCAGATGTTGCTGAGCGTCACCAATCGTAATCGGCGCGCCATAATCTTGCGGTGCCGGATCATAGGCTATCACGTGCCCATTTTCACCAACAGCTGCACCCAAAACAGCGGTCATGTCGCCTTGTCCACAGCCAAGTTCCAACAACTTCATGCCTGGTTCAACCTGCCAATCCTCAGCCAAGGCAATTCTGTACGCCGTTTGATGTTCCTGTACTGGTCGACCGTTGGGGGCCAGCGCCATTGCGTTAACAATAGTGGTTAAATCTAAGTGATTCATGTGTCCATCTCCAATGCATTTTATCTAGTTCGTTTGCACCGGTTTGTTGCTCATATCATCAGGGGCTTTCTCTTATTAATTATTCTAAGCATACTCGTTTTATCATTTGTTGATAAGTTGGCAAACTTGATATGGCAGCTTTTTAAATAACGTCATACCGTTACGCTGATCAGAAACGCCGTTCCATGAGGACCGGTCTCAGCCTCCTGAAACCCGGAGTCTTCTACCTTGATTATGAGCCGAAGTACACGTCTCATAAGTCATCCCGCAACACTAAGCGGCCAAGTTCTTGCCGCCAAGTGTTGCCGACATGGAACTCTGTTTCTGGTCAGCTCCACTACTATCATAAAATTGGGGCTGCATTTACAAAAAAAGTTTGTCGTTATAATTTGTCGTTATAATAATACATACTAAAAGCTTGCCACTATGTGAGCTGAAGGGCGTCAACATTGGTACCGAGCCGTGAAGGTGTTGTTAATCCGAATGGTTCTCTCGGATTTACAACATGGACGGTCGCGGAGACTCGGATTTCCACGAGGCTCTGCGGCGAGGTGAAAGACGGTGTGCTTCCGGCTTGAACCGGTCCCACGGCGAGCGTATCAATGTTGACAACCGCAAGCGTAAGCGTAATCAAAACAAGCCTCTAAATCATTATCTGTATAATTATGACCACCCAACCAGCTTGTTTGTTGCTGAAATGAACAATCGCGTGTAAACTAAGACGGTCGCATTGTTCGGCCATGCCGCAAACATCATCGCACAGACTGTGCCGTGATCATTTGCTACATAATATAACTAAAACAAAATTTTAATCCTCGCTGAGGAGGTTTTATTTTCATGTCTGACAAAACGAAACAGGCTGTCAAACACAGTAGTTGGTTGTTACTCGGCATTATCTTGCTGGGTTCCAGTTTGCGGATGGTCATCACCGTCATCCCACCAATTCTGGCACCCATTCAACACACGTTGCACTTATCAAGTGGACTGGCCGGTAGTTTAACCACTATTCCACTACTATGTTTTGCGGTTCTGTCCCCGACTGCCCCGCGTGTGTCCGCTAAGGTAGGAACCGAAGTGGCATTGTTGTTTGCATTAATTATTCTGGTAATTGGGAACTGGATGCGTGTTTATTCTGCAACAGCACTGATCATCGGAACTTTGCTCGTCGGTATCGGGGTTGCCTTTCTAAATGTCCTGTTACCAGCTCTGGTTGCAGAAAACTACCCCCACAAAATTGGTGAAATGACGAGTTTATATTCATTTTCCATGACGTTCTTCTCCGCCATTTCGGCCGGCGTTTCTGCGCCGCTGGCTGGCAAGATTGGCTGGCAATTAACCATCCAAATTTTCTCCATCGTGGCCATTATCAACATCATTACGTGGTTGCCAAACTTACGGTACAACCACAAAGCACAACCGGTTGACGAGCAAACAGCGACTACCCCACACGAGTCCGTTTGGAAACAACCCACAGCATGGATGATGACAATTTTCATGGGTCTGCAATCATTTGTCTTCTACACGCTGATTACGTGGTTGCCAACACTGATGACTGATCGTGGTGTGTCTGCCAACACCGCCAGCTTGTTGCTTGGACTATATCAGATTGCGTCACTGCCAGCCGCCTATGCGGTACCAATTATCTCAGCACGCGTTAAAAATCAATTTACGCTGCTGATGACGATTGGTGCAGGCTTTGTCATCGGAATCGGTGGCCTATTGTTACCGATTCACACGATTTGGTATTTTGCTATCATCTGTATCATCCTCGGATGTGCAACAACGGCATCATTCGCATTAGCTATGACACTGTTCAACCTTAAGACACGTACACCGCAAGAAACGGCTGACCTGTCAGGAATGGCACAATCTTTGGGCTATCTGATCGCTGCCGTTGGGCCAATCGCTTACGGCACGTTACACGTGATGCTAGGCGGTTGGAACATTTTGATGGCTGTTCTGTTGGTAATTTCAATTTTGACCATCGCAGCGGCCTTGTACGTTAATAGCAAGGAAGATGTATTTCATTAAGACTTTTCGTTTTAAAAACCACGCTTGGCTTTTGCCTAACGTGGTTTTTAATTTCTAAACATTATTTTTCTTATAACTAGTTGGCCTTGGCAGCGCTATCATGATACGCTATGACTACCCTTAGAAAGGTGGTTTGACTCACTATGACTATTAAAATGATTGCAACTGACATTGATGGCACGTTTATCACCAACGATCATGACTTTGATCGTATGCATTTCAAACGTGTACTAGATCAGCTTGAGCAGCGTCACGTTCGTTTTGTCATTGCGAGCGGCAATCAGCTTAAACATCTAACCGACATGTTTGCCGATTACGACAATATTGCGTTTCTGGCTGAAAACGGTGGTCTTGTCAGTTTAAATGATCAGGTCATTTTTGCAGATACCGTTTCGGCGACTGATCTCAATCAAGCACTCACCATGATTCGCACCGACCCTGTGCTGACCGGCGGTATGGTGATTCTTTCTGGTCGGCACGGTGCTTATGTTGAACGAGATACAAACACAGAGTTGATGGAGCAGGCCAACTATTTCTACAGTGGTCTACAGTTGTGCGACCGTTTGACTGACATTCATGACGATATGTTCAAACTGGATTTGGTGTGGCTGGACGATCAGGCAGGCCGACGAGCTGAGTATCTCAACCAACACTTGCCGAAAACATTAGCGGCGACAGCAAGTGGCTTTGGTGGCCTAGACATTATTCCCGCTCATATCAACAAACAGGTCGGCCTGCACGCACTTGAACAATACTGGCACATTAATCCTGACGACGTGATGGCATTTGGTGACAATGATAACGATATCGCGATGCTGTCCCACGCCGGCCACAGTTATGCCATGGCAAACGCGTCAGTCAAAGTTCAGCAAAGCGCTAAGGCCGTTACCGAATGGACCAACGACGATGACGGTGTGTTACGGACGATTGACATGGTTCTTAATTTAACTGCCTAACGCTAAGCAGCGTTGGCGCCCTTCCAGCAACTCAATTTCGCGCTTACTTAAGCGCGCTAAGGTGATCCTGAACGACCTGCACACAGGTGTTGATATACTGTTCTATTTGATCAAACGACAGCATTACTAATTGACGTTTGGGAACCGGTTCGAAATCATCCCGCAAGTCTTTAACCACTTGCATCACATCGCCATCACCAATTTCACGAACGACTGTGAAATCGTGAGCGGAATCCGGCACAGACAACGGCTGCAGTTTGTGGTGATTCGCAATCAAGAGATTGAGCGTATGAAAATCAGCGTAGTAAGCGGCCAATTTTTGATCACGCTGTGTGTTTAATTGCGGTCTGATGAATGGATTGAATACGGTGTCTAACCACACTTTGTCCTCTAATAAATGCGCATAATAGCCACAAACAAACATATTCGGTAATAGTTGTCGTTGATATTCTTCGGCAAACATCTCTGGATGAATCGAGCGCGTTTTACCATCTTCATTTAAAGTCATGTAGTGAGTCTGCGATTTAAAGTCAAAATTATGGCCGCTCACATCTGGTGCCAAACTACCAATCGAAAAAGCTGTACTTTCAGGTGTTAGTTGCTGTGCAATGGCATAATGCATCATTCTTGAACCCATTTTTTCCGCCACCTTTCTGGTCAATTGCATCGTTTCATGGTTAAATTAAAACACTAACCAACACAATGTCACTTTTCCTGTTTTAAATACAGTCTTTTCAAGTGACTTAATTTAGGCTTGATAAATATCAGCCAATCAAAATATTAAGGATATTATGAAAACAGATACGTACCACTATTTCTCACTACCTGCCACTGATAAAGCAGCGATAGCCGAACTCAGCCATCATTATTGGCCCAATGTCGAAGACGCTGACGAAAACGATTTGCGCTACTATCTTGAACAACAGATTGTCGTTGTCATGCATGACAAAAACGGGCAACTGGCGGGATCACTGAAAATCCCAACCACGTCCGTCACGCTTAATGATCAACGCTATCAAGTCAGCGGCCTATCCGAAGTGATGATTGCACCTCAATATCTCCATAAAGGGTTTGGCACGTCACTTATCATGACCGCCTTTGCTTTAATTCAACACGATGACGCCGACTTTAGCATTTTCACTTGTCCACCAGACTTAGTCCCATTTTACGAACTCGGCGGTTGGACAACCTCTCCCCAAACCGTTTTGATCGGCGGTTCCTCAAGTGAACCCATCAAAAGCGATAACATTGGCACCGTGTCAATGTTAAGTTGTTTTACGCCTGTCGCACTTGATCACCAAGAGCAAATTGCTAACTCAACCATTGCTCTAAACGTTGGTCCTAATGTGATGTGGTGATCGCTAAAAGCGCCGGTGACGAGAAATTCGGCCCTCTTCGCGATCTAAATTACGTTTTTTTAGAAGATCAGCATCCAATTGACGATGCTGATCTTCTTTTAGTTGGCTCATTCCCTGACGGATGGCCGCTAACCGCGTTTGTGTCGCGTCACTGAGCCGATCGGCTGGCAGCCAGTCAGTCAACTCATCCAACGCTGCTAGACGTGGTGTCACCTTTTCAGCAACTACCGCATCATAATCCCGCTGTGACCGGCTGTGTTTCTTTAACCGATTCGTTTCATTCAGCAATGACGTCACGCTTAACCACAAACCATCGACGATTTCGCTAATTGCAGCTGACGATAACATATTTTGCCTCCTCGAATTTTACCTTTATTAAAGAACTAATATCGTCTTTACACAAACGATACATAATTAACACAAAAAACTGTAGTTAACTTTTACATTGTTTTGCCAAACTTAAGCTGTATAGAGTCATTAGCAAAACTTTTATAGCGTTTTCCTGTCGTTTCAACTCAGCATCATCACCAACATGGAGGGTATTTGGGATGAAGAGAAATCATTGGTTAACTTGGTTGCTTGCAGTGCCGTTGTTAGTTGGATTTGCCACGGTGATCAAACCACAGCCGGCATCTGCCAGCCAAACAAAGAAGCGGGTCAACATCACACTGTGGCATGCCATGACGGGCCCGTCAGAAAAGGCATTAGCAGATATGGTTACAGATTATAATCACGCACAATCCAAGGTCCACGTCACTGCACTATATCAAGGCAACTATGGCGATCTCCAGAAAAAAATCATGGCCGCTGGTAAATCGAATACGTTACCTGCTCTGGGACAATTAGGTTACTCTGCCGTCCCAGATTTGCAAAGCCACCAATTAATTCAACCCATTACTAAATTGGTGAACGGCAAGCAAGGTTTAACTAAGAAAGATTTTGCCGATTTATATCCCACATTCACTAAAAACATGACTTACAAAAAGAGTTACTACACGACTCCGCTCAATAAGTCACCACGTTTGTTATTTTACAACAAGGCACTCCTCAAAAAGTATCATTTAACTGTCCCCAAAACATGGCAGGACATCGCTAATGATGGCGCTAAAGTTAAACAGGATAATATTACAGCACTAGGCATCGATGCTGGTTTTGACATCGAATTTGCCGGGATTGCTCAAGAATTTGGCAGTCCGATTATCAATAATCGTTTGAAGCCAGAAATGAACAGCAAAGGACCTAAGGCAACCAGCGCTTACTTTGTTGATAACATCAAAAAAGGCTACATCAAGCCGGCTGGATCTGACAAATACTATTCCGGCGCATTTACGCAAGGCAAGTCACTCTTTTACATCAGCTCTTCAAGTGCAATTCAAGCCATTCAAACACATGCCCCAAAGGACTTTAGCTGGGGAACGGCGGAAATGCCCGCTTATAAGTCGACCCGTTTATCCGCAGTCGGCGGTGCGGATTTAATGATGTTTAAGGGCCTGTCCACTGCCAAACAAAAAGCAGCTTGGAACTTTATGAAGTACTCCATGTCTACGAAGGCCAGCGCGAAATGGTCACAGGCATCTGGTTATGTACCAGTCAGAAAATCGTCAGTTAAGTTGGCCAGTTACAAACAGTACCTGAAGCAGAATCCAAACCAACAGACGGCCGTCGATTCTTTAAACATTGGTGTTCAGCAACCAACGTTTAAAGGGTACTCCGCTTTCCGTCAAGACTATATCACCGCCATTGATGATATGTTTTCACTGCGTAAGACACCAAAACAAGTTTTACCAGATCTTCAAAATAAAGCGCTAGCAGCACAGAAAAACGGCAACTAACGAACTTCTCTATAAACAATTTTCTAACTAACATGGAAGTGTTGGACTCCCTGTTCTCATTAGCCAACTCAAAAAATGTCGCTCCTGATTTTTAAGGAGCGGCATTTTTAAGATGAACATTCTTCATTACTGACAAGTATTTCTTAGTTGGTAATGCCCTCATGCGAACCGTTCAATATTGCTCGCATGCTCGTACCGCATCGATACTTAGCAATCCGATGTTCCGGTACCGTTGCCGGCTGACCACTGATGTCACTGATGACACGTGTTTTATTTGTATGAACGACAAATGTGCCAAAGCGGCGCAACTCAACATCCCGCCCGGCAGCAAGTTCCTCACCGATGCAGTCAAATAGGGCATCAATCACTTGTTGTGATGTACTTTGCGAGACCTCCGCATGTTTGGCAACCATCTTAACTATTTCTTTTTTCGTTGTTTTCTCTTTCATTATCTCAGTACCCCCTTAATTTGTTAACTGTGGAACGCTGCTATAACATTTCATGTTTGGCAAACCTAGCGCTATTTAAACCGCGCTTAATTTCAATTTGAACGGTCACGTGACAAATATTGAACCGTTGCTGTAACAGCTGTGTTTCTTGAGCAGTAATCCACTCGATGTCTTCAATCGCATCAGGCGTAATATTCACGTGAGCGGAAAAGATGATATCCTTCTCGTCTTCCATCCATGCGTGAAGATGATGCACATCGACCACCCCTGGCACCTGCGTCATTGCTTCAATAATGGCGTCATAATCGAGTAATGGTGCGTTTTGCAGCAAAATTTTGGACGTTTGTTTCACAACACCAACGGTCTCATAAATAATGTAAAGCGACACGGCAATGGTTAACGCTGCATCAATCCAATAAATGTGAAACGCCATCACCATCAAGGACCCAATAATTACCGCAATTGAGGCCAATGCATCCGCCAATAAATGTAAATACGTGGCCTTAATATTCAGGCTCCCCCGTGAATCTGCATGCATTAATACAGCGGACCCCATATTAAAGCAAAAGCTAACCAATGCCGTCCAAAACATGACAGATCCATTGATTGCTTGTTGGTGTAACAGTCGTTGAATCCCCTCCCACACCAAAACAATGGAAATCAAAATCAATACAAGGCTGTTGACAAACGCTGTCAAGATCTCAACACGATGGTAGCCAAACGTCGCCCGCTCATCCTGGTCGCGCTGGCCAATCCGCTGTGCTGAATAACTCAATACAATGGACAAGGAATCGCCAAAATTGTGAATGGCATCTGTGATCAGTGCCAACGACCCTGCTAATAAACCACCAATAATTTCAACAACCGTAATTGAGATGTTGAGCAGCGTCACAAACGCAAATTTGCCACCCGTAAGTGGTCGTTCATGTTCTTCCATAATCATCTGTCTTTCTGTACGTCAAATGTGAAAGGGACAGTTCAAAAAGAACTCACATTATTTCTACTAAGTTACTCTGATGTAAAAGTTCCACTAAGTTTGTTTGCTTAACCCATGCTGGTTAAACCTATGTAAGCTGACCTACGCAATCAAACTTAATGTTGCTTCTCGTTATCTTCGAAAATAATCCAATCTATGCCCCAAATATGAAAGGCGCGGGGCTTTTATCATCATGCCGTCTCCATTTAACATCATCGATTCAGGGACCTGTTGCATAATTGCACCAACCGTGTCGCATCGTTTGTGTAATACACGAACTTTATTATGACCAAATTGAGTTAACGTATATATTTTTTGGCCCGTGATTTCGTTCAATAAACGACGCTTTTTCAATAATGAAACCGTTTTTACAAGTCTATTGTTACCCGTCCCTAAAAATAGTGCTAGGTTCGTCTCACTTGTTTCGTGCCCCGATAGCGCCAATGTATCAATCGCTATCAGAATTCTGTTCGATAGTAAAATGACTTTCACATCCTTTCATTTAATTTTAGCCATCCCTTAAAAATAATATACCCAATTTTAAATTAAGTGTCCACAAATCTAAAAAGATGTTGTATTATATTCGGGTACCAATACTACAAAAGGAGGTATTTGCTTTTGGACACAACAAGCAAAAAACCGAAAAAAGAGCATTTGATTCATTATGCTAATGGCCGTTCGCTCGAAGAAATTAACGGTACCGTTAAAGTTCCGATGGGGAAGGGATTCTGGAAAACCCTACTTGCCTACTCTGGACCGGGTGCACTAGTTGCCGTAGGTTACATGGATCCCGGTAACTGGTCAACATCTATTACCGGTGGTCAAAACTTCCAGTATCTGCTGATGTCCATTATCTTGATATCAAGTTTAATCGCAATGTTGTTACAGGCCATGGCGGCTAAACTGGGTATCGTGAGTCAAATGGACTTGGCACAAATGATTCGTGCCCGCACTAGTAAGGCACTTGGTATCGTACTTTGGTTAATGACAGAATTTGCCATTATGGCAACGGATATCGCCGAAGTTATCGGCGCTGCCATTGCGTTATATCTTTTATTCCATATTCCATTGGTTATTTCAGTTTTCATTACTGTTTTTGATGTCTTGCTATTATTGTTATTAACTAAAATTGGTTTCCGAAAAATTGAAGCAATCGTTGTCGCATTGATCGTCGTTATTTTCGTCGTCTTTGCTTATCAAGTTGCCTTGTCAAACCCTGACTGGGGTGCTGCCATTGTGGGCTTGATTCCTAGCGCCAAGACCATTTCAAAAGGACCCGTAATTGGTGGTATTTCACCATTAACTGGTTCACTTGGGATTATTGGTGCCACGGTTATGCCACATAACTTGTACTTACACTCAGCCATTTCACAAACGCGTCAACTCGACCACAATGATGAAAACCAAGTTGCTCAAACGGTGCGCTTCACTATGTGGGACTCAAACATTCAATTAACAGTTGCTTTCTTCGTTAACGCATTGCTGTTAGTCATGGGTGTTGCCGTATTCAAGAGTGGTGCCGTTAAGGACCCTTCATTCTTCGGTTTGTACCAAGCTTTGAATGACACGTCGACCATGAGTAATGGTGTGCTAGCCAGTGTTGCTCGGACAGGAATCTTGTCCACACTGTTCGCTGTCGCTCTATTAGCTTCTGGTCAAAACTCAACCATCACTGGTACCTTAACTGGTCAAGTCATCATGGAAGGCTTCATCCACATGAAGATGCCACTATGGATGCGTCGTTTAGTTACCCGACTGATTTCAGTCGTTCCTGTTTTAATCTGTGTTGGTTTGACTAGCGGTCAGTCAGCTGTTCATCAACACGAAGCGCTAAATGATTTAATGAATAACTCACAGGTGTTCCTAGCCTTTGCCCTGCCTTTCTCAATGTTGCCATTACTGATGTTTACTAACAGCAAAGTTGAAATGGGTAAGCGATTCACCAACCATTGGTACACTCAGATTGCAGGGTGGGCAGCCGTATTGCTCTTAATTGGGTTGAACATCTACAACATGCCCGCTCAAATTCAAGCATTCTTCCCAGCAAAAGACATCAACATCGCTAACATTGTCGCTTACATCGTCATCGCTGCCATTGTTGCTCTACTCGTTTGGATGGTCATCGATCTCTATCACGGTAACAAACGTTACGAAGCACAACTTGCCGAAGCAGCCGAAGAAAACAATGCCACTGCTGAAGCTAAGTAGTCGATTTCAAATCTAATTTGAGGAGAATGAATAGACATGTCGGAAGATGTAGATAAGGTTTTCAAACGAATTTTAGTCGGGGTTGATGACTCCGCTGATGCTCAACTTGCGTTTAAATACGCCGTTCGTCGCGCAGCTAAAGATGGCGCCACATTGATTATCACTTCCATTCTGGAAAGCGACGATATGAACGTCTATCAAGCACTCACTAAGGACTATGTTCATGGCGAACATGATGAATTAGTCGCCCACGTTCAAGGTTACAAAAAGATTGCCGAAGATGGTGGCGTAGAAAACGTTGAAGTCATCGTTGATGAAGGCGATCCTGGTGAAACAATCGTTAAAAATGTAATTCCTGAAGTTAGCGCTGACCTGCTGATCATTGGCTCATTATCTAAAAAAGGAATTCGCAAGTACTTCGGTTCTCAAGCCGCATATATGGCAAAGTACTCGCCTATTTCTGTTATGATCCTGCGTTAATTTGAACTATCCCTGCTGTTTGAATGTACGCAAATAAGGTATCTAAGAAGTCTAATCACTTCTCGGATACCTTATTTTTTTACTTTCTGTTCACTTAAAATTCAACTGTTAATCTGATACATAAAACCTTGCCGTTACGCCGAACGAAGACGCCGTTCCATGAGAACCGGTCTCAGCCTCCTGAAGCCCGGAGTCTTCAACCTTGATTATGAGCCGAAGTACACGTCTCATAAGTCATCCCGCAACACTAAGCGGCTAAGGTCCCGCCGCCAAGTGTTGCCGACACGGAACTCTGTCTTCATTCAGCTCCACTCCTGTAGTCAATATTTCACTGTTCAGTGATTTACCGCTTAAACAGCAAATGAAAGTTAGCTGAAACTTGCTACTATTTAGCTGGAGGGCGTCAACATTGATACCGAGCCGTGAAAGTAACGTTAATTCGGTGGTTTATCCGAATTTAGGTTACGGACGGTCGCATAGACTCGATGGGCTTACGAGGCTGTGCAACGAGGTGAAAGACTCCGAACTGGGGAGGCTTGAACCGGTCCCACGGCGAGCGTGTCAAGGTTGACAACCGTAAGCAAACTCAAAGCCTCTATTTTTCAGCAAACTTCATCAAACAACGTTGAAGTTAGTTGACCCAAACTTGATTGGCATGGTGAATCTCAGCTAACTGGGACTTTCGGACCAGCCACAATCCAATCAGAAGAACTGGCAAATAATGAATCGCATCGCTGATCAGAGAAATCATCAATTCTTCCCCTGACATCGAGCCGCTAAGAACGTTGGCGTGTTCAGCAAATTCAAGGTAGAACGACGGCAAATCAAACGTTGCATGCATCACCATCGGCCAAAATAATGAACCGGTGCGCAGCGTCACCGCAGAGAAATACACGCCTAAACAAATAGCATAACCAATCTGAAGCGTTGTGTTAATTCCACTTTGACCGAAGTTGTCGAAAAAGTGGCCAGCATGCATAAGTCCAAAGAGAACACTGCTAACCAAAACGGCATTTACAATGCGATGACGCCCCTTAAAGTTATGCACGAGCTGCCCTAAAATGATGCCACGAAAGAGACTTTCTTCATAAAAACCGACGAGCAACGACATGACAACTGCTTCAATGCCTGGTACAAATTTTGTATTAACAAAATAACTACCAATAAATACCCCACCTTTAATGAATACAAGGAGTAATCCCAGCCAACAAACATTCCAAAACAAGCCATGCGTTTGCCAACGATAAGATAACGGCACGTGGAGCCAGTATTTATTCATAACCACAATGGCGATCACGGCAATCAGTTCGACGCTTAACTCCCACGCCGTCTTATCCATAAACTGACCAAACAATCGTCGAAGGACAATTAAGCCAATCATCATTGCCACTGTAATGCCTGTCAGAATACTAATTGTTTGGCCTACAGACCATTTTTTCATTGCAACATCTCCAAGGACAAATTTCACCGAATTTTTTAGTTCACGTTTACAATATTCTCAATACAGTAATAGTAATGGAGGCGTTTATGATGCAAAAACAAGCCATCAATACTGCGACAAATAACTGGTGGGTGCTCGTCGCCATAGGCATTTTCGCATTTATGTCCAATTTGGACGCCAGCATCGTTAATATCGCCATCCCCGTTATGGGACGTCAGTTGAACATTCCCCTAAACCAAGCGGAGCGGGTAGTTTCACTTTACCTCATTTTCATGTGTGCGTTACTACTTTTCTTTGGCCGTCTTGGTGATATGTATGGAAAAGTGCGCATTTTTCGCATTGGTACTGGTGTCTTCGTTCTTGGATCCCTGTTAGCGGCCGTCAGCACGACATTTTGGTTACTACTATTGTCACGCATCGTCCAAGCATTTGGTGGTGCCCTAACCCTTTCCAACACATACGGCATTGTAACCAGTACGTTTGATATCAACCGGCGTGGCCGGGCGATGGGATTTGTTGGCACATTTGTCGCGCTCGGTTCGGTCGCCGGACCAGCGCTAGGCGGACTCATCTTAGCGACGGGATCCTGGCATGATATTTTCTGGATCAACGTTCCAATCGGCTTAATTGCCATTATAATCGGTGCTTTTGCACTGCCTAAAACCGAATCACGGCCAGGTGGTGAGATTGACTGGTTTGGCTTGATTAGTTGGTCAATCTTCATTATCGGTCTGTTCGGCGGTGTATTCATCGGCCAACAAGTTGGCTTCACCGCTGCCATACCAATTATTGGTTTTGTCTTGGCACTAATTGCCATCGTGGTTTTTCTTCAACGAGAACGGCGCACATCAGCACCCATGATGTCACTGCATATTTTTAGTAACCGACCGTTTACACTCGGTGTGAGTGCTGCCGTCCTGATTTTCTTATCAAACTTTTTTAGCGTCGTCCTCATGCCATTCTACCTGGAAAATGCTCGTCGGTTCACACCTGGACAAGCCGGAATTTTACTGATGGTCTTCCCGATCACGCTGGTTATCGCCGGACCAATTGGCGGTTTTCTGGCAGACAAACTGTCACAGGCGACTGTTGCCAGCAGCGGGCTTGCCATTATCGCACTGTCGCAATTAGGCTTCGTGCTACTCTTGAACGGGACTACTCCCATTTGGCAGTACATTGTGATCACAATCATCATGGGGTTGGGAACCGGTCTGTTTCAGTCGCCAAACGGTGATATCGTTATGTCAGTTGTCGATAAGTCAGAACTTGGCATCGCAGGCAGCATTAATTCGCTAGCCCGTAACTTAGGCCTGGTTACGGGCACTGCAGCCGCAACCACGACCTTATTCGGGGCGATGAGCCACTTCATGGGCTATCATGTCACGACTTATTTGCCAGCACATCCAGACGCGTTTTACTACGGCCTTCGCGTCTCGTTTGTCGTATCGTTCATCATGATTGTCCTGGCGTTGTTGACCTCACTGCGTTTGTCTCACGTACTACGCGGTCGCGAATTAAAGTAGGTCTTGTAATTGTTGATTCTTGGCAATCTTGACGCGCAATAAGGTTTTCCGTTTGTCTTCGGCCACCCGCCGGAAATCAGACAGGTAAATCTCCTTGTGCGCCTTTTCTGTGCGTTCATAACCTTCATTGTGAAGAAAATAGTCGAGCCGCTCAAAATCTTCCTGTTCAGTGTCAAACGAACCAACGTGCAACAGCATCCCCACAAGACCTTCAGCAACCGTTGTGAGTTTCACCTCAGCTAGCAGTTCAGCGGGCACCTTCTCCTTAACCATTGTCTTCGCTTGCGCTAACACCTGTTCGTTCACGAAGGCTGGTTGTTTGATCATAATCGTATATAACAATTGCGTTTTATCAATTGTCGGTTGATTATAGCCTTCTGGCAGCGTCCAGCGTCCCTCAAGTGGATAAACGGTGTAATCAAACGCACCAGGAAAGACAATATCCTTTTTAGGTGCCATTTTAATGGCGTAGCTGATTGCGTACAGTGCAGCCACCTTATCACCAAACGGCGCGGTGTTTGGATCACCTTGCCCAGTTAAAGTAATAAACGTTTGCGCCGGGATGGTCGTAATCGTTGGTCGCTTCATGGTTGGATAAATGGCGCGCTCAGCTTTCCGCCATTCATATTTTTCTGTCATT
Organism: Furfurilactobacillus milii; assembly: GCF_021654115.1. Classification (GTDB taxonomy): domain Bacteria; phylum Bacillota; class Bacilli; order Lactobacillales; family Lactobacillaceae; genus Furfurilactobacillus; species Furfurilactobacillus milii. The sequence continues at coordinate 80,368 of NZ_JAIWJF010000007.1, read as the reverse complement.
CTTAGACCCTCCATACAATTCAAGCTCGGATTCTTTGGTAAAGTTACGCTACTTTCATTATACTGTTGCTAGAGTGCCGTAAACCATCACGACAACATAAATTGTAAACGAGGAGTAATTTAAAATTATGAAAATTGGCATTATCGGAGCCACAAACCGAACTGGAAACGTTATCCTACGGGAAGCGCAATCACGAGACATCGATGTTGAGGTCATCTTACGTGACCGCCGTCGAGTATCTTCGGACGCCGAGGTATTGGAAATTGAACCTACGTTATTAACCAGCGATGATATTGAAGATTTGGACGTACTCGTTTGCGCGTTTGGCACAGGTAAATTAAATGATAGTAGTCGTTTATATCCAGCCTTGATCAAACATTTAATTGAAATCACGAAGCAATCCAGTGTTCGGTTGATGGTCGTTGGCAGTTCCAGTTGCCTATACACCGATGCCGAGCGCTCACAACGGTTGTTTGATGAACCAGGATTTCCAGAAGCTGCCAAAAATTCAGCAAACAGTTTAAATGACGTCCTCAAACTTCTGCGGGCTAGCGATGGCGTTGATTGGACTTATATTTCACCAGCAGAAAAGTTTGTCTTTCGAGCACCTCGCACCGGTCACTATCAACTGGGAACTGATTTTCGTAGCTATAATGCCGCAGGTCTATGTGAAGTCAGTTACGCTGATTATGCGATTGCATTCGTCGATGAGATTCAGAATCACCAACATATCAACGAACACATTTCTGTCGTTTCACGTTAGTTTTCAAGAATAGTTCTTTTACCTGTTTCGTTTGCGAAATTGCTCGTGCATTGGCCACTCCGGCTGCGTTACAATCTTAGGTGACGCAAAAATTCTGAGGAGGCCTTTTTATGTCTAAATCTTTTGAAATTGAACCCGCATTCTGGAACCTGTTTCCTGACACAACGATTGGCATTGCCACATTGCACAACTTCGACAATCACGGTGAGTTCCCCCAAGCTGTGCTGGATGACGCTAATCAACAAGCACAACAGTTAGTTCCTGAAACGCCCATCGCTCAAAACGGTGTGGTTGCCGATTGGCGGGAAGCCTACCGCAAGTTCAAAACGAAAAAAGGTGCGCGTTCATCCATTGAAAACCTGCTCAAACGCGCCCAACAGGGTAAACCAGTTAGCAGCATCAACCCACTAGTTGATCTGTACAACGTTATTTCACTGCGTCACGCCCTCCCCTGCGGTGGTGAAAACATCGATGCTATGGTCGGCGATATCAAGCTAACCGTGGCAGATGGTGGCGAACCTTTCCATCCACTGGGTGAAGATGACGAAGAACCAGCTCTGGCAGGCGAAGTTGTGTACAAAGATGACGCTGGTATCATCTGTCGTTGCTGGAACTGGCGCGATGGTGAACGGACCATGCTTACCGAAGACACAACTAATGCCTTTCTATGCTTAGAATGTGTCAATCCAGAACGAAAAGACGCACTGGAAGCAGCGTTGACTGACTTAAAAGAGTTGACCAAGACCTACCTCAACGCCGATGCCGAAACCAGTATTTTAACAATCGATCAACCACGAGTAGTCATTAACTAACATGTTTGTTGACCAATAACACATATCATTTTTGATTCAAATAAAGCAGGACTGTGGGTGCGATAAGCATCTGCGGTCCTGCTTTGTTGTAATAAATATTTTAATTCCAATCAAAGTCGAACGATGCCCTGCGGTTGTCGACATTGACACACTCACCGTGGGACCGGTTCAAGCCCACAGTTCACGGTCTTTCACCTCGCCGCACAGCCTCGTGAAGTTCCGAGTCTATGCGACCGTCCGTGTTGTAAATCCGAAAGAACCCTTCGGATTAACAACACCTTCACGACTCGGTATCAATGTCGACGCCCTCCAGAGTACATTCGCCAGAAAATATTGTCCTAGCCCGACCACCCTTAACAATCAGAACCTGGCCACATATGGGTCTGTTTTAACACCCGCATTGTTTAAATATCAAAACGTAACTTCAAGGCCTCCGTTAACACACCAGACACATTGACCTTCTGCTCTTTTGCGATTCTGTCCAAATAATCCGGAATTGTGACACTTTTTCGAATAGTCTTCGAATGTTTACGTCTGTATGCAGCCAAATCTACTGGAATCAAAGCAACGGTTTCATCCTTTTTTAAATGGATGTCCTTTAAGTCTGTCGCAATCGGATAATCTGTTTTATCTTCAAGTAAAATTCCAATTGCATCCTCCGCCATTTTCACTGCGTCAACTAAATCTTCTCCCTGAGTTACCGCACCAGGAACATCCGGGATTTTGACCAAAATGTATTTACCATCCTTAGCAAAAACGGCCGGATAAATAACTGTTTGTTTTTCCATAATTGTCTCCTCCACAAAGCCAAACACTCAACTGAGTAAAATTTTTTACCCTCGTTCAATGCCTGCTTCTTTTAAAATTTCCGCCTCTAAACCCCTTCCAAGCTCTTTCGCATGTATTGGTACAATCACAGTTGTATTCGTCACAGCATTATACATTTTTAAATGCGACGAGCTATTTTGCGACTTTTTACGAAAACCATTATTTTTTAATAACTTAATCATTTCGCGCGGCTTCATTGGCATTTCTGTCACCTAAGTTAGATAAGATAATACATATTGTATATGCATTGATTTCGAAAAACAATTCATTTGACTTCTCCCGTAGAAAAAAAGACGGCTTCAATGCCGTCCTCATCGCTTATTCCAAATACAGTTGTTTTAGCATTTCAATTTTATCTGGCGTTAACCCGATCTTATCAGTTAGGTAATGTTTCATGTCACCCGACTGAACCCTGACTTCTTCCATGGCAGCGCCGAAGTAATCTTCACTAACGGTCCACAAGGCAGTCACGTTATCCTTTACCGCCTGTGATGCCCCTTCGTCTTCCAAACGTTGCTGATTTTCTGCCAGCATTGCCTTTGAGGCCAACCGAGTCAACAAATAATCTTCTAAAATCGTTTGCTGAGGAACGTCCAAAGCAGACAGCAACATGATTGCCCCTAAACCAGTTCGGTCTTTTCCTGCTGTACAGTGAAACAGAACGGCACCACTCTGATTGGCCAACAAGTAATCAAAAAACATCCTGTAGGCATTCTGTGAGAAATCGTCAGCAACCATCTCATGGTACGTTTGGACCATTTGACGATGTCCATAACCTGGCTCACTCAAATCATCACGTAATTCTTCACGTGAGGCGGAACTACGCGTATCATCAACAGCCAAGATCGGCGTATGGTAGTCCTTGGCACCGCCGGGAACACGATCCGGTGCGCTAAGCAATTCTTTGTTCGTTCGAAAATCAAGAATGGTGTGAACACCATAGTCAGAGAGTACCTGAAGATCTGCTCGGTCAAGTGTATTTAACTTTGCTGACCGAACAACGCGCCGCCAAGCGGTCGTGCGGCCATCGTTTGTCTGATAACCACCCAAATCCCGGAAGTTGTGCCCATTCTTAATTGGTAATATGCGTTCGATAGTTGCCGCCTCCTAAAGTTTTCGTTTGCTCTACTATTATACCTTTTCGAGCGGAAGCTTGTACAACCACAAACGTAGCAACTTTCAATTAAACTGCGACTTAATCAACACATTTGGTCGGCAAGCGTCTTCATTCATTAGAAAATGTTCATAATGTGCGAAAGCGTTTTCTTTTTGTTCGATTTTTTAGTATGATGAAAGAGAACCGTCGGTAGCGTCAGTGAGCGTTACGCCACGGAAGAATATACTGGAGGAATCATATTATGACTTACAAAGTAATTATGGACACTGACCCAGGTATTGATGACGCAGCTGCTTTATCAATGGCTTTAAACGACCCACAAATCGACCTGCAACTCATCACTGCTGTGGCCGGTAACGTTACGGTTGATAAAACGACGAAAAACGCACTGACCATCGATAACTTCTATGGCAAACACGTTCCTGTTGCAGGTGGTGCCAAAACGCCTTTGATTAAAGAATTCGAAGATGCTGCCCGCATCCACGGTGCTTCAGGAATGGCCGGATACGACTTCCCTGAACCAACTGACAAAGCAATCGACAAGTCTGCCGTAGAAGCTTTGCACGATGCCATTATGGCTAGCGATGAAAAAATTGTCCTTGTACCAACGGGTTCATACACAAACATCGCGCTATTGTTTATCCAATACCCAGAAGTTAAGGATCACATTGAAAAAATCATCGCCATGGGTGGTTCGTTAGGTCACGGTAACATGACCAGTGCCGCAGAATTCAACGTCTTCACTGACCCACACGCTGCCAAAATCATGTACGATTCTGGTGTGCCAATTGTGATGGTCGGTTTGGACGTTACCATGAAGGCCTTGATTACCGACGAAACGTTGGAAACCATCGACAAGTTTGGCCGCGCAGGTCACATGTTGCACGAAATCATCAGTCATGACTTCGATCACAACGAAAATGGGACCGCCGTTCACGATGCCAACACCATCTTCTACCTCTTGCACCCTGAAGCCTACACAACCAAAGATTACTGGGTTGATGTTGTGACAGATGGCCCAGCAAACGGTGAAACGGTTGCCGATGTCCGTGGAGCCTACCACGATGGTAAGACTAACGCCAGTGTCTGTGTCGACGTTGACGCCGCTGCCTTTAACAAGTGGTTCATTGACGAAGTTAAAAACTTTAAAGACTAATTTTAAACGTTTTAAAAGGGTCTACAACCTCTGTATTTTAAACGCTGACTAGACTGATGTTTTTATATTAGCTGTTGATCGCGATTCAGCAATCGTGATTAACAGCTTTTTGTGTGTCTTTCTTTATTTCTCTACACGCCCACTGCCCGAAAATGTTTCGACACTCATACATAATGTTAAAAGGATAAATAATTAGCAGACGTAAATTTCAGACATTTATAGCTCAACTACTTATTAATTTGAAAACAAAAAACATGTTAATTAGAATTATTCATCCCCTGTATTAGACATCTTATAATGCCCTGCTACAATCTCTTAGAGTTTTAAAATGCTGGCGTATCGGCATTTACAGCAACTAATGGTTATCTTTACAACTAAAGTTTCAATAAGACAAACGGGGGACTATTTGCAATGGGACAAACTAACAAAGAAATAAAAAAACATTACAAAATGTACAAAAAGGGACGGACATGGCTATTTGCTGCAACCATCTCCACAATTATTGTTGGTTGGGGAACTATAACTGCTAACGCGGAGTCAGCAACGAGCGCACCATTGGTAAACGTCACATCTCAAACTAATCAAGCGCCTGCCTCGTCAATATCACCGAACAATCAAAAACAACCGCTCAGCGCGGCGTCCAACGCAGCCAGTCAGGACCCTAAACAACAAGAATCACAGACGAGCGGTGTCTCCGCTACAGATAGCACTCCTGAGCCCCTAGCCCTGCCAACTAGTCAAGTGAATGCAGAGACAACCGTAAGCAGTCCGCATAGTCAATCTAATATCATGAGTACACAATCGGTGTCAGATGCAAGCCAAACAATCACTGAAACATCTAACGCCGCAAATGTAACTCCCAAAGCTAACTCATCGACAAATCAAAGCTATGTTTCGTCAATCCAATCTAGAGCATTGCCTTTAGACTTCATTCAGACTACTGAAACCCCTAACTTGAATAACGTCACGAAAAATAATATTGATGACTTTTTTAACGTTAATGGTAATGCCAGTTATGACAAAACTAATGGCATAGTCACACTAACTCCTAATCAAACGAATCAATCAGGAAACATCACGTTAAAAGACAAAATCAACATGGACGAAAGCTTCACATTGACTGGTCAAATTAACCTAGGTGACAAAGCACAACATGCCGGTGCTGATGGTATTTCTTTTGGGTTTCACGATGGTAATCCAGATGAAGTCGGCCTAAAAGGCGGAGCAATGGGGCTTGGAGGGCTTTCTAACGCCTTTGGATGGAAAGCAGATACATACTGGAATCAGGCTGGAACTGCTGAGGACGCTGGCTACTTTGAAGCTGACCCCACTAAATTTCGGGGTAATAGTGGAACCTCAGGTCATCATTACGACGGCGAAGGTTTTCCTTTCGGCTCATTTGTCTACACTCAAAACAACAACAATGTTCAAGAAGCACTAAATTACACTGGCTCGGACGCGCCAGCTCAAGAAATAAATAGTCCAGCAGGAAATGTGTTTGAACCTATTTCGTTTCAATATAACGGTCAAACCAAAATAATGACACTAAACTTTGAGGGAAAAAAATGGACGAAAGATGTTTCTTCCTGGATTCATTCGAACGCCGAAGCATTCTTTATAACCGCATCAACGGGTGGATCAAATAACTTACAACAATTCCTTTTAGACTCCTTTGTTTATTCGACGGCAGCCACCGTTAATGTTAAATATGTCAACCAACAAGGTACTGAGCTCGCACAAGATACGGCTCAATATCCTGATGGTGCGTACACTGGAAAACCATACACAACTACACAAAAAGAAATCGCCAATTATAATTTCATTAAGATGGGCGAGAAAAGTTTGGCAAAATCTGGCACATTAACAAAACCCGGTGACAATGGCACGGTTGTTTATGTGTATGCCCCTGCATACACGACAACATTTAAGAATGTAAAACAAGAAATTGACTATGTAGATCAAACCGGTGCTCAACTATCCCCTAAGCATGACACCACTGTCACTTTTATTACTGTAAAAAATCCATTAGACACCACTACAACGATTTATTTTTCAAACGGGTCATATACTTCAGCAACACTCAACGATAACGGGATTCCTGAAGGCACAAACTGGACTAAAGGAACGGGAACAAACTTCGGCGAGGTCAAAAATCCCACCGTTTCAGGTTACTATGTTACGAGCAACAATGCCCCACTTAGCAATTTAACGGCTGTGGCACAACAATCTGTTACCGTCAACGACAACGACCAACTTTTTACCGTGGTATACTCTCCAATTTTCTCAGTTGCTAACACAAAAACTGTTAACGAAACTATCAATTACGTTGACGAAAATAATCAAATTGTCTCACCTCAATTTAAAGCACATCCCATTACTTTCGTTACTATTGAGAATAATCAGAGTTCCTCGCAAACCGTATATTATTCAAACACTCTGTCCACGCCGAAAATTGACATCGATACCGGCATCCCAAAGGGGGATTGGCACACGGGCACGCCTAACTTTATAAGTGTGGTAAATCCAGTTATTAACGGACTTCATGTCGTTCATACAAATGCACTAAACTCTGATTTGGTACAAGTAGCTGCGCAAACTGTCACTGGTACAAGTCAAGATTTGGTTTTTACTATTGTTTATGCGAATGATGAGAGGACGTATCCCGTCCAGCCTGAAATCCCAGTAACACCTTCCCACCCTGGCACACCGGTACCACCATCTTTGCCTCAAACCCCGCAAGAACAATATGTACCATCAATTCCTTCCGAACCGGCAACATCATTTACACCATCAGTTCAACCTAAAACTTCCAATCAACCCTCAACGCCAACAGCTTTAGTAAACGAACCTGTTGTTCCAATCGAGTCAATGCCAAATGAACGCACACAGTCCAATCCCCCTATTTCAAAAGAACTTTCATTTAGTTCGGAGGCTGCACAGCAAAACATCGTCAATTCAGATGTTAGGCCTACTTACCGCAAAACGGTCGAGCCAATGATGAAGGATCACCGGATTTCAACAAAAGCCGCCATCCTGCCTAAAACAAATGAAGACAGTGATAAGCCCATGCGAACATTGGGCGCCAGCATACTAGCTCTGATAAGTTCCTTATGGACACTAGGTCGCTATAAGAGAAGGCATTAAATAAAAGTTCCCCTACTCTGGGTGCGTTGTGAAATGACCTGTAGTAGGGGAACTTTTTCATTAAAACAATCAGTGTTTTTAACTGGTTCATTACCATTTCAAAAAACCAATTTTAAAAATATTCCTCCCTGCACTAGATTACTCTTAGGCAAATTTACTTATCTAAAAATGGAATGTTTTTAAATCACTAATATTATTCTTTTGAAAAATCACTCAATTCAAATGAGTCAACAATTAATGCGCAATTGTTATCATGAAATTCCTAAGTGAGCTGAAGGGCGTCAATATTGATACCGAGCCGTGAAGGTGTTGTTAATCCGAGAGAACCATTCGGATTTACAACACGGACAGTCGTAAAGACCCAGGTTTCCACGGGGCTTGGCGGCGAGGTGAGAAACTCCGGTCCTCAGGAGAGTCGAACCGGTCCCACGGCGAGCGTGCCAATATTGACAACCGTAAGCGGCAGCTTAATCCACAACCTGCATCCTAATTGATACCGAAGTTTGAAATCGCTCTAATGATAAATCCATGCACTTTCACTCACGAAGAAATATACTAGTGGCAGTTACTTTATTGTGTTGGAGGCAGAACTATGGACATTGACTTAATTGGGGCTGGACCCCGCGGACTGGTAGCCGCTGAACGCTTAATTGAATGGCAGCGTCAGACAAAACAGTATGACCACCTGAACTTAACGTTTATCGATCCATATGGTATTGGCGGCCGCGTGTGGCCTGTCGGTCAACCCCACGAATTGCTTATGAACACGAATCCGGATTACATCACATTGTTCACTGACGAGAGTGTCCAAATGGAAGGTCCCATCGTTAAAGGACCAAACTTATATGAATGGGCACATAAACAAGCACCAGCTTTTTTGTTTGGACACCAATTGCCCAACCGGGCTGACTTACTCAATGAAGCAGCAGCATTAGTGCACAACGGCTACGCATCCCGCAGTCTCTTTGGCGCCTATCAACGCTGGTTCTATAACTATTTACAACAACGTTTACCTGACTCAGTTTCACTGACTCTCAAAAAAGAACAAGTCGTGTCAATTCGTCACATTGAGGATACGCATCGCTACTTGTTAAAGACGGGGGCGCATCGTTTCCAAACGGACGCTGTCATCATGGCTCTGGGTCATTATGAAGATGAACTCACTGATGAACAACAGGCACTTTTAAACTTTGCCGACGAAAACAACTTGCACTACACAGCACCGACTCAGCCACAAGAATACAATTTTACTGATTTAAAAGCTGGCGAAAACATTATTTTGCGCGGATTGGGACTGAGTTTCTTTGATGCCATAACGATGCTCACGCAAGGTCGTGGCGGTCATTTCAATCAAGCTCAAGATGGTGAACTCACTTACCACCCGTCTGGTATCGAACCTCACATTATTGCCGGTTCACGTCGCGGCTTTCCACTACGAGCTAAGGGGCGTAATGAAAAAGGCTATGGCGAGCTTGATCAACCACACTTTCTTACACCAGACTGGTTTTCACACTATCAATCAACTGGCTCCTTAATTGGTTCGAGGTTCATTGAGCAAGTTCATCACGAAGCGGAGTACGTTTACTATCAACGTTTGCTCGCTTTGAAGTATCCACAAGTGGATGCTGACGAGTTCTTGCGTGAGTTTGTGGCCGCTAAGGAACCATCAGCGATTGTGTTCCGCTCTCCCATTGTTGAGAGCGACTACCTTAATTGGAATCAACTGCTAAATCCGGCTGAGTTTGTCGCTAACAGTGACAAACCCGAAACCATGGCCGACTATTTGCAAACGGACGTTGAAGCGGCGCTGCTAGGCACCAAGACAGGCCCGCTCACTTCCGCGCTAGAAATGTTTCGTGATCTGCGTGATGTGGTTCGTAAAGTTGTTGATAACCAGCTGTTGCGACCGGAAGATTACCGCAACACGTTCCTCGGTCAATTTAACAATGAAAATTCGTATCTATCTGTTGGCCCACCTGAAACTCGCATTGCCGAATTGCGAGCGTTGATTCAGTCCGGTATTGTGACACTTCTTGGACCCAGCATGATGGCTGAAGCCGACACACAAACCCATCAGTTTGCCACATGGTCAAAGATGAAGCCTGAGGAACGCTACGAAGCCAGTTGGCTGATTGAGGCTCGTCTGCCTTCCGTTTCTGCCAGCCATACGCTGAACCCCCTAATCCAAAATCTAATCAAAGAAGGACTGGGCCGACCAGAACGCGTTACTATGGAAGATGGAAGCACCTTTGAACCTGGTGGCGTTGATGTCGACATGAGTCGGAATGAACTCATTGATAGTAATGGTCAGCATCGAACAGGTCTTTACTTTTGGGGCGTCCCAACAGAAGGCCGGCACTGGTTTACAACTGCTAGCCCACGGCCAGGGGTGAATGACAACCTCCTACGAACTGCCGACGCTACCGTTGCTGACCTATTCCACACCTTCACGAGCGTTCAATAATTCTTTGATTAAGGAAGCGTATCCCATTATGGCAACAACGTACATTACGGCAGCACAATCACAGGCATTTGACGCATACACGATGAATCAAATTGGTGTCCCTTCAATGGTTCTGATGGAACGGGCGGCGCTTGCTGTCGCCCATCAAATCGTAACCAGCACCAGTTTTGATCTAAAAAGTGTGTTAGTGGTTGCGGGCACCGGTAACAACGGCGGTGATGGCGTAGCCGTTGCCAGATTGCTGCACCTAAATCACATCCCAGTAACGATTTGGTTGCTCGGTAATCGAGACCATGCTTCTGAACAGACGCAACAACAACTGGCCATTACCGATCACTACAACATTTCCGTTGTCACCGATCAACCTGACATGGCGAATTACACAACAATCGTGGATGCTATCTTTGGCGTCGGGCTATCACGTAACGTTACTGGTAAGTTTGCCGACGTGGTCGACGCCATTAACGCCGCCAAGGCTAATGTGATGGCGGTTGACATGCCCACTGGCCTCGGTACAAACAACGGCCAGGTAATGGGCACCGTCATTGAGGCAACAGAGACAGTGACGATGAGTTATAACAAACTTGGTTTGGCAACTGATAACGGTCGTCGTTTTGGCGGCATTGTGACAGTTGCCGATATTGGTATTTACGATCCAGCAACACTGGCTGAAAGGAAGTCTTGAATCATGGCAGAAAAGAATAAAACGCTAGATGATTTTGAAACGAACGTTCCTGAAGTAGCAAATTTGTTGGCTAATGACCGTGAGATGCAAACCTTCTTTAGAAAGCTGACCCCGGGGTACCAACGTGAATGGGCGCGCTACATTTTCGATGTTAAATCGGAAGCAACCAAAGAAGCCCACATCGCCACCATGAAAACAGTGTTCAAAGCTGGTTATAAATCCAAACGTGCATACGATCAACGTGAGACTGAATAAAGAAAATGCTGCCCAGAGTTATGTGACTCTGAGCAGCATTTTAATTCAAAAACTATATTTTGTGATTATCTTTTTTGATTCGATTAACCGCATTGTGATAAACAATGTCATCCTGCCGCCGACCGATTGCAACGATATCAATGATTGCAATCGTATCCTTCTCTTGACCAAACACGATTCGCAGGCCCATCTTACGATTTTTCAATTTGCGATATCCTATGAGATCCCCTAGCAATGGTTGACCACAGTTAAGTCCTAAAATTTGAATTCTGGAGATTGCTTTATCAACAAAAACCTTTTGTGAGCCGTCAAGCTTTTGATAATCCCGTGCAGCATCCTTCAGATAACGAACACTAAATTTATTTGCCATTATTACTCCCAACCATCATCTGGATCTAGTTGATTGGGAATACTATTTTTGGATACTTTATCGGCCGAAATTCTAGTTCCATCATCATTGTTAATTGCTTCTCGTGCCTTTTCCTCAGCTTCAATATCTAAAAGCCTTTCTTGTGCTTCAACTAATTGTTGATACTGTTTCGGAGTTAAGGTCACACTAACAGCTTTACCTCGATTTAACACGTATACGCCTGTATTGAGATCGGCGGCCATTTTGGCAATTTTAGCTGGACTTTTTTTAACATCAGTCGTGCTGACGGTTGGAACATCCAAAATTTTCATAGTAGCCATCCTCCTTTTCTTTAGTTTATTATATCGCATCATTAAAAGTCTATAAAGAAACTTTAATTAGGCTTTTAAAATATCTTTGAAGCAAAAAGATATCCAATGTATTGTCCATTGGATATCTTAGTCTCGGCTCTTATATAAATTTATTTTGCAGCTTCCGCAACAGCAGCATTAACTTTGGCTTGTTCAGCTTCAATCAGTGCAACCCGACTTTCGATAACCTTAGTATCCATTTGGATCTCACGAGTTAAGCCAGGTGTGTTGAGTTTTGGTTCAAAGAAGGCTTTGAATTCAGCTAAGCGTTCTGGTGTCTTGAAGACATCAGCAGTCCGTGTGATAAATGTTGCAAATTCCATATCACCGCCAACAGTCTTTTCAAGCCATGACCATTCGTCACGAATCCAGTCCCATGCGGCTTGCTGACCATCTTTGTTCAGCAATAGTTCATAGTACCAACCGCGAAGATCTTGTGGCTTAATGACATCAGCATTTTCAAACTGTGCAATGGTCTTCTTCACCAAAGCAGCATCCTTGGTTGCCGTGATTCCTTCCAGCAAAGATGTCTTGTAGCTGGCATCAGAAGTCTTCTGATAAGCCGTCAAGAACTTGTTGAAGAGTTCCTCACTACCAAACTCACGCATTTCATTGATCAAAATGTACGGACGTAAAGTTGCGTTCAACGTTTCCAACTTATCCGCATTGGCTTGGTATAAGTCATGAGCGGCCGCAATTGAATCGGCATTCTTGGCAAACATTGAGGCGCCCAAAACGATTGGCCGTGTCATCTGGTCATCATTGGACTCACCAGCCTTGGCTTTCCAACCCAAACGAGCAACCTGCTTTGCACTCAGTTTGCCATACAATTGACGCAATTGCGTTTCTTCCGGTGTGTCAGGTAGCGTAAATTTGCGCAAGTTGCCTGCAACCGTGTATAAAGCAGTATTGACGATTGTTGATTTGCTGTCGGCAAATTGTGTCAACAATGGCACGATTGCTGCATATGACAGTTGCCGACCATCAGCCAGCATCCGCATGTCTTGCAATAATTGCAACTCATCAATACTGTCTAACTCATCTTTATGAGCTAAAATATCCTGCATCAAGGTGTCATCATATTCCACAACGAAGTGGGAGTTGTTGCCGACATTCAAACGGAATGGTTTGCCATTTGATTGACGTAAAGCATCGTAATCGCCTAAGACAATCTGCTTTTCTTTCATGATGGTTGGTGTTTCCTTGAAGTTACCGTTCAACGGAATCTGCCATTCACGGCCGGCATCCTTGCCGTCACCAACAAAGAATTGTTTTTGTGACAACGTCAGTTTGCCGTCAACCACAGCGGCGTTAACGACTGGGTAACCTGGCTGTTCCAACCATGAGTTCATGATTGCACCAACATCCATGCCAGAAGCTTCACCCAAGGCTGCCCATAAGTCAGCACCAGTAGCATTGCTGTAATGATGTGCAGCGAAGTAAGCTTTTAAGCCAGCACGTAACTTGTCGTCACCGAGCAATGCACGCACCATAACCAACATCCGCGCACCCTTGGCGTAAACGATATCTGCATCAAATAATGAGTCAATTTCGGCTGGGTTGTTAACCTGTACGTGAACAGGCTGAACCCCGTCCGTTGCATCACGGTTCAACGCACCAGGAACATCAGATGTTTGGAACAATTCCCAAACGTGCCAATCTGGCTCCAAGGCATCAACGGCCACGTATTCCATCATGTTGGCAAAACTTTCGTTCAACCAGAGATCATCCCACCACTTCATGGTTACGAGATCACCGAACCATTGGTGAGCTAGTTCATGCGCGATAACCGTTGCAACGAGTTGTTTCATCCGTAGTGAGGTGTTATCTGGATCCAATACTAGGTAAGCTTCACGGTACGTAACTAAGCCCCAGTTTTCCATCGCACCAGCTGAGAAATCAGGCAGTGCCAATTGCCATGAATGTGGTAGTGGATATGGCGTTTGATAGAAGTCTTCATAGAATTCAATCGAGCGTTTGGCGATGTCCAAGGCAAAGTCCAGTTCGTTAGCTTTGTGGGCCTTGGTTGCGAACACGCCAACCTTCACGCCACTTTTCGTGGTTGTCTGCTTGCTTTGTAAATCACCAAAGGCAAAGGCAATCAGATACGTCGACATCCGTACTGTTGTATCGAAGTAGTGCACACCATTTTCAGTGCGCACTTCTGGCATGTTGGCCAACACTGTTTCACCAGGTTGTTCGTCAAACTTCAATGCTAAGTCAAAGGTAGCCTTGGCTTCTGGTTCATCGACAGATGGAAAAGCCTGACGAGCAAACGTTGTTTCAAACTGAGTCCCGATGATTTGCTTCTTTTCACCATTTAACTCGTAGTATGAGGGGTAAATGCCCATCATGCTGTCAGTTAGTGGTGCCGAGTACTCGATTGCCACCGTCGCTTCACCAGTCTTAGGTAAAGTGATGTTGATCACTTCAGCATCGTCATCCGTTGTAAACGGAACGTCCTGACCATCAGCTTTAACGCTGGCAATGGTCATGCCCTTTTGATTAACCTGAATGTCCGTGGTCTTGGCATCCCCAGTAATGGTAGATGTCCCACTAATTTTCTTTGTATCACGTTCAACATCAATAAATAAGTTGTAGTGACTTGGTTGGAATTTCTGATAAAGTCGTGTTATTTCGGCCATAATTTCCCCTCGATTACATTAGAATACTCTAATTATACGCCATTCCATTTATCTTTTGTGGTTCAACTAGGATTACCGCTGCGCAATAATTTTGTTGGCTTCGTTTTCCAAACGGAATAAAGTGCCTTCTGGACTTTGCCGATAATCATTGGCAAACGTGGCACTCATCGGCTTCACACGGCCAACCCGTTTGCCCATAATGTCTTCAATTACAAGATCTTCACCATCCCAGAGCACGTCATCGTAGTGCCCATCAAGCAAATAGTCGGCCCAGTACTGCAACGTGTCATGAACAGCGTCTTTCATAACTTCCTCTTCAGTCACAACATCCGCGCCATGACGTGTTTCGTTTAATTCCTGCACTTTTAAAACGACTTCATGCATGTTTTCTGGTATTTCTTGACTCATTTTTTCACCTCATTGATAAAACTACATAATTTAAAATAACAAATCCAAACGTGCATGTGCGACCGCTACGTAGTGGAAATTCGTAACAGCCAATGTCTGCTCTAATTATACCGTTTACCATTACTTTCGCATAAAGGTTTGCACCGCAATTTTTGACGTGCTTCGGCTCACACAAAGTTAACCGCAAGCATTCATTGTATTTAATCCTAATTACGCACTGCTGAGTGCCATGGCCCTAATATAAATACTGTAATGAAATCAAACTAACAAATTTGTTGCCGAACGCCAATCTGGGCAAACACGCCTAAAGTACAAAAAACTGCGTAATTGCTGAAAATTTGGTACCCTTGCGTCGTAGTGAAAAAGATTTACTAACATGTGCTTAGCTTAGGAGGTTACACTTATGGCAAATATTGGTATTAACGGTTTTGGACGCATCGGTCGGGACTCCTTCCGGCGGATGTTGGCACTTAACGATCCTGATTTAAACGTGGTCGCTATTAATGATTTGACGAGTCCCGCAATGCTGGCTTACCTACTTAAATACGATTCAACCTTTGGTATTTTTGATGCCGACGTTAGCTCCACCGATGATTCATTAGTTGTTAACGGCAAAAAGATTCGGGTTTACGCTGAACGTAATGCCGCTCAAATTCCGTGGGTCGCAAACGACGGTGTCGATATCGTCCTTGAATGTACAGGCTTCTATACATCGAAGGAGAAGTCTCAAGCACATTTAGACGCAGGTGCCAAGAAAGTAGTCATTTCCGCACCGGCCGGCCCTATCAAGACCCTTGTTGAAGGGGTTAACGATGATTTGATTGCCCACGATGACCAAATTGTGTCTGTCGGTTCCTGTACGACTAACGCCTTAGCACCAATGGCTTACTTCTTGAATAAGGAATTCGGTTTGGAAGTTGGCACGATTACTGCAATCCATGCCTTCACCAGCTCACAAAACCTACTCGACGGTCCTAAAGGTAAAAACTTCCGACCAAATCGGACCGCATCATCCAACACCATTCCTCATTCAACAGGTGCGGCTAGCGCAATTGGCTTGGTCATTCCAGAACTTGAAGGCCATCTAAACGGTCACGCACAGCGGGTTGCTGTTATTGATGGTTCCATCTGTGAACTCGTTTCTATTTTGGACAAAAAGGTAACTGCTGACGAAGTCAATGCAGCCATCAAGCCCTACACAGAAAACAATCCAGCATTCGGTTGGAACGAAGATGAGATCGTTTCTAGCGATATTATCGGTGACACCCACGGTGCCGTCTTTGACCCAACACAAACAGAAGTTACTCAAAATGGAGACTTCCAAGTTGTTAAGACCCACACTTGGTTCGACAACGAATTCGGTTTTGTCTGCAACATGATTCGAATTCTGAAAAAAGAAGCTGTAGCATAAATAACATTCATTAGTAAAAAGAAGGAAACAGGCTGATATCATCAGCTTGTTTCCTTCTTTTTTTGCAGGGCCACATTAATAACAACTAGGCTTCTTTTTCATTTTTGTTTGGATAAAGAACGTCTAAAATTTTTCTGCTACGCTCTCTTGCACCGGCCCGAATGTAGGCCTCTTTCTCGTCATCAGTAGCATTATCTTCAAATTCATCTGAATTGTTATGATACTTTTCAACTAGTTCACGCATAAACTTCTGATCTTTAGTTTCCATTGACTATTGCCTCCAGCCTGTCTCTCGAAATGTCATTTGGCAAGTGTTCTATCACAGCTTCCACGCCGCGATAAATATGTTGTTGATGCCCCAAACCCGAGTACATCTCTATTTCTATTCGATCTCCATATTCATCCAAAATCTGAGCGATATTTTGTGGAATATTGAGGAAACCATTAATAAATGCCGCTTGGGGAACTTGGCGACCTGTTTTTATAGCCCGTTGAACAACAAACCGCCAATCAATTTCAGGTTCAAGGTAAGTATAGACTATCCTAACAGACTAATCATGATTCAACGCACGCTTAATATTACTAGCTGAGCTTTGGGAGTTGAATGTACCTTCAAAAATAAACGACTGATTTTCATTTAAGGCCCTTCTAAACGCCCTGTCAACTAACTTCGTCGCACCTTTCTGATAGTCAGCCGCATTAGCACCATTATATTTCGGAAAAAGTTTTCTAAAATCGTCGGCATCTATGTGCACAAAATCCTGCATCACTGGACCATAAATACTATCAATTACTTCTGACTTTCCAGATCCTGGCGCACCGGCGGTCAGTATTGCCCACCTGTTTTTCTTCTTTCTAACATCTGAAAATATCGGATTTAGGAACTCATCCTCGTGCGCACTCGCATATTCCCGCCAATGTTGCTTTAATTCGTCCTCGCTCATAAAATGAATATCCTTCTCCCCAGCCATCGTTCCGCATCCTCCTGCAACCTTCATCACATAGCAATCAAAATTTCAACATCAACCAGAGTTCGACCAGTTCCACGTCCTCTATGCGACTAACATAGCAAACTGAAATCCGGAAGTAAATTAGGGACACCTAGAAATGAAAAATGGATATTTTCGACTAATAATAAGCGATTTATGCACAAATTTTGTAATACTGACCACTTTTTGATCGATATCCGCAATTTTTGTCGCCTATAAACAATAATTGCTTTACGTGATCACTGACTCAAACGAAATAACCCACATGCCGGCAAAAGCCAGTATGTGGGTTATTTTAAATCAATTCACAATTCTACAAGTTAATGTCAAAATCAAATGTCAGTTTAGAACGGTTAAGTCCTTCAGTGACAAAGTGACCGATGATTGCCATCGTCTTGTCACGCATGACATCAACGATGTGGTGGTTTTGCTCTGTCAGATAGGCTGTCAAAGCATCGCCAGTCAAGCCCTTAGCCTGTGCTTCCTTGTCAATCCCGTCGATCAAGCGACGTAACTCTTCATGGCAGTCTTTAAGATAGTCAACATCGTCTTGGACAAAGTGACTGTAGTGACTTTCTGTCAGCATGGAAACCGTCCGGTACATCCAGTAAGCATCCTTGACATTGTAAGTCATGGATGTGTTGCTGTAACTAGGGTCCGTATCCGTTGCGTTGGCATAGAATGGCAGATATGGCGTAAAGGCAGGAATACCAATACAAATCCACATAACGGCAGACAACGCTTCTGGTACATCGTTACGGATTTGCAAAACATGACTTTGCTGTGTCCGGTTTAATGAAATTGCCCGGTAACGCAATTTGTCTTCATCAGAACCATGACCGAGTGGATCATACTTCGTTTCGTTATAGTGTGAGCCTTCGATATACTCAACATCTTCAACACTGATCAACCGATTGGCGTGGTTGATGAATGGCAAATCACTGGATTCTGGATCTTGTTCGATTTCTGGGTTCAGATAGCGTTGTGCAAACCAAACCCGTGGTGTGTTGTAGTAACGGTCCTTTTCGGTATCCGTTCCAAAAATGTGCCGGAAGTTCCAACCAGTCTTATCAGGGTTCAAATGATGTTCATCGACAAACTCGCGAATACCATCAGACCACATAAAGTTGTCTGGGTCATCGAAATCAATTTGTTCCTGACCAACCTGGTTAGCAGCAACGACGTAAGCATCATCGGGAATTCGGGAAGCAACCCAGTGATGACCAGTAACGATTTCCATGTACCAAATATCGTTCTTATCAGCGAAGATAACCCCGTTACCTTCTGGTGAGCCATACTTGGCAACCAACTTACCTAAATACTCAACCCCTTCTTTAGCGGAGTTGATGAATGGCAGAACCATCGTTTGCATAGTGTCTTCAGCCATGCCATCAGGCAACAATGGGTCATAAGCTAAAACTTTTTCGTTGGCGTAAACACTTTCAGTAGCGGACATGGCAACATTCTTCTCGTTGAAGCCACTTTCGTCATAGATGCCTTCGCTTTGAACATCCACATTTGGCGTTGCTTGATAACGATAACCACTTTCTGGCAGTGGTGCCTTAAAACCGTTCTGAGTAGATGCTAATTCCTCATGGCGCCCATTAGCAGCTGGTTTCATTTCAAACTTTTGTGGTGTGATTGGCAAGAATGTGTCGTCGTTACGTGCTACCATTACGGAGCCATCAACAGACGCCTTTTTCCCAACTAAAACGGTCGTACAAGCTTTATCCCATTTCATGTGTTTACTCAATCCTTCCAGTACATTTTTAACTACTTAACTGCCATTTTAACGCACCCAGTCAGGTTTTCACAACAGCGGACGGGACTAGAAAATTCTGTCAAAAACAGCAGTCTGCTATAATGATGGTAAATTCCGTTTATATTCTGGTATGGAGGATTATTTATGCAAAACTTTGTGTTTGATGTGGATGGTACACTGATTGATTCTGAGAAAATGTACATGTTGTCCATGCAGCGTGCACTAGCCGCTAGCGGTCGCCAATTCGACTATGACCAGCTGTCGCCAACGTTTGGTACAACTGGCAAAATTGCCTTACAAGAAATTGGCATTCCTGACAACGAAATCGACGGGTTACTCGATACGTGGCAAACGTACACAAAGGATACATATGACACCATGCACGTTTACCCAGGAATCACTTCCGCACTCGCCCAATTACATGAAAATCCGCGTCTAAAAACCGCCATCGTGACATCTAAAGCCGCACCAGAGTATCAGCGCGACCTTGTCGAAAACTTTCCGCTAGATCAATACATGGATGATCACGTTACCGCTGACGAAGTGGAACGCGGTAAACCGGCGCCAGACTCTCTGTTTGCCATCATTCATAAAATGAAACTCGATCCGACACAAACTATTTATGTCGGCGATACCATTTACGATCTACAAGCAGCCCACGCCGCTGGCCTAGCATTTGCTTTAGCTACTTGGGGCGGCCCCAAGGATCAAAACCTCATTCGCGACAGTGAAGAAGTGCTGGATAAACCACATGATTTACTTAATTTAATTTAATTTAGATATGAGATCAGTACCGTTCAATCCTGACATTCAGGAAATGGACGGTACTTTTGTTTTTGAAGACATCCGTTATGTTAGCTGTAGGGCGTCAATATTGATACCGAGCCGTGAAAGTGATGTTAATTCGAGAGAATCATTCGAATTTACATCACGGACGGTCGCAGAGACTCGTTTTCCCACGAGGCTGTGCGGCGAGGTGAAAGACTCTGGTTTCAGGAGGCTTGAACCGGTCCCACGGCGAGTGTGTCAATATTGACAACCGTAAGCGCCATTCTTGCCATAAAGATGAACTTGAAACGACAAAGAAGTCACGGTTTTAAGCCAAAAATAAAAGGAAAGAGCCAAGGCAGTGAAAAACCACATTGCTTTGGTTCTTTCCTTTTTCGAAATAGCAGTCAATCAGTCCAAGCCCAACACCCGTATGTTAAACGTCAGGACTTGTGTTTCAAAATCGCAACCGTTAGCTACGTACGTCCCAGACTTCAACAACTCGCCACCATGCGACTGGTAAAATCCGAGTGCCGGTACGTTACTGCTGAGACAATCAATGGTAAACGGTAGCAAACGTTCATTAAGCAGTTCCGCCCGTTTGCTATAAAACAACCGCGTCCCGATACCATGGTGCTCTAATTTAGGATCGACATATAAGCCGTAAATTTCGCCTGGATAATCTGTCATCTCTGGATGCGAACGTTGCGGTCCACCGGTGATGAAGCCCAACAAACGCCCACTGTGCTCATCAATGGCAACTAACGTGCGGTCTGACTGATAAATCTTTTCCCACAGAGCCAAACGGTCCGGATATGAATGCTGATCAATCACTTTGCGTGGCAACAAACCTGAGTATGTTTGCTGCCAACTGTCAACGTGAATTCTGGCAATTACTGGAACATCACTGGCCCGTGCTAACCGAATTTCCACGTTGCGTCGCCCCCCTCAAGGATTACTTACACTTTAAGTATCGAACGCAATGTGTAAACCCGTCAATTGAAAACCATTAGAAACAGGAAACTTTTATCGTAACCCAACCAATGTTGCAAAAATCGGCACTACCAGATCAACTACGATGCCAATAATAACCACCGCGATGGCCCCCATCGAGCCTTCGATGGTGCCTAACTCCAAAGCAAACGCCGACCCAATGGTGTGACCAGAAGTTCCTAATCCCAAACCAGTACCGATTGGATCAGACTTCAAACGGAAAATTTTAACGAGCCAGTTACCCAGTGCGTAAATAATCACAGCGTTTAAAATACATGCCATCGCTGTAACTGCCGCATTGCCGCCAATAGCTGTCGAGATCGGTAACGCAATCGCTGTTGTCGCAGCTTGTGGCAACATGGATGCCAGACCAACTTTGCTGAGACCAAATCCTTTGGCAACCAAGAAAATCAACGATAGTGCAATGAAGACACCAACAATCAATGACAATAAAATTTCGAGCCAGAACTTTTTCACGATGTCGTTACGTTTGTATAAAGGAATCGCAAAGGCAATCGTCGCTGGATTCAAGAACCAGAAAATGATATCACCGCCGGGTTTGTATGCCTGCGTATAAAAAGCAGCGGTGTCCATCCCTAACCACTTTGCAAGAATTGCTAACGCTAAGATTCCCATTACCATACCAACAAATAATGGTTGAAATAAAAAGAAGCCTTTTGAAATTTTAAATAACCACTGGCCCAATAAATAAACGGCAATTGATAATACGATACCAAAGAATGGCGTCACAAAATAAGCGAGTGGCCCCTTAATGACTGGTGCAGCAGCGGCTAAAATGAATGTGCTTGCCATGTTTGCCACCTACCCTTCATCCTTGGTATCCGCATCCACTTGCGCATCCTTATGCAAGACGTGCACGCGGAGCCAAATAAAGAAGCGCGTACAGTATGCAACAGAAACTAATAAGATCACGGTTGAAATAATGATGACAACGATTAATTTCCAGCCTTCGTTTTCCAAAATATTGAGCGTTCCTGCCAACTGGATACCGGAAGGCACAAACAGAAATCCAATAATACTAATTAAAAAAGCGCCTAAATCCTCAACCCACTCTACCTTAATAATGTGCAACGTTAACGCTAAATACATAAGGACTAATCCCACAACCGGTGTCGGTAACGGGAATTTAGGAAATGTCTTGTTACCCCACTCGGAAATAAGCCACGATATAAACAGAATTGTTGCGTAGATCCCAATTTGAATCAAAATTGGTGCACGGTTCGATGTCTTCTGTGGATGCTTACCCTGTGTTGCCATCTTTAATCGCCTCCAAAAAGGTCTGCCTATGCTTGTGAACAAAACTCTTCATCAGCAAAATTATAACGGATTATTTATGCTATGAACACCAATATCATAGCGATTGTAACCGTTTTCTTAGAGGACGACAGAATCGTTAAGTTTGTTCACAAAGTAAGTCTTTTTGGTAGTAATGTTGCCATTTTGGCGTACAAAAAAACGTCACCAACACATCCGTTTGGCGACGTTTATAAAATCATTTTAGAATTAACCGAGACCAACTAAGGCAGCAAAGATTGGCACAACGATATCGATAACGATACTGATGATAACCACCGCAATAGCAGCCATAGAACCTTGAACGGATCCTAACTGTAAAGCAAATGCTGAACCAACTGTGTGCCCAGAAGTTCCTAAGCCAAGCCCAGTCCCAATTGGATCTGAGTTCAAACGGAAGACTTTAACAAGCCAACCACCCAATGCGTAAATGATAACCGCATTCAGGATACATGCCATCGCCGTTACAGCAGCGTTACCACCGACAGCTGTTGAAATTGGCAATGCAATCGCAGTCGTTGCAGCTTGTGGCAACATGGATGCAATACCGACGTTGCTGAGACCGAACAGTTTGGAAATACCGAAGATAACAAACAGTGAGACGAACGCCCCGACGATTAGTGACAATAGAATTTCCAACCAGAACTTTTTGACAATATCGTTACGTTTGTACAACGGAACAGCAAACGCAATCGTTGCTGGGTTCAAGAACCAGAAGATAATGTCACCACCGGGCTTGTAAGCCGTGGTGTAGAACTTAGCTGTGTCCATGCCCAACATTTTAGCCATGATAACCAACACGATGATCCCCAGGACCATCCCAACAAATAATGGCTGAAATAAGAAGAACCCGTTAAATTTCTTGAATAACCATTGACCCAATAAATAAACAGCGATGGACAAGAAGATTCCGAAGAATGGTGTCGCAAAGTAAGCCAGTGGTCCTTTAATGACCGGTGCCGCAGCAGCCGCTAAAATTGAAACAGACATAAAGCAATCCTCCTTTTACTTTTGATCATCCTGATTAACAGTTGCATCGCCGTGGAACCAGTGAACCCGGATCCAGATAAAGAGCCGCGCAGTGTAAGCCACAACAACCAGCAATACGATAGTGGATAGAATAATAACAATAACTAACTTCCAGCCTTCATTTTGCAGGATGCCAAGCGTGCCTGCCAATTGGATACCAGAAGGAACAAAAAGAAAACCAATGAGACTGATCATAAAGCTACCAAAGGAATCAACCCACTCCACTTTAATAATTTTGAACGTCAATGCTAAGTAGAGTAGTACCAGCCCAATAACCGGCGTTGGTAGTGGGAACTTTGGAAAAGTCTTTGCAACAAACTCAGAAATGAGCCAGGAAATAAATAGTACCGTGGCATAAATACCAATTTGAACCAGAATGGGCGCATCTTTTTTAGTTGATGTCGCCGTCTTAGATTTATTATTTTCTGCCATGACAAACGTCCTTTCCATTATTGTGAATAGTGTCACTAGTGACGACAGAGTCTGTCGTACCAGCGCTTTCTAACAGTTAAAGTGTAGTCGCCAATTCACAAAAAAACGTGATTCACTTGTCAAACGCACATTTTGCCAGTTGAAATACCCTGCTCGGGAAGTGATTTACTGCTAGAGATTTGTTAGCTAACTTCACTAAGTTCATGATTGTTCAATCCATACTCAGTTCACGCTCATACACCTGTTTTTGGGTAAACACTCGGTAGCCATCTTACCGTTAGACATTAAAAGATATGCATATGAAGCTAACTACTATATAGCATAGCTGGAGGGCGTCAACATTGATACCGAGCCGTGAAGCTGTTGTTAATCCGAATGCTTCTCTCGGATTTACAACACGGACGGTCGCATAGACTCGGAACTTCACGAGGCTGTGCGGCGAGGTGAAAGACTCCGAACTTGGGAGGCTTGAACCGGTCCCACGGCGAGTGTGTCAATGTTGACAACCGGAAGCGGCATACAGAATAGTTACATGTTCAGACGATCTTTCATCGACTTAACGAAGGAACGGCTGACCGGCACCTTATCGCCATTGGTCAGCTTAATTTGATAGGTATGGTTAAACCACGGTTCGACCTCAGAAATGGCGGTGATATTAACGACAATACTTCGATGTACCTGCATAAACTGATCCTCTGACAATCGTGTCATCAACCAGCTTAACGTCTGATGGGTGTGGAAGCGACCGTCTTTGGTCGTCAATATTAACTCGCCGTTTTCAACGAAACCAGCGAGAATGTCACCCTGCTTAAGAACACGTGTCTTCTCGTTTTCGGTTATTGAAATCATCCCCAGTTGCTTACGTGGCTTGGTTTTGGCAACTGGATTGGCCTCTTCGCGAAGTTGAAGTACCTCGTCAACTCTTGATAACGCCTGATTGATTCGTTGCTGCTCAAATGGTTTAAGTACGTAATCGACCGCATTAATGTTAAATGCGCGAACCGCATAATCATCATAGGCCGTTGCTACGACCACTAATGGTGGATTCGCTAACTGATCAAGTTTGTTCGCCAAATCAAAGCCGTTTTCGTTATTCAGAGAAATATCAAGAAAAACGAGGTCACTGGGGGTAGTTAATAATTGGGTCAACGCCTGACTGATTGATTCCGCTTGAGACACCTGATCAACCAGTGGATTCTGCTTAAGCAAGTATTCTAGCTCGTTACGGGCGAGCGGTTCATCATCAACGATTAAGACTTTCATGAATTGCCTCCTGCTTATTTGGAATTGTTAAACTTACCGTCGTGCCAGTTGAAGATGTTTTAAAATGTAGCTGACTGTTTGGACCATAAAGACCTACCAGCCGCGCATTCAAGTTTTCCAACGCTGTACCACTGCCATTTGTAGAAGTTACCACTTGATGACCAAGTTGCGGTAAAACATCTTGGTCAATCCCGAAACCATTGTCGCTGACACTAATCTCAGTCGCATAGCGTTGGGCTTCAACCTTTACCCATACTCGATTACCGTATCGTCGATCATCAAACGCATGGCGAATCGCGTTTTCAACCAACACTTGAATGGTAAACGGTGGAATCAACACGTTATCATCCGTTGGCGTATCAAACGTAATGTCGTATTTATCCGGGAACCGCGTTTGCTCCAGCGATAGGTATGCATCAACATGTTCGCGTTCCTGACGCAACGGAATTTCCGTTTGCCGGACACCTTGTAGGTTTGTTCGGAAGTACGTCGATAATTGCAATAACAGCGTGCGCGCCTTGTCAGCGTCCGTTCGCATCAACGCAGATATCGTATTGATCGCATTGAAGAAGAAGTGGGGATTTACTTGAGCTTGTAAGGACTTAATTTCAGCATCCTTGACGAGCTTGGACTGTTCTTCAGCAGCCCCTAATGCTAATTGGCTCGAAAAAATTGAAGCGAGACCCGTTGCCAACTGTTCCTCAACCGGCGTTAAATCTTTCGGATTGGTAAAGTACATCTTCAGCGTACCCACAACGTGGTTTTGGACGACTAGTGGAATCACCACTGCGGCCGCCAATGGACATCCTGGATGTGGACAACCAATTTCGGCCTTAGAATGAGCAATTCTCATCTGGCCGGTCGCAATGACCCGTTTGGACAAGTCCGTCTTGATTTCTTTTTCTGGAATATGGTGGTCACTCCCCGGCCCCACATGAGCTAAAACGTCCGTCGTATCCGTAATGCCGATTGCGTCAAAGTTTGTATAATTGCGAATGATGGTCGCGACCTGTTGGGCGTTGGCTTCGGTTAAGCCGGAACTGAAGAATGGCAATGTACGGTCTGCCAGTTCCAACACATCGTGCGTTTGCACAGCCCGCAACTGTTCTTCCTGCCTAATGTAAGCGGAAATGACTGACATAAAGATGGCCGTTCCGGCACTATTCAAAATCATCATGGGGAAAAAGATGAGTTTTACCAAACTGAATCCAGAAGCGCTGAAAATGAAGATAAACAACATCTGGACTGATTCCATCATCAACCCGATCAGTGCTGACGTCGTCATGCTTGGATATCGGCTCTCGTTGAGATAACGTTTGCCAATCATCCCAGAAAGAAAACCAACGATAATTGAACTGAAAATATAGAATAAATCGGAGCCATTACCCTGAATCACACGATGGACACCGGCAATCAAACCAACCACTGTTCCGACCAGCGGTCCACCAACTAATCCAGACACCGTAATCGCTAAAGTTCTCGTGTTAGCGATTGAATCAGTAGCTGGCAGACCAGTTAGCCATGTTGTTGATACCAACGTGTTGTGGGAAGTAATCTCAACCCCCGTTAAGTTTGAAATAATCGCAAAAACAGCGAAAATGAGAATCAACATTCCCTTCGCTGTCCATGTATCATCAGCTTTGACTAATTGTCTGAAATAACTGACATTTACCAAAAGAAAGGCGAGGATAATGATCAGCCCAACCCGCTGCATCAGTAACAAAAATAGCGTTAACATGATTTCTCCTTGTCTCTTAAACCTTTATCATTATTGGTACTCATTTGTGTCCCATTGAATTATACCCGCGCAAAAACTTGTGAAACAGGGGCAAGTTTAAAAACGTTTGTGTGTCGGGCTTAAAGAGCATATATTAATATTATTCGATTGGTGGTGAGCAAATTGACTCAAAGTACTCCAAAAAATCCGGCAAGCGTGCAGGCTCTTTTCACTCGCATTGCGCCGGATTATGACCGCATGAACAACATTATTTCTCTTGGCTTACAACACAGATGGCGACGATATGCCATGCGTCAAGCCCATTTTTTGCCTGGCGACACAGTCCTCGACTTGTGCTGTGGGACGGGCGATTGGACAGTTGCGCTGGCCAGTAGTATTGGCCGTAACGGTCAGGTTATCGGGGTGGACTTCAGTAAGGCAATGGTTGAGCTGGCTCAACAAAAAATTGCCGATAACAATTTATCAAATGAGGCGACCGTTTCTTTTGGTGACGCGCTTCACTTGCCCTTTCCTGATGACAGCTTTGATCTGATTACAATTGGTTTTGGCATGCGCAATCTAGCGGACTTAAACGCTGGTTTAACGGAGATGCTACGCGTCTTGCGTCCTGGTGGCCAGCTCGTATGCTTGGAAAGTTCTCAACCAACCGCGCCAATTATCAAGCCCATTTGGCAATGGTATTTCGGCACCGTCATGCCGTGGTTGGGAGCCGTATTTGCCCATGCTCATGATGATTACGATTATCTTCAGCGAACTACTCAGGCGTTTGCCAATTATCAAACGTTGGCCGAAGCATTCACGACAGCCGGCTTTGAAGATGTCCATTACCGCCGTTTTACGTTTGGTGCCGCAGCTTGTCATACAGGAATTAAACCAACTAAGTAGTCGTTTACTAATGTGACAAATTTCGTTAAACTGGAGCCATTGCATTAACAGAAAGGATGGCGCTCGTGTCAGAAGATCGGTATTATCAGCCCAAAGATAGCAAAGATGCAATGCGGTATATTGAGCGATTATTTAACCGCTACAAGGATGCCCCGATTACGCAAGAACTGGTTGATTATAATCACAACTTAACTGCTGCTCTACGCAG
The DNA here is from genome assembly GCF_021654115.1 of Furfurilactobacillus milii. GTDB lineage: Bacteria > Bacillota > Bacilli > Lactobacillales > Lactobacillaceae > Furfurilactobacillus > Furfurilactobacillus milii. The sequence goes on along the minus strand of NZ_JAIWJF010000007.1, from coordinate 52,579 downwards.
TGATATTGCCCAAGCAGCCTTGACTGAAAATGCACCGCAACGTCATGACGCGGCCATCAACATGGCTGATGAAATGGACAAGTGGGCCCGCACACGAGCGGCCGGACAGCCATTTCATGGTCAGCTAAAACACTTCAAGTTCGTCGGCGAAGCGGCAACGCCACGGTTTAAAGCACACACAGTTAAAAACCATCAACGTGGCAGCTTACGCGCGTCACGCCATTAACCCATTCACATAAAAATCCTGTCGATTAGTTATCACTAATTAACAGGATTTTTGATTACAACCATGATTTTTATGTTAGCGTGATCTGCCGTTACGTCATTGAGAAACGCCATTCCATGGGACCGGTATCAGCCTCTGAAAACCTAGGCTTCACCCTCGACTTCGAGCCCCAAGCCCAGGTCTCGAAGCTCGTCCTGCAATGCTAAGTGGCAAAACCGGCCACTAACCATTGTTTTCACGGAACTCTATTTCTCACTGCCTTCACTCTTGTTCCAAAAATAAGCAGTGCAACCTCCCCATAACTAGGAAGTACTTAAAATCGACGATTAACTTCTATGTGAGCCGAAGGGCGGCAGCATTGATACCGAGCCGTGAAGGTAACGTTAATTCGGTGGTTTTCCCGAATTTAGGTTACGGACGGTCGTTAAGACTCGGCACTCCACGAGGCTTGATGGCGAGGTGAAAGACTCCGAACCTGGGAGGCTCGAACCGGTCCCACGGCGAGTGTGTTAATGCTGCCAACCGGAGGCGTACGTAATGACTAACTTAATTGTAAGCTTAAGGTCGGTTCCCTGGTTTGCCAAAGAGTAAGTTGGTGACTAGCTTGTAGCTACGGATTGTGGTGTGAATCTGATGGTGGTTGGTGTTTTTCATCAGAATTTCGTGATACTGCGGCACAATATCATGAACTAAATAACGTAAGGCCTGCGCCTGCACAATGGGCACGGAGTTGTCTGTATCTTCGCCGTTAGCAGAGCCGTAAACGTTAAAGATTTGTGCCTGACTATTAGCCCACAAATTGTTGCGGTCTGCGATCAACTGACGATAACTGTGTGATGAACGTTTAGGCTTTCCGCTGGGCAATACATCTTTAGGACGATCAATACTTTCATCGACAGGTGCGCTCAACAACACCATTTTATGCAACTTTGGCAGTCGCTCATCGTTACCATAACGGATCAACTGAGTGACCATCGCACTGCCGCCCCATGAATGGCCAACGGCATTGTACTCGTTAACGTGATAGCGACGTTTGAGCAACATCAGAATCTGATTGAGCCACTTTGCCTGTGGTTGATAACTGTTGCCCAGATTGCGATCAAACGTGACTTGAATGAGCGGATTAATATCCGTTTTTTTAAGACGGCCAGTCACGTGAATGCGACCAAAAAAGTCGACATTGATTCGCATAACTTTGCCTGCAGTACGTTCGCCTTGCATATAACCAATCATGGCGTTAAATGAATTAGCCGAAGTGGCCCAACCAGGCATGAAGATTGTCGGCGTGTGCGTTTGTATAACACTCTTGTTAACTTGGCTACTCTCCAGCGGTTCGGCAGTCACGCCAATGCTGGTTACTTTATGGAACAACACAAAACTTGCGCCCAGCACTAAAACGAGCGCACTAGTAATTGTCCAAATCCGTCGATGCACGTGCAAACCTCCCCATCGCTGAAGTTTCCCACTCAGCCGTTTATTTCTAATTAACTTTAACGCTTTCGAATCTTTGTGACCAGTCGCAACGCGTGACTTAACAGCAAATTAAGTTTGCCACAATAAGAATAATCAGCTCGTTTACAAACCGTTAGCTAACAATTATTCTGTTTTGTCGAAATAACGAGCATTATTTTCTGAGTTTTTCTGATCAATCATCTATACTGTTGCCAGACTTATATTGAAAGTGAATTGGAGGGATTATTATGACACAACCCGTTGTTGCAATCGTCGGTGTTGGTAAAACTGGATTAGCCCAAGCTCAGGCCGCACTTTTTGGCCGCCAAGGCTTCCAAATTGCTTTACTATCCCGCGATGAAAATATCCTAAAACAAACTGCCGACGACCTTCAACATCAGCAGATCAACGCCACTATTTTTCCAGTTGATCTAACGAAGGCAGCCACTATTGATGAAGCATTTGATCAGGTCAAACAGTTGGGCCAACTGACAGCCGTCATCTTTAACGCCACGTTCCGTCCTGGCATTAAGCCACGAGCACTCACGGCCGAGACAGCCGAAACTGGCATGCTGATTGGTGCCGTTGCGCCGGTAGCAGTAGCTCACGCAGCCATTCCGGCCCTACTTGAAAGTTCACAACCGACGGCCTTGCTGTTCACTAACAGCATCGCGGCTACCAAACCATCAACAGGTGCGCCTCTGCAAAGCATGGAAAAAGCGGCAATGAAGAATTTCGTCCTAGCCCTCAATCAAGATTTGGAAAAAACTAATATTTTTGCTGGCCAGGTCACGATCAACACGTATATCCGTGACGGACACCGTGAAAATCAGGACCCTGTTAACATTGCAAAGGCTTACTACAAACTATTTACAGAACGTGAGCCCGTCGACTTGGCATACCACGACCTCATTAAAGAGGACTATTAATTCGTACAGTCATACGAAAATGGTTCAAACGCAGATTATTGTGTTTGAACCATTTTCGTTTATTTAAGATTTTTGGTGCTTAACAAATACAAGTCGAATCAACAGCCAAGCATCGATCACAACCGCAAAAATATACACTAGGCCATATAACATAAATGTCAGCAGCGCTGAGCCACCGTTTGGAGAACCATGTGAAGCCCACGCGCTGTTGTATTCCGTTTGTGCAAAAGATTCGCCGTTTTCATCATAAGCACGCCGGATAAACCCCCGGTTATCATCTGCCTTGCCCTGCCGTCGGAGTTGACGCCAGCGACTAACACTCGCGCGGGCAAACGGATAAAGCAGTAGCCAATTTACGAGATTGCCATAATCAAACGCCGTAAGTGTGTAAAATAAGCCACCAGCTGGTTTCAAATGCGCTACCAAGGTAAAAAAGGCAAAGAAGATCAGTCCCAATGTATAGGAAATTACGAGCTGTAGCCACTTATTCATACCCGTCACCTGCCTCTAAAAGTCTTAAAATAAATTCATTTGTTCAGAATCATCTGACGCAGCATTACCGGAGTCATTACCAGCCACCGCTTGGTCCGTAATTGTCGCTAACGGGTTCACTTCGGGCCGTTTGCCGATCGGATTTTCCTCACTCATGGCATCCATTGTTTGATTCAACAGTTCATCCACAAACACGTTACCAGAATTGTCGGCGTGACCCTTCGTCCACTCAAAGCGTAGATGTGGAAAGGCTGTCAACTGGTCGCTCATTGCTTGCCACAGCTCTTTGTTTGCCAGTGGCGCACCGTTACTGCGTGCCCATCCCCGTCGTTTCCAACCGGCTAACCAACGTTTGGTAATCGCATCCAGGACATATTTTGAATCCAGTACAGCCAAAATTGGTTCTTTATTCAAACCTGATTGTTGTAAAGCCTGTAGCGCCCGCAACAAGCCAGTGATTTCCATTTTATTGTTGGTTGCGCCAAATTCGCCCAGTGAATCGTAATACTGCTGACCATCTTTTTTAATCAGGTATGCCCACGCCGCCTTGTCGCCTTGTCGTACGTGCCCACCAGCCACGTTACCCGTATTTCGAGAACCACCGTCAGAATACATGACGATTTTTTTTGTTACCGGTTGACTGGTTGTCGTGTGCTGCCGTGAAGCTGTTGCTACCGGTTTACGTCCTGACGCAGTGTATTGCCCACCAGCATCCAACCATTGCTGGGCGGCGTCACGCGTTGGAAAACTCTTGTATCGTGCTCCTGCCATCCCGTCAACTTGCTGCTTAGCGGCGGCCCAAGTTGTGAAGATGCCCGTTTTGCGACCATGAGCGACTGCATAAAACTTTTTTCCTGCCATAATAACCTCACTTTTTTGATGCAGCTTGCCAACGTCGCCATAGCTTTTGTTGTACAACTGGCATCGGATATTGATCAAACGCCGATTCAGCCACAATTTCACCCGCAAACAAACTGATGTCTGGGACTGTCGATAGCTCGGCAGAAACCAATCGAATTTGCCACTTTAAATGAGTGAATGTGTGTGTCACAGCGCGGCCACCAATCAAGGCTAATGAAACCGGAATTTCCGTTTCCGTTTCGAATGCTTGCTCAGCACGTGACACGATATCGACATCCATCAAGTCTGTTTTCTGCTCATCATCCTTCAACAAATCGCTTACCTTAACCAACGGAAAGGTCCATAAGTTGGCCAGTAATCCCGTCGATGGTCGTTTCGTCATTAAATATCCGGCCGGTGTATGGATGACTAGCGCAACATAATCGACTGGAACTGGTCGGGGCTTGGCCGTTTTAACCGGATAATCAAGTACATGGCCGGTTTCGTATGAACGGTCAAACATCTTTACTGGTGAGTGCTCAACATCCGGATTTTTCGCTGTCATATAGCTGCTGCCCAAGTCCATAATTGCTTGATTAAAATCGCCGGGTCGCTGTGGATCAATAATTCGATCAATCGTCTCGGCAAACAGCTGGCGAGTTGCCGGTTTGGTAATATCAGCATCAATCATCAGCAAGCGGCCAAATACCCGGAAAGCATTCCCATCGACCGCCGCCACCGGTTCGCCAAACGCAATGCTGGCAATTGCACCCGCCGTGTACGGACCAATGCCAGTTAGTTCCTGCAAGCCCGCGTCCGTTGTCGGCCATTCACCACGCCGGTCGTTGACAATTTCCTGCGCCGCTCGTTGCAGATTGCGGGCTCTTGAATAGTAGCCAAGGCCCTCCCACGCTTTCAACAATTGTTCTGGTTTAGCCGCTGCCAAATCATTAATTGTGGGAAACATGCTCATAAAGCGTTCATAGTAAGGAATAACCGTATTCACTTGCGTTTGTTGCAGCATAATTTCCGATACCCACACGTGATACGGATCATGATCACGACGCCATGGTAAATCCCGTTTATTTTCGTCATACCACTTTAATAATGTTTTTCGAAACGCTGCAATCGTTTCTTCTGACCACTGTTCCATTGCTGCGCTCCCATCCGTTTGTTAGTGGTGTTATCTTAGCATATTTCAGCTAACTGATGTGTAGTCTTAATCCCCATTATCATTCGAATCCACGTTATCAGAATCGACACTGACACTATTATTGCTATCTTGAGAACTACTGTCATCTTCACTCGATTGAGAATCTGAGGTCTCATCGCTTGAATCACTATCGTTGTTACTTTGCGAATCATCACTCACTGAATCTGACGAGTCATCATTGATCGAATCTGCATCGCTTTGCGAATCAGTATTTGAATCACCTTCATCCTGTTCTGTATGAGTTTGAATGCCAAAATAACTCAACATGTTTTCATAATTTCCAGATAAGTTTTCATTGCTTAATATTGAGCCATTTTTAGCATCGACAACCAGTTTCATATCAGGCTCAGAGGCTGCACCACTGCCTAAAATAATTGTAACGGTACGGTTATTGTTTTTTGTCAACACAATTCCACCATCACCGGCACCACTTTTGTTTACGTACATAACAAAGATACTATTGCCTGGTATTTTGTTCGAAGGCCAAGCATACGATGAGTCAGACACTCCTGTTAAATCAATGACATCTAAACCAATATATTCATGACCTTCAGGCGAAGCGCCGTACACCTTTTGTAGGAACGATGAAGCTGTCGCAAATGTCCAAGGTGCCTGAATAAATGCGTCAGTTTGGTCATTGTCATTCGCCGATTCATCGTTTTGATTTGAGTCTTGACTAGCATCACTAGTTGACGAATCAGCATGAGAACTCACATTTGTTTTGGAATGTTTAACAACCTTCTCGCTTTTATTAGTCGCAGCTCTAGAATTCTGTCCATTGCTTGAATTACCACAAGCAGTCAGCATAAGTAACGAAGCTGTTGATATCAGCAGCACAACAGTCTTTTCCATACTTAAATAGCTCTCCTGAATATGTATTTTCCCTTAACTCTCCGTATAAAATTATAAGTCAAACATTTGAAAACAAACGGCTTAGTTTTAGAACTGTTAATATCAGTTTTGTCAGACTTCCGAATGGTATTAGTAGTGTAGCCAGACAGGGACATAGTTCTGTGATACCAATACTTAGCGGCGCTTTACGGCCGCTTAGTATTGCAGGGCGACTTCAGAGACGGTTTGTGGCTCTGAATCGAGGTAGAAGACCGCAAAGCGGGCTGAGACCGGTCCCACAGAACGGCCGTCCCTGTCTGGCGAAACGGTCAAGATTTTTTCGTTTCTCAAGACACTAAAAAAGACACTCAATATAGAAGTGCCTTTCTGATAGCTATCATATTAAAGAACAACAGTTGCCACTTCTAATTCATCGTTAGCCAGATTTACCGCCCGCCGAATCTGGGTGTGATCATGATGATCCGAACCCATCACCAATACATCAAACGAAAAATCAGTGCAGTACACTTCTTCCGTTAACCGGGCCAGATTACTACCTCGCTTGATGGAAACTTTCACGCTCCTGGCACCCATCGCTTTAGCAACATCACTTAAATCTGTTGCAAACTTATCAGCCTGATCATGTTGTTTGTGAACGTATCTTGGGTTCAATGCATTAAAAACACTTAAATTATCATCATCTATCCATACAATAATGTTGAGACTGGCGTTATCATGAACTGCCGTCTGCAAAGCATAATCAAACGCGTCAATATTTTCTGTGGCCGCGTTAACCACAACAGAAACCATATCAAAACGAGTTGCTTCTGCTAAATCCATAAGATCACTTCCGTTTAAAAAATGATTGTTTCTTTTGGAAACAAAAACGAGTATAGCACCTATTGTTTCCAAAAGAAACATTTCGCGGTAAAATAAATATATTAATTCAAATGGAGGAATGGATATGGACCATTCACGTGCACAAGAAATCAACGATCTTTATACGGGCCTGCTCAATTTTGAAACGGCCAACCACCCGTTTGACATGCGTTTTCAGCAAGCCATGATGATGCACAAACGTTTTGGGGGTGGACCAGGAAATATGGGCCATCATAATCACCATGATCAACGTAATATGCAAGACTGGACCAATCATATCGACCAACATTTCCGTGGACCTCTTCGCGATGTTATGGAAACAATTCAGGCACATCCCCAAATCAATGCACATGGTATCAGTGACGCCCTCGACATTTTACCAGGTACGCTGTCCAAATATCTCAAACGCCTGATTTCACGACGCTTAGTCGATGAACAAACTAATCCAGAAAATCGGCGAGAAAAGTTTTATAGCCTGACGGATGCCGGCACATGGCTACTTTCTTTGGCCCATGGGATTCAGGATGATGATAAAGAAGCAAAGGAAACTGTCGTAAATGAATTTTCACCAGAAGAACAAGATGTCATCGTTCGTTTTTTAGTTGCCATGCGACACCGTAACGACAATGCTGAATCAACTAGTGATACTAACGATGTCAATACAAACAAATAACCACCAACGGTTAAAAGACTGAACCGTTGGTGGTTATCGACACGAATTATTAATCTGCATAAAGTGATGTTGAGAGATAACGTTCGCCATTATCGGCAGCTAAGGCAAGCACTTTATGGCCTGCACCCAATGTTTTAGCACGTTCAATCGCTGCCCAAACGGCTGCACCGCCTGAGAAGCCCAACAGGATTCCCTCTTGGCGGGCAATTAGCCGCGCAGTGGCAACTGCATCTTCACCAGTGACATCGGTGACACTGTCATACACATGAGTGTCCAAAATATCCGGCACAAAACCAGTTCCGATACCTTGAATCGGGTGTTTGCCCGGTTGACCGCCATTTAAAACGGCCGATGCAGCGGGCTCAACCCCAACGATTTCAACATTGGCATTAGTCTCTCTCAGGAATCGACCCGTACCTGAAATCGTGCCCCCGGTGCCAATTCCGGCAACAAAAACATCCGGCGTACCATCAAAGTAGTCAACAATTTCGGGGCCAGTCGTTTCATAGTGCGCCTGCGGGTTCAGTTCATTAATGAATTGTCCCAAACGGAAGTAGCCACCTTCCTTGAGTTTGTCATTCACCAAGTTAATGGCGCCCGTAATGCCTTCGCTACCTGGCGTTTCAATTAATTCGGCACCGTAAGCTTTCATAATTTGCTTACGTTCCTCGCTGGCCGTATCTGGCATAACTAGCACTGCATGGTATCCCTTAGCGGCGGCTACCGCAGCAATCCCAATACCAGTGTTTCCCGAAGTAGGTTCAATGAGCGTCATGCCATGCGTTAAAGTACCTGCCGTTTCTGCGGCTTCAATCATTTTTAAGGCGATACGGTCCTTAACGGAACCAGCCTCGTTAAAGAATTCCAACTTCACATAAACATCAGCGGCACCATCTGGCACCGAACGTTGGAGCTTAACAATTGGTGTGTGACCGATATAATCTAAAATGTTTTCTTTTTTAATCATGTTGATGACCTACCTTTGTATTTGTTTGAGTGTCTTCTAAATGCGTAACCGGTTCATTGGGATGCCATGTTCGAACGACCTTCGCCGGATTGCCAGCAACGGTATTGCCAGTGCCAACGTCGTGAAGTACAACGGCACCAGCGCCAACTTTAGCAAAGTCATGAACCGTAATATCGCCTAACAACATGGCATTTGCGCCAAGGAGTACGTGGCTACCAATGGTCGCTGATCATGACGTGAACCTAAAGTGACACCGTGAAGCATCGTCACATCATCACCAATCACTGCGGTTGCGCCAATGACAACCCCCATGCCATGGTCAATGAAAAGCCGCTCGCCAATAGTCGCCGCCGGATGAATATCTACGCCGGTATGATGACGTGTCCAGTGACTAATCAACTCTGAAAGCAATAAATGTTGCCTGACCCAGAGCCAGTGCGCCAATCGATATCCGACCAACGCCTGATATCCCGAATAAGTTAGCATAACCTGCCAACGCGTTCGTGCTGCCGGGTCTTCCTTGATAATACGGTCAACCGTTTTAAACATGGCAACCTCCTTTCTGTTACTGATAATTATGCGTTCCTACGGGATTACAGATAAACAAAAAAGCATCCACCACACCTGTCCTGGCCCTAGAACCAAGCAGATGGGTGAATGCTAACAAAATTTTCTCGATATCAATTGTTGAATGTCAGTTACGACACAGACAATTCAGATGTGTTAGCGGTTGTTAGACTTCCCCATAAACTTGGTCGGTTGATCAATCCGCTACAACAGTTCATGTTCATCATCGCTAACACCTCTTCCATAAATTTATACATGTAGTATACGTGCTTATCTTTTGTAAGTCAACGATTTGTATATTAATCGGTAAACGTCCTGGCTAACGTTTCTGCAAGACTCGCGCGTATAATAAAGCCAAATTCAACGTAAGGTTTGTGAACAAATATGAGCTTAGCTTTCTTTATTGGTATTTTGATTTTAGCCGTCATTGCCGCTGAAATCGTTTATAACCAGTACCCCGCAATTCCGCTGGCGTTCTATCAAATTGCGGCGGGCATTGCGTTATCATTCATCACTTTTTATCATCATTATCAGTTTGATCCAAAAATCTTTCTGTTTGCGATCATCGCGCCCATTATGTTTAATGACGCACAGGAAACATCAAACAGTCGGTTGAGGCGCAATTTTTCTGATACACTGTCGTTGGCAATTTTGCTCGTGATTACGACCGTCATTATTGTCGGCTTTGGTGTTCACTGGATATACCCAGACTTCGCCCTGCCACTCGCGTTCATGCTGATTTCTATTGTCAGTCCAACTGACGCCACGGCGGTTAGTTCAATCACCAAAAATCTGCAGCTACCTTCTGGGTTAATGGAAACGTTGAAAAGCGAGTCACTCTTCAACGACGCTTCTGGTATTGTAGCTTTTGACTTGGCATTAACGGCCTTTTCGTCTGGTAACTTTTCACCTGCCAGTGGTGTGCTAACTTTCTTGGAAACTTTCTTCGGTGGGATTCTAGTCGGCTTGATCCTCGGCTGGGCCATTGTTGGGTTGCGCATCAGCTTAATTCACTGGAATGTTGATAATGCTTCTACCAGTGTGCCAATCCAGCTATTGACGCCATTCTTAGTTTACTATGTTGCTGAAGAACTCGGTGTTTCCGGTATCTTAGCCGTTGTGGCAGCCGGTCTAATCCATAGTGTTGAACGAAACCAGTTACACCTAACCTCTACCAAAATGCAGGTCGTTAGCTCAAGCGTCTGGGGGTTACTCACGGACATTTTAAACGGATTTGTGTTCGTTCTTCTTGGCGTAAGTCTGCCAACCATCATGGACAATTTGTTCACCAAACACCAAGTTTCGATCTTAATCCTGCTTGGTTTAGCCGTCGGCATTTACTTATTGATGATTGTGATTCGGTTCCTTTGGATTCGCCGTTTTCTCAACTTACCATTTCGTAAAGACCCCAACCAGTCTGCGGCGCTACTGGCATTGAGTGGTGTTCATGGGACCGTCACGCTAGCAATGGCTTTCTCCCTGCCCTTAACACTGCACGGTGGGGCATTTCCGATGCGTAACGAGCTTATCTTCATCTCTGCGATTATTATTTTAATCAGTCTAGTCGTTCCTTTATTCACAATTCCGTTTATTTTACCTAAACAATATGACGACAATAAAGAAGACTTTCAGGTTTCACACCAAAACATGTTGGACTATGCGATTGCCTGGTTGAAGAATAACGTGCCAAACAACTCCGCTCGTCACACCGTTATTGAAACGTTAGTCGATGAAAAAGGCAACCTGCACCGTCCAGACAAAAAGACCGTATCCGCCCTGTTTGACGGTACGGCTCAGGCTGAGGCAGATGCTATCAATGACGCGATTGAAAATGGCAACCTCAATACCAGTGAACAACAGATTTACCGCAAATATCTGTTGATGATCACTAGTCGCCGAGCCAACGCTACTGTCAGCACTCAGTTCAAATTGCGTTTGAAATTTGTGTTGATGCGCTTACTCCACCCCGGCAAGCAACGACAAATTCGCAAACGTGGCCGGCAGATGTACAAGCAACACTTAGCCTCCTATCAAAACGAATCAGATCAAACAACTACGGTCATTGACGCGCCCGTTGATACGATTAAGGACATTACGCCCAAGACACAAATTGCGACTGATTCCGCATCGATTAGTGATGATGCGGCTACAAGTAATAAGTCCTCAGAACCTACTAGTGCGGCAAAGAGTGTTTCCTCTGCTACGGTAACCGTTCGTTCAGCTAACGATTTGCCGGCCAGTCTTAGCGGTGAAGAGGCCGTCTCTAGTGCCACTGCTGAAGCATTGACGAAGAATGACACGGCCTCCACCAACGCCCTCATTCAGGTTCTCCATGATAACCCTCACGCTGCTCGTTCCTACACCCGTCGTTTAATGCAAACCATCGAAAAACTTGGTAACGACGCTGCCATGGAGTGGCTATTCAACCAGGACATCACCCGTGATCCGGCGGCTATCAACGCTGTTCGTGATTCTTACATTAAGCGTTCGCAACGATTCAGTCGTGATCAAACGGACCAAAGTGAGGCCATCAACTCGCTTTTCCTGTCCGCCTTTCAGGCCGAGTATCAGTATATTCAAGACGCGCTTAGCGCCGATGAAATCTCAATGGATATGGCTAAAACGTTGCGAGAACAGGTGTCCTACGATCAAATGGTCTATATGAAGAATGCGGAAAGTGACAGTTAACTTTTCCTTCGAGCCTTCTAAGAACAAAAGAACAGCCAATCTGCTGATGTAATTTCAGCAGGTTGGCTGTTCTTTTTAAACGGCTCACTGCCGTTACGCTGACCGAAGACGCCGTTCCATGCGGACCGGTCTCAGCCTCCTAAAACCCGGAGTCTTTAACCTTGATTATGAGCCGAAACCCACGTCTCATAAGTCATCCCGCAACACTAAGCGGCGAAGTTCCCACCGCCAAGTGTTGCCGACACGGAACTCTGTCTTCGGTCAGCTCCACTCCTATAGTCAATATTTCAGCGTTCGCTGATTTACCCATCAAAAAGGTAAACGAAAGTTAGCCAAAACTTGCTACTATGTCAGCTGAAGGGCGCCAACATTGATACCGAGCCGTGAAGGTAACGTTAATTCGGTGGTTTATCCGAATTTAGGTTACAGACGGTCGTCAAGACTCACGGGCCTCACGAGGCTTGACGGCGAGGTGAAAGACCGTGAACTTCGGGCTTGAACCGGTCCCACGGCGAGCGTGTCAATGTGGGCAACCGGCAGCGGCATTCACAACTATTCTTTCTCTAAGATCAGATTAACCAGATCGTTAACGTCAATATCGCCAATGTTCTGTTTGTAGTTACCATCATTGAGTCCTTCTGTTAGCCCATCCTTGGTGTAAGCAACACCAAGCATTGCCTTATCAACAATTGCTGGATCACCACCATTGATAAAATCACCATAGGTTTTAAAATCGGCAATTTTATTATCTTTAAGCGTAAAGTTAAACGCCACGGTGCCAATCTGAAAATGTTTGGAGCGATACTCATCAAAGCCTGGATTCTCACCATAGTTCCAGGCATCCGTATCGTATTTTCCAGCTAACCGCTTGTCAATAATCTCCCAGTCATGATCATTCAGATGATACGTTTCAATTTTACTTACATCATCCACATGGAATAACCGCTTTAATAATTCTGCACGAAATGTTTCAATATCCAAATTTTGAAACTCTGGATTCAAATAAGGCATTACGTTGGTTACCCGACTATCAACCGATTTAACGCCCTTCGATGCCAACTTGTCAGCTTCGGGTGTCAGTACGTCGCTCGCGGCTGTCAAATCTAAGTTGTACATCAATGTCCCACCGGCAGCGTAGGAATCGCCAACTTTAAACATCGTCATGCCAGAAAACTTTTTCCCATCGATCACCATATCATTACGCCCGCGGAGTTGCGCATTCGTTGCTCCCATATCATGAAGAGCATCCAGAATTGGGTTGGCAAATGCATCAAAATGACCAAACTTACTCGTGTCACCGATAACAATGTTTTCAAAAATAATATTACCAAAATCATGGTACACCGCGCCGCCACCAGAAGTACGGCGCACTAGCTTAATATTTTTCTTTTTCAAATATGGCAGATCAACTTCTGCATAGGCGTTTTGATGAACCCCAACAATAACGGACGGCTGATTTACATACACGATAAGACCGTGTCCTGGCAGACGCAGATCGTTTACTAAATAATTGTCTAACGACTGATTAACAACCGGGTCATACACCGGTTTGCCATTGCGACTAACATCAATTAAAAACATGCTTTATCCTCCCTTGGCTTCACAACGAGACTAAATCGGTTATATTGTAAGCCTTTTCATGTTCGATAAAACAGTTTTATTCTCAACTGAGCGAAATGGGTTTCACATCATCAATATGAGCGAGAGGGCGCCAACATTGATACCGAGCCGTGAAGGTAACGTTAATTCGGTGGTTTATCCGAATTTAGGTTACGGACGGTCGTCAAGACTCGCGGGCCTCACGAGGCTTGACGACGAGGTGAAAGACCGTGAACTTCGGGCTTGAACCGGTCCCACGGCGAGCGTGTCAATGTGGGCAACCGGCAGCGAAAGTGCAATGCCTACAACCCGTCAGTAATATTGTTTGAGGAACGTAATTGCTCAACAAGGTCATCACTGATACGCTCGCTAGTGAACCGTTGCATCGGCGTCCACTGGTGACGTTCTTTGAATGGCACTGGATAAGCTGCAATAACGGCCACCATCAAGTTGTTTTCAGTTAGAAACAGTTGTCCCAAACGATCGAACTTGCCCTTCGTATGTTTGCCAACCCGCCATTCATGTGGTTTGCCATCACCGCTCACAACATATTTACCACTATCATCAGTCGTCATCGGAATGCCGACAAATCGTGTCACTTCGTACTTACCCTTCATTTGTTAAGCCTCCAAATTATCTATTTTGATGTTACCACATCGTTTTCAAAAAAATTTCAATTAATTGGTTCACATTGGTCAAAAAGGACTACCATAGATGGTGATCATAAAAGAAAGGGAGGCTGATTTCAACATGGCACAAGCAGTTGAAATGACAAAGTTACTAGATCAACCAATGAACGAAGTGTTTGACTGGAGCGACAGCACCCTACCGATTCGCGACGCAGTATGGAACCACTACATGGACGAGGACACTCACGACACCAACAAGACGGCCGACGAAGTAGCTCCTTACATGTCCATGAAGGACGACGAACTTAAGGCAGCGGTTGAAAAGTTGTTAAAGAAGTAGTCGCGAACGACAATTAAACATTCCATTAATAAATACCAGTCAGACGAATTTATCGTTCATCTGACTGGTATTTTGTTTGTCTATCTAATGCTTCTTGTGTTTGTGAATGGTGGCAGGGTCTGGCACAGTGGCCACGTCAGTATCAGTAATGCCGTATCGATGCCGCATCAAACGTTCAATGTGTTCACTCAAACCATAGCTGTCCATAATATTCATCTCTGCATCTACATAGATCATGACGTCTAATGTCACAAGGTTACCGTTATAGTGAGCTTTTAATTCACCCACGCCACGCACACCGTCCACATCTTCAATCGCATCACGATATGTGGCTTCCATTCGTGGGTCGAAGTAATCCGCCAGGTTAAGACTACTATCTAAAAAAATCTTCAACCCGGCAACTAGAATAAACAGACCAACCACAATACTAGCCGCACCATCCAGCCATGATAGATTAAACAACAGTGCCCCAGCAATTGATACAAATGTCCCAATGCTGGTAAACGCATCACTTAGACTATCTTGCGCAGAAGCTGTTAATGCAGCGTTCTTTAACTTTCTGCCGGCCTGCCGGTTCAGATACCACACAATCAGCATGATGACACTGGCAATCGCTGCCCCAATCAGTGCCACCGGTTGTGGAACGACCCGCGTATCTGGATTAATTAGTCCACGAATGCCGCTGTAGATAACCTGCAGAGAAATCCCAATCATAATGATACCGGTAACTAGTGTAAAAATCGTTTCAGCCCGAAACCGGGTGAATCTAACCCGCTGCATCGTTCCCATCGTTTGTCTCTGATTGGTCATACTAATGCCGCGGTCAAAGGCATCATCGTCTGTATCCCGAGCAATATGTATGCCAAGCATCAACAGCAGACTCGACACAATTCCTGACAAATTGTTAAATGCATCAGCTCGTAATGTTTGTGATTGGCTCATTTCCGCCAATGCGTACTCAATAACTGAAATTGATAAATAAGCTACCAAATTCAGGCTCAAATGTCGCATTGCCCCGCCAAGTTTGCTAATTTCAGCGGCTTGCGTTTGTAGCCAATTATTTTGTTCTCGTTCTAAATGTCGTCCAATATGATTCTTGATGATTGTCGCACTCCATTTTTGTTTCCGCCATCAAGCTTAGTGACTTTAAAGCTATGACACAAGTAAAGTGAGTTGGTACCCAATTCAAATAATCTGCCAATTAAGATTGCCACTTTCGTGCACAAAATTATGCAAACTTTCAGTGAAACGACTACAATAATAATTGTAATTGAGATTTGTGTTATGAATTTTCATAACCGCTGAAAGAGGTGAACATACATGGCAGAAGAATTCCCAGAAGGCCAAGAAGCCAAAGAAGAACGTCGTACCATCAATGTTGATGGTGTTGAAGTCACCCTGTTCGTTCGTGACGATAAGTTCAGCAAGTAATGTTTGTTTACACTAAACAAGTAATGTTTGTTTACACTAAATAAGTCCACCGAATGCCGTTTTCAAACGACGCCGGTGGACTTATTTTTCTACTTTTATTTTGAAGATTAACGCGCGTTCCGCCAGGCAGAGGCTCCGTTTCATGGGACCGGTCTCGGCCCGCGATACTAAGTGACTAAAACCTTGTCACCAAGTATTGCTCTCACGAAACTGCACCTCTGCCTGACTACACTAACATTAGCTGTTGATATAGTTTGCACACATCATCCAAAATGGTGTCGCTTAATTAGTCATTTAATTTTGCCTGAACACTAACACTTTCAAGTGTCCGCTCTACTTTAAAGTGGAGACCCGTATAAAAGTCTCCGGCAGCCTGCTTCCTGAGCGGCCAATTTAAGTGAACTTTCTTTTGGTCGAGATTTTGAAGGCACATCGTTTTGATTAATGAACGAGCAATTCCCTGATGACGATAGTGGTTATCCACAATAATATAGTTAAGGAATAGATCTTCACCATCACGCGCATACAGGTTAAATCCAACAATTTGTTGATTAGAAAAACAACAAATCATCGTCGATTGATCATAGTCAGCCAAAATTGTGTCAAACGCAGCTGAGCCACCAGGAAAATTGTCATTGAATAGTTTGAGACAGCCAGACTTCACTGTATCTGTTAATACTGCGTCATGGCTAAGCTGATACGTTTGCATTTCAACGTGACAAGTGGCGCCTGTAGCAAATTGACTAAGTCGAGTAACGTCCGCAATCAAGCGTCTGTGACCAGTAGTTTTAAGTGAACGATTTTTTCGACTGAGCTTTGCAAAGTAATGAGTCAAATTCGTACCGAAAAAATGAATTTCTGACGATTCTCTTTCATACAAGTAGCACACTAGCATCTGTCGACTTTTAAAGTCATTTCCAAACGGGCCCCATGTCTCGGCAATCCAGCGGCTATTTTCCTGATATCGTTCAACTAGCAAAATCCCAGTTAACTTGTCTTCGTCGATGTTACAAAGAAAGTAGTGATCATCCATTTCAGAAATATCCTGAATCATTTCATCGACATTATCTGACACAAAACCACAAAAAGTGGGCTCGTGATTATGGTCAATTAAATAAGTCATCCATGTATTTGGCACCGTTTCAAATCGTTTGATCACCATAAGAACTCCATTAAGATTTATTTGCCATTTGGCTGTCTGTCAACGGCCAGTATCAGCAGCCCCGCGCCAACAACATCAGCGGCACATAGCCACAGGAACATGGCAGGATATGACGTGGCTTCAATGATTAAACTGCCTAATAGTGGTCCGACTGCCCGACCAAAACCGCCTGCCAGACTGCTGATGGACTGAATGGTCCCCCGGTTGTCTGGCGTCGCAAATTCATTCAGCCAAGCCGGAATCGTTGGCATTACGATCATTTCGCCAAACGTCAGTAGTAACATCCCCATCACAAAATTAATATAATGTGGCTGGTGAATAATCATTAAAAAGGAACAGGCAAATACTACCGTACCGAAAATGACTTGATATTTCTTGCGTGGAAAGATGCGCGGTAGGATTCGATTCCCAAATGGCTGAATCAGTACAAGAACAACAGCATTCAGCGTGAATAAAGCACTATACTCAGCCACACTAGCGCCATGACTAGTCATATATGTGGATAAATTAGTGTTCCACTGGGAATACCCAATCCAAATCACAAAGAAAGCGAACGCAATCAAAACAATTGAACGAAGCGCACCATGGATTGGTTTGGAAACAACATTATTCGTCGATCCTTTAACCGCCTGAGCGTTCCCGTCCTCCAGTTTGAAAATGTCAATGAGGACAGCTAGACCAAACAAGATGCCTGGAACCAGAAATGTTAGGTGAATGCTGATGGCAAACAGTACGCCGGCGCTCAGGGACCCGACCGCCATCCCCACGTTTGCCGCGAGAAACGAATAGTTAAACATCAAAGGTTCATCAGCTTGCAGGATTGCGACAAGCCCGTTAAAGGATGCAAACGCCGTTCCGATGCCTAGCCCATAAAAGACCAAAACAATCGGATACAACGGCCAAGTTGGTGACAGTGCAATAATTAATAACGATATTGACGCGACCGTTTGACCAACAATAACTGGACCTTTATGGCTCCATCGATCAAACAACCGCCCACCAATCACGTTGCCGACCATCGACGCACCAGAGAAAAATAATAACGTCGTGCCCGCCACCGACAGCGGCTTTCCCAGAACTGTATGAATATAGATTGTGGTAATTGGCATCACTAGTCCGATTCCCATGTTGATTAACATGCTGATGAGTAACACCCATTTGTGCTTTAACACATGACAAAACATCCTTCCACAAGAACAGCGCCTGTCAAACGCCTTCCATGAATCCGGTTAAACCGGTTGCTACCTATTATGGCAAAACAATAAACATTTACAATGACTAAT
The DNA here is from genome assembly GCF_021654115.1 of Furfurilactobacillus milii. Taxonomy (GTDB): domain Bacteria; phylum Bacillota; class Bacilli; order Lactobacillales; family Lactobacillaceae; genus Furfurilactobacillus; species Furfurilactobacillus milii. Next base: position 34,378 of record NZ_JAIWJF010000007.1, on the reverse strand, counting down.
TCTCATATTGTTGGTATACCAATGTTTTGAAATGACTCTCAAAACAATTTAAAAGAATTTCTTAAGTTGGCGAGTTTTTCTTTTGTAAGCGGTTACGTTTCGTGTTACTATACTTGTGAGGAAAGGAATTACCTCCTCAGTCGACGCCTTCTCATAGAAACTGTGCCGGGCTGGTTCTTGGAACCACGGTTGACAGTTTGATTGCTACCCCGGCATTTTCAGCCGGTAGTCCGCAGGCCACGTAAAGTTGTGATGTTGAAAGACATCTATCGCGCATTGATGACGCAATTAGCCATCCGCGCCAAAAGTCGGTGACTAGTAGGTTATGGTAGCTACCTGAATTAAAGTTCCAACAAGTTCTGTTTCATCTGTTTCAAAAGTTCTATACCAAAGTTTCAAGTTGAGCATGTGATGTTGGTTGTTTTTCAACTCTCTAAGCAGGCGATACCAATGACCAAGTTTGTATAAAAGAAACCCGATGCTTTGAGTTTCTGCGTTTCCCGTACCAAAACCGTAAAGGATTCACTTGGGAGGTGTATGGCCGATACAGAGTCATATGTGTTCCACGCGTAATACCGATACCGCCGTTTGCCTGTCGATCAAATGGTGATGAGCGGCCAGTGGTAATGTTGATTACTACTCCGCCCACATTAGCAGACAGTTTACAAGTGGGCAGGTAGGTCAGGACACGGCGTTACGTAAATTAAATATTGAGGTGTTAGCTCATTCCGAATTGTAAAACGAATGTCACGCCGATTGAGGATCTTTCCTTGATGTAACAGGTTCCGGGTAGAGAAGGCTCGGAGCCTTTTTTTGTGAAAAAAATAGTGATATCACACGTTTGAGCTTTCCCAGATAACACTAAGACGATGTTCATGGGAAAAGTCCATAAACATCGTCTTTATGATAAATAAGCGAAAAGCACTGTTAGGTCTCGTGTTTGCGGCAATCTTTCATCCGCATAAACTTTTTCGATTGAAGAAAAATTGCTTGTTATCGTTTCACTAAGGTTCAGTTTGATGTGTTATGTCCCAGTTTCAGGCCACAAATATTTCCGTATCTAGACATAAGGGTCATCGTAGCAACAAGCCAAACAGCATGGTTTTACTGGGTCTCAGTCTTTGAGGTATCGCTCGGAACTTTGATGGTCGTAATAAATTGCTGATCATCAATAACTTGTTCAACCTCAATCCCCTGTTTGGCTAACCGACGAATATTATTCATCCCAATTCCCATGTGTCCTTCTTTTGTCGTCACTCCGATTTTAGACGCGTGGCTGATGTCCAATTTTTGGTCACTAGGAATCGTATTACGAACCTCAAACAAATTGACTTGTTCACTTGGCACTGCACTAAGTCGAACAACTTGATCACTTTCCTTAGCAGCATCAATTGCGTTATCAATGACATTGCCGAATATTCTGACTAGGTCAACAGACTGCTCTTCACGCAGTTTAATTTCTTGATTAATCAAGACCGAAAATTTGATTTTGTTCTTTTCAGCAAGTAACAGTTTCGAATAAATCAAACCTTTAATGTAGCCGCTGTTCAGATAACGTAATCTTTCAATGTCTCCCGTTCCCATGTTAGCAAAGCGGTTATTGCTATCCTTCGTGACCTGCGCAAAATACTTTTGAAGTTCGACATCATTAGAACGCTTTACAAAATAGCTAAGGCCTAGCAAAACATTCTGGTAATCATGAGAAAAGCGATGCATTTCTTCGTTCATGCGACTGACCGAAGCATCATATCCCCGTAAATTTTCAATCAGTTGATCGTTAGTCAGCTGCTCAAAACGAGATAAAACAAGATAATAATAGAACGTTCCTAAAACTATGCCGAGCAAAAACGTGAATTGTGTTTGTAACTGTAATTTTTCCTGCATAACGATCTGCAGGGAAATAAAATAAAATATAAAGTAAATTGAGACGAGCGTGTAGTCAAAACCATCAACTCTGATTTTACGCAGACGGCTCACAAATTCGAATCGCTCGTCAGCATCGCTAGCAAAAAACGCTAATGGAATAAATATTGCAAAGGCAAATATCATCGCAATCATTTGGTTTAATTCAGCGTTCAACGTAACATATTGGCTTGTGATTGAATGCGTGTAGATTGTTAATCCAGGAGTTAAGACTAATTCCACCAATAATCCAATAACACCACCCACAAATCTACCTAGGGCGTTAAAAATAATTAGAATTGGAACAACGTTAACTAATTTAAGCTTAGAAACCCACCTTAGCATTAGACTGTTGAGAATGAAAAATGGCAGCATCCCTTCATATACGTTTGGTAAATTCGGCCAAGTTGCTGCAATTCCCATGGATATGAATTCTGTTAAAAATGTCAAAATAAACCATAGCCATGCCTGTCTCTTCGAGATTTGTTTGCGAAATAAAATACAGAAAAAAACAACAGTAATCATGGCGCTTTGGTTGGCAATTAGTCCTACTATGGTCAGTAACATGGATTCTCTCCCTCTCCCTCGATCATAAATAAATAATATAACTAAATTGACTATTAGTAATGAAAATAATCGATTATTTGTACAAAAACTTTTTCAATCAATGCAATAAGTCTTTGTCTGTACACAACGCTGAGTTTAAATTTACCTACCCTTCATAGGAGGTGCCTTTATGCCATTTCAAATTAGTCCAAACACAAATATTAGTCATGTAACTCTTCGCGTTCATGACCTTTCAAAAATGACGACGTTTTATACAGAGATCGTTGGTCTAGAGTTACAACAAGAAACATCGAAAACAGCAATTCTGACCATTCCGGGAGATGATCGACCGCAGTTGACACTCAAACAGGGATACGATACTACCCGCAATCTGCACACTACCGGCTTATATCATACCGCTTGGGTTCAGCCAACACGGCAAGATTTAGCAAACACATTACAACACTACCAGCAACATCACATTCCTGTATTCTTGGCAGCTGATCATCGTTTCAGTCAATCCTTGTATGTTTGGGATCCGGAGATGAACGCTGTCGAAGTTTACTATGACTTGCCCCGTAATGAATGGCTCATTCTTCCAAATGGTCGTATGCCTCAACGTACTATTCCCTTAGACAAAGATTCATTGCTGCATGAAGCCAACAACCAGTGGCACGGCCTAGCAATCGGAACTCGACTCGGACACATTCATTTGCGTGTGAGTCTGTTAAAGCCCAGCACCGACTTTTATCAACATGTACTTGGCTTCGATTTAAAGGATTGGGAAGTGCCACAAGCCTCATTTTTAGCTGCAGACGGTTATCACCATCATATTGCCTTAAATGATTGGCATGGCCCATACCCACAAATGGCCGCTAACCAAACTGGCTTACTAGATTTTAATATCGATGTAGGAAGTGCGTCCGCATGGTCAGCATTACGAAAGCATTTAACAGCTGAACAGTGGCCCTTTGACGAAATGAATCACCAGTTACAACTGCATGACCCAGACCACAATTTATTGTATCTTGTCTATCATCAAGACGAATGATACTAAAAAGACTTCCATCCATTCATCATACATTGTGTAATCTTGAACGGATGGAAGTCTTTATTTTTGAATTTGGAATTAACAATCGTTAATGTGCGTTGTCGTTCAGTACCAACTAGGTTTGGCACCATCCGTATCGGGTTTATTAACTCCTAGCGAAGTGCGAATATGCTTAGTTGGATCCTGAATCAAACTGGTAACTACAGCTGCAATGCTCTTACGAGAAACTTCTGTCCCCTTAAACGCATCGCCTTTGTTTGTCAGTTCGTAATTCACTTCATCTTGATTTTGTAACCACGCGGGTCGAATAATTGTGTAATCCAAGTCGGAACCCTCAATTACTTTTGCTGCTGCCGCATACGTTGGTAAATAGCCATCATCCAACATCTGGTGATTCCATTTGCCAAACGCACCAGGAACTTCATCATAAATACCTAACGTTGAGATCCAAACTAGCCGATTAACTTTCGCTTCATCCATCGACTTAACGACCTGTTGTGCTTGAGTCTCAATATTTGATCCCGCTAAATTAGCATAAACGACATCCTGCCCTCTCATTGCTCGAGCAAGGTCATCCACATTAGCTGCATCCCCAGTAACCACCGTTTCACGCTGTTCATCGCTAACTGTAACCTTTTCAGGATGGCGCAGAAACAGTGTTAAAGTCGCATCTGTTTCTTTTAATAACATGCTTTCAGTCAACTTTGCAATCTTTCCACCAGCACCTAAAATTAACACGTGTTGCATAATGAACCTCCTAAATGGTCATGTGATTTTTTGATTTCAATTGTAATTATAATCATTACAGTTATAAATTCAACCAAAGTCACTTCAAAGCCTTATAAAAAATGCTTCATCCTCAACCAAGCCGTTGAGTGTGAAGCACTTCATAGTTTCGTTATTAGATTAACGTTTTTAACATCTTTAAATCATCCTCGACAAGCGGTCGTTTGCTAGGAAAACGACGCACATAAGATGGATGGAATAATGGAAATAATGAGTATACTCGTGAACCAGGTTTGAACTGATCCGTGGCCGAATGAAATCTCAAAATCGGCATTTTCATTAACTCACCGTGAACCTGGGTAATCTTCATCTTATTGCCTAGTAACCGTTGCAAACCAGTATTTCCAAGTGGAACCAGTAAAGTTCCCTCCGGCAACGCTGCTAATTCATGATCTAATAACGGCGCAAATGCCTTTAATTCAACCTGCGTTGGGCGGCGATCCCGCTTACGACCCTTGGATTCCGTAAATGGCCTTGCCCGGATCGCCCCAGTCATATAAATTTCATCTCGGCTAATGCCTAACGATGCTAACCACTGGTTCAATTCTGTACCGGCTGGCCCCTGAAACCCATGACTAAGTTCTGCTTCTTTAGCGCCAGGCGCTTCACTAACCAGCACTAGCTTTGGCGTTAGTGACCCTTCACCTGGCACGAAGCCCTCCAAATTATCATTAGCATCGATTAATTCATGCGCACGCTGAATGAGTGCTGGGGTTAAAAACGTCGCCATACTAAGACTCCTTTGTTTGTGGTAATGTCGTCTGTTTCCAAAATGCGTCAATACAGGCTGAAAGGGCCTGTACATTATTGACGCCTCGCCAAAAGCGCCAATGCGGCGGAAATAAGTTTGAATAACGTGACTGACTAAAACGCTGATCCATCAAGAGGACAATGCCCTGATCGTGACTACTGCGAATTAATCGACCGGCCGCCTGCAGCACATTATTCAAACCCGGCAGCTGGTACGCGTATTCGAAACCGTGACCATTTGTTCCATCAAAATAATCACGAATAAGATCGGTTTCTACATTCAAACCAGGCAGACCAACACTCACGATGCCCACGCCAATCAGTCGGTCTGCTGGCAAGTCAATTCCTTCAGAAAAAATGCCGCCGAGCACGGCAAAACCAACTAATGACTGAGCGGCGTCTGGCTGAAACTTTGCCAAAAAGGCATCCCGATCCTGACTTTGCATCGCCGGTTCCTGCTGGATGACCCGCTCATCTGGGTAAGCCTGCCGATACGCTTCAACAACAGTCGTCAAATAACCGTGTGATGGAAAGAAAATCAGATAGTTGCCAATCTTGCCGGCTACTAATGTATGAATACTCGTCAGAATCTTCGTCAAGTTAGCATCCCGCTGACGATATGTCGTTTGAATATAATTTGCTACCAGGATTGCTTGGTGCCGCGGTTCAAACGGCGACGGCAACTGATACGTGATGCCATCGTCGTCAACACCTAAGACCTGCTGATAATAACTAAGCGGCGTCACGGTTGCTGAGAATAAGACAGCTCCCCGGCCTAGATGCATTGATTGATTAAGAAATGTGCTTGGATCCAGACAAACTAATCTCACACAGAGCCCACGGTTCGTTTGAAATAATCGCGTTCGGTACTCTTCACCATAATTATCGCTTAACCGAACATAATCTAGACAGGCAAAATACGCATCTAGTACTTTCTGCAGCTCCTCACCATCTTCCTGTTTTGGCAGCCAGTCAGAAATAAAATCATTAAAATGTTGTAGTTCCTCGACAAATGAGGTGAGCGGCGGCTGAATAGTGAGGTCATCTGATTGTTCATCATCCAGCAACGATGACAACGCCTTAAAGGTTTTAATCAATGTATTAACGTGGCGGTGAAAACCTTTGTCCCCTTTAAACAATGGCTTGAGATCCTTGATTTCTTGCTCATCAACACTAGTCGAATACATCTCTCGCGCCCGACTCAGCAAATTATGAACTTCATCAATGAGGAAGAAGTTATCCTCATCAGGTTCACTAAAAAATCGTTGTAAGTATACTAACGGATCAAAAAGGTAATTGTAATCGCAAACAATAACATCACAAAACAAGCTTACGTCCAGTGAAAACTCAAACGGATCTAGCGTATGTTTGTGAGCGTACGTTTCAATAACCGCACGGGTAATTTGCTGTTCATGCGTCAAAATGTCCATGAGAGCGGGTTTCAAGCGATCGTAGTAGCCCAACATAAATGGATTGTCCGCCGGGGCAACGTCAGCTTCCTCTGGAAACGTAATTGTCTCCTTGGCAGTTAGCGTAATACTTTTCAACAAGAGGCCTTGCGTCGCCATTAAGGATAAGGCATCCTCTGCCACGCGCCGAGTGCTTTGCTTGGCAGTTAGGTAAAATGTCCGTTGAATGAGCCCTTCCCCCATTGCTTTTATGGTCGGAAACAGCGTCGATATCGTTTTACCTGTGCCCGTGGGTGCCTCGACCAACATCTGCTTTTTAAGCATAATGGATTTATAAGTCGCTACGGCCAGCTCATGTTGACCTGTGCGATAAGCCGGATACGGAAACTTTAAGGCCGCAATCGTTTGATCACGCTGAGTACGCATGTCGGCCCGCAAAATCAGCCAAGATTCGTACTCATCAATAAGGGATTGAAAGAATTTTTGAGACTCTTCAAACGACCAATCTTGTTCTTGAGTCGTCACCTTATCTTCGTTTGTCTGATAATACGTCAGTTGCAATGTCACATGGTCACGGTGCTGATCCTTCATCAGCAGATAACCATAGACCTTGACCTGCCCCCAGTAGAGCGTCAGTGTGCTTTCTGGCACATCTTCAAACACTAAATCAGATGTTTTGATTTCCTCAATGTGTGCCTGATCATCCACCTCGAAAACACCATCGGCACGCCCATGAATGCTATAACTTTGATCATTCATTGTCACGGTAGTCTTCAGACCAACTTCTTTTTGGTAATCGGGATGATCTTTAAGTCGCTGTTTTTGCAGTCGTCGATGAATGTTGGCGCCAGCGAGTGCCGTATTGGTGCTGGCATCCGTCTGTGGATTGAGATCACCACTGCGAAGCACAAACTCCACCAATTCACGAATACCTAATTTAATCGTCGCCACGTCACTCACCTCGCCCCTGTTGAAAATGTCTCCGTCTACTTTATCACAAGGCGATGTTTAATTCAGAAGTTAGACGGCCATAAATAACGAGTTGCTTTTTAGTTTAGATAAACAAAAAGAGCCCACTCTTCATTAGAATTGGGCCCATTTGCCGTTCTTACCAAATACAAATTTTATCAACGCAGCCCTTTGTAAGGGATGGCTGTTGACTTAACACGTCTTATGACTTCACCCCAGCAACTAACTTCGTTTAATTAGCTGCGGAGGCTAAATCATCAATTAAATTGAAGAACTGTTCATTATTTACCGTATCCACTAATCTAATTGTCCGACCATCAGCAGTTAATATCGTCCGTCCAAGTGATGGTCCATTTGTAATGACGTCGCCGTGAACTAGCTTGGTTGTTGTTATTTCCGGGTGAGTTAAATAGCAGGTAGCTAAAACGTCCCATAAAAAATACTTTGAATTTGTGACAAAATGTCGTAATTCTGGCACTAATGCATAACTGTTACCCAAAAAATCAAAACCGACTTGTTGGCGACGATGTGCCCAATGCCGTCGTACAGCAGATGTTAGCGGCACATTATTGGTACTTTCCAAACCAACCATTTCAATATCAATGTCGCCCTCCCACACTGTCTTAACGGCCTCAGCATCCCAAAAGGCGTTCCATTCTGCATGTCCATCCGCTTCTGGCTCTTCAACATTACCACGTTCAAGAAAAGTGCCGCCCATCCAGACCAATCGACTAATTTTATTCGTTAATTCAGGCTGTGCACGAATGACTGTCGCTAAATCTGTCAATGGACCTGTGAATAATAATGTGATTGGTTCGGAAGTCTCACTCAGAATTATCCGTAAATGTTCCGCTGCAGAATCACTCCGTAACGGTGTTTTAATTGGCTCGTGCTCGTTAAGTAATGGCAATGCGGTCATCGAAAAAGTTTCGAGGCGCCAAGGTGTTGGGAAAGGATGTCGTGTCCCAGCATCTGAACTAGCCACTTCAATAGTCTGTCCTTTTCCAAAACGATCAATAATTTTTTGAGTAGCTGAAGTAGCAGGTTCTACATAACTGTCCGCCCCCATTACGCCAACACCAAGCAACGTCACTTCTGGCATTTGAAGTAGCAGAAACAAGGAAGTTAAATCATCAACACCACCATCATGATTAAAATAGACTTTCATATCATTTATTCCTTTCCCTTTAACCGAGCTGCTTTCGTAACCAACCTGATAAATAATCAATAATCGTCACCGTAATAATAATGCCGATGAGAATTATGCCAACCCGATTCCAAGAACGGGTCTGAATTGCGAACAGCAGTGGCGTGCCAACACCGCCAGCACCAACCATTCCCAAAATAGTAGCAGAACGAACTGATATTTCAAATCGATAAAGACTATATGAGGCGAAAGCTGGCAACACTTGTGGTAGCGTTGCAAATACAAGCCCGTTCACAGCGTTTCCACCAACACTAACAATGGATTCGCTGGGACCAACATCAATTGTTTCAATTGACTCAGCAAATAGTTTGCCTAACATCCCGACTGAATGAACGCCAAGTGCTAGCACACCTGCGAAAGCGCCCGGCCCAACTGCTTTAATGAACATAATCGCCAACACAATTTCCGGAAAAGTTCTCACGACTGCTAGCACGATCCGGCCACTAGTAGACATTACTGAAAAGTGATGACGACGTCGTTTAGCCGCCCAGAAAGCAAACGGGACACTAATAAGCGCCGAGATAATGGTGCCAACGAAAGCAATGGCCAATGTCTGTAACATCACGCTAACTAAGTCCTCACCGTTGCCCTGATAAACATAATGCCAATCAGGATGAATGATGCCCATTAATACAGCCTTAGTAACTGCTCCCGCCGACGATTGGATTTTGCTGAAATTGATTCCAAAGATTCCCCAGACATAGACAATAACGATTAGTAATCCCAAAAGCCATGATCTTGTCCGATGCCAAACGCCAGCTGACCTATGTTGTATTGAACCCATCATTGAAGACGCTCCCTTGCAAAATTGCTAAGACCATCAATAGCCAAAACCATAATTAAAATTGCCAAAATAATCACTGCAGTTTGGTCATACCGAAATTGTGATAACGACGTTTGTAACTGCTGACCAATCCCGCCTGCACCTAAATATCCCAATACAGTCGAGGCTCGCACATTAATTTCAAAGGTATAGAGAATGTAGCTAATAAAGCGACTAGATACTTGCGGTAAAATAGCAAACATCACCATCGCGCTACGTTTGCCACCAGTTGTTAAAATAGCCTCAAGCGGACCATTATCAATCGTTTCAATACATTCGTAAAACAATTTCGTAATCATGCCGAAAGAAAAAATCGTCAGTGTTAGCACACCAGCATATGGTCCAATACCAACAATCGCCACAAAAAGCGCCGCAAGTAATAAATCTGGCAACGTGCGGATCATGTTAAAAATGATTCGCACGAAACCCGTGATCCATTTGTTTGTGACGACATTACGGGCTGCAATAATGGCCGCTGGAATTGCCAAAAGGGTACCAAGCGTGGTACCAATTAGGGCCATTTGAATGGTTTCCAACATGGGCTGAACAACAAATGGTGCTGACTTCCAATCTGGATGCATCATCTCTTTAAAAAGAGCCAGAAACTGATCAAAATTCTGAATGAGCGCGCCAAAATCAAGCTTCAAAAAATTATTGCTGGCAATCAACAAGACCAGTAAAATAATCAAACCGCCGAAGAATCGAATGTGAAAACGTTGCGCAACTGTTTGTTTAGGAAGTTTCATTGATCCTCACCAACTAACGAACCATCGTTGTAAATATCTGCCAAATCGACGTCCGTCACATCCTGAATTTGCTCGTCATAAACAATCCGGCCTGCACGAAGACCAATGATTCGGGTTCCGTATTCTTTAGCCAAGGCAACTGAATGTAAATTGGCCACCACAGTTTTACCGAGCTCCTGATTCATGCTTTTAAGATCATTCATGACTAAATGAGCCGTTTTAGGATCCAGAGAAGCAGTCGGTTCATCTGCCAAAACAATTTTAGGATCTTGAACAAAGGCTCGGGCAACGGCAACCCGTTGTTGTTGACCGCCGGATAATTGATCAACGCGCTGATACACTTTATCCAATAAATTAACTCTTTCCAACGCTTTATAAGCGCGTTGCTTATCTGCTTCTTTAAAGAGTCCTAGACTACTTTGCCACGTTGGATAATAGCCCAATCGACCAGCTAAAACATTACGAAGCACCGTTGATTGCTTAACTAAATTAAAGTTTTGAAAAATCATGGCCACATCACGGCGTAACCGACGCAAATTTCTGCCTTTGGCTTCAGTAATCGACTGGCCATCAATTAACACATGTCCTTCTGTCACTTGATGCAGACGGTTTAAGCTTCGCATCAGCGTGCTCTTACCGGCCCCAGAAAGCCCCACAATCACAACGAACTCTCCAGGCTTAATTTGTAGATTGATATCGGTCAGCCCATTTGTCCCATTTTCATAAACTTTAGAAACGTGTTGCACGTCAATTACCGGTTTCAATTCCGGTTTTGTCATAAATATTTCCCTCTTCACAAAAATAAAGTGAGAGAAGCTAGCCCCGTTCACCTTATGATTCGAATTACATCTTATTCAGCATCTTTAACTTGTTTGTCGTACTGACGAATAATATTGAAGGTACTGTCCTTGGCTGGTGCATAACCTTCATGGCTGTACACCGACTTAATGATTTTGCGACCTTCCTTGGACTTACCAATCTTGATAAAGGCACGGGAAATCTTCTTTTGCCATTTAGGACTCATATCGCCACGAACGGAAATCGTGTCGTTAGGAATTTTGTTTGTCAGGTAGAGCGGCTTAGTTGTCTGGAATACATCCTTAACATCTTTTTGAACAATCTGACGTGCGTCGGCAAAGACGAAGGCCGCGTCTGTGTTCCCGTTAACCACCGACATCACGCCTTGGTCATGTCCTGTGACAGTAACAGTTTTGATATTGTCTTTCTTAATGTTGACACCGTGCTTGGCTAGTTCCGCCACCGGAAAGATATAACCAGCAGTTGACGTTGTATCTTGTACGGCAATCTTCTTACCCTTTAAATCCTTTAACGACTTAATACCACTATTCTTTTTAACCAAAATCATTGAACGATAGTAGTTAACCAACTTTTTGTTGTTCTTGCCACTTGGTTCATCTACGCCATAGCGCAGTGCTTGCAGAAGCACTTTTGCATGGTTCATCTTGTGCGCCTGGACGTATCCATCAGGTGGTAAAAAACCAACATCAACTTTCTTAGATCCCATGGCTTCAACAATCGTATTGTAGTTAGTCGAAACACTGACCTTCACCGGTACATGTAGCTGTTTTTGAAGTAAACCTTCCAAGGGTTTGGCCTTTGCCTCAATGGAGCTCGCGTTTGATGATGGAACAAACTGAACAGTCAAAGATTTAGGTGTGTATGTAGACTTGGCCGATACAGTACTTGGATGTCCGAAAGTCATTAACGTGGCGGCAGCTAGCGTACTCGTCAAACCAATCAACAACCGTTTTAAATTACGATGCATTCGTGTGAATCCCCCTCACAAAATTTGGTGTTTAAGTACACGAGTTATTGTAAACGACAATTCCATGACATTTCAACGAAATTAACGAACTTCTAATGTATAAATATCGTAATAGTTTGTGTTTGATGTTAAAATATTATTTTTATATTTTGTAAAAGGTTTTATTTGCCGTTTTAACGAACTTTCTTATTTTTCTTTTCAAAAAAACTGACAAACATTCATAAATATCAGTTGTTAAAGTTTACTTAGAAAAACAAACCATTTACGTAAAGCTTTGATTCTTTTCAATTATTCAATCTCGTCATGCAGTATGATATGAAACGATGCTTTTATGAAGGGAAGAACATTATGAAATCACGACATCGTTCGCTACTCATCACTTTTATCGTCGTTATCACCATTTCTGTAATGCAAATCCATGTTTACGCAGCCAATCAACAACGCGAAAATGGTCAGTTCAATGGGATCACACTTGATGTTGCCCGCCGTTATTACCAACCAGATACGATCAAATCATTTATTTCACAGATTGCGCAAAACCATGGCCAGTTTATTCAACTGCATCTTAGTGATGCACAGTCGTTTGCAATTGAAAACGAAACGGTCGGTCAAACGTTAGCCAATGCGACTCAAACTAATGGTGTCTGGCGTAACAACACTACGCATCAAGTCTTTTACAGTAAAGCGCAAGTTGCTGATCTAGTGACGTTTGCTAAACAAAAACACGTAACCTTAATTCCTGAAGTTGATACGCCTGCTCATATCGACGGAATGGTTAAAACGATGCGCGCTAATCATCAAACGCAACAAGTTGATCAATTGACGTACAATAATAAAAGCTACGGTCGCGAGTTTCATCTAAATACGGCCAGTACAACGTTTGTTAAACGGCTCGATACTGAGGTGGCTCAATCATTCACCGGTCAGCAAAACATGCGGTTTCACCTTGGTAGCGATGAGTTTACCGATCAAACTGGGGTTAACAAGCCTTATATCACCTATTTGAACGCTCTAGCCAAAAACGTTCGCTCCCTGGGATTCATCCCCGAGGCGTGGAACGATGGGTACATTAGTCAGGCACTTAATCAATATGACAAACATATTCAAATTACGTACTGGAATTGGACAGCCGATGAAAAAGGCGCTCCTGGCAAGGAACGACAAAAAGCGTGGGCCACAATGCCAGAATTAATTCATCACGGTTTCAAAGTGCTGAACTATAACGATTATTATCTTTATTTCAACTTGTCAAAAAAGAACGTCAGATCCAGCAATGTCGCTTACATGACTTCTGACATGAAACAAAATTGGGATCCAACCATTTGGGATAACGACAACGACTCAAGCCTGAACACACTGCACAATATTGTCGGCAGTAGCGTGTCCATTTGGGCAGATAAGGATCCCCACAGCAACATCAACGACAAACAAGTGTTAAAGGCTTCTCAAAAATTCTTGAGTCAATTTCTGCAACTTGCACGACAACCTATCTAACAATCATCGGGGAGTATCATGAACTTAATTAGCACATACGTTATTTTATATCCGGTAATTGTTTCGATTATCTGGATCATCAGCTCGATCTTCTTTTCAATTCAACAGAGAACAGTCCCACTCGTCAATCAGCCCGCTGGTCAACCAGACGACTTGGTATCAGTCCTTATTCCTGCGCATAACGAAGGCGCGACCCTTAGCGGAGTTGTCGAGTCCGTCGCCGCATTAAGCTATCAACATATCGAATTAATCCTGATTGACGATGGTAGCGACGATAATACGTTTGATGTTATGCAAAAATTGGCGCGACAATATGCCAAACGTTGTGATATCAAGCTTGTCCCTTTAATGCCTAACCGTGGCAAAGCCAACGCCCTTAATGAGGGGGCTAAACAGGCTCATGGTAAATTCTTGTTGTGTCTTGACGCCGACTGCTACGTCGATGCTGATGTTTTGCAGCCAATGCTTGCGCGTTTCTACGACAATAAAAAACTTGGCGCTGTCGCCGGTAAACCCATTGTCCGCAACCGGACCAGTTTATTAGGACGTCTTGAATTATTGGAATATATCGGGGTTATTGACATTATCAAACGTGGTCAAGCCTTTATTACTGGCCACATTACCACCGTTTCTGGCGTTGTAGTCGCCTACCGACGTGAAGCACTAGCACAAGTCGGCTGGTGGAATCCGCAAGCTTTGACTGAAGATATCGACATCACGTGGCGCTTGTATCAACACCAATGGCAAGTTAGCTGTTGCCCTGACGCCGTTGCGTGGATTTTGGTACCCGAACATGTCGGTGCCCTGGTTCATCAACGACAACGTTGGGCTCGTGGTGGTTTTGAAGTACTCTGGCGCAATAAAGGCATGTTGTTACGCGGACCGCTGAGTGCACAGTGGTTATTATTAGACATGGTTCTCAGCGATACATGGGCATTAGCCTGTGCGTTTGTACTACTTTTCTATGTATTTACCATTGCCTTCACGCAAACATTAATTATGGATGGCGTAGTACTATTTTTATTAGTGCTGATCAGCATCATTCAATTTCTAATCGGCTTCGCGGACTCAAAACAATCCGATTTTATCGCTTGGCAAGACTTATTATTACTGCCTGTTTACATTATTTTCTACTGGTTTATCAATTTGGTCAGTTGCCTGTCAGCACTGGCCTCATTCTTCTTGGATCCGCACCATGCAGGCACATGGCGCAGTCCAGATCGGGGGTTATAATGCGTCAACAAAAAGATCCTCGTTCATTGATTATCCGCAAACGACCATCAATTTGGGCACGTCTGCGTCGGGCAGCGATTTTATTAGTCCTTTGGTTAATTACTGGATTTATTATCTACATCAATGTTTGTTTTTTGCTAGGCGTCTATTCTGACGCCCTCGTTTCGGATTACCTTGTCCTGAATTTATCACTACATTTGTACAAAACACTGGCAATTCTCGTCATCATTGTTGCCGTTTTGATCACTTTTTTCGGCACACTGCACATCAACACTTTGAAACGGAGGGCAAAGCATCGTGAGCAAAACAACGCGTAAATGGATTTTAGCCGGCTTTTTACTACTCGTTTTGGGCGCGCTAGCGGTGAGCGTTAAACGCAATATTGCATTCGAACTAGGTAACAAACCTAGTTATGCTATTTCCACTCATGATGAAAAAAAGCCTGCCGGTATCATGGTTTTCTGTTATCACCGGATCTTGGACGACAACAAAACAGTCAAATTAGACGAACGTTTATCCCCCAACAGTCAGTTTCACGATTTCAACGTCAATCTCAGCGACTTCAAAAAGCAAATGGCCACTTTAGCCCGTGAACATGTTAAAGTAATCTCCACGGCACAAATGGTGCAAATGGTGGAATCACACCGGCGCATTCATGGCCGTTACGTTGTCTTAACGTTTGATGATATCGATCGAACTACTGTGGATAACGCCGCCCCAGTGATGATCAAACACCACTTTCCGTTTACAGTTTCCATCATTACTGGCAATACTGGCGCCTACCGAGCAGGTACCAAACTGGCAACATGGCCGCAGATCTTGACCATGAGAAAACGAGCTGGCGACTTGGCGACATTTGCCGTGCATACTAACAACATGCATTATCTGAATAGTGCCGGCACACCAATCTTCAACGTTCCTCGCAACTTCATGCGTTTCAAACGCGATTATGCAACTAGCCAAAACGTGATGCAAAAAAAGATTGACGCCGAAACGCCAATCTTTACGTATCCTTATGGTAGTGGTGATGCACAGGTTCAAGAATTTTTGGAACGTCAGCCACTGGAGGTCATCTACACACTAAACACTGGTATTGTTGATGAAAACACGGATCTGAAAAACACGCCGCGGGTTATTATTAATACAAATAGTTGGCCCAGCGTTCATCAGTGGTTAAAGCAAACGCGACTGTAAGCATGAAAATGGCTAGCTTAAGGCAATTCAATTCCTTCTTGATGCAACGCATTTAAATAGCTCGTCGTAAACGTGGATCGGACATTGCTCTGGTCCCCGTTTTTTACATACATCGTAACTGAAATTGCCAACAGGTGGGTCTTAGGCAAAATCGTTGGTCCCTGAATAACCGCGCGACCAACGACCTCCGGGTGTTTAGGTAACAGTCGGTCATTCACAGATTTAACCGTTTTAATGGCCTGATTCGTAGCTGTATCAGCTTTCAACGGTAAATCAATCTGGACCCGCATGTTTGTGCGTGACTGGTTTGTAATTGTAGTAATACTGCTGTTGGTGATGTAATTCAGGCCACCATCAGCATCTTTAATCGTTGTCAAACGCAGGCCAAACGCAACTACGCGCCCCGATGTCGTGCCATTGATGATGACGTTGTCGCCGACTTCCATCTGTTGCTCCATTAAGATCAGAAAACCGGCAATCACGTCGCGAATAATGCCCTGAGCACCTAGCCCAACAACAACCGTTACAATTCCAGCACTGGCAATCAACGTTCCAATTGGAAAACCAAGAACGCTCAAAATCGTATAGAGGAAAAAGAAGACAACAATATAACGCGTTGTATTGCGAACTAAGGTATGTAACGTTTCTGCTCGTTTTTGGTTAATTCGCCGATTCTTCATATAAGTGCCAAAACTACGGTCAATCAAAAAGATAATTGCCCGGTTGATTAGCCAAAAAAGAACTGAATACAATGCAATTTGAAGCATCATATTCAATAGATGCGGGCCAAACGTCCGCCACTTAAACTGTTCAAAAAATTCGCTAAAGCTCGCTACGGCCATCATTATCATTTGCTACTCCAGTTCTTCTGTGATGATTTACTAATCACAACTTTAGCATACTCGTCAGTTCAATTTGAGGTGAGTTAATTGTTTGTGAGAAAAATTTGAAAAAATACAGGACTATCAGCTGTTGCATCTTACTGAATCGACCGAGAAAACGATTTCTTCCATTTTTTCTCATTTACTCATTGACTTCTCATAAGTTGCTTGATAATATTAACAAATCAACTTGATTGATATTGCTCGGTGGCACAATGGTACTGCGTTCGACTGTTAATCGAAAGTGTGTTGGTTCGATTCCAACCCGAGCAGTTTTAAACCTTAGTTTTACTATGAATTTGTTAATCTCTACAATGCATGGTTTTAGTCATCATGTGTTGTAGAGATTTTTTATTGGTCTCCCATCTTTTCACGGGCCAACATTAATATCGTCTGCACGACTCAAAAAATGGGTAGCCACATTTACTTGTGGTTGCCCATATTTTTTAATCATCATCATTCTCGTTATTGTCATCGTTGCTATCAACGCTACTATCAGTACTATTACTTTCAGGATTCTGTCCCATAACATTGCCGCCTATGCTTGGGTACGCTGAATGAATTCGATTATAGAACCCCGCAATATCTTCTCCAGCACCTTCAGAAGCAGTATATTGTTGAACTAAAGTGCCATCTGGCACCGAGGCCAGCGCCGCCGAATCACAGCCAAACTGACTAGCTAAAGAATCACGCATACTTTGGGCAGTTTCACCGGCTGGACCCGTTGGAGCGGTGGAAGAAGATTGAGCTTGTGATGAACTGCTTGCAATCGATACTGCCGAACTAGTACTAGCACTGCTTGCATCAGAGCTAACACTATCGCTTTCCGTACTGACCGAGTTCTGAGTTGAGGAGTTTGCCTCTTTCTTACTCTTCGCTTTTAATTGTTTGTTTTCCCGTTTTAAACTAGCTAGGCTGCTGCTCCTAGCCACGTCTGACTTATTGCTCGAACTGTTCGAATTATTACTGCTACAGGCTGCCAGCAAGCCTAATTGTAAGACCGCTGCAGCTACTAGGACCGCTTTCTTCATTTTAAATCTTACCTCTCAGTTCACTTATTTTGAGAAATTAACTGTTTTAATTCATTTTGAGCGGCACTATCTTGTGAGACTTGGAAAGTCTGATTACCATCGCCTGCACCTTCTCCATTAGTAAAACCAGTAGTCGGCGAAGCGCTGGTGCCAGCAGGTATTTTAAGCTCATAGACAACTCCATTGTTAGCTAATAAATACTTACTAATCGGCTTGCTAAAACTCATATTTGTTGAATAGCCGTCAGCATTGCTGCCACTGTTTAGTCCACTATCTAGACCTGTTGTTCCATCCTTAGCTGAGTAAAATACGACGCCGCCGATCGCTTGAATTTTGTAGTTTGCAGAACCAGGATTACCGTTATCTTGCACTAACACTTTTCCATCAGAAGTCATTGCCACCCAATCAGAATCTCCAGCTGATCCATGATCAAAATACCAATCGCTAACAGCCATATTCCCCATCTGGGCCCGATGAGCCGCCCAGCTTGTAAATGCAGATGAAATTGCCGATTTTTGAGATGAACTTAATGGGGTAACGTTATTAGAGCTTGTTTGTGTCGAAGGCGCAGCACTCGAACTCGAGTTTGTACTTGAACTTGAATTCGTAGACTTCGTATTCGTAATGCCCTCTTTAGTCTTTTTCAAACGCTCATTTTCTTTTTTCAAGCTACTTGCTTCACTATCATGACGGGTACTTCTTGATTCAGTATTCATCCCCCCAATGTTGATTCGACCAGTATCGTAAAGCCAATAACCCAGCCCAGAGACAAGCAATAAAATTATCATTATCAGGACTAGCCAAAGGCAGCCATGATGTTTGCGCACAACTTTTGCATTATTTTGATCGTTATTCGATCTGCTATCACTGTGTGGATTACTGGTTAAAGGCGTACCACACTTTTGACAGAACTTTGCTGAGTCGGGATTTAAATGCCCGCAATTCGCACATTTTTTCATTTATTCCCCTTCTGAATCTGAATCAATAAAATAAAGGACCATATCGAATCTATTTTTACTACCGGCTACGGCTACATAAAAATCACCAGACTGATTTCGCCCATCTTCAGTAGGACTGTCAACATGAAAACTATATTTTCCGGGAAACAGCCCATTTCTAAAATCTTGTGCCGTAGCCTTTATATGTTTCCCACCATTTGTAATGGTAATTCGCATTTTTTCTGTATCATCCGTGGTCATAAAATGAACAGATGTTGGTTTTGCCGCCAAGTAATATGAGTCAAACAGCCCAAATACTTTCTTTGACTCTACATAAAACTTGTATTTAACGGATGGACCAGCGATTGTATGCCCGTCCGTGATACGCTTCCCGATTTCCGCTGTCGGAACTGAAGCATGGTTATGCCATTGTTCAACAACACTCTGTGCCCCTGTTTTGGCGAAACCTAAATTTTGGCTATCCTTATCAAACTGTTTTAGAAACAATTCACCATCTTCATCTTGGGCTGCCTTAGTGATGTTGGCAGCCAATTGATCCTTTGAAATAATGAACTGATTCTTGATTCCAACTACTCCAGTAACAAAAACAACCAAAATGATTATTGCAATTATTATTTTTGGACCCTTTTTCATTGCATCCACCCACTACGTTAAGCTCACAGGTTCTGGCCCAAACTGATTACTATATTCATTTCCTGGTTCCGCCATAAACACTTGTAAAACAGGGCCGCCAATGACTGGAATAAATATCAGGCAATAGTATCCGCCAGATCGATTCGTATCATGACATCTACGTATACTCAGAGCAATCGAAACGATGGCCAGCGCCACATAAATCAATGTCACCAATATGACACCGATAATTGGAATAAATATCGGAATAAGGCCCAATGCAGCAATAACTGTCAATCCGACCTGCGCATACCAATAATCGGTTTGCGATGTCCGCCCACTAAACTCAAATACTTTGTTTAAAGCGTCCTTAGTGGCTGCAAACGATTTTGAAGCAAATGTGTTACTAGCCGAATCATTTTCGTGATTTTCATTTGGACTAATCACCTTTGCACTAGAATCACTGCCATTGTTGGCTTGCCTTTGGTTCACAGATTGATTTTTTAAAGTACTACTTTCGGCCGTTTCGTTAGAAAAATCATTCTCTTTAGTATTTTGTATTGCACCACAAAAAGGACAAAATTTAACCTGTGTGCTAATTTTTTGTCCACAATTTGTACAGAATTTCGTTTCTTCCATGATAAAGTTCCCCTCAACTATTATTTTTTGCTAATTTAATTACTTGACGAGCCCAGCGTTTGGTAAAACCATACTGTTTTGCTAGGGCATCTAAATTTGAACCATTGTAACTTTCAATTATCTTCGGCTTTACCTTGTCACGATCATTTAAATGAATTGGAAAATTAATCTCCTCACCCTTAAATGCGTCCCACAGTAATAACAGCTTGTCTTCACCCAGCAAATCATAGATTCGCCGATATACGTCCGGTAATGTGGTAGGATCAACTTTTTGTTTGTCCATAAGCCCCCTCCTCACCTTCGTTTTTCATCATAGCAACAACCTTGTGCAGTTACTAACGCGGCCTGCAAGGCACATGTCCGTATAAACGTAGTGAAGATTTCACGAGATTCGTCCTGAACTATGCAAAATCATTCCGTTTTTGAATCATTTTGACGAATAATTTGGCGAATCCATCGTTGGGAATAATCATATTTATGAGTCAATTGCACTAAGTTATGCCCGTTATATTCAGCGATGATTTTTTTTGCTACCTTCTTTCGATCATATAAACGCATTGGAAACGAAATTTGACGTCCACGATATATCTCAAACACTTTCATCATTTGCTCGGTGCCCAACACTTCATCTAGTTGTGCATATGACTCTTGAAGTAATTCCGACGTCACATCCATATGATGACCCCCACGAATCAATTTTTAAGATAAGATTATCAGACCCATAATGACTCCTGTAATGTAAATGTCATTACAGGTTGAAGGTGTTCCGGCTACCTTTGCTCCTATCAATGATTCGATAAATTGTTCTTTCACTGTACTGATGTCGAATTGCCAAATCTGTTATTGTGAGACCACTTCTATACTCTTCCATAATTTGTTCGTACTCATATTGGGGCTTCAATAGTCGTTTCGGGAAACTAATTTGATTGCCAGAATAAGTTTGATATATCTTTAACGTTGCCTCTTTACCAACGCTTTCATAAAATTCTTGATAAATTTGTTTCCACATATAAATCTCGTTCATAACTGGCCTCCTTGTATACTCAGTAAATTCAGTCTAAAATTTTACATAGACACAATAAGTCTATTTATAAATAAAAATGACCTGAATAATATTTCAAATTCAAGTCGCTTCAAGGACGGTGTACATATTGAATGCCGCATACCGACAATTATTTATTTTTCAACAATTATTAAGTGGTCTAGTGATCCACAAACAAGATTTAGTTAAACGATTTAATGTCAACGCACGTGTTATTCAAAGAGACTTTAGTCAAATTCGTCAGTTCATTGATGATCAACAGCTTTTCTACCAAATGCAGTACAAGCGAGGCCTAAACGGTTATGTTTTAGAGACAGACCAAGATAGCATTTCAAAACAATCTATTTTAGTCATTATCAAAACATTATTGGCTAGTCGATCTTTGACGAGCAAAGAAATGAAAACGACAGTGAGCGGCTTATTGAATCTTGCAACGCCTGAAGAACAGCATGAAATTCGACCGATTATTCAAAATGAAAGTTTCTACTATCTTCCAGTCCATCATGATCAACCACTTCTACGAACAATTTGGCAATTTAGCCAGTTTATTATTAAAAAACAAGCAATCCAAATAACTTATCAACGTCAACATGGTGAATATAAAACATATATTATCCTGCCGGAATCCGTCATTTTTTCCGAATACTATTTTTATATAATTGCATTTAATCCTCAGGGAAAAGGTAATCGCTTCTTTCGAGCTGATCGAATAAAGGATTATCATCAGATTAACAAGAAAATAACTCAAAACTATGCTGACAGATTCGAAGATGGTAAGTTACGCCAACAGATTCAATATATGCAACCTGGTCAGACAATCACTCTTCTCTTTGAGTTTTCTGGCATTGTTGAAGCTGCTTTAGATCGTTTTCCAAACTCCGTTGTAAAAAAAAGAGATTCAGTTCGTCATTGCGTTCTGATTGAAGCAAAAACATACGATACCGGCGCTAAGATGTGGTTACTTAGTCAAGGCAATTTGGTCAACGTTTTAAAACCGACAAAATTGCGCGATGAGATAAGGGATGAACTTCGCGCCATGCTTCATAAATATGAAAAGAGGGAGTAATTTATAATCGATTTTAATCTCTTAACTTTTTTATCATAACAACAAACAGCGCCGATGATTCGAATTCGAAAATTCAGATCATCGGCGCTATTTTTGTAGGAACCATGATACAACCTTTTTTTCATATTTGTGTCTTAAAAATTCGTACAAAAGCTATCTAAGCAAATAAGACAACCTCACTCATCAAGGATTTTATCAAAATACTGTGACTGTGTCCTCCTGACCCTCACACACTGACGTATACACGATGCACAGCATCAGCGAACTTTGCCAAACACATTCGTCCTTTTCTCGTCAGTATCAGCTTTTCATGACGCCTATCTTCAACCGTTGGTTCTGCAGTAATCAAACCGCTCTTCATTAAATGACTAAAACGGATAGAGAGGGAAGACCGACTAACATCTAGTTCTGTTGCCAAGTCTTTAATAAAGTTGCTACTTTGTGCTTCATCGATACGATACAGCACATATATCGTGACCAAATCGAAACCTGCCGTTGCGAGCAGTTCTTTATTGATGTTGCGGCTACGTGTTTGCAACTTTATCAGTGATCTAATTTCTTCTTTTAATTCTGCATTATCCATATGATTGCCCCATAAACCCGACATCTTCAATTTCTATCAATGCCTTCTCCTATAACCCGCCGTCAAACCCATCACGCTCAACAAAGTAAGGCCTAACGCCACTAGACCGGTTTCCCTTTGTTCGTCTGTGTGTGGTAATCGTGCCGCGTGTTGTAATTTTTGTGGGACCTTTGCTGATACTACAGATACGGTTTTACGAGGTGCCCGAGCACTATGAACAGACGCCATCTCTGATACGTTTGAAACGGCGATTGGTCCAAACACAGGCAATATATTATCAGGTACGTTTGAGATAGGTTTTGGCATAATTGATTGTTGCTGTGGCACTATCTTACCAGGCGTTGACGCTACCGGATTGCTTGGTACCGAAGGCGTGTTGAATGTGAGCGGCGTCAATACAGAGGGTATCTTCGGCGTCACGTTATTTGGCACCGGATTCACTGGCTCTATTGGTGTTGGCGTGTTAACAAAAAAGGGTACCGGCGTTTCGGGATGTTGTGGTGTAAAAGGCGTTTCAGGCGTCTTTGGCGTGCTAGGTGGTGTCACAGCAGCTTTCGCATAAACAACTTTATAAACTAAATCACTACTGGTGCTATCCACGTTCTGTGCGGCAGTCTCGGTTAATCCTGAGTGCAACGCATTAGTACTGAGCACGTAATATCCAGTAACGGTAGGATCTGGCACGGCCGCAAAACTAGCACCATCAGATTGCCAACCGTCTCCTACTGGCTTACCAGTTGCTGGGTCAATTGTGGCGGTTGCTGCGGACTGTGTTGTTGAATAATAAACTGTATCTTTATTTGTAGATGAGTCGTGAACTGTTAAGAAATCAATCGCTGTTGCTTTTTTCTGTGGTGCAACGACTGTTCCTTGCTCATCCACATAATTGATTGTTTCATTGACTGTCTTATGATTTTTGATCGAATAGTTTGAAAAATAAACGTAAGTCACGACGGCCGGTGCCCCGTATGCTGGATTTTCTATAGCAATTTGCCCACCTGCACCATTAATATCTTTATAGTTATATATCTGCCAGGTATAATCGCCGGCTTTCAAATGAAAGACCTGCGTCGTTGTCGGTGTTTTAGTCTTCGTGTTATCAAACAGATGCTCATCTGTTACTGTCACATCGACATCGCCTTCGTCCGTTAATTGAACATACGTCGCTGAAACCCCGCTACCGTAGTCCAAAGTCCCAGACCAACCTTTTCCAAACAATGACAATTGACCCGATTGAACTTTAGGCAGCTTTGTTGTGTCCAATGTATAGCCGCTAATCATAGGTGGCTTGTCTGTGTATTGTTGCCAGCTTAAGCCTTGTTGTACAGACTTCGGTTTAATCGCCTGGCCGGACTCATTCACAAAATTCGTCGTGACATTAACAAGTCTTGGTACCCACATAACATGATCCGATTCGCGGTTGACACCATCGCTATTTGTTATCATGAACGTGCTGTAATGCTGCCCATTCAATAAGGTCAGACCGTAATTTTGGTTATTATAGGTAAAACCATACTTTGCTGATGTAACGGATTGACCCGCTTTGACCGTGTAAGTCACATCATCGTGGTAAGTCTTTGGCGATAGTTCATGTACATAAACAGTACCGTTGCCCGTTCGATCTGTTGACACCACGATTAGTCCGCCGTCGTTAATTGCTGTTTGGCTAAACGTAAAATGATTTGAATCTGGGTCTAACCATGCGTACGCTTTATAGGAAGGCGGATTTGCAAACGTAACTGTGTTTGTCGTCGTGTCCGTTGGTGGTACCACTGCCGTGCCAGACGCAACCAATGGCACGCCAACTCGGGTGATTTTTTGAGGGAGACCTGTCTGTTGATAAATCACACCAGCAACTAGCTTTGCCGTATCCGTCACAATGTCATCCGCCTCGCCAAGGTCAGTGATTTCAGTCAGTGGACTAGTGACACCTGGTTCCGGCTTCACCGAATTTGGAACAGCTGACTGTGTATTATTGGCAACAACTTCCCCTGCGTTACTGGCATTCGCAGTGGTGGCTTGTTCACTAGTGGCACTACTGTTTGCAATATTCGAAGTGGATGATGTAGTACCCGTTTTTTTTGAATCATCAGTGGCCAAAAAATCAAATGTGTTAGGCACGGTCGCTGAAGGTGGCGTCTGTGTGGCCGACGAAGACGTACTAACAGATGCTGGCTGACTTGCTGACGACGCAGTGCTAATAGATGCTACCTGACTCTCAACTGAAACAGCTGAAGACTGACTTGTCGGCGCACTGAGTGTGACCTGCGAACCTGCTAATGCTGCCTCACTGCCATTTGTTATCTCGGGTGTGCTCGAAGTTGTTTGCTGTTCATCAGCATGGACAATAGCTGTGCCAGTGCCAATCACAGTCAGCGCTGTTGCAGCTATCACTGTCCATCGTTTACCATTATTATGTACTGTTTTAGTGATTCTAAATTCGTTTTTCCGCATGTACCCACCCTCATAAACAAAAAATCCAAAAGATAGCTTATTCAAATTTATCGTTAGATTTCAATAAATTATTACTTCGTAGGATTTCCCTAATCCAGCGTCTTGAATAACCATAGTAATCCGCTAGAAACCGCAAATTATGTCCGTTATAATCTCGCTTAACTGCGATAATTACTTTTTCACGTCCATAAACATGCAGTGGAAAGGAAATCTGTTCCCCTTTACAAAGGTCGTAAACCTTCATCATTGCCTCTACTCCAATTTCGTCGGCAATTCTGGCATACGTCTCTTGCAATGCGCCTCTATCAACGTTGTGGCCGGCCATAGCAAGCCCTCCTCATCATTACTTTTATATAATATCAAGGTCGTTAAAACATTTAAAAAACCGACCGTATTCATTGTTATATGCATAGTTGCACGCAACTATGCATATAAATATTATTTTACTAATAGATTTATTTGTGATACGAATAATTGATGGACTATTAAAATAATGGTAAATCATAAGTTTGTAACGCTGTTTAGATGATTCCTAATACACATCAAAATATCGATTTTCGTTAAAATATGCTTTAACAAATACAAAGCCCTTTAACACAAAAAAACAGATTGAGAATAAATTCTCAATCTGTCTTTTACGTTAAGTTCTAAAAGTTGAAATACAAAAGATACTTTGTACATCGATTTTCAACAGTCGAAGTATCTGTTCAAGACATACATATTTTTGGGTTTTAGTGATGGTCTCCCAACATAAACCGTCTAATCTTACCGGTACTCGTCTTAGGTAACGCGTCAACTTGATAAAACTTCACCGGCACCTTATAGTGGGCCAAATGCTGCCGACCAAACTCTTTTAAAGAATCAATATCGACACGACCATCATGATCTACGACATAAGCCACAGGCACCGCACCCCACTTAGAATCTGGTTCACTCGTAACGGCCATTTCATCGATTTCACTCACCTCAGAGTAAGCACGTTCGACTTCTTCAGGAAAGACATGCTCACCACCAGAAATAATCATGTTGTCCAAACGACCATCTACATATAGATATTGAGCATCATCAAAATGACCAACATCCCCCGTTTTATACCAGCCATCGGCCGTTAACTTTTGCTGAAATAAATCTGGTTGATTCAGATAACCAATGGTGAGTGCTGGCGTCTTAAGGAGAATTTCAGAATTGTCTTCGCTCAATCGGAGTTGTGTCGAGAAAAATGGTTTCCCGACTGACTGAAAACGTGAATCAACATCTTCATACCCAGAGGCAACAATTTGTGAACAGGTTTCGGTCATCCCGTATGAACGAATGACCGTAAGACCTAGTTCGTGACAGCGATTAATCAACGTTCCCGAAGTCTTTTCACCACCGAGGATGAATCCTTTGAAGGCTTTTGAATATGGTACTTTATCAACCTCATATAACGATACTAATGGTTTCAACATTGTTGGCACGACGGACATCCAACTGATGGGTTCGTCTTGCAGAATATGTGCCACCTTTTCAGCGTCAAAGCGATCTATAAGGCGAACCGTCACACCTAGTAAGATTCCGCGCATCATAATAGAGAATCCACTGATATGAAATATTGGCACAGCGCACAGCCACTCATCGTTGACGGACAAGCCTAGGTTATTTGTCACACTGATAGTTGACGTATAGTGGTTAAGCACCGTTTGCTGAACACCCTTGGGCTTCCCTGTACTACCAGATGTGAACATGACACTGACAACCTGGTCATTTTCAAACTCTGCCGGAATCAGTGCATCTTTCGCTTCTGAACAATTAGTTACTTGGTCAAATGTTAGGCTATCCCTCACTGACAAGGGTCGAGCCAAACTATCTTCTTGAAGACAACAGTCAACATCAGCATCCGCCAACTGTTGATTTAACTCTTTGTCTGTCAGTCGCTTATTCAACCAGACAATTGTTTTTCCATGTAATAACAGTGTCATGGCCATTAAATAACCCGTCACGGTGTTATTAGTAAGAATTGCAATCCGTTTCTTAGCAAACGCGCCTAAGTAACTTAACTGTGTTCCCAATTTTTTGGTAATCTCTAATAGGTCATTATAGGTATAGTTCTCACTGCCATCTGTTACGGCCACTCGATCAGGTGTCAGCATCGCTCGCTTTAGAATCCAGTTATCCATCATTTCTCCTTCAACTCGGTACTATAGCGTATGCCGTTAACGCCTGCTATTTATGGAAATTTAGGGAACTTGTCAAAGTCTGGTTTTCGCTTTTCATTAAACGCATCGCGACCTTCTTTTGCTTCGTCGGACTCATAAAACAGCATTGTCGCATCCCCACCGAATTGTTGGAGTCCAGCCAATCCATCCGTGTCAGCGTTCATGGCAGCTTTAATGAACCGCAATGCGGTTGGTGATTTAGTCAACATTTCGTCACACCACTTCAGTGTTTCAGTCTCAACATCCTTTAGTGGTACTACTTTATTGATCCAGCCCATCTGCAACGCCTCATCAGCCGTATAGAAATGTCCAAGGAACCAAACTTCTTTCGCACGTTTCTGACCAATAACACGTGAAAGCAATCCTGAACCATAACCGGCATCGAAGCTGCCTACCTTTGGCCCTGTTTGACCAAACTTAGCATTGTCAGCTGCAATCGTTAAATCGCACACTAGCTGCAAAACATTACCACCGCCAACGGACCAGCCACGAACCATGGCAACAACTGGCTTAGGAATAATTCGAATCAGATGCTGTAGGTCAAGAACATTCAGTCGAGGAACATTGTCATCCCCCACATAGCCACCATTACCACGCACACCTTGATCACCGCCGGAAGAAAAGGCCAAATCGCCAGCACCAGTTAAAATAATGACACCAACATTCGCATCGTCTCGACAAATAGTAAAAGCATCAATCATTTCAGATACCGTTTTCGGCGTAAAAGCATTCCGCCTTTCCGGACGATTCATGGTAATCTTAGCAATGTGACCCGCTTCTTCAAACAAAATTTCGTCATATTCTTTTACTGTTTTAAAATCACTAACACTTGTCATAAATCTTATTCTCCTAAATTTACATATTTTAGAAATCGAGGTAATCAAATGTCCCTTACTGACACGTTTGGAATTCACATTCAAACCGCATCTGCAACTAAAGTTATTCTAGCACTCCCCATTAGCGATGCCCTGAAGCAGCCCTTCGGCATCGTCCACGGCGGTATCAATGCCATTCTAGCAGAAGAGGCAGCCAGTCGCGGCGCTTTGGCAACTGTAGATGGTGCGCACGTCCCTGTCGGTGTTGACATTAATGTTCATCATTTTCACGCAGCACAAACAGGCACATTAGTGGCCACTGCGACACCACTATTTATCGGTCACACCATGCAAACCTGGCAAGTCGACATCAAGTTAGGTGATACGCTAACTAGTTCAGCCACGGTCACGCTCGCAATCAAATCAAAACACAAAAAGGAAGGTGACTAGAATATGCGAGCCAAGAAAATCTCAATTAGTATTTTTACCATTCTCTGCTTAGGGCTACTGGCGTTATGGTTCATGCCAGCCCCAGCACATGTTCAAATGGTCGGTTGGAACAGCTTTTTAATTGTGCTGTTCTTTCTCGCAGGTTGTGTTCTTAACGTGGCACCACTTTCTGTATTGTCACTTACAATGATGACCTTGCTAGGGCTCACTAAAACAATGGCGATGCCTGTTATTCTATCCTTCTTTGGCGCACCGCCTGTTTGGTTAGTGTTATTTGCCTTTTTCATGGCTATCGGTTTTCGTAAAACTAATCTCGGCAACCGCATGGCCTATTTCTTAATTAGCCATTTTGGGCACAATCCGATTAGTCTGGCTTATGTCATGGCTCTATGTGATCTGATTCTCGCACCAGTTATTCCTAATACAAATGCTCGTGGCGCTGGCATTCTTTTTCCAATTAATCAATCCTTAACCGGTGCTTTGCACGATGTCAAAGATTCCAACACCGCTACGGTGAGCTCATATTTAACATTAGTTACCTTTCACCTGAACCTTATCATTGGTGGTTTATTCTTCACCTCAATGGCCACAAACCCGCTGGTAGCTAGCCTCGCCGCCAGTACATTTCACATCAAGATTTCGTGGTTGCAGTGGTTTATCTATGCAAGCGTGCCGACTATTTTAGCGGTCATCGTCACACCGTTACTAATTTTCAAACTGCATCATCCAAAACACACCGATTTAACCTCAGTTCGTCAGACGGCCATTAAGTCCTTATCAAATATGAAGCAGATTTCGGCAAACGAAGTGAAGATGGTCATCGTCTTTCTTGCGGTTGTTGTACTCTGGGCAACGTCAGCGCTAACTGGACTCGATAACACGTTAATTGCCATGTTTGGGCTAACCGTTTTACTCATCTTGCGGATTCTCACAATTGATGATGTTCTGCATGAAAAGCAAGGTTGGAATATCTTTCTATGGTTGGCACCATTAATTGGCGTCACCGAATACTTAAACAAAACTGGCGTAGTCAACTGGATCAAGCTGACACTAACAAATAGCGTTCATGGTATCAATGTTGGCCTTGCCATTGTTTTATTAGTTCTACTATACTTTTACGTTCACTACCTGCTTACCAGCGTATTGATTCACGTACAAACATTTTTCATTCCGTTTGCTCTGATCCTTGTTTCACTCGGTGTACGCCCGATTGTGGCAACTATGCTGTTAGGATTACTAACTTGTCTGTCGCCAGGAACTACGCATTACGGTACAGGAACGGCTTCTATTTACTTTTCCACTGGTTTTCTATCACAAAAGGAATGGTGGCGTATTGGCTTTCTCGTGTCCCTCAGTAACATTCTAATTTACGGTGTTATTGGCGTATTGTGGTGGAAAGTTCTTGGTCTGTGGTAAAAACACGGTCAAAAAATCGGCCCTCAATACTAAACCTTATTACATTTGCAATTATCAGATTTTATTTGAGGCCGTTAGGATTATACTGCTAGTAATTAATTAAACTTTTAAATTCATATTGGAGTCTTTCACATGTCCCTTACCCTAACAATTGCAAACCAATCCGATCTTCCAACTATTGTTAGCATCTATAATCAAAGCATCCCCAGCCATGCCGTGACTGCTGATTTAGTGCCCGTGACCATTGATAATCGTCAGTCATGGTTCGAAGCGCACCAACCAGACAGTTATCCCATTTGGATGGTTAAAGATGACGATAACATCATTGGCTGGGTCAGCCTGTCACCTTTCTATGGGCGCGGTGGGTATGCTCATACGACCGAGATTTCGATTTACTTAGATCAACAAACGACTGGTCACGGCTATGGTAGTCAGGTGATGTCGTTACTAGCACGACAGATTGCCAACTTTCATTTCACCAGCGTAGTGGCTTACATTTTCGACTCCAACGCAGCCAGCCTGCATTTGTTTCATAAGTTTGGTTATGAAGAGTGGGGACATTTGCCAAAAATCGCTAATATGGCAGGCACTCCTCGCGACCTGATCATTTTGGGTCGTCACTATTAATGCATAATAAAAAGGCGTTTGAACGTAATGGCTTCTAAAATAGAGTCATCAGTTCAAACGTTTTTTACACTATCCAAAATCATTTCAAAGTTGCATCAATGGCAGTCAGTTCGTCATCGCTAAAGTCTAAGTGTTTTAAGGCACCCAAGTTGTCTCTAAGTTGTTCCGGACGACTAGCCCCAATCA
Organism: Furfurilactobacillus milii; assembly: GCF_021654115.1. Taxonomy (GTDB): domain Bacteria; phylum Bacillota; class Bacilli; order Lactobacillales; family Lactobacillaceae; genus Furfurilactobacillus; species Furfurilactobacillus milii. The sequence continues at coordinate 3,526 of NZ_JAIWJF010000007.1, read as the reverse complement.
GCACGCTTGTGACTTGTTGATGATGCAATAACCAGGCAATTGCCATATCTGCCAGCGATTGATCTCGCTGTTGAGCGATCTCATTCAACCGTTTAACCGTACTCAGTGTTTGCTCGACCTGATCCTCATGCAAAAACGGACTCGTGGACCGATGTGCACGTGAGTCTTCAGGAATGCCGTTCAGGTAACGATCCGTCAGCAAGCCCTGCGCTAACGAGCTAAATGTAACTAGTCCCGTTTGGTCGGTCGCCAACTTGTCTAGCAAACCATCTTCAATGTGGCGGTCAAACAGATTGTAACGATCTTGATGGACAATGTATGGTGTGTGTAAATCGTCAAAGACTGCCTCAATGGCAGCCGTCTGCTCTGGATTGTATTTCGAAATCCCGATGTATAAGGCTTTGCCCTCCCGTACCAGCTTATCTAAGGCATACGCCGTTTCTTCAACCGGTGTGTCAGGGTCCGGGCGATGTGAATAAAAAATGTCCACGTAATCCAAGTGCATACGTTGAAGGCTCTGATCGGCACTTGCTAAAATATTCTTCATCGAACCATCGTCACCGTAAGGGCCATCCCACATACGATGTCCAGCCTTACTGGCAATAACCAGTTCATCACGATAGGGTTTTAAGTCTTCATCCATCAAGTGGCCAAAGTTTGTTTCAGCACTGCCTGCTACTGGACCATAATTATTCGCCAAATCGAAATAGGTTATGCCTGCATCAAACGCCGTTCGGACGATCTGCTTTTGGGTCTCATACTCGTCCACACTACCAAAATTGTGCCAGAATCCGAGACCGAGAACGGATAATTTCAAGCCACTCTTACCTGCTCGCCGATACATCATCTGTTCATACCGATGTTCGTTTGCTAAATACATACTCTGCCTCCACTTAAATTGCGACCAACGCCGATTTGACGCGGTTATACTGTTGTTAATTATAGGCTTTTACCTATTTTTATTGCAAACGTTTTCAAACAAACTCAGCTCACTATAAAAGAGCATCAACCGCTGTGATATCAGTGAATTGATGCTCTTTCATTTAACCTGCTACTTAAAGCAGATTTGTTGCCAATCTTATATATAATCACGTACGCTCGACCCAATAAATATATAAAACAATCAACGTAATTCAATTTGAAACTTTTCAGGCCCGTCCAACGTTTGCACATTTACTGTCATACCGTTCTTTAACGGACGATCAACCCAAAAACTGGGGTGCAAATGATAATTAAAATCGAAACTGTATCGGGTTTGACCAGCGCCCTCAGTTTCTGCCTCAACTTCACCACGACTGCCATCGGACAATTCAACGCTTTGCTGCTTCACATTTGGTGCCACATAAATCGTTGTCATGGACTCCACCTCCAACAACATTATAGCAGGAAAAATATTTTAGGTTAAATTAAAACAATTATTTCGCGTACCAAATCATAATAGAAAAAGCGCTCAAATTGCATTTCTTAGGAAAAAGCGTACAATTGGTGATAATCTTATTTATCACTTGATAAATGAAAATAAATCTACGGAAAAAAGGAGAAATCATCATGTATTTAGGGCTAAAAGAAATGCGCTATGAAAAGCTACGCTATAGTCTGTTAACTGGTGTGATGGTTCTGATTGCGCTTGTTGTCTTCATTCTAGCCGGACTGGCTGGTGGTCTCTCTCAAGGGAACCGTTTAGCAGTCGATCAATGGCAAGCTAAATACGTTTATTTGAACAAAGACGCTAATAAAAACATCATGGCATCACAGTTAACCACCGATGCAACTAACGATGTTAAGGGTAAACAGGTTGCAAACATTGCACTTGATAGTACCGTCGTTCGCAAAGTTGGGAGTAATAATAAAATCGACATTTCCGCGTTGGGAACTGCCAACAACAGCTTTATTATGCCTAAGGTTACTAGCGGCCATAAAGTCCAGCGTGATAATCAAATCATCATTTCACAAAACTTGAAGGATCAAGGGATTAAGATTGGTGACAAGGTTCGTTTGGGCTCAAATGACACCAAATTAACCGTTGTCGGCAGTTACGGTAAGAGCACATACAGTATTGCCCCAACCATGTATATGAATTTGGCAACATTGGCCAAAATTAAGGCTGCTGGCACGCCTGTCACAAAGCCGCTCGGCATCAATGCAATTATCACCAAAGACAGCCAGTTATCTGCGAACAAACACAATTTGCAACGGCTGCCTATCAATGATTTCATTCAAAATCTGCCTGGTTACAGTGCTGAACAAACAACTTTAAACACCATGATCTACTTCCTGTTCGCGATGTCACTGGCCATTATCGGGATATTTATGTATGTTCTAACCTTACAAAAGCAGTCATTGTTCGGCGTTCTGAAGGTTGAGGGAATTGGCACACGCCACATTCTGGCTAGTGTTGTAACACAGGCTGCCGTTATGAGCGTGATCAGTGTTGCCGTCGGATTATTGATCACGATTGGCATCGGTGCCATCGCACCAACCGGTATGCCGTTTGCACTAAACTACCCACAACTCGGCATTTATGCTGTGTCATTAATTCTCGCCTCAATTCTGGGTTCCTTACTATCCTGGCGCACAATTGCCAAAATTAACCCAGTCACGGCAATTAAATAGAGTGATGCCGAAGCCCAAGAGAAGCTGAGCACTAACAAGACGTAAAGGAGAAAAAACATGGCAAACGTAATGGAACTTGTTAACGTATCAAAACGTTTTGGGAGCGGCCATACCGCAGTCAACGCACTTAGTGATGTGAATTTCGAAATCCAGCAGGGCCAATTTGTTTCAATCATCGGGCCATCAGGATCTGGTAAGAGTACGTTTTTGACCATCGCGGCCGGACTACAAACACCGACAAGTGGTAAAGTTTTGCTAAATGGCACAGACCTAGCCACCCAGACAGAAAAGCAGCGTCTACAATACAGATTTGATCATGTCGGCTTTATTCTACAAAGTTCAAACTTGATTCCTTATCTAACAGTCTCTGAACAGTTTAAGCTCATTGACCGTTTGGCCCACCAAAAATTTCAAGAAAAGGAAATGCGTCAATTACTGGATAGACTAGATTTGAAGAACCTAGATGATGCCTATCCAAACGCACTGTCCGGTGGTGAACGCCAGCGTGTCGCAATCGCTAAAGCGCTATATCACGAACCTGACATTATCCTAGCTGACGAACCAACGGCCAGCTTGGACTCGACCCGTTCGTTTGACGTCGTTGATCGTTTGGTTAGCGAGGCTCATGACTTAAATAAAGCGATTATCATGGTAACCCATGATGAACGGTTGATTACTAAAAGCGATGTCGTGTATCAAATCGACGATGGTAAAATGCAAAAGCTTGAGAACAAAGAAGCTGTCGAATCACAGAATTAAAAAATCGTATGTTGCGGAAGATCAATGTGAAGTGAACCCCCAAGGTTGGACAACAAATTCAACCTTGGGGGTTTTACTATGTCTAAATTCACTTTCGAGTTTCGTACAAAGGTGGTCACTGAGTACCTGACCGGTAAAAGCAGCACTTCTCTAG
>NZ_JAIWJF010000006.1 GCF_021654115.1 Furfurilactobacillus milii | reverse complement strand
TTAAACAACCGGCTACGGCGGTCATTGAACTATCGCTGCCCAGCCGATCTAATGCCTGAACTAGCTTAGCAACTAGACCACTTCTAAGAATAGATTCTTAGTGTTGCACTTGATTTGACAATTGAGGTAAATATTCATCTGGTGTTGAAGCACTAAAAGTTCGTAATTCACGTGGTTATCTGACATTTTTACCATTTGAAGGACTAATGATCTGGGAAGCTGTGTTTGACGGGCTTGATTTGAAGATGAAAAACACTTTCAAACAACCATATCCAGGTAAGCAAATTACTGATTCATACGGCCCATTTCAATTTCATTCAGGTCTATTGGCTAGTGGTAATCCCGGTCCTGAGGATGATCATTATGCACATGGTGAATTTCCACTTACGCCGATGGATTCATCTTTTGTCTATGTAGATGAAGATACCGTTACGATCAGTAGTCAGGTTGAATATGTTAAAGGCTTTGGTGATCATTACTTTGCCAACCCATCTGTGACATTAAAGAAAGGGAGCGCCTTGTTTGACATTAAAATGTTCGTTAAGAACCTTTCTGAGTGTCAAGAAATGCCTTTACAGTACCTAACGCATATTAACTATAAATTCGTTAAAGGTGCTAAGATCACTCAAAACATTCCAGACAGAGCCTTTGAATTACGAACTTCGATTCCAGATCACATTCACCCAACTAAAGAATGGTTGGCGTTCACCGATAAAGTTGCAAAATCAGGTGAGTTAATTAATGAACTTGATGATCCTAACCACTTTGACCCTGAAATTGTCTTTTTCGGAGATAAATTGAATGAATTCGTGGATGATGCCGTGTTTGAAATGACAATGGATGAGAAACATACCGTCAAGGTAGCGTTTAACACGAAACAATTTCCAGATGTAACACGTTGGTTAATGGCTAATCCTGACCTTCAGGTTGCTGCATTTGCGCTTCCGGCAACTAGTCGCACGGAGGGTCGGACGGCTGCAAAGAAAAAGGGCACCTTAATTATGCTCAAGCCACAAGAAAGTCGTAGCTTCAAAGTAACCACAGGGTTAGAAGACTAAACTAGTTTAGAAGAGGGTAGATTACCATGTCCAAGTATATATTGGGAATCGATATTGGTACTTCAGGAACCAAAGCAATTTTAATGACCACCAATGGTGAGATTGTTGCGCAAAAGAAAGACAACTACGCATTTATGACGCCACATCCGGGTTGGGCGGAATCTAACGCTGAAGATTGGCTCAATGCCGTCACAGCTGTGATTCGAAAATTATCGTCGCATGTTGATGATGCAGATATTGTCGCTATTGGAATCGATGGGTTGTACGGAGGTTCCGGGATTCCAGTTGATAAAAGTGGTTCAGTGTTAGGTCCTGCCTTGATTTGGATGGACCGGCGAGCAACTGCTGAAACTGACCAAGTTAAGAAACTTGTTAGTGATAAAGAATTGATGGCCGTAACGGCTAATTTGGCTGATCCATATTACGGTTATACAAAACTTATGTGGTTAAAAAAGCACCAGCCTGATCTTTATCAACAAACTGACCAGTTCTTGCCACCTGAATCGTTTGTTATTCGCGAATTGACTGGTCAGACAAGTATTAATTACTCGGCGGCCGGGAACTTAGCCGGAGTATTTGATATTAATACAGACGAATGGTCAACCAAGCTTGCTGATAAATTAGGATTAAACATTTCTAAGTTGCCACAAAAGTTCGTTACGAGTACTGAAGTAGCCGGTAAGGTGACCGAAAAATGGGCTCAGCGGCTTGGAGTTAAAACCGGCACACCGGTTTTCAACACCGGAGTCGATGTCGGCCCAGCAACCGTCGGAACGGGCGTTGTCAAACCCGGTAAGGTGACGGTTGCCCTAGGAACGTCAATGAACGCTGCTTTGGTTACTGAAAAACCGTTACGAGATAACGGTTTGATTATTTGGCCATACGCTTATAATCCAAAGGGGCTGTACTATAATTTTGCGGGTGCTAACACCGCTGGGGCAATTGTGGCCTGGTTCGTTAAGGAGTTTGAACGCGAATTAGATGAAAATGAGGGCCCGAAAAAGCTAGATTTTCAAAGTGCCAACATTCCGGCCGGCAGTAACGGCCTCCTTGTCCTACCGTTTTTCATGGGTGAGCGTAGCCCATTATGGAATTCAACAGTTCGAGGCACCATTTTAGGATTATCGCTTAAGACAACCAAGTATGAGTTGTATAATGCCTTTCAAGAAGCAATTGCGTATTCAGTCCGTCAGAGCATCGAGACTTTTGGTACTGATATTGGCGATGAACTTACCTTAGTTGGCGGGGTCAGCAACTCCAAAAAGATGGTACAAATGATTGCAGACGTTACTGGGAAAACTGTGCTTACAACCAAGTCAGGTGGTGAAGCTAATTTAGGTAGCGCAATCTTAGCGGGTATTGGTATCCATGCGGTTGACCCTAATGATGTTTCAAAGTGGATTAAAATCGATCAGCGAGTTGTGCCAAATATTAAAAAGAATGCATTGTATAATAAGTATTTCAAAATGTATCAGCTGGCGTATAATAACGTTAGGGATTTTTACAGAGACTTCTCAGCTATCAATAAGAAATAACCTTGTTTTTAGGAGGTCATTACAATAAGTACCCTTAACAAACGTAACCAAATGTTACGACTCGCTAGGTTGTATTATGTCGAAGGTATTAGTCAGAATCAGTTGGCTAAACGAGAAGGAATTTCTAAGGCAACAGTATCTAGAATGCTTTCATTAGCACGAGAAAACGGTTTTGTAACGATCACCGTGAATGACGGCCTTCGTGATGCCAACGTGTTGGCTAGTCAGCTACACGAGCTTTACCCAGAGGTTCAGTTCACTGTCGTTCCGACTTTCCAAAATAATCGAAGCACAATCCTTGATAAGGTCGCGCTTTCAACGGCTTATTACTTAGATGATTTGGTTAAAAATGGTGACATCATTGGCTTTGGCAGCAGTGAAGCACTAAAAATGATTGCCAACCATCTGACATCCAAAAATGTTCGTGATGTTGTGGTCTTATCTTTAACGGGAATCATTACAAATTCCGATTGTGAAACATTTGCATATGAAACGGGCGACAAACTGGCTCATGCCTATCAAACAAAGGCTAATTTTCTGCCGCTACCGATCGTCTTTGACAATGTCGCTGCAAAGGAACTCGTTGAAAAAGAAGATCTTATTCGACATCTTGAAAAGCTTGGCCGACTGGCAAACATTGCGCTAATTTCGCTAGACTCGATAGAAGATAGTCCATTCTTAAACCAGATGAATTACTTTAAGGATGAGCAAAAACAAGCACTCACTGAAGCAGCCGTTGGTGATGTGTTAGGTCACTTTATCGATGCCAATGGTGCTGTCGTTGATCCAGATTTAGATGAACGAGTGGTTACCACGTCTCTTAACAACCTTAAGCAGAAGGAACATTCTATTGCAGCGGTGCATAATGTTGAAACTGTTCCAACGCTCAAGGCTGCTTTGAATGCTGGTTATTGCAACCAAGTCTTTATCGACCAATATAGTGCACAAGTTTTATTGGATTCACATGCTTAGTTAAAAAATCACTGCCGTTATGTTGTTTTTAGGGTGGTAAGTTTTCAGTGTTTTACTGAGGACTTACCGCCCAATTTTGATTAGAAATAAATCGTCATTTTTTTGAATTTTACCTCTGAAAGCAACAGATGTATCGAAAGCGTCGAAGAAACTGGTAAAATAAAATCATTGGATGATTTTTATGTGAACTTTACTGAAAAAAGTCAAACTTACATTACGAAAAATAAAAGATTTTGCCCTAATTAACTTAAGATATGTACCAAATTCTAATAAATGAAAATCTGTCAACGGACAATACCCGTTGACAGATCAAAGGAGCGATTTTTATGACTATTCAATGGTATCCCGGTCATATGGCGAAGGCCATTCGCCAATTGCGAGAAAACTTAAAGGTCATCGACATTGTATTTGAACTAGTTGATGCACGAATTCCAGAGTCATCACGGAATCCGGAATTGCGGGCTACAGTGGCCCAAAAGCCAACCCTCTTGATCCTCGAAAAAAGTGATTTGGCTGATCCCAAAGTCACTGGGGAATGGGTGCGATATTATCGTGAACACAATCAGCCCGTTATTGCGATTGATGTGAACGATCGAAAATTAGTGGGCAACCTTGTTAAAGCTGCTCGCGAGGTCTTAAAAACACAGCAGGAACGGTTGGAAGCAAAGGGGATTCAAAAACCCGTTATTCGCGCTGTAATGGCCGGCATCCCCAATGTCGGCAAGTCGACTTTGTTGAACCGGCTGGTTAATAAAAAAGTTGCCATCACTGGTGATCGGCCCGGTGTAACTAAGAAGCAACAGTGGCTGAAGGCCAACGAAGAACTTCAACTGTTGGATACACCTGGTGTCCTATGGCCCAAGTTTGAAGATCCTATGGTTGGTAAAAAGCTTGCTTTGACGGGCGCAATCAAGGATTCTCTGTTTGCCAAGGACGATGTAGCACTATATGCGATCAAATTTATGCGTGAGCACAATCAAACTGATCGATTAGCTGAACGATATCATTTAACAGATGATGAACTGACGCTTAGCGACGTTGATCTATTATTGGCTATCACTAAACGACTGGGTTTTAAAGTTGATTATGATCGTGCGAGTGAACGTCTGATTTTTGACTTGCGCAAAGGCAAGTTAGGTCGGTTTACGTTCGACACTACCGATGAATTATCTGAAAAATCAGTTGATAGTGTGTCCGAGGCGGATCATGAGTGAAGCTAAGCCGAAAAAGCCATCGATTGCGGTGCTACGCGAACAATTGGCTCATGTTCAGCAAGCCGACGATCCGTTGTTAGCGGCATTAGCGGCTGATCCACGAAAAGGTGTTGCGTCGCTGTTACTGCAGACAAACCGGCGATTAACGGCACAAGCTAATGCCGAAGCCGCTTTTGAACAACGTTTGCAACTGGAACGAGCTTGCTGGGCAAAGGGACAGTCATTAGTCGCTGGCATTGATGAAGTCGGTCGTGGCCCGTTGGCTGGTCCGGTGGTGACATGTGCAATTGAATTGCCACATGATTTTCACCTATTGGGTGTCAATGATTCCAAACAGTTAACCGCGCATGAGCGGGAAACGCTGTATCCACAGATTTTATCCGCCTGTGTTGGTGTTGGCATTGGCATTGCTTCGCCAAAGCAAATTGATCATTTGAATATTTACCAAGCAACGCGGGTGGCTATGCGTGATGCCGTACTAGCGTTGCCGCAACAGCCGGATGCGTTATTGATTGATGCGATGCAAATCGACGTGCCAATGCCGCAACAAAAGCTTATCAAGGGGGATGCACGATCTGTCAGCATCGGTGCAGCCAGCATTGTCGCTAAAGTTTACCGTGACCATTTGATGTCGATGTATGATCGCGTTTATCCAGGGTATAATTTTGCACAAAATGACGGCTATGGAACCGCTGCTCATTTAGCTGCCCTCGATCAGCTTGGCGTGACACCAATTCACCGCCGGTCGTTTAGTCCGGTCACTAAAAGATTGCAACAAGATTAATTTGAAATTGTTCTTGATATAATAATAATTAATAACCGCCGATTCTTTTAAAAAGAACCGGTTTTTTATTTTGCAGCGAACATTGCTGGGCCGAAATTCGTATGTTAAGTCGTCAGGATAAAGTTATTAAGAACTGTTCATGTGCTTGTCTTGATCACAAGATGTTAACGGAGGGCTACACATGGAGAGATTGCTACAAACGATTAATCGGGATGCACTGATTCGACTTCAGTTTATGCCTGGTGTGGGCTTGGCTGGGCGACGCAAAGTTTGGCAATTCCTGCAGACAGAGTCGAATGTACCGCTGACCCTAACAAATTTACTAGATTGCTTAGCTTTGCCAGAAATAAAGGCCAAGCAGCTGGCCAACTGTTGGCGTGATTCACGGTTGTCAGATACAATTGCGCGCAATCATCAGTTCGGCAAGGTGACGACTATTCTCGATGAAGATTATCCCACGTATTTAAAAGAAATGTACGCTGCCCCGCTAGTTCTATTTAGCCGTGGCAATTGGCGGTTGACTCAGCAAGCCGGACTGGCCGTTGTTGGCGCGCGTCAAGCAACGGCATATTCGTACACGACCCTTAAACAGTGGTTACCAGCCGTCATTGCGACAAAGATCCCGATTATTTCTGGATTGGCAGCAGGCGTCGACGCGCTTAGTCATCAACTAGCCGTTCAGCATAATGGTCACACTATCGGAATCATTGGTACCGGGCTAGACATTGCCTATCCAGCAGCCAATCGTTCTTTGCAACAAACCTTGATGCGAACTCAGTTAGTCATTAGCGAGTATCCGCTTGGCACTGGGCCAGCACGGCATCGCTTTCCTGAACGCAACCGAATTATCGCTGGCCTGGCACAAAGTGTTTTAGTGACAGAGGCCGCAATTCATTCTGGTAGCTTGATTACTGCTAATGTTGGTCTTCAAGAAAACCGAAACGTGATGGCGATTCCTGGTCGGGTGACAGACCCATTGTCCGCTGGTTGCAACGCATTAATTAGTGCTGGTGCCACTCCCGTTTGCAATGTAGAAGGTATTTTAAACGAACTGCAATTTCAGAGCTAACTGTTCAAATCATCGACTATTATATAGTAGAAAATTCTCGTTTTAGTTGACAGCTTATGTAACTGTGCAGTATGGTGATTTAGATTTGACTGTGCTTATGTGTACGGTTAGACGCTGATGGACAGTATGTTTCATCAGCCAGTAATCAATAATGTTAACAAAGGAGTTGCTTCATGGCGACCTCAAAAACTAAAACAAAAACAAGGGCGAAAACTAAAAAGAACTTGGTGATTGTGGAATCGCCTTCCAAGGCGAAAACAATCGAAAAGTACTTAGGCCGCAACTATAAAGTTGTTGCAAGTAAAGGCCATATTCGGGACTTGCCTAAGTCACAAATGGGTGTCGATGTCGACCACGATTATGAACCGCATTATATTTCTATTCGTGGTAAAGGCGACACCATTAAAGAACTCAAAAAAGATGCTAAAAACGCTAAACGTGTTTACCTGGCATCTGACCCGGATCGCGAAGGGGAAGCCATCGCATGGCACTTATCCCACTTATTAAATTTAGATCCTGAAGAAAAGAATCGTGTCGTTTTTAACGAAATTACTAAGGACACTGTTAAAAACGCATTCAAACAACCGCGCGATATTGACATGGACTTAGTCGATGCGCAACAAGCACGGCGGGTTCTGGATCGTTTGGTAGGTTACTCAATTTCGCCAATTCTATGGAAAAAGGTGAAAAAGGGGCTGTCTGCAGGTCGTGTTCAGAGTGTCGCACTTGCACTGATCATCAAGCGTGAGGAAGAAATCAAGGCCTTCCAGCCGGTAGAATATTGGTCCATTGACTCTGAATTCCAAAAGGGTCGGCAGAAGTTTGCTGCCAGCTTTTACGGGATTCACGGCAAAAAGACCGGCTTGAAAGATAACGATGCCGTTCAAGAGATTCTAAAACAGATTGATCAGAAAGCTAGTTTTAACATCACTGACGTTGTGCGTAAAGAACGTCGGCGCATGCCACAACCGCCATTTACGACATCAACCATGCAACAAGTGGCTAACCGTCAATTGAATTACCGGACTCGGAAAACAATGATGGCGGCTCAACAGCTGTATGAAGGAATTAATATTGGTAAAGGCGGCAGTGTTGGTCTGATTACCTATATGCGGACCGATTCAACACGAATTGCGCACATTGCCAAGCAAGAGGCTTCAAAGTATATTCATGAGGAATATGGCGCGGAATATGCAGCAGTTAAGCCTGTCAAAGGTAAATTGCCAGAAGGGGCACAGGATGCCCATGAAGCTGTTCGGCCAACCAGTGTTTACCGGACACCAGCTGAGATGAAGCAGTATCTGACTAACGATCAATTCCGTTTATACCAATTGATCTGGAATCGTTTCGTTGCTTCACAAATGACAGCTGAAGTCTCCGATACGATGACGGTGACGATTGATCAAAATGATGTTCAGTTCCGTGCCAACGGTTCTAAGACGAAATTTGCTGGTTTCACCAAAGTCTACAAAGGCGCTGCTGAAAAGGATAATGTTTTACCCGACTTAAACGTGGATGACACGGTTAAGATGGTTAAGAACGATCCACAACAGCATTTCACCCAGCCACCGGCACGTTACTCAGAAGCCAATTTGATTCACGCGTTGGAAGAAAACGGTGTTGGCCGACCGTCCACATATGCGCCAACACTGGACACGATTCAACGACGTAACTATGTCAAACTTGAATCCCGCCGTTTTGTGCCTACTGAACTTGGTGAAATCGTCAATGGCGTTATTGTCGATTTCTTCCCCGATATTGAAAACATCGAGTTTACTGCCGGTCTAGAAGAAAAACTCGACGGTATTGAAAAGGGTTCAGAAGAATGGGTAAAAGTGGTCGATGAGTTCTTCAAGCCATTCTCGACTGAAGTAAAAAAGGCCGAAGATAACATGGAGAAAATCAAGATTAAGGATGAAGCAGCCGGTTTCGACTGTGACATCTGTGGTGCCCCAATGGTCATTAAAATGGGCCGTTACGGCAAGTTCTACGCTTGTTCACGTTTCCCAGATTGTCGTAACACCAAGGCTATTGTTAAGGAAATTGGTGTCATTTGTCCTAAGTGTCATAAGGGTCAAATCATCGAACGTAAATCTAAGCGAAACCGAGTTTTCTATGGTTGTTCACGTTTCCCAGACTGTGACTTTGTGTCATGGGATAAGCCAATTGGCCGTGATTGTCCTAAAGATGGTCACTTCTTGGTCGAAAAGAAGGTCAAAGGTGGCAAACAGGTCGTTTGTCCAAATGGCGATTACGAAGAAGACGTTCAAAAATAGCGGTTTATCGGCTTGATCGTCATTAAGTTACATTTGCGCATTCTTGATCTTGTGGTTTCTGCTACGAGATTAGGGGTGCGCTTTTACTTACAGACGGTGTAGAATACACACATGCGGTTACACACCGCTTGATAAAAATTAAACATTCACTTAACGAATAGAAACGAGGCATCAGCATGGCATCGACACCCACTGTAAACGTAATTGGCGCTGGTCTGGCAGGTAGTGAGGCAGCTTATCACATCGCCAAGGCCGGTGTAAACGTCAAACTTTTCGAAATGCGACCAACAAAGTTAACCCCGGCTCATGAAACCGGTAATTTTGCGGAACTGGTTTGTACAAACTCTCTGCGGGCTAATCAGATTAGCAACGCGGCTGGTCTACTCAAAGCTGAAATGAGACATTTGGACAGTATCGTTATCCGCTCAGCAGATGCTAATGCAGTGCCTGCCGGCGGCGCACTGGCGGTTGACCGGACACCATTTGCTGAACAAATCACCAACGAGCTGAAACAGATGCCTAATGTTGAAGTTGTGAGTGAGGAAGTCACTGCCATTCCAGACGGCATCACCGTTATGGCAACTGGTCCGTTGACCGCCGGCCCTTTGGCTGAGGCCATTAAGTCCTTTACAGCCGAAGACGACCTGCATTTCTTCGATGCAGCTGCGCCAATTCTAAACAAAGATTCACTGGATATGGATAAGGTGTATTTAAAGTCACGTTATGACAAGGGAGAAGCATCCTATCTCAATGCCCCGATGAACGAGGAAGAGTACAATGCTTTTTACGATGCCTTGATTCACGCTGAGACCGCCGATGTGCATGATTTCGAAGACAGCGATGTGTTTGAAGGTTGTATGCCTGTTGAGGTTATGGCAAAACGTGGTCGGCAAACGTTGTTATATGGCCCGTTGAAACCAGTTGGCTTAGATGATCCTAAAACGGGCAAGCGTCCGTTTGCGGTTGTACAGTTGCGCCAGGATAATGCAGCCGGTGACTTGTACAACATTGTTGGCTTCCAAACGCATTTGAAGTGGGGCGAGCAAAAGCGGGTCTTCCGCATGATTCCCGGTCTAGAAAAGGCCACATTCGTGCGTTACGGCGTTATGCACCGCAATTCGTTCCTGAAGTCACCTAAACTATTACAAGCGACATACCAAACCAAAGCTCGGCCAACGCTACTGTTTGCCGGTCAAATGACGGGTGTTGAAGGGTATATTGAAAGTGCCGCATCTGGTATTCTGGCTGGTATTAACGCTGCCAAACTTGCTTTGGGTCAAGACACCGTAGCCTTTCCAAAAACAACGATGGTCGGGTCAATGGCAAACTACATTACGACTGCGGATGCGGAGCATTTTCAGCCAATGAATGCTAACTTTGGAATTGTGCCAGGATTAGACCATCGTATTCGTGACAAACGTGAGCGAAATACTGCGGTGGCTCATCGTGCGTTAACTGATCTTGATGAATTTTTACCTACTGTCGGTATTGAACCGGTTGTGGTAGCTGCTGAACAGCCGACTCCTGAAGCCTAGTTATCGGTGGCAGTTTAACCGGTTCCACTTGTCATATCTGTGGTAAAGACAATCAGAATCATTTCACTAGCAGTTAATAGTGGTGGACAGTATTGCTGTAAATGCAACGTTTTGATTCGTAAAAAGTAACTGACAAGCCGATGGTTCTGTTCGTTTGTAAACGCTTGTCAAGCCCTCGTTATTTTGCTAATGTTAGCGGTAACGAGGGCTTTTATTTATGGCAGAAAAAGATATCAAATCCGACTCAAGTCAGCTAGAGACCGATTGGGTTAAATTATTCTTGACGTATCTGCAGGTTGAGCGGCGTTATTCAACGAATACTGTGACAGCGTACAAGGAAGATTTACAAGAATTCATCCAATTCATGAAGGACAACGGTGGCTTAAAATCATTTTCCACAATTGATCACCTGGATATTCGGGTATATCTCAGTTATTTATATGACGCACATTATTCCAGAACTAGTACGGCCCGAAAGATCTCATCACTACGTTCTTTTTACGGCTTTTTAGTTAAAAATGACTTAGTTAAAGATAATCCGTTTGTATACGTTAATTTAAAAAAACACCCGTCAACGTTGCCGCGATTTTTCTACGACAAGGAGATCGACGAATTGTTGAAGACGGCCAGCGGGGATGGCAGTAAACCGTTGCAGTTCCGTGACCGTGCCCTGATCGAAATGTTGTATGCGACGGGGATGCGGGTTTCTGAATGTGCTGGATTGCGCTATCAGGATCTCGATTTCTCAACCCACATGATCTTAGTTCATGGTAAAGGTGACAAAGAACGTTATGTTCCGTTTGGCCGCTACGCAAGTGATGCACTTGATGCGTACGAGCAGCATTGCCGTACATCATTAATGACTAAATATCATCAACAACATGACTATGTCTTTATTAATCGATACGGTCATCCATTGACCAGCGCAGGCATTGAATACGCATTAAAGCAGGTGATGAAACAAAGTTCACTGACTGGTGATATTCATCCCCATATGCTGCGGCATTCGTTTGCGACACAGATGTTAAACGGTGGGGCTGACTTGCGTACTGTGCAAGAATTACTCGGTCACAGTAGCTTGTCCACGACTCAAATTTACACACATGTAACCAAAGAGAATTTACAGGCCAGCTATCGCAATTATTTTCCACGAGCCGTTGATCATGGCCGTGGCGGTCCAGATGAGCCAGAAAGTTAGCTTGAGTGACATAAGTATCAGAGTTGTTTAAATCTGGTTTGAATCTAGGAGGAAAAAATGATTAAGTTGTCGAATGAAGAATTAACCGTTGCTATCAACGAGCATGGTGCGGAGTTAACTAGCGTCAAAGATGTACAAACGCATGTAGAATACATGTGGCAAGCAGATAAAAAGTTTTGGGGACGTCATGCGCCGGTTTTATTTCCCATCGTTGGTCGGCTACACGATGATCAGTATCGGTATCAGGACAAAACTTATTCAATGACCCAGCATGGCTTTGCTCGTGATCAAGATTTCTTGGTGACAGCACAAACTGCGACCAGCGTTACGTTTACTTTAAAGGATAACGATGCCAGTCGCATCAAATACCCGTTTGCCTTCCAATTAGACATTATGTTTAGTTTATTAGGTCGCCAGTTAAGCGTGGAATATCGCGTTGCCAACCCGAGCGATGAACCAATTTACTTTTCCATCGGCGGTCATCCTGGCTTCAATGTGCCACTTGGTGACAGTCAAGGGACGTTCAATGACTATACTGTGGCCGCTACTCCGGCTCAAACGTATTCATCACTGAAGCTTGATGGTCCCTTTAGTGATGTTGACCATCCAACAACCTTGAACTTTGAACGACCAATGAAGCTCAACCATGATTTATTTGAACACGATGCTAAAATTCTTCAATTGAACCAACAACCAGCAACGTTAACACTAACATCAGGGCTGAACGAGCATGGCATTGCCGTCACCCTTCAAAACGCTGATTATGTGGGTGTTTGGTCACCATATCCGGCTAAGGCACCGTTCGTTTGTATCGAACCTTGGTGGGGGATTGCTGACGCAGTTAATGCGGATGGTGACCTGACCAAAAAGTTTGGTATTCATGAGTTGTATCCACAAGCGATGTTTAATGCGGACTATAGCATTGAATACTTCTAGGACGCCTTAAATAGATGCGACAATTTTTAACTAAATTATGGGCGCAATAAAACAGCGTTTACTAACATTTTGATGTGTTAGCAAACGCTGTTTCTAGTCGTTTAACTAGAGTGTGTTAAACGTTATTTGTATCCGTAGTGGACGTATTGTTATCCGACTGCGCTTCCTCACTAGTCACTTTGGTTGCGGCTTTTGGCGCTTTAGAAGTCTCGTCTTTAACGGTGGTTTCTAGATTCGTGTCAGCTTTGTCATTTTCAGTGACGCTCGCTTTCGAATCATCGGCATCCTTCTTAGGTTTGATCGGATGGGATAAACGATAATGCCGATACAGACCAAAGGGAACCATGTTTTCGGTACCAGCCTTGATGCGATCTACATTGGCACGGTGTCGGTAAATGATAAAAAGCGTTAGCACAAATGCGACCGTGGTCAGTATGCCATCTTGATAGAGCAAGGACAAAAACGTGATGATGGTCAAGGCAGCCATTGAAGCCACTGAAACCATGCTAGTAATGTAAACTAGGCTGCCGAAGATAATACAGGCCACGATGAAAAATGGAAAATTATAGCCCGCCAGAATTCCAGCACTAGTTGCGACGGCCTTGCCACCTTTAAATCCGTCAAAGATAGAAAAGGTGTTACCAAGAATGGCACCCAGTCCAATCAGTAAACCGTTAATAACGACGCCATGAACGATGGGAGCACCAAATACAACTGGTTGTAACGTTGATAGAGCGCCCTTTAAGATATCAATGAGCATGACGACCGTGCCAGCTGTTTTACCAAGGACGCGGTACGTGTTAGTGGTGCCAATGTTGCCAGAACCAGCTTTGCGAATATCTGTATGGAAGAAGATCTTGCCAATCCATACACCGGTGGGAATTGACCCTAATAGATAGGCCACCAAGAGCATAATCAGTAATTTGAGCATGGGTAACTTCCTTTGTTAAAACTGAATGTGTTCTATTTTATCATGAAGACCATTGGCTGCCAATTCAATTCACAAACTGATGCTTGACAGATGTTCAATCTCATGCGAACATACATTCGTATCAAATGACAACTTCGCAAAATTTATGATGTTTTCCATAGCCAGAAATAGCTGATTAAAACTCAGGTGACTCAAAAATGTCATGCCAAACATGGTCGGAGTGTGTTATTTTAATTTAGACAGTCTATTTACGTTGTGCTTAAAGTACACGTTTTAAAGAGAGGATGTTGGGTACATGGCTTCATCAGCCAAAGATTACAATGCATCAAGTATTCAAATATTGCATGGCCTGGAAGCCGTTCGCAAACGCCCAGGGATGTATATCGGCTCAACGGATGCACGGGGCCTTCATCACCTGGTCTACGAAATCGTAGATAACGCGGTTGATGAAGCGCTGGCCGGTTTCGGTAAAGAAATCAACGTGACGATTCACACAGACAATTCCATCACGGTTAAGGATCATGGCCGGGGGATGCCAGTGGGAATGCACGAGTCTGGCATCCCAACGCCTGAAGTTATCCTGACCGTGCTACACGCCGGTGGTAAGTTTAACGACAGTAGCTACAAGACTTCTGGTGGACTGCATGGTGTTGGTTCCTCCGTTGTTAATGCCTTATCTGAGTGGTTAACGGTAACCATCGTTAAGGACGGAATGAAGTATCAAGAAGACTTTAAGGACGGCGGTCATCCAGTTGGCACTTTGGTTAAACTGGGCAAAACTAAGGAACACAATGGGACAACTGTGTCGTTTAAGCCAGATCCAAGTGTCTTTACAACGGTCGTTTACAACTTCGGTACACTGGAAGAACGTCTGCGTGAGTCCGCGTTCTTACTAACAAACGTAAAAATCACGCTCACCGATGAACGTGCCGGACAAGAGCGTACTGAAGAATTTCACTACCCTGATGGAATCAAGGAGTTTGTTGCCTATTTAAACGAAGATAAGGACACGTTGGGCGATGTCATGTATTTTGATGGCAGCAAAGATGGTGTCGAAGTTGAAGTGGCGGCACAGTACAACGATGGTTACTCGGAAACGATGTTGTCATTTGTTAATAATGTGCGGACTCCTGGCGGTGGAACACATGAGGCGGGATTGCGATCCGCTTGGACGAAAGCGTTCAACGAATATGCGCGTAAGGTTGGCTTGTTGAAAGAGAAGGATAAGAACCTCGAAGGCTCTGATGTGCGTGAAGGCTTATCCGTTATTTTGTCACTGCGGATTCCGGAAGCCATTCTGGAATTTGAAGGTCAGACGAAAGACAAACTTGGAACCAGCGAAGCCCGCACCATCGTTGACAATGTCGTTAATGAGCAACTCGGCTTTTACCTTATGGAAAACGGCGAATTTGCGCAAATGTTGATTCGCAAGTCCCTGCAGGCCCGTCAGGCCCGTGAAGCTGCTCGCAAGGCCCGTGACGAAAGCCGTAACGGTAAGAAAAAAGGCCGTCAAGAACGGTTACTTTCAGGTAAACTGACTCCTGCACAATCTAAAAATGCTAAACGCAATGAACTATTCTTAGTTGAAGGTGATTCTGCTGGTGGGTCTGCTAAGCAAGGCCGGGATCGTAAGTTCCAAGCCATCTTGCCATTACGTGGGAAAGTCCTAAATACAGAAAAGGCTAAACTGCAAGACATCGTCAAAAATGAGGAAATCAACACCATGATTTATACGATTGGTGCTGGTGTTGGTGCCGATTTTGATATTAAAGATGCCAACTATGACAAGATTATTATCATGACAGATGCCGATGACGATGGTGCTCATATTCAGATTTTGCTACTGACCTTCTTCTACAAATACATGCGGCCAATGATCGACGCCGGTCGAGTATACATTGCCTTACCGCCGCTTTATAAGCTTCAAAAAGGCGTTGGCAAGAAAACTCAGATTGAATATGCTTGGACAGACGCAGAATTAAGCGGTAAAGAGCAAAAGATTGGCCGTGGCTATTCTCTCCAGCGTTTCAAAGGTCTCGGTGAAATGAATGCTGATCAGTTGTGGGAAACGACAATGGATCCATCAAGCCGTACTTTAATTCGTGTTCGGATTGATGACGCAGCCTTAGCTGAACGTCGTGTGACAACGTTGATGGGTGATAAAGTTGAACCACGTCGAAAATGGATTGAAGACAACGTGGCCTTTAACTTGGAAGAAGACGGTTCAATTCTTGATAATGCAGCCGTTAACTCAGCCCATCATGTTGAAGATGATGATCTAAACAATGAAGACGACGAAGCCGTAGATACTGCAACGACAGTAACAACTGGCAGTCAAAAAGAGCAAACGACCGATAAGCGTTCAGTCGATGCCCACGATTCTAAACAACAAGGTCCAACGATTACCGTTTGGGACAATAAATAATTAGTTAATTAATTAAACAAGGTGCTTGTTTTAACGCAGGAAAGGAGCAGAACTTGTGGCAGATGACACACAAAACATTCAGGAACTAACCCTGGAAGATGTCATGGGTGAACGGTTTGGCCGTTACTCAAAATCCATCATTCAGGATCGTGCCTTGCCAGATATTCGTGATGGCTTAAAGCCAGTTCAGCGGCGTATTTTATATGCCATGAACAAGGATGGTAATACTTTTGATAAAGCATTCCGTAAATCTGCTAAATCCGTAGGTAACGTCATGGGTAATTACCATCCACATGGTGACTCATCAATTTATGAAGCCATGGTGCGTATGAGTCAGGACTGGAAGTTACGAGCACCACTGATTGAAATGCACGGGAACAACGGGTCAATTGACGCTGATCCGCCGGCTGCAATGCGATATACGGAAGCCCGTTTAAGCAAGATATCCGGCACGATGCTACAGGATATCGACAAAGAAACTGTCGACTTCGTTCCTAACTTTGATGATACGGAACAGGAGCCAACCGTTTTACCGGCTCGTTTCCCAAATTTACTGGTAAACGGTGCTAGCGGAATTTCTGCCGGTTACGCGACAGAAATTCCGCCGCATAATTTAAACGAACTGATTGATGCACTGATTTATTTACTAGCGCATCCTAAAGCGTCAACTGATGACTTGATGGAGTTCGTAAAGGGGCCAGACTTTCCGACTGGCGGCATTATTCAAGGCTTAGATGGTATCAAAACAGCTTACAATACTGGTGCTGGCCGTATCGTGTTGCGTTCTAAAACAGCCTTCAAGCCCCTTAAGGGTGGCAAGCAGGAAATTGAAATCACGGAAATTCCGTATGAAGTCAATAAAGCCCTGCTTGTTAAAAAAATGGACGAAATCCGGATCATGAAAAAGGTCGAGGGCATCGTTGAAGTCCGTGACGAATCTGATCGGCAGGGACTGACCATTGCTGTTGAGTTAAAAGCTGATGCAGATGCACAGGGTATTTTAAATTATTTGTTGAAAAACACTGATTTACAGATCACGTATAATTTCAACATGGTTGCTATTCATAACATGCGACCAGAACGCGTTGGTTTAAAAACAGCCTTGCAGGCGTACATTGACTTTCAACGTGAGGTGATTACCAAACGGACGCAGTATGACCTGAATAAGGCCAAAAAGCGTCAACATATTGTTGATGGATTGATTAAAGCTTTATCCATTTTGGATGAAGTGATTCAGACCATTCGTGGAAGTAAAAACCGCAAGGATGCCAAGCAAAACTTGATGGATAAGTATGACTTTACTGATCCTCAGGCGGAAGCAATTGTGACGTTACAGTTATATCGTTTGACCAATACCGATGTAACCGAGTTGCGTCGTGAGCATGCCGAACTGGACGCCCAGATTGAAAAGCTTGAAGACATTTTGGCTAATGATGCCTCCTTGCGCAAAGTGATGCGCACGCAGATGCAGGATGTCAAAAAACAATTTGGTTCACCACGTTTGACCCAAATCGAAGACCAAATTGAAGAACTTAAGGTGGACCGAACTGTTATGGTTGCCGATGAAGCCGTTGTTTTAATGGTTTCACATGATGGTTATATCAAACGGAGTTCACCAAGGTCTTATCAAGCTTCTTCTGAAAACGACAACGGTCTTAAAGAAGAAGACTACCCGATTTTATTGAAGCAAGTTTCCACACTGGATCATTTATTTATGTTTACCAGCAAAGGAAACTTGATTTACCGACCGATTCACGAGGTCACTGATGCTCGATGGAAAGATACCGGGGAACACATTTCCCAATCAATTGGTCTGGCAGATGATGAAGAGCTCATTGCAGCCTTCACATTCAGCAGTTTGACTGAATCTGGTAACTTTGTGATTGCTACTGCTCATGGGCTCATCAAACAGACAGCCTTCATGGATCTGTTACCTGGACGGACATACAAGAAACGAGCTAGTGTCTTTGAAAAATTCAAACAGCCGGATGACCAAGTCGTTGACATCACGTATGTTGATTCAAGCGATCCATTGACGGTTATGCTAATGTCCCGTAATGGTCTTGGACTGCGCTATGATTTGGCTGAGGTGCCGACTAACGGTGCACGAACCAGTGGTGCTAAGTCGATGGATCTGCGTGGTGATGACGTTGTTGTCAACATGCAACTGGTTAAAGATTCCGATGATGCCATCATTGTTACCCAGCGTGGTGCCTTGAAGAAAATGGCCATCAGCGAAGTACCAGTTACAAGTCGTGCTCGTAAAGGTGTATTGTGCTTGCGGGAACTCAAGGCTAATCCACATGAGATTGTTGCCTTCATTGCGGTTGCTCATGACAGCGTATCTCCAGTTGAAGTGGTTACAAGTCGCGGTATTCGTCACGATATTTTGCCCGCTGAACATGAACGTAATGCGCGATATTCAAATGGCTCATTCGTGATTGATATTGATACCGAAGGCGTACCAACATCTCTGCGTCATAAGGAACAAACACTGATTCTTAATTAGTTTAAAATCAACAGGTGGTTTATTAACAAGCTATACCACATCAAATTAAGCATAATGATTCGTTAATTAAAAAATTAACGGTCGTTATGCTTTTTTCGTTCCATTATTGGATTTATAGATGGGCTTCTCCATTGCATTAGTGAATCGGAGTGCGTATGATTGTCACTGTACCAATGTGACTGCAGGACAAACACGTAAAATTATTTTGCATTATTTAAAAATAATGATGAATTCAGTTTTAATGCTTGCGTAAACAGACTTTTATTGCGTACAATTATCGTATCGAAAAGATTTTGTTTATAATAGATGATCAATTTGAAAGGCGGCTGGACAATGAAAAGCAAACAGGAGACTATCTTTTCTTCGAAAACATTGACCTACTTTTTACAACTGGCAGAAACAATGAACTATACACAGGCAGCCCAAATTCTTGGGATTACACAGCCTGCATTAACGCAACAAATTAAAAAGCTTGAGCGAACAGTGGGTGCACCATTGTTTTATTCAGTCGGAAAAAAATTACGTTTGTCCGAAGCTGGTAGCACCATGCTTAGCGCAACACACGAAATTTATGAAGTGTTGAACCAAGCCACAGACGAGATTCAGCAATCAACGTCTGCTGAATCTGGTGAAATCAACATCGGCCTATTGGCTTCCGTTGAATATTCAGTGTTCGAAGATTTTGCTATTCAGTACTACAAAGAAAATCCTGACGTTACCATCAACTTCCACATGTTGACACGGAAGGAAATCTGGGATCGTTTAGAGAATAACCGCATTGATTTAGCGATTATGTACTTGCCGGATGACAGCATTAAAAACTGGAAGCCATACCGTTCAAAGAAAATCATCACTGAAGATTTGTTGTTCATTCATAACGATGAAAAAATGGCTAAACGGAAAAAAATTCGTTTGAAGGATACCCTTAACAATGTCTGGGTCACATACCCACGTGAATATTATTTAGACCAGGTTTTACGTGAAAATTACAAAAACGCTATGGTTGACTTACCTAATGCGGTGGCCCGTTTCACAACGCCTGATCAAATTTATCAATTCAGTGCTGAAACTGGGGCCTACACAGCACTGCCAAATAGTTATATCATTGCTAAGGGAGCTGACAGCAATTTACACGCTGCCCAGTTTGAACCTGGAATTAAATTTGACTTAGCGTTTGTTTTCCGTAAAGATAAAGATGAGATTCCTCGTGTGGGTCGTTTACTCGATGCATTTGATTCATACTTGGAAGCCGATGATTATATTTCACGGCTGACTCAAATTCATGATCAAAAATATGGTGTTACCCACCATGACGAAGGAGCAAAAGATTAATGAGTAAGGAATTGGTTTTTGGACACCAAAGCCCTGACACTGACGCAATTGTCGCTGCAAAGGCATATTCATACTTACAAAACAAGCTTGGGTATGATACTGAAGCGGTTGCTTTAGGCGAACCAAACGAAGAAACACAATTTGTCTTAAACTATTTTGACGAACCAACACCACGGGTTATCACTAAGGCCAGTGACGAAGTTGATTCAGTTATGTTAGTTGACCATAACGAACATCAACAAAGTGTTTCTGACATTGAAGATGTTACGGTTACTCACGTTGTTGACCATCACCGAATTGCCAACTTCTCAACATCATCACCACTTTTCTATCGTGCAGAACCAGTTGGTTGTACCAGCACGATTTTGATGAAAATGTTTGACGAATACAAGATTGAAATCCCAGCACAATTAGCTGGTTTGATGCTGTCTGCAATTATCTCAGACACGCTTTTACTGAAGTCACCAACCACAACGGATGACGATAAGGCTGCAGTCATTGCATTGGCTGAAATTGCTGATGTTGATTACAAGACATATGGTTTGGAAGAGCTTAAAGCTGGTACCAACTTGTCTTCCAAGAGTGAAGCCGAATTAATCGAACAAGATGCAAAATCATTCGAAATGGGCGGCAAAAACATTCGTATTGACCAAATCAACACAGTTGACTTGGACGAAGTCTTTGCTCGTCAGGATAAGCTTGAAGCAGCCATGGCAGCCGATGCTAAGGAAAAAGGTTATGACCTATTCCTTGTCTTGGTTACCAACATCTTGGACAGTGACTCGCGTTTGTTAGTATGGGGCGAACCAACTGATGTTGTTGAAAAGGCGTTTAATACAACGTTAACCAACAACACGGCCAGTTTACCAGGTGTTGTTTCACGTAAGAAACAAGTTGTTCCACCATTGCAAGACCAATTTAAATAAGCTATTTAATAAAGACGTTTACAGTGTATCTGTAGACGTTTTTTTAATTGAACCACTAAGGATATTAAGTATAAATAGTTGCCTCACAACAACTCACGGCGAATAATAAACCTGTGAGAAACTGAATGGAGGCTTTAACAATGGCAGAAGAACATGAATTGACGTTTGATGATGAAGTCGTGGCCCAATTAAAACCCTTACTTGTCGACGGAAATCAATTATTATTAAGCTACGATGATGGTGTTGGCCCATACTCACATCATGGTCTGGTGGCACTCCAAGTGTCATTTCAGCTCGTAGTTGTGGGCAAAGATGCAAATGTTGATGACTATCAAGCACTGATTCCCTCTAATTTAGGTCCTGTACGCTATAAAGACTATTCTGGCCGATTCCTTGGTAAACAGTTGCATGCGACGTTTAACCGTCTCATGCACGTAATTAAGCTGTCTGACGAGGGTGAACAGATCGACGATAACGTTGAAGTTATTGTTGACGCATCCGCTAGTCAACCAGCGCAGTCAAACTAACGCTAGTGACACAATGAGGCTATGACATAAGTTTATTTGGAATGAATAATGTGGGCAATATTGCGCGCCAAAGTCCTGAAAATTCTGCTTAATCCAAAACTGACCCATTCCCCATGTTCGGGAATAGGTCAGTTTTCGTTAATGCTCGTTCTCAAAACAGACCTATGTCATCGCTCCATGCCTATGACAAGTGCAAAGTGATGGGGACACTGTGTTTTTCTGGTTGAGCAGAATGCTTGCGTTATTCTCTATTTTGCGGAGAATAAAGGTATCGTTAAGTACACAAGGCACAATTTAATTGTGTACGAGATACATTCTTTTGATCTACCAAGGAGGGTCATTATGAAATTATCCATGTCATCAGATGCTAAGACTAAAATTGCGGCCGTTATGGGACCAAATCAACGTTTATTACTCAGTTTTGACGATGGTGTTGGACCGTTTTCAAGCGTTGGTTATTGCTCATTGGATACTTCGTTTGATCTAATTATTGTCGACAAGGATGCAGAAACGCCAGACTATGATGCTATGATTGATTCAGATTTCGGTCCTGTGGCCGTAAAGGGCTACAGTAAGACCTATATGTCTGAACACATGCAATTAACAGAAAATACAACATTTCATACCTTACAGTTAACCGGTGATAGTGAACAGTTGGATCCAAACGTCCAAATTAAAGTGATGTCTGGTTCAACAGCGGAATAAGGATAATCGCATGAGTGTCGTCAAGACGCAGCAGTGTTGATTCAACATCGGAGAAGGAGATTTGACAATTGGCAAAAGACAAACAAGCAAACATTGATAAATTGAGCCCAGAAGCATACGCCGTTACCCAAGAAGCCGCCACTGAGCGGCCGTTTTCTGGTAAATATGATGCCTTCTATCAAGATGGCATTTACGTTGATATTGTCAGTGGTGAACCGTTATTTTCCTCAACGGATAAATATGATGCCGGTTGCGGCTGGCCGTCATTCACACATCCGATAACGAAGCAAACATTAGCGGAACATCGTGACCAATCATTGGGTATGGAAAGAACAGAAGTCCGCAGTAAGGAAGCGGACTCTCATTTGGGTCACGTCTTCACAGACGGTCCTCAAGCAGAGGGTGGCCTCCGCTACTGCATTAACTCGGCGGCGCTGAAGTTTATTCCAGCAGATGAATTGACACGCAATGGTTACGAAAAATATGCTAAACTGTTCCCAAACGTCAAGCAGGTTTAATAATAGTGATGGAGGCGCATTAAATGGCAGAAGAAACAGCAATTTTTGCAGGTGGTTGTTTTTGGTGTATGGTCAAGCCGTTTGAAACAGTAGATGGCATCAATAAGGTGGTATCAGGTTATACCGGTGGACATGTGCCTAATCCAACGTATGAACAAGTCTGCAGCCATACAACTGGTCATACAGAAGCAGTTAAAATTTGGTTTGACCCAGAAGTAATGTCTTACGACAAACTGGTTCAAATTTATTGGCAACAAACGGACCCCACGGATGCGATGGGACAATTTCAAGATCGTGGTGACAGCTATCGGCCCGTTATTTTTGTCAAAGACGAGACACAACGCCAAATTGCAGAGGCTTCCAAAAAGGCCTTAGCTGAGTCCGGTCGTTTTGATGCCCCAATTGTGACTCAAATTGAGGATGCCAAACCATTTTATCCGGCGGAAGATTACCATCAGGATTTCTATAAAAAGAATCCGTTACGTTATGCAATGCAGGAAAGTGGGGGCCGCGAAGCCTTTATTGATAAGAAATGGAAGACAGCGACACAGACATCAAAAACAACGGACTAATGTTATTAAACGTAATCTGACTTCTAATTAGAATGCTGAGTATGCTAAAATAATGTCATGTAAACTATTCCACTAGGGGTGTTCGGCAATTGCTGAACTGAGACGATGGATATCGGACCCTTCGAACCTGTAAGTTGAGACTTGCGAAGGAAAGTGGCCAGTGTGTGATTGCTTTTAGGCACTGAACCTTTTTCCTATGGGTTCAGTGCTTTTTTTGTCGCCACTTTATGACGCTGTATATTTATTGAGTTTCTGATTAGCGTCATCAATTTTAGTCACTGTTTGACACCATCATCGAATTGGAGGATCACAATGAACCTGTCTTTATTGGAAACCATCCGGGAAACTAATCCTGTCGTCTTTACTGTTGCTAACAGTGTCACGATTGCAGAAGTGGCAAACGCCGTTAACGCCATTGGTGCGTCTCCCATTATGTCAAAAGCTAAGGAAGAGGCTGCTGACCTGGTTGGGATTGCTGGCGCAATTGCGTTGAATTTAGGTACTTGGACGCCTGATCAAATTGACCAAATGGTGACTGTTGGGAGCTTGGCTAATCAGCATCAACGGCCTGTTGTAATCGATCCAGTAGCGGTTGGCTTACCAAGCCGCCGCCAGCAGTTTGATCGACTAGTAGCCACTACCCAGCCAACAGTCATTCGAGCCAACGCGGGAGAGATGGCGGCTTTGTCAGGCGATCTATCTAACAGTAAGGGAATTGACGCTACCGGTGCTGTGGCTGATCCTAAACGCATTGTTCAGGCCGTGGCGCTGCATTATCATTGTGTTGCTGTGATGACTGGAGCTGTTGATTGGATCAGCGATGGCCAGCAGACAGTCAGTCTTCATGTCGGAACGCCATTGTTTGCGACACATGTTGGTTCCGGGGATATGCTCAGCAGCGTTTTAGCTGCTTACTTAGCAGTGGAGCCCAATGCGATGACAGCCGCAGTGACTGGTACCGCCATCTTTGGTGCGACCGGTCAGTGGGCAGTTAACCAAGCCAAACTAACGCTTAGACAGCCTGGTTCGTTTGGCATCGCCCTGATGGATAGTTTTAGTCAAGTGACAGCGGAAACGCTATCGTCATATCTTAAAGATAAGGTCGTAGATGAATAATGACAGAACAGATGACATCACAATTTCCACAGGCTCTTTCCATTGCAGGCTCTGATTCTGGTGGTGGGGCAGGCATGCAGGCCGATTTAAAAACAATTCAAGAACGACACGTTTTTGCAACGACGGTTTTGGTGGCTATTACAGCCCAAAATACCTTGGGTGTGCAGGACTTCATGGCTTTGCCAACCAAAATTATTGACGAACAGTTTGCTTCGTTAGATGCTGATTTGGCCATCAAGGCTTGTAAGACTGGCATGCTCGCTGATTCTATCCGTGTCCATAATGTTGTTGAAAATCTTACCCGTTATGACTTTGGTCCACTCACGGTTGATCCAGTGATGATTGCTAAAGGTGGTGCACCATTATTGGCCGAAGACGCTATTGATACCGTTAAGAAAGAATTAATTCCGTTAGCCACCATTGTGACGCCGAACCTTCCTGAAGCTGAGGCACTAACAGGGTTAACCATTGAAAATGATGCTGACATGCAGCGCGCCGGACAACAATTGCAGGCGATGGGTGCCAAAAACGTGATGGTCAAAGGCGGTCACGAGGCGGATCCGACAACGGCCAGTGATTTTGTTTTGCTTGAAAACGGACGGTCGTTTTGGCTAAGAAGTCCGCGCTTTGATACACACAATACGCACGGTACCGGCGACACGCTATCTGCTTGCATCACTGCAGAATTAGCCAAGGGTAGCGACATTGAAACAGCCATTCGGACGGGTAAAGCCTATGTTAGTGCGACGATTGCACAAGGCATCAAAGTGGGCCACGGTCATGGTCCGCTTAATCACTGGGCTGTGGTATCGGAGGAATAAACGAGCGATGAAATTTCAGAAGGAACAATTAGCAGCCTATTTTGTTGCGGGCTCTCAGGACATGGTTGATGGCCGCCAACTGCCAGAAGTTTTAGAGACGGCCATTGCCGGCGGTATCACGGCCTTTCAATATCGTGAGAAGGGTCACCACGCACTTTCTGGTGACGCCAAAGTAAAATTGGGCAGCATATTAAGAGAATTATGCAAACAAGCTAAGATTCCGTTTATTGTTGATGACGATGTTGAACTGGCGAAACGTCTTGAAGCTGATGGTGTCCACGTTGGGCAATCAGATGAAGCAATTGCCAAGGTTATAGACGAAGTACCAGACATGATTATTGGTTACTCATGTCACACACTTGCCCAGATTCGCAAGGCTAATGTGCTGACTGCCGTTGACTATATTGGCAGTGGACCAATTTTTCCAACCATTTCCAAAGCTGACGCAGATCCAGCTGTGGGCACCGACGGGCTGACAAAACTCGTTAGTGCATCGGTAAAGCCCATTGTCGCGATTGGTGGCATTAATTTGACTAACCTTAATGAGATTAAGGCCACCGGTGCGGCAGGTGCTGCGGTAATTAGTTTATTAACGAGGGCCACAAATATAAAAGCCGCCGCAACTGCTATTCGACAAGCCTTTTCAAGCAAATCTTGAGCCTTGTTTATGAACGTGTTTCAACGCTTGCAACACTCTGTGAAAATCGCTACACTAAGTGACGTTTATAAAATCCTTTGGAGGCAGTGAAATGAAAAACAGACCTAAACCAATAAATCCGGCAATGCCGACAAATATTGCGGTGGTAATGCTTACTTTAGGCGTTCTTGTTGGCGGGATTATTGGCTGGCTACTGCCAATACCATTTGACGGTTCATTTATCTTAGGCGTGGTTATCATGTTGATTTTTGACTTTGCTTTTTTGGCTATTTACCGACGTGTAACGATCGCTAAACAAAAAGCAGCCAATGGACAATTGGCCGCGACACAGTCAACAAACCAACCTGCTGAAAAAAAGTAGACTGGTAGTGCGGTGTTACTAAGTTGTGCTATGCTTGACAGTGAAATAACGGCAGAAATGACTGTTATTTTGGGCCCGTAGCTCAGTTGGGAGAGCGCCTGCTTCGCATGTAGGAGGTCGACAGTTCGAATCTGTTCGGGTCCATAAAAGTCTTATTAAGAATCAACACGAAATGCAAAGGCATCCTGTTCCAAAATTTCTGGGAACAGGATGCCTTTGCGTTAAGATGAGTTTTAAAATTTCGAGAATGTGAGGTCATTCACGTCGTTGATCCTATATAAGTTAATGCTACACCTAGTTTGAGTGTGCTTACTTAAGTTCAATATTTTGGTAATTGTAGTTAACCCCGGCACTACTGTAAACCAAATCGCGAATATTGCTACGTTGAAGCGTACCGCCAACTGATGAGCCCCAGAAAAGCGGCACAATACCAACATCTTTGGTCAGCGTGCGTTGGGCATTTAAGAGGTCTTGATAACGGGCGTTACTGTTTAAGGCGTCTTGACCAGCAGCTAAATCCATGTCGTGATCAAACGCTGTACTCGTCCATTTTGCGTTAATTTGTTTATTTTGACTTTGAAAAAGCGATAAGAAAGTTGTTGGATCGTTAAAGTCACCGTTCCAAGTTAAAATCGTGGCATCATAATTACCCGAAGTAATGTCACTTAACTGCGCCTTTAAGGGAACTGTTTGGACATTAACCGTTACGTGAGGCAGTTTTTGCCATTGAGATTGAAGATATTCTGCCAGCTGTTTGCCGTTGCTTTGATCATTCGCTAATAGCGTAATGTTCAGGTTCTGTTTGCCACTTTCTTTGAGACCTGTTGCCATGAGTTGTTTTGCATGTGCCATATCATACTTAGTCACTGCGGGTACCGCTGCTTCGCTTGCAAAATCCTTATGAGTTGATGGATTAGCAACCAATTTTGCTGGTGTAAACCCAGTTGCAGGGGTAGAACCGTCTTGCAACGTATTCCGTGTTAGTTGTTGACGGTTAATCGCATTCGACAAGGCTTGGCGCACAGATTGATTTTGAAGTGGTGACTTTTTTGTTTGATTAAGTCCAACAAAGCCCGAGGCCGCGCCACTACGATATTTATAATCGGCTGCCTGCTTTTCATTAGCGACTTGTGTGCCAGACAGCCTGACAAGGTCGGCTTTGCCTGTCTTATACAGGTTCAATGCCGTGCTTGGGTCTTTGACAACCGTAAAGTGGATACTGTTTAAATGCACAGTACGTTTAGCCCAGTAAGCACCATTGCGTTTAAGTGTCCACGTATTATTGGTACCGTGCCAGTCAGTTACTTTAAAAGCGCCGTTGTAAACTTGATGTTGAGCGGTTAGACCGTATTGCTTACCATATTTTGTGACAACTCGATGATCCTGAGGGAGAAACTGTGGCATTGTTAATAGTTGCTTGAAATAAGGAATCGGTTTATCAAGAGTAACCAACAATCGGTAACGTGATGTCGCGTGAACGCCTAAACTTTGAACTGGAGCCGAGCCTTTTTGAATCTTATCAGCGTTGTGTACGCCAGAAAACAGGTAAGCATACTGAGAAGCCGTTTTAGGATCATTGGTTCGCTGCCATGCCTGAACGAAATCCTTTGCCGTTACAACATCACCATTTGACCAATGCGTATTGTGCCGGAGTGTGAAGTTCCATTGAAGACCGTTTTTCGAAACGGTCGTGTGTGTCGCAAGTGCCTGTGCCGGAGTGCTGTTGGTCGTTTTGTAAAGACCAGTCATAGTGTTGGCCAATGCGGTGTGAGAAGTGCTGTCCGTGGCCTTTGATGGATCCAAAGTAATCATTTCAGTGGGTGAAACGACTGTTATGGTTTTCTTACTCGTGGTATTACGATGGCAGGCGGCTAAACTCGTGGCCGTTAATAATGAACTGACAATTAATGCAAATTTTGTAAAGCGTTTCATGAATGTCTTCCCCTATGAAAGTTTTAATTGACCAAGTAAAAAAAGACAGCCCACGCGGACTGTCTTTGGTCAAAAAAACACCAAGTCCGCGGTTTGATACCCATGCAGACTTGATGTCAAAAGTACATCAATGAATAAGCCGGCACAGATACAATTTGAGTATCACACTCAGATTGCATCCGTGTTAACGGCGGTTACGCAACCTGATTACCAGCTTTGCCAAGTATTGAGTTGTTGTGCGCAACGGTCCATGACGAACTTCCTTTCACTTAAACTGTCTTTTTTAACTGGTAACTACGATACAGAATTAGAGATAATCTTGTCAAGTACGTTTGCTAAATGTTTTTCTCTAAAAACGATTTAAAATGATCAGAAAGACTAATTTGACGGGCACTTTTATGGTAAATTGAAAGGCATAAAATGTTTTTTACTAAGGAGATAAACATGTTTACACATCAAATCGATGCTCACTTAGCCTTAAAATTATTAAACACTGAAGATGCCGAAGATTTAATCACCTATATCGCGGAAGACCGCCAGGAACTTAGAAAGTGGATGACGTGGGCAGATAGAATGCAATCCGTTGAGGATGAACAAAACTTTATTCAGTATGCCCGCAGTCGTTTTGCTGACAACCTAATGTTGCCATTGACAATCGTCATGGATGGCAAACCAATCGGTAGTTTGGATCTGCATGAAATTGATAACGTTAACCGTCACGCGTCGATTGGCTACTGGCTGAGTTCTCAGTATCAAGGACAAGGCATTATGACCCGGTCCGTGGAACGTTTACTGACAATTGGGTTTGATGAATTCAACTTACATAAAATCATCTTAACTGCGGACGTGAATAACAAGGCTAGCCAAGCCGTTGCTGAGCGATTAGGCCTTCATCAAGAGGGAACGATGCGTGATCAGGAAATCATCAATGGTCATTTTTGTAGTCTTGTTCAGTACGCAATGCTAGAAGATGAGTGGGCGAATGAAAATTAAAGTTAAGGGTGTCTAGCAGCTTTTTAACTTTTTGAGGTCAGTTTATTCAGTAATCCGTTAGTGAATTTTGTGATAAAGAAACATAAATGCTTTAATAGGGCTGTTCAAGGCGGTTTTTATTGAGTACAATAGTTTTAGAAAATCTTAATGATTCTAATTTGCGATAAATGTTTAGGAGTGAGCCCCATGATTGAACCACATCGAAAAACAACTGAACAAAAGGATTCACAGGCACAAAATCAGTTACGTGTGATTACCAATCAGGCCACTGTCATTGCGCAAGATCAAACGACCTATGTTGGTGGACCTCACTACGGTAAGACAAGTTTTGTTAAGGCTGTCTATGACGCTACAGGTCAGGCCGTTGATCCAGCAAAAGTTCAAGTTGACCTCACCAATGTCGACTGGGACCAACCGGCCGATTACCGGATTAATTTGCAGTATACCAATCCTGGAAAAACGGTATCTGCAACTGCACATTTACATATTTTTGCGTTGGATGGCCGCGACATTACTATTCATGCCGGCGAGCCAATACCTGACAAAACGGCTTTTATAAAACGACTAGTGGATCCAGGTCACATGGCTAACGCGACCCAGAATGTCAAAATTAAGTTTGACGATGGTGAGCCTAACATTATGGCAGACAACAGTTACGGGTTAATGCTGACATATACCGTTAATGGTGTCACCGCGGGTGCGCATCAAGTCCTCCATATTTTAGAAAATATGGTCAACGTCAACACGGCCAACCAAACGACTTATGTGAACGGTCCCCGTACTAATCCTGACCGTTTCGTTCAACATCTTTATGACGCGGATGGTAATGCCATTGATATTGAAAAGGCGATTGTGGACATGTCAAAGGTCAACTGGCAGAAAGCTGGCCGTTACCCAGTTACTGTTCGTTACACAGATCATGGTAAAAATGTGTTTGTAACGGCCTACGAAAATATCTTTTCACTATCTGCCCATAATCAGATTATTGTTGCTGGTGATGGCGACCCAATTCCCGCTCGTTACGTGGCAGATGCTAAGGACCAATATAATCGTGATCGGTCTCGTTGGACGGCCATGAGTTATGACGATCCAAGGGCCAATCATAAATTGCCAGGGACGTACAACGTCACGCTCAGCTTTGAAGTTAATGGTTCCACGGCTACGGTGCACCCAACGTTACAGGTTCTGCCCGAGATTTTACGACCACAGGGTAGTGCAGATAATTTGACGATTCACATGCAGAGTCAATCAGCCCGTGAAAATACATCCGCCACCTCACAGGCCGCCGGTGTTCGCCACGGATTACGACACATGACGACTGGTTCCCGAGTGGCTAATAATGCAGCCAAGGAAGCTGAAAAGAAAACGCATGGCTTTTGGGCTCGTTTGTTTGGCCGCAAATAAAGTTCATGGCACAATAAGACATTTGACCGTTTATAAACTCTAGATAGGCGTTATTTTAAAATAATAGTTAGCATCGCATCGATTAGTTTAACTAATTGGTGGGGTGCTATTTGTGGTTTCATCAGTTGAAGTGACATTTGTCATATAATGTTGTGACATGTACTTCTATTTTTCGACTTGAGAAGTAACTAAACTAAGCTCATCAAGTAAAAGAGATGGTGAGCAATATGTCGTCAATAATTGAATTAAAGAATGTCGCAAAAAAGTTCAAACAATTATCAGCAATTAGTAACGTTAATTTAAGCGTTGATGAAGGCGAAATCATTGGTTTGGTCGGAGAAAATGGTGCAGGTAAAACAACCTTAATTAACCTAATTTTAGGACTTCAAAAACCTGATACCGGTCAGATTAAGGTTTTTGGCACGAATCCAGGAACCACCGTCTGCCGTAATCAGATTGGGGCCATGCTTCAGGAAAATGTAAGCATTAAAAATTTACATGTTGATGAAAGTTTTCAGCTTGTTCGAAGCTTTTATACGCATCCATTATCATTAGAAAAACTGTTAACATTAACCGGGTTACGCGAGTTCAGACACCATAACATGAGTGCTTTGTCCGGTGGTCAGCGGCGCCAATTAGCATTTGGTATCGCACTGGCCGGTAATCCACGTGTCATCTTCCTCGATGAACCAACCGTTGGATTGGACAGTATTGCAAGAACGCAATTTTGGCAGAGCATTGAGCAACTCAGGCATCAAGGAAAGACAATTTTCGTTACTAGTCATTATTTGGAAGAAATCGAAGCTGTTGCAGAGCGACTACTAATTCTACAACACGGCAAAATTAAGTTTGACGGTCCATTAGATGCACTGACGTCTTTATATAGTGGGGCAACAGCCACATTTGAATCGGAATTAGCTGTTAATTACTTTAAGACATCCCCGTTGGTTCTTGAGACTAAAAAACACGGCGATAAAATCACTTTAAAATTGAGCGATGGGGATCTCTGGCTACTTGAAAGCCAACATTTTCTCGATAAAATCCATCGTTTATCGTTAATGCCTAATTCGTTAAACGAAATTTTTACTGATGTAACACAAACTGGAGGACGCAATCATGAATCAGCTACGCACGCAAACTAAGTATGCAATCAAACGAGAACTGCTTCGTAATCCCAGATTTTTTCTTTTTAATCTCGCAATGCCAGCGTTTTTTTATATTTTGTTTACCAAAATTCTTGTTCAGGGAAGTGCGAGTGAAAAGCAACAATTTAACTTAAATTATATGGGTAGCATGATTGCCTACAGTGTTCTCATTAGCATGATTTTTTCAGTTTCAGCTTTTTTAGCGGAAGATCGCCAAGAAAACATGCCAACTTTATTGGCCATTACGCCAGCAAAACAACTATATTATTATGTAGGACTGATGCTGACGATGACAGTGATGAATATTTTATCGGCATCTGTAATTCTTACCATCGCGACTATTATTAATGGCGTTCATTTGACACTGATCTCACTATTTTTAATAGTCGGATTATCGGCGCTAGGCGGATTACCATTAATGCTGATTGGCGTCCTTGTTGCTAAATCAGGAAGGCCGTCATCGGTCAATAGTTTATGCAATCTGGTTGTCTTTCCAATGGCAATTATCAGTGGTCTGTGGTGGCCTATCAGTCTATTGCCGCATTGGATGCAACAAATTGGTAAGCTCATGCCCACATATGCAGTTAATTCTTTGTTGAATGTGGTCACTAAACAAATGCACTTTAATTGGTCCTTTATCGTCATTTTGACAGGGTGGACCGCGGCGTTACTGACCATCCTATGGCTGTTATCGAGGGCCAAAAACGACAGGAGTATTCAAGCATGACCTTTTTACGGCGTTATATTTTATTCCCATCTAGATTTGGGTTTTACCCTTATTTTTGGTTGATTTTTCTAAGCTATCCAATTGCAATTGGTTTCGCAGAGACGGGCATTCGGCGGGTACTTACGTTATTTTTTCTAGCAATTTTCTTTTTGTGTTATCGAAACAGCTACGAAATCACCAAATTATTGCCATGGTCAATCGCCGGCCAGTTAATTGTGTGCGTGTATATGATGTTAGTGGAAAACTACATGGCGCTATTCATTTTCATTGCGTGGGTAGTTGGCTCCTTACCGTTCACGAAACGAGTTCGTTGGCGCTATTTAACGGCTTATTATGGCACTTTCACGGTTTCGGTGATTGCTGCAGTTATGAAACTCGTCGCGGTGACGCCGCATTTTCAACTCACTGATCGGCTTGATTTACTTGTCTTGCTAGCATTTGCCTACGGTTCACCAATTGCAGCAATGTCAGTGATGAGAACTGCTGACAAATCGCGTGCTATCCAGCAAACTAATGAACGTTTGGAAAACGTCATTCGACAGAATGAACGAAATCGAATTGCTCAAGATTTACATGATACTTTAGGGCAATCATTTTCAATGATCACCATTAAGACAGAATTAGCAAGAAAATTACTCAAGATCGCGCCTGAAAAGGTTGATGAACAGCTTAACGATGTTGAAAATGCCTCACGAGATAACTTGCAACTTGTTCGTTCAATCGTCAACGATTTGCGACAGTTGAACATTGCTGAAGTCATTATTAATCAAAATCGCAATTTGCAAGATGCCAATGTTACGCTTTTGACTATTAACGAATCAATTAGCAATAGTTGGCCGCGTCAATTACAAATTACTTTAGGTGCTGTTATTCAAGAAGCAATCACAAATATTATTCGTCACGCGCATGCTGATCATTGCTGGCTGACGTTTGGACAGCAAGCAAATTTGTTAACAATTTCAATTCGTGATAACGGAAAAGGCATCCACACACCGCGTGAAAATAGTTCAGGTATAAGCGGTATGACCAAACGAATGGAAACTATTAATGGAACCTTGGATGTTGCTTCTTCATCTGAAGGGACAATTTTGACCATTTCTTGTCCCAAACCTAAGACAAATAAGGAAGAGGAGCTTCAATCATGATTCATCTATATCTGGCAGAAGATCAAGGTATGTTGAATACGGCGCTAACCACCATCTTAAATCTTGAACCTGACATAACAGTGGTCGGTTCAGCGACGGATGGTCAAACTGCGCTAAATGAAATTCGCCTCAAACACCCTGATATCGCGATTCTTGACATCGAAATGCCTAAACTTAGTGGTTTAGACGTGGCAGATCAGTTAAAGAATGATCAAAGTGCCACTAAATCGCTTATTTTAACAACGTTTGCCCAGCCAGCTTATTTTAAACGTGCATTGGCAGCTGATGTGGCCGGTTATTTACTTAAAGACAGCCCAAGTGATGACTTAGTGGAAAGCATTCACAAAATCATGGCTGGGCAAATCATTTATGCGCCAGAACTGGTTCACGGAATGTACAATGCTTCGCAGAATCCGCTGACTAAACGAGAATTGGAAGTACTTAGTGCTGCTCAAAACGGTGCTTCGACGGTTGAAATTGCCAGAATTGTGTCGTTGTCACCAGGAACCGTTCGCAATTATATGTCAGCCGTTCTAAGCAAATTGGGCGCGCATAATCGATTAGAAGCAATTAATATTGCCAAGAAAAATAAGTGGCTGTGAACAATCAAAATTGGACAGAAAACGCATCCAGTTGATTTACTTGATCTAACCATCAGTAAATCAGTTGGATGCGTTTTTAGTTGATCTTATTGAGTGTAACTGAAGATTTATTATTTCAAAGCCGCATTGCTTTGATCAATGAAGGCTTGAACAGCGGCGACGGGGAAGCCACCAGCAACGAGCGCCCGCAATGGCGTATTAAACAACATCTGCTGATCGGCAGCACTAGCATCGTCCTGGTTAGTAAATTGGGCCAACTGTTCGCCGAACATCTGCATTAGCACAGATTTTGTCGTTTCGTTTGCCAAGAGAACG
Source organism: Furfurilactobacillus milii (assembly GCF_021654115.1). Classification (GTDB taxonomy): domain Bacteria; phylum Bacillota; class Bacilli; order Lactobacillales; family Lactobacillaceae; genus Furfurilactobacillus; species Furfurilactobacillus milii. The sequence continues at coordinate 149,794 of NZ_JAIWJF010000006.1, read as the reverse complement.
TTAAGATACGTATCCATATTGACAACAAGTGGCTGACTAGCGAAGTGTTTGATGGTTAGCTGTTTGGTTAGCGATAAATCACGTGAGGATGATCCAACCGCAATTTCGTACAGACCATTGTCGGCCTGCCAAGTCATGTTGTCAGCATCGTACCAACTGAAATCACGAGCATGCAAGGTGAAAGTAACCGTTTTAGATTCACCAGCAGAAATAGCCACTTTGTCAAATTGACGTAGCTCACGAACTGGTTTTTCAACCGGACTGACGAGGTTACTGATATACAATTGTGGTACTGCAGAACCGTCAACTGATCCAGTATTTTTAACGGTCACGGTAACTTTCAGATTATCTTCCTGCCAGTCACCAATAACTAAGTCACTCAATTCAAACGTGGTGTAACTGAGGCCAAAGCCAAATGGAAAGGCAACAGCTTGATGATGCAGATCATAATAGCGATAGCCAACGAAAATGCCTTCATGGTAACGTTCGTGCTCGTTACTCCGGTCAAATGTCCCATAGCTCAGTGTATCAGCCAGTTTAACTGGAAAGGTTTCCGCTAGTTTTCCACTTGGATTAACGTGACCGGTGAGGACATCAATTGTTGCTTCGCCAACGGCTTCACCAGCCAAGTAAGTTTCAACGATCGCATCAACCTGATCTCGCCAGGGCATTTCGACTACTGAGCCATTTGCGAGAACAACACTAATATGAGCAACATTTTGTGCCAACGATTGAATTAAATGCGTTTGATTTTCTGGCAATGATAGGTTCGTTTTATCGAAGCCCTCTGATTCATCATCGTCACGATAGCCTACAAAGACAACAACCTGATCAGCATGTTGTGCCAACTCAATTGCTTGCTTTTCAAGCTCTTCATCAATCGCCGTTTTTGATAACTCGTAGCCAGAGGCAAACTGAACGTCCAAGTCTGCTTGCTTCGCTGCTTCTAGAGCTGACACAACATGGTCTGGCGCGACATGTGAGCTGCCTGAGCCCTGATACCGCGGTTGTTCTGCCATTGCGCCTACAAAGGCAACCGATTTGCCTGACTTTAATGGCAATACATGATCCTTGTTCTGCAATAACACAATGCCGCCATCAGCAAGCTTTCTTGCAAATTCATGGTGTTCCCCACGATCATACGGAACCTGAGCAGACTTTTTATCTAACAAACTAACGACCATGGCCAACACTCGACCGGCTGAAAGATCTAGTTGTTCATCTGTAATCGTGCCAGCTTTAACAGCGTCGACGATTTCACTAGTTGAGGCATCACCTTTACCAGGCATTTCAAGGTCCAAACCAGCTTGAAGGGAAGCAACGTGATCAGCTACAGCCATCCAGTCTGACATGACGACACCGGTAAATCCCCATTCTTGACGTAAAATATCGGTTAACAACCGCTCGTTTTGGACATTGAGGACACCATTTATTTTGTTATATGACGCCATTACAGCTTCGGGGTGTGCTTGCTTGATGATGCGTTCAAACGGCGCTAAATAAATTTCTCGAAGTGTGCGCTCATCCATATCGGAAGAATTGGTGAAACGGTGATTTTCACGATTATTGGCCGCAAAATGTTTAACGGTAGCGCCAACACCCTTATCATGCAAACCGTTGATATAAGCGGTACCAATTTCACCGGCTACGAGTGGGTCCTCTGAATAATACTCAAAATTACGGCCCCCGAGTGGCGAACGTTTGATGTTTACACCTGGTCCCAAAAGTAAGCTAATGTTTTCAGCTTGAGCTTCTTCACCTAAATGTTGACCTAAATCACGTGCCAACGAGCGATCAAAAGTGCTAGCGACGAGTGCTGCCGAAGGATAGGAAATTGCCTTGACGCTCGCGTTAACACTAAGCGTTTCGCCTTCCTTGGGTATTTGTTTACGCAAACCAGCTGGGCCATCAGTCATCATGATGGTGCTGATGTTAGCCGCGTCTACGGCGGCAGTAAACCACATGTTTTTGCCGCTCACCAGCGCGGCCTTTTGTTCGAGTGTGAGTTGATCAAGCACTGCCGAAACCTTTTTATCCATAATTTGACGCCTCCAAAAAATGTGTTTAATTAGACAAGGTATATTACTGAACGTCTGATTGCGCTTTCTTCGGATGATGAATTAAACGGCCAACCACGACAATGATACCGATAATGAGAAACGCAATGCCAGAAATAGTGAGGTTAAAGCTGGGTGTCGTGTTATGGAACAGATTGGCAACAAGACCCCAGAAATAAGGTGCAATGAATGACGCAATGTTAATGCCGATTAACATCATGGACGATGCTAGTGTAGCCGAATTGGCCGGTGCAACATCGGCCACCCGGCCAAATAGATAGGGACCAACAAAAGCAGAAGTAATACCTAAAAGGGCAGCAATGACAAACGTTAACCACAGCGTTCTGGATAGCGCCAAACCGACAATTAAAATTCCAGTCAGTAATGCGCTTCCGGGCAAGACTGACGTTGCAATCCATTTGTACACTGATCCATACACCAAACCACCAAGCATCTGACCACCGCCGACAATGGCTAAAATGAGGCTACCTTGGGCAGCTGTTCCGTATCCGCCAGCAATAATTAAGGTTGATGCCTTAAGTGTAACCAACGTGAACAACATCATGATTAGAAACCATAACAATGAGTATCCAATAACGGCTCGGTTAATAGATTGCTTTGGTTGGTCTTCATCGCCTTGTTGATGCCGGTCACTTGGTACTACTAAAGCGAACAGCGCCAAAATCAGGAACGAAATTCCGTAAACGATAAAGGTAGCATGCCAACCCATTGGCGTTAGCTGAGCAACGACTAGGAAAAACAAGATACTACCAACCGCCGTTACTGCACCTTGAAATCCAAGTAGGGTTGCACGCTCATCGCCCTCATAATAAATGCTAAAAATACTATAGGCAATAGAATTAAACAGTCCTAAACCTGCGCCAAATCCTAGTCTAGCTGCTAAAATGACCCAGTAGCTACTGGTAAACATTGGCATAATTCCAGCGACTCCGGTAATTAGTAGACCTAAAAGCACAGTATTTTTCATTCCAATATGATCGCTAATTGCCGAACTAAAAATGACGAATATTAATACGGTAATGCTTGGTGCAGTGATGAGACCTTCAACGGCGGCGTGACTAACGTGTGGTAAACTAGCCTCCATCAATGGAATAACGCCAGCAACTGCATTGGCAGCCACTAACACAAGTGAAATTGACAGGATTGCAACTTTAAACAGCCAACTTTTTGGTGAACGAACCATGATGACCAACTCCTTTAGTATAATGACAACAACATTAGCCACTCCTGTAAGCAGGTACACGAATGGTCTAAAATGGTAACGCTTACATTTAAGCTTATTTTATCAACTATTGTCGTAAAAACTGGTAAAATACCCTTGAAAAAAGCACTGTTGGAACATTATTTTTAGAATTGGTTTAGCTGGTATTTAAGAATAGTGAACAAACAACGTGACTTAGAAGGAAATGCCCATGAATCAAAAACAAACAGCACAAGTGTTAGCCAATTTTTATGTCTTAACGCACCTTGCTGTCAGCAAAATTGCCGGTAAAAGCCGCTGGATAAGTGCAGGTAACGTGCGTTGGCACGAACTACGAGAGGATCAATTTGAAACGCTTAATCGCATCATTGATGACCAAACGCAACTAATCTATTTTGCTGGCGACCATGGCGAGCAATACCTGTGGTGTCAACGAAGCAAGGACAATGGTATCCTCATCGGCCCATTTATCAATTCAACAAATGACGGGCGTAAACTAAAAAGGGTGACTGGAGAAGAAATGAACCAGTCACCCTCATTGGCTGAACAATTTGATTATTTTTCCAGAACCTATAATGGTCTGCTACCGACAGTTATCAGCCAAGCGCAATTAATCGCTAGTGTAGAATTACTGCTGACTGCGTTGTTTGATCAAAAAACGGTCAACACATTAATTCATCAGCTGACTAGTGAACTTCGTTTGCCACAACCCAAGGTCGACGCCATAGTTAAAGATGCATCTTCCTCACAATCGAACCGCGCCTCCTACCAGGCTGAAACTGCCCTTTATAACACCATTAGGGCAGGGCAAGATGATCAGGTCATCGTTGCATTCCAACGATTCTCCAACAGTGGCAAACCCGGCCTAGTCGCTCCAGGTAATCAACTACGCAATGAAAAAGACTTAGCCATCGCAGCCACCACGTTAGCAACTAGGTCAGCCATTCAGGGTGGCCTATATGCAGACAGTGCGTATGGCATTAGCGATCAAACGATTCAGATGATTGAGGCTCAGACGAGAACGAACGATGTTGTTGGGATTTTAATGACGCAAATGACTCGTTTCGCCAAAGAGGTTCGTTTAGCAAAGCAACACCATTATTCGAAAGACATCAATGCACTCACAGCTGAGATTTATGCTCACCGGGATACCGGTATTCAGCTGACCACTTTAGCGGCACAACAACACAAATCTGCCAAGTATTTAGCAAGCCGTTTTCGCAGTGAAACAGGTCGAACATTTATGAATTATCAAAATCAGTTCAGATTAACGTTTGCTCAAGAGCAACTGACAACCACTTCGGCTAGCATTACTGATATAGCGGCAATGATGAATTTTGAAGATGCCAGTTACTTCACAAAGTGGTTTAAACGGTTGTGTGGTCAAACGCCTAGACAATACCGTCAGCAACATTAAATTGTGAGCTATATTGAATTGGGTAGAGAGTTTCAACTAGTTGTATTATACAACCGGATATGTTAAAACGTATTGCAGTAATTCAAGCGTTATCGTTATTGCTGATTCAACTGCTCAGCAAGAACAAAAAAATGGCCTTCAGGGTCAGCAAAATTAAATGTTCGCACACCGTTATTCACGATAATGTGGCCAGTATTCGGTAATCTTTTATGGAGCTGTTCAAATTCATCACTGAACAGCATTAATGACGGCGTTGTAAGTGATACTTCAGGTGAATACCGTTTGATGAACGACGTTGTAAATAATGAAATTTCGAGGGCTGAAGTGAATCGTAAGACGATGTTTTGACTTTTGTCGGGCATCTCATTGGTCTCAGCAATTTCAGCGTGAAAATATTTGTGCCAAAAATTAGCACAGACGGCAACATTAGTCACATAAAGCATGATGCGATTTTTAACAATCATAATTAAACCTCCGAAAAATTGATTAGATGACGTGACAGTTGTGTCAAAAATTTAGACATACATATTGACGGCAAAGTGTTCGTGAGTCTAAATGAAGTATACGAGACATGAACAGTTGATGTCGAACGATGTGTCTAAAAGACAAGACATTCAGGTTCAAGTGCATGGTTACGTCATTTGAAGAGCTCCTTTTACTACTTTGTATAATGTATATTATGTAAACTAGAAAGTAAAAATAAAAGTCGACAGTCTTTTAACCCCCTTTTTCTCGAGGTTTACGACAAAGCCTGTCGACTTTTTTGCTATTCTTTGTCTAACTTAAAATAAACAATTACATATGACCATTCGCTAATTAATAAACCAACCGCGATGATACTTGTTAGTACAGCAGCCATCAGTGTCACAGATAGATGAATTGTTGAACCTGCATTGATAATGCTACCTGACGTTAGCGGAACTGCAACCATAACAATCAACGCAAATAATGTTGTCACACGAGCACTGACGTATTGCGCAGTTAACATTAATCGCCATTCGCGCTCATCATTATGAAACATGTCTACTGGTTCACCATTTTCTTTGATATCAAAAATTTTAACACGATGTTTTAATCCCTTTTGCTGATTGCGTCTGAACATCACTAAGCTAACTAGAAGTACACCCCAGGTTAGGAACATCGTTATCCAAGATATCGCCGTGTCATTATGGGCTCCTTGACTCAATAACGTTAACATAGGGACAAATAAAAATAAGAGAATTGTTTCCCAGATTGCTGTAATAATCATGTTTCTTTTAACATTAACCATAAAAATCCCTCTTTTCTTTACACTTATTTATTTGCCAAGTCAGTTAATATAACATATTGCATATTGATAGAATTTTAAATTTTTCAATTTCTTTGTTCTAATAAAACGTACATAAACAGATATGTCCATTTCTTAACCAATAAGATCATAACAATCAAACAAACAATGATAAAGCTGAGTGCGTCAAGTGAAAATAAATTTGGAATCACACTGTCGGCTGCATCTTGAGCAATCTTTGGGAGCATGAAGGCTGTGCCCAATGGAACACTAAGAAGTATAAGCGTCACGTTAGTACTGACATAATCGGCTTTCTGCATTACATGCCATTCACGTTCATCGGCTGGTAGCATATTCAGTGGTTGCCTAGTTCCCTTTAGATCAAAGAATTTCACATGATGATTTGGCGCAAAGTTCGCTTGCGTCATTGATAAAATAGTTAAAATAAATAAAACAAGTAACCAACCAATAAAATTAATGGAACTCCTGGTGTATGTCAGTACAAGTAACTCCAGTAAGATAATGGTCCAAACAGAAGTGTTAATGAGCATGTTACGTTTAGTTTTGGACATTGTTGATTGTCTCCTTCTTTTTCGAATCAAATATGTAATGCTTTTATTTATTCTGTGAAAACCAGCTATATAATGCCAGCATGGTCCATTCCTTAATCAAAAATGCTAATGCAATTAGACAGACCACAATAAATCCAACCGTATCAATGTTTAGCGAGATCAACTGACTGACATTAGAGATATTGGCGTACTCAGGTATCAAAATTGCAGCAATCAAAGGAAAAATCATTAGAATAATTAAAACTCGAGTACTCAAATAATCTGCTTCAAGTATCAGCTGCCATTCACGCTCATTGTTGGGTAAATTGCTTACCGATTGGCTATTTTTCCGTATTTTAAGCAAACTCTTCATTCGATATACTGGTCGTCCATCTGGCAAAAGAAAGTTTCGAGCGAATATAAAAATGAACAAAGCAAGTATTGCAATGATGCCCCCGCTTGGTTTAAACAAATGATTATGCCAACTAAACTCTATAAACATGCATCCCATGACAGTATCCACAAGTGCAAAGCGCAGCATGTTTTTCTTAGTATTAATCATGACGTTCACCCCATAAAAATAGTTGATCTACTCTCAGTCCAAGCGCATCGGCTAACTTAAACGCCAAGTCCAAAGACGGATCATACTTATCGTTTTCAATCGCGTTGATGGTTTGTCGAGTTACCCCTGTTTTAGTCGCTAATTCGGCCTGAGAGAGTTTTTGCTGCTTACGTGTTGAATTGATCACGTTCTGCACGACCGTCAGCCCCTTTGTTTATTGATCTAATGTCAAACGTCTTTGACACTTAAAGTAAAACATCTTTTACATTTTATGTCAAACATGTTTTACATTTCATCTCAAAAAAAGAATTAACAGCGAGCAGCTAAGCCTACTAAAAACACCTTTTTAATTCAGATCAATGATATCGATGGTATTCTTGCGCACGTGTGAGTTGAAACGTAATAATTTCTTCCTCAATGGAGATTTGATGCTTGCTTTTGTCATTAAGCATTCGAAATGTCGTTAATAATTGATGCGCTTGGTTAATAGCGGCCTGTTGATTATCGTCAAAGTAGAGTGCACCAATAACATGGCTTGTTAATCGCTCTAGTCGGCAATTAAAGTCGGATGACAAATCGGATAACGCGTCAATTTCCTGCCAAACTTTCTTGGCATCACTGAATTTAGCGTCCTTTACATACGTTGGTCGTGTCAGCAAGTCCTGTAAGTAATTAAGCCACAGCGTCTCTCTTAAATTAGCAGCATATGAGCCATTCATGGCTACATAAAAATGATAGCAAGCCTCTCCTCGCTCAACTAATGCCTGTTTGCGCTTTAATGAATTGACAGTCCAAATCGCTGGGCCGGCTAATTGTAGTTCGAATAAAGACCACTGAGACAGATTTTCCAAGTGTTCAACAGCAATTAAACTTGGCTCAACCGCCATTTTGAACATATTTGTTCCATACGCGCGCACTAATGTATAGATTTCACTGGCCAATAATCGATCAAATTCCAACCGTGAGCTTCGTTTTGCCACATACAATTGTTTTAGCTCATCAAAACGATGCCGTGCATACAAATCGCTTATTGTATTAAGCAAACTGACCTCAGATGTGATTTGATGATTACGTCTGAGGTAATCAAATTCCGCTGTGCCAACGCTAAGCCGATCTAGTAGCTGCCATAAATGAGTTGCATCCACATCGTACTGACCGTGTTCTAAACGACTATAAAAAGAACGTGAAACGATGTCCTGATAGACTTCTTTTTGGGTCAGCGCCCTAGCCTGTCGCAACTGTTTAATCACAATGCCGGCTGGCAAGGTTGATTGGTCTTCGTTTTGCATATTCCGTTACCCTCTTTTTAAAAGCCTCTATACGTGCAGTATACGCCACATTTTCTAAAAGTTGCCCATATGTCTGTTTACTAAACTTAGTGACAGACATTGGAGGGAATCAAATGAAAAAGTACATTATGCAGTTCAAGCGACAATTCATCTTCGCAATTTGTTTGTTAACTTTGGCTCAGTCATTGACGGTTTACGCGTCGGTCATCAATGCAAATATTCTAAATACATTGATCAAACGGCAAGTAATTCAGTTCGTTCAACAGGTAGGAATACTGTTATGTATTTGGTGCACCGTCGCACTCATTCAATATGTCTCTGAAGTTTTTGAACAACATCTTATTCAAAACCTCGATATTGCCATCAGAACGGATATTGTCACTGTATTAACGGCCGAGCCCTACAACATATATAATCGGCGTGACTCAGCAACTTATGAATCTTGGCTGAATAATGATCTACAACTGATTAATCAGCAAGGTTTTGAAAGCTTGTTTGTTGTTATTGAAGACATTGCTGGTGCACTTTTGGCCTTAGTTACCCTAGCCTATTTTCATTGGTTGCTTGCTTCAGCGGCGGCAGTGCTGACAGGACTAATCATTTTACTGCCGCGCCTTTTGGATCACCGATTAAGCGTTACGAGTACTGGTTTGACACATCAAAATGAGCAATTTGTTAGTGCCACACATGATGCGCTCCACGTCTTCAACCTACTCTACACTTTTCAATCGTTGCCTTTACTAATTGCTAAAGTTCGTTCCGCCTCAATGGCACTGAAATACGCAAACGTTAAACGAACGGTTGTTCAGACACAGATTGGCATAATCGGCTTTTTAGGTAATATTCTTTCGCAAGTCGTTTTAATTGGTCTAGCTGGTTTATTGGCTGTTCAGCACTTTGTCAGCATTGGCACCATCAACGCGGTCGGCAGTTTGGCGGGCAATGTTTTTAATAGTTTGGGCAACCTGAGCAATACACTTGGTTTGATTCGCGGCACACAACCATTTTTTCAAAAATATGTTGATGAGCAGGCCTTCATGACGGCACCGTCCGTCAAAACAACCAATGCGCAGAAAGACGTACCAATCGTGCTTCAATTAAATAATGTGTCATATCACTATCCAGCAAGCTCGATACTGCTAATTGATCATGTCTCGCAAACGTTTTATCCAGGTCAAAAAATCCTGCTAACTGGCGCAAGTGGTACTGGCAAGTCAACGCTTTTGAAACTAATTGCTGGTTACTTGCCGCTGACTGAAGGGACGATTATGCTATCACGTCATCAAATATCAGCTAGGTCTGCAAACTACGTCTTAAGTAAAGTTCTTTACTTAGATCAACAACCATTGCTTATTCAGGGCACGGTTCGTGAAAATTTGCGGTTAAATCAAACATTCACGGATCAACAGCTGATTCATCAACTGTTACAAATGAAATTGGTAACTTCAGAAAAAGATGGAGCTCATTTTCTTAATTTACAAGTTGGCACTGACGGTAATTGCTTATCTGGCGGTCAACGACAACGGTTAGCATTAGCAAGAGCTTTATTACGCCAACCAGAAGTGCTTCTGTTAGACGAAGGCACTTCCGCAATCGATCCAGCCACCGCTATTTGTATTGAGAAGTTGTTATTAAACATGCCTGCTTTGACGCTCATTATGATCAGTCACACGGTTCACGATCAAGTTCTGCCATTATTTAGTCGTGTCATTGATTTTGCAAACCTAACTCGAACTCAGAACACACAGAATAATTAATATTCAGAGCAAATTAAAACGCTTCGACCAAAACGAACTAATGGCAGAAGCGTTTTAATCAACATTATTCAGGCGTCATCTTTAACTACAAACACGTTAACAGTCGCATTTCGAACAACATAGGCAGTAACTGATCCCATGACCGCCTGACTGATGGCGTTCATCCCCGTAGCCCCAATAATGATTAAATCAATTTTGTGCTCTTCTGGATAGCTACGAGCAAGCGTAGATTTAATATTGCCTTGCAGTAGCTTTGTTGAAAAGTTTGTAAAACCACTTTCCTTAACTCGCTTGGCAACATCCTCTAAATAATTTTCGGTTGCGAGTCGAACATCCTCGTTAAATACGGTCGCATTAGCGCCACCACCGTAAGCAGCATAGATGTTTGGGTCAATGACACGGACGAGGTGTAAACGAGCCTTGTTTTCTTTCGCCAGAGCAATGGCTGTTGTCAAAGCCCGTTCAGCATTTTTGGAACCATCGAGGGGTACCATAATGTCTTTTGGTGGAAATGCCATTTTAATCGCCTCCTTCAAAGGGATTAGGTTTATGAAATCTGACTTATATATAGCATAATTTGATTTCATCCTCACATAATCTGCCTTTGAATGTTCAGTGAACATTTATAGTCGCTAAATCAGCGATTTTGCACGGCATTCCACGTCTATGGTTTGATATACGCGTACCCGGACTCTTGTAATTTAATGAGATCTAGAACACCCACGGGGACCACAGTCACGCCCTCTGGCAATTGATCGGCAGTAACATGATGCGTAGTCATCGAGTTATGACAGGCATGAAATTCAACTTCGGGAAAACGGCGAACGGCATTTTGACCATCCTGATCCAAATATTGGGTGATGGCAGCGCCGTTGACTAACACGGTAACTTGCAACTGCTCCTTAGGTTCAGATTCGACGTATGTGGTTAAGTTAGCGACATTTTGCATCGTGTGAGCCCAGTGATCAGGCTGATCCACATGAAAGACAACCTTATGGCGCATTTCAACAGCTCCTTTAATTGTTCAGCTTTTATAAAATTGGCTTGTTAAATCACAGCTAGTGGAACTTTATGTGTTGGCGTCGGGAATGCGGTATTTATCTGCGTCAGTTCTTCATCACTAAGCACTAGGTCCGCCACAGCAACGTTTTCTCTGGCATGATCGATTGTCCCAGACTCTGGAATTGCTAACACATCAGGCAATTGAATAACCCATGCCAACATAATAGCAAACACCGACACATGGTGGGCCGCAGCAATGCTTTTCAGTGTTTCATTGTTTGCCAAGTTGCCTCCCAGTGTATCGCCCTGTGCAATAGGTGAATAAGCAAGTGTTGGAATATGATGTTCCTCTTGCCATGGCAACAGATCAAATAAGGCGCCACGATTTTGTAAGTTGATAAGCACCTCATTAACAGCAACCTGGTCGCCATCAGGCACGCTTAGCAATTCTTGCATATCATCCACGTCAAAGTTTGATACGCCCCACGCACGAATTTTGCCCGCCTTCTTAGCAGCTTCCATTGCACGAACCGTCTCTGCAAGTGGAATATTGCCCCGCCAATGTAACAGGTATAAATCAAGGTAATCAGTATTCAAGGCTTCCAAAGAACGGTCCAGACTGCGCGGTAACTGTTTTGCACTCGCGTTTTCTGGCAGGACTTTGGACACAAGATAAACATCATCGCGCTGATGTTGGTTTAACACCTCACCAACGAGCCGTTCAGAGCGGCCATTGCCGTACATTTCCGCGGTATCAATTACTTTAGCACCGGCATCAAGTCCAGCAGATAGAGCACCAATTTCGCGCGACCTGGTCGCCTCAGAGTCGCCAATATGCCACGTTCCTAAGCCAATTGCGGGCAGTACTTGCTGATTGATTGTGACTGTTCTCATCTGTAACACCCTCCCATTATTTCAACCACTTTTACCATACCTGTTTTAAAACTATCTCACCAGTTAAAACCCTCCTCTTCAATAAACACCATGCTATACTTAAAGAAATCGTGGTAAAGGAGCGGTCTACGTGGCAAAGCGGAAACTTGGTTCGTCAATTAAATTAGTCGTTATTGCCATGCTAACCGTGGGCGTTACAAATGTGGTCAGCAGCACTTTGCCTGCATTAGCCATGTCGGTGTCGAAGGCTGATTCACGATACCAAACGACGATGACGACTACCAATCAAGCTGGTCAGCATGATCAACGGCATCTTGTGACGGGCAAACATATTGATCACGTTTCCAATAGTACTGGCTTTGTACAAGTCTTCCCTAATCGTCGTCGCCAAACATTTACTGGCGTTGGTGGCGCCTTAACGGACAGTGCTGCCAGTGTCATTCAAAAAAGCCGTCCGCAAACACGCCGTCAAATTCTGACGGCCTACTTTGGCGCTCAAGGAGCCCGTTACACAAATTTGCGTTTGACGATTGGATCGGCTGATTTTTCGACGTTTGGCTATACGTATGCTAAACAAGCCGGGCCAGCGGCATTCAGTTTAAAACCTGACGATGTTCACGTTTCACCGGTCTTACAGCAGATTCTCAAGCAGGCGCCCAACGTCCAAATTATGGCAGCACCATGGGCGCCACCAAAATGGATGAAAGTTAGTCACCGCCGTGATGGTCAAAACTTTCTGGTCAACAATGCGTTAAAGCGTTCTGCTATGCCCGCTTATGCCGACTACTTAGTTGAGTACGTTGACGCGCAACAACGCCGCGGTGTCGCGATTAAAACGTTGTCCTTGCAAAATGAATTACAAGCTAGCTCGCCATGGGAAGCAATGACGTGGACACCAGATGCAGCAGCGACCTTTATTACCCACTACTTAGGTCCTAAATTAAAAGCACGGCATCCACAAACAAAAATTATGGTTTGGGACTACGTTAAAAGTGATGCCACTCAGCCAATCATGATGGGCTTTAATCAATGGACCCAGAAGTTTTACGCGCATCGAGGCATGCACCAATACGTCGACAGCGTGGGTGTGCACTGGTACGCCGCCAGTTTAAATGCTCAGATGAGCTTGGGCAACCTTAGTGGTCAACCGGCTTGGGATGATAATTTTAACAACCTGGATCAGTTTCATCGTCAGCAGCCCCAACAACAGATTATTGCCACGGAAGCTGCACAAGAAAAAGGCGTTTGGCTCAATCAGTGGACGCCAGCAGCTCGTTACGGATACGACATTATTAACGATTTTGAACACCATGTTCAAGGGTATCTCGATTGGAACTTGGTCCTCAATGGTCAAGGCGGTCCGACTCACGCAGCCGTTAATCCCTGTGGCGCTGCAATCAATGTTTTACACGCCGGCTCACCGAAAGAGCAATTGGTGATTAATCCTGCCTATTACGTTCTCAAAAGAGTCAGCCGTGATGTCCAACCTGGCACCGTGAGTGTTGCCTCAACGACAAATCGTCAATTGGACCACACAGCCATTTTGCAACACGATGGCTCAACGCAACTGTTACTTGAAAATCGGTCCTCTCATGTACAAGCAGTCCAGGCTGTTATCGGGCATCGTGCTTACAAAGTACGATTAACGCCGCATTCTTTCAATAGCCTGCAGTTACCTAAGCAAACCGCAAAAAATTTAAAAACGCCACCGATAACACATACGCCAACATCACTGAAGCGCTTGTCGCGGTTCGATAATCACTGGGTAACGCCAATTTATCGTTTCTTAGGATTACAGGACTAGCAATTTAAAAATAAGGCACCCCATAATTTCGACTCATAGTCGTCATTATGGGGTGCTATTTTGTACATGTATGGTGCGTTTTAGCTATCCCACACCTGATCTTGAATCATGCCGCAAGCTTTCATAAACATATAAGTCACGGTTGGACCAACGAACGTAAAACCGTGTTTCTTCATGTCTTTGGCCACCTTACCAGCAAACGGTGTGCTCGTTTCCACTTCATCGCGTGTTTCGTAACTCTTAGTGTGAGGTACTTCGTCGACAAAATTCCACATGTAATTGGCAAAACTGCCATATTCTTTTTGGACATCGATTATTGCCCGAGCATTTTTAATAACTGCCCGGATTTTTCTGGGATTGCGAATCATATTCGGATCGTTTAAAACGTTGTCAATATTTTCTAAGTCCATGGCAGCAACTCTAGCAATGTCCATTTGATAAAAGTTACGCCGGTAAGCTGGCAACTTGCTAGCAGCTGCTTGCCAACTTAACCCCACCTGAAAAACACCAACAGTTAACAATTCAAACATTCGCTGATCGTCATGAGTTTCTTTCCCAAAATCGCGATCATATTCAATTACCCCAGCTGATTTAGCCATTCGCAGACTCCTTAATTGCCTGCGTAGTTAGTGGTCGATGAAGTAACTTAACGCAAGCTGATTTATTTATGATTCTGATTGTCGTAGGTCGTAGAACGCTTTAAGAACGCTTCATCGTTAGGATCTGAACCCACCCGACCGTTGCGGTCTAACGTCGCAATGGTGCGCATCTCTTCAGGCGTTAACGAAAAATCAAAGATGTCCGCATTTTCCTCGATTCGTTGCTGATGAACGGATTTGGGGATGACCACCTCACCGCGTTGAACGTGCCAGCGTAGAACAATTTGTGCCGCACTCTTATGATGCTTAGCGGCCAAGTCAACGATCGCCGGATCACTGAGCACGTCACTCTTGCCACCGCCCAATGGACTCCAGGCCTCGTGAACAATATGGTTGATTTCACAGTACTCATGGACTTCATTTTGTTGCAAGTATGGATGTGTTTCAACTTGGTTAATCATCGGTGAAACCGTGGCCGATGCCATCAAATGTTCAATGTGCCGTGGCTCAAAGTTGGAAACACCAATTGCCCGAATTTTACCAGCATGATAAAGGTCTTCCATGGCCCGCCAATTTTCTTCGTAGCCAGCAGCCGGCCAGTGAATCAGATACAAATCCAAATAGTCAAAGCCTAATAGGCTTAGTGACCGGTTAAATTGATCAATTGTTTCCTGATAACCGCGGATATTATTCCAAACTTTGGATGTGACAAATAAGTCTTGTCGTGGCACACCGCTTTGACGAACACCATCGCCGACAGCAGCCTCGTTTCCGTAAAAACTAGCCGTATCAATATGACGGTATCCCGCTTTCACTGCGTCAACAACACTGTCAACGACGACTTGCGGATCATTGACACGAAAGACGCCTAATCCAATTTGAGGGATTTCAACGCCATTACTCAATGTGATGTTAGGAATGTTTGAACTCATGTTTGTCATCCTTTCTCAAATAAACTTACTCGTCCATTATCTCGTGAATGCCGCCATGTTTCAAACCCATTCGTTTAAGAAAAAAATCCGCAGTTTCAGTCGTTATCAGCACGCAGTAAATAATTGACGTAGAATTAAAGATAGTATGTAAATCTGATGAAATGCAATCAACTATGAAAGTTGGTGATTCTTATGCAAAGCGCTACGGTAATTAACGATCACACATTTATCATGAAAGTCAGAACTGCGATTCTGCTTGCCTTTATTGGTGGGATGGTCGATGCCGATTCTTTTTGGTTTCACGGCGGTGTTTTTGCAAGTCTGCAGTCTGGTAACCTGATTCTTCTTGGGATTAACATTGCTCGCGGACACTGGGTTGGCGTTTGGCATGGGTTGGTCCCATTGCTGATTTTCTTTTTGGCCGTTGGTGTTACCCGGATCATTCAGCAAACTATTTCTGTTCGGTCACTTCGCCAATGGATACGGATAACCATTGCTGTCGAATCGCTGTTAATTATCCTATCGGCTACGCTCAACTTCCTACCTAATATCGTCATCACGTCGGGACTCTCGGCCGTATCTGGGATTCAACTACAATCCTTTCGTAATATCGACGGTGTGACGTTTAATTCGACCATGATGACGGGTAATATTCGCGCTTGTGCGGCCTTTTTATTTGGTGGCCTCTGGCAACATGATTGGGTAGTGGTTAATCAAGGGCTAAAACTGCTCGGCATTTTCTCCGGCTTTTGTATTGGCGCCGTGACACTTGTCTTTCTAAGTGATCAATTCGGGCAGTTATCGTTGTTGCTAGCGGTAATCGTTTTAATCATTATTTTAGTGGACCTGTTATCCACACATCTCACTGATTTAACTGAAAAATAAAAAGTCATTTTCACGCTTGCACTGTCATCAGACAGTACCGTCGTGAAAATGGCTTTTTAAATTAGCAATCAAAATCTTAGTTAATCTTTATAAGCACGTTTGTAATCAATGACCCAAGCTAGGGCAAGCGCTTTTTCACCTAAATGAGCACCGATAACTGGCCCGAAATAACTTAGCTCAAACGGCATTTCAGGAAATTGCTTGGCTAGCTTGTCCCGCCATGTTTGTGCAGCAACTGGATCATTGCCATGGATGACGATGCCTCGTAGCGGATAGTCAACTTTTGCCTGTGCTTCAGTAAACAATGTTTCCACTCTTGCCAGCGCCTTTTTAGTGGAACGCACTTTTTCGAAAGCGACAATTTCATGCGTGTCGTCATCAAATGTCAGTAGTGGTTTGATTTTTAACACAGACCCAATGAAAGCTGAGGCGTTGGACAACCGGCCGCCACGCACCAAGTTCTGTAAATCGTTAACCACAAAGTATTCACCCATCGTGGCGCGCATTTCTTCCAGCCGAGCAATAATTTCATCAGCATCAGCACCATTCTTAACCATGTGCGCGGCTTCCAGAACCAAGTATCCCATCAACCTAACCGTAATTTGCGAGTCAAACGGAATTACTTTGATTCGATCACTAACTTCACTAGCGACGCCTTGCAATGAATTGACAAAGCCGGAGATGGTGGATGCTAAGTGAATGCTAATTACGGTGTCATAACCCTCATCAGCTAAGTGATTATATAAATCAATCATCTCACCTAATGGTGGTTGCGACGTACTGGGAAACGATTTTGATTCGCGCAACAACTGGTAAAATCCTTCCGTACTAATGTCGACACCCTCGTCAAAGGTCTTGCCGTCCACAACAAACGGAATCGGAACCACGTGAATATTATTTTCATCAACTTCAGTTTGCGACAGGTAACAGGTACTGTCTGTAACCACGGCAATCTTCATAAGCTCTCGTTAGCCTTCTTTTTTCCAAAATGTATTTTTCAATTCTAACACACATCAAAAAAAGCGACTACCACTCATCGACAAAATGATGGTATCGCTTCTATTGAACATAAATAATAGTGCCTTAATAATAAAAGTCTCTTTATAAATAGTAACTAAACACTAGTTAACGCCGTTTTTATTTGTTCGGGATAAGCTCGTTTCTAACCGATTTAACAAAATCTGTAGCAAGTTTTTTTCTTCATCTGTCCACTTGTCAAATACCGTAGCTGTGAGTTGTTCGTACCCTTGGTTGATATCAGCCAATGCCTGTTGGCCCTGTTCCGTGACGTGATAAATGAGTTGCCGGTGGTCACGGCCAGTTGCTTCTTTGTCGATCATGGCTTTAGTACCGAGGCTCTTGAGCTGACGACTCAATGTAGATGTGTCAAGCGTAGTGGCAGCTGACAGCTGTTCCTGCGTTGTGTGACCGTCCGCCAAATTCATCAACAATTGCCATTCTGCAATGGTTAACTGATATTGTTTAGTTAATGCTAGTAATTGTGCTCGATGAATTTTTTCACTATCTCGTAAGGCTTCTAAACTCTGTTTCATATGTATGTACCTGCATTCGTTAATATTTTCTTAACCTGTATTGTATTGTACAATATCAAACTTGTGCTTTACAAGTACCATTATTCAATTCTTTATTTTGCCTTGTAAATTAGAGACGTCTATAATGATAAAGACTGTTCTGTAGTTTACTTGATCAAAAGCAGACTAACATTAATCACACAATCAATCTTATTAAGGAGGTGCTTTGAAATGTCCTTTGATGGCGCTTTTACGCATGCAATGGTTACCGAGTTGCAACAGACCTTAACGGGTGGTCGAGTTGCTAAAATATCACAACCCTATCCTAACGAAGTTGTTTTGACCATTCGCAACAATAGCCAAAATTATCCTTTGCTACTGTCAGCTCACCCAACCTATGCACGTTTGCAAATCACCCGCATTCCGTACGCCAATCCTGCAACGCCAAGTAACTTCACCATGATGTTACGGAAATACTTGGATGGCTCAATTCTCAATAGTTTGGAACAAGTCGAAAATGACCGGATTGTCCGTTTGGCATTTAACACCCGCAACGAATTAGGTGACCAGGAGACAATTGCCCTCACCATTGAAATGATGGGCCGGCACAGTAACGTTTTTCTAATTGAACAAAGTGATAATCGCATTCTTGATCTTATTAAGCACGTTAATCCAGACCAAAACCGGGTTCGTTCATTGCTGCCTGGAGCTACTTACATTGCGCCGCCAAAACAAGACGACGTCAATCCGTTTACGACCAGCGCCAACATTAACGATCTAGTTCGTGATTATCCTAATGAAGACGTTTTGGCTAAGCAGCTGCAGCAAACCTTTCAAGGGTTGGCCCGCGATACAGCATTAGGGTTAGCTGGTGCATTACATGCCACTAACGGTAGTGTAGAAGAACGTTTCACCCATTTCTTTGCGCAATTCAATCAACCGGTACCGACATTAAATCGGCTCAAAAATGGTAAAACAAGTTTTAGTGCGTTTGCGATGCCAACACCCAACCTTGACGATACACAAACATTTGCGACCCTTAGCGAGCTGTTAGACTTTTTCTATCAGGATCGGGCCGAACGTGAACGTGTTAATGAGCAGGCTGGTAACCTGATTCACATTGTTCGTAACGAACTCAAGAAAAACCGTAGCAAGTTGAAAAAATTGCAGCAGACCATGGCTGAGACAAATCAGGCCGATAGTTTTCGAATCAAAGGTGAATTGCTGACGACTTACCTCAATCAGGTCAAACGTGGGATGACTGAAATCACCTTGCCTAATTTTTACGATGATGAAAAACCATTAAAAATTAGCCTGTCAAATCAGATTGGACCATCTCAGAACGCACAGAAATATTTCAATCGTTACCAAAAGTTGAAAAACGCGGTTGCTTATGTGACGGAACAAATTCGCCTCACCCAAACCGAAATTGATTACTTGAGCAACATCCAGGCCCAAATTGAGCTTGCCAGTCCGAAAGATATCAATGAAATTCGTTTGGAATTACAGCAACAAGGTTATATTCGAGTTCATCGTAAACGCGGTAGCAAGAAGCCACGTTTACAGATTAGCCAGCCAGAAAAGTTTCATGCTAGTGATGGGACATTGATTTCCGTTGGTAAAAATAATCTTCAAAATGATAAACTTACCCTCCACACAGCTAAAAAGACGGACATTTGGTTGCATGTGAAAAACATGCCTGGTTCGCACGTTATTATCCACAGTGCTGACCCGTCGGACGAGACGATCGATGAAGCAGCCAACTTAGCCGCTTACTTCTCTAAAGCCCGTGATTCTGCCAGTGTGCCGGTTGACTATGTTCAAGTCAAGCGTGTCCACAAGCCCAATGGGGCTAAACCTGGTTTCGTTATTTATGAAGGTCAGCAAACAGCCTATGCTACGCCAGATGCTGAGCTAGTTAAAAGACTACGCAGTTAAACCAACAAACATCATGCATTTAACGTAATCAATAAAAAAGGATTCGCGCAAAATTGTGCGAATCCTCTTTTTGTCCCGCCGTGGATCAGCTAGCGATTGTTAGTTAATGATTTTAAACTCGTACGGAAACTTCACATTAATTTTGGCACCTAATTTAAACTGGGCGCCGGCCAAGGGTAAATTGGCACGCCAACGCGTATCAAGATCAACAGGAATATCGACCATTTCGACATCCCCACGCGTGGCAGTGATAAATGGTCCTTGACTGAAATCACGCCGATCAGCGGCCGTTGTTTTGTCTAATAAGGCGCGTACCAGCATGCGAATCCAGTTAATGCCTGTGCCCTTGTTCAACAAGCCAAACTCTGGGAATGGTAAGGCAGTGGTGACCATTCTTGAATGCCCACTGAATGCAGAGAATAAGGTATTATAAAAACCACTTTGTCGCATGGAACCAGGTTCCGCATCGATCCCTGGCACGCCTTGGTTGTCAACAACCAGTCGATGCGTCGGAGCATGATAAGCCGTTTGGGCAATTTCAACTGGGTCAGCGACGCCAATTTTATTAGTATGGTAAACAACCCTGGTTAAGAATTGGTCGCCATCTTGAGCTGCCTTGCTGGCCTTGTCTTTGTTAATCACAACGACGTTAATGTGACGCAATCGCAATGCACCGATTAGCTTCAGTCGATTGCCAGGCACAAACACCCAACGTGGGTGTTCCAAGTCAATGATGCTTAAAATATCCGAAATTTCCTGAGGCTCCAAGTACTGTTTATCGGTCAACTGTGGGATTAAGCTAATCGCGTTGGGGTTATTATTGACAACTACCGTTTTGATACCTTGTTGATGCAATTCACTGATCACGGTGCTCATCACGTATTCTCCAGCAGCTCCGTCACCGAGCCGAAAAGCACCAGTTGTGACCACCAGCGCTGTATTATCAGCCAATGGTCGACTTTCATTTTCCAGTTCGTACGTTGAATAAAATGTTGGCACTACTTCTGAAAACTCACCGGCAGTCGGTTCAACGGTTTTATAGGTTGGAATGATGCCTGCGGTATGTGCTTGGTTCATAACGGCATCTGCATTTGTCTGCCATAGCTGAGCAATAAGCCCATCACTAAAGCCATAATACTTTGCCCGTTGCAACCATTCTTCAGAGCCTGCGTGGGCTGCAATATCAACTTCCAGATTATAAATGTTGCGTAATTTGTGAAAATAAAACTCATCGATCTGCGTCAGTTCGGCTAATTCATCTGATTGATAACCGCGGCGAATTGCTTCTAGCAACAGCATCATACGGTTATCATGGGGGTGAATTAATTGCTGAATCAGATCGTTGTCTGATAATTTTGATAATGCATCAAAAGCGAAATCGCGATTGTGATAGTGAGCCGCCCGCATCGCCTTTAACATGGCTTCTTCCAGTGAACGACCAATGCCAAGCGTGGCACCTACCGATTTCTGTACAGTTGTGAGCTGACGGTCCACTTTCACCCCACGTCGTTCCGCTTCATCAAAAGCAAAGATCGGAAAGCGGACAACAACGTGATCTAGTACCGGTTCAATTAACGCCGTCCGTTTCGCAAAACGACTCGACAACCGAACCTCAGGCAAAGAGATGCCCGTCATGACATTAGCAGCCACCAGTGCAATCGGATAGCCACTAGCACGCGACAACATGGCCGAAACGCGATCGTAGTAAGGATTTACTTTCATAATAAAGTAATTATCCAACACCGGATCCAGCGCAAACTGAACGTGCATCACACCGACGATATGTAACCGACGGGCAACGCGAAATGCTGCTTGACGCAACTTTTGATACTCACGATCCGTTAAGGTTTGAATTGGGGTCACTTCAATGGAATCCGCCGCGTGAATGCCAACTGGATCCATGTCTTCCATGGCACCCAGTAAGAGCTCAGTCCCACGTGCATCTCGGAGGACCTCGAAGGAAACCTCTTTCAGACCGACAATACTCTGATCCACAATCACTTGACGTGTGCGTGAGCGCTCAAAAGCGGCTGATAGGGCAACATCCAATTGGTCCGCATTTTCGGCCAGTACACGATCACCCTCACCACGCGGCGCCACGGACTTAACAATCACCGGGAATCCGACCTGACGAGCAATATCAAACGCATCGGATGTTGTACTAGCTACCTGCGACGTAATCACGGGTTCGCCTAAATCACGAAGTGTCTGATTCATTAACGCAGGATTATTGATTAAGCGAACTGTCGTCAATGGCATCCCCAAAACATTAATGTGCTTGTCATCCAAATAATCGTGGGCGATCAATTCCTCAACAGTTCTCATGGCAGTAAGTCCGCCAACTGTTGGCACGATGCTGGTAATATGTTCACTTTCGATTACCTGGCGCACCGTGGCAGCATCAGATGGATCGCCCATAATCACTGTCGCACCGCATGCATTTTCCATTGAAAACGAAAACGGATTGTTGTTTAAATAAACCGTATCGTAGTTGTGTTTATGAAGGACACTCAACGTTTGATACGTCGCAGCATCTAACTCCGTTTCGTGACCAAAATCGTTCGGACCGTCACCAATCACTAACAGGCGCTGGTGAACAGACGCCGTTTTTTCTGCTGAGTGCTCGGCTTGATTAAATGCCGCAAGCTGAGCAGTCGTTTGTGCACCCTGACTTGTTTCTTCTGCCATTAATGCTGTTCACCTCTAATTCCTGTGAGCTCGATGAAGTCGTCAAACACTTGGGTTGCTTCCCACGGACCCGGCGCAGCATCCGGAAAGAATTGCACCGAAAATGCTGGATAATCACGGTGACGTAACCCTTGGATTGAACCATCAATCAAGTCAATATGCGTAATCAAAAGTTGATCACGGTTGATACTATCACGGTCAACACCGTATTCTTCGGCCTGCGCTGCATACATAATCTGATTAGTAATGATTTCACGGATGGGATGATTCATTCCCTGATGAGCAACTGGCAGGCGTTGAATCGTTGCGCCATTAGCCAGCGCAAATAGTTCGTGACCTAACCCGATACCTAATAACGGCACGCGCGTTTCTAGCGTTTTAATGGTCGTCAAGATGTCCTTACCAAGATCACGCGGATCCCCTGGTCCACTAGACAAAATAATGCCATCTGGATCGAGGTTAAGAATATCATCAGCGGTCGTCGTGTATGGCACCACAGTCACATTTGCGTCACGAACCGCCAGTTCCCGTAAAATACCGCTTTTTAGACCAAAATCCATGACCACAATATTATGACCCATACCTGGGTTAGCATATGGACGTGGTGTGGCCACCTGTGAAACTTGCTGATTTGTCAGCACAATGGCGTTAAGTTGGTCAAACGCATGCTCATCGGCAACATCCACAATACTGGCGTTAAGACCATTATGGGTTCTCAACTTACGGACTAATTGCCGTGTGTCAATTCCGGAGATACCGGGAATGTTGTGGACACGTAGAAATTGATCCAAACTTAAAGATCGTTGTCGATTGGTGGACACTTCTGCCACTTCACGCACCACGACCCCTTTAGCAGTCGGCAGAATTGATTCATAACTTTCATGATTAACGCCCACGGCGCCAATGGTTGGTGTGGTAAAGACAATTATTTGATTGTGGTAAATCGGATCAGTAATAATTTCTTGATACCCGGTGACACTCGTATTAAAAACGATGGTGCCGCTTGTGGTTGCCGGCGATCCAAACGCTTGACCTTTATAGGCCGTGCCATCTGAAAGAATTAAATAGCGTTCTGTCATCTGCACGTTCCTTTCTATCTGGTACCTTGTCTGTTAATCTTTGCCGGTAATGATTTCAACGCTATCCTTACCATCAACTTCGTTCACTGAGACTTGGATTCGTTCGTTTTGGGCCGTTGGAATATTCTTACCAACAAAGTCAGCACGAATTGGCAACTCGCGGTGACCACGATCAACCAACACCGCTAGGTTAATACTATTGGGCCGGCCTAAATCCATAATGGCATCCATGGCAGCACGAATGGTCCGACCAGTAAACAAAACATCATCGACCAATACCACCTTTTTATCCGTTACAGATGTACTGAGATTACTGATAGCAGCCTTAGTTGTTGGTTCTGAATTCGCAATGTCGTCACGATACCCACTAACATCCAATTGGCCAACAGGAACAACTGTATCCTCCAGCTGATGTAAACGTGATGCGATTCTGTCAGCTAAATAGACCCCGCGTGTTTTAACACCGATCAAAACTAAATTTCCAATCCCACGATTACGTTCAATAATCTCGTAGGTGATTCGAGTCAAAGCCCGTTGCATCGCCATTGCATCGACAACTTCTTTTGCCATTTTGAGTTACCCCTTTTATTTATTTTCTTGTTCATCCAGCTGTTTCAACATCTTGTTAAACCACGCTGGTAACGGAATTTCAAACCGCATTGTTTTACCAGTACGGGGATGAACGAACCCCAAAGTTTGTGCCGTTAAGTACTGACCATTACCTGGCAGTGTCTTTTTAGGCCCGTATAACGGATCACCAGCCAGTGGATGCCCAATATAGGCCATGTGGACACGAATCTGATGCGTCCGTCCCGTTTCTAGTCGACAGCTAATCAGCGTGTACTGTTGATATCGTTTGATTACATGAAAGTGCGTCACTGCAGGCCGGCCATCTTTAACGATCGCCATTTTTTTGCGGTCCTTTGGAGAACGGCCAATTGGTGCATCAACGGTACCATCATCTTCGCTAATGACACCATGAACGAGCGCAATGTACTGGCGCTCATTTGTTTTAGCTTTGAGCTGTGCAGACAGACTCTGATGGGCCAAATCATTCTTGGCAACCATTAATAATCCAGACGTATCCTTGTCAATTCGGTGGACAATCCCTGGACGCAAACTCCCATTGATCGTTGACAACGGACTATGCGCTAACAACGCGTTGACCAATGTATGGTCCGGGTGCCCGGGTGCAGGATGAACCACCATTCCTTGCGGTTTATTAACGACAATAACATCGTCATCTTCATACACAATATCTAATGGAATATCTTCAGGGCCCAAGGCAATGGGCGTCGGCGTTTTGGGCACAAACGTCACCTTGTCACCAGCGGCCAGTTCATCTCGTTTTTTAACGTCTTGACCATTAACGGTAACCCGGTGATCAATAATGGCACTTTGCGCCTGTGAGCGTGTGATGCCGGCTAACTGACTTAAAACCTTGTCCAAACGACCGATTTGTGTCGTGATGATAAAGGTTTGCGTGGCTGGTGTGGTAACTTGAGCTGCCATGCTGTCATATTCTTGGCGATGCGCTTTCGCATCAGGTTGCACATCAGTCGCTGATGTACTGGTTGTTTCGTTTCTATTCATAGTTGTGTCAATTAATCCTTAATTATTTTGCTGCGTGTCGGGGACCACTGTGTTTAATTGGTCGATTATCTTTTTTAGGGGTCTTAGCCTTCTGTTTAGAACTTGCTTGACTGTGTCCTGTTGGATTGTCATCACGGTCAAAAATCACCGCAACAATCAACAAAATCACGCCAACCGTGAGACACCAGTCAGCAAAATTACTGATTGGGAAGCTCTTCATGAAGTCCAGTTGAAACATGTCGACGACATAGCCCAAACGAATACGATCAATAAAGTTTCCGAGTGTTCCAGCCATCATAAAACTGATGCCCCACATGTATAACCGCTGGGCGCGTAACCGCCACATCGCATAAGCCAAGACGATAACCGCCACAATTGTAATCACAATAAAGATGTCAATGCGGCCCGTCAAAATCGACCATGCGGCACCATTATTTCTAAGGCTCGTTAATGATAACAGTCCGGGGATGAACGTATGCGTACTACCTAAGGCTAGATTATTCGCAATATAATACTTGATACCTTGATCAGCACCCACCAGCACAGCAATAAAAATCCAGTAATATATCATTGGCGTAACGTGGCTCGTGGCCACAACTCCTTTTCATCAAGCTGATTATTAGAAAATCCCTGAAATCTTGCCGTCATCTGTAATTGCCATGTCTAAAGCGGCAGGATGTTTCGGCAGACCAGGCATCGTTAAAATGGAACCAGTTAAGGCCACCATGAACCCGGCGCCTAAACGAGGTTCAAATGCTCGAATATGAATGTCAAAGTCCTTCGGGGCACCGAGCTGCTTTGGCCGATCTGTTAGTGAATACTGCGTTTTTGCCATGCAAACAGGTAGCTTATCCCAGCCACGCTTTGCGTAACGCCGTAATTGTACCTTGGCATGCGGCTCTAAGACAACACCACGACCGCCATAAATGGTCGTCACAATTTTAGTTGCTTTAGTCACAATATCATCGTCAGCATCGTATAATGGCTTGAAGTCGGTCGGTTGTTGAGCGGCACGAACAACGGCGTGAGCTAACTCAGTTGTCCCATCACCGCCATGTGCCCATTCATCAGCTTCCAGAGCCTCTACATTGAACTGTTGACAGTAATCCTGGATCAACTTAATTTCTTCTGAAGTGTCTGATGTAAATGCATTAATAGCAACAACAACCGGCACTTGATAACGTTGCATACTTTCAATGTGTTTACCAAGGTTGGCAAGCCCTTTTTGCAATGCATCAAGATTTGGTGTTGTCAAATCAGCAAGTGCTTGGCCACCATGCAACTTGAGTGCACGAACAGTGGCCACCAAAACAACTGCGTCCGGTGTTTTACCTAGGACCGGTACTTTGATATCAAGAAACTTTTCGGCACCCAAATCAGCCCCAAAGCCAGCCTCTGTAACGGCATATTCACCTAATTGTAGGGCTGTTCGGGTTGCCAACACACTGTTACAACCATGAGCAATATTTGCAAATGGACCACCGTGGATGATGGCTGGTGTGCCTTCCAAAGTTTGAACAAGATTTGGCTTGATTGCTTCCTTGAGGAGCAAGGCAATGGCACCGCCAACCTGTAGGTCAGCGACGGTAACTGGTTGCCGATCGTAATTTTCAGCGACAACGATGCGGTTGATTCGTGTTTTTAAGTCGTGCAGATCAGTTGCCAAGCATAAAATGGCCATTAACTCACTGGCAACAGTAATATCAAAATGATCTTCCCGAGGCATACCAGAGGTTGGACCGCCCATGCCGATAACCGTATTTCTAAGCGCACGATCGTTAATGTCCAAGACACGGTGAAAACTGATCCGTCGTGGGTCAATATGCAGCTCGTTGCCTTGTTGAATGTGATTGTCAATTAACGCGGCCAATGTGTTATTGGCAGTTGTTAAGGCATGAAAATCGCCGTTAAAATGCAAATTAATGTCTTCCATTGGTGCAACTTGTGCATAACCACCACCAGTGGCACCGCCTTTCATTCCCATCACGGGGCCTAAGGAAGGTTCGCGTAAAGCCAAAACGGCCCGCTTACCAATCTTGCGTAAACCATCGCCAAGACCAATCGTAACTGTCGTCTTACCCTCACCAGCCGGTGTTGGATTAATTGATGTAACCAACACCAACTTGCCAGATTGACGTTTGCCAGTTAACGGCAAATCAATTTTGCCTTTGTAACGGCCATATGGTTCAATTTCATCCTCTGTTAAACCTGCCGTCTCGGCAATTTCACTAATTTTACGCAATTTAGTTTGTTGTGCAATCTCAATATCTTTTGGTTGTGTCATGAACAACTTCCTCTCCTCAGACCGTTTAGGGCGTCTGCTATAATAAACTTATTGGGGTTGGTCTAGTCAGCACTAACAATGGTTTTAATCTTAGCCAATGCGTGTTTGGTTACGCGGAATCGATAATGTTTGCCACCCAAAGAAAAACTCATGGTGCGACCACTAAGTGACAATTGTTCCAATTGATGAACATTGACAGTTAGTGCTCTGGGCGCCAGCATCCGACGAACAATTAGGTTTTGCCCGGTAAAAACCAGTTGACGGCCTAAAAGTTCCCAAGCAAGCAATAAAACAAATAAACAAGCGATAATAATCGCCGGCCAGTTAAACCGCGCCATTTCATACTGAAAAATCACGCCACCGCAAAAGAAGATGGCGACCCATGACCAAATGATAACTGCAGTTAAACCGCTTGGCCGATAAAAAAAACGTTGTGTGTGCATCGACGTACGAAACCCCTTTCTTTCAAACACTTCTATTTTACCAAATTTAAGGACTAAGATGATGATCAAACTTTATACAGATGCGGCGAGCGTCGCAACTCATCCAAAAATAACTCAAATTCCCAGCGGTGCGGGCATTCTTCTCGTTCAGAATGGTCACCAGTATCCCTTCAAACAAACAATCAGTGCTCTTGATAATCATGCCGCTGAATTTCAGGCTGCTATCCTTGGCTTTAAGGAGGCTCAAAAATTGAGTGAGCCGGAAGAAACGGTGATGTTTTTTACGGATAGTCGTTTGGTAGCAGATGCTGTCGGTAAAGGCGTTATGAAACATTATCCAGACCTAACGCAAAAGTTACTGGCCCTCCAAGATTCGTTTTCATTAGTCATCACACAGTGGATTCCCGACCGTCAGAACATGGGTGCTCACAGACTTGCATTACAAGCACTACATCAAGCGCATTAAGCGTAGCATATCGAGAATTTATCATAGCTGATTGACGACAATATTTAACGGATTTCAATATTTCGTCCAGTGTCTGTTATTCGTTTAATCACAAACGACCGCATGCAATTTAGTTCCGCCTTTTGACTGGCATTGGTTAATACTTAACCCTGCTTGCGCGTGTTAATTACGATTGCTTGAAATTATAAGTTTTCGAGTATAGATTAATAACAAGCACATGAATGACGTGTTGATTGTAGACCTTCAATCACGATACCTTGACCAACTTTTTGTACAACGTTCAGTTGCCACTCAGCTAATTAAGCTGTTTTTTTGGGGGGTGTTGTTATGTTAAATGCAACGAAGCTTGAAACAACTAAGTATTATCCGTCTAATCCACTGAAAAGACTCAGTTTCATCACCAAATCAGTGTTGCTTGTAACCTCAATTTTTGTTTATAACGAAACTGGATTAGGGCTGCTAGCCATTGCTGGAATGGTATCTTTAAACGCTCATTTCATGACATTTGAGGACACTGCCGACAGAAACCCGCTGAATCTTGTCGATTTAGTTGTATCGGTTTTGCTTATTATTCTCACAACCATTTTAATGATTATTCGATCTTGATTAAGCTGGGGGTTGACTAACTGAAATAAACGCAAAATATTCGAAAAAACCGACTGGAATTATTTTCCAATCGGTTTTTTGATATTCGGCTCCCATGTCTATTCATATAGACTTCTACTTATTATCATGATGCCAAATTGGTTTGCCCCAGTATTGGTACAAATCTGTCCGTAAAGCCCCATTATAAAGTTTACGTTTCTTAGTCGCTCGCTGACCGTACGCGGCCTCGAAATCTAAATCACTGGTCAAAATGTATTTACTCCACGTTGTCAGCGGTTTGAATGCTTTTCCCATTCCCTTATATAAGGCACGGACGGCTGTTTGATCGCTCAAACGTTCCCCATATGGTGGGTTGGCAACAATAACGCCGTTAATTTTGTCGGTCGTTAATGCCGTTACATCTGCCACACTAAAATGGACATCTTGGCTCAAACCAGCTGCTTGAGCATTCTTTTTGGCAATGGCAACCATTTCAGGATCGTTATCACTACCAGCAATGTCAAATTCGCTATCATAATCGGCTGCGGCATCTGCTTCGTCCCGCACGGTGTCTGCCACTTTAGAAGAAACCCATGGCCAGCTTTCACAAATAAAGTGGCGGTTGTATCCAGGAGCAATGTTACGTGCAATAAGTGCTGCTTCAATTGGTAAAGTTCCTGACCCACAAACAGGATCAAGAAATGGCATGTCAGCGGGGGTCCAATGCGTTAATAAAATTAATGCAGCTGCCATATTTTCTTTCAGTGGCGCGTCCCCTTTAGCTACTCGGTAACCACGTTTGAACAATGAATCTCCGGTTGTATCCAACGTCAACATTACTTGATCTTTATTGATAGCCACTTCCAGTGGAAATTTAGCGCCCGTTTCTGGTAATCGGGTTCGCCGGTGGTAAACGTCACTTAACTGAGTAACGATGGCTTTTTTTACAATTGCCTGAGCATCGGGAACACTATGCAGCTGTGAATTATGTGAACGCCCTTCCACTGGAAAATTAGCGTCCATTGGCAAAAGCTCATCCCAGGCCACAGCCTCAGTCTGGTCAAACAGTTCGGTAAATGTTAGCGCAGGAAATTCCTTCACCACAATTTTGATACGATCAGCGGTCCGTAACCATAGATTGGTCCGTAATATATCTTTAACAGTGCCGTTAAAGCGGACACGGCCATTTTCAACCTGGGTTTCATACCCTAAATCTCTCAGTTCGCGACCAACCAAGGCCTCAATACCTGCGGCACAAGTCGCAATTAATTGAAATGTTTGCATCTTTACTCCTTACTATTTTGTGAGTGACTGTAATTGAGTCAGTTGCTACTTTGCAATTACTTATGCTCACCAATTCGATAACCATCTTACCATTTGCATTAGCAAGGTGCTACCTAATTAGGTAATCAGTACAAGGTCGTTGATTTTCTAATGCAAAGTACAAAAAAGTCCTTCTCACACGTGAGAAGGACTGCCTGTTGCAAATTTCTGTAAGCCATGTTTTGTACTTCGTAGATCTCAGGCGCAATCTACTCCGTGGTAATCATCTATCTCAAGGTCAAAGACCTTCCCCCACAATCAGTTCAGTTACCTATGTGAAGCTCCCCTACCGTAGTTTGGGTTTCCCGCTCGAGGGGTTTACCGCGTTCCACCCAGCATGTTTCCATACTGGTTTCGTCACTGTGGCACTTTTCAGGGATACTAGCGCATAGCCGAAGCCTTAGCAACGTTTTCCCGCCGTTACCTTCAAAAGAAGGCACCCCAGCTTATTTTTTCACTGAGCACGAACACTACAGGCATCACAGCCTGTGCGAGCATGGACTTTCCTGACACAACATAAGTTATGCCCAATTACCCGAAATTTGCAATATTTGGTTAACAAATAAAATTAGTCGTTCCAACCAGACTGAGAACCGGTGCTAAAAGTGTCTTGGCCCTTCTGGTTGTTGGCACCATTATCCAGCTGAGAACCAAATACATGGCGTTCCAAATTGCTAAGCCGTTTTAAAATATCCATGTTAGTTACGCTATTATTAGCCTGACTAGTGGACGTTTCAACGTTGCTTTGAACAGATTGACGAGCGTTAACTTGACGAGTTAAATCATCAACCTTCCCGGACAACTGTTCGTTTTCGGCGCGAAGTTGAGAAATTTCACGATTGAACATTTCGTAATCTTTGATTACAAGGTCCAAGAAACTGTCAACGTCCGTTGGATCGTAGGCGGTTCCCATTCGTTTTTCCTTAAATTCCTTTTGCAGAATATCCTGCGTCGTAAAGTTGATCTCTTGCATGAACATTACACCTCATCATCTATCTGTCGAAACACGACTTTAAGTATTGTATCGCATGTTGACGAAAATTAAAATGACTGTCGATGATTTTCTTGATATTCATCGGCACTCTCTTGCAACCAGTCGAAATCTATGAGGGTCATTTCATAAGGATGCTGGTTGTTAAAAGCCTTGATGGCTAAGTAATCGTACGTTGGTTTACCCTCGTGTTCTATATCATATACTAAAAGTGCCGCATCTGTATGTGAAAGCATAAAGGCTTGATAATTTTTTAATTGTTGGGGCGATTGATAGGATTGCTTTGAAACTGAATCCGAAAAATCAACCCGTTCACGCAGCGTTGCAAGCTGGGCCTGATTGTTCTCATTCCAATTCTGTCCAAATTCAGCAAACGGTAACATCATGGCCACCTTGAGTTGCGGGTAATCAGCCTTGAGGTCGTTGGCAACCTCGATCGTCCACTGTTCAACACCCAGCTGACCACCCGTGATGATCCAGTCAACGCCATTTTCAATTTGGTTCGTCAATGTTTGCCGGAGGGCATATTTTATTACTGTGAGTTTAGGATCTTTACTGCCAAATACGCCCAGTTCATAACTACGATAACCAGTAACCCATAACCGACTCATACTAGTGAATATCCTTCCCGATTAGTTAAAATCAATAAATAAAACTCACATTAGCTATCCTTAATTTTAAATATCATTTTGCCATAAACAAAGTCTGTGACGCAAATTCCTATATAAATCAGTCCATTTTCGTCAAAAATTGCACTTTTTCATCACAAACACATTAAACATAAGTTACGGGTTTGTTAACATCATTACAGTCTCGGAGACTGTTCGGCAAATCTGATATAATGGGAGCAATGTAAGAAAGTGTGGCGAAAATGCCTGCAAGTCTGGTAGTGATAGGGAATTTTAGATATTTAAAAACTAAAATTCAATCACTACCTGTGCTTTTGCGGGCTGTTGCACACAACTAAGGAGTGTGGTCTGTTGTGAACATCCGTTATCCAAACGGAGCAGCTTATCATGGACCAGCAAAGCAGTCCGCCCCCTCGCATACCGGCACCAGAACAAATTATGGTGACCGTGGGATGTCTTTGGAGGCGGAACTAAACGAAAGTAATCAATACTACCTGACGAATGGCATTGCGGTGATTCATAAAAAGCCGACGCCAGTTCAGATTGTGAAAGTTGATTACCCAAGACGGTCCGCTGCAACGATTAAAGAAGCCTACTTTAGGCATCCGTCAACAACCGATTATAATGGTGTGTATCAAGGCCACTACATCGATTTTGATGCGAAGGAAACGAAAAATAAAGTTTCTTTCCCGCTAAAAAATTTCCACGAGCATCAAGTGGAACACCTGCGCGCTTGCGTTCAGGCCGGTGGGATTGGTTTTGCAATCATTCGATTCACCAATGAAGGGGATACGTTCTTGTTACCAGCCTCTGTCTTGTTCAAATTTTGGGACAATCAGGCAAACGGTGGTCGAAAATCGATTCCCCGCGCGGACATTGAAGCAAATGGATATTCAATTCCCTTTCAGCTTAATCCGCTAGTTCCATACCTAAGTGCAGTCGATTCATTGATTGCAAAAGAGAAGTAACTGTTTAAGGAGAGCAACATGTCTGACAATAATGATCAATCTCAGTCACGAATCGCCCGGTATCATGGCGACGATGGCAGTCTACAAACATCCGGTCCCAAACGAAAACGACCACTTTGGCGCACTATTTTATACTGGTTACTTGGCATTATTTTGCTGGGACTCTTGGCAGGTGGCGGATTGTTTGCTTACTACGCTTCCAGCGCGCCAAAAATTACGACTGCGCAGTTAACCAGTCAAAATTCCACCGAAATTTTAGATGACAACGATAACGTCATTTCAAACTTAGGTGCACAAAACCGGACGTACGTGCACTCACAAGATATCCCAACAATATTGAAGCAATCAGTTGTTTCTATTGAAGACCGTCGCTTCTATAAGCACCATTTCGGAATTGATCCAATGCGAATCATTAGTGCAACATTGGCCAATATCCATGGAAGCTCTTTGGGACTACAAGGTGGATCAACGTTGACGCAACAACTGGTTAAACTGTCCGTCTTTTCAACAGCTGCTTCTGATCGCACGTTAAAACGTAAATCACAAGAAGCAGCACTTGCTTATTACGTGGAAAAACATTATTCCAAAGACCAAATCTTAGAGTACTACATTAACAAGGTTTACATGGGTAATGGTGTTTATGGCATGGCTACTGCGGCCAAATATTATTACAACCAGCCATTAAAGAAGCTTAACTATACTGAATTAGCTGTTCTTGCCGGAATGCCTCAGTCACCAACCTACTATGATCCAGTGGCCCATCCCAGTTATGCTAAGCAACGACGCGATACTGTGTTACGCGCAATGTATGAAAACAAAGTTATCAGCAAACAACAGCTAACGGATGGTCTCAACACCCCGATTTCTTCAGGATTGTCCGTTAACCATACTGTTAATGGCACAGATTCAAACGATAAAGTTTTCGATGCCTATCTTCAACAAGTTATCAAAGAAATTGAAAATAAAGGGTACAACCCTTACAAAGAAGGCATTAAGGTTTACACCAACCTTAATATGAACGCTCAGAAACGATTATATGACATCGTTAACACTGATCAGTATGTGGACTTTCCTAGTGACCTGCTTCAAGTTGGTGTCACGATGACAGATCCTCAAACTGGAGCTGTCACAGCCATGATTGGTAGCCGAAAACAAAACGTTGCCTTTGGATTAAACCGAGCCACACAAACGGATCGGTCCTCCGGTTCAACCATCAAACCATTTATGGATTATGGTCCGGCCATCGAGTACAAACAATGGCCAACGTTTAAAACTGTTCAAGACACTAAGTACAATTATCCAGGCACTAACATTCAACTAAACGACTGGGATCAAAAGTATCAAGGTTCCTTAACAATGCGTAAGGCGTTGGTTGAATCACGTAACATTCCTGCTATTCGAACATTGGAAGCAGTCGGCTTGAACCGCGCAACTGAATTTATGACTCAAAACGGCATGAAGTTTAAATCAGCCTTACAATATTCAAATGGGATCGGAGCATATGTTTCCAGTGAACAAGAATCAGCAGCCTTTGGGGCCATTGCCAACGGTGGAACATACCGAGCCCCTCATCTGGTCAATAAGGTCATTACTGCTGACGGTGTTACCCACAAGTTCGACGTAGCCTCGCACCGATCGATGACTTCAGCAACAGCTTACATGTTGACGGATATGCTTAAAGGCGTGCCAACAGCTACTTGGGCCCCTGGCGCGCAAATTCCTGGTTTATATCAAGCCGGTAAAACTGGTCAGTCAGGCTATCCAAGCAGTGTGACGGGTATTCCAGACGGCGCTGTTATGGATGCTTGGTATTCTGGTTATACACAGCACAGCTCCATCTCAGTTTGGACGGGTTATGATCAGCCAAATGAACCAAATCATTACATGACAACAGCACAGTTATCAATCGCAGAGTCCATTTACAAGAACCTCCAAATGTACATGGCACAAACACAAGCCAATGATAATTGGATTCGTCCAAGCAGTGTTCAAGTTGTTCGTCATAACGGCGTTGATGAACTTGCCGTAGTCGGATCAGACTGGAAACAATATCTGAACGAAAAGGATCAAAGTAGCTCCACTGGTTCTTCATCCTCGATGGTTTCCTTCTCTTCTTTCTCACGCGACAACAATTCGAGTTCAAGCACATCCGATAATGCCGCTTCCAGCCGCGAGTCTGAAAGCAACGCTACTCAAGGCGGCAATAATGACAATAGTTCTTCGAACGACACTAGCTCAAGTTCGTCGAGTAGCAGTTCCGAGAGCAATAGCTCATCGAATAGTGAAAACAACAATAACCAAAACAGCAGTCACTAATATTTTTTTACCACTGCATTTAACACAATTTTAAAAGGGCACCTTTCTTAGTAAGAAACTAAGAGAGGTGCCCTTTTGATTTGCTATGATTGTGCCGGTGGCTCAGAAACCTTAAATAAAGGAATGCTTGGCCCCTTTGGTGTCGACTGTGTTGGCGGCGTGGCCTGTTTTGTGCGTCTTTGTGACAATTCTTTTTCCACTTGTCCCGCAGAAGTTAGGTTTTTCTGGCGCCAACTGAGGAGAATTCGATCAATATAACGCAAGCTATAAGCTTGGTTTAACACTGCTTCACGTAAGGCAATTAGAATTAATTCGGGTTTGAAATGATCCTCGTCAAACCAACGTGCGATTGTTTGAAGCTCTGTTGGACTGAGTGGCCGACCAAACTCAACCTCAATTTTGTTAAACACATCTTCCCTTGCCGACTTTGAATCCGGCGCAGATACAGCAGCAGTGGTTGTATGCACACCGCTGAGTGTGTCTGGCAAAGCAGCCAGCTTTTGGTATAGCGGTGAAAAGTCGTAACGATCACGCAATTTTCCGGTCTCATCAGCTTTAGATTCAATCAACAACAAATCTTTTTTGAGCAAATTATCCAGCTGCGTATAAACGTCCGCAGTAGTGGTACCCATCACGTTTGCAACGGCCTCTGCATCAGGAAAATCAATACCACGATCCAAAGAACGTTTATATTGTAAAAACACAATCAGTTCCTCGTTAGTCATATTTAATTCTCGATAATGAGTCAGAATTAAATTATTGATTGTCGTTTCACCAGCCTGCAATAAAGCTGACGCAAAGTTTTCCAATTCGTGCACCTTCTTTTCTTCCTGTACTATACCAGTAATTGCACCTGAACACTATCCAGATGGTTAGTGATTAAACACCCCCATATTTTGAAAACAATTGACATCGCTCACCACACGTAAAAATGGTTTTCATGAGAGTGTCTCACAAAAACCACTTTAGTAAATGCATTTAAAATTACGGGTAAATCCGATTGATCATCCGTGGGAATGGAATCGTCTCACGCAAGTGATCTTGAAGTGTAATCCATGTTAAGAACCGTTCGAGACCCAAACCGAAACCGGAGTGCGGAACACTACCATATTTGCGTAAATCAAGGTACCAATCGTAGTCTTTAGGATCTTGACCAGATTCCACGATTCGGTCACGCAAGTAATCAAAGTCAGTATCACGTTCAGAACCACCGATAATCTCGCCGTAGCCTTCTGGTGCGAGCAAGTCGGCACAGATAACCACATCATCACGAGTTGGGTGTCGCTTCATGTAAAACGCTTTGATTGCCTTTGGATAATTCAGGACAAACACGGGTTGATCAAAGTGATTAGCGAGGAATGTTTCTTCTGGTGATCCAAAATCAACACCCCAATCAACATCAAAGTCGTTTTCTTGAAGTAACTTAATCGCGTCATCGTAAGAAATCCGTGGATATGGTAACCGCGTGTACTTCTTCAACGTTTCCACATCACGACCAATAACGGCTAATTCACTTTGACAGTTATCAATGACTGACTGAACTAAAAAGGCAATGTATTGTTCTTGAATGGCCAAACTGTCTTCCTGGTGCATCCACGCCATTTCTGGTTCGATCATCCAAAATTCTGTTAAATGGCGACGAGTCTTCGATTTTTCTGCTCGGAAACTAGGACCAAATGAGAATACTCGACCAAATGCCATCGCTGCCGCTTCTTCATACAGTTGACCAGTTTGAGACAGAAAGGCATCCTGACCAAAATAGTCCGTCTTAAATAATTCAGTCGTGCCTTCTGGTGCAGAACCAGTCAACAGTGGTGCGTCAATCTTAATAAAGTCACGGTCATTAAAGAATTCAAACGTTGCGCGAATGACTTCATTACGGATCTTAAGTAACGCATGTGGCTTAGAAGAGCG
Organism: Furfurilactobacillus milii; assembly: GCF_021654115.1. Classification (GTDB taxonomy): domain Bacteria; phylum Bacillota; class Bacilli; order Lactobacillales; family Lactobacillaceae; genus Furfurilactobacillus; species Furfurilactobacillus milii. Next base: position 112,807 of record NZ_JAIWJF010000006.1, on the reverse strand, counting down.
CAACCACAAGTGACGATGATCCAACAGAAAATCGATGCCATGCTCTTTTGGTGTAATCGGATAGTCTTCACTCTCACCAACGACTTCGAAATCTTCAATTTCCATTTCGTAGCCAAACTTGGAGCGACTGTCTTCATGAATTGTCCCAGTCACATACAAACTCGTTTCTTGACGCAGTTCTTTAGCTTCGTCGAATTTCTCTTCGCTAACGTCATTTTTTCTTAAGACACCTTGAAAAAATGCTGTCCCGTCGCGAAGCTGTAAAAACGCGATCTTCCCGCTAGAGCGTTTATTGCTAAGCCATACACCAATACGAACTTTTTCGTCGACATGTTCCGGTGCGTGAATGATGCTGATTGTTTCCACTGAAATTTCCCCTTTTGTTTAAAATTATAAATTCTGAATGGATTGAACCATGGTGCCATTCTTAAAACGAATTAAGTCGTAGCAAAGGTTGCCCTTCTGATTTAAGTAGGTAACCTCCCAAACAGGTTCTGACTTGCGAATACCTAAACCAATATTCAGCACCTTTTTAGGATTGCTTTTCTGCCAAACTTGACGGAGGATTGCTGTTTTTGAAGTACCATCGGACTGCTTCAAAATCTTCGTTTGTCCGTTTTGCTTAGCCACTACAACGTAAACCGCCTGATTTTTCGCATTGCGACCGCTAACCGAGTAATAGGTATGTTGTCGATTGTAAGTCAAAAAATCCCCAGTATCACTGATACCCTTTTGACGTGCAATACTAACAGTTTGGCCCGCAGCAGTTTTAGCTGGTCTCAAGGCTTCGTGAAAAATGATGCCAATGCTACCAGCAATAAAAGCCACGATTAGCACAGTCCATAGAATGATTTGTGACCACTGGCGCTGCTGATGCTGTTTTCGCTGCATGCTAACCTCCATTCGTTCCGTTAACACGAAAATGTCAATAACCTGATTAATTATAGCAAACATCGCCAATCAAACAACGGTCTACTAGTCATTTAAAGAAATTTTGTGTTTGTTTGATAATTTCTGCCGTTCCTTGGGGAATCACTGGCAGTGCATCTGGTAGTGCCTTTTGCATAGTGCCACCGTAACGTTTCGTTATCAGCCGTGGATCTAGCACAACAATGACACCACGATCATTATCCGTGCGAATCAATCGACCAATTCCTTGCCGTAAACGTAAGGTTGCCTTCGGTAGGGCTGAGGAATAAAACGGATTGTGCCCCTTGGCTTCCAACTGAGCATTGGTTGCGGCAACCAGTAGGTCCGTTGGTGCGTCAAACGGCAGCCGTGTAATGACAACTAATTCCAACGCATCCTTAGGCAGATCAATACCTTCCCAGTAACTGGCAGCCCCCAATAAAACGGCACTATTTTCGGTCGTAAATCGCTTCAGATTTTTCTCGCGGCTACCGGTAACCCCTTGTGCATATACAGTATGGTTCTCCGGTAACAGACCGTGTGTCAGGGCCTCATAAACGGCGCTAACCGCTGCTAATGAATTAAACAGGACTAACGTTTGGCGGCTGGTCGTTTGGACAAGCTTAGCAATCGTTGAGGCCCAATATTGAATTTGCTCATCCGGATGATTAAGATTAATCGCTGGTGCATCTGTCGCAACAAACAGCCGCGCTTGTGATGCATAATCGAAACGTTCCGCAAGCCGTTTGGTAGCCGTTTCTTGCCGATCTAAATCTAGCTGATCAATTAAGTAATTAGCTCGGGAGGATGTGAATAACGTGGCCCCCGTGAATGTTGGTTGTTTAAAATGCGCATAAACGTTTTGGCGGAGCCAGCCAGTTGCAAGTAACAGGCCGCCACTGAGTTCCAAGCTTGACGAATCCCCATATTGATTTTGACGTAACCAGTAAACGTTAGCGGTTTCTTGATCATTTAGCTGAGCCTTGAACGCATCAAGTTGTGATAACAACTCTGTAATCCGTCCCACGGTGCCACTAAATTCATGCATCAGCGCTGCATCCGAGTTCAGCCACTTTTTTGACTGGACCGTAAATCGTTGTTGTAACTTGGTCAGTGCCGTTGTTAAGGTTATTTGGCCGGTCATCAGTGTATTAAAAGCACCCTTGTCATCGTTCATTAGTTGCTTGAGTTGACGATTGTCAATCAATTGTTCGACGATGCGTTGACCCCGAGCGCTAACTTGAGCACTTAGTAAAAATTGCCGGTACATGGAGTGACCAAATTGATCTAGATCGGCATCCAATTTAATCAACGTATTAGACAGGGACCGCAATTGCGTTGCGGCAACAGCATCCTCACTAAACATTTCGGTCAGATGATGGTCATGTTGATTAAAAATGTTTGCTTGCGCGTGGTGTAACAGTGACACCAAATCGTGAAAACGAACGGTATTACGGTGTTGATTGACAGCGATATCCGGCAGATGCTGGGCCTCATCAACTAACAAATATGGCTTATTAAGTAACGTGTCCAGTTGATCGGCATGCTGTGTTAAATACGCGTGATTGACAATAATCAAGTTGGCCTGACGAATACGATGGTCTAACCGTCGCAAATAATCGTCCTCATAAAAAGGATCGCTTGGCTTAATGGTTTTTAAACCGCGGTGACAAACTTCTTCAAAAAGCTGTGCTCGATATGACGTTAAGTGCAGCTCATCTAAGTCGCCAGTTTCAGTTTGTAACAACCACACTAAAATACGTGCTTTAAGAAATTGACTCTGTTGAGAATGTTCCGGGACCGTCAACGTATCTGCAAACCGATTAAGATCCAAATAGTGTTGATTTCCCTTGACGGCCACCACATTGAGATCAAACGGTAACATTTCTTGTAATTGCGGCAATGTTTCCTGCATAAACTGCCCTTGCAATAGCGTTGTTTGGGTTGAAATGACCGTCGATTGGCCCGTTTGGGATAGATAAGCAAATGGCACCGCATACCCCAACGTTTTACCAATACCTGTCGGCGCCTCAATGATCAAATTTTTAGTGTTTTCATGACTGTAGTTATTGAAAATTTGATTCATCATTTTGGCTTGCGGATCTCGCCAACTAATTTTGGATCCCCATAATTTCTGCTTAGCCGCTTTTGACTTTGGGTAGGCTTGTGGCTGTCCCAAATCAACCGACTTGATTGGTGTGGCTTCGTGAAGCACCAACCGATCACGGACATATTCCCCAGCTGGTAGTTTACTGGGATGATGACGTGCTTCCTCTAATGCAACGTTAAAGACTGCTGTCGTATCCTGTGGTAATGATAGGTTTAAGTTAGTCAATTGCCGCAATGTATTAATCGGTAGCTGACGAAGTTTATCCAATAATTTAATTAACAAAACAGCTGTTGCATCTGCATCTGAGTCCGCTGTGTGCGGCTGGTCATGCTCAATGTGAAAATGAGCGCTCAAATCCCGCAAACGGAAACTTGGCAGCGTCGGAAATAAAATTTGGGTCAGCGTCACCGTGTCAATCGCCTCGATTTGAAGCGCCGGATATCCCACCCTGGCAAATTCGGCATTTAAAAAAGGAAAATCAAAGTTCACGTTGTGCGCAACAAAGACCGTACCTTGAAGCATGGCATAAAAGGACGCTGCAATATCATCAAAAAAGGGAGCGTTCGCAACATCGCGATTCGTAATGCTAGTTAAATGTGTAATGGCGCTTGGAATTGATTTTCCCGGATTAATTTTCGTACTATATTGATTGACGACCTTACCGTGTTTAACAAACGCGCAGCCAATCTGGATGACGCGGTCGCCATCCTTTACGCTGGTGCCAGTCGTTTCAATATCAACGACGGCGTAAGTTGTGTCTTTATTCATTGAGTCTGAATACCTTTCTACTAAATAATGACAACACCGGTCCTACATCTTATTCTTACCGTTCCCAATGTTGAAATTATGATCCTTGTTTCATTCTACTCTGTTTGTTGCAGTAGGCAAAGACCCGCTAAGCATGATAAAGCATTTGTGTCTGTGGTATGATGATGGTCGTAAAATATGCCGAAGGAGTGACGTCATCATGCGTGTTGCAACAGGTAGCGCTCATGCAAAGATTATTTTAATTGGTGAACATAGCGTTGTTCATAGCCAACCGGCGATAGCTGTCCCCTTGCTCAACGTTGCCGTAACCGCTACATTAAGTGAGACAACGCGCGGTCAACGTTTAATAAGTAGCTACTTCACCGGGGCACTGGTTGACTTACCGGGTGAATTTGAGGGATTACGCGTCTTGCTGCAACGCTTGTTGCGTCGGTTTAACGCTTTATCTTTAAACTTTGATTTAAAAATTGATAGTGCCATTCCGGAAGAACGTGGTATGGGCTCTTCAGCGGCGGTGGCGACCGCCGTTACGCGCGCCATTTATGCTTTTTTTGAAACCGCGCTGGATCCACAACTATTATTAGACACGGTTAACATTGAGGAAGTTATCACGCACGGCTCACCATCTGGCATTGATGCAGCAACGGTTAGTTCTACACAACCAGTGTGGTTAGTCAAAGGTAATCCGCTCAAACATTTTCCGATTCACATGAACGCATTTTTAGTTGTTGGTGACACAGGTGTGACGGGTCAAACCAGCATGGCGGTTAATTCGGTCAGCGAACTGCTGAAAGATGATGAACAGCCTGGTGTCGGCCAACATTTGATCAATCATCTCGGCACCCTAACCGCTGCGGCGGCTAAGTATCTTCAACACGATCAAGTTCGTCTGTTAGGACAAACATTGACAGCTGCTCAGCAAGACTTAACCGATCTTGGCGTTAATCACCCTGTTCTACAGCGTCTAATTAATGCCGCAAATGATGCAGGCGCATTGGGTGCCAAACTAACGGGTGGTGGCCTAGGGGGATGCATGTTTGCACTGACTCAAACCGCCGAACAAGCCGCTAAAGTGGCCAATGCCTTGAAACAGCATGGGGCCGTGGCAACTTGGATCGAACCATTGACACAACGATAGCCTGACTACGAAGATCAAAATAAAGCACGAAAGATAGGACATTAGCAATATGACAATTTCGCAGACGCCTGTAATTGCAAAGGCGCACACAAACATTGCGTTAGTTAAATACTGGGGTAAAGCAGATGAACATCTTATTTTACCCACCAATGATTCAATTTCCATGACGCTTGACCATTTTTATACCACAACCAGCGTTCAGTTTGACGCGCAGCTGGCAGCTGATGACATCATCTTAGACGGAATCAAGTTGCCGACAGATGGTCAACAACGAATTCGTCAATTCATGGATCTAGTGCGTCAACGTGCTCACACCGACCTATTTGCTCATATTGAAACAAGTAATCACGTGCCAACCACAGCTGGGCTGGCTTCATCTGCCTCGGGTTTTGCGGCTTTAGCTGGTGCTGCTGCTAAAGCTGCCGGCCTCAATCTGACCCGACGCGAACTATCTCAGCTTGCAAGACGAGGCTCCGGCTCTGCTACCCGTTCAATCTTTGGTGGTTTCGTTCAATGGCACGCTGGTCATGACGATGAAAGCTCGTTTGCTGAGCCGTTGGATGAAAAAGTTGACTGGCCAATTCGAATGATTGCCATTGTTGTCTCACAAGATGAGAAAAAAATTGGCAGCCGTCACGGCATGAAGCAGTCACAAACATCACCGTTCTTTAATGACTGGGTTAAGCAAGCTAATGCTGATATCGACCCACTGAGGACTGCATTACTTAAAAAAGATATAAACCGTGTTGGTTCAATCTCGGAACACAATGCAATGTGCATGCACGCAACGACTCTTAGTGCCACACCGCCTTTCACATACTTTAATGGCGATACCATTAAGGCAATGCAATTAATTAACGACTTGCGCTCACTAGGTCTGAACTGCTATTATACGATGGACGCGGGTCCAAACGTAAAAGTTATCTGCCTAGCAGATGAAGTTGACGCCATTTTGGACCATCTACGGCCAGCGTTTGGTAACGACCAATTGGTTGTTGCAAAACCAGGCCCAGGCTTGACCTATTTATAAAATTTTGAAATAAGCAATGTTTGCGCTATTCAACACGAATAACGCACACATTTTTTGTCTTGAAAGGACATGATTAATTGATTAGCGTGAAAGCGCCCGGCAAACTATATATTGCCGGCGAATATGCGGTTGTTGAAGCGGGGTTCCCTGCCATTATTGTGGCATTAAACCAGTTTGTAACTGTCACAATTGAGGAAAGTAAAAACTTCGGCACAATCGAGTCTGAACAATACAAAGAAACCTCAGTAAACTGGCGGCGAGCTGGCGATGAACTTGTGTTTGACAATCGGGACAATCCCTTTCATTACCTGCTCTCCGCTATTCGTCTGACCGAAAGCTACGCACGAGCATGTGGACGTGAATTGAAATTCTATCACCTGTCTGTAAACTCACAGTTGGATAGCAAGGATGGCAAAAAATTTGGTTTGGGCTCTTCAGCCGCTGTTACAGTAGGCACGGTCAAAGCACTTTGCAAATTTTATCAACTACCGATCACTAAGGACACATTATTTAAATTAGCAGCTATTGCTCATTTGGATGTTCAGGGTAACGGTTCTCTGGGTGATATCGCGGCATCTGTCTATGGTGGTTGGATTGCTTACCATTCATTCGATCATCAGTGGCTAACCGCCAAACGTGACGATCTACCGCTAATTGATTTGTTAGCCCTTGACTGGCCTGGCCTATCCGTTGAACTTTTGACGCCGCCAGCAGACTTAAGGTTGCTAATTGGCTGGACAGGTTCTCCCGCATCAACATCTCACTTAGTTGATAAGGTCACCTGGGCCAAAAGTATGGATCAACTAGAATACCGAACATTCCTGCAATCAAGCCGTGATTGTTTAAACCGGATGATTCAAGGATTTCGAGATGGTGCGATCGATATCATCCAACGTGAACTTCGATTAAATCGCAAACTGCTGCAACATTTGAGTGCATTCAGTCATGTCCCAATTGAAACAGTCGCTCTAAATAGTTTATGTGCGATTGCTGAAGATCATGGCGGTGCGGCTAAAACTTCTGGTGCCGGTGGTGGTGACTGCGGTATCGTTTTGATTGATCGCCACGAGGCCGTTGATACACTACTGCAGGATTGGGAAACTCAAGGCATCACTACCTTGCCATTAAGTGTTCACAATGTCATGGATTTAGTTTAACCACTCTAAAATAAAAGTGAGCGCTATATTCAAACTAAAAACCGTAGAACCCGATTATCGGTTCTACGGTTTTATTTCTCAAATCTTTATGACTAATTAAAATAACAGAATTCGCTGTGGATAAAATTTAGGAGGCCAGCCATGAGCAAGTTAACTGAATCCGCTCACGCACATCGTAAGGATGAGCATCTCGCTATTGCTTTAAAACAATACCAAGAAAAAAGCGACGCCGGTTTTGACGATATTCAAATCATTCATCAAAGCTTGCCAGAAATCGCAGTTGATAACGTTGACTTGTCAACTCACTTTGCTGGATTGACCTTGTCGACACCGTTTTACATCGAGGCAATGACTGGCGGCTCTGAGAGAACCGGTCACATCAATGCCAAACTCGCTGAAATTGCGGCAGCAACCGGCTTGGCAATGGCCGTTGGCTCGCAAAGTATTGCTTTAAAGGAACCTGCAGCAGCGTCAACCTTCACCATTGTTCGAAAGGTAAATCCGCACGGCCAAATTTTCGCAAACATTGGTGCTGGTCACTCACTTGACGATGCACAGCGATTAGTCGACATGGTTGCTGCCGATGCATTGGAATTACACATCAACAGTGCGCAAGAACTAATTATGCCTGAAGGTGATCGGGATTTGCGTTGGCGCGACCACATTACGGAAATTGTTAATGGCTTGTCCGTCCCCGTTATTGTTAAAGAAGTTGGTTTCGGCATGAGCCAAGAAACCATTAACACTTTAAAACAGATGGGCGTTCAATACATTAATGTCAGTGGCCGCGGTGGTACTAACTTTGCTCGAATTGAAAATGAACGTCGCCATCATCAAGAATTGAGCTATTTATCTAACTGGGGACAAACGACCGTTCAATCCCTTCTGGAAGCGCATGCAGTATCCAACATGCAAATTGCTGCCTCAGGCGGCGTGAGAACCCCATTGGATGTTTTAAAGGCGTTAATCCTAGGGGCAAACGCTGTTGGTGTAGCTGGCCACTTTTTGCGGGTTCTCATGACCCATGATGAAGAGACACTGCATACGTACATTAAGGATTGGCAAAGTGATTTACGCTTGCTATACGCGTTAACGGGATCACACACAACGGCCGATTTACGAACTGTAAAAACAGTTCTATCCCCCGCCCTAATGAATTATTGTCAGCAGCGAAACTTAAAAGGAAAATAGCAAAGACGAATCGTATAAAAAATGTTCAGTCTCAAACGGACTGAACATTTTTTATTAGCTGTTGAATTGATTTAACACTAAGTCTGTTAATTAATCGGCTTTCACTAAAAAACGTAGTCCTTTAGGGTAACCGTTCTTAAGTGTCTGACCGACCACCTTGCCGAAACCAATACCGTTGCCGTTGATGGTCGCCAGTGTCCAACCATTTTCAGTCGGTTTTTTTAATGTCACGGTATCACCGTGGACAAACTGTGCCCATTGAGCTGAGCTCAAAGCCACTGTTGGCCGATACTGATCCGGATGCGTGGCAAGTGCTAACGCGAACGCTGGCTCAAACCGGTTCTTTTTTAACGTGCCCAGATGAAGGCCAGGCCGCAATACCTTCAATTTACCGAGGTCTGGCGTTAAAGCAGGAACAGCGTACAATTGAGCCCCAAATACGGTCAACGATTGCCCCGCTGTAATTGGTTGAGTAAAGTGTTGTTGCTCAAATGCCTGCCATAGTTTAACCTCATTTGCGTCAGGTCTTGGCAATCTTGCTGGTTTATGGGTGACGTTTGTATCGCTTGAACGACGCATCAATTTGGCAATAAAGTGGCCTTCGCCATCCATATGATGTGGAAACAGCCGACCAGCCTTACTAAGTTCAGGATCATTATTGGCCCATTGTGGCCGGGCCGCTTCCAAACCGGGCAATTTCGGCAATGAAACCAGTTCAAAATCCGGGAATGACTTCAATACCCACGCCATCATTTGCTCATTTTCCTCCGGTGCGAACGTGCAGGTCGAATAGATGAGTTGCCCTCCTGGTCGTACCATCTTGACAGCTTCAGTCAAAATTTCTCGCTGACGCGTGGCACATTCAAGCGGATAGTCAGGCGTCCAGTACTGAACTGCGTCTGGATCTTTACGAAACATGCCTTCCCCAGAACACGGTGCATCCACCACGACCTTATCAAAAAAGTTGGCTAACTGTTTTGAAAGATGAGCAGGCGTTTCGTTCAAAACAACTGCATTGGCAACACCAAAACGTTCCATGTTTTCTGCTAACACGGCTGCACGTTTGGCAAAAATTTCATTTGTCATTAATAATCCTTGCTGCTGCAATCCGGCAGCAATTTGAGTTGATTTGCCACCTGGTGCTGCACACAGGTCAAGGATCCGTTCTCCCGGTTGGGCATCCACCACTGCCCCAACATAAGTTGCAGAAGGTTCTTGGTTATACACCACTCCTGTCGTATGTGCAGGCGTATGACCACTAACATGGCCATAATAGCCTGTGGGAATCCCTGTAGGATTGTTTAGTGAAACGTTTTCCGGAACTGCATTGGCCTTTAGCGGATTGACACGAAATCCTTGCTGGATTGGCTGATCGAAGCTGGCTAAAAAGTCTTTTGCCTCGCTTTCACCCATTAATGTTGAATATTTCTCGGCAAAACCCGCCGGTAACTCCATTTTGTTCCCTCCATAACCGTTTTAAAACACTCGCATCAGTTTACACCGAAATCTTTGGTACGTCACGTCATCGCCATGAATCACAGGGCCACAGATGAGTTTCTTAGCAAACTTGCAGAACCCAAATGAATAAGGTAAATTAGAACGAAGATATTTTTGGACGAAAAAATCGTCTAAGGGAGATGAATTCGTGAACCGCAAGCTTATTGCCATCGATTTGGATGGTACAACCTTAAATAACCAATCTGCTATTTCACCGTTTACAAAGCAGGTTTTACAAACAGCTGTTGCTAGTGGTCACATTGTTAGTATCGTCACTGGCCGGCCTTATCGTATTTCACGTCAATACTATGATGAACTCGGCTTGCATAGTGCAATGATCAATTTTAATGGCTCACTTGGTCATTTGCCGCACCATCAATGGCGGCATGAGTACCAATACACCATTGATCGGGACATTGCATTAGATCTTCTGGCACATCAATCATCGCTTGGAATTGAGACAATTGCTGCCGAAAACAAAACAAACGTATGGGCCAATCATGCGAGTGATGGCACAATTGACTTTTTCCCAACCATTCTGCAACCACAACAAATTCTCAATGCACAAAACCTGACGACTGATCCAACTGCGCTAACCCTTTATTTCAATGAACAACACCGTGATCAACTGATTCACGATATTACTGCCAGGTATGGCAATCACATTGACATGAATGTTTGGGGTGGTCGTTGGCCCGTATTAGAAGTCGCCCATAAAGGAGTTGAGAAAGCCACAGGTCTCGAGTTTTTAGCCCAGACCTATCGCATTGACCGAAATGACATTATTGCCTTTGGCGATGAAGGCAATGATCACGCAATGATTAGTTATGCCGGTTGGGGTGTTGCCATGGCTAACGGCATCGACGATCTTAAAGCTATAGCTAAGGATGTGACATCTTTAGACAACGATCATGACGGTTTGGCTCACTACCTACTCGATTATCTCAATCTACCAGTTGCCCTCGCGAAAGCTGAATAATTGCTTTTTGCAGCGCCTGCGAGCATGATGATGGTAACCATTTTTACCTCAAAGGAGGTCTTGCTGATGACTGAAGAACATGTTCTTTTCAATCCTGGTGATGCGATTGCCAATGCACATGATTATAACGCAGTTTATCAGAGCGCCCAGATATACAAGCATAAACACCCGCACGCCCTGTTTATTGTCTCAGAGACAGATGGTAAACCATACGTCCTGTTTGATAAAGTTGATCAAACGGATGATCCTAAAGATGGCAAACGTTACCGCGTTATTAAAAAAATGTAAGGTCCATTCAATACTAGCAATTAAATCACAATATAAAAAAGATGTTTCCACAAAAGGAAGCATCTTTTTTTGATTTTTTAAATAAGAAAATCAGTAGTTGCATTATACATTTAAAACGAATGTGTAATGCACTATCCTGCCAGAATAAGACATACAGTAGCCATCACGTTGCACTACTGCCCATTCTTTGTAACAGGTATACAGCTACAACTACCAAGATGGAACCAATCACTTCCATCACACTGATCTGCAAATGAAAGAAAATGATGCTCAGGATAAAAGTAACAACTGGCTGCAGCGCATCAACAATGCTAATTACTGCTGAGGGCGCGAAGTTTAAACTGTACAGCAATGAGGAGAATGCGAAGATGGTGCCAACAAGAATAACAGCACTAATAGATAACACCAGCTTACCAGTAATGACTGGCGTATGACTCCAAAATGGATGCCATAAATTAAATAGTACACCACTAATAAACATCCCCCAGCCAAGCACTACAAACGGTGAATGTTTGGCAACAATCTCCCTTGGTAACACCACATAGCACGCCGCTGTTACCCCTGCCAATACTCCCCAAATAATTGAGTTCATCGGCACGGCCAGAGAATGGATATTACCCTTTGTGATTGCTAAGAAAACACCGACTAATGCAATGCCAAACGCAATTAAGTCAGTCTTTAACGGTCGTTCATGTTTGAAAACTAAGGCCCCTAGCACAATAAACAGAGGACTTAAGTACTGTAAGATAGTGGCCGAGGCGGCATTACCAGTTTTAATACTCATGTAGAAGGTGAATAAGTTTGCCATTAGCCCAATCAGCGCGTATGCAAACAACCAACCAATTAAACGCCAAGATTTAAAGAGGTCAAAAATATGACGGCCTTCGCGAAACCAACTAATTAAGAGCAAAATAACGCCGGCACCCAGCGTCCGTACCGATAAAAACCAGGTTGCTGGGATATTTTGCGTTTGGGAAATAAACTGCAAGATCGTGCCCGAAATCCCCCACATTGTGGAAGCAAAGGCCGCCCACAGAATACCCTTTGTGTAATTTTGAGTTTTCATGAATCAATCCTCTAACCTAATGTATATTTTTAACCGCAGCCTTTAACTTGATTGAACTAAATAAAAGCCATGCTACCATTGTGCCCGTTTTTGGTAGTTTCAATCAAGAATGAAGGCTTCATGCAGTAATCTTTTTCATGCCTGTTCTAATAATTTACCATTGCTGTTTCATTGCAGTTACGCCTATTGTTCAAACGCTTGGGCAGCCCTAATAGCTACCTGCCAACCATGATAGAGTCTGTTACGCTTATCTTCTGCCATTTGCGATTCAAACTGATCACCGGTCATATACAAACGACGTAGCTCATCTTGATCTTCCCAAAAACCAATCGCTAGTCCAGCTAGGAAAGCTGCTCCAAGCGCTGTCGTTTCATTAATCTTGGCACGTCTGATGGTTGTATTTAGAATGTCAGCTTGAAATTGCATCAAATAGTCATTCTTGGATGCACCACCATCAACATGCAATGTGTCAATTTTCAAACCGGTGTCACCAGCCATTGTATCGACCACGTCGCGAGTTTGGTACGCAATTGCCTGCAATGTTGCCCGCACAAATTGTTCACGGGTTGTTCCACGTGTGAGTCCAAACACAGCGCCACGCAGTTCTTGATCCCAGTACGGCGCACCTAACCCTGTAAACGCCGGTACCACGTAAATATGATCATCTGGATCGGCCGCCATGGCCATTGCTTCAGAATCCCCAGCGTCTTGAACCAGCTTCATTCCGTCTCGCAACCACTGAACTGCTGAACCAGCAACGAATATTGATCCCTCAAGGGCGTAAGTTACTTCACCATTTAAACCATAGGCAATTGTCGTCAGTAACCCCTTAGTCGATAGCGTGGGTTGTTGACCAATGTTCATAACAATAAAGGCACCAGTGCCATAAGTATTTTTGACGTTGCCTTTGTCAAAAGCTGTTTGACCAAAGAGTGCCGCTTGCTGATCGCCTGCAATACCACAAATCGGCACCGACACACCTGACATGGTGTAGTTTGCGGTATAGCCGTAAATTTCTGAGGAGCTTCGCACTTCAGGTAATAACTCAGCTGGAATATCAAAAGCCTTTAATAAATCGGCATCCCACTTCAAATCATGAATGTTGAACAGCATTGTTCGACTGGCGTTTGTATAGTCTGTCGCATGAACCTTACCACCAGTCAGCTTCCATAACAGCCACGTGTCAATGGTGCCAAACAGTAGGTCACCAGCTTCTGCGCGTTCACGACAACCTGGCACATTATCCAATAACCACTTGATTTTAGAAGCAGAAAAATAAGCATCTACCACAAGCCCGGTCTTTTGACGAATTGTCTCAGTTAACCCGGCTTTTTGCCATTGTTCTGTAATGCTGGTCGTCTGTTTCGACTGCCAAACGATGGCGTGATAAACGGGCTTTCCCGTTTTGCGGTCCCAAATAATGGTTGTTTCACGCTGGTTGGTAATCCCAATGCCACGGATTTTGTATGGAGCAAGGTGTGCTTGAATCAAGGCATCTGCCATCACTGATTGAACACTACTCCAGATTTCCTCGGGATCGTGTTCCACCCATCCCGGTTGCGGAAAGTATTGTGGAAACTCCTTCTGAGCTTTTCCTACAATCTGTCCTTGATGATTGAAAATCATGGCCCGACTACTAGTCGTTCCCTGGTCAATCGCCATCATGTACTGCTCATCGTTCATGTCGCAACTCCATTCATTGACAAGATTCGAATTTTTGAACACGTTCCACCAAACAAAGATAAGTTTAGCAAACTTTTAGGCATCTGTTACCCCTGTTTTGACGATTGCCTCAATTCTGCCTGCTTATCTTCATCAAAAAAGTTACCTGCGATATCAACCGTTGCAACCAGGTTCATAAAACTGTCTGGATCTGTTTCCTTAACGGTCGTTTGCAAATCGTACAATTCATAACGCGAAATGACGATCATTAATGTCGAATTGTCACGATTCGAAAAGGCGCCACGCGAGGGTAAAACAGTGACACCGCGGAAAAGGTGTTCTCGCAACGCTGCGATTAATTCATCCGGCCGGTTCGTCACGATAAGAGCAGTCATCTTCTGATGACGTGTGTGAATTGTATCGACCATTCGTGAGGTTGCGTAGATAGTAATAATCGTAAATAGCGCATTTTCCCAACCGATAAAGAAACCGGCAACAGCAATGATTCCCGAATTGAGCATCATCGTCAGTGTCCCTATTGAGCGGCCAGTAGTTTTTTGTAAAACCATGGCAATGATATCCATGCCGCCGGTTGAAAATCCAAACCGAAATGGGAAACCAATGCCAATACCAGTTAAAATGCCACCAAACAATGCGTTTAGCAATGCATTATGGGACACACTCACCTCGGGAATTACAATCGCCAGCACAGATGTCACAATGGCGTTAGCAAAGCTCCAAGCTGTAAAACGTGGCCCAATTTTGCGCCATCCCATGATGCCGATTGGGAGGTTAAAAGCCAGGATAAACCAACCAGTTGAAATATCTGCACCAGTAAACTTAAGTCCCCAGTGTAGTAACTGTGCAATCCCATTGAGTCCACCAGCAAAAATATTACTGGGAATCAAAAAAACATTCAACGCAACGGCACAGCAGACAGCCGAAAATAATAAAATTACAACTTTGATAAACGGGTTTTCATCATTCCATCTTGTCATTTTGGGGATCCTTTCTTTTTGCTCTCAATGACCATAATTAAACCACAACCATGGCGTTCATGACCACAAGTTGACACCAATTTGGCGGCTATCCTCACAAAAATGTCATTCTTACAAACGTTTGATGAGAAAATGCGATGAAACCGCTTAAAATCGGCCACCTTTTCGCCCCTGTTTTCTCTTTTCTGCTACAATTTATTCATTGTGTTTTTGTAATTTTATTCATAATGTTTCAGATTGATTGAAAGAGAGGCATCCTTGATGCAAATAGATGACACCAGAAGACCATCGGCATGTACAAGTATTTTAATTGGTCGTTCCGCCTCAACGGACGGTTCCGTGATGATCGGCCGTAATGAGGACAGCAAAGCTTCTTGGCCAAAGCACTTTGTCGTTCACCCCGCTCAAACCTTTAGCGAGACGCAACAGTTTAAGTCAAAGGATAATAGTTTTACGATGCCACTGCCGAAGACGGCAATGCGGTATACCGCGACTCCTGAATGGACGACAAAGTATGGTCTTTTTGAGGAAGATGGTATTAATGAAGCAAATGTGGCCATGTCGGCGACGGAAAGTGCTTATTCTAATGCTCTCGTTCTAGCGGCTGACCCCTTAGTTGCTGACGGCATTCAGGAAGAGGCAATGGTTACTGTGGTGCTTCCTTACGTTACCTCGGCTAGAGAAGGCGTTCAACGACTGGGCAAGTTAGTCGAAACTTATGGAACAGCAGAGACAAACGGTATTTTGTTCGCGGATTTACACGAAGCTTGGTATTTAGAGACCGGTGCCGGCCATCAATGGGTAGCACAGCGTATTCCAGATGATGGCTATGCAGTCGTTGCCAATCAGTTGGCCATTCAGCAAATCGATTTTACCGATCATGATAACTTTATGTTTGCTGATGGGATTGAGGACTTTGTCCAGCAGCATCATCTCAATCCTGATGCTAACGGCTTTAATTTCCGCCATATTTTTGGCACAACGGGTGTGAGTGACGAAATGTACAACACCCCCCGCGTTTGGATCGGTCAAAAAATGTTTAATCCAGAAGTTGATCAGTCACCAACCGATGAAGAATTGCCTTTTATTCGTTACGCTAGCAAACGTCTTTCGGTTAATGACGCACAAGCTTTTCTCAGTAATCATTATGAAGGCACCGAATATGATCCAGTTGGCCGTGAAGCAACGCACAAACACGCCTTTCGTCCAATTAGCTTAGCCAAAACACAAGAATCTCATGTTCTTCAACTTCGACCGAATGTGCCTTCAGCCATGGCCGGCGTTCAGTGGTTGGCAATGGGTGTTGCGGCTCAAAGTAATTATGTTCCCTTTTACACGGCCATTAACAGCACGCCATTAGCTTACCAACGTGGACAAGGCAAGTATGCCGCCAACAGTGCTTACTGGACGTTTAAACTGGCTAGCGTGCTGCTTGACGCTCATTATCGCCACTTTGAAACGCCTTATCGTCAAGCTCAGCTTAAACTACAAGCAGATCTCGGCGCACACCTCCGCGAAAGCGATGCTAAGGCCCGCAAATTAAGCGGTGACGCATTGATTCAGTATCTGACTGATAGCAACGCCGAATGTGCCAAACAAGCTTTAGACACGTATACAAGCCTAATCAGCGACCTTATCACCAACAGCACTGATTTTTCGCCTCTAAACTTTAACACAGACGAAAATCTATAAAATATTAAATTCACACCAGTACGGGCGGTTTTTCACTGGCAATGATATTGAGGAAGTAAATACAAATGGAAAAGAAAAAGACCCTGTCACTTGGGGCATTAGTCTTAATGATTTTCACCACTATTTTTGGGTTTGGGAACACTCCGGCAGCCTTTGAACAAATGGGCTATGGCGCAATCTTCTGGTATTTACTGGGCGCGCTGTTATTCTTTTTGCCCAGTGGTTTAATGTTCGCCGAATACGGTTCCTCGTTGAAGGAATCGAAGGGTGGCATTTATTCATGGCTGGACGCGTCCATTAGTGAAAAATGGTCCTTCATTGCAACCTTCATCTGGCTATCTGCATGGATCATCTGGCAAGTCATGATTTCGCAAAAAGTTTGGATCACCCTTTCGACCATCATTAGCGGTCATGACACCACGAACAATTGGCATTTTCTAGGCTTGAACTCAACGTTAACAGTTGGCCTACTCGCCTGTCTGTGGATCATTGCCATTACTTGGGCAGCTTCACGTGGAATGTCCTTCATCGCTAAGGTTTCATCGGTTGGTGGTATTGCCATTATGGCGCTTAACGTGATTTTAGTACTCGCTAGTCTCATCATTTTAATCGCTAATCATTTTGCACTGGCCCAGCCAGTTAACCATTTATCCGACTTTGCCACTTCACCAAATCCACAATTCCAATCGCCCATTGCGATGATTAGCTTTGTCATTTATGCCATCTTTGCTTACGGCGGTTTGGAATCCATTGGTGGGGTTACTGACTCACTGGACAAACCAGAAAAAACATTTCCCCGGGGCATCTTGATTGGCACGATTGTCATTGGGATTAGCTACTCACTTACCATCTTTTTATGGGGGATTTCAACCAACTGGAGTATGGTGATTGCTCACGGGAACGTTAATTTGGGTAACATTACTTATGTCTTAATGGAGAATTTAGGGGATATTCTCGGCCTCTCAATCGGTCTATCAGCTTCTAGCGCTCATATTTTGGGCGAGGTATTTTCACGTTTTGCCGGAATCAGTATGTTCTTAGCTTATTTAGGCTCTTTCTTCGTCCTGATATACTCACCTCTAAAATCCTTTATTTTAGGTTCACCCAAGGAACTATGGCCTAAGAAAATGACACGTTTAAACAAGCATGATATGCCAGAATTTGCGATGTGGATGCAAGCTACCGCGGTTGTCATCTTTATCGCAGGGATTTCATTAGTGTCTGTGCTCACCCACAAAGATGCTAAGTTCTTCTATAATGTACTGACATCAATGAGTAATGTGTCAACAACCTTGCCTTACCTTTTCTTGGTAGGTGCCTTTCCCTATTTCAAGAGAGAAGACCGTCCACGTCCGTTTGTCGCCTACCATTCACATCGCTGGATGATGTTCGTTGTTACTGTTGTGATGATGACGTTAAGCATCGGAATTGGGTTCTCCATTCTGCAACCATTTTTGGAAAAGGACTGGGTAACTGCCATTGCGACTGTTGCTGGTCCACTGATTTTTGGCTGTATTGCCTGGGCTTTTTATGCAAACCGGGAACATCACACCACCAACTAAACATTTTTTAGTCAATAAATAAAAATCACCATCACTATCATTGGCATTGTCCTTTTTCGACGTGCTAACGGTAATGATGGCGGTTTTTTAGTTTTTTTGAAAAACAATAATTAAGCCAGCAAAAAACGCCATCTGTCCGAAGACAAATGACGTTTGGCTCAAATCGCAAATCTTAACGACGTGCTTCCTTGATCCGGGCTGCCTTACCATGCAATGCACGTAAGTAGTAAAGCTTACTACGACGAACACGGCCATGGCGAGTTACTTCAACGTGATCAACTCGTGGTGAGTTAACTGGGAATGTCCGTTCCACACCAATCCCGTTACTGATCTTACGAACAGTATACGTTGCGGAAATACCAGCACCGCGGCGCTTAACAACAACACCTTCGAATAACTGGATACGTTCGCGAGTACCTTCAACAATTCGTGCAAATACACGAACAGTGTCGCCGGCACGGAAATCTGGCATGTCATCGCGGAGTTGCCCTGCGGTGATCTTTTCAATTAATTGGTTCTGTCTCATAATGTGAGAACTTCCTTTCACTCAAAATTCATAAACGGGCATCCCGTCAGCGGAATATTGGTAGTATTGGGCTCAAAGCCACAAATTAGATTACCATAGAACAAGCGCATTTGTAAAGGCATTTTCCTTTACAGAATTAATGAATGCTGCGGACCAGATAATGCCGCAAACTCATCAAACGCGCTTAGCCCCGCGTTTCTTCATCTATGACATCAGCTAATAAACGACGTTGTGCAACCGTCAATTCGGCATTATCAAGCAGGTCTGGTCGCCTTTGATAGGTTCTTCTCAAGGACTCTGTTTCACGCCACTGATCAATCAATTGATGATTACCATTTGTCAGCACCTCAGGCACCTTCATACCTCTAAAATCTGCGGGGCGTGTGTACTGTGGATACTCCAATAAACCATTGCTAAATGAATCTCCGGGCGCTGAATCCGTATTTCCCAACACGTCAGGAATCAATCGAACCGTTGCATCAATCATGACCATAGCGCCAAGCTCCCCACCAGTTAGCACGTAATCGCCTAGGGACACTTCATCGGTAACTAAATGACGAATCCGTTCGTCATAGCCTTCATAATGGCCACAAATAAATGTTAAATGTGACTCCTTAGAAAAGTCTTCCGCAACGTGCTCAGTAAAAGGAACGCCAGCTGGGTCGAGTAAAATCACACGCCCTCGATCACCCGCTTCTTGTTCAACATGATCCATGGCATCAAAAATCGGCTGCGGCATTAACAACATACCAGCGCCACCACCATAAGGCGTATCATCGACATGATGATGTTTATCCGTCGTAAACTGACGAAAATCAGTCACGTTGATATCTAGAATTCCTTTATCAACAGCCTTACCAACGATGGACTCAGTTAATGGCCCACTAAACATGTCCGGAAAGAGACTTAAAATATCAATTCTCATCGCTGTCCAACCCCGCCATCATTTCGATATGAACGACACCATTAGCGATGTCGACATCTTTAACAACTTGATCAATCACCGGTAATAACAAGTCGGACTTACCTTGTCGCTTAACCACCCAGACATCATTTGCACCAGGCGCCATAATTTCAGAAATTGTGCCAAGGTCTTGTTGATGTTCGTCAATGACATGAAGCCCAATAATTTCACGGTAATAATATTGGCCTTCAGGCAATTTTTGCTGCTGATCTTCCGTAACATACAGATCAGCGCCCTTATATTTTTCAACCAAATTAATATCGTTCATTCCAGTAAAAGTAATGAGGATAAAACTTTTGTGGGGTCTTGAGGAGGCGATGGTTAATTTTTCTTGGTGCGCGCCCGGCGTTTGTGCCGTGACGTAAACCTGACTGCCAACCTTAAAACGTGACTTTGGAAAATCAGTACTGGAGATAACCCGAAGTTCTCCCTTCAGACCCTGTGTATTTACAATTTTACCAATGGTGTAAAATGCCATTCCAATCTCCTTAACATTTAACGTGCAACATCAAACACTCTATAACTAAATATAAGTGCTGTTCTCACAGCTAACTAATAAATATCATAAAAAAAGGACCGAGAAATAATCATTCTCAGGTCCCTTATTTATTCTCGTCAACAATAATCAAACGAACCTTTTGTTGGTCAACCGTCCGAATGCTGTACACCAATGTGCGAATTGCTTGCGCAACCTGACCATGACGGCCAATAACTTCACCAATATCATCGGGCGCAACCGTTAATGAATAATTCATAAAACGATCCCCTTGTTCCGCCTTCACTGAAACTGCATCAGGATGTGAAACAAGTGGTTGGACCAACGTTTGGATTAGTGAAGCAACTGCATCGACTGATAAACGATTATTTTGATTCGTACTCATGAATTGTCGCCTCGAATTTACTTCTTAGTGAACTTAGCTTCGTGGTACTGCTTCATGATACCTTCACGTGAGAAGATGTTTTTAACAGTGTCAGAAGGTTGCGCACCATTGTTTAACCACTTCATTGCTAATTCAGCATCTAATTTAACTTCTGCTGGGTTAACCAAAGTGTTGAAAGTACCAATTTGTTCGATGAAACGGCCATCACGTGGTGAACGTGAGTCAGCAACAACGATACGGTAGAATGGGCGCTTTTTAGAACCCATACGTTTTAAACGAATTTTTACAGACATGAGATTTCCTCCCTCAATTTCTTAACGTGTACTAGTTTATCTAAACTCACCTAGGGTGTCAAGAGGTTTTTCTTTACAGTTGAAATTATCCCACTCTGACGCAGATTTTCAACCCTCAACAATTCTGTAAAAAAAGTTAAGATGCTTAAAGTCTGGTCAAGATTAGCTAAACTTAAACCTCATAATAAAAGCGCTATGATACATTAACAGTACATTTAATTCGATAAAAACGATCCATTAAAAAGGAGTTTCATATGCAAAATAATTTGGATCCGCGTATTAGCTTTCTTCATCCACAATTGCGGATCGTTAAAACGGATGCGATCAATCGCCCCACGAATGCACGGTTATTGCAAGCTGTGGGCGCGACAGCAATGGACAGTCGGGGCACTGACCTCACCGCCCATTTAAACGCCAATCTTGAAAATATTGATTTTTCAGTCCCAGGTCAGCATCAGGTCCCCGTTGCCGTGATGGACGACCGGGGAAATGTCGGCCGTGCTGCCTTCACTTTGACCATTGTCAATACGGAAGCCGATCTTGACGGCCATTCCCCGATTGTTGTTGAATCCGTACCAGAGTCTGCGGCCGCCAGTCAAGTTGCTTCAGGTGCTACCCAGCCCAAAAGTAAACGTCGTCGTCCAAAACGGTTGATCATTGGAGGCGTCGCTGCACTTTTAGTACTGGTGCTCATCATTTGGGGTGTTTCCGCTCACCAAAATGCTGCAAATCAGGCAGCCGAGGCTTCTTCTTCCAGTCTAGCCGCCAGTTCCTCTGCAGCGGCTGCTAGCAGCGCCGAGGCTTCTTCTAAGGCTGCTGAATCATCTGCTGCTGCCTCATCGCAACAAGCATCCCTAACCTCTCAAAACAGCAGCTTATCTAACAAGGTTGGCAGTTTAAAATCGCAAGTCAAAGAAATGACTACCGTCGTTAAAAATACCCAACAAGCGGTTAACGACTACAAAGATAGTAACGATCGAGCGCAATATGAGTCCACGATTTCCTCTCTTCAGCAGCAAGTTTCAGATCTCCAGCAACAAGTGCAACAAGGAAATTCGAACTCTGTCGTTCGTGGTGCCATGTCATCTCAGCTAAACAAGCTGTCGACCACAGTCGGTGATTTAGAAAATAGTTCCAGCCCTTCTGATGCTAGCAGTACACTAAAAGATAGTGGCGTTAACGGAATTGTTAATAAAATGCAGGACTTGCTCAGTAGTTTTTAATAGCTTAATGAACGCATTATCAAAAAAGGTATCAGCCTCTGTCATCCCAATTTAATTGGAAGCCAGAGGCTGATACCTTTTTACGTTTAATGTGAAGCATCACGAGCAAGTGAAAATGGCTTAAATTGATACTGATAACCCTTAGGATACTGAGTTAGCCCCGTCAAACGAACACGATACTTGTGACCATTTGCAATCTTTAAAGATGGCCGATAAGTAATGATTGATGCAAACTGACCAAAATGATTCGTACGATCAAGATTGACGTGAGATGCGTTAACCGTCCGTTTGGCAGTTAAGTCGGTGACCTGTACTTGAACCCTGCCTGTTGTCCCTTGTTCCATGGTGAAAGCACTCGACCAATAAACGGGGCGATTTTTAACGTCACTCATTAAAAGCGCTTTCGGAAAAACACCGGTGGTCGGATAGTTAATTACGACAGCGCGATTGGGCGTGACGGCTCGTTGTGCCTGATCCGTAAAATAAATGTCACTGTAGGCAAACGTCGCGTTAGGACGGTGTGCGACGCCTATGCCAACGCTATGTATAACCGGAGACAACAGCCACGCACGATGACCAGTATTGTTGCCCTCCACATTGAAATTGTCACGAATGTAATTGCCCATAGTTGCGTCAAGACGCTCTGGCACGTTCATTTCACCAATATTGCTATTAAGGGTAATTTGCTGACCTTCTTGCCACTGTTGCTGACTAACAACTTCCGGTCGTTCAATTCCCTTTAAACCATGTTGAAAGTTATTAGCAGCAGCCATGTCAGCTGCTGCAGTCTGGGCTTGCTGGTTAGTATTAAATTCGTAATGAACAGTTGGTAATTCCTCAATTTGACGATAAAAATTCAGTGATGCCAATAATTGCGTCTGATACTGATTGGAAAGTTTGCCAACCACCAAATGTTTTTTAAAAGACGGGCGTTGTACGTAACTATTATGATCGTCATACTCACGTTGACTAATTTTATGGTACATTTTACGCTGCTTATCGATTTGTCGCTGTTCAGCATTAGTATAAGTGGCAGCCGATATAGAAGGCGTATGAATTATTGATACTAATGTTAAAGCACATACACTCACGCCAATTGAAACTAACCATCGCTTTACCCATCTTTTTGACATTACCGTTTGCTCATTCCCGTCATTCAAAATAATGGCCTTGAAAAATAAGTTAATCTGTTTAATCCCCTTAACTCATTTAGAAATGCCCTCGTATTGCTACCATTTATTTTAGTATAACAACAAACTGTGGGCGAATCAGGTCCAAATGCTAATTCTTTCATTCATTGAAATGTTGTATGCTAAATGTAATTCATTTAGGGACGTGTTCACATGCAAATTAATTACTTTAAAAAAAGATGGGCACTGTATTGGCCACAATTTGTTCATTTCGCGATCATAATGATGTTCATTTGGTTGCTTGTACCGACTATTTTTTATGTTTTTCACTTAGATGGTCAGTCTGCCCGCGATGGTCTTACACTCGGCCTTAACGTAAATACTAGTGGCCGTTTAAACAATTGGCAAAATGTTCTCAGTCTTTTTGAGCGCAATTATGGTCTTGCATGGTTTTATGTCGGCGTTGCTTTCTTACCTCTGCCCTGCTACTGGCTATTTGCCATCATTAATGCTTTAACTGTTGGTATCGTTCTAGTTGGTTCCCACCCAATTGCGACTTTATTCTTGGGCATTCTGCCTCATGGGATATTTGAAATCACGGCGCAAATATTAACATTTTGTATTGCGGCTCAGATTACTAAATACATTCAGCAGTCAATCCGCCAACTCTGTCAGCCAACTCAATGTCCACCAGCGATTCAGTGGTCGACATTATTAATTGATATGTGCAGTATTGTTCCCGTGTTGTATGTTGTCTCAGCTATCATTGAAACATTCGTTACACCTGTATTGCTAAAGGGTTATCTTTAAAATGAGCTACTCGATCCCTAGCAAGAGGAGCAAATGGAGCCGTAGTTTTTAAACTTAATTGCAAAAAAAGAGCATTCACAAATGTGAATGCTCTTTAAAAACCTAATTATTAAAATTAGTCTTTGTTAACGTTTGTAGCTTGTGGGCCACGGTCGCTGTCTTCAACATCGAAGGAAACATGTTGGCCTTCGTCCAAAGTCTTGAAGCCGTCGCCTTGGATAGCTGAGAAGTGAACGAATACATCGTCACCGTTTTCGCGAGTAATAAAGCCGTAACCCTTGTCAGCGTTAAACCATTTAACAGTACCTTGTTCCATATGAATGAAACCTCCATGCGCATTGCGCAAATTAATTTTTGCATCTAAAGCCGGGCGAGAAAGGTTGTCATTCAAAAGAACTAGTACACTTACTACCGAACTATCAATACAATGACTATACTTTAACCCTAATTAGACCATAGAGCAAGCATAAACATCTTTTATCACCAAAAACTTATACAACTGGTGTCGGTACGACCAATTTTTTCGCAATGACAACCTTGTCGTTAAGGTCATCTAATGTGGATTGGTAACGGGCTGTGAAGTCCTTTACGTTTAGTTTCAACAGCACCGCATGATCGTAAACTTTCACAATCGTGCCTTTAAAATTTCTTGGCAAACCTGTGAATCGTTTGCACACCACGTGCTCGTTGACCTTAAACTGTTCAGTCGTTGAGTCCTCTGTTTCACTCATGTAAACGCCTTCCTTCGCACCCAACATAACACTCTTAAGTTATTTTGGTAACTGAAAGAACTTTTAATGAATTCAACCACAAGCATTAACCCATTATATTGAACTGCGCCAAATTCTGTCGAAGACAATAAAAATGACCACCTCAATGAAATTTTATCCATTGAGGTGGTCTTTCTATTCATCACGAACAATTACTCATCTTACTGATTAATGTACTCTTTCGTTGATGCAATGATGTCAGCAAGGCCCTTCTTTGCGTCGGAGAAGAACATCTGCGTGTTATCCATCGAGAACAGTGGATTTTGAACACCAGCATAACCTGTGCTCATTGACCGTTTGATAACAACCACGGACTTCGACTTATCAACATCCAGAATCGGCATCCCAGAAATGGCGTTACCACTTTCGCGAGCCAATGGGTTGGTAACATCGTTCGCCCCAATAACAAGTGAAACATCAGTGTTTTCAAACATGGAATTTGCTTCTTCCATCTGTTTCATCTGGTCATAAGGCACGTTAACATCCGCTAACAACACATTCATATGTCCTGGCATCCGCCCAGCAACTGGGTGAATGGCATAATTGACATTGATACCATTATCCGTCAACAGTTTGGCCAACTCAGCGACTTCATGTTGTGCTTGAGCAGCAGCCAACCCGTAACCAGGAACAATCATGACATTGTTAGCATAAGCGAGTTGTAAACCAATATCGTCAGCTGACGTTTCTTTAACGTTAACCGGCACTTCAGTCGCAGTACTGTTTGTTGCACTGTCGCCTGTACCGAAACCACCGGCAAGAATGTTGGCAACTGAACGATTCATCGCATCAGCCATCTGTAAGGTCAAGATCGTCCCCGCAGCACCAACCAAGGCCCCAGCAATGATCAATACTTGGTTATCGATAACAAACCCAGCAAACGCAACTGCCAACCCAGTAAAGGCATTTAACAGGGACACAACAACCGGCATATCAGCCCCACCAATTGGCAAGGTCATTAACAGACCAAAGACTAAACTGGCAATTAAACCGAGCACCATGAACCAAACATTTGTTGGTAAACCAATCATTAACCAGGCAGCCACTAAAATAGCAATAACAACTAGCACGTTAACCAGACGAGCACCCGGGAACGTAATTGGCTTACCTGGTACATGACCAGATAATTTCCCGGTCGCAATCAGCGAACCAGAGAATGTAATTCCACCAATAATAACATCTAGCAAAACTGGTAGTGAAAAAGCAACGCTCAAGTGTGTGCCGCCCGCTTTGACTGCGTAGTCAAAGATCCCAATTACAGCGGCAGCACCACCACCAACAGCGTTGAACAAACTAACCAATTGAGGTACATCCGTCATTGGCACCTTGCGTGCACGGGCAACCCCGTACCAAACACCAAGTGCTAGACCAAGAATCAATACAACCCAACCGGTACCAGTAATCTTGCCCTCAGCGATGATCGTGATCACAATCATAATCACGGCTAAGAACATCCCAACTGCGGATAAGCCATTACCACGGCGAGCAGTTTTCGGTGACCGCATTAAGTGCACACCAATCACATAACAAACGGCGGAAATCAAATAAACTAAAGAAGCAACAGTCGTTAACGCACTCATTTATTCTCATCCTCCTTTGAAGCAGATTTCTTAGGACGATTAAACATGCCCAGCATCCGATCTGTAACGGTATAACCGCCAGCCACGTTAACCGCCGCAAAGAAGGCACCCAGGAACGCTAAAACATAAAAGATCCAACTGTTTGCTTCCGCAGCGATCACAAATGCACCGACGACAACAACCCCGTGAATGGCGTTTGCCCCAGACATCATGGGCGTTTGTAACGTTGACGGAATTTTACTCATAACTTCAAATCCAACTAACAGACTCATCACAAAGATGGCCAAGTTGGTATATAATTCCTGACTCATGACGGCTAAGCTCCTTTCGAATCATTTTTAGACGTAGATTGACCATTTTTGGCAGCCTCACTTGGAGCACTGGCAGTTGTCTCAGCAGCTTTTCGTTCTGGCAACTTCATTGCCCCACGCAGACGGTTACTGATAATTTCGCCATCTTTGGTAGCCAATAATTCACCAATAACGTCATCATCGACATCCAGCGTCAACTGGTCATCTTTAGTAATGTAAGTAATGACCGCTTGAACGTTCTTAGCAAACATATCAGAAGCAGCGGATGGCAATTGACTTGCCATGTCACCAGCGCCAATAATTTGCGCCCCAGCGTCGGTTGTTACCGTCGTCGCAGGTTTTGAACCAGCAACGTTACCCCCAAGGTCACTAGCGGCTAAATCAACAAAGATCGTACCAGGTTTAGCTTCATCAACGGATTTTTGAGTTACCAACAATGGCGGCTTACGACCAGGTACTTGCGCCGTAGTAATGATGACATTATTCTCTGCAATGAAACCAGCCAATTCGTCTTGTTGCTGCTGTGTTTCTTCAGGTGTTAATTGACGAGCATAACCGCCTTCACCAGCACCTGAAACAGATGTCGTCAAGAACGTAGCCCCCAGTGATTCAACTTCGCCGCGTGAGGCCGGACGGACATCATAGCCTGACACAACCGCACCCAAACGTTTGGCTGTCCCAATGGCCTGCAATCCAGCGACACCGGTACCCAAAACTAGTACTTTAGCCGGTTTAGCGGTACCGGCAGCGGTAATCATCATTGGGAAGTAACGTGAGAAACGATCTGCCGCCAATAAAGCCGCTTTGTAACCTGCAACACTGGATTGTGAACTGAGCACATCCATGGTTTGCGCACGCGAAACAGTCCGTGGCAGTAGCTCAAAAGCTAACGCACTAACCTTTTTATCAGCAAGTGCCTTCACCGTGTCCTGATCGGTCAAAGGTGCCAACAAGCCAATAATTGCCTGACCTGCCTTTAACTGCTGAATTGTTGCGGCGCTTGGCTTGTCAATCATGGCAATGATACTAGCCTGATTAATGGCCTCGTCCCGACCAACGACCTTTGCACCAGCTTTGGTGTAGGCGTCATCTGGGTAGAACGCGTTTACCCCGGCGCCCTGTTCAATTAAAACTTCATAGTTGCTCTTAACTAACCGAGTAACGATGTCAGGTGTCATTGCGACACGATTCTCGCCATCGGCTTCCTTAAGCGCAGAAACTACGATTGCCATTCAACATCCCTCCAATTTTGAAAGTGTTTTCACATATTCAGCATAGCGCTTACACTGATTGGAAACAATGTCATATATCAAACAAAGCTGAAAAACATGAAAAAAATTTTAGCGACTTTGAAAATTTTTAAACTAGACGTGTTAGGACTTTATTAAATAAATGTTTGAAATAGTAAATGCTTATTCAATACAGGTGATAAATCCGTAACCATATTTGCTCCATTAAAATCCTTACCCTATGCCTAGTCGAAAAGTTTTTTCATCACCGATGGTTGACTTTCGAATCAAAATCCAGAATTTTTTTAAAACATCCTGAACTGAATTTTTACATGATTCTTGGACAAACAAAAAATGACTTGCGGCCTTCAAAAAATTGGGCATTCACAAGTCATCTTTCTATTAGCGACGGCGTTTGTTCTTCTTAAGCCGCTTCTTTTTATTCTTCTTTGTTTGACGTACCATTCGGTTAACCGCCATTTTGCCTAAACGACCTGACATTCCAGAACCGCTGCCCATCATGCCGCCTAAACCGCCTGGTACCATTTGATCCAACGCACCCATATTACCGTTAGACATCTGTTTCATCATCTTTTTCATTTGATCAAACTGCTTAATCATCCGGTTGACTTCTTGAACAGGTCGACCAGCCCCAGCAGCAATTCGACGGCGACGACTCGGGTTTAACACCTCGGGATGTTCACGCTCTTGTGGCGTCATCGAATACACTGTCGCACGCATGTGAGCAAGATCCTTAGGGTCAATTTGGGCATTGGCAAGTGCAGGGTTGTTAGCCAATCCTGGAATCATTTTCATGATACTTTCCATGCCACCCATTTTGTTCATCTGGTCCATTTGATCGAGAAAATCGTTAAAATCAAACGAATTTTCCCGCATCTTTTGTTCCAAATCAGCAGCTTGCTTCTCATCAGAAACTTGTTGAGCCTTTTCAATCAGGGTAAGCATATCCCCCATACCCAAGATTCGTGAGGCCATTCGGTCTGGATGGAAAGTATCCAGATCGGACATCTTTTCGCCTTCACCAACGAACTTAATTGGCTTGCCAGTCACGGCCCGAATTGACAGTGCAGCACCACCACGCGTGTCACCATCCAGCTTGGTAAGGACGACACCGGTAATATCCAGTTTGTCATTAAATCCAGTCGCCGTATTGACCGCATTTTGACCGGTCATCGCATCGACAACCAGCAAAATTTCAGTTGGATTAGCTAGCTTTTTAATGTTAGCCAGTTCATCCATCAGCTGTTCATCAATTTGCAAACGACCAGCCGTATCGATAATCACGTAATCGTTTTTATCGGCTTCGGCCTTCGCCAAACCTTGGCGAACAATTTCCACGGGATCAACATCAGTCCCTAATTGGAAGACTGGAACATCAATTTGTTTAGCAACTTGTTCCAATTGATCAATCGCAGCGGGACGGTAAACATCGGCCGCAATGAATAATGGTCGAGCGTGTTGTTCAGTCTTCAACTTATTGGCTAACTTACCAGCAGTCGTAGTCTTCCCGGCCCCTTGAAGCCCAACCATCATAATAATTGTTGGAATTTTTGGTGACTTATTTAATTCTGAAGCATCAGAACCCATAGTTTTTGTGAGTTCTTCGTTCACAATTTTGACAATTTGTTGAGCTGGATTCAAACCATCCAGCACTTTGCTACCCATGGCACGATCACGTACCGTTTTAACAAATGTTTTAACAACATCAAAATTAACATCAGCTTCCAACAAGGCAAGC
Organism: Furfurilactobacillus milii; assembly: GCF_021654115.1. Lineage (GTDB taxonomy): Bacteria > Bacillota > Bacilli > Lactobacillales > Lactobacillaceae > Furfurilactobacillus > Furfurilactobacillus milii. The sequence goes on along the minus strand of NZ_JAIWJF010000006.1, from coordinate 83,284 downwards.
CGAATTTCCCGCATGGTTTCACGAAGATCACTTTCAGAGACCTTGCCCTTACCACGCAGTGTTTTCATTGCATTTTGTAATCGTTCAGTAAGCCCTTCAAAGGCCATGTGTCATTCCTCCATCATCGGCGACTCTGAATAATTGCTTATTCAGAATCGCTTTCTGTTGTTTCAAGTCGGTCAGCTAACTGAATTAGCTGTTTGTCGCTAGGATATGCGCGTCGTACATAAACGGAAATTTCATCAGCCACCTGATTACGTTTGCGAAAATCACTAAATAGATGCAATTTTTGCTCGTAACCTTCCAGAATTTTTTCTGTTCGTTTGATATTGTCATAAACGGCTTGGCGACTTACGTCAAAGTTTTCTGCAATTTCGCCAAGGGAATAATCATCGCCGTAATATTGTTCAATATAAGCCTTTTGTTTTTCCGTCAGTAACGGTTCATAAAACTCAAATAATGAATTTATGCGATCATTTTTTGCGATTTCCATATTTCCACGCACCCTTCATTATTCCCGATACCGTAATAGTTTAACATTTTGACTCACTAAAGAACACTGCACAGCCACGTCAATCAAAAGAATTAGTTCTTTTTGGGCGATTTGTCCGGCATCAATCGTTTATGCCCTTGCTCATCATAAACACGGCGCTCATCAATTTTTAGTTTGGCTGTTATGGCCTCGCCCAAATCGACGTGTTCCATTTCAGCAATGCCCAGTAGAAAAATAGCAACATCGGCCAATTCTTCAGTAATGTTATCCTGATCTTTTTTCAAAGTAGCCTCAAATAGTTCGCTTGTTTCACTGTACAATTGTAAAAGCTCAAACCGCACGTCAGTCGTGTTCCAGTTATGAGCTGCCTTATTAGCCATAATTGCCTGTTGTAGCATTGTCGTATCAATTTTCATATTATTGCCTCGCGTAAACCATCGCTTGAAATCAAAAAATATTTTTCAATAATTAGTTTACCCTTTGCACTGATAACATTGCAATTGACGCAGACAATCGAAACCACTAGTATTAGGAGTGTCATCAAGTTAGGCACGAGTGGCGCAACTAGATAGCGTATTGGTCCTCGAAACCAAGGGTTGTGGGTTCGAACCCCACCTCGTGCATTGATATAAGAAAAGAAGGATTGTCGACATTGCCGGCAGTCCTTCTTTTTATTAGTTTTAAAATTAACGCTTAATGTAAAAACCTGACTATTCTTTAATCAATCCTTTAAACAGTCCGTAAACGAACTCGTTTGCATCGAATGGTCGCAGATCGTTGACTTGTTCGCCCAGACCAACGAATTTAACGGGTAAATGCATTTCATTTCTGATTGCCAACACGATACCACCCTTAGCAGTACCGTCAAGCTTCGTCAATACGATACCAGTAACGGCCGTAATCTCACCAAACGTCTTGGCTTGGTTCAACGCATTTTGACCTGTTGTGGCATCTAGCACGAGTAAGACCTCATGCGGTGCTTCAGGAATTTCACGCGTTAACACACGCTTCATTTTTGACAGCTCGTTCATCAAATTAACTTTGTTTTGCAAACGGCCGGCCGTATCGACCATCAGAATATCAAAATGCTCATCTTTTGCGCGTTGCACTGCGTCAAAGACAACTGCGGCTGGGTCACTGCGTTCAGGTAACGCCACTACGGGCACGCCATCGCGTTGTCCCCATACTTGTAACTGTTCAATGGCACCAGCACGAAAAGTATCGGCCGCAGCCAGTAAAACTTTTTTACCCTGTTGCTTGTACATGTTAGCCATTTTACCGACCGTTGTGGTTTTCCCAACCCCGTTGACACCAACGAAGAAGATGACGGTAGGACCACTTTTAGCCATGTTGACGGCAATGTTTTCGTCAGCACCATCCTGATCGTATAAGTTGACTAACTTTTCTACGATCACGTTTTCAACATCCTGTTGCTTTTTCGCATTTTTCAATTTAACTTCGTCGCGAAGCTCATCGGTTATCTGAACTGCAGTATTGAAACCAACATCAGCTCCGATCAGCGTTTCTTCAAGATCATCAAAGAAATCTTCATCAACAGAACGGAAATTAGCTAAGAACGCATTCAAACGATCACCAAGCGTCTTACGCGACTTGGCTAATCCCTGATCATAAAGTTCAGCATCCGTTCGCGTATCTGTCGCTGACTCAGATGCTTCACTCGGCTCAGACTCAGATACGTTATTTTCGGAGGCACTGACAGATGTACTGACAGCAGACTCACTCGCAACTGACTGACTGGCCTGTTCACCTTGAGACGCTAATTCAGATGCTTGTTGTTCTGATGCGCTTTTTTCAGCAGCATCAGCGCTCAGTGAAGCGGTCCGATGTGCCAATTGACGAGCCGCCGCTATCGAATTAGCGACAGATTGCCGAGCCGTCAGGCCACTCGTAACGGTGCTACTAGCAACGGCCGACTTTGCCTCAGACATTTGGCTGTCCGTTAACGAGACAACACGTGCAGTTGATTGTTGATGGTCTTCGTTTCTGTCTGAGTCAGCAGTTAAGCCGGATTTTTGTGCAGAAGCATCGTTGCTCTCGTCAGTTACTAATGAGGCTGCACTAGATGCCGCCGTGCTTTCTGTTGCCGATCCCATTGCCTCATCTGACTCACCATGTTGGCTGTTAGCCGATGAAGGCGTCTGCGAATCACGATCTGACTGGCTATCATGAGCCTGACTGGGCTCAATGGAGTTTGCTATTTCAACTCGTTCAGAGTCAGAATTAGCAGATTGAGCAGATTCTGAACCGACCGCCGATTGCGATGCCGTTTCAGAATTTTCACTGGCCTGATCTGAGTCTTTTTTATTTTCTTCAGCGTTTCGACGACGAAAAATATCAAATAGTCCCATTTCTTCACCTTCTCAAATTTAAATTTATTATGACACAGCTTCAACATCATCGAGAGAAACCGAAACCATTTTTGAAACGCCCGATTCCTGCATAGTGACCCCGTACAGCACGTTGGCGTTCACCATTGTGCCTTTACGATGTGTAATGACAATGAATTGTGTATCACCTGCAAATTCACGCAGATAGCGAGCAAACCGCGTAACGTTGGCTTCATCCAAGGCCGCTTCTGTTTCATCGAGAATTGCAAACGGAACGGGCCGCACGTCAAGAATCGCAAACAAGAGTGTAATCGCGGTCAAGGCTCGCTCACCGCCTGAAAGCAAGCTCATTCGCTGAAACTTCTTGCCAGGTGGCTGTGCCATGATGTCGATTCCAGTCGTCAATAAGTGTTCTGGATCAGTCAGAACTAGTTGCGCCTTACCACCACCAAACATCTGAACGAAAATCTTGCTGAAGGCCTTGGCCACGTCATCAAACGCTTTTTTGAATCGTGTCTGAACTTCTCCGTCCATTTCTGTCATGGTTTCCTGTAACTGCTGTTGGCTGGTCAATAAATCTGACTGTTGGCGTGCCAAGAAATCATAACGTTCCGAAACACGTTGGTATTCGTCAATCGCGCCAATATTCACATCACCAATTTCATCCAAACCACGCTTGAGTAGCTTCAACTGCTTTCTAATCTCATTCGGATCGAGGTCGTTCAAACCAGCTTGAGCATCTTCGAAACTCAATTGATAGGTTTCGCTCAACGTATTTAAATCATTATCTAACAATGTTGCCAGTCGGGATTGACGGGCACTTAAATCATTCATCTCACTCAGAGATGCACGTTGAAGCCCCTGAATCCTCGTTAACTCGGCATCGCCAGTCGTTAATTGATCACTCAATTCCGTCAAGTCAGCATTTGCTTGCTCTAACTGCTTCACAACTTGCTTAACTTCGGCCTGCGATTTGGTCAATTGGGCAGCAACTTCACTCATTGACATCCCCGAAACCGATTGGCTCGTTTGCAACGATTTCAAACGATCAGACAGTGATTGCTGACGGTCAGTAAGATCCTTTAAGGATTGCACGCCCCGCTGGTAATCAGCTTCTTTAGCAGCTAATTGGGCTTTAGCAGTCGCTAACCAAGTCATCTTTTCTTGTAACTGAGTCGCTTTCGTTTCATCGTCTGCCGTTAAACTCGTCAGGTCCCGTTGTGCTTGCTCACGTTGAGCTTTGATTGTCGCCAGCTGTTGCTCAGTTGCAGCTGTGTTGGACTTGTTCTTTGCCAACTGTGATTCATAATCGGCTACATCCTGAACCTGTTGGTCACGTTCAAACTGGCTAGCAGAAAGCTTTCGCTTGGCTTCCTTAATTTTATCACCGAGCAGCTCTAATTGACCTGATTGCTGCTGAACCTGAGTATCGGCATCATTCATTTGATTTCGTAAGTTTGTCCCCGTGCTAGCCATGGCGTCGACTTGTGATTGCAAATTAGCAACATGTTGTTCTTGTTGATCCAATTTGGCCTGCATTTCTGCGATAGCCGCTGTCAGTTCATCACGTTCAGCGCGTTGGCTTAATAAACCAGCCTGAGCGTTTCGATTGGCCCCACCAGTAATCGAACCACTGGCATTCATGACCTGACCATCCTGTGTCACGATTCTAAAGCGATGACCAGCGATGTTCGCAATCGCAATCGCAGCATCTAAATCAGTCGCAACAACAGTGGTTCCCAACAAATGATCGATGACTGGCTCCAATGACTGATCAAACGTCACTAATTCCGCTGCCAAGCCGACATACCCGGTGGTAGATGAAACTGCTGACAGCTGTGCTGATGACAGTCGACGGCCATGGATGGTCGTTAATGGCAGAAAGGTTGCTCGCCCGGCTCGTTGCTGGGTCAAATAATGCACTGCATCACGGGCTGTCTGCTCATCACGAACAACTAATTGCTGTAATTGAGCTCCTAAAGCCGTTTCAATGGCCTTGGCCAAGTCCTTGGGTACGGTGATGAGATCCGCCACTGAACCGACCAAACCGCTAAACTTGTTTCGTTGCTTCAAAATCGCCTTAACACCTTGATAAAAACCAGCGTGCTCCTCATTCAAAGCTGTCAGACTATCCGCACGGGCCTTGGCACGTTGTTGTACACCTAACGCGTTGTACCAATTTTTTTGTGCCTTTTCAAAGGCTTCTGTAAGCTCATGGTACTTATCACCAGCATCCTTAAAGCTAGCACGTACTTTGTCTTGATTGGATTTACTAATACTCAGTTGAGCAGCTAACTTGTCACGCTGAGCCGTTAATTTTTCCAATTCAGCACGGGCTTTGCCAGCTTCATCCGAAAGGTGGGCACGCGCCTGACCACCTTGCTCATGTTCCCGTTCCAAATAATGTAACTCATTGTGCAAGGTTGTCAGTGACTGCATTTGCTCAATGTATGCGTCTTGTAACTGACTAATTTTGCTTTCTAACGTTGCTTGTTGCTGTTTGTTTTGCCCATCTTTAAGGCCTGCAACGACACTACTGGCTTCGTTAATGGCCTGTTGTTGAGTAGCAATAGCCGCCTTTAAAGTATCGTTATCAGCAATCACTTTTTGTGCATTTGTCTTTGCTTCGCTTAGTGCATGTTGCACCTCTTCCAACTGTTGCTGTTGAAAGGCTGTTTTAGTGCTGGCGTTAGTCCGTTGACCCGTTAACCGCTCAACTTGTTGCGTAAGTGTTAACTGTTTGTTCTGCAAAGCATCTTTTTTGTTCAGCAATTCTGTTTGATGCTGTTTCATCTTTGCGACAGCTTGCGTTTGGTCTTTTACTTGTTGCTCATAGTCACTCACAAGCGTCTTGGCCCGGGTCATTTTCTGATCGACTTCGTGCTTAGCGCGTCGATTATCCTGAATTTCAATAACCAGTCTAGATTTATCCAAATCGTCAAACCGGTGCTTTTGATCAAGATAGTCCTTAGCCATGGCACTTTGCTCGGCCAACGGTTCCATCTGGCTTTCCAGTTCCGCAATAATATCGTTGACCCGGTTCAAATACTCGCGAGTCGTACCCAGTTCCTTTTCAGCCTTGTCCTTATTTTGCTTGTACTTGTAGACACCGGCTACTTCTTCGATAATTGTGCGGCGGTCTTCCGGTTTACTGTTAAAAACGGCTTCGACACGCCCCTGACTGATAATCGAGAATGATTCCCGGCCTAAGCCCGTATCCATGAATAAACTAACGACGTCACGGAGCCGACACTGATTACCATTAATCCGATACTCAGATTCCCCGTTACGAAAAAGACGCCGTGTAACGCGAACTTCAGCATAATCACTCTTTAGATAATGATCACTGTTATCAAACGTAATCGAGACTTCTGCCCGGTTAAGTGGCTTTCGATTCGCTGCACCGGCAAAAATCACATCAGTCATTTTGGTTCCACGAAGATCACGCGCAGACTGCTCGCCTAAAACCCAACGGATGGCTTCGATAATATTACTTTTACCGCTTCCGTTCGGGCCGACGATACCAGTCATACCCGGCATAAATTCAATTTTCGTCTTATCAGCAAACGATTTAAAGCCGCTGATCTCTAAGGCCTTTAATTTCATGCAACATCCATCCGTTAATTAATCGAGTTCGTCCTTACCGTGTGTCACTAAGGTTTCTTGTTGACCACGAAGACTTTGAAGCGCTTGTAACGCAGCGGCTTGTTCCGCATTTTTCTTTGATTTACCGGTACCTTCACCAATAATCTTTTGATCAGCGGCAACAGTCATCGTAAAGTTGCGGTCGTTTTCGGGGCCGTCTTCACGTTTAAGTTCATAATCAATGATGACATCGCCATCGCGTTGTAACCACTCCTGCAACGCCGTTTTATAGTCAATCGCATGATCGAACCAGCCTGCATCAAGTTTGGGAAAAATAACCTTTGTGATAAAGGCAACAACGGCATCTTTGCCTTGGTCCAAATACAATGCGCCAATAAAGGATTCAAAAATATCACAAAGTAATGATGAGCGGTGACGCGCACCCTCTTTTTCTTCTCCGCGACCCAAGCGGATGTATTGATCAAAATGGCACTCTAACGCAAACTTGGCAAAACTAGCCTCTTGAACCATTGCCGCGCGCAGCCGTGTCAACTTACCTTGTGGCATTTCTGGATACCGCTTATAAATGTACTCTGACACGGTCAATTGAAGCACCGCGTCACCTAAAAATTCGATTCGTTCATAAAACTTCAAGTTTTGATGTGGATGTTCATTTACATAGCTGGCCTGTGTAAACGCCTCGTCCAGCAGTTCCGGATGCTGAAAATGAATATCAAATCGTTTTGCTAACTCGTCTTCTAGTCCTGCAATCAATGTGAACGCTCCTTAAATCCTATTGTGACAATGCATTTTTACATAAACTGACTGTTTAAAAAAACCGCCTGTGAGGCGGCTTTACCAAACTTAGTCAGTTTTTTCCTGATGATCATAAATATAATCAACCACTTGACCAATGGTCGTCAATTTTTCGGCATCATCATCCGAAATTTCGGCACCAAAAATATCTTCTAGTTCCATGATAAATTCAACGAAATCAATGGAATCAGCATCTAAATCAGTTCGAAAGTTAAGGTCATTAGTAATCTTGTCCTTGCTAACTTCAAACCGGTCTTCAATAATTTTAGAGATTTTATCAAAAATTTCCTGTTTAGTCATGTTTAACCTAGTTTCTCATAAGTGTTTTACAGTCATTTAGTCTATCGTTTTAGGGGCGAAATGTCTACCTCTCGAAGCTACTTTTCAGTGTTATCCGCGTTCGTTTGATCCGCCGGAGTATCAAAATAGTCAATTGTTTGTTGAATTAATCCACTAGCAATAATCTGATGAATCTGACCCATTGTGTTGCGAACGGTTTCTGCCTTCGAAGAACCATGAGTTTTAATTACTGCGCCTTTTAAACCGAGTAACACTGCCCCGCCGTGTTTAGAATAATCCATGACTTGACCAACTTGGTGAAACGCATTACGACTCAGTACATAGCCCATTTTAGCTTTGGTAGAGGCCATGATTTTTGAACGAATCAACGTCATCATGGATAGTGCTGTTCCCTCAATGGCCTTTAACGTGGCATTACCGGTAAAACCATCTGTCACAATCACATCAGCTGCGCCATTTAATAATTCGCGAGATTCCACATTACCAATGAAATTAATGTTCGTCATTTCTGACAATCGTTGATAAGCCTCACGATGCGCCTTGTCACCCTTATCAGATTCGGTACCGTTGTTCAGTAACCCAACGCGGGGTGTTTTAATGCCCATCACAGTTTGACCATAAAAACTACCTAACACAGCAAATTGTTCAAGGTTAGCAACTTTATAATCAGCGTTGGCACCAACGTCTAACATGGTAACACTGCCTGTGGCGTCACCAGTGACAACTGGCAACGTAGTCGTTAATCCTGGCCGATCGATTCCTTTGACACGACCAATAATAAACAATCCCGCAGCAAGGACAGCACCCGTATTGCCAGCAGAGAAAAATGCATCTGCCGTATGCTCCTTAACGGCAGTCGCCGCTAACACGATGGATGAATCCTTTTTCGTCCGAACCGCGCGCACCGGTTCATCTTCCATCGCAATGACGGATTTTGCAGGCACAACGGTAATACGATCATCGTTTTGAACCAACGCTTTAATTCGCTCTTCTGGTCCAAAAAGTTGAAAGGACATGTCAGGATATTTGTCCCTAGCCAACTCAACACCTTTGACAATTTCTTCTGGGGCATTATCGCCGCCCATTGCATCTACAGCAACTTTCACAGTTCTACCTTCGCTTTCTAAACCCGTTTTTATAAAAAGATCACATCATTTAAGTCATGCAATTAAACACTCAACCGCAACTTTTTTGAATAACGCTAATCAAGAGTTGAATGTCGTTTTAATTCGCTTTGTTCATAACCGGCCAATTCACGATTATCTGGTTGAGTCTGCCAATTAGGCTGATCCACCAAAGCAATCGCTTCCTGTTGCGCAATCTGCAAAATTTTAATCTGCGCAACGGGATCGCCGACTCGGAAGTCTGGCACCCCAGACTGTTTCGTACCCAACAAATCTCCAGAACCACGTAATTCTAAATCTTTTTGAGCCAAAAGGAAACCGTCGTTTGTATCCGTCATGACTTGCATTCGTGCAATACCGTCTTGAGTTTTGGGGTCTGCAACAAGAATGCACGTTGACGCAACTGACCCCCGACCAACTCGACCACGTAATTGATGTAGTTGTGCCAGACCGAATCGATCCGCATCAAAAATGAGCATTACCGTAGCATTCGGCACGTCCACACCGACTTCGATTACAGTTGTCGATACCAGTACGTCGTAATCATCCGCCTTGAAGGCATTCATGACAGCTTCTTTGTCCTCGTTTTTCAAACGACCATGTAACAAGCCAACCCGATAATCCGGCGCAAAGTTTTCACTTAAATGATCATAAATGGCCTCAGCATTCTTAACGTCTAAGGCTTCCGACTCTTCAATCAACGGTGTGACCACATAAGCCTGTTGACCGGCAGCTAACTGAGTGCGAATAAAATCCATCGCAGCTTCAACTTGATTACTGTGGATCCAACGGGTAGTAATCGGTTTTCTGCCTGCTGGTAGTTCATCAATAATGGAAACATCCATTTCACCGTAAGCGGTAATTTGCAGGGTCCGGGGAATTGGCGTCGCCGTCATGGCCAATATATCTGGATGTTGCCCTTTTTGACGCAGGGACTGCCGTTGGTTAACACCAAACCGGTGTTGTTCGTCGATGATTGCCAAACCAAGTCGGTGATAAACCACATCGTCTGAAATTAAGGCGTGCGTGCCAATAATTAAGTTTACTTCACCACTAGCAATATGTTTCAACGCCTCGCGACGAGCCTTTGCCTTTGTTGATCCCGTCAGCAAAACGATATTGATCGGCAAATCCTTAAAAATATTGGCCAAATTACGTGCATGTTGCTCAGCCAATATTTCAGTTGGCGCCATGAGTGCGGTCTGATATCCCGCAGTAATGGCTGCGTACATAACAATGGCCGCCACGATTGTTTTACCGGAACCAACATCTCCCTGCAGTAATCGGTTCATGTGAAGAGGCCGTTTTAGATCCGCACAGATCTCGTTAACCACTTTCTTTTGCGCATTGGTGAGTTCAAACGGCAACGTCTTGATAAAGTCTTTTAACGCTTCATTATCGTATTCAATACTGATGCCAGCTGCCTGGTGATCTTTTGCCCGCATCATTTGCAAACGTAATTCAAACAAGAAAAACTCTTCAAACACGGCCGTTCGCCGTGCCGCCTTGGCCGCCTCTGGATCCTTCGGAAAATGAAGATCATGAATCATTGTCCGACGATCTAAAAGGCGATATTTTTCAATCAGTTTCGCGGGCAAAACCGTATAGATAACGTCCTGATATGCCTCATACGCCTGTTTCACCAGTTGAGCAATCGTACTCTGACGAATGTGCTTGTTCGTCGAATAAATAGCACCAAACGCTGCCTTATCGCTACTGGTGATTAATTTCATTCCGGACAGGCTCTTTCGAGTAGCATCCCACTTACCATAAACGGCTGTTTCTTGACCAATTGCCAGTTGCTTGTCCAACCACGGTTGGTTGAAAAATGTAACACCAACGACGTCATGACCGATAAGTAAGCGAAAGTTTAAGCGGCTCTTTTTTCTGCCAAATCTGACGACTGTCGGCTCATTTGCTACAGTGCCTTTCAGGGTGATTTTTTCACCCTCAGTCACTTTGGACAAATCCTTAGCAGCCATATCATCATAACGAAATGGGAAGTATTCCAATAAGTCAGCAATCGTTTGAATACCTAACGTTTTTAGCGCAGCAGCACGTTGTTCACCGACGCCACTTAATTGTGTCACTGGATCTTCGATTGACTTTAACGGTGCGGACATTTTGAAACCTCCTTTCCGAGCACACGCTAGTTATTTAATCTGAAGTAAATGCATTACTCTTATCGTATCAAAGACGAGCAAAAAACGACAGATAAGCAATAGAAAAAGAACAGTTTACGAGCTAACATGAGTTAAAAACGTCATCCAAAACAATATCCGAGTCTAGATTAAACAGCTATTACTAAATCAAAAAAATTCCTAAACCTAGAGTACAGGAATAGGAATTTTATAATTATTTTTAATTATTCAACGGAAACCAAGAACGGATAAACCGGTTGGTCACCTTCGTGGATTTCGACTTCAAGCTCATCGTCCAACGCCATAATCGCGTCTTCCAGCGATGAAGCATCAGCTTCGGTTGCATCGGCACCGTAAATCACCGTGACAATTTCACTATCATCATCAATCATAGCTTGCACCATCTTTGTGGCAGCACCAAGCAACGATGCATCTGTCACTTTGATAGAACCATCAATGATGCCCATAAATTCACCATTCTTGATTTCAATCCCATCAAGCGTTGTATCACGAATAGCATGAGTCACTTGACCGCTCTTCACAGTATCCAAGTTATCTTCCATTGCCTGCTTGTTGGCATCCAATTCTGAATCAGGATTATAGGCTAGCAGAGCTGTCATCCCTTGTGAAATGGATTTACTGTGAACAATCACAGTTGGCACATCGGCAACTTTAGCAGCTTGGTCAGCGGCCATAAAGATGTTGCCATTGTTTGGTAACACAATCGCTTTTTTGGCACCGCTCGCATTAATCGCCTTGACAATGTCTTCAGTGCTTGGATTCATGGTCTGACCACCATTAATCACGTGCGTGACGCCTAAACTCTTAAATAGCTCGGCAACACCATCACCAGCAGAAATGGAAATTACCGCAGTATCTGGTGCGGCGACAGGTTGGGCAACGCCGGTAGCCGTCTTCGTGGTTACCTCGTCCTGATCCTTTTCCATAATTTCTTCTTGCTGATGGCGCATATTGTCAACTTTAACTTTGATTAAATCACCAAAGTGTTGACCCCATGTCATGACATCTCCAGGGTGTTCGGTGTGAACATGCACTTTAACGATTTCGTCATCATTAATCACTAACAATGAATCGCCTAAACCAGCTAAATATTGATAGAATTCATCATAATCAAACTTGCGGTCAACTTGCTGTCCGCCACCAATACGTACCATGATTTCGGTACAGTAACCGTACTTGATGTCATTAGGATCTAATTCACCCTGCACACTGCGATGATGAGTCGCGTTGATCATTTCATCCATTTGAGCATCGTCTGGTGTATCAATATCAGCGTCAGTAGACTTTCCGTTCAAGACTTCATCAAACGATTGGAAAATGAAAACCAATCCTTGACCGCCAGAATCAACCACGCCAACTTGCTTTAAGACAGGTAGTAAATCTGGTGTTGAAGCCAAGGCCTTCTGAGACGCTGCGTATACAGCATCCATCACAACGGCAATATCATCAGTTTCGTTTGCCTTATCACGACCAGCCTTGGCAGCTTCACGGATAACCGTTAAGATAGTGCCTTCCGTTGGCTTCATAACCGCTTTATAAGCTGTTTGAGCACTGGCCGCTAAAGCCTCAGCAAAGTCTTTAGCGCTAAGTGTTTGCTTACCGTCAACACTCTTTGAAAAGCCGCGAAAAATCTGTGATGTGATAACACCGGAGTTACCACGTGCACCCATCAACAATCCCTTGGCTAAAGCAGCCGCCTGATCACTGACAGAAGTTGACGTAACTTCGCGTTCATATTTTGCACCGCTGGCAAACGCCAGTGAAATATTGGTGCCTGTGTCACCATCGGGCACCGGAAAAACGTTGAGCGAATTAATAAATTCTGCCTGACTCGTCAAACGTTTCGAGGCAGCCTGGACCATCTTTCCGAATTCAAGGTTGGTCATGGTAGTTAATGTTGCTTCCAATTCAGTTTCCCCCACTTCGTTACAAAAAATCGTCTAGTCTGCAAGTACTCGAACACCTTGAACCGTGACATTCACGGAATTAGCTGCAATTCCAAGCATACTATCCAAGTTGTAACGAACCTTTTGTTGTACGTTTTTAGATACTTCAGAAATCTTGGTGCCATAACCAACCACGATGTACACATCGATGGCCACACCATTATCTTCTTGGCGAACAACGACGCCACGTGCATAATTATCGCGTCGTAAAATTTCGTTTACGTTATCACGCAGTTGGTTTTTAGATGCCATTCCGACAACACCATAGTTGTCGGTTGCGGCGCCACCAACGACCGTGGCAATCACATCGTTATTAATATCGATGGTGCCAAATTGCGTTTTGATCTTAACAGCCATGAATAGGCCTCCTCAACTATTTAACTCACTCTTAGATAAAGAGTTCATCATGCAATCTTCAATCATGCTATCATAAAACGGTCCTTGAAAAAAGTCTAGAGTGTTGTTTAAGCGTCTGGACGGCAATTTAAGGTGTCAAGTATTTTTCCTTGGCATTTTATATTGCATTCGCTAACAGCATATGGTAAATTATTTAGGTGAGAAAAAAGAGGTTCCCTTTGGAAATCCGATAAGGAGGGATGAACAATGGCTAAAGATTTTATTACTGGCAAACGGACACATTTTGGTAACAACCGTTCCCACGCCTTAAACAGCAGCCGTCGTAGCTGGAAGGCTAACCTGCAAAAGGTTCGCATCTTAGTTGATGGCAAGCCGAAGCGTGTTTGGGTTTCTGCCCGGACATTAAAATCAGGAAAAGTGACTCGTGTTTAATTAAACACGATAGCGTCAGTCAATTGACTGGCGTTTTTTCTTTGGCTTTAATAAGATGCCCCGCTTTTCTTTGAAAATGCATCTTATAAAAGCCAAGTCAGAACAAAGCGTCTGACAATCGCTTTGATCAATGTTCAAAAAAATTCACATTACAAAAAAGTTGATTACCAAATCTGGCAATCAACTTTTTTATGAATTTAAATGACAACTAACCAGTGTCATCTGTGATTTAAGCATTTAAATCATATCGTTCCGCACGATTATCTTTTAAATCGCGACTTTGAATAACGCCAACGATACCACTGGTAAATGAAAATGACGCTGTGTCGCCCATAAATTCATTGCTGGCAAATGAAACCGGTCGCGTGATATCAGCATGATCCAGATGATAACGTTCATCTGGAAGAGTTAATTGTCGAACAGGGCCAAACGTGACAAACGCCAAATAGCGCTTATCTAATTCCCGCTGTAATTGATAAGTTCCTGGTACATAAAAGCGCATCGTATTCTGGCGGTCAACGTACGTGAGCCGATTGACGACTGCTCGGTACCGTGGTTCTAATGGCAAAAACACATTAGCTAACAAGTGATCAAGGCGGCCACCGGTAGCACCGTACACAAAAATTTCATGAGCGTCAAACTCGGTCATGGCTACTGAAACACCCATTTGCGTATCTGTTTCATCTTTTGCAGAACCGACTTGACGAAGATCACTAACTGCCTTGCGTACACGTCCAAACTCCTCATCAGTTGAGGAATCAAAATCGCCAAGCGCAATTAACGGTGTTATCCCAAGTTGTAATAGCCTAATTGCACCACGGTCAACACCAATCCATGGACCACTAACCGCCCCTCTGACCAAGTCATCTGGCCATTCAGATTGGGGACCGCCAACTAAAATATTGAGTCGTTCAAGGCTTTGAAGTGTCCCACTTGTCTTTACCATGTTTGAATTGCCCTCATCAATTAGCGCGTTGCATTATGAATAGATGCAATTGCAGCTGCAGGATCATCAGCACCGTATACAAACGAGCCAGCAACAGCAACCGTAGCGCCTGCTTTGTAGCAGTCAACAACTGTCTTGTCGTTAACACCGCCATCGATTTCGATGTCAAAGTCGTAACCCTTGTCCTTCTTCAAATCGTCCAAAAGTTGAATCTTTTCGATCATTTGTGGCAAGAACTTTTGACCACCAAAACCAGGATTAACCGTCATTACCAATACTTGATCGACAAATGGCAGTAATGGTTCAATTTGGCTAACAGGCGTGCCTGGGTTGATCACAACTTCAGCCTTAACGCCATCGTTATGGATCATTTGAAGTGCACGGTGAATATGAGAAGTTGCTTCAACGTGAACGCCAATTAAATCAGCACCTGCTTTAGCAAACTGGTCAACGTACCGTTCAGGATTTTGAACCATCATGTGAACATCCAAGAACAAATTAGTAATCGGGCGAATGGCTGCAACTGTTGTCCAGCCAAACGACATGTTAGGTACGAACATGCCATCCATAATGTCGACGTGTAACAAGTCGGCACCGTTTTTTTCAACCATCTTAATGTCACGTTCAAAATTAACAAAATCTGCACTTAAAATCGATGGGGCTACCTTAATCATAAAATCTTCCTCCAAATTTTTATTTCCGACTCTTATCATACCGTGGTTTCTGGTCGGCAATCAACTGGTGAAACTGTAAATAATTCTCATATCGGCTTTTCATGACCTCGCCTGCGTCCACGGCAGCCTTCACTCCACAACCTGGTTCATTAATGTGCTGACAGCCGCGAAAACGACAGGATGGTGAGAGTGCTTGCAACTCAGGAAAGTACTGGCCTAATTCACGTGCATCCATATTGAAGTCTTCATACGAGGAAAAACCAGGCGTATCTGCGACCAATCCACCACCGACACTTAACAAACCAACTTTACGAGTCGTGTGTTTCCCTCGATTCAGAACCTGTGAAATTTCACCGGTTGCCAAGTCTAACTCTGGTGACAAATGGTTGAGTAAAGTCGATTTTCCTGCACCTGTTTGGCCCATAAAAACAGTTAGCCGGTCTTTAAAACAATCGCGTAACCCGTTTAAATCGGTATCTGAAAACGCCTGCTGGCTAAAGAAAACATCGTAACCAATCGCTTTATAACCAGCAATGAGTGGTGCAAAGTGCTCGCGTTGATCAGCAGTTAATAAATCTGTTTTTGTGAAATAAATAATGGAATGAATGTGCTGACTCTCAAGTGCGACCAGCTGACGATCTAGCAAGTTACTCGAAAAGGTTGGTTCCGTGGCCGCCGTCACGACGACAGCTTGATCAATGTTGCTAACCGGGGGCCGCACTAAAGCATTTCGTCGATCATCAATACTTAAAATGTACCCGTCTGAACCGGCTTCTGCGCTAAATTCAACAAAATCGCCAACCATGGGACTCACTTTCCGTTTGCGAAAATTACCACGAGCTCGCGTTCTGTATAACTGACCATCAGCAGTCTGAACGTCATAAAAACCGGCCAACAACTGATGAATTTGTCCCTTCATAGACTTCTCCTAATTTCCTGAGGTTACGCTATGATCGGCCATTATTGTATGACCATCACGCTTAATGACGTATTCGCCTTCACCATTGGTCGTTGTTGTAAATGGTAGCGAAACATCTGTATCTGATGAAATTTGTAACTGCTGATACACATCTGTTAACTTTTTGTCGTGATCCTTGATATAAATTTTAATATCGTTCGTTCCAGTTGGATCATTACTTGGTGCTTTGTACGGAATTGTGAGATTGACATGGAAATTATGCAACGCTGGTCCAGATGACACTACGGCTGCGAACGTTTGACCGGCTGAAATCATGCTGCCAGACGTCGGTGCCTGGCGAATAATTTTGCCCTGAGCGACCGTTGTCGATGTTGCATCACTAAACGTGACAGTCACACTATGGTCTTCTGCCCACTGCTGTACCTCCGTCTGCTTATCACCGGCAAAGTTTGGCATTTTATAGCGTTTAACCGTTGAGCCATGAGAAGACCCACTGCTAACAGTAAACGTTATGGTACTGTGGCGATAAACCGTGTCGCCTGGCACGACGTCTTGATCAACAATGACCCCGTTAGCCGCGTCAGCCGTATATTCATCAACACGCGTTGCTGTTAGGCCCAGCTTCTTTAATTGGCGCACAGCCGTCGTATACCGTTCACCGGTATAATCGTCGACGCTAATCTTTGGCCGGCCTGAACTGACAATCACGTTGACCTTTGCCCGCTGCTTTGCCTGTGAACCAATTGCCGGCGTAGCCTTGATAATTTCACCCTTGGCACGCCGTTCGCTGGTTGCCTTAGTTTGCTTGCCCAAACGCAACTGGTTGTGTTTCAACACCTTGGCTGCTTTAACTGGCGTCATCCCTGCAACGTTGGGCACCGTTACCTGACCAGGGATCAACCAGATCCACGCTAAAACACCCAATATTAAGACGACGGCAACGCCAAACAACCACCCGAATAGCTTGCGGGCCCGTGCAGGCGATTTTCGACTTGGTGTATCCGCCACTTCAGCAGCTGCGGAAGACGGTTCCTGACGCGAAATTTGACTATCAGCACGTTGTTGATTGCTCGCTGCTAATATTTGATCAACTGGAATCACCTTAGTGGCACCGTCGTCGACAATTCGCGGTTCAAATCGTTTTTCGTCACGCCGTTCTGGTGACAACGCCGTTGCTAAATCGTTGGCCATGGCCTGAACAGAGACGTAACGGTCAGAAGGATTCTTTGCCGTGGCGTGAAGAATAACATTTTCTAACGGTTGCGGAATTCTGGGATCATAGTCGCGAACTGATGGCATATTGCTCTGTGAGTGCTTCAACGCAATCGACACGGCCGTTTCGCCTTCAAACGGAACACTGCCGGTTAACATCTCATAAAGGATAATCCCCAGCGAGTAAATGTCACTCTTTTTACTAGCCATGCCACCACGCGCCTGCTCAGGGGACAAATAATGAACCGATCCTAACACGGTATTAGTCTGTGTCATCGAAGACTCACTGCTAATTACCGCAATCCCGAAATCCGAGATTTTTAACTGGCCAGACTGATCTACCAACACGTTTTGTGGTTTTAAATCACGGTGAATAATACCATGTTCATGAGCAATGCGAACACCATCCAAAATTTGTTGCATGAGATTGACAACGGTCGGATAAGGAATCGGAAAATGATTGCGAATATACATTTTCAAGTCAGTTCCGGAAACATATTCCATGACCAAGTACTGCATTCCGTTATCTTCACCCACGTCATACACGCTCACAATATGTGGTGACACGAGTTCACTTGCGGCCATTGCTTCGCGTTGAAAGCGCCGTTCCGTAGAAGGATCGTCGCGTAAATCCAAACGTAATAACTTAACGGATACATCCCGATCCAAAATCAGGTCATGTGCCAGATAAACATCGGCCATCCCGCCTTCACCTAGCGGACGAATGATTCGGTAACGACCCGCTAATGTGTAGTTCGGCCTCATGAGGCAGTCACCTCACCCTCGGCTGAAATCAGTAATACCGTGATGTTGTCTTTGCCGCCAGCCTCGTTTGCCAAATCAATCAACTGTTGACACTTCTCCTGCAACGTCAGATTTCTCTGCAAGACCGCCTGTATTTGGGCATCTTTCACCATATTGGTCAGCCCATCAGAACAGAGCATAACCACATCGTGCGGTTGAGCATGATACAAATTAATATCAATATCTGCTTCGTCATTGATGCCTAGTGTCCGCGTAATAATATTTTTCTCGGGATGGGTGCGCGCATCTTCTTCACTGATCTGTCCCAACTTGACCAGCTCATTAACTAATGAATGGTCTTCAGTTAATTGAGCAAGCTGTGCATTGCGCAGTAAATAACCACGTGAATCCCCAATGTTGGCCAACAAAAACTGTCGTTGAAAAATGATCGCAACAACGATGGTGGTTCCCATGCCGTTTAAATCTTGATATTGATGTGCTTTTTCAATAATGGTGTCATTTTCTTGTTGGGCCTCGCTAGACAGCCACTTGGCCGCAGTTCCAGGATCAGTGAAAGAGGTGTCCTCAAACCGACTGCCCATGTGTGAAACGGCCATTGTTGAGGCCACATCACCACCCTGATGACCACCAATGCCGTCCGCCACAATGGCAAATTCAAGTCCCGATTGATTCCGAAACATGCCGACATAGTCTTGGTTGCTTTCTCGTTGCCGGCCAATATCTGACAGATATGCTACTTCCATAAGCCAATCACCTAATCGTTGTCATGACGTTTTCTAAATGCACAAACAAAGAACCCATCGGAGCCAAAATCATCGGGATAAATGGTCAACCAAGGTGTTGACCGATTTTCTTTCAGATGATGAACTGTCTTCACTGGTACAAGTTCAAAGTCTGGATGTGCTTTGACAAACGCAGTTGCCACGTCATCGTTTTCTTGTTTCAAAATGGTACAAGTACTGTAAACTAGTATACCGTTTTTCTTCAGCGTCGGTGCTACCGCATCAAGAATTGCTAACTGAATCTGCTGAAGTTGTTTGCTATCCGCAAGTGTCTTAGCATAACGAATTTCTGGTTTTCGACGCAACAGTCCCAATCCCGAACATGGTGCATCGACCAAGATTCGGTCAAATGCTTCATCGCCAAACTGTTGAGCCGCCTTTCTAGCGTCCAATTGTTCTGCCGTTACTCTGTCTGCAACCTGCATACGACGCGCATTTGCTTCAATCAGTGCCACTTTATGCGCGTGTAAATCCAGTGCCGTGACATGCCCACCCTGCGATGGGTTCAGGCGAGCGGCAATTTGCGTTGTCTTTCCGCCTGGGGCAGCGCATGCGTCCAAGACAGCATCGCCAGGTTGCGGAGCCAAAGCCTCAACAGGCAGCATCGCACTTTCGTCTTGAATTGTAATGAGTCCCTCATTAAAGGGTGGTGTACCTGCGGGATGACCAGCGTTGATTCTTAACCCTTCTCCGCTGACTTCACTGTCCGTCCATTTTAAACCCGCCGCAGTAAGCTGTGGCAAAAGTGCCTGTCGCTCTCCAAGCGCTGGATTTAATCTAACGGACTGAAACGCTGGCTGATTAATACTGGCTAAAATCTGTTTTGTCTTATCGTCACCAACTGTTTTGCGCATCTGCTGGACCCATGGCATTGGCACGCTATAAGTCGTACTCAAGCGTGTCAATGGGTCCTTAATTGTTGCTAAATCTGCAAAGCCATGTCGATCAACCGCGTGCAAAACACCCGTCACAAACCGACGAATACCTTCATGCCCACGTTGTTTAGCAATCTGAATTGTTTCATCAAAAACAGCACGGGTTGGCACTTTGTCCAAATATTGCATTTGAAACAGGGCTGTTCTAAGTAAGATAAGAACCCACGGTTTAACCTTGGCTGGTTGTTTAATAAACGGCTTTAGCCAAAAATCCAGTGTCATTTGGTGCTGTAAAACGCCATAGACGATTTCTGTACATAAACCTGCATCCACTGCCGATAACTGGGCATCGTCCAATGAGGCATTTAAGCTTAGATTTGAGTAACCGCCCTTAGCTACGTTTTCGAGAACTGAAACAGCGACAAAACGTGGATTTGTTTCTGCATTCACCTGTTTGCTAACGTGATCAGACTGACTTTTAAGCTTTGTTGCCATTAATTTGTCGCTCCAAACTTCATTTTCATGATTTGTTTGCCAACCTCAAACTGCGTGTCCACACCGTTCAGAAAATCAGTAATCGCCATTTGCGGATGGCCCGCTGGTTGCAAGCGATTGATTCTTAGAACCGTCCCTTGACCAGCAGCAACGTCTAATTCGTGCTTGGTTCGGTTCACGACCGTTCCTGGCATCTGAGTCGTCTGTTGATCAGCTAATACTGTGACATCCAAGATCTTTGTTCGAACATTATCCATGACTACATAGGCAGTCGGAAACGGCCGCAAGCCACGAACTTGCCAATCAATTTCACTGGCCGTATGCGTCCAGTCAATTTCTTCTTGAGCACGTGAAATGTTAGGTGAAAATGTAACTGCTCGCTCGTCTTGTTTAATCCCCTCAACTGGACCATCGATTAACGTCGGCAACGTTTTTAATAACAAATCCCGGCCCGCCAGACTCAGTTTGTCAAACATCGACCCTGTATCATCTGCTTGAGTAATTGGACACTTAACTTGTGAAATGACGTTACCAGCATCCATCTGACGAATCATATACATAATGGACACACCTGTTTCTTCATCACCGTTCATGATGGCATAGTGGACTGGGGCGCCACCACGATAAAGCGGCAGCAATGAAGCATGGACGTTGACAGCCGCTATCTTAGCCGCCTTCAATAGTTTTGTCGGCAGGAACTGACCGAATGCGGCCGTGACGATAAAATCAGGCGCAATGTCAATCACCCGTTGCATTTCCGGTGACTTACTTACTTTCTCCGGCTGAAGGACTTCAATATTGTGGTCCAAAGCCACTTTTTTAACCGGTGATGGTGTTAAAACATGTTTCCGACCAACTGGCCGATCTGGCTGTGTCATCACTGCAACAACATCATATTTTTCAATCAATGATTCCAAAATTGGTGTAGAAAACGCCGGTGTTCCCATAAATACAATTTTTGTCATGAATTTGCTCCTTATACCTCATCTTTATTATTCGAAATTACCCAATCTTGGGCACGCCCTTTAAATAAAGCTCTGCGGTTCCATATCGATAGCAACCTGCAGACCATTACGTTGCTCACGCTGCGCATCGTCCAAAATGCCATCCAAAACTGACTGCAGTTTAGGCTCTCGCTTATATTTTAAAACAATTTGATAGTAATAACGATTTTTGATGCGGGCAATTGGTCGTGGGGTTGGTCCTAAGATAATTGTATCTGGTGACAAGGTCTGTTTAAGCTGATCGCTCAATTCAAACATTTTCTTAGCGGCAACACCCTCGTCTTTGTCACTGGCGGTTATCAAGGCCGTGAAAAAGTATGGTGGATAATTACCCATATGGCGAATCCCCATTTCCACCCGAAAGAATCGTTCGTAATCCTGTGTTTTAGCCAGTTGAATGGCGTAATGATCCGGATTAAACGTTTGAATCAAGACTTCGCCCGGCTTGTCAGCCCGACCGGCACGACCGCTGACCTGTGTTAACAATTGAAAGGTCCGTTCGCTTGAACGGAAATCTGGCAGTCCCAACGCAGTATCCGCATTGAGTACGCCCACCAGTGTCACATCCGGGTAGTCTAGTCCCTTGGCAATCATTTGCGTACCCAGCAAGATATCTGCTTTGTGTTGCCCAAATGAATTGAGAAGCTTTTCATGCATCCCCTTGCGACGCGTTGTATCAACGTCCATCCGAATAATCCGTGCATCTGGTAGCAAACTATTTAACTCCGCAGCAACTTTTTCGGTACCAGAGCCATAGTAGCTGATGCGTTTGCTGTGACAATTTGGACAAATTCGCGGGATTGGCTCCTCATGACCACAGTAATGACATTTCATTGTGTGACTATCCATGTGCAATACTAGCGAGATATCACAGTTTGGACATTTTAAAACAAAGCCGCAATCGCGACACATCACAAAGGAAGAAAAGCCGCGTCGATTTAGCATTAACACACTTTGTTCATGTCGTTCCAGCCGAACTTTTAACGCTTCTAGCAAAGGCGAAGAAAAGTTGCTTTCCGTATGCGCTTTAAGTTGCTCGCGCATGTCAATGATTTTTACTGGTGGCAACGGCTGTTGGTTGATCCGGTGTGGCAATGCCAATCGGGTGTATACGTGACGTTCAGCACGCGCGCGACTTTCTAGAGATGGCGTCGCTGATCCCAAAACCACCGGGGCATGATGACGCTGAGCGCGCCATAACAACACATCGCGGGCGTGATAGCGGGGATTATCTTCTTGTTTATAACTGGTTTCATGCTCTTCATCCATCACAATCAAACCAATATTTGTCAATGGTGCAAACGCCGCCGAACGGGCGCCAACCACGACGGCTGCTTCATGTCGTTCAATACGGCGCCATTCATCATACTTTTCGCCAGCGCTTAAACCACTATGAAGCACTGCCACCTGATGACCAAAACGGCCTTTCACCCGGTTTACCATTTGTGGCGTTAGCGCAATTTCTGGAACTAACATCAGTGCCGTTTTGTGTTGAGCCAATGCGGCTGCGATGCTTTGCAGATAAACTTCGGTTTTTCCAGAACCAGTGACACCTTGTAACAAGAACGTTTTAGGATCATGGGCATCAATCGCGTCAGTTATGGCATTAACGGCACTCTGTTGGTCAGGTTGCAAGGCTAGTGGCGCCGTCTTAGCAATTTGATGATCAGCGTATGGATCGCGATAAACCTCGCGTTCACTTAATTCAGCCCACCCTTTCTTTGCGGCGGCTGTAAAATCAGCACGTGTTAATCGTTCATCTGCGAGTACATCCTGTAAAGGACGTGCTTCTTGCAAATCCATTAATCTAGTCAACACCCGCAATTGCTTAATTGCATTCGGACGGACATCATTTCGCGCTGTTTCAATCTCGGCTGGTGATAATGCTGATTTCACCCATGTGGCTGTTTTAACACGAGCACGGTCAGCAACCTGATACTCAGCATGAATAATCTGCCGCTGTTGTAACTTTGCCAATGCGTCTGTTTGTTCATCAGTTAACGAAGCTGCCGTAAAATCCAACCGCCGTTGATCATCAAATAATGAGGCTAACTGAGGATCATCAATTGATGCGTCAGCAACGAGAAACTTATGACTCTTAGTCTTTAAGGCTGCCGGGAGCATCGTTTGAATGGTTGAGATACGAAATGCAAACGTATGTTGAGCCATCCAGTCACTTAACGATAGTAATTCTTCATTTAATACGGGTGCTAAATCTAATAAAGCGCCCAGTGGTTTAAGTTTGCCACTGAAAGTCTCATCTAGAGTGTCTGTGTCGCTCACGGCAACAACCATGCCACCGACTTCGCGGTGACCTTGTCCAAACGGAACGGCAACGCGCATTCCGGGCTGAACCGCATCCGTCAGCGAATCTGGAATTAAATAAGAATAAGGTCGGTTCGTTTGCATTGTTGGCACATCCACAATTACCTGTGCAATTTTTGCCATCACGCGTTCCTTTCTGATCATTGCTAGTAATTGCTAGTCTTAATCTCAATTTTTGAGTTCCAATGTGTTTTTGTCTTTTCCAATTGTACCAGACATGACAAGTACTATGCCGTTTCAAGATGCCGATTTAATGCATCATAATATAAGGCGCGGTCATGGGTGATCATTTCACTAACAAAAAGCCGTACAGCCAAGGATTTTACGGTCAAATACCGCGTAAATAGTTTGTGTTGCAAATTTAACACAGACAACTTTGATCAACGTTTCACCCGTCAAACAAACTTGATCATAATAAACGCACTTTTTTCAATGAAATAAGACATTAAGGTTGAGAAGTCGCAAAATTAAATTTACGATAATAGTAGATGTATTTACATCACATACTTTTTAGGGGGTAAGGCAATATGCGTACGTTTTCAGTCCGCGTCCTCGATGACGCCTTTGAGCTCTCCTACGTACCAAACGGAAAAACAAATGCGACAAAAACAATTACCATTGTGTGCGATCCTGATGTGCCCATTGGTGAAAATCTTGAAAAGATTCGTGAAAAACTGGCCGGCATCGATTTCGATGCAGCACTGATTGAAAATCCATTGGAATATGATTTTTCAGATACCATTATTGGGGTCAATCACCAGCGAATCGACATGGGCCTAGCATTGTCCAACATGCTGAACATCCCCGTTGTCAGTCAAGAAACGGCTAATCGTAATGGCTTAGCCGAAGCCATTGAAAACAAGCGTCAATACAATCAATGGCACCTTGATTACTACGGCGAATATGCAGCCAAACGTAATTACGGTCAAGAAGCAATGCTCACCATCGGTAATGGCTATTATGGTTTACGGGGCGCATACTTGGCAGCTAATGCAGATGTTGACAATTACCCTGGCATGTATGTTGCAGGTTTATACAATCAGCTAACCACCAAAATCAATGGTCGTGACGTGGTGAACGAAGATTTAGTTAACTTGCCAAACGCCCAGTACCTGTCCTTTAGCATCGATCATCAAGAACCGTTTTCCGTCAAAAAAGAAAACATTTCTGACATTTACCGTTCATTAGATTTACATACAGGTGTGCTCACCACAACAATGTTGGTATCCTTACCAACTGGCCACTTGCTCAAAATCTGTGCACAACGGGTCGCCGATATGAATCAGTGGCACCGTTTTGCCATCCGTTATGAAATCACACCCATGAACTTTGAAGGTACTGTCACCGTTTTCTCAAGAATCGATGGTAGCGTTACTAACGCCAATGTAGACCGTTACAAATCGTTCGATGGTCGTCATTTCGACGTCACCGAAACCACCATTAATGGCTCAGATGCCATGCTCAGCGGTCAAACCAAAACTTCCAAGGTCGCTTTTTCAATTGGAAGTCGCCTTTCAAGTCAGGAAATAACGCCATCAACAAAGATAAATGAAAGCGTTACCGATGACGTTCTCGAACAAAACTTCTCGTTCCAAGCACAAACAGGCACGACTTATGTTATTGAAAAAGCGGTTGCTATCAACACATCCTTGGAAACCAAGGGTGATTTAAATAATGCCGTTACATCAGAATTAGACGGTGCCACCTTTAGCGGTATCGTGCAACAAAACGCCAGCTTCTGGGACGAAGTTTGGCAAGACAGTGATATTCAGATTGACGGCGATTTGACTGCCCAAAAGTTAACACGGGTTAACATTTATCACTTATTCGTATCTGCTTCTCCAATCAGTAATCCGCATTTAGACGCCTCTGTCGGGGCTCGTGGGCTCCATGGGGAAGCTTACCGTGGTCACGTATTCTGGGACGAATTATTCATCCTGCCTTACTACACCTTGCACACGCCATCCCTCACCCGCCAATTGCTCATGTACCGCTACAAACGTTTGGACGCCGCTAAGCAAAATGCGGCCGCTGAACATTATGACGGTGCTATGTATCCTTGGCAGTCGGCGCAATTCGGGGATGAACAGTCGCAACTGCTTCACTTTAATCCCGACAGTGGCAAATTCGATCCAGACAACAGTCGTTTGCAGCGTCATGTTTCATTAGCTATTGCCTACAACGTTTGGCTTTATTACCACTCAACTAATGACACCGAGTTCATGACCAAATATGGTCTGGAAATGTTACTTGAAATTGCCCACTTCTGGTCCAGTAAGGCCGTTAAAAATGACAACGGTCATTATGATATTAAAAATGTCATGGGCCCAGATGAGTTCCACGAAAACTATCCTAATGCCGATGAGCCTGGCCTAACAGACAATGCCTACACCAATATCATGGTAAGTTGGCTGTTTACAACTTTAGCCAACATTCATCAGGCAATGCCAGCCAAGGACTGGTCAACGGTCACAGCCAAAGTCGGACTTAACGACGATGATTTCAATCGTTTTGATGACATCGCTCATCATTTAGCATTGGACATCAATAAAGATGGAATTATCGGTCAGTTTGCTGGCTACTTTAAATTACCAACGCTCGATTTTGAAAAATACCGTAAAAAGTATGGTAACATTTCGCGAGTTGACCGATTGTTAAAAGCTGAAGGCAAATCACCGGATTCCTATCAGGTTGCCAAACAAGCGGATGCCTTAATGGCTTACTACAACCTAAGCTTTAACACGATTGATAATGTTCTGAAAACCTTGGGTTATAAAATGCCAGGTGAATATCTCACTAAGAACATCGAATACTACTTGGCAAGAACCACTCACGGATCAACCTTATCAAGGATCGTCTATTCAGAATTAAGTCTGATCGACGGCAACATGGATCAGTCATTTGCTTTCTTCAACACCGCTTTACGTTCTGACTACTATGACATTCAGGGTGGAACAACTGCTGAAGGTATTCACCTTGGTGTTATGGGTGCCGTCTTAATGCTAGAATTGCGTAACTATGGCGGTGTCAATGAATTCGAATCTGAATTAGCTGTTGATCCACACTTACCAGAAGATTGGCACCGTCTCGCGTTTAGTGAACGCTTTAAGGGTGTACTATACAAGTTTGATCTCACCCACACCAGCATTCATGTGACTGTAGATAAGCCAGCTAAACTCACGGTTCGCGGGCAAGAGTTCTCAGTTACACCGGACAAACCCTTACAATTAAAAAAATAATTGCAGGTGTTCAAACGAATCATCAAAATTAAAAATTATTTGCGGAGGTTTTATTAATGACAAAGTTTGCGGATTTAAAGGGATTTATTTTTGATTTGGATGGCGTAATTACCGGTACAGCAAAGTACCACGGACAAGCGTGGCATCAACTCGCTGACGAACTTGGTGTAACCTGGACCGAAGAACTAGCTAATGGCTTAAAAGGCGTTTCCCGAATGGATTCCTTGGAAATGATTTTAAAGGCCGGCGGTAAAGAAAATGACTATACCCCTGAAGAAAAAGTTGCCTATGCAACAAAGAAAAACGACAATTATCTGTCACTCATCAAAAATATGACACCTAATGACGTTTTCCCTGGTATTAAGGAGTTTTTAGATGATTTAATCGCCAACGGTTACCAGATTTCCTTGGCTTCTGCTTCAAAAAATGCACCAACAATTTTAGGTCATATCGGTTTGTCCGACTACTTTACCAAAATTGTTGACCCTGCTACTTTGAGTAAGGGCAAGCCTGATCCAGAAATCTACACCCGGGGCGCAGAAATTCTTGGCTTAGATCCATCTGTTTGTGCTGGTGTGGAAGACGCTGCAGCCGGAGTAGCTAGCATCAACGCCGCTAACGAAACCTCGATTGGAATTGGCGATAAGCAAGAACTAAGCGCTGCTAATGTTATTTTTGCTGACACTAGTGCGTTAACCCTTGATAATATCAAAGCGCAAATGGACAATTAATCGACTCATAACTGATTCACATAAATAAGTTTCAAAAACGACTTACCGATTTCATAATCGATAAGTCGTTTTTGATTGTCATTAGAACATAGAACAAAAGATGCACTTATTAAGAACGCCCAAGAAATGTTGTCTTGGTAGTCTCTAAAACATGCCCCTTAATTGCCCGATAAAACTCATTTAACCAATAACCGTTTTGCAGTGGCAATGTGGTATCTAAAGCGTACCCCGTGACCGTATAGACATGATCACCGTTTGGCGGCGTTGGACCAACGTAATGCCGTGTAATTGCCGGATCCGTTTGATGAATCAGGCCACCTGCCGTACTGTTATTGCCTTGAACAAAGGCTTCACCTTCACGGCGGCTGGCATCCTCTTTAAGTTCAGCGTGCTCAGCAGACAGATTAGCCCCAATCCAATGAATGTACGTAAATCCTGAAACGGGAATCGCGTCATCATCTAACAGTGTCCATGCAACGGTTTTTGTACCTGCTGGTAAATCAGTGAACGTCATCGGAAATGAAATCACCGGTTGGCCTGCGTACATTTCATCCGGTTGGGCATGACGACTATAACGGTCACCAATGTACCCATTTTCAGTTGGAATTTTAATCTTCATGAATCTGCTGCTCCCTTTCTGAATGTTTTTTATCGGCATCATTTACTCGCGATGAGTTGATAGTGCCTTAAGCCGTTAACAATTCCATCCGTTGTGTTCGTCGTAGTAATGTAATCGGCGACCTTTTTATCACGGGGATTACCGTTTCCCATAACAATGGCTGTATCAACGCTAGCAAACATCTCAAGGTCGTTTAATTCATCCCCAAAAGCATAAGTATGAATACCTTCCAAATGAGCCTGTTGAAGCAATTTTTCTAATCCGCTTCGTTTGGTAACACCGCTCTTCATGGTATCCAAACAGACCGGATTATTTCGCACCAAGGTTAATTGACCGGCAAAATGCTCGTTATAGAGATCTTCCTTGTCACGGTTGAAAACATTTAAAAAGTTAATGGGATGCTTAAGGTAGTATTCCGGATCCACCGTAATCGATAAACGCAGCGCCTTATAGTTGTTAACGATATCATCCGTTGTCTTGGTCAGTGCAAAGCCTTCATTGTTGTAATAAGCGACCGCGTCACCCTGTTCATTTGCAAACGCTGTGAATGATTCGATAAGCGATTGATCAATTGCTTCGCGGAATAACTCTTTACCACGATACTGAACGTACGACCCATTGGCGCTAACCACCGTGTCAATGCCCGTTTCGTCCAATACGTCCTGAATCTCAAAGATGTTACGGCCTGTTGCAATCACTGGCAAAATATCGTGTTGCTGCATTTCCTTTATCGCGGCAATGCTTTCAGGCAGGACATTTTTTTGATCATCAAACAGTGTTCCATCTAAATCAAAAAAAACAACTGCTTTAATTTCCGTGTTCATGAGAACAACCCCCTCGTTTTCACTACCCTTTAAGCATAGCGCATTCTGGAAAAAAAGGCATTGTTTGACTCCCTCCAGTCAAGATTTTTTGAAGTCTCTTATTTGTGAATTGTCAGTGAGTGAAAGCCGAAGTCTTACCCTTGGATTATTATTTATTAGGTTTCAAACGGCAGTAGCGCCAATTCGCAAGGACCAGACAGCACTAACAATCATTTAATAGAAGCCGAAACTAAAATGACCCTATTCCTACAATTTAGGAATAGAATCATCGTGTGATAAAGATTAATTTTTAAACTGAACTTGTTGCTTAACTCTCTTTTTAAAGAACGCTATTGTTGAACAGTTGGTTTAGGTGTTGAAGTACCCAAGTCTTCTTCGTGGTCAGGATCAATTGTGACTTCACCAGCCTCAACCTCTTCAAGCGCCTTGCCGACAGACTTAACTGATTGATAATGTGGCAATAATTCCTGTGCGCCAGCGTCTAACTCATGTGCACGTTTGGAAGCCAACATAATCAGTGAGTAACGTGAGTCAACCTTCTTTAAAAGCTTATCTACTGATGGATATAAAATCATAATTTAAGCGTCCTTCCCATTTTCCGTCTCGGTAACCTGCTTTGATTCTAACATTTGCGCATAGTCTGGGTAAACCCTAGGCACCCGCAAACGCTCCGCTCTAATAATTTCGCGGATCCGATCAACAGCAAGATCCACTTTATCATTAACGACTGCGTAATCATAGTTCCGCATCATTTTAATTTCCGTAACGGCCTGGTGAATGCGTTCGTTAATAACTGTCATGGTTTCTGTACCACGACCGACCAGCCGTTGTTTCAACGCCATTAAGTCCGGCGGGGTTAAGAATATAAATACTCCGTCAGGCATCTTCTCACGAACTTGCATGGCACCGTTGACCTCGATTTCAAGAAAAACATCTTTTCCAGAAGCTAAGGTATCCTTAACATATTGCATTGGTGTGCCGTAATAATTATCAACGTACTGAGCATATTCGAGCATTTCACCCGTTTCAATGTTGTGCTCAAACGTCTCTTTGCTCACAAAAAAGTAGTCTTTTCCGTTTACTTCACCTTCCCGTGGCTGACGGGTAGTCATTGAAATGGAGTACTGAAAATCAGTTCCTCCCTGGTCAAACATTGCTTTCCGAACTGTTCCTTTACCAACCCCTGATGGACCAGAAAGAACAATTAACATTCCACGTTTCGGCATCGACTGCTTCGTTCCTTTCATCTATAACCTAAAAAAGAATTTAACAATTATTTTGCACTTTTTTGGCGTCGATTTCAAGCGTTCAACTACGACATTTGCCGCTAAATACGCCGTTTTAGAAACTTTTGCGTGAAAAGTGTCCCTTTACAAAAGCTTTTTAACAGAATTGAAATTTATGTTTGCATTTTTGAACGCGTGTTCGTATAATATAAATAGTCAAACAAACGTTCGCTATCACGAACGGATTGTCGAACGTTAGAAAAACAATTCAACTGTTTTCATCATTTTCTTAATGACGAACGATACGAAATTTCGGAGGCCACGACTATGGAACAATTAATGCCAAATACTTATATCAACCCTGTGATGACAAAATCAACACTTCATCATAGTATTCGCCATTCATCGGTTCTTTCACACCATAGTCGTCTTTCTTTTGGTCAGCGTATTAGAAGCTTCTTCACCGCAGAACGTGGCGATACACTACGTCATCCACAGTTTTCGTCTGACGTGATTATTACCCACCTTGATTGTGCGCTTAAACAGCATGCGGTTGTCTCAATCATGTTAAACCAACCATCAAACCCGTTTGCCAAGAAACTCACGACAGTTACTGGTACTCTTAGGCAGGACCAAGACATTCTGACGATTACCAATCACGCAACTGACAAAACTTATTTAGTTTTGCCAGAACAAATTCGTCAAATCTGTTTCGGCTTGATGGTTGCTTAAGCCTTAGTGACTATTGATTGCGGATTTGAAGAATAACATTACCCCAGTTGTATAAAACAAAGCACTTGCGTTAATAGTTCCTGAGTATCTGATCAGGAACTATTAACGCAAGTGCTTTTTGTTTTCGTTTAATTTTAAATATCGTCAGCCCAACTACTATACCTTATGATTCAGCTAACTGCTTTTTTTCTGCGTCTGCCATTTTCAACAACTCTGAGGCGTGTTCAGTTGTCAATTTTGTCACAGTCGTACCGGCCAACATCCGTGCTAGTTCAGTTACCCGTTTAGCAGTTGTCAACTTATCAACACTAGTCTTAGTGCGTCCTTTATTGATCTGCTTCTGAATATAAAATTGATGATCCGCAATCGCGGCAACTTGCGGTAAGTGAGTGATGCACAAAACTTGAGAGTGGCGACCAATTACCATAATTTTCTCTGCAATGGCCTGAGCAACCCGCCCTGAAACACCAGTATCTACTTCATCAAAAATAATACTTGTCACACCTTGGTTTTCAGAAAAAATCGTCTTCAATGCCAGCATCATCCGCGAAAGTTCTCCGCCAGAGGCGGTTTTGGCCAATGGCTTGGGATCTTCACCAGGGTTTGTTTGAATATAGAATTCAACATTATCAATCCCAGTCGTAAAGAATGGCGTTTCTTCATGTTTCAAAAACCGTACACTAAAAACGGCCTTCTCCATATAGAGAGCTTTCAATTGTTCGTGAACATCTTCCTCTAGTTGCTTAGCCAATTTTTGTCGCATTTCACTAAGCTCATTGCCTGCTTTTTGCACCGCAGTCTTAGCCTTGTTCAACTGGGTCATCAATGTCTGATCATCATCCTGATCACCCTGCATACGATCCAATTCAACTTTGATTTTATCAAAATAGGCCAACACCTTGGGTACAGAATCTCCGTACTTACGCTTTAATTGGTGAATAACCTCCAGACGTGCTTCGATTTCATCTAAACGTCCTTCATCAAACTCCTGATTATCAAGTTGTGAAGAAAGACCATTAGTTGCATCCTGAAGCCCATAGTAGGCACTCGCAATTGTGTCAGACAATGCCTGATATTCAGGATCTAATGTGGCGATTTCTTGCATAGCTGCCATTGCGACACCAATACGATCCAAGGCTGAACCATCTTCACCACCATCAATGGCTTCATGACTGCTTTCTAAGGCTGTCACAATTTTTTGATAATTGGCCAAACGGTCTCTTTCTGTAATCAACGTGTCCTCTTCATCGGGTGACAGATTGGCATCTTGAATTTCTTGCACCTGAAATGTCAACATATCGACTCGCTGCGCCCATTCTTGGGCGTGGTCACGTTTGTCAATTGCCAGCTTACGCAAGCGCCGGTATTCATCATATTTATCTGTATACGTTTGCTTCAACTTAGCTAAAGCGTTAGGCCTGTACTCATCTAACAACTGTAAGTGCTTTTCTGGCTGCATCAATTCTTGATGTTCGTTCTGACCATGAATATCGACCATTGTCTCCCCAATGCGTTTGAGAGTGGTGGTATTAACTAATGTGCCATTAACACGACTAGTATTATGCCCGTTTTTATTCAGTTCTCGATCGATAACCACCTGTTGATCAGCATGATCAATACCAAGGTCTGACAACACTTCAAAAGTGACAGAAGACTTTGGTAGCACGAATAATCCCTGTATCGACGCTTTGGTTGCCCCTTTACGAATAAAGTCAACGGAAGCCCGGCCACCGGCCAGTAAACCAACAGCGTCAATAATGATGGATTTACCCGCACCTGTTTCACCAGTCAGAACACTCATTCCATCATCAAAGGCAATATTCAATTTTTCAATAATTGCAAAGTTCTTAATGGATAATTCCTGTAGCATTCCTTGCTCCTTAAGCCCTCGTTTAGGGACCCTATCGTGGTATGTCTAAAACTTAACTTATTCCGCACCCAACTCGGCCAGTCTTGAACGAACTTGCACAGCATGATCAATCGTTGAGGCAATAATCAAAACGGTACTGTCATCGCTTAACACACCAAAAACCTCATCATAATTCATCTGTTTGATTAAACTAGCAATAACCGGGCCGTTTCCTGGCAGTACATTAAGCAAACAAAATTGATTATTAATGGTCATATCAATAACATTGCCATTTAAGTTTCGCCGCAACTTACTCTCACCATCGATTGGTCGGTCAGTAGAAAACGTGTAATACGTGCGCCCATTTTCGTCAGGCACCTTAATCAATTGCATCTCAGTAATATCTCGCGAGATTGTCGCTTGTGTAACATCAAGTCCCTCTCGGTCTAACAAAAGCACCAATTCTGTCTGCGTATGAACAGCATTATTAACGATAACGCGCCGAATGATTGCCTGCCGTTCCCGTTTTTTCATGAACGATCCACCCTCTACTTTTGATTCAGTTGGGCATAAGCTGACGTCAACGTTTCCTTCACGGACACATTTGGCGACAGTTGTCCCTCTCCGTCTGTATTCACAAGATGGATTAAAAACTCGATGTTTCCTTCGCCACCCTTAATTGGTGAAAAATCCAGTCCTGTAACAGAATAACCTGTTGCCAATGAAAAGGAGACAATATCATTCAGAACAGATTCATGCACATTTGGGTCTTTAACAATGCCGTGCTTACCAACATTATTTTTACCTGCCTCGAATTGTGGTTTAATCAACGCAACCACTTCGCCTTGAGGCTGCAAAATTGTTTTCAAGTTAGGCAAGATGAGATGTAATGAAATAAAGGATACGTCAATACTAGCAAATGTTGGCCGACCAAAGGTAAAGTCCGCAGGTTTCGAATAACGGAAATTCGTATGTTCCATAACAACGACACGCGGATCTTCGCGTAACTTCCACACCAACTGATTGCTGCCAACGTCTAGCGCATATGAGCGGACAGCACCATTTTGCAACATAACATCGGTGAAACCGCCCGTGGAAGAGCCGATGTCTAGCACTGTTTTGCCAGTTACATCAATGTTAAACACTTTAAGTGCCTTGGCTAGTTTAAAACCGCCTCGGCTCACGTACGGCATCGGATCGCCTTTAATATGCAATTCCGTATCTGTTGGAATTCGCTCACCCGGTTTATCTAATCGTTCTTCATTTTTTCCTAGCACCTCACCGGCCATTACCGCCCGCTTGGCCTGCTCACGAGACGTGAATACTCCCTGCTCAACAAGCAGGATGTCGACACGTTGTTTTTCCATGTGTTTTTTCCCTTTCTAACCCTCAAAATAGCTCAAGAACGCGCTAAGGATGTTTCCATCGGCTCCACTGTCTGACAGCCCATCACAAGCCTGCCGAGCATCCTCAATACTGGCGTTTAACGCTTGCCGTGCAGCAGGCAACCCAATCAACCGTGGATAGGTGTTTTTGCCCTCAACCTCATCCTTATTGGGCGTCTTGCCTAGCTGCTCAGCCGTTGCAGTTTCATCTAAAATATCATCATAAATTTGAAATGCCAACCCAAACGCTGCGCCGAAACGAGCAAAATGTTGACATTGTTCAGCGGTTGCGTGACCCATGACGGCGCCCGCCATAACCGCGTACTCCAAGAGTGCACCCGTTTTACTTTTGTGCAACGCTTGTAATTGAGCCAGTGGAATCCGCTTGCCAGTAGTCGAAACATCTTCTACTTGGCCTGCAACCATTCCTTTAGGCCCCGCTGCGACAGCTAGCTTTTGCACCAAACGAATTGTGATTGAGGCATCTAACTGTGCTGTCGCTAGCCAGTCAAAGGCCAACGCTTGAAGTCCGTCACCGGCCAAAATAGCAATGTCTTCGCCAAACACTTTATGATTTGTTGCTTGACCACGACGTAAATCATCATTATCCATCGCGGGCAAATCGTCGTGAATTAACGAATACGTGTGTAACAATTCGACAGCCACCGCTGCTTGCATTTCAGCTGCCGTAATTTCTTTATTCAAACTCACTATTGTTGCCAGCGTCAGTAATGGTCGTAACCGTTTGCCACCGGCCTTAACGGAATAAGCCATTGATTGACCTAGCAACGACTGATTAGCACTGGTTGCTAATTTTTCATCCAATAACCGATTGATTTTTGGCACATATTCTTGTTCGAAACTACGTAATTTTTTATTCATGATTTGTTGCCGAATCGGGAGCAGCCTCAAAATCAACCTCTTGACCATTATCATTCATCATCTTAGTCAACGTTTTTTCTGCATTGTCCAAAGTATCTTGTAACTGCTTACTCAACGTAACCCCTTGTTGAAATTGAGTTAGCGCTGTTTCTAGCGGTACGTCACCTTGCTCCAATTTTGTTACGATTGCTTGAAGCGCTGTAAGGTTTTCTTCAAACGTTGGTTGTGTCTTTTTTCCCTCTGCCATGTTAGTCTTTCTCCTTATCCACACTATTTATTGTGGCCGCTGCTTGACCATCTGCTAAGTGTAACGTAACGGCCTGCTTTTCAGACAGCTGATCAACTGTTTTAACAACTTGACCTTCAACCGTTACATAACTATATCCGCGCGTCATAATTTTTAGTGGACTCAATAAATCCAATTGATTAATCAGAGCATGTAACTGCGTTTTTTTCGTTCTGATCATGTTAACACTTACGCTCAGAAGCTCGTGGTTTAACGCATCTGCCTGTTGACGACCGTTTTTCACACGGGCCGTTAATAAATGCGCGCTCAAGCGGGCCCGAACGGTTGCCACCTGCTGTTGTTTAGCATTCAATAACTGTCGTTGATCATTAATTAACTGATCGGTAAGTTGTGCCACACGCTGCGTATAACCTTCGTACAGACGCTGTGGTTGCGTGAATACGTAAGATTGGCGAACTTGTTCCAACCGCTGACGATCTAACTGGATTTGGCTAGTCATCGCTTGAAATAATCGACCTTGTAATTGTGAAATGGCCAACAATGTTTCTGACAGCACAGGTGTAGCTAACTCAGCAGCCGCAGTAGGCGTGGCCGCTCGCACATCCGCCACTAAATCGGCAATTGTCGTGTCCGTTTCATGACCCACTGACGAGATGACGGGAATTTCGCTAGCCGCAATTGCGCGCGCCACACGCTCCTCATTAAATGGCCACAAATCTTCTATAGAACCACCACCACGACCAATAATCAGGGTGTCAAATGTGCCAAGTTCATTCACCTGTTGAATGCGCTGGACAATATCATCAGCCGCTGCATCACCTTGAACTAGTGCTGGAAATAACACTAGCTGGGCAATGGGATAACGTCGACGGGTAGTTGTAATAATATCACGAATAACAGCCCCAGATGGACTCGTGATAACCGCAATTCGTTTTGGGTACTTAACCAATGGCCGTTGACGACGCTCGAACAAACCCTCACTAGCTAGCTTACGCTTTAATTGCTCATAAGCTTGATACAAGGCACCGACACCATCTGGTTCCATCCGCTCAACATAAATTTGATAACTACCGGATGGCTCGTACAACGAAATCCGGCCAGTCACAAGAACTTTCATACCTTCTTCAGGTTGAAATTTCACCTTTGCAAAGGCAGATTTAAACATAATTGCGTTAATTTTGGCATGGTCATCTTTCAAACTGAAATACTGATGGGCATTTGGTCGCGGACGAAAATTGGAAATTTCTCCTGTTAGATACACACGACCAAGGTAAGGATCAGCATCAAATTTTCGTTTAAGGTAACGTGTCAACGTTGTAACGGATAGATAATCTTCACGATCTGTCATTTAATCCACCACTTGTCCGGTTTGCCATGCTGCTAACTGAATCGTTTGTTGCATTAACGTCGCAATCGTCATCGGACCAACGCCACCAGGTACAGGTGTCAAATAACCAGCAACGTCCTCAACATCCTTTGCAACATCACCAGTGAGTTGACCATTTTCGTCACGATTCATGCCCACATCAATGACGACAGCGCCTGGCTTAATCATTTCACGAGTGATTAAATCAGCCTGTCCAACCGCCACAATGACAATATCCGCAGAACGGGTTAGCCCCGCTAAATCTGTCGTATGCCGATGAGCCAATGTTACCGTCGCATTAGCGTTATTAAGCAACGCTAATAATGGTTTGCCAACTAATCGGCTACGCCCAACCATCACGACGCGTTTACCTGGTAGTGAAATCTGATACTGAGAAAGTAGCGTCATGATACCCTTCGGCGTGCACGCAACAGGAAAGTTCTCACCAACTTGAGCAAACAATTGACCCAAGTTTTCGGGATGCAGACCGTCAACATCTTTGCGTGGATCAATCGCCATCACCACTGCTTCCTCATCAAGATGGCTAGGCAATGGTGATTGTACCAAGATCGCATGAATTTGCGGATCCTCATTGTAGCGCTGGACTAGGGCAATGACCTCGGCTTGTGAGGCATCGGCCGGCAAATGCTTCACAACAGAATTAAACTGCAACTTGGCAGCCTTGCGTTCCTTATTTCGAACGTAAATGGCACTAGCAGGATCATCTCCCACCATAATGACAGCTAATCCCGGAATGACACCTTTTTGCGTCAACTTCCGTGTTTTCTCAGCAGACTGCGCATTTATTTTTTTAGCGGTCGCACGACCATCAATTTTTATTGCTGTCATAAAACTGCCCCTAACTTTTTAAATTCACACTTTTATTCGTTCATACTGAATAATTTTAACACATTCACTGTGTGTTTTAGATACTCATTACATACGCATTTTCATTGAGAAATTAGCGAAGTTGCAAAAAAAAGATGCCATTAATTCAGACCTCATGGTCCCAATTAATGACATCGTTATTCAACTTTATTCCGCAGAAGAAGCATCTGCTTTATCAAAAAGCTTTGATAAAACCCCGTTAATGAATCGTCGTGAATTGTCATCAGAAAATTCTTTTGCCAACTCCAAGGCTTCATTAAGAGCGACACGTGTGGGAACTTCAGCAGAGTACTCCATCTCATACAGACCCAATCTTAAAATAATTAAATCAGGATTGGCTAATCGAGAAATGGACCACTTGTTTGCTAACAACGGACTAATCTGTTCGTCAAGTTCAGCTTCCTTTTCAGTCACACCATTTACCAATGTGACTAAATACTCAGGCACCACAGTGGGTTGATCTGATTGACTCGGAATTAATTGACGATACAGATCTTCCACATTTGCATCTGCATTCATATGTTTTGCAAACAACACTTGAAATGCAATTTTTCTAATCTGATGTCTATTTAAGCTCACTACAAGTCACCATCTTTGCTGGTCGTTTGTTCGTCGTCGCCAGTGGCAGCGGCGCGGTCACCAAAAATGTCATCTGGATCAATATCAGAATCATTTTTTTCCGGAACGATACCAACAATGTGAACATTAACCTCACCCATTGGCAATTCCGTCATCAAAGTAACTTGTTGTTTGACCTTATCCTGCATTTCCAAGGCTACCTTAGGCACATTAACACCATAGTCTAGGTAGACAAAGACGTCAGCAGAAATCTCGCCATCATTAACGCTCAGCTTGACACCCTTGCTGTGTTCAGTACGGCCAAACAACTCCGAAACATTATTCGCAATCGTACCACGCATCCGGTTAACACCGTCTACTTGGCTAGCCGCAACACCAACGATAATCTCCAGAACATCCGATGCAATTTCAATGCTACCTAGTGCATCAGCTGGTTGATTTAAGGTAATGTTATTGACTTCAGGCATAATGGCCTCCAATCCAAACTAAGCTCTTGAAACGTAAGAACCGTCTTGTGTGTTGATAATCAATTTATCATCTGCATTCACGAAGAATGGCACTTGAACAACTAAACCAGTTTCCATTGTTGCTGGCTTTGAGCCACCAGTAGCAGTATCGCCACGAATGCCGGGTTCAGTTTCCTTAACCGTTAAAGTAACCGTGTTTGGTACTTCAACACCCAAGATTTCGTTACCAAATGAGGTTACGCTAACTTCCATGTTTTCCAACAGGTACTTAGCAGCATTTTTCATCTGTTCGTTTGGAATTGAAACTTGGTCATAAGTTTCAGTGTTCATGAAGACGTAGTTCGAACCATCGTTGTACAAATATTGCATGGTAGCTTGGCTGATTTCAGCCAATTCCATCTTTGCACCGGCACGGAAAGTCTTTTCTTGAACGGCACCTGTCCGTAAGTTCTTCAACTTTGAACGCACAAAGGCGCCACCCTTACCGGGCTTAACATGCTGAAATTCAACGATCCGCCAAATAGCGTGATCAACTTCAATCGTCAGACCATTTTTAAAGTCTGCAGTAGAGATTGACATAATTGTTCCTCCTAAAGGCATATTGGGCACACAAAACGCCCAAATATGACACTTGTTAAAATTCATTCTTGTTCAGTATACAGTAACGCATCCCGTCGTTGCAATAGTTGGCAATTTTAAACGACTACAAAATCTTTAAGTCCTTAGAGGAGGTTGTTAACACCTCAGCACCATTTTCCGTCACCAGAACATCATCTTCCAACCTGACGCCACCAAGGTTTGGCAGATAAATCCCTGGTTCAACAGTGATTATCTGGTTAGCTTGAATGGCATAAGGAATTCTTGGTCCGTAAACTTGAGGTTCTTCATGAATATTCAAACCAATGCCATGTCCCATGCCGTGATTAAACTCGGCGCCATATCCGGCCGCCTTAATCAAATCACGACCTGCAGCATCCAATTGAGCGCCGGTTGCGCCAGGCTTGATTGCATCAATAACTGCCTGGTTAGCCGTCTTAGTTAGATTATAAATATCCACTAACTCGGGATCTGGTTGCCCTAACGCAAATGTGCGAGTGATGTCAGACGTATAGTCGTCGAAGTAGAAGCCAAAATCAACAGTGACCAATTCGCCCTTAGCGAGTTTCTTTGTCGTAGCTGACCCGTGCGGTTCTGCAGAACGATAGCCACTGGCAACAATTGTATCAAACGAAGGCCCGGTCGAACCATGCGCGCGCATCCAAGCATCCAACTTATTGGCCACTTCAATTTCTGTCATGCCAACGTGAACATTCGGCAACAGCGCATCATAACCTTCACATGACAACCGAATCGCACGACGTAACTTAGCAATCTCGTCGGCATCTTTAATTTCTCGCAAATGATCAACCACTGCATGTAGTCCAACAAAATCAGCGGCAAGTTGCTCATCTAACATAGACCAAATAACGTATGGTAATGTGTCTTCAAACCCAATCACACTAAGATTTTGGTCTGCAGCTAGCTTAACAACTGTTCCATAATAGTCACGCGTAATCATTAATGTGATTTGTGGATCTAATTCAGCCTTCATTTCGGTTTCATACCGAGCATCGGTAATCATAAAAGACTGATCGCCAGTAATTAATAAACATCCGTCACCACCAACATTAGCAAAACCTGTTAAATAGTGTAGATTAAACTCATCCGTGACCAAAAAAGCATCTAAATGTAATTGATCCAAAATACCTTGAACCTTAGCAATCCGTTTTTGTCCCATGCTATCGCTCCTCATCACTAATTAAATCAAACAAAAAACGGCCACAATGCCTTAACATTATGCCCGTTTATTGATCGATTGTTATTCTGCTGCTTCAGCGGCAGGGTAAACGGACACCTGACGGCGATCCTTACCTTTACGTTCAAACTTAACAACACCATCTGTCAAAGCAAACAGTGTGTCATCACCACCACGACCAACATTCATACCTGGCAGAATGTGAGTTCCGCGTTGACGGTAGATTATGGAACCAGCGTTGATCTTTTGACCGTCGGCACGTTTAGTACCTAAACGACGACCAGCAGAGTCACGACCGTTGGCAGTAGATCCGCCTCCCTTATGGTGAGCGAAAAATTGTAAGTTCATATCCAATAACATGTGGTTACACCTCCATTAGTTAATGTGACCATCACTAATCGTAACGAATTGAGTGTATTTCTGTGCAACTTGCGTCATGCCTAAAATAAATGTGGCTAAAATTGTTTCAACTGCTTGATTGCGATCATTGATAACCACTTCCAAGAAGCCACCATTGTCATCATCTGATGAAACTGTCGGGTGGACCCCAGCAATTTCATCCAATGCGTTAACAGTGGTAATCGCCAGCACAGAGGCTGCCGCACAAACAATATCTTCACCATAATCACCAGCACCTGCATGGCCAGTCATAACAAACCGAACCGGTTGGCGCTTAGCATTTCTCGAAATATCAACTTTAATCATAATAGCTTAGCGTGGTTTCGTAGTTGTTTACTTGTCTGCGTCAGCGCTCTTTGATGAAGTTGCGCCAGCAATTTCATCAATCATGACACGCGTATAGGGTTGACGGTGACCTGTCTTAGTGTGTTGGTTCTTCTTAGGCTTGTACTTGAAAGTAACAACTTTCTTTTCCTTGCCTTGCTTTTCAACAGTTCCAGTAACTGAAGCACCATCAACATATGGTGTTCCGATCTTAATGGAACGGCTAGCAACTAACACAACTTCGTCAAAGGTAACTTTGTCGCCTTCCTTTGCATCAAGCTTTTCAACAAAGATAGGTGAACCCTTTTCAACCTTGTATTGCTTACCACCAGTTTTAATAATTGCGTACACGTTGTGCACCTCCTTAAAAGTTTCTTAGACTCGCCAAAGATAAGCGTTTCACTGCCTAAACAGAGAAAACTTAAAACTTATTTTGCGCGGTTGCAGTGTGGGAAGTCCACAAATACAACAGTAAGAGTTTACCAGAGAAGACCCGGTGCGTCAAATGCTTCAAGTCCTTTTTCTGGCAAAACATCTCAGCCGTTTTTAATTGTAACAAAAAACGCAGTGGAAACACACTGGTTTCACACTACATT
The DNA here is from genome assembly GCF_021654115.1 of Furfurilactobacillus milii. Lineage (GTDB taxonomy): Bacteria > Bacillota > Bacilli > Lactobacillales > Lactobacillaceae > Furfurilactobacillus > Furfurilactobacillus milii. The sequence goes on along the minus strand of NZ_JAIWJF010000006.1, from coordinate 41,576 downwards.
AAGGAGCTAATAGTCGATTTTTCAAACAAACTAATGCTGACGATGATCTGGTTGAGCGGTTGTACGGTTAGTTGACAGATGCGATGCTGACGAACGACCCATCAATTCCCACACGCCACTTCCGATCAAAACAATGGATAAAATCAATACGGCAACCATCTAAAAACCTCCCTTAACTTGATTAAGTAACTGTTTCCAGTTTATCAATCACAGATGCTCATATTCAATTTTTAAGCCTTCTTAAGAGATTTATGTCATCTTTTACCAAATCGTTAATAAACGGTTACTCCTGTGTACCGATTTTATAGAGTTCTGTGTCCGCGTTGGTGTCTTTTCGCATCTGTGTTTCAATCTTGCTACGTTGTTGAACTGAGTTACCGATTGAAAATGAGGCTAAGTCGAACACAATACGGAAATTAGCATGAAATTGAGATGCAACCTCATCGTCAAAATTGTATTGCTTGCTAACCGCTGCTTTGACAATGCCCTTCACACCTGTTGCACCATCCCCTAGAGCAACCCCTAATTGGTTTTTCTGTGCTTCACTAAGTCCAGGGCGCAACTCCTGATTCAGCTTGTCAGCAGCCTTATACACAGTATCGACGCTTTTATCATCATCATACCGAAATTTTTGTAGCGCCGTTACCAATGTTTTGATGTCGTCATTTTCCGATTGAACCCGTTCATACTTTTTCTCCGAAACCTGAACGCCTGCATAACTTTTCTGACCACAAGCCGCTAGTGTAATCAATAACCCCAAAACGGCAAATGTTGCCACAATCTTCTTCCACATGTGAACACTCCTCAATAAGCGAACTTCAAACTAGACTTATTGTACCAAAAAAGACGCCTTGACCGGAACTCAGCGACTTATTTTTAAAGTTCCTTTAGAGCTCAAAATAGAAATTAAGAAAAATGCTGACCTATGTCCCAGAAATTAAAAACAATTGTTTTCTTGAATACGAGGCCAAAATAAAAAAGAATTGCTGTTGGGAGCAATCCCTGTTTGTACTTTAGCCAAATTTATCAGCTTATTTTAAAACGAAAAACTATACTTATACATTCGCCGCTTATCAGCTGGCAATAAACCGATGATACAAAAATGCAACAGGTGGGCACACAACCGTACTCCAAACACCTTGATACTGGCGAATTCAAGGCATATGAAATGTGAAAAGTCACGAACTGGTCACGAAAATAAAAAAGACAGGTCGACATACATAGCGATAAAACGGCGAACTTGATAATTAAGTTCGTCATTTTTATTCTTGAATGTCAGAACATCCGTTCGTATAATTAACCCATCAATATTAAAAAAGGAAGTAATCAAATGAATAATGAAGCAGACCTTATTCTGGAAAGAATTGAACCGTTATTCAAGCGTTTACCACATACACAATACAGAATTAACATCGTTGATAATATCTACGACAAGGAATATAACTTCTTCTTTATTACACTGCCAAAAGGAAAGCGTCAGCACTCTATTCCTTTACACAGTATTAAGGTTCATGATCTGGGATATCTTGAAGAAGTTGTTAATGCTATCCAGAATAAGATTCAATTAACTATCGAATACACTGGCTTTACAGGTCAAGTTTGGCCGGAGTCACAACGAGAGATTCAAAAGAAGCGCAGATGGGACGAATAGCGACGCATCGTAACGTTCGTTCGTTACCAACTTTATCCGTCTATTGAATGAACATGTGCTCTCTGAGCGCACAAAAATAGGCCCTAACCTCCGATAATGGAAGTTAGGGCTCATTTCAATATTTGAATTTATGATGAGGATCTATTCTGCAAATTACAAAATATGAGTCATCGTTGTAATACCCATGAATTCTGAAATCACGAGAACCATTATCAAAATGCATCATTTTCCTAGTCTCACCGTAAAATTCTTCTTCATTTTTTGGCCCATGTGGCCCATCAGTTCTTAAAAACAAATCTTCCGCTTGCGTAATGGTTAACTCTCTTCCAACTGTCTTTATAAGAAACTGAGAGAATGCCTTGGCATCAGTTGTTCTTAGATTTTTAAAGCCATAACTTGAATCGAGCGTGCCCTCAATCGAAAGTTTGAATTTAACACTACTATGATCTTTGTCTGTTAACTTGCTTACGATTCCAGTAGTCGGAGCCTGGTCTTTATCAGTTAACTTTTTGAGACTCTTGTGTGACATTAGTCACCATTGTAGATTGATGCATAATAACGTTCCATATCCCCATCAGAGATAGGTGTACTGCATCGATCACCATCTTTTAACCCACCACGGGCTCTAATCCAAGGTGTTTCAGTATGTGTTAATGCTTCTAATTCATTGGCCGACTTATCTCCATACGTAACCCATACTGCTTCTAACAAATCGTTTAAATCCTGATTATCTATCCCAGGTGCCGTTTCTTCTTTATCTATTTTATTCCAACCATAAGCATGGTATTCACGCCATAATTCCGGTGAAACTGGACCATGAGCCCAAGCCTCAAAATGTGTATCAGAAATAACGGATCTATGAAGTAAAGCCCATCCCCAGGCTTCGAAGTAGTAAGCAAGTTTTTGAAGTTTCTTGGGCGTCATAGAATCCTGTGATAACATCCAATTTGCAACTGTATCAATTGTTAAGCTGTCATTGTTCACTCTAATAGCCTCCCATGTGTAAATTACCTACGCCTACAGTGTACCGTATAATTAACGATACCAATAGTATTTTTTATTTGAATACTTAGAATTGTTTCACACACTAATCCTATATCAATCGACTTTATATTTTTTATTACTTTCATTTGCCATTTACAAATAAGTATTGGCACATGTTATATAGAAATGTTTCACAGGAGATAATAAAGATATACCAATTTAAAAAAGGCGCTCACTCCAATTACGGAATGAGCGCCTAAATTATAAGCAAAACTATTATTCAGTTATTTCATTTTTCCATTGTCATCAAGCTCATATTGCTTACCGTCAATGGTTTGCGTACCGGTTTGCATCACACCATTGTCGTCCATGTGATACCACGTTGGCTGTGACGCCCAACCAGTTGCCATTGATCCATCGTTGTTTAACAAGTACCACTGATTCTGATACTGCAGCCAGCCAGTAACCATATGACCGTCGGTTGGGTCAAGATAGTACCACTTGCCATCAACGGCTTGCCAATTACTCAACAAATGACCTTGATCATCAAACAGATACCACTTATCACTAACTTGGTACCATCCAGTGGCCATGACACCATGGCTGTCTAGGAAGTACCAGTTGCCGTTGATCAATTGCCACCAAGACAGCATAGCACCAGATGAAGGGTCGCTGTAATACCAGTTACCATCAATGCTAAGCCAACCAGCTTGCAACTGCCCTTGGTCGTTCAGGTAGTACCAGTGACCGTTAACGAATTGCCAGCCTGTCAACATCTGACCCTGATGGCCGTCAATGCTACTATCCAGTAGATACCAGGAACCATTGATTAGCTGCCAACCAATCTGCATCCAACCATTACTATCAAAGTAGAACCATTGGCCGTCAATCTGTGACCATCCTGTAGGGTATGAACCGTCAGCGTTTTGATACCACCAGCCTCGTGATCCATTAACCCACTTACCTGTTGTCTGTGTCTGACCAGAAGTAAGTAGACCGCTAAAGTCATACGAAGCGTCAACTGATATGCCACCGAAGTTATCTGTGTACTGCCACGCTTCGGCATCATCAACGCCGGGTTGCGATGTGCCATAAGAAGCCGGCCAGATATGCTTAGCGGTCAGCTGGCTCTTCACTAAACGGCCTTCTTTAAACCACGAAGCGGGGCCATACGTCCAGTTGATGTCAGCTCCATAACCAGCGTCGATCATCTGTTGTGTGAACAGATTAACCGCAAACATTGGATTCCAAATCAGTGAAGGATCTTCAACGTCATTCAAGATATTGATAGGATCACCACTAATTCCCATAGATTTGATGTTGGCAATCAACCACTGTGCTTCATTCGGTTGGCCGGTAAAGTAATGGTAGACGTGCACCCGCAAACCAGCTGCCTGTGCATTGTTGTATTGGTTAACGAACTTAGGATTAACGTACCAGTTGCCTTGCGTCAATTTGATGATTACGGCTTTAGAACCCTTGGCTGCTAATTCTTGAAAAAATGCCAAGTCGTCGCGTTGAAAAACGGCTACATCATTGAACAGATTGGCCATTAGTTGTCGCCCCACTTTCAGGTGCATTCGAAGTTAATGGACTAGCTGTCGATGATGGTGCAGTCGCTCCCATTGTCGGATTCAGACCAGTTGGCGCACTAGTCGCAACACTATCAGCGCTTTGAGCAGCTGACAATTGTGCAGCTGCAGAAGCTGATTGCCGTTCGTAGGCTGACTGGGCATTGGCAAGTGCCGGCGCATTTGTTTGTGCAAAGCCTTGAAATGACCGTTCAACCGTGTCAGCAATTCTTTGTGTATCAACGTTGATACCCTTAGCCAGTAATGCAGAGTTAACTCGCTTAACAGCTTCGGCTTTCTTGTCAGCACCAGTAGCAGCCAGATTGACTGATAGGCCACGTACAGCGGTGTCTGCTAGAGTAATCAACAACTCCTCAACTTGTTTGGCCTTAGAAGCATTTTGCGTCGCAATCCACTGATGGACTGCTGGTGACAGCAAGCCAAAATAAAACCATGAAAAAAGCCCAGTGACTACACCGAGCGTCAATAAATCATTCCAAAAATTACTGTTCATTATTATTTCTCTCCTTTAGGTATGCAATGCCAACAGAGGCGTCACCACCAATGCGTTTGACCTCGTCGACCATTTCACGAATGACGGCAGTAGCCTTGACCAAGTTTTCATTTGATTGTTTCGTTTGAGCAGTCGCATCACTAAGTCTTTCAGTTGCTTCAGTCAGTTTTGCATTTATGGCAAGGTTCTGTTCAATCGCCTTACTTAATTGTTCTGCCATGTCTGGGTATGATTCGATGTTGGCCACTTTAACGTTGCTCTTGTTCACTAGCCATTGAGCACCAATCGTTGCAATTGCGGTTACAACAGCAGTAATCAGCGCAATAGTAATTTCATTCACGCTTATCACCGCCGTTTACCAATTTAATTTCATTTTCTAACATCTTGCCATGAAACGTTGGCTTGATGTAATTCACAAATATTCTGATGCAGACAATGACGCTGATACCAGTCATCCAACCTAACATACCCGTGTGAAGGTCATGCCAAACGAAAGCCACAGCAAACAGTGTCCACACGAATTGAAGGCTGCCAGCCATAATTTGGCGAGCGTAGAATCTGTGCAAATCCCAGATACCGACAATCAGTGCGAAAATTCCAATTGCCGTTAGAATCATCGGTACCCACGGATCATCTAGGTGGCCGAACATGCTGTCAATCCACAGATGATCATGTGCTGCAAAAGAGTTTTGAAAGTATTCTAGGTACCAGGCCATCCACAAGGTTTCGGTGCCTTGTTCAACCCAAAAATGATTCTTGAAAAATCTGACTAGCACATGGCCTCACCTCTCTCTAATTTTGGGTAAAATAAAAAGCACTTATTGAATGCTTAAATCGTTATAAATTAAATATTTTTTCCGTATCCGTATCAGGTGGCATCGTACTTTCAGTCGAGTGTATATCATAGACTTCCTTGAGTCTATTCAGTGCGCCTTGAATGCTAGCCTTGTCTAGCTTTGTCAAAACGCGAAGGCCCTGTGCGATTGACACAATACCCATTAACACCATGTCATTGACATTGGATGCCAGTCTCAATTCAACGGTAAATTCGTTTATACGGTTCAGGACACCCATTTGTTCTATTATCAGCACAAATTCACTAAAAGAGCAAAGAGAATATAACTAACGAAGCAGCTAAAAAAGAGACGGTAAACACTGATCCAACCACAAGGTATTCCTTTTCTGTAATCATTACTTCATCTCCCTATTTCGGACTTCAACCTACGCCACGTAGTCAATATTAGTAATCTGTTTAAATTCATCAGCCGTGATTGCGCCACGTTGTACTTGCTGTTTCAAGCCGTCCGTGTCGATGGTGTGCCAAGAATTAAATGCAAAATTGAATACAATAAACATTATTTGCTACCTCCTGTTATTGGTGCTGTCTGCGCCAATGCTGTAACCGACTGTTGTAATTGGCCTAGCTGCTGTTTGAGCTGAGCATTTTCCACAGCCAGTGCCGTTAGGCCTTTTTGTTCGTCAGTCGGTTCAGGTGGCGTTGGTTCAACATAATCAGGTTGCTGCTTTTGCCATGCCTCGTGTTCCTCTTGCGTTACACCGGTAACGTGACCATTAGCAACTGTAACTGGTTCATACGGTGAATTTGCCGGTGTTTCCAGTGTTTCATAGGCTTGGCAAACGTAATCCTGCGGAACAAGTTTTGACCGCAAGTGACCATGATTGTCAGCAAAATACATCGGTACTTGTGGAACTTTTTGAGTTTGTGCGTTATCCATATTTGACCTCCTTAGTTGACGTACAGCATGGTGCTGTTAACACCGATGTTCTTGCCGCCATTTGCCGTAATGACCAACTGTGCAGACGGATTAATGCTAGCCCCAAACGCAGCCGCTGAACCGTTGGCAACACCCCAGATTGGAACAGCAAAGTAGTTGTTGTTAGTCACATCACCGACCCAATCAAGTGGCATGGCCACAACGGGGATGTCACCATTCGAGCCATCTGGCAACCAGCAGGCGAGCGAGATGAAAATTAGATGCACGCCCATAAAGGTAATTTTGCGCATCCAAAAGCCATTTGTGCCTTTCCATGCGTAAGCACCATTCAACCAAGCTGTCGCGTCATGCGTCCAACCGGTGTCACTGAACGTCTTGTAAAAGTCGATGAGCTGCTGCATGTCGAACCCGTTAATGTGAATCGTGCCAACGGCATCCAAAATCTTAGCAGTCAATAGACCTTCAAACTGATTATGACCTGTCCACGTTTGGTCGCGAGACAGAACACCAACCATATTGTCAGCAATCTTTTTAACGAGGTCTTTTACGTCAGCGTCTGTAATATCGGCTGATTGCTTAGTAGTTGCGAGTGCCGTCAACAGTGGACCAATTCGGTTACTGACCAGGTCAATCATTTGGTCGACCTTCTGCATATACGTTTGAGCCTCGGGATTACTCAACATGGCAGAATCCTGTTCAGTCTCATAGACGATTGGCACTGAACTAACTACGGTACCATTCTCGTCAATCATGCGCAGATACATATTCTTACTCAGACCAACTGCTGCATACGCTTGTGTTGGCACACTGATGTTCAGAAAACCAGACTGAGGATCTTGTGCGTTCCAGTCATCACCGAACTCAAGCGTGTTGTCCTCAGCATCTTTACCGACAATTTGTGGATATAGAGCACCGTAATTATATGGAATAACGTTGTTCGCATTATTGCCATCGCTCTTGACTAACTGAAGGTTCACCGGCCGATGATTATCCCCTTGCCGACCGTTCAGTTGCTTGATGGCCACTTCTTGATCAGATCCGTTCAGGTTAAGATTGACCTGCTCATAGATTCCGTTCCAAGCAGCATCCACGACATTTTTTTGATTAGTCGGATCAATTTTTGGAATCATTTGTTTCCTCCTTTTCTCCATAAAAAATAGCCCTCAATGAGGACTATACGAATTGTTCAATTAAGTTAATGTTTTGTGTGAGGGCTGCAATCATTGAATTGTAGTCTTCTTTACGTAGCAGCAAAGCTCGCGGTATTGGCACATTGACTAGTTGAAGTTGATGACCAACTCTGCGAATTACAGTCGCGACTTGTTCTAGCAGTTCAATTGACTGCTGTGAACTCTGAATCACTTGCAGACGAAACTCACGTCCCAAAGTAGTTGCAGTAATTGAATCCACATCAGCACTGACATCCAAATCAGGATAAATCCTTTTGAGCTTTGTTAAGCAGTCAGTTGTGAACTGTGCAACCTGACCGAAGTCAGTGTTGAGTGTGTCTTTCAAGTGCCAGATATTATCAACCGTTGCCAGTTTGATTGGTGCAGTATACGTTGCCAGCAATTTTGGTGCATTCGTAATCGTATACGTATTGCCATTTACCGTGACTTGATGATCAGCACCGCTAGTCCAACCAATTAGCTTGTGTTCAGTGTCTTCAATGTAATCGAAAACAAAGTCAGCAGCATCATTGCCAACGCTGATTCGCTGATTGAAATAGTAGCCTTTTAACTCGTGCAGCCAATACTTCAGAGAAGTTGCGGCTGGGTAAGCGTTCCAATCATGATCGAAAATTGTGTAACCACCATTATCGTCCTGGTATTCATCCCAAAAACCGTAATGTAGTACAAATGGTACTTGCATATAGTCAAAAATGAACCACGCCCGTGCAAGCCAATTGGCCTGCTGGTTAACGTCCATTGTCGAACGGTTGTAACTAAACTCCGTGACAACTAGCGGCAGCGTTGCGTTATCTGGCGTTGCCATGTATTGCAACAGCGATTCAGGTGAATGGGGGTAGCCAGTCTTGGAATCCTCAAGGTACGGATGCACAGAAACTGCCTCGCCAAAACTCATCAAGCCATCTTGAACCATCACATCCCATTCGTCTGCCCATTGACCCTTTTGCAAATCATAAGGGCCACGGTACAAATCCCCGTTTAAGAATATTGAACCAGGGTCGTATTGACGAACGTAGTTATACAAAACCTTGTCGACACTCAGCCAATCCTTAATCAAGGAATGATCATAGTACGATGACTTACCATACCAAAATCCTGGGTTATTTGCTTCGTTAGAGGCATCCCAAATCAGGTTGCGACCGGCTAAATGTTGCACATAACGCTTATTCCAATCGTCCATATCGTGGATATGATTAGGATAATCGACTGCATCACCATTCAGTGCTGCACCAGCACCTAATGTTGTACGGACTGCCATGCCTGCGTTCTGTGCCATGTCAAACGCACCATCAATAGCACCAACGTCATCATTAGCATTATCTGGACGTGAACCGATTGAGATTAGGCCAACGCCTAAATCTAAGGCCGCATCCAGCTGTTTTTTAAAGAAAACAGCGTTATAACCAGAATGATCGTATGGCCACAAGAACATACCGAATCGTTCATTGAAAGGTTTGCGACGAGCCAATACATAAGATTGATTAATCATTTACTGCCTCCTCACTCCAAAATGATATGTTGATATAGATTTCATCACCTTTACCAGTTCCGCTAGGTGTCCCAGCAATAAGCTGTGTACCAGTAGAATCGAAGTTGACCACGAATCCTTTGCCCCAACCACTAGCAGTCGAGCTACCAACTACGGTTCCATATTGGTTAGTCGCTGGTTTGGGTAGATTTGTAAACACGCCAATTGTACTTGAAGAAAAAGCCTCCATCGTCCCACCAACCAGTATGCTCCCATGTAGGGTAATCAACTGTGCGTTTGGACCAAATTTTACTGTCTCATACGTGAATGGAACGCCTAGTGTAAAACCGTTTAGTGGAGTAAATGTCACGGAGTGTGTCTCCACGCCGGGCTTAATCCAGTCCGTAGATCGCGGAATGTAGTAATTCACATCCACATCGCGTTGATACAGCGCTACCGCACCCGCCATACCTTTTGAATACTGAATCGTTACAGTAGTAGCACCGCTTGGATAACTTGTTTTTGGCTCTAAGGCATCTATGTCAAATTTATTCGATCCATTAATTAGATTCTCATTCACATCGATGTTTTGAGTCCACCCAACTCCACCATACGACAATGTTAACTTGTCGTTTGCCGCGCCATCAAATACATGCAGGATAGTGTTAAAACTAGCACTCACATCGTTAAGGCTCAACTTCATCCCTGCACCAACAGCGTTATGACCAGAAACATCATACAGTGTCTCTGGCTTCCATTGGTTAACCGGCAAGTAAGCACCTGATCCCGTTGTTGCCTGAATTCGTTTCATGACTGCAGATAACGGATCACTACTACCGCTCAACTTAATATCGTCAGCATAGACAGTGCCATCTAATCTTAAATCACCATTATTGCCATACTCGCCTCTGCCATCCGATAGCTTAGCAACCGTGCCATCCAAATTAGGGACATCTTCTGGTGCGGCCATCCACGCAGCATCATCAAATACAGAGCTGACAATCATCAAATCAGCACTCGACATGAAATTACAGCTTACTTTGATAAATGCTGTGTTAGTTGGTGTGTTCTTATAAAATTCGATTATTGAACGTGGATTATCACCAGCACCTTTACTGGTAATCGTCCAGATAGTTGACGATAGGTACTTTTTATCCTTATCAAAAAATCCCACGGTCACCTGTTTACCAACTGCCGCTCCCCAGCCAACAAACACAAGATGTGCAGCCGGATCATAGTCAATTAGAGTGGTCGTTTTTGAATCGGGGCTTAGCACTGTTGCCTCGCCATTCGAGTCTAGCGAATAGCCAACTGTTTGGTACTTTTGAACCCAATGGTTACGAAACATTGCATAGTTCTCAACCTGGCTTAAATCAGCCTGCTTTGCCATTCCGCTAACATCTGGAATATCGGCTTTTGCCGCAAACTTACTAAAGTCTGGCAACTCACCTTTTACGACATAGCCGTTAAGTGCATCCTTTGTTAGGTAGGCACTCATGTCTGGCTGTGGAATCTTAGCGATGGCAGCAGCTAGTTCGTCCTTATCAACCAAACCATCCGGTATCCCAAGAATAGCGTCCCAAGCGGTAAAAGGCCAGTACACAGTACCATTTTGATGAGCAAGATACTCTTTATGAGTTTGGTCGATACTGGACATCGCTCACACCTCCATCAATCGTTTTTAAACCCGGGAAATGTTCTTCATTAACGCGAATATTATTCGCAATCGCAGTCAGATTAGTTATTTGATTATCGTGATCACGTACTCGATTACTCAATGTTAACGAGATACTGCGGAGCGCTGCTGACGTGTTGTCTAACGTAATTGTCGGCATTGATGCTGGATTATACGGATTCTGAGTAATGCCTGTCACTGTGACCTCACGTTCCAATCCAACACTAGGGGCACGTAAGTACCAGCCATCCCCTTTGTTGATTACGGTTCGACTGAGATACTGCATCGTCAGTTGCAACGTTGGTTCGGTCTGTAAAGTTGATTGAACGTACTGTTGCATTGATCCTTGATCAGTAAATCGTTCATCGGAAACAGCTGGTCCACGATGCAGACCATACTTGTTGATACTGTCTTGATCGGAAAACAAAAACTTAACCTGGTAGTTACCCTTAGTTAAGTCATTGTTTGAAGAACTATTCTCGTTATCAACTGGCTTACCATAGCACCAGCACTGGTTAATCAAATTACTCGAATCCGTCGATAAATGAACCGTGTCCGTATTGCCACCATAAACAAACATATTGTTGGTCTCATGACGAAACGTGTCACGCGAATAAAAGTGAATATGCAGGTTATCCGGTATCATGACAGCACCAAACTTATCTAGATAGCTCGTCAAGAATTCAAGAAACGACGTGTTTCCCAAGTTTTCAATTTGTACTGACTGAAAGTTGCCATTATAATCAACCGTCACACCCTGATCGTTGCCATTCACAAATTGACTGCAAGCATCTTGAAACGAATAGGTCAGCGTACCAGCATTAATATCCTCTTTACGAACATTCTTTAACACGTCATACATAATATGAACAGCCTTGACCTGATTAGTCAAAATACCAGCATCAACGGCTGGACTAGCCTGCTTAATGACATACTGTTGTCCACCATACACAATCATGTTCTGTGTTTGTAACAGATTGAAAGCAGACGTGTACCCTGGCAACAGTCGTGCTGTCAACGACAGTTCCATCGACTGGTTCAGCGACCACGCATCTTGAAACGAATCGTGCGCATCATTGATGTTCAATCGTTCCTCGCTATTACCATTACGTTCACGCACCACCAATGACGGATAACTAAACATAATAGAACGGCGTATCGAAACTGACAGTGGCATCGGTACAGTCGGTCAGTGTGAACTGATTAGCACCACGTTGTAATGAGATGATGCCGTGATTCGTATCAATGCCGCATTGTTGGCCGTTGATAAACGGATTAACGCCAGCCAATTTCAGTTCATCCCCAGCACTTACTTGACGATTACACGTGAACGTTTGCCCTGTCGTCTGATTGGTCAGTGACGGCTTGCCGTTCGCATGGATCGTAATCACTAACGGGTGCTGCTTGATGTCGGGTTCGATCATAATGTCACCGAAGTTCATCACGGTAAAACTGTCTGTGTTGAACGTATATTGTGGCACACTACCAGTCATCTCAATGCCTTGGCCTAACGCCCAGATTGGTGAATCAAAGTCATTTATCTGTTGCGTCGTTCCCAACGTTTGACCAACCCCAGCAGAGTTGTTGAACGTCACAGTGGCATAGAAATCCTTGTCGTTGGGATACGTTGGCTTGAACGTCTTGGCTTTCACCTTAAATTTCAAACCAGCATGGTTAGCAAACGTAATCCAATACTCATCACGAGCATATAGAAAACGTTCTAGTGCTTGATAACCTAGCGACTGGTCGTTTTCATCTTCGCCAAAAGCATAGAACTGCGTCACGATGTCTCGTTGATCATAACGCGAAGCCATCAGCGTTTGACCGTCTTGTTGACCAATCACTTGATACGTTTCAGCTGGTGTTAGGTCGGGTAACACAGCGTCATACATATAAACGTTCTTCAAATCAGGAACATCAAAGCAGGATACCCAGTTCACACCGTCCGTACTGATGGCGTACTCAACCGGGTTGAATGGTAACTTGTTGTCGATCTCACTGAACCGATACGCATGTGGTTTATTGGTACTTTGCGAAAACACTTGCACGATACGCGCCTCCTTTCTTTTATGATTTTGTTGGCTTAAAATTAGGACATCAAACAAAGCGAGGTAATGATGATGCCATTATTCGGTAAAAATGACGACAAGCCTAAACTAATTGAAACCGTTGGACCAGTACCAGAAGGATATCATTCTGAAAGTATACTAATTTCAGAAGAAATAACTGCTTCCGGCATTGGAGCACAGTTAAAAGTTCTAAAAGACTTGCAAAGTAAATGCCGAGAAAGAAATTTGGACGGCTACGCAAATTTGAAATTCACTGCCGCCGGAGCCGAAACAGGAGCAAAAATAACCGTTTTTGGCTATGCAGATGGTATCAAACAAAATTAAAGACACCCATTGGGTGCCTTTTTATTATGCTTGACCTTGCGCTTCGGCCATACGATAGCGACCAGCACTTACACGTTCAGTTGTCTTAGTGACCTTTTCACCATCTAGGTATGTGTCATCGTCCTTATCCCGAATCTCCGTCAGCCTTTCAATGATGGTATCAAAAAGTTTCGTAGAAATATCTGAACGGCTTTCATCTGATTGAGCGTTAGCAGTATTAACATGCATCCCTGTTGCCGATGGCGTCGTTGCATCACGTAGTTGTGGCTGTTCCTGTACTGTCCGTTCATAGGCTTCGTTAATGAGTTGCATCGCATTACCCATACGAGGGTTAACTACAAACTCATCCCCGTGTTCAGCGATTGGCGCTAATTGAGGTGTCGTTGGATGGCCACCAGTCCACCAACCGTGACCTTGGCCGATATAATTCCATGTCCCCATTGCATCCAAACGACGAATGGCGGCAATGATCTGATCAAGTCCGCTCTTGATGTTGGTGTGACCACCGATAGCCCACTGTCCGAATGTCTGGGGTATGAATTGCAGTAACCCTTGTGCAGGATTACCGTTCGCCATATTTACATCCCAAACTTTTTGAACAATATTGTTATCCCCACCAGATTCAGTAGCGATTTGAGACAGCAAATGACCAATCTGCGAACCAGAAAGCGGTGCATGATGCAAAATATCAGTTGCTTGGCCAATAACTGAACGCCAACGATCAACTGCTGGCCCTGATGGTCCATTAGTATTCTCGGACTCAATTTTTTTCTGAGTTTGGCTCAGCATGTCCTTAAACTTGTTGACGGCAATTGAAGCAATCTTGTTCACAGTTCCGGTCGCCAAATCACCAAAACTAGCGGCACCTTTAAACAAGCCATCAGTCGCTTTATGCAGAACTTTCGAGATGTTCCCTAACGGGTCTTTCATAAACTTCTCAACCGCATCCGCTTTGTCGCCAATCCACGAACCAATGTCAGACAGCTTACCCTTTGTCCAGTCTATGGCATCACCAACAATCCCACCATCGGCATAGCGTTGGACACCAGCCGAATGCATGATATTAGCAGTTTCATCCCCATTGTAGACACGAGTACCGACTGGCAATGGCATAACAGCGTTACGTTGATGAGACATTTTCAACTCACCGGACGGCAATTGTAATAGCTCTTTCCAGTTCGGACCTGCACCGTCGTTAATCATGGACAAGCGAGTATGAACCACACCACCTTGTTCGAACTTAACTGGCTTCATGTGTGGAATGCTAGTTTTATGATCGGTAAAGAATTGCCAAACCGTATCAATCGCGTCAACGCCAGCATTAATGACGTTCAATACGCCATTAATACCGTCTTGAGCGGCACCCTTAATGCCTTTCCAAATACCACCGAAGAAGTCACCCATGGCTGACCACATTGAATTCCAAACAGAGCTAATAGCACTTAGTATGTTGCTAATCACACTCTGAATATCCTTCATGTAACCGCCAATAGCGCCAGAAATACCATTCCAGATATCCGTGAAATAATCCTTAATATCACCCCATACCGCACTCCAGCGACCATGGATGATATCGGAAACCAATTTAATTACATCAGCAATAGCATTCATAGCCCCGATAACTAATGGCTTCATGACATCCCAAGCCAACCTTAGTATTGATGCAATAGCATTCCAAACTGATTGCCATGTACCTTGAATAAACTTCAGCACAGCGGATATCGTTGCGCTTATAGCGGCCATCCCTAGGTCAACAATAGGTTTGATTACTGCCCAAGCAACTTTAAGAACGGTCGATAATAGACCCCAGCCAATTTTCCACACGTCAACAACCAAGTCGATGCCTAATTGAATAGCTGAACTAACAACTTTCATACCGGCGGTAACAATTGGTTGAATCTGTTTCCAAACACTTTGAACTGCTTTGACCGCTTCGTTGAAGAATGGACCAAAGGTCTTTCGAACCCAGCTAATCGCATCCCCCAACCACTTAACTGCATCTTTGTAGAACTGTTTAATTGAATCCACAATCCCATTCACAAAATTTCTGAATTTAGCATTGTGTTTATACAGCTCGACCAAGGCAATCACAATAGTTGAAATAGCTGTAATCCAAATCGTAAATGGAACAGCCTTTAATGCGGACCCAAAAGCTGGAAAGATTTTACCTGTTGAGTTTAATGTGTCGCCAAACGCTGCAATTGACTTCTGTGCGGTAGAGAATGCAGCCGTTTTTTCAAAAGCCTTCTGCAAGTCTTGAAAGCCGCTTATAAATCCCGTAATTTTCTTCACCGCAAATGCAGCTACTAAAATCTTGCCAAATTCTTGAATGGCACTCTTGTGTTTCAAAATTGCGTCTAAGGCGGACTCAATCTGTTTAAGTGGGTCACCAGACTTCTTGGCACTATCACTGACCAATCCAAACGCACTGGCAATATCTTTAACGATGCCACTGACCGTTGACCAGATTGATTTTGCCAGAATACCAATGATTTCACTGATGTCACTGATAACAGCTAGAATATCTTTTCGATGGGCAGCAATGTAAGACAGTACGTTAGTCGTACCTTCCATAACTTTAGACAATCCACCAGATATCAAGTTGGCGTATTGTTCCATAGACTTATCTGATGTCAGACTTTGTAAGTCTTTCAAAGCGGACTTCGACATGTTGAATGAAGACTTTTCAATATCCCCAAACAACATACTGGTTCGACTTTGAAGGTACATCGACATCCCTTGAAACGACGTTAATGCCTCGGCTTGACTGCTCTTGTACTTGTTACCTAATTCATCTAGTGCTTCTTCAAAGACCTTACCGGTCAGTTTGCCTTGTGCGGACATTTGATAAAGTTGATCCATCGACTTCCCTGTGGCCTTTTGTAAGGCTTCACCAAACATTGGGAATCGATTGATCATAACTGACATATCTTCGGCATTGGCCTTACCACCGGCGTCAATCTTTGCAAATTGTTCACCGGCTTCAGCTAGGGCATCATTACTAACATGCAAAGTGGACCCAAGATTAACGAAGTCTTGCGTCCACTTTTTAGTTTCCTGTGCATTTGAATGAACATGGTAAAACGACTGCGCCATCTTATCCAGCGCTTCTGATGAATAGATAGAATGCTGTGACATGTCATTGATGAAACCGACTAACTGTTTCCCGTCTTGTGGGGCTTCAGTAGTTAAGTTATGCCAGTTGATACGCATGGTATCTTGCTGGATGTTGTATTCCATACCAGCCCTTGTTGCTTCATGTAAACCGCTTAGTAACGCAGCCGTTCCACTGGCAATCACTGAACCAGCGAACGTGCCCATCAACACATCATGCAGTTTGCTACTGGACTTAGTGGTCTCATCAGCCGCTGAACGAACGTGTGTTAGTGGTTCAGTCACCTCGTCGGTAACTTTTAGATTAGTGTTGTGACTAGTTGGAACATCTCCGATGTTTTTCTTGAAATCTAGAATCTTATTAGCTTCAGTAGTGGCATTGACCTTAACTAAAGTGTCTTTCGGCAACTCTTTAATATTTGTTCCGAGCTGCTTAGCATGGTCAATTGCTTCACCGGCATTAGCCGTGATATCGAGTTTTGTATCTTTAGGAATACTGGTCATTTCAGATTGCAAGGCTTTAGCATCTGTCACGACTTTGTTGATAGACTCCGACCCAGAAGTCCCCAGCATACGCATGGCATCTTCTAACACCTTAGTTGGGCTCACTGACCCATTAACTAGGTTGGTCGTGTCGGCTAATAATTGTTTGACACGAGTTAATGGACTGGTGACATCATCAACGAATGACCACCGGACCTTTTGGTCAACTACATAATCGGCACTCACTTGCTGTCACCTCCGTGCATTAACTGATATAACATCATGTTTTGGTCGTTACGAGCTTGCTGTTGCTTGATAAAGTATGGGTCAAACTGCTGTTTAATCTTGGTTTCCTGCCGCTTCAAATTCTCTGTAATTTGTTGTTCGTAATCTTGGTTCTTCTCACCGTCCGCTAGCAGGACAGGCCGAGTAAAACTAGCAGCTTGCTTTTGTGCATACAAATCATCAATACGAGCCAGTAACGCACCTTTCAACATAGTGTTGTATTCGTGAACTGTCATATCGTAAAAGACATTAATGTCTGTCACTCCGATATAACGACGAGCACCTTCTAGCCAATTTGAGAGGTCGTCGTCTCTGCTGCCGGTGCTTCCTGAGGTGCCGTCATCTTGTCGAAGGCGTTCTCGCTGTCGTTGATTTGATCCAGACCGACTTGATAACCCGTCTTCTGGTTGGCTGCTGCGGCTGTGTCGTTGTCGGCCAATGCGTCTAACTGTGCTTGCAAGATGGTTCGCAATTGTTCGTTGCGTTTCTTCCAGGCTTTGGCCTTGATCTTGAAAAAACCACTGTTGTTTAAGGCGCTAACTGCATCACGGAAAGCCGCATCCTCCGAGTCGTCGTCTTTAAATACTTGGTCGTCCAGCGCATCGAATAAGTCATCGTCACTTGGGTGGTCCCCAGCTAAGGCAGCTTCATAAAATGACAGCAAAGCGTCTGGGTCTGACTGAACTAAACCTGTAATCAAGTTGCTAAAGCCTGATTTATCGTTGTCATCCCCAAGCTTTTTGCCTAAGACTGACCGAAAGCGGAAATTAATCCGTGGTGTGAGTGATTTACCGTTAATGTTTAGTGCTTGCATGATTTAAGAATCCTTTCTTGTTTAGAAGTTACTTACCAGTTGTTGTCGAGCTTGTTGAGCCAGTGCTTGATGTATTACCAGCTGGTTGTGATTCATCTGGCAATTGAGTTGTCGCACTGTTATCACCAACATCTTGACCATGACTAAATGCGTAAAGTGCCTGACTCATGACGTCAAATGAACCGTCAGCTAAATCACTTTCTTTAATTCGTGCGGGTGTACTGTTATCGCCTTCCGTGTCTACAGCTTCGCCCTGAACTTCAAATGTCGTGTTGGATTGCGTAATCGCACCAACACCTTCTGTAATTGGCAACTGTGGTACTAAGCACTGTGAGTATTCAGCCTCTGCTGTGCGGTTAGGCGTTGTTCCCTGCAGCGTGTTAAAGTCCACCTTCCAGAGATGGATAACTTCACCTTTAGACCAAGCATCATTCAATTCGTGATATAGTCCATCATTTTGTGTGTAGACCAAGTTCACGACTCTCTGTTGGGTCTTAGCACCAACGGCTTTCAGAGTGACCGTCTTAGTCTGCACGTTAGTGGCCGTCCGTGTGTTAGTACCAGAACTGGCACCTTGTAACCCTAAAACTTCTGGTTTACGTGACTTCGGCCAACTATCACGCTTGTAAAAGTAAATAATCTTATCCGCAAATTTAGGACTGATAACTTCAGTCGGTGCTCCAATTCCTGATGGCATATTTCTGCCCCTTTCCAAAATAAAAAGACGCCTAAGCGTCTCAGTTAATAGCTAACTTGATAGTCCACTAGTATCGGCACATGAAAAAGTGTCCGGTCTTCTAGTGAATTATCGGTAATAATGCGACTTGAGTAATGTGTAGCCTTGAATGGATAGTTCAACCCAGTGAGTAACTTTAAACGGCCAGTGACAATCTGTTGCAAGTTGAGTGCATCACCGTAAGAATCATGGTCAACGTATAAGTCAGCAGTCAGTGTAATTTGGTCTTGACTGCCATACTTTTGCCGACTGATGTCCACGCTATCGGCAAGGCTTAAATCAACCTGCGGAAAATGTAGATTGTCATCATCGTCACTGGGTAATAGGACCAGCACATCAACGCCTTTTAACGCTTGCTGTGCACTCAATATCAAGTCTACTGCTGGATAGATGGATTCCATGTTAAGCCTCCTCACTCGCCTGTTTGAGCGCCTTGCGGGCAGTTTCATTTAGACTATTCCCGATTGCATCCCCAGCAGGTTTCATAAAGGGTTCAGCAGCCATCTTCTTCGTGCCGAATTCGACAGCCTGACCGTATTCATAGTCTTTCTTTGACATGGCTTGTGGTGCAATTTCAGTCTGCATACCGCCTGATCTGTCGTGTGCTTCGATACTACGCATTAAGTTCCCAGTTGGTACATAACCGGACTTCTTACCGCCAACGTTGGCTCGTTCAATCTCGCGTGCTTTACCTTGAGTGGCAACACCCGCGTCATGAATGACCTTCTTAGCATTGGTATCCATAGCAAACTGCAATCGTTGAAGATGTGCAACCCCTTCACCAGAACCAACTAACGCCATCGTATGCATCAGGTTCTTAATCGGACCCGACCAGTCATCGGTCATGCGATAGCGAACTGTCGGAATGTGTTTATTGTTAGTTGCCACTTAGATCACCTCCGACTATTTGCTTATCGACGACGATATAAAAGTCAGTCTTGTGTTGATGATGAGCGATTTTAGTAATGGCGTAGTTAGGTTCAAACGACTTACTGTCCATTCCTGACAGACCGATTCGTTCTGCTAAGTGTTCACCAGACACTCGGACAATGCGTGCGTCAGCATAAACTTTACCGAATGCTGTCATCTGTCGTTGGTCGCCCATTTGATTAATACGTGCATCAGCAATGGTTTCAATCAATTCTAGTTTCTTTTTGCGATTCAAGGAACCTGCTGGCGTTGATGACTGGTTGCTGAGTAGATAAACTTTTTCAATCCTCAATCCCAAGTCACCACCGATCCAAGACGATTTGCACCAGACTGATTGTCCACATACTTGTTCAACAATGTGGTAAAAGGCTTCATGTCGTCATCTGAGAACGTGAAGGACAAACCTTCTTCTGATGTGGCGGTCGTGCCCTCGGCACCTTCCTGAACAAACTTGGCAGCGGCCATCTTACGAATAACACCATCGAGTTGTTTAGGCACATCCACGTTGTTGATGAAGATACCGATAGCGTCCAGCGCATCCCCGATGTACAACGTTAGTTTTGCATCAAGGGCAGTGTCATTATCCTTCAAGTCACGCATCAACTTCACGCCAGTCAGCAAGCTCTTAATCCGTGTAGCACGTTCATCATCGGTCATAGCGCACCTCCGCTAATTACTTGCTTGAACCTGAAGTTGTGGTACTTGTTGAACTAGTTGTGCTAGCTGCTGGTGTTGCACCGGCAGTCGTGTCCAAGATAAAGACAGAATCAGCCTGTTCAAATGATGGTAATGACATCATAGAAACTTTAGTCTCAACATTAACTGGATCAGTTTTTGTCATGGTCGTAACCGCAACACCGGTGTCCACAATACGAACTTGGGCAGCGGATGAAGCCAATAAGTCAGCTTCTTCTGGTGTTGTCCCAAAATGGGTTTCACCGAGGTCAACAGCTGGCATGAAGATTGCCTTACCGTCTGGGATAAACTTCGTGAACTTACCATCAGTACCAACGTAACCCTTGTCGTAGATAGCAAAGTCCAAACCATATTCATCTGAGATGTAGCTCATAATAGCGGACTTAGGTAACACAACGTTTGTCTTACTTGCAGCATTGGCTAACAAGGTAGACTTGATTGCGTCATTACTTGCCAAAGTGTTCCATGTTGCACGGTTCATCAAGACACGTGTAATCGTAGCGCCGGTCTTGTTAGCAATCTGGTCAGTAATACGAGTGAAATCATCAAACGGATTACCCTTTGCATCACCCCAAGCAACTTTTGAAGCACCGATGTTTTCCTTTGGCATGTCATAATCAATCGTCATGTCCACACCATTACCAGAAACGTGTGCAAAACCAGTAGTCAGTGCTTCCATACGAATCATTTCACGACGTAATGCAGCACCTTGGATCAATTCAACATCGTCGTCGAAGATGTGGGCGATAATCGTATCACGCAAGGTTTGATCAGCACTGTTACCCAACATCAGTAATTGTTGACGTAACTTTTCATCCACGTACTTAGATTCTTTGAAGAATGCCAAGTCTTGGGTTAGCTTGGTCAATCCTTTACGACCACGTGGTACAACGTTTGAATCAAAGGCTGATGGTGCTAAAGCAACTGGTGCACCAGAAGCACCCTTCAACCAATCCATTTCCATCCCCACTTGACGAACATTAGGGAATAAAGTTTCACCTAAAAAGGGTTGTTGTTCTTGGGCAATCATTTCCCAGTATGCCGCAATGTTTGTAGCGTTGACTAAATCAAAAATATTCATCGTTTTTTATCCTCCTATTGCCGGTTAAAGAACGTAACTTTACCAGCAAGTGACTTTTTAGCGGCATCTGACACAGTGACATTTGGAATACGGGCTGTATTCACAAAGCCAAAGATGATGACAGTGCCAGTCGCATTACCAGCAGTGACATCAACATCATGTTCTAAGACACCCTGTGCGTTAGCATCTTGACCAGCTGATAACACAGCTTGTGAGTCATCTAAGAATGATGTTGAGCCACCAACCACTGTGCCAGCGGGAATCACCTTGCGACCAAAGTTGTCAGCCGTTACACCAGTTGAACCAATCAAAGCAGGCAAGGCTACTTTGTGTTGTACGTTTCCCAGAACTTGATTTTCTGAGATGAAATCATGTTTAACTGTCATGAGTTAAACCTCCTTATTTGTTACCAAAGAAGTCATTTGCTGTCTTCTTCGGATGGGTTGCTTTCGCTAATTTTTGGGCGAATTCAGTGTCATCATGACTACTACCATTATTTACGGATTGACCAGGATTACGATTGCCCTTTAAACGTTCTTCAACGCCAGCTTGAACCGCTTTATTAAATGCTTTACCAAAGTTTTCCACACGTTGTGAACGTTTGTCAGCGTCGTTATCAGTCAAGATATCTGCAAAGTCTTCTGGCAAACTGTTCTTAGCCAATAAGTCACGTGTTGCACTGACTGATTCACGGCGATTCAATTCAGCTTCACGCTTATCCAGTTCGGCTTGGTGTGCCTTTTGGTCGGCTGATTCACGTTGCTCTTCGGTCATCTTGGCACGGCTCTCACCGTCTTTACGAGCTTGCTCCAGTAACCCTGGCAATGACTTGTTTTTGAAGTCATCCATTGCACTAGAAATCAAGCCACGAACATCTTTACGGCTAAAGGTCTTGTCCGCACCGTCGGAGTCATCCCCACCATTGCCATCTTCATGCTCACCGTCATTATTGTTTGATTGAGTGTTCGACGCATTGGCGTTGCTGCCCTCACCGTTACCAGCCGGTTCTGGTTCAGCAAAGTACTGTAAATTCATTGGTAATAATCGTGTAAACATAATAAATTCCTCCCGAATACTTTCTAAGTGGTATAACTATCAGCTGTTCTTTTACGCCCGCCGCCGAAGAAAGGGCATAATAAAAGACCGTTCAATCACTGAACAGTCTTAATTCAATCCATAATATTTTGGCATCTTACTAAAATCGACACTGTAATCGTCATCAGTCACTTCAATAATCGTGCACTGACAATTCGGGTGAAACGGTGGTAGTGTCACACCTTCTGTCGCTTCATCCATGCTGAACTCTTTGCCATCTAATCCTTCACACTCTTCACAAGTATTGGCTGATAAGGCGGCTTCAATCTTGTATCGCTTAACGTTGTGTTGTGTGAAATCATCAACCAGTCGCCGCGAGAATTCACCACTAGATTCGGTTCGTAGAATGCGTTCAGACCGCTTCTCGGATGAATCAAGTTTAGTCGCAATTTCTTTACGAAAGTCCTGTGGCTTGTAATGGTTCTTTAGGACGTCATCAACTTGATCGTCTAACTGTCGCATTAGGGCTGCCTTTTCTTTATAGATACGATCTTGCCATGAAGTGCCCTGCCACCCTGGGTGATGGTCACCCACGATCTTACGCACGGCATGTTCAGTTTTAGCCCGTGAGTAAACGGGCTTATTTGGTTGTGGGTTAACTTCTGGTGCTCGGTCAACATGGTCTAAGTTATCTTGAACAATTTGCTTTTCGCCAAGTGCCAACTGAACCAAGATCAAGTTAACTTTCTGTTTGGCAACATCCCCGTATGTCTTCATACGTTCATCACGGAATGTTTGATTTACAAAGGGTCGTTCATCCATGGCCGCATTCACAGCTACCTTAGCAATATCGTCCATCAGCTCTTGTATCTGAGACTTTGGCGCAGGTGATGACCAATTAACCTCATCAGCAATAAACTCGCTCAACGCATTCGTTATGTCGTTACTGGCAGTGCTGAATAAATCAGCAAGTTCCGTGACACGTTTGTCGTTTTCGCCATAGACTTGCTTGGCAAGTTTCAAAACGTCCTTGCGTTCCATTAATTACCACCACCCTGCTGCTTTCGTTGATTGGCGATAGCTTGCAAAATGGCTGTCTGTTTATCCTGTTCGACAGATTGCACACCCGTTGGTTCAGGATTGGTATCATCCCCGTTACTGTCTTGTTCTGGCGCCGTGCTGTCCGAATCTGACGACTTATCAAAGCTGTCAGGATAATCACCCGGCATTGTGACTCTCGGTTCAGAATCAGCTTGTGCGTCCATTCGTGATTGTTCTTCATCAGGGTCAATACCAGTAACTGGCTGTGCCATCTCCCACAGTGTTTGCTGACTAAAGTCACCAGTTTGTGACAGTTTTTGGACATTGCCAACAATTTCTGAATCATTCTTAGGTAAGTTCGGCGTGAAGATTGGGGTGATGTTCTCAATTAGGTCAGCACTCTTAATTTTTCCCAGTGTGTACCAATAGTTACCTAACAGCCGTAAACGTCGCATTAGGCCACGGGCATACAGCTCCTGTTGGGTTGCCCGCTCCTGATCGCTACCCCACAGTTTGTATGACATGGCCACACCAGATGCGTTGCTGGCAAAGTTTTCGTCAGCGACATTCGGCGAATTGGTGAACTTGTGCATGTTATCAGACAGTGTTTTTACATAAGCGTTCCAAGCGTCAATCGGTAACTCTTTAGTCAAGTACTCAGCTTTAGGTGGAACAACAGTGTTACCACCTGTTCCATTTTGAACCTGCGCCGGTTTCAGCCACATGTATCTGCTCAATGAATCAACATCAGGATGTACTTTTGGCTTTCCATTTTCATCAGTGCCAAAGTCGAATTCCCCTGAAATAACTAACGTTGCGTTGCTAAAATCTTCTTCGCTGTTCGCCATCTCAGAGATTGCTTTGTCGTAGGCGTCGAAGTTGTCCATCTCACCTTCCCAGTCGCCCAGTCGTTCGTCATTATTGACGTACTCGGTCACTGGCACAGCTCCAAAGTAATGTTCCTCAAAGCTATCTTTTTGTTGTGGGTCAAAGGTTAATTGCGAGTTTGGATAACCGGTTGGTTGATAGTGAATGATGTGGTCAGCCGTATAGACATCGACATACCACAATGGCGTCTCATCGTCTTCTACATAGTAATAATGCACTGCAAACAGTGAATGCTGTTCAGGGTCCGTGTCATAGACAACAAATGCTTCACTAGGATCTAATGCCATGACGTAAGGGTCGTTAGTATCCTTATTGACGTAATTCAACTCATACGCACGTCCAGTCACGGATAGATTCTTCTTCATGACCTTTTCGTGATAGGCCTCATTAGTCCGTTTATCAAAGTCATCGACAACCTCATTAACGACATTCCTGTCAGCATCATTCTGATTGGAATCGTCGTTGTACTGAAAACGGATTGGATTACCAAAGGTATACCCAACCCGCATATTCGTAATATATTTTGGCATCTCGTTAGCAATCCGATTATCAGCTCGGTTAACGGCCTTACCAGAATTCCAAAATTTAATGTCGTTAGCACCAATGTAATAACGTTGCATAGCCAAAATACGCTTTAGTTGATGTGTGTAATGCCGATTAATAAATCGACTCACGACATCCCCTAAAGCGTCTGGATCATCTTTTACTTGTGCAAACTTATTGGCATCTATCTTAAACGTTCGATTGGCGTCTTGGTCAAAACGTGGACCATTTAGCATCTTTACATCCCGTTCGCCTGGATAAAATGACCAGGGATGCATTGTTGATGGTGCATTCGTATCATTTGCCATAATTCACCTAGATTCCTAAATTTCTCAACGCGGCTGCCTGTTGTGCGTGGCTAACCGTGTTGGTCTTGATTCGGTCAATATCGTTGTTCAATGCATAAGCCGTTGAATCAATCGTGTGGTCGTTACCATCCGGATAACCAGCCTTAAAGTTGCCATTACCGTCACGTGCCAGTTCGTAACCACTGAACTCCCGTGCGGCATTCGGACAACGAATCGGGTCAATCACGATTTGTCGTAAATCCTGTAACCACTTGTAGTTATGGTCACGCGAACCCGGGCCTTTGATTGCACCGACAATGTTCAAACCCAAGTCGTTAAACTCTGCAATTGTTCTTGGTTCACGGTCAGAGATAATCTGGTCGTTCATCGGATTCAACTTCTGAATGGCGGCAACCGCTTCACGGTTCGTCATCCCCACCTGATAAATCTCATTGTAGATATACAAAACTCTACGTGTTGGGTCATAATTCTCCAACATATAGGCAATTGGGTCATGTGCGAAACCATAGTCAAGACCTTGTTTAACGTGGTCAAAGTTGGCAATCTCATCATCAGATATTTCGCGTAAGTCAAGATTAGTAAATACTTCGGCACCAGTACCCGTGACTTCGCCCAAGTATTCATGGTCATAAGCCTTTGGATTGTCCTTTTTAAGCTGTTCAGCATCCGCTATGAACTCTTTACCCAACCACTTAGGATTCACGGACAAGTAGTCTGAACTATGCACCAGCGTATCCTTACGAAACTTCTCATGGGTTACAGCCTGATTAACCCAGTTGTTTTGACTTGCCGGCGGGTTGTACGTATAAAATGTAATGATTCCTGAACCACCACGGTTGAGTGATTGGTTAATACTCCGAATTTCAGAGGTTCCTACAAACTCGTCAGCCTCTTCATAATGTTTGTACTTGGTAAATCCATGGCGAAACTTCTGTGACTTAATTTTCTTAGGCTTATCAGCACCCTTGAAACGTATTTGCTGACCGGTGGGGATGTACGTCAGTTGCAATGGACTAGTTGACGTCGCCCACAAGTGACTAACTTCTAATGCGTCGATGGCCCATAAATACTGGTCATAGACAGACTCACGCATGGTACCGAATACCTTACGTAGCACAACGGCGTTGGCATCTGGATCAACCATTAAGCCGAGTACAATCTCCAGTGAAACAAATGATGACTTAGTAGAGCCACGGCCACCTTTCAACCAATAATTCGAGTGTTTGTGGTGTTTAACGTCTTGATGCAGTCCATAAAAAGAAGGCGCGATAAGCTGGCTTAGTTTAGCCATCCTCATCAACACCTTTATCTGGAATGTCATCAGTTATCGTTACTGGACCAACACGTGCATTAATCTCCTGACGCTCCGTGAACAACTTGTAATACTTACCCAAGTCCTCTAACGCCTGCAACTGTGAGCCAGTATCAGGGGCTACTGTGGTCTCGGTATCATACTCAATCACAGGGTTGCCATTATCATCACGTTTCGTTTTATCAATGCGCTTAAACGCCGTTGTGGTCGGTGTGCCACGAGCAATGTTAGTCAAACGTTCAATGACCTCTTCTTGGCTCATTTTTTCGTTCAGTTTGAGTTCACTGAGGCGTGTGGCGAGATATGCCGACACGTTAACATTGGTTAACAGACGACTTGCAGCCGCACGCTGTGTTGCATTCGTTTTTGCCGCATATCCAGCCTTACGATAAGCGTCCGCTGCATTCAATGTTTGCAAATACTCATCCGCAAATTTTTGCTGCTTTTCTGTTAATTTTGCCATAATATCTCACCACACTTTCTATAAATAAAATTTCTCAAAATGATAGGGCTTTGTATTCAGGCGTTGCACTTGCATTAACTTCGCCTTGCTTAAAAATAGTTTAGCTTGTGCAGTCAAAACAGTGGGCTGCTTTTCATTACCTGTCCTCCGTAATCTTTTGCAGACCGCACCGTCTACACTGCCAGCATTGGTAGCGTTGACCATATGAATGCATAATACCCATGTCTTCCATGTTGTGACCAAACACTAAGCAAATGAGTTTACTGAGCATAACTATCATCCTTTCCAAAACAAAAACGGCTAGTCACAATGGCTAACCGCTTTGTCCAACAATTTGTTTTTAACGACTTTTAATGAACATTCAAAGTAAAAAAACTAACAGGCATTAACTGTATTGATATTCCATATCAGCAAGCAAAGTTCTTCAAAACTTTGTACTTTGTTTTCAATTCATTAAATGTTGAATAATCGATAATTTCATCTGATTGCAGTCGTCCAACCACAATGCTTGGAATTACACCCATTTCATTTGCAAAATTTATAATAGACTCTTCCGTAAATATTCCACGACCAATAAAAGAACTATAAGCATTTGGTGCAATGAAAAAATTGGCAGCAAATTCGTCTGCCTTTTTCTCTTTTTTCTTATATCCCTCTTGATCATCGTAGTCAGAAAAAAAGTCTTCATAATAAATATGACCAAGCTCATGAACAATTGAGAACCAGATGGCATCTGCCCATTTATTTCTGTCAGTAAATAACAAAAGGACACTACCATTTTTGAATCTCTTTGTTGCCCCATTAAGTCGAGCACCCGGCATGTTTGGTATAGCTACTAGCACAATGCCACACTCTAATAAAACATTTTCTAACTTGGGGAAAAAAGATCCCGGTGATTCTAAATTTAATTTTTTTATATAAGAAAGTTTTTGCTCTAATTTTTCTTTACTATATTTAATATTAGATTTATTTCTAGCCTCATTCGTAGCCAGTTCTAACATTGTATTAGAAACCACAATAGACTTATCATCATGATCCGTCTTTACGCGTCGATAACTAACCGCTGGATTAAATTCAGCTAACTTTGATAAATTGGACACTTTCAAAACTTGTCGTAACTTTTGAATTTTTTCATTAATTGTATATCGTCTATCTTCAAAAATTTTACACTTCTTTAAATAAGCCGTATCTATGTCATTTGCTACAGCTATTTCATCATTAGTCTGAGCATTTTCTATTTCTTGCACTTTTGCATCATATCTTGCTTGTAGATTTAGCCAAGTTTGAACAGAAACACCAGTAACAGTGGCTAATTTGCTGGCGGTTCCTGGACTAATACCATCCTCATGATTAATTATTCTGCTAATAGTTTTACTGGAAATTCCAATTCGACGTGCAAACTCATCTTGAGTAATGTTTAAATCATCTACGATTTCAGAGACGTAATTTCCAGGGTGAAAACTAATTAAATCTTTATACACTAAGTCTTTACTCATAGTGATTACTAACCTCCTCAATCTCCATTATCGTGATGGTACTTGCTTCCGAAAAAACATGCGTTTTAGGAGCATCAAAACTACAAATAATCCGGTAGGAGTTATTTCGACCATTCACATCCATAGCGTATGTACCGCTACGTTCTCCTTTTAAATCATGGAAATGAAATGGTGGATAATTAATAACAGATTGTAAATTATCAGCAGCTTCGATGAAGTTTATTTTCCTAAAAAGATTTTTAGCAGTGATTGCATCAAAAGCTCTTTTAGCGTCTTTCAAAGAGGTACATTGTTTTTTAAGCTTTTCGTTTCTATAATTGATGTCCATTCAACGCACCGCCATCGCGAAATTACCTATTCGGTAATTTCATACTACCAGCATCTACACTCTCGGTCAATTATTAAATCACTATAAAAGCCCCCCATAAGTGGGCGGCTTCCATTAGCTATTTGATGTTACCAATATAACCCCTGTAAACGGTCTGTGATTACGACAGTATGCCAATAACCTTCCGATTTTATGCCAATGTTTTCAGTTGCTCGTAAATCTCACCTTGTTTGTAACCTTCTGCGAACCTGAGCAACGCTCGTCGTTTGTAAAAGGCATACCGTGAAGATTGATAGCCAAGATGAGCCATCACTTCCACATCAGAATACTCGGCTGGATCAACATACAAATCGAATAACACTTGCTTACTCTTGTTGTCGCACAGTTGGATGGCCAACAGAATGTCTCGTAACTCATTCTCTGCATCTAACCTCTTAGCCATTCGCTCTTCTACATGATTGCTGTACGATGGCGGCTTAGGCTGTGCATCGAATACTGGTGACTTTAGTTCTGACATTCGTTTACCTGCTGCACGCATCAGCTTGCCGCACTTACTTAGTTCGTGCTTAGCCGCTTGAATCACCGCATCCTCATTCACATTCCCCGCCATCCTTTGCTATAATGAGTTGTTGAGTTCATATAGCGATGGCTGTGTTCCCGTGATTGGGGATGCAGCTTTTTTTGTTTGGTTTAGCGTTTTGAAAAAGCTAAACCTCTTCATCCATTCCATCAAGTTCAGTCTGACCGTCAGCTTCGCCATCATCAGTATCTAGTTCAGTCTGAGCAGGCATCATCGTAATACCAACTTATGAGCCTTGTGCTTGAACGAGTGAGGCTACTTCACCAGATAAATCCTGTGTTGGTGCTTCCACACGTAGCACAGCAATCTTGCCATCTTTTCGTGTCTTGAATTGCACGTTTGCTAATTCACCTTTGAATGAGAAACTGTTGTCCTTTAATTCTTTAGCCATGATTATTTCCTCCTAGAAAATATCCTCTTTAGTTTTAAATCCATCTAATATCTTTGAAATACGATTCTCGCTATTTTGTAGTTCTTCCAAGTATTTATCCAAAGTATCCACTAGAATGCTTCCACCGGTCGCTGAACGTCTCCTGTACTCCATCAAAGCCATTCGAACATTCGGATAGTAAGTTTGAGTAGATGAACCCTTTTTGCCACGACTCTTTTTATTCAAAATGATGTTGTAAGCGTCGTTTGTAATACTGTAAGTATCGTCAATCTTAATGTTGAGTGCCATTGACCACACCTCCCATCGTTAATTCGTGAATGATTTGGTTCTTTTCGTCAGCCGTTAATATTCTGAATGCTGTAGCCAGGTAATAATCTTCATCGCGTACATGCCCAGAGTTTATTTTCCAAAGCTTGTTATTGGCCCATGTAATCGTTCTGAACATATCACCGTTATGATCCTGCAAACCATCGGCCAAGAAATTGAACAAAGCTGTTCGATAACGCTCATGATCTATCGGTCTCATACCAGTTCACCGTCCAATGTGCTGACCGTCATTTCAACTCTCGGATTGTCGCTGTAATACTTGTTGCACGTCATCTCAACAATTTGTGCATCATCGACCCAAACAATTCCTGTGCAGGCATCTGTGACTGCCTTGTAGTAATTATCAATGTCACCTTTTACAACTGGTCGATGGTCACCATTCAAGCGTCGTTGACGTTCAACCTTTGATACTGATGTTTGAACTGGTCGATACACGCTCAAATTAACTTTGATAGCGCCATCCATTGGTGTGCCTGCAAACTGCATCTTAGCAGCCGTGGCCACCATTTTTTTGTACTGCTTACTGGTCTTCGGATCATAAGCAGTGACGAAGTTACCTCGTCGTGCAAACTTTGGTCGACCCTGTGGCACTGGCGTACCTTTCACAATGATTGTGGCTTCCATCATTCCACCACCTTAATGCTCATCGTGACGTAGCCTGACTTACAGAATTCTTTCTCACTGTCCGTTCGTCCGAAAACATCTAACACTTTGACCATTACTTGATTCTTGTCACGACTGCCGTTATTGACGTAGTAACCCTTGTTGCGGTCATAGTCCTGCAACAACAGATAGTCGCCCTTTTGATAATCACGATCATCTTTGCGACACTCCCATGTTTTGATGCCCATTTGAATCTTGCGTAGATAATCGTGGTCAATCTTTAACTCATGCGTCATGGCATGAAGTGGGTCAGCTCTTCCACTCATTTTCTTTGTCCTTTCTCTGTAAATGTCACCAATTAACATTCCACATAACACTCCGATTGCTAGTGCGATGGTGACGTAATAACTAATGTCCATAAGCTACAAATCCTTAATGTCTTTTATTGGACCCAACGGTTCTTCGTGCCATTTTGACCAGTGCCTTACTAAACTACCCACAAAACTGATTCGCTTCTGTTGACACCAGAGTTCGAACTTTGCCGCCCAGTTTACTGGTGTGACAATCCGATAATGCATTTCAAAGCTAATTGCTTGTCCGTGATCATCTACCATGCTGCTAATACTCGTATGATTTAGATTTTTATTCATCACTCACCAGCTCCTTAGCCATGTCGATTGCCTGCGCGATAGCAGGCGACTGAACGTCTTTCAACATTTCGATTTCTGAATCTGTGAACCAATACGATTTGTCACTACGCCAACGGTGATCTGACATTGTTGAAATGTATGGTCCCGTTGCTCTACGCCAAGCTGAAATTGTTTCAGATCCATCAACACGATTGCCCCACGGGATAACCCATTTGCGTTCGTCCTTGCGATTCTCAGGCTTGGTTTGCAGGTAACTGTTGATCAATGACCATTGCTTGGCTGTTAGGGTCTTATATCCAAGACTTGTTAAATCAAACGCCACACTAGGCTTTTCGTCGAATAATCCAATATCGATGACTAAACCGTCTTTACTAAAAGTTACAGCCGTTCTATTTAAATCGAACGTGAAGCCCTCTTCGATCATCTTTTTACCAAATTCACTCGTTTTCATGAGTCATATTCCTTTCTGATTCTCAGAGTTACGTGTTTGCCCAGAAATAATGCATCCACGAGATTTCTAACAAGGTTCTTGGCTTCATCGTCTGACAAATCCAGTTCACCAATATTGTTTGTTTTGCCAATATTCAGATCGTGATTACCGTCGGTGTCATCATCTGTCCATGTAAACATCGATAAATATTTAGGTTTCATTTCTCGTCACCATCCATCAATCCACCTATCAAATCGGCCATCGCAAACTGCCTTGCTGTTGGACAAATTGTCTGTTTCAACGATTCATGCAGTTTGTGTCGCATGGTCATCCCCACTCTGATGAAATATCTATTAATCATTTGGCACCAGCTTTCTGCCGCACATTGGGCAATAACGAATATCGCATCCGCTTTGATACCCCATATCTGGCGCATTTGCCCAAATGTCTAAAGTGGGCACGCCATTGTAGTCTAGAGATAGACCAGCCCCCATTGCATATATAGAGTCCGATGGGTCAAAATGTTCACGCAACAAACTTCGTTGACTTGTACCTGTTACATCAAGAATCGGTGTCAACTCACGTTGCGCTTTCGTTTCAGTCAAAAGTAGCCACCCTTTCCATCTTCAATCATCGGCACAATCAGCACTTCATATCCGACTGGCTTATTTTTCTGAATTTCAATGGCTTCTTCATAAGTCAGGAAATCTTGATTCCAAGTTTCACCTTCACCATAAAATTGAGCCCGCCACTTATTTTCGTTATTCATCTTTGCCACCCCTTATCCTAAAAGTTCCATTTGTTCGTTAATTTTATTTTCCGGGTTGTAGCACGCAGGTGTATACAACGTCTGGATAGCTTTGCCTTTGAAAAAATCTTTGACCTCACAACGTGCCTTAACGTTAAGCAAAGAGAGCTGCACATAACAAAGGCGTAGAACAGTCTTGTCTAAGTCGCTGCACGAAATTTGTAATCTCTTTTCGTAATCGACACCTTTTTCTTTTAAATAAGCTATTTCGCCAATTACTAACGACCCGGTACCACAAGTTGGATCACATACTGTTAACGTATCTGAATCTTCATCGATTAACCCTGCCATGAGTGACGAAACGTAAGACGGAGTAAAGAATTGATCCATGTCATTTTTATTCGACTGATCCTTTTGAATTACCTCCCCCAAAAAGTCATGGGGGTTTTCTGCTAACGCTTTTCCTGTAATTGCCAAGCATTGAATAAACTTTTCTAACTCAATGGCTGAGTATTTCCGTACAACTTCTAAATAAGATGCCTCCTGACTCTTATCGAAGACGCATGCATTACTGATTGAAGTTGATGCCATGATGGCAAAGTCATCCCAGAATGAAGCCGTTGACAGCTCAGCCTTTAGGTTTAAAAACTGTTTTTGCTTTGAGATTTCTTTCATGAACTACTCCCACATTTTTAACAAATCTATTCATCTTTGCGGCCATCCTCTAACCATCTTTAAACTACCGTGCCTATCTACTACTCTCTATTGTTCAGGTTCATTCGTCCTTTCGTTGAATCCGCATCGTGAAACTATCAAACGTGCTGTCGCTGGTTGCCTGTACTTCGTGAGTGAAAACAGCATCTTGTAGGTAGCCGAACTCGTAAGTAATCAGGTTCATGAACAGCTCTAGTGCAATCGTTTCCCTTTCAGGATTAACTCCGCTTTCTTGTACGATTCGAAAGAAACGGCTTATCTCCTTGTCAAACTGCGTCGTGGTCATTGCTACACTTCCAATCCGGTTTGCGTTGGTCTGTTTCGATGATCCTTAATACCTGTAAAATCAATGGTATTGTTAGGATCCTTTGAGATTAATCGACTGATCAGTTTGCCATCGTAAGCCATCTTTAGACGTTCACCGCTTAGATTGGTCGTCACAATTGTGGTTTTACCGGCACGTGCATCAATCATTCGAAACATCCATTTTTGTGTGAATTCACTGGCCGTTTTTCTCTTATCACTTGTGTTAAACACTGACTCTGACCCAAAGTCATCAAGAACAAGCACATCCACCATTTCACAGCGTTGCTCCAACTTTGTGACTTGGTCTTTTTTTGTTTGGTCATCAGATGTTGAAGCCTGTAACTCCCACTGACTCATTTTGGCGATTGAAACAAACATGCAGCTTAATGCTGGTTTTGCGTTGTCATGAATGTAGTTAAGAATCGAAACAGCCATGAACGTTTTGCCACGACCAGGCAAGCCAGTAAGTGTCGCATTAAACTTTTCATGCTTGATCGCAATCCGATACGCCATTGCTACTGCTGCATTTCGAACTTTGTTTTCCTCGACAGTCAAGCCTGTTTTGTGCTGGTCAAAGTTATGATCCAGTACACCTTTTTCAGAATAGATAGACCCACGATGTAAAAAGTCGGCTTTGCTACGTTTAAACCAGTCATTTGTCACAGCCATATCAGCACGTTGTTGATGCTCAGCCCACCACTTTTTATAGTCGTCGCTATCTTTTGGCAACATTGTCATTGCCAAATCATCAGTAGGCGCTGTAATTCCTTTGGCTTTTAATACCGCAACCGCCTTGTTGTAATCAAAGCCACCTGCTGCAGTCTGTAAATCTTTAAAGTCTGACATGCTACCACCTCCTAGAATGGTAAGTCGTCTGATTCATCGCCTTGTGGTTGGCTAAATGCACCATCCTGTGGGCGATGTGAAGCTTTGTAAGCTTCAACATCCTTGGCAGATAGAACCTTGTTATCCTGCCAGCTATGCATAACTGCGCGTGCATATGACCATTTACGGACGTTGTTGTTCAACGCTTCTTGTAAACCAAGAACAACCATGTGCTCTGGTTCAGGCGAACCAGCCGTCGTAAAATCCTTAATTTCCTCATCAATGTTTTGAATCTGAAAACCACCTAATTGACCGAAACCGCCTTGCTCGAAAAAGTTGAAAACTTTCTGCCTATCCGTAGTAGTTGTTCCTTCTTGTGCATTATTGGCATTCTCTGCATTATTGATTGTGTCGGTTGGCTGTCGGTTAGATGTCGGTTGGTTGTCGGCTGGCTGTGCACTTTGCTGATACTCGTCCCAGTGAACTACTGATATGACGCTGTATCTGTTGTTCGATTTGATGTGCAACATTTCTGCGTTTTCTAATTTTTTTAAGCTTCTCCATACAAAATCGCTGTGCACTAGCTGTGCAGGTTTGGCACCTCGGTTCATCTCAATCGTTAGTGCGTTGCGGCCTGTGACGAATTCTCCGCTGTGCACGGTGATCTCCTGACCGTTAAAAATCATTCGATTTCCGGCATGTGATGCTTTCATTAAACAGAGCGTCCACAATTTGTAGAGATTGGCATCCGACCAAACAAAAGAGTTTTGAACTTTGCGATATAGTTTTATCCAGCCTTCGTTAGCCAATGCTCTGACCTCCTATTCAGCTAGAATCTCGCCAACATCAATCGCTGACGTAATCGTTTTGTGCTCACGACAATACTCACAGTGTTCGCAAGCTTTTGGTGAAACTTCACCGGTCATGACTTGTTCAATATGGTCAATGTGTTCCTTGATCCAGAGCTCTTCTGGTTCTAGCCAGTAAGAACTTGGACTAATCAGTTGAACGTCACTCGGTGTTTGCTTACTAACGGCCCAGATGAAGCACTTGAACGGCTTGCCATACTTTTGTTCAAGCAGTTGGCTGTAAACCCACATTTGTGGCAAGTAGTCACGTGCTCTAACAAAATCAACCATGCCACGATACTTGTCAGACCATGAACGTTTGCGAATATCATCCACAGTCTTGTAGTCCATGAAGAATCCTTGTTCAACGTTTAGTGCGTCAATCTTGCCCTTCCAGTCGTAACCGAATAGTTTGCCGGTTACGATAACCTCGTGCTCACAGGTGTTATCCATGTTGGTGAACAACTGCTCGTCACATAAACGGTCAATCATCTGCTCGCCAATCTTGAAGTTAGCTTTTAGATGGCCTTTGCTGGCACCCCGTGTACTGATAATTTTTGGATGCTCGTCGATGAACTTTCGGTGTGCCTCGTCACTCTCAAAAAACGAATGAACGAAGTTACCAACTAACAATGCGTCCTTGTTTGACTGTTCGTAGTCGCCTTTCAACAAAGCTAGTTCAGCAGCCTCACACGCCATCATTTGCTTGAACACTGATGGTGACATGTACTGAAAGTCAGTGTCGTGGTCGTAATAGTTCTTATGATTGAGGGTTATCATGCTGGTTAAAGATGTCGCCTTGATGTGTGACTGGTTCTTCGTCTTCGTGGTCGATGACAACGTTGTGTCCGTCTTCGTCAACTGTCTCAGCCCCCTTTGATGATTGACTATTTTCGTAACCGTCGATAATGTCCTTAGCGGTTGATGATGGCTTAGCAGCCTTGCTAGTCACTGCTGACTTAGCGCTAGGGTTGGCTGACTTTTCAGCCGACTTTGCTGTGCTTACTGGTTCTGATGATTGACTAGCGGCCGATGGTTCTTGTGACTGGTTGCTTGATTGGAAACCGTCCAATAAGTCTTGTGTGCCTTTGGATTCTGCCGCCGGTGTAGCGTCCCTACGATTGTCATTGCCGTATTCATCAGAAGTCGTGTCATTGACTGCCTGAACAAACAGGTCACTGTCGTCACTCGTGTTGATAAACAACTTGGCTGCACGATTGATTACCGTCCGCTTAGCCATCTCATCCGGATACTCTCTCTGAACCTTCGTTGTTTTAGCGTGTGACCATGAGACATCAATCTGTTTCTTTGTCATGATGGTGAATGACTTTGTACCGTCGTCCTTTTCGATGACACAGACGGCATACGTGATTGGCTTATCCAGATCATCAACATGCATTTGCCATTTAGTTACAACGACTTGCTCCCCTTCAGATGCAACATCAAAGTCATTACCTTGCCGGACCACATAGGCCTCAATGCTTTTAACACCCTTAAGTCGTTTAACAACTGCCATAGATCCCATGTACGAACGTGTCAGTGAACATGTCTGACCATATGGGATGAAATAGCATTGATTTTTGGCAGGTGATAAGCCTTGAATTGTCATGTTTAGTAGAGCCTTATAAACCGATTCAGGCGTACACTTGTCTATCATGGATGGGCCATTAGATGTATCTGCTAGGATTAAGTAAGCCGAATTC
This sequence comes from Furfurilactobacillus milii, assembly GCF_021654115.1. GTDB lineage: Bacteria > Bacillota > Bacilli > Lactobacillales > Lactobacillaceae > Furfurilactobacillus > Furfurilactobacillus milii. Next base: position 4,716 of record NZ_JAIWJF010000006.1, on the reverse strand, counting down.
AATGCGTTCCCGACTGAGTAGTTAGCTGGTAGTGTCAGCCCTTGCTCGGTCTTCATTTTTTCAATACGGTTTGAAACCTTTGCTACAATTTCGTTTTCTGCCATTAAGCCGCATCCCCTTCGTTTGCCACAGTTGCTCCAATGTTTTCAAGCAACGTATCAGTTCCAATAAAACTGTCGCTGGTTAGCCATTCGAACACATCAGCAGCCGATACGTTCTCAATAAGTTCAGCCACAGTGTCCGCTACCTTGTTGTGCTCAACGACCATCAGATACAGCCACTTGTCCTTGTCTTCATCAGTAAAAAGCTCTCCGTGGTACATCCATACTTTTTGATAGGTGTAGGTCATGTCACCCTTGTAGTCGGTGCCAAACTCAGCACGGTTATCGACTGGATCACCAGCCATATGGTTTTGTAAATCTCGGGGGTTAGTCATTTGATTCATCCCCTAACAAAAGCTTGATGTGGTCAGTTACTTGACCATAAAGATTTGTGAGCAGTTCTAGTTGAGCTTGTTCACCTGTGCTTAACCACTCGCCATCTTTTTGTGACTTAGTAATTAATGGCTCACGTGAGTCACTAATCATCATCAGGGAACCGAACGACTCTTGTAGAGCTGTTCTGTTTTTTACTTGTGCCAACATTGTTTTTGCCTCCGTTAATTTTGTCTGTGCGATATTTTTCAATTTTGATTCTTAAGGCATTGAGAACGTTCAACGCTGTGAGTGAACTGCCCGTCATCATCTCGCTGGAATATTTGAGATTAAGCAGTGGCTCACGTTGCTCATCAATGATGGTTAGTACATCGTCCAAAGTGCCGTTCTCAGCTTGTTTGACTACTTTCCTTAACACTTGTGGGCTAACCGTTCCAACGTCGTCCATTTGCGTTCCCTGCCTTTCTGATAGATAATGTTCTCGAATAATTTATTTCTAAGTGACCGATTGGCATTGCCGTGCTGATCGGCCTTTTTGTGTGGCTGCATGCTCTGCAAACCTGCTAGAGCTAACTTTTCGTTCGTGGTGTCACCTTCCTTCTATGAGATACTTGAGTCATCCCAATTAATCGAGGTGAGAAAACATGAATCTAAACGAGACTAAATTGTTTGTTTACGGTCTTGGAATGATATACAAAGACGAATTCGTTCAAAAGAATCTTGTATTCAAGGCCGGTAACAAACACGTAACCGCAGACTTCTTTGATAAGAGCCACGATACCGATGCCCCCTTTGGAATAGATGCCGAAAAGTATTCTTTTAGGAAAGCCTTCATTGACAAATACCTACCATCTGATGAATTTGGTGACAGAAAAACCTACTGGAAACATCATTTGCCTGAACTCTTTCCAAGCTTAGAAGCCTTTGTCGGCGAGATCCTCCCTAAAATCAGCATGCCCAACACGCCAGTTCAGAATGTTACGTTTTTGGAAGACGATCTTAATTTCAAAGATTTCTACCTTTTCGGGAGCAACACCAGTTTCGAGCCAGTAGCTATCTTGAATAGTGAAAACGTGGAGTAAAATTTTTGATATGGTCTAAGGTTCGATCAAGCTCAGTAATCGTTTGCTGGGCTTTTTCTATTTCTCTGACTAATTCATCCCCATTATCTAGAACTAAGGAAATTTTAGGTTTATGCTCCATTGCCGTTTCACTGTCTACTTCAGTGATAATTACGTCTTTACTCATTGTTCTTTCCTCCCTGTCAGCCTTAGTGCTGGCTTTTTTTTGCCTTGTAACTCTCGTAAGTCGTGCTTCAATGTTTGGATCGGATGGATGTGCTTCCAGTGGTCAAACATCGTGCGACGATTGTTTTGTACATAACGTGTGCCGTAGCCAGCCAAATAAATTGCTACTGACCACAAGATGAATCCTGTTAACTCGTATGTGACTGTCATGCTAGATACCTCGCTTCATGTAGACATCGTGATACCACTGCGACCATTCAGGATTGAGCCAGTGATACCCGTTAGGTTCTTTCTTAAATAATTTCAGTTGAATTACTTCTGGATCCGTCGTGAACTTTTTTAAGAACGTGGCGCTGTCCGAATAGTTAGTTACTTCCATTGCTTGTTTGGTGCTGATGCAAGCACGAAGATATGGAATACGTTGCTTAAAGACCGCTATTTCTTTAGCAACACCAATCTTCACTTTTGCATCAATAATTGAATCTACTGAATCTGTCATAGTGTTCACTGCCTTAATATTTGTTACTGACTAAGTTCAAGTTAGGCACCTTGCTCCAGCAATAACTTGAATGTTGCTCTGCCTTTAGGTGTGATAAGTGTTTGGATAAATGTCTTGTCCGTCCATTCACTTACTGACTCACGATATTCAAACAAGTCATGATCATACTTTGCGTAGTGTTTTAACTGTTTGTTGCGTCCATTATTTCGGTACACGTATTTGTGCTCTAACAGCCAATTAATGAATGCTTTCTGACCAATGTGTAATTCCTTGGCCGTGTCGCGGAAGTTAGTTAACAGGTTTCGTTCAACCAAGTCATCGAAGTAATCAACTTTCGGCTGCATCAACCGCTTTTCTTCATTCAACTGCTGAACCTCTGCTTGCGATTCCTTGTACCGAGTCAAAATCTCAATCATCGTGTCTGGATTGCTCAGCAACTGTTCAACCTTGGCTGGCTCCATATACATCCCCTGCTCACGAATGGATGGGAGGACCACACTAGTTACCCAGTGTTTGAACCGTCTGGCTGATGGAAGCTTGCTGCCAAACACCAATGAATAAACGCCGGACTCGTTAACCCAAGTTGGTGTCTGCTGACGTCCCAAACTATCTGTTACAGACGGGGTTCCGTTTTGGACCCCCATCTTGTCCTCTGAACCAACATGATCTCGAACGGCTTTGGAAGGGTTTGAATAACCAAGTACAGTGGCAACATCTTTACCAACAAATACAGGCTGTCCCTCTATAAATGAGGTTCTGACATCAAATCCTTCAAAGACAAAATTTTGTAATTCGTTCATGTGCAATCACTCCTTTCTATAAATCCAGAACTTTGTAAATCTTGGCACGAATCTCAATTGATTTAGGACTCATGTCAACATGAATAGCTCGGTTGAGTTGCACAGGTTTTTCACCAATTAAGTTAGCTAGTTCTACTTGTGTCATGTGCTTCTTCAACAAGCCAATCTTGATAGATTCAGTAATTTGTGCAGCTCCAGCAGCCAAATCCTGTTCGGTCATCGATGTCGCTCCTTTCTGTTATTAATTTATCAAGTTGTTGACCATAATTATCCAAAGTGATAATATAAGTGCATAACAAATAGCATAAGAAATGTGTTTACAACATCGCCCCTTCAAAGTTTTGTTGCAAGCCGCTGTGTTTTCTTTTGCTCAATTACTTGATGAACATATAATAATCTAATTGGATAATATTTGCAATGGTTTTAATCTAATTAGATAATTTGATGTCATCAATACACACTTGGAGTATTGATATGACAACGTTAGAACGTATAAAAGAAATCTCAAAAAAGCGAGGCTGGTCACTACAAAAAACGGCGGAGGAAGCTGGAATCGGTGTCAACAGCATCTATAAGTGGAATAAGCAGACTCCCAGTATCACTTCATTAACGAAAGTGGCAGATGCATTAAACGTTTCTGTAGATTACTTGCTCGGCAAATCAACCGCTCTGCAAACTAAGCCTGACACTAAAAAGTCTGTCGATATTGCAGATGACGATGTAATCATGACCTACGAAGGAAGACCGATACCACCGGAAGACTTGGAGTATATCAAGCGAATACTAAATGGTGGTAAGTAGTATGGATAATTTAATTACACAGTTGCTTAACTATGCCCTGTTCAACAAACATATTGCTGTACACACAGCTAGTCTTTCACCAAAAACTCCCTGTGCGGCCGATCCCAGCAAGCACACTATTATTATCAATACTAATTGGCATACAAAAAAAGAGCTACCTTTGCAGATAGCTCACGAAATTGGTCACGTTTTAAACGAAGATGAAGGCGTTCTGTATTATTCCACCACTGCTTCTCACAATTCTATTGAATACGCCGCTAGCCAAACCGGCATTAATATTCTAGTCAATTTGTACTTTAAGGACGTTCCTGCAGGTGATGCTAATTTAAACACGTTCGTTAAGCAACTAGCAATACCATCTTACATGGAACCATATACCGAAAACTGCATTAAACACTTTTACAACAAATGATACTCTGTCCAAATACTTAAAGGAGTTCTCATGCAAAACCGAAAAAAGACTATTAAGCAATTGCTTATTATAACTACTATAGCTTTTACTTTTACATTTTTTAACGCTAATTTTACTAAAGTTCAAGCTGACAGCTGGTGGAATTATCCATCAGGATGGTATCTATGGTCTGATTCTGGGAATTATTGGAAGACTGGCTGGCAATGGAACAATAATAATTGGTATTACATGCAATCAAACGGTCAAATGCAAATCGGTTGGCAATACTATAACGGGTACTGGTACTACCTTGATGGTAATGGTGCAATGTTAACTGGTTGGCAATACATCAACGGTAAATGGTATTTATTCAATAGATATGGATCAATGTTTACCGGTTGGCAATACTATAACGGATACTGGTACTACCTTGATGGTAATGGTGCAATGTTAACTGGTTGGCAATACATCAACGGTAAATGGTATTTATTCAATAGATATGGATCAATGTTTACCGGTTGGCAATACTATAACGGATACTGGT
>NZ_JAIWJF010000005.1 GCF_021654115.1 Furfurilactobacillus milii | reverse complement strand
TTAAACAACCGGCTACGGCGGTCATTGAACTATCGCTGCCCAGCCGATCTAATGCCTGAACTAGCTTAGCAACTAGACCACTTCTAAGAATAGATTCTTAGTGTTGCACTTGATTTGACAATTGAGGAACGCATTTACTCCACTTTATTCTCAAATTACTTTTTTTTAGCTGCCTTATATTATATCATTATTTGAATGAAGTCTGAAAAAAGGAGCTAGAAATGAAAAAATTAAGTATTATCTTACCCTGCTACAATGAGGAAGAAACTCTGCCTGACACTCTGCCCAAGCTCCAAACAATATTGAATCAACTAAAAGGCCAAAAAAAAATATCGCCTGATAGTTTTCTTCTATGCGTAGACGATGGAAGTTCAGATAAGACTTGGCAGACAATTGATAAATTTCACTCCAAATATTCAAATGTTTTCGGGGTCAAGTTTAGTCGCAATTATGGTCACCAAAATGCTCTAATAGCTGGACTTTCAGTAGCAGAAAAAAGCGCAGATCTTATGATTACCATTGACGCAGACTTACAAGATGACGAATCTACTATTCCTTTAATGGTGGAAAAATCTCAAAATGCAGATATTGTTTATGGTGTCAGAAATAACCGTGACACCGATTCTGCCTTCAAAAAAGTGACTGCAGACGGTTTTTACTGGACAATGACGCATTTGGGTGTGGATATGATCCCAAATTCAGCAGATTTTCGACTCATGTCAAAACGTGCTGTTCACCAATTCCTCAAATATGATGAAAGAAATATGTTTATTCGTGGAGTTGTTCCCCTTGTGGGTTTTAAACATGATGAAGTTCTTTACGCTAGGAAAGAACGTCAAGCAGGGGAAACTAAATATCCATTATCTAAAATGATTCGTTTCGCTTTAGACGGCATAACATCTTTTTCCATTGCTCCAATACGGATTATCATGAACGTGGGTGTGATGATTGCTTTAGTCAGCATTTTACTTTTGATTTACTCTTTAGTACAACACTTTCTTGGTAACACAACAACAGGATGGTCATCTTTGATAACTTCTATTTGGTTCCTAGGTGGCATACAGTTAATTGCAATAAGTGTAATCGGTGAGTATATTGGTAAAATATTTACCGAAGTTAAACACCGACCTAGATATACCATTGAACAAAATCAAATAACAGAATCAAACGGAAAGTAATACCATTTTTTAATGCACGACCGTTTAAAGATGTTTTTTCTCACACTATTCATTTCAAAATTCCGCACTTACAATCATAAGGAAGTACCCACTTATTAAAGTGGTTCCACAGTTTAGACTAATAAAAAGGCATTTTAATATTTATTCAAAATCTACTTCTATTGGAGTAAACTACATCCTTTTTCTACATGAAGCTTGCTAAAAAGGTTGATGCGATATTTGCGTTCATGTTTTGTGTTAAGCGTATTCCAAATAACATATAAATAAGAAAGAAAGACTTTTTTCTCAAGCGGCCTCTTCTATAAGATTACACAACGTCTAGAGTAATATACTCTTTTTAATCGTATCAACGCACTAATGACTATGAAAGCTTTTTCTTTCTAGCCTCTCTTATATAGATGCAAGGTTACAATGCTTCATTATAGTTTATAATTGAAACATTGAGATAGTCCTAAATTATTTATATCACATTGCCCTCTAATTTATGAAACAGGTACTCGCCAATTGAGTTGCTTGACTAAACTCATCAATGATTGCCTACAATTTCTGATTCATCTTTTGCTCTTACGAGTAAGTATTTTCTGTTGCCTTTTCCCATCTATCTCGGCAGGTTGGTTTAGTCTAATACTCGTTTGGTGTCCCGGACTAAACAAGTAGAAACTGACTGTTTAGGATTTGGATTGAAGTTGCTGCAATCTTATCTATAAATACACTATGTATACTTGCTTACTTAGCATTCTTAACTAAAGCGTTCTCCTAGAAAGAATTCTTGTTATGAGTTTAATAAGATTGATTACGTACTGAGTTGACCGTCTGACTATTGTGCTTTAATTCTATTGTTAAGAAAATTGCTCACGAAAGCTATTTGTGGTAAGTGCTTATGTAATTTACGATTCTTTAATTCTGAGACTTTCTGGATTTGTTCAAATTTATACCAAATCCTAATTTCAAATACCGTTCTCAAAACAAAAGTCTTTACAAGAGTCTTTATTTTAAATAATTTTAGAATAGTAATGAAACACATATGATGTTCTGGAGGAACTAATGAAACATTTACATTTAACTTCAACAATTAATTTTTGGATACTTTGTATTCTGATTGGTATAGTTAGTTTTTTACTTTCCTATATTTCGTTGTCAAAAATAATTATCAGAGGGTTTGTCCCTTTAACAATATGCTTCTTTTTGGGACTGATTTTCTTCAATTATTTGAGTAGTGAAACGATCACAAAACGATTTTCCTCTGAGGATACACACTTATCAAGTTTATTTGTTGGCCTATTTTCCGCGTTTCTGTCTGCGTGGATCATCTTCTCCTTTTTAGAACCACTCCCATTAAAACATTCAAGTTATGTTATAATTAGCTTTCTATTTTTAGGACTATTTTCATTTTTTTATTTGTCACTTATCAATTTGCATTACAGTGCAAATACTTCACCAAGTCACGAATTCCATCAAAATTATTTTTTTAATTTTTTTATAATATTCGGATTTGTTTTAAGCAATTTTTTTTCATTTATTCGATACTATCCTGGCTTGATGATGACAGATTCTATTTGGCAATGGCAACAGTTAAAAACTAATATTTATTCTAACTGGCATCCGGTTGTGGATACGCTCATCATGAAAGCCTGTATTTCTATTTGGAATACCCCAGCATCATACGCACTTTTACAATCCTGTGTATCGGTTATCGTGTTGTCCATGGTTTTCATTTACTTTTTTAACAGAAGTAACAAAGGCTTCCCGCGCTTTTTAATTCTAACAATTGCAGTCTTGACGATGGCAATGCCACTTTTTACTGTGATGAATCAGTTTATTACTAAAGATTCTTTATTTTCAACAATATCCCTACTACAAACTTATCTTGTATATAGAGTTATAAAACAACCTGAATTACTACACAAAAAAATTTGGATTTTGTCACTAGCTGTTTCTACTTTTCTTTTTGCCACATTAAGGAGTAACACCTTTATTGTTCTGTTAGCCTTTGAAGTTGTTTTTTTTACATTCAGACACACAAAAGATTACAAGAACTGGCATCTCTTATTTTTAGGGGTGGTTTTACTAAAAATACTAATTACAGGACCTGTTTATAATTCTCTGGGCGTAGAAAAAGCTGATCCAAGCGAGAGCTTCGCTATTCCAACACAAATTATAGCAGCAGTGTACGATTCTAAAGGACAAATCACACACGTTCAAAAAGAAAAGATTTTAAAAATACTACCGGATTCTCAATGGAAAACACTTTATAATCCCTTGTATGTTGATTCAATAAAATTTACAAATGGAACACAATATAATAGAAAATATATAAGGAATCATTTGACTGAATTGACTTTGCTGACTGCACAAATCTCTATACAAAACCCAAAAATTGCGTTAAAAGCCTATTACCTCCAGACACTGGCTTTTTGGAAATCAAATACTCATGTTGTCAGGATATTCGATGATAGATCCACACAACTATATTCCGTTCCATCCAGTGTTAACGTGACTAAAGATGGAAAAAGATATACTGCTCCCGGCTGGTCATATGCTAATTACTGGACTGCAGGCAGCAATTTTAAGAACTTCTATAATCGGTATCTCAAACTTTTTTATAAACCGTGGGTTCAGCTCTTAATTACACCTGCGACCATTTTTATTTTTACACTTTCATTACTTGCAATATCTGTTAGGAAATTTGGGTTCAGCATTTTATTGAGTCAGCTCTTTCCTTTTTTTACTTTTTCTACTCTTGCACTGGCTATTCCGGCATCTCAGCTCCGATACTTTACTCCTTTCTACTTAAATGTTATCTTACTTCTTTTATTACTTCTATCGACTAAAAATGATGCGGATGAGTTTTAACGTCAGGCCTTTACAATATTCGCTAACAACGAAAAATTTCATCAACAAAAATTGATTTTTCCTGTACAAATTGCTTGTATTTTGAATCTTAAGCGTATGACAAAAAATTTACTGATTTTACTGTTTCTCTAAAAAAAGTTGTTTCGCGTGTTTATTTGCCTCTCTATCGCCTGTTTGTTGACAGTAGGCCAAGCTTCATTTGAACGAGTCGATTAAGCGAACAATCGAAGTAATACAAATTAACTTGTTTTGCAACCAGCCTGGTTCCGATATCCATTCGGAGTCAGGCTGGTTAGATTTTCTTGATGATGATAGAATAAGGAATATCGCGATGCTCATTAACAGTAATTCAATGCGAAATGCGTTTAGAATTGAAGCCCCAAATATTACTTTCAATGAAAATTGTCATTTTGAAACCATCAATGCCAGGAATTCTTAGTTTTTTAGTCCATTTGACATAAGATCACTGTGAAAACTGTGGCTTGTCAGATCAACTAATTTAATATGAATGGATTTAACGCGAACCGAATCATCGTTCCTGCCAAGGGTTCACCCCCCTGCCTACCGCCTGATTTTTAAACATCGACTCTGTCAATGTCGAGCTTATCATTCGTATTTGACGAGTTTGGGACATAACTCAAAATAAATTGACCCGAGAAAAGTGATTTTTGCTTTTCTCGAGTCAATTTTTGGCCCATCGTCAAGTGAAGTTGATAGGTTATTTTTATAGTATCTAGGCCGTCTTTGGTCTAGGTACTCTTTTCTTTGGTTTCTTTTCGATCTTTATGAACCAGATAATGCGTATCCTAATTCGGTTCATAAAATTATCCCAATTACGATTGTAAATGGCGGTTATAAAATGTAGGGAAATGGCAGTTGAAAACTGTCGGTTTTCCTACATTTTTTGATACCATAAATCACATTGACAACTGGGAGGTTATCAACTGTGAGACATGCCATCCGTCAAGGAGTGAAACACTACGTGAGTGAAAATTTTTAAACCTAATTATGCTGCATTAGCTCGCCAATATGGCGTAGATTATCGGACCGTCAAACGCGCCTATGAAGAAGCAAAAACATTACTAAATGTACAAGTGCTAAAGCCATAACGCCCCAGCTTATTTGATCCATTTCGCCAAGTTATTGAAGATAAAATGGAACTCAACTGTTCTGCAATGGCGATATTTAAGTTCATTGAGAAAAAGGGCTTCACCGGGAAGTACACGATTGTTCGTGAGTATTGTACCAAGCTACGGAAAGCCAAGATTCATAAGACCACCATTAGGGTCGAATATACACCGAAACTGTCCGCACAAGTCGATTGGAAAGAAGAAATGGTCCTATATAGTCGTGACCCATATCGATTCAACATCTTTCTGTACGTGTTCTTATTCAAAATTAAAGTATCTCACCCTGATTTTTGAGCAAAGACAAGACACATTATTTCAATGTTTAGATGATGCATTTAAGAGCACCGGTGGTGTTCCTCAAGAGATTTGGTTCGACAATATGAAACAAGTTGTGGATCACTCGAAATCTGCATTTGGTAAGGCATCATTGAACGGTTTCGCCAGTTTAGCCAGGACGCTGAATATCATCCGATTGTGTGTCGTCCATTTCGACCACAAACTAAAGGTGTCATTGAATCACTTGGACGAACAACTGAACGATTGCGACCATATAACTATGAATTCGACAGTGGTGTTGAGCTGATCAACCTAGTCGATGAACTCTGTTACGATCTAAATCATGATGTTTCTCAAGCAACAGAAATAATCCCACAATTAAAATTCGACCATGAAAAAAAGGATATCGCCATTGCTTTATCCTTCCACGACCAAGTTTCAAGATAATATAAGAAAGCGGCGATATCCCATGTCTGATTCTACTAAAGTTCTGCTCAATATTGAAGATAAAAATGTTTTTATTGATGAGGTTGTCCGTGATGACCAGGCAATTCAGGTTAAGGCTCACCTAACCTATGTCCCTAAGGCCTGTTCAGAGTGTGGTGTGTTGAATCAACACTCGATTATTAAATATGGCTGGCGAACGGTTCATGTTCGCTTACCAAAAACGGGTGAATGGGCTGTCGTCATGCATTTACGTAAGCAATACTTTGAGTGTCACGCATGCCGTGGACACTTTTTGGCTCATACTAATATCGTGAATCGTAACTGCTCAATATCTTACAACACGCATCAGGCTTGCTTAGCGAAGCTAAACGAATCCGTCTCAATGAAACACATTGCCCAGGAACTGAACACCTCGCCAAACTTCGTTTCGCGAGTGTTGAATCGTTTTTCATCCGATTTTAAAACGGACTATCATCATCTTCCAACTGCTCTCCAAATCGATGAAATCAAGAGCACCAAGGATGCCCAAGGTTCGATGAGCTGTGTTCTGATGGACGGTGACCACCAGCTGTTCCGAGACATTCTTGACGTCCGGACCTTACCAGCCCTGACGCGTTATTTTAAACGTTATGACCTTGAAGTCCGGAATCAAGTTCGTTTCCTGGTGACGGACATGAACTATACCTATCCACAATTGACGGAAGAAATTTTTCCCAATGCGATTGTGATCATTGACCGATTTCACATCATAAGTACTATTTAACATGGCTTAAATAAGACCCGTATTGAAGTGATGAAACAATTTGAGACATCATCGCGTGAATATAAGGCGCTTAAAAAATATTGGAAATTATTACTCAAGCCGGCCGCAAAACTGGATTATAAGAACTTTCATCGCTTCACTCATTTTAAATACTTCACTACCGAAGTTGACGTTATCGATAATTTACTAAGCTTAAGTCCTGAATTGGCACAAGTTTACGCTTACTCACAACGTTTTTGCGGGGCCGTCGGGACACATACCGAAGAATTACGCAATACCTTGGCCGATTCCGTCGGGGCACCTGAAACCTTTGAGACGTGCTTAACGTACATTCGTGAGCATCCTGACTACATTGAAAACACCTTGAGGCACAAAGATTACTCCAATGGTCCCTTGGAAAGGACGAATAATCGGATCAAGGTTCTTAAACGATCTGGCTATGGCTACAAGAGATTTAAGAATTTTCGTCTGCGCATCCTTATTATGTTAAGGACAAAAACAAAACACCCAATCATCAAATGATGATTGGGTGCATTACGGTCGTTACCAACAACAGTTGACATAGAACCCAAATACTCCGTAGATTCGCAATATATTGGCTGTAGTTGACGTTGTCCTGACCAATGATGATTGGCATTTACAGATTTAGCATAACGGAGCTGTCATTCGAAAGCGCGCCATAACCACACAGCGATTCAATTACAATTCGAAGGATCAAGTCCAACTTCTGAAATCTGATCTACTCAAAGAGCACAGTGATCAAGATATTCAAGCTTATATCAATGAGCACTTATCACAATATGACAAACTTTAGGAGATGATACAATGGCGGCTAAATTTCAGACGTTATTATTTTAAATGATTTTGGGCTAGAAGAACACATGAACGCCTATTTACCAGCATATATAGACGAAATTAACCAGCAATCGATGACTTTTTCCTGAAGTACTAACCTCGAATTACAGGGTCGCCACGAGCGCCAACAACAGCGAATGATCGACCGTGCTCATTTTCCAAAAACTAAGACGATGGAGAGCTTCGACTTTCAGCCGAATATCAATCGTCAAGAAATTCTAGGGTTTAAGGATTTAGCCTTTATGAAGAACCAAGAAAACTTAGTTTTCATTGGCAGTCCAGGGGTTGGTAAGACTCATTTAGCAATCAATATTGAACTGGCAGCCTGTCAGCAAGGTCAGCGAACTATCTAATTGGGTTAAAATCTTCCAGGATTCAGCCATTACGACAGCCATATTTGATTGACTAGTTCATCATGCGCATATCGTTACGATTACTGGCAAGTCGCACAGCCTAAAAAGCACAATTGACTGCCATAAATCTACATTTCTTCACCGCCCTTGACAATGAACCGCGTCAAGATCCGTCTCGGTTGGTTCAAAAGGATTGAAAAAGCCCCAAGAAAAAAGTATCTAGACCAACGGCGGCCTAGATACTATGAAAATAATTCATCAATTACACATGACTATGAACCAAAAACACATATTAGCAACTAGCTATTAATGTTTTTTAACCTATCAAATTGTTCTTGAACTAAAACAAGTCTAAATTCAAATTCTCTGTGTTCTCTCTGTACATTAGAATCTAGAATCAAACCGGCTGTATAAGATAGCATACCAAGAATTACAAGAAATCCGCAAACGATGAGCGTCGGAAAGTTTCTAACAAGTCCTGTCTGTATAAAAGGAATCCAAACTTTTGGGAAAAATAAAGCAGCCCCCAATATTAACAAAATAACAGAAATCACTCCATAAAATCTCAACGGATGATAATTCCTAAATAAAGAAAAAATCTTTTTCAAAACCTTGAATCCATCACTAAAAGTGTTCAACTTTGAATCACTTCCAGCAGGACGATCACGGTACTCAATTATTTGATTACTGATAAGCATATTATTTTCAATCGCTAATATGCTCATCTCTGTTTCAATTTCAAACCCATGAGACAAGACTGGATAAGTCTTGACAAATTGATATGAAAAGGCTCGAAAACCGGTCATTACATCTTTAATATCATTTTTAAAAAAAGTATTAATACCTTTTCGAACAATAATATTTCCGAAGTTGTGAAAAAGCCTTTTATTTTCTTGGAAATAACTTGAAGACAGTCGGTCCCCAACAACCATGTCGACATGTTTCGTAAGGACCACATTCATCATATCAGGAATTGATTCTGCCGGATATGTATCGTCCCCATCTATCATAATATAACATTCAGCCTCAACTTCTCTGAACATTCTTCTTATCACATTCCCTTTTCCCTACTGATACTCATGCCTAATTATCGCTCCAGCAGTGGAAGCTTCAGAGACTGTATCATCATTTGAATTATTATCGTAGACATAGATTTGAGTATTTAAAATATTTTTTGTAGCAGCAAAGCAGTCAGAAACAACCTTACGTATTGTCCTACCCTCATTGTAACATGGAATTAATATCGCTAATTTATCCAAAATATTCTCCCTTTTCAAACCCTAAAAACATGAAAATAGCTTTATAACCTTCAAAAAAGCAATAATTGACTTCGCCATACATAAATTAATATCTATAACGTCTGTTTAATTCTTAATTCAACAAATTCTATGATCAACAAAACGATACCTTTCAATAATCACAACAAAACTAGAAAACACTAAAATCAACACAAGATAAATTCCAACTAGTATTGATCTCCTAACATTGTATCCGTTTGTTTCTTTAAACACAGAATAAGCCAGGGATCGAAATGGTGAACGGCCAAACACATAAGGAGTCATTTGATAGCCACCAGTACTCAAGTGATAAAGGCTTAATTTATTGAATCCATTGTTTTTAATTAAAATTGAGTACGTTCCAGCCGGTTGAGTCTGCGTTTGCAGTTGAAAATTAAAATCGCTTGAATTATCAGTCAAAATGCTCGAAGTGAAGTTAATCGTTTTATTATGTGCATTTAATAGTTTGACTTCGACATGTTTGTCCAATGGCAATTGAACTTTCACAGTATTAAACGACTTACTTGCTTTAATTTTCTGTTTGACCATATCATTATGGGTGAAAACTTGTATTTTATTGACCTGTATTTGATTCGCAGACATATTTTGCATAGGAATTGATTTAGTCAACTGCCAGTTGTCTGCAATTCCCCAAGAAGATAATCCCATTCCCAATACAGCAATTCCAATACATAAAAATCTCCAAGAATTGGTCTGTGTACTCCGAGCGTTTTTTTTGATTCGCCCAATCATGCTAACAAGATCATTTATGCCAGACCCACCGATAATAAATAGAAAAGGCAACGCAATAAAGGCGTATCTATTTTCCGCTTCCCACATTAAAGCATGAAACAGGAAAATACCTATAATTGAGATTACACCCCAGTACCATGAAAAGAAAGATCTATCTCGCCCAATTCTTAGCGCCTGTAGCGCACACGAAAATGCCGCTAAAAAAAGAATACTAGTATATATAACCTGATTAACATTCAACCAAACTGTGTTCTTATTACCTATCAGCACATTGAATCCCTTTGAATAGTCTCTGTACTGATTAAGTACTGAATATGAACTAACTGCAGAATTCTGCCACTGCAAAATAGATTTATCTTGCATTTGAGATAAAAAGCCTGCGAGCCTCATTTTATTCAATCGCTTTAGAATTATCTTAGTATCCGCTTTTTTCTTCTCATTTAATGTGTGCTGTTTAACAGTGTATGCATAGTCTTCACTACTAACCGCCCCATGGGAACTAGAATTCAACCCCATCATAGTCCAATGCTGCCAAGGAATTTTATATTCTGTCTTATTACGATACCCAGCGACATTTTGTGCGGATTTTGTTAAGTAGACGGTACCCATAGTTATCAACACAAAAATCAAAAGCATTGAACCCAATGTTTTGATTTCTTTTTTAGTCCATCCTTTTTTCAAAAACAAAGCAAAAGCTATTATCAAAGCTATTATGTAAACTGCCAAGTTTGTTTTCATTTCAAACCCGATAAGAATAAATATAACTCCGAGGCCAAAATATACCAACCCAATTTTTTTATCTGATCTATCAAAGAACTTTTCAAAAAAGAGTGCTGCCAATGGCGGAAAAGACACTGCCAGTGCATCTGGATAGAAAAATAATGACATCGCGTAAAATGGGAAAAAGAGAGTCATCAATATAAAAACTAACGCTGCAATGTTAATATTTGTCCTTTTTTTTAAAACCGTAAAAACACAAAATAACATCAAATCAAACAAGAAAAACATAATCAAGTTGAGAACGATTGATATTTTAACTGTGGAAAACATCGGAAAAATTTTTAAAATTAAGACTAAAATTAAGACTGGGTTTACATTGTTAGGAAATGACGAAAAATATGAAGACCAGTGTCCGTCTCCTTTGGCGACAGCATACCCTTGCATCATAATTTCTTTTCCATCCCAAACGTTGTTACCTATAAAATGTAAGGCCATGTACACCTGCAAAGCCACCGAAATAACAAAAAAAAGAATCAAAAAAATGTAAGTTTGAAAATTACCTCTTTTGAAGAAATAAAACAAAAAAATTAAAACCATTAATGTCGCAAGTACTCCAGCCAAAAGTAACGGCCAAGAAAACATTCCGGCCACATTTTTGCTAATCGTTAAAGAAATGATGGCTAGGTATAGGAAAAGAAGCGTCCCCAACCAAGCAACACCTTGTTTTAGTAATTGCAATTAGCTCACTCCTTTTCAATTTGTACTTTTAATATTTTTAAACTCTGGATATAGAAAAAAATACAAATCAAGATATAGTACTCTGACCATGAAAATACCAAAAGAGACAAAACGAAAAACATAATTAAAAAAATTTCGAACGCGTCTGACGTTACATTATACAGCACAATCTGAGCGTCCGATTTTTTGTTTTTCACGAAGCTTTTTTTAAAACCAATTACATTTGACAATTTTTTATATAGATACGCGAGCGGTGGCAAAACCAATATGGCTCCATATTGTGCTAACCACCCTCCCCAAACGCTTAACACTGGATAACCTGAAATCGCATAAACATTGACATATTCCCAGTTATTTTTGGACCATGCTGGCGCATTTTGAACCAAATAAGGGCCTGCCCATCCATTTCCAATACCAATAAAGGGGTGATCTAAAAAAGTTTTCAATAACGCTATGGTACCTCCTGCACGATTTTCGGTACCAGATTTTTGAAAT
Source organism: Furfurilactobacillus milii (assembly GCF_021654115.1). Taxonomy (GTDB): domain Bacteria; phylum Bacillota; class Bacilli; order Lactobacillales; family Lactobacillaceae; genus Furfurilactobacillus; species Furfurilactobacillus milii. The sequence continues at coordinate 185,213 of NZ_JAIWJF010000005.1, read as the reverse complement.
AAATATTGATTGAGAAGATGACGAACAACGGGAAAAGTGACGTAAGCAATAATCATGAATAAGACACTAATCAGTCCGAGAAAAGTCAGAATAAGTCTGTCATGATGATTTGCCTTCCAAAATAGTAATATTAGCGACAATCCAATAACGATGAAACCTGTAGTAGTTTTAGCGAAAAATAAGATGAGCAGAGTAACTATAAAAGTTACCTCAATAATAAATTGACTTTTTTTGCTTTTATCCGTTGAACTCCAGAAATTGAAATGGTTAGCAATCCCAGAAATCAACAAGGGCAAAAATGTTAAACCAACTTGTCCAGCTAAATAACCTGCTTCAGCCTCAAAACCATTAATTCGCCCCATTGTAGTTGCATAACTACCGTTGTCATAGAAATTACGACCATGCCACCTTTTTTCAAACAAGGTCCCCATAAGATTAACCCATCCGTGCATATAAGGTGTCACAGCCGCAATGATTTGTGGAATCAAGACAACCAATTCAAAAACAATCAGTGTAACAATGGTAGATCTGATGAATGTCAAAATGTTTTTTGACGTAACTACAGTTAACTGAATTGCGTAATAAGCCAATATGACAGTTACGACTAAACCAATTATATCGACAAAAGAAGTGCTTACCCCGATTCCTTGTATGGAATCTCCGTATGTTTCATATGAACGTCCAATTGCCCAAAACTGTAAAACCAGAACCAACAACACATACAAAATTGTTGCCCTAGGAATATGTGGTTTGACTAAAGTGTCAGTTCTTTGACTGGCCTGGAAAAGCACTAATATAAATAAAGCTACAAATGGTAGCCCGGCAATTGTTCCAGGAAGACCATAAGAGAAAACCTTAGTAAAGAGCGAAATTGGAATTAAAATACCAGACATTTTTATGACCTTACCTTATTTTCGTTGATTCCTAATTAAGTCAATCCCGAACGACAGCAATGCTCCTAAAACCACCCCGGCTGCCAAACCGTAAATGGACAATTTCTTTACATTAGGTATCACCGTTTTCGACACTGCCCGTTGATTTGCATTTGCCAAAAGTCTAATTTTAGCCGAATGTTTAATATACTGAGGTAACGTATCCTTAGCAACCTCTGCGGTAACGTTCGCCATTTTTATTGCAACTGCAGGATCGTTAGCTGTTGTATTGATTGTCATCGACGCTGAGTTTGGTGCCGGCACAACGACAACTTGCTTTGAAATGTTTTTCTTAGTATAGCTAAAGTTCTTGGTTGCCTTCATATCATTATAGACGGGCGTCATTACTACTGGATCATTAATTATGCTAGCGTACGTATTCATGCTTAATACATCAGCCTGAATTAAGTTAGCTTCCTTTGTAACGTCGCCAGTATGATAAACCGTAATTGTCCGTTGTGCAGTGTATGTTGCAGTCTGACGATGACTAAAGAATAGATAAGTTGCCCCACCCAACAAGACACCCGATAAAATCACAATAATAATATTGTGCCAAAAAATTTTCCAAAGATCAGATATTGAATAGTTAATTTTCATCCTTAGGAATTCCTTTCTCTGCAGAAATTACTGTTAACTTATGATCCACTCGTTCATCCTTCGGTGGGAGCTTCATATAGTCGCCATAGGAATATGAAAGATAGGCTGCATAATCAATCGGAGCCTTTAGTTTTAAACCTTCAAAAGATAAATCCGCTGTTGTATTGAACCATTTAGCCTGAAGAAAGTAGTCAACTGACAAGGCCCCACTTGCATCCGCCAGCAAAGTGCTCGTTTCATTGTTATGTTTTCTAGCAACTTTGTCCAACCGCTTCGAAAAACGTCTGGCACCAATCAAATGTGTTATTCTGACAACCAATCGTTTGATAATATTCCGATGTAAGCTGTATTTTTGGATTGAAGTCATGACACATTTCCTTAAAAATGCCTCATGCCACAAAAAAACTTTTCGCCGTGTCGACCCAGACGGGCACACATCGAGTGGAAATAAATCAACAAACAGTCCATACCCATTTATTTTAAATTTATTTGATTCTAGCACTTTAGTAGATGTATCAACTAATTTTGCGTACGAATAATAATAGGATTGATCGTTATCAATACTAAGAGCCCTGTACCCACTTTTGGGATTGATCAGTTGAATTAATCGTTCATAATCAGAACGCTTCAAATAGACGTCAACATCGTCATCCCAAGGAATAAAGCCTTTATGTCTAACAGCACCAATCAACGTGCCACCGCAAAGATAATACTCAATGTTATTTTCTCTGCAAATATGATCCAAATATTCAAGCATCCGCAACTCGTGCCCATGAATTTGCCCTAATGTTAATGTATCTTCACCCATACTGTTAAAGCCTCTCTTTGGGAAATTGTATCTGAGGGTTAAAAGCCAATCCCGCGAGCATTCCTTTAAATATATATCTGATTCTGAGCCATTTATGGTCTTTGCTATGATGCAAGACCTTATGTACAGAATAAAATTCACGTAGAATCTGAATTGTAAAACCCTTTACACCATCATGATGCCTTTCAGTGTAGAGGGAATTTCGAAAACTATAAAAGTATCTCGGAATTCTCCCAATGGTATCTGTAACAATATCAACTCCGTGATTAGCCCCCATTTTATGCGTCACAAGACTACTACATACACAATAACTCTTATATTTTTTTGATATTCGCCAAGTAAATTCATAGTCGTCTCCCCACACAAAAAATTCTTTGATAGGCAAACCAACTTCACGAATAATTTTAGTTGAAACTAGAAGTGACACAAATGAAGCAGCCTTCACCTGAATAAGCCCCTGCTGAGCCAGCTCATTCCAGTAACTCGTTGTGTACGGAATATTCATTACGGCAGCACTGTCGTCCGTCCATCGCACATTACTACACATAAAGCCCGTAGATTCAACTGAGCCGGAGACGATTGGCTTAAGCAGCTGATCTAAACAATCTTTCTGAGGAATCGTATCATCATCCATAATCCAAACAAAATCATTTTCCACATTTTGCATGGCTTGATTAATTCCTATTTGAAAACCGCCCGCTCCGCCTAGATTCTTGCTTGGCGTGTACACTTTTATTCTAGCGTCATCTGTTTGTTTCAAATAATCAGACGTGCCGTCGGTACTCTGATTATCAACGATAATCAACTGGTGAACTTTGTACGTTTGATTCAAAATTGCTGAAATGCTCTCTTTCAACAATTCTAACCTATTGTATGTCACAAGCACGGCACACACGTTTTTCATTTTTGATCTCCTTGTTTGATTAAGTTCTTTGCATTCTTAACTTGAAATCTAAATGGAAAGTTTCTATTTAGATAAAAGCTTCTTAATCCCTTGATGTGAGGCATTAATAGCATCATTACCGTTGGTATTAAAAGTCTGTAAGCATAAACAATAATTAAAAACAGATATTGATTTTTCACAACTGGATAAACATAAACATCTAGTAGCGCAATTAATGACACATACGATAAATCAAATGCATGAAAACAAAACACAACAATTGATTGGCTACCATACTTTTTGAAAATGTTCGTTAAGATACGTGAATGTTTTTCAATTTTTTGAGAAATCCAAAAAACAATCATGCTACCGCCAAAAGCACCCATGAACTGCTCTAAGTAGTACGGCATTGAAGCCGCTGAGAGCTGTAAAAATGATATGTGAGCGGAGTATAGCCAGAGAAGTAAGCTTATCACAAGAACTGGCCATTTAATATTCTCTGCCAATTCACTTTTTTTCAACAAATAGCCACCGTACAAAAAGGGCTGCACTAGCAAGGCCGAGTTCGTAGCCCATGGTAAGAAAACGACTTGATTGATAGCAATCCCCATTACCGCGTATGTCAAGAAAAGTGCCAAACGTAGCAAGCTGTTTGACTGGTTGGTTAGACGCATACTCAAATTAAAGATTTGAATAGCAACAAACATCGCCATTAAGAACCATGTCGCGCCAATTGCAGGGATTCCTGCAGAGTGTGCTGGTCCACCGCCAAATCCGTACAAAACAGCTAGCAAAAATTGAGGGATACTCATTGAACTATACATAACAGGATTATGCTGCCAAATCATGCCTACAATAACGGCAATAAATGCGAATACGGCAGTCATCAGGTATGGCAAAATCAGATTGCAAAGGCCGCCTTTTAATTCTGTCTTTAACGTTTTTTCGCGATAAAAGTACCCACTAACAATGAAGAAGATAGGCATATGAAACGCAAAAATAACATGAGCCACATAACTATTGTAATTTAATTTCACATCAAAAATAGAGTGACCTAAGATCACAGCCAGAATCGCTATGCCCCTAGCAATGTCAACCCAAGCCACCCTTTTTTTCTTAACAATTCCTTCACTCATACTTTGTTCTACCTTTCAAGTTCGTTCTATGTTTTAATCTTTAAACTACTGTTAATATAAAAATAATACGCAACCCACGGCTAACAAACAAGTTTAATCGGAAAACTATGGTAAAAATGTAATTTTAGCGCTAGAAAATGCGAAAAGGTTGCCGTTTAGAGCAACCTTTTCAGTAAAAGCAATTCATTAATTAACCGACGTCCATTTGGCCCTCATTATTAAAATGATAGGCTTTTCCACTGATTGTGACCCAACCAGTCTGCATGGCGCCACTTTGGTTGAAGAAATACCAGTGACCATTAATAAATCGCCACCACGTCGCCATTTTACCGGAACTAGGATCAAGATAATAGCTCTGGCCATTGGAAGTAAACCAATTGGAAATCATCTGACCACTATCATTAAAGTAATACCAGCCATTATTAACAAAATGCCAACCAGTCTGCATAGCGCCACTATTGCCTAAATGATACCAGCCCACGCCATTGTTCTTCCAACCAGTTGCCATGGAACCATTACTATTCAAAAAATACCATGAATTATTATTCCATAGCCACCAAGTTTGCATGGCGCCAGAAGCATCCGGATTCATATAGTACCAAGTATTATTATCGAGAACCCAACCAGTCTGAACTGCGCCACTGCCGTTTGTATGATACCAGGTACCAGAAGGATTTACCCAGCCAGTCTGCATGGCCCCATTACTACCTAAGAAGTACCACTGATTATTCTGATCCAGCCACCAGCTTTGCATGGCACCAGAATTATCAGGATTCAAATAATACCAATCGTTATTATCCTGAATCCATCCCTCTTGCATCGCACCACTGTTATTCATGTGATACCAAGAACCAGAAGGATTTACCCAGCCCGTTTGCATTGCACCGTTAGTACCCAAGAAATACCACTGATTGTTCTGGTTCAGCCACCAACTTTGCATATATCCTTGATCATTTGCGTAATACCAGTGGTTACTATCATCGGTAAACCAACCCTTAGACACATCCCCATTGCTGTTCGTATATTGCCAACCATTACTAGTGTTTTGCCAGCGGCTAACATTCATGGCTTCTGTGTCCCAATCCGTCAAACCATATGTCTTGATGATGTTGTACAGAGAAGATGAATACACCGGATCAGTAGCATAACCGTCTTGCCGAATCAAGACACAGGCCGTCCAAGCATCCTTTTGCCAGAGTAAATTGCTATAACGTGAATTTTGAACTAAGAAGAGAGCATGGTCGAGAATGCTACTTGAAGCATCTGGATAAACTCTAAAATAGTCATTAATGGTAACTAGGCCATTACCGTAATCTTCTTGCGTTGGTAACAAAACTGAGTGCCCATTATAAGAGCCCTTAATTCCGAATAAGTTATGATAATTCATTGCCAATGAGGATTGTCCCCATGCAGATTCCAGAATGGCTTGAGCGGCCGTTAGTGAAGGCAACACACCGTACTCACGCCAACTATTGAGTGCACCCTGTTTAATACTGTCCAAAAATGCATTTACATACGAGTATGAAGACGCATCAACTCGAACAATTTGTTGTGGCTGTCCAGTTTCCTGATAGTTTTCTGTAGCCGCACTCTTCGCGGCGGAAACCTCTGCAGAAGTGGCCTCTTCATCAAGATTGATTACATTGACAGGCATCGTTGAGGCCGCAACGGTTCCATTCGCAATGCTTTCGGTGCTATCGACTACTGGAGTGTTAGAGCCAGCCGCAGATTGATTACGAGAATTATCACTGGTTATTTCAGATTTCCCTTCTGAAAAAGAAGACTTAGTGGTACTAGTTTTTCCCGCTTCGTTTACATTTACAACACTGGATTTCACTTGCGAACTTGAATTTTCTGAACTTGTCTCAGTACTTGCTGATGCATTCAACTTTACAGAAGATTCACTTGTAGCCTTGGAATCATCAGCGTTTTTTGTCGTTTCAGTAACGCTTGTTGAAATAGCCTTTTCATCAGTAGAGGGCACTGAACTTGAAGCGCTGATATTACTGTTGAATTTATTAGCACTATTTGAAACATCTGTGTTCTTTACTGCAGAGCTTGTTACGCCGGAGAAAACAGACTGATCATTACTCGTCACACTTGAAGAAGATGACTTTGCAAAACCTGTATTACTCGGGGCGCTTGAAACAGATGACTTTGCAGCACTTGTCGTACTTGAAACAGACGAATTTGCAACACTATCAGTAGCGACACTGCTAGACTCAGATTTTGCCTCACCTAAATTAATAGAATTGCTATTGTCATCCTTATTTCCTAAGGCTTGAGATTGACCGACCGAAACGGTGCTTGAGACTGCATCGCTAACCGCACCTGAACCAGCATCTGCATGAGCATCTGCGGTGTGGGTCGTGACACCCAGAGCCATCGTTCCAATCGTCAAGCCGGCCACAAGCCAAGCCTTTCCTTTTTTATACATTTTAAAATGAGTTTTATTAGATGCCAACGTTAAATAGACCCCTTTTTCTTAATCGCCATAATTAACTATACCAACAGAAATGATAACAAACTGACTTTTCATTTCAGTTACATTCATTATTCATTTCTGTTATTCATTTGACGCATTTTCGTCACTATCCAAGTGAAAAATGTTCCAGACGTATTGAACAATAGTTCTAAGAACCGCATAAAATGGAATTCCAAGTATCATTCCTGGAATGCCAGCCAAATGTCCAGCCGCTAACAATAAAATTATAATAGTCAGAGGATGAATCTTTAAAGTCTTACCAATAATATTTGGGTAAATAATGTTTCCATCAACTTGTTGTACAACCAAAACAACAACAATGACCCAAATGATTTTTTGAGGTGCTAAAATCAAAGTCACAATGATGGCTGGCGTGATACCAATATACGGGCCAACGTATGGAATAATGTTACATAAACCGGCAATAATTCCGAGTAATATACCGATGGGCAATCCAATTAGCATGTAGCCCATACTAGTGAAAAAGCCAACAAACAAGCATTCAATAACCTGACCAGAAATATATTGCGAAATTGTTTCACTCATTTTAAATAACAAATCAATAATCGGTTGTTTTCTTTTAGAAGGTAAAAATTTAGAAATCGCAGGAATAAATTTGTTACTGTCCTTCAGCATGTAAAACAAAATCACAGGAACTGTAATAGCAGTAACCGTGACATTAGTCACCGTCCCAACGATTGATCCAAGACTATTACTCAAATTTTTTATAAATGTTTGAGCCCATGTTGAAAATGACTTTTCAAGACCTTTTACATAGTGATCCACATTTTCATTTTGAAGTATGTGAGAATCTCCAATATATTTAGTGATCACCTTTTGTGACTGTGCCGCAATGTGTGGAACGTTTGAGATTAGTTGTCCAATCTGTGTCGACAAAATCGGGATCAATGAAAATATTCCCAACAAAACTATGCCCAGCAAAGAAACAATTACAATAGCTGTTCCTCCAGTTCGATTAATACTGAAGCGTCCAACTCTGACTTTCATAAGTAATTTCACCAATGGATTCAGCATATAAAAAAGAAAGCCTGAAATTATTAGTGGAACAAAAATGACAGATATAAAAGTACCAATTGGTCGGAATAGAAAACCCATCTGCGTCAAAACCCAAACAAACGTCGCAATTGCCAGTGCAACCGCTGACCAATAAAGGATATTTTCATGCCTTAACTTATCAAAAATATTAATCACCTATCAATCTATAGAAAAGATTCATTTTCTTTGTAATTCGTTTTCAATAGCATTCGATAACGTCGATACCATAAATCAATGTATTCTTTTGAAAACGGTCCCTTAGCATTGTTGATCCAGTCAACTAACACTTTAACATTGGATTTTAAAATCATATCCAGTTCTTCACTATATTCCCATTTCAGGCCATGTGCTTGATACTCATCAACGTCTAAAAGCTTCTTTTCACCATTAGGGAACACTTTCACGTCTAAATCATAATCCACATATTTTAATGCTTCTTTATCCATTGTAAAAGGTGAGGCTAAGTTACAGTAATACGAAACACCATTATCTCGAATCATCGCAATAATATTAAACCAATAGTGGCGATGAAAATATACAATTGCCGGTTCCCTTGTCACCCATCTTCGACCATCATCTTCTGTAACTAATGTATGGTCGTTAACACCAATAAATTCATTATCTGTATTTTTCAAAACCATCGTGTCCCGCCATGTGCGGTGCAGACTTCTATCATGTTTATAACTTTTTATGGCAACAAATTCGCCTTCTCTGGGCATATTCAATTTTTTCACCTCTCAAGATAGTATAGCAAACTTTTCTTCATATATAACTCAAAGCAGAAAACTATCAATTCGCAAAAAAAGGACATCAATCATGATGTCCTAAGCTAATCAAATTAAAAATATTAACTAAATAAATAATTATTTGAATTCATTAGAAACTGCTGTCAGTGCTGCATGAATAACCTGATGCATATCATAATACCGATACATACCGAGCCGTCCACCAAACAAAACTTTGGGCTCTGATTCAGCAAGCTTACGATATTGCGAATACAAGTCATTATTTACCTTGTTGTTAACCGGATAATACGGCTCGTCGCCTCGTTTCCAAGTAGCTGGATATTCTTTAGTAACAAAGGTCTTCCCCTTATCGCCTTTGCCAAACTCAAAATGTTTGTGTTCAATTACACGCGTATAAGGTGTCTCAGCATCTGTGTAATTAATAACAGCATTTCCTTGATAATTATCAGTGTCCATCTCTTCGGTTTCAAAACGAAGTGAACGGTATTGCAATTCTCCTAGTTGATAGTCGAAAAATTGATCAATCATGCCGGTGAAGATAATGCGTGGGTAATCACGCAGATATTCTTCCTTTTTATCAAAAAAGTCCACGCCGGTTTCAACATCAATCAGATCATTATTCAACATTTTTTCGACAATCTGCGTATATCCACCGATTGGGATGCCCTGATACGTATCATTGAAATAGTTGTTATCAAATGTATAGCGGACTGGTAAACGACGAATAATGAAGGCTGGTAAATCAGTTGCTTTTTGTCCCCACTGTTTTTCCGTGTAGCCCTTAATCAATTTAGTATAAATATCTGTTCCAATTAAAGAAATTGCCTGTTCTTCCAAATTGCGAGGTTCCTTGTCGCTAATGTTGGCAGCAGCCTTTTGTTCCTCAATTTTTGCTTTTGCCTCAGTTGGAGTTGTGACACCCCACAGTTTATTAAATGTATTCATGTTGAAGGGTAAATTATACAGTTCACCCTTGTAATTTGCTACGGGAGAATTTGTGTACCGATTGAACTCTGCAAATTGTTGAATATAGTCCCAAATGTCCTTATCAGACGTGTGAAAAATGTGAGCACCATACTGATGAACCTGAATGCCATCTTGCTCTTTCGTGTAAATGTTTCCAGCGATATGACTGCGCTTTTCAATCACTTTAATACGTTTACCTCTTTTTGCAGCTTCGTAAGCAAACGTAGCACCAAACAAACCCGAACCGACAATTAAATAATCATAATCAGCCATTAACTTTCTCCATTTCTTGTAAAGCCTTCACGACATTATTTACATATTCATCATAATGAAACTGGTGAACTGAACCTCGAATTTGGTCCTGAGATGGTAATTGATCTTTGTGTTCAATGATGTTGGTAATCTTTTTTGACAGCGAATTAACATCACCGAGCGGATATAAAGTACCATTTTGACTCGATACAATATCACTCGGACCAGTGGGACAATCAGACGAAATTAAGAATAACCCGCGAGATGCCCCCTCAATTAGGACCATCGGGAAGCCCTCATATGTTGAAGTTAGCAAAAGAACATCTGCAACGGTTATTTTTGACCAGGGATTCTCGACGAATCCGTGCCAGGTTAAATGGTCCTTAATGCCCAATTTTTCAGCAAGCCGAGGCGCTTCATCACGATCCTCACCATCTCCATATAAGTCTAAGTGCCAATCTAAATCAGCATTTAGTTTCGACAGAGAAACTAATAACTCACGTATATTCTTTTGACCGTCAAGAATCGTTCTTCCGAGATAGACAAATCGATTGCTTGCCTTAGACCTAGCAATTGGTCGATCAACTGACTCAACTGGATTAAAAATCAACTTTACCCGAGCAGGTGAAATGCCTGCGTCCATCAGCTCTTCTTTAATTCCTGTACTAATCGCAAAGTAATAATCAGCACGTTTTAAAAAAACATTTCTAATCGGTTTACGTTCTAATGAGTAATGATACCAAGCAATCACTTTTGTGCGTAGCTTATGTCGCTTGCAAAACTCGTAAGCCATGCTCCACATCAATGGGTTCGTGCTAACAACAAAATCAAATTTTTGGTCTCTAAGCACTCGTGAAATCTTAGAATACAATGTCAAAGCGTACTGCACGTTTCGTATCCTGCGATTTTTCGCCATGTTAACAATTTCCACGGGACGATTGCGCGCCCAAGCATCATTCACTGTCCCACCAAAATCTATTACTTTCAGATTAACATTTTGAGGATCGACGGTCGCAAAGGCATCACAAAAATTAGCGATAACCTTTTCTGTACCCCCATACCCATTCATAAATGGTGTCAAAATCAATAAATCCATGGTTTTTTACCTATTCTCTAACTTGAGGGTTGATTTTTCTTGCAATAAAGGCGGTTCCCTTCTTCAGCCAATGCTCGCTTTCCATATGAACATAATTCACTTCAGCAACTTGCGGTTTCAAAGTATCCAACCAGACGTCAAGCAGCAGCTCACTGATAAAGCCATATATCCGCCCCTCATATGTATCATAATCGGTAACGTCCACACGTTTTTCAAGTTTTCCTAAAATATCAAATAGCCAAGTGCAGTACAAATCCAGCCATTTGGATTTCATTACAAACATATTAAACATATGTGCACTGGATCTTTTCATAACCTTGTCAAACGCTTGCAAATACTTTGGATAATCAGACTCAATAATATCTCGTGTTAAGTCCAACGGCTCTTTATGATGGGCATGGATATAATGAGAATAATTGGATTCAATAATATAATTGCGTTTTTTTGGCAAAATGACATCAACCTGTTCAAACAGTTGATCAACTTGCTTTTGATTCAGAATTGCCGTCAACGATTTAGAACGTTTTAAACTTAAATACCGCCGATAGTGTACCAATCCAATGGCATCAGCATCGACATTTTTCCAAGCCCAATACAGAGCAGTTAGCTCATTATAGCTAGAGTTTTTAAGTGAAATGTTATCGCCAGTATTATCACCTTGAAAAGTATGGTTAACATCTGGATGAAGTGATTTGCCAACAAATACTGGTAAGTAAAGTTCCGTATTTTCAGGCATTTCGTAATTTTTATGTGTTGCGACAATGATTTTAGTTTTCAATCTTAGTTGCCATCCTTAATCTAGTATGCGCCATCAGATTTGGCTATATGAAAAATGTTGCGGAAAAATATCTCTGTATCAAACCATAACGACGCATGATCGACATAATACAATTCAATTTCACAACGTTCAGGGTACCCAATATTGCTTCGGCCACTCGCCTGCCACAATCCCATTGCACCTGGCGTAACCGATAATAGCTTGTCTACCTGATCACCATACTCAGCCAGCTCTTCACGAACAACAGGTCGAGGCCCAATCAGAGACATTTCCCCCCGCAGTACATTAACGAATTGTGGCAATTCGTCCACAGACGATTTTCTTAACCATTTCCCAAAACTTGTGATCCGTGGGTCCATTTCGGGCGGCAATTTATAATTGTTATCCAAATACTTTTGATACAAATCTTTATCTTGTCGCAGCTTATCGTCAGCATTAACAATCATTGAACGAAATTTAAAAATGTAAAAATCTTTGTTGCCTTTTCCAACTCGTCGTTGTTTAAAGATCACAGGTCCACGATTGGAAGGACTGATTTTATACATTAACCACACAACAAGAAATACCGGGCTAAGCACTATCAAAGCGAGCGCCGATAACAAAATATCCAATAGCCTTTTAGTAAATCGATAAGTTCTCGATTTGACTGTTTTCTTTGTATTGATTGAAAAAATCCCCTTTTGCTAAGATCAACATCTTATGACTAAGTTAGATTATCATTTATTGACGAAGGTGACAATGTCAGCATAACATTTTGAATCAATGAAACCGTGCACGAACCAAGCGTCTTACCTCATCGACAATATGTGCCCTAGTTAACATGACACCTACCGTATAAACTATTATGCCAATAAACACTTCCACTCCAAGATGAATAAACGTCATGGATATTCTGCTACTGATGAAATTAACAATAACGAACATTACCAACCCACTGACGAAATACTTCCACTGGCCCGTAAACATTTTTCTGATTTGTAGGGAATCCCTTACCGCAAAAACTTGATAGGCAGTAACTAACGCCTCGGAAATGACTGTTGCAATGGCAGCGCCACTCGCACCAACCGCTAAAATTAAAGGTACGTTAACAATAATGTTCGCAACCGCACCAATAGTGACAGAAATCGTATAATCTCGAATCCTCTTGACTGGCATTAAATACTGCCTGCCGACTACCGTACTCCATGCTATTAATACGATAATTGGCGTTTCAAAAAAGATTAATTCTCCAACTTCATTATATTTATGACCGAAAAACCACGGCGCAAATTTCATACTTAATGCTGCTAAGCCAAACATCAACGGAACAGAAATTGCGGAAACAAAATTCATGCTTCTATATAGGCTGTTATTAACACCTCGCATGTCCCCTTGAGAAAACTTATTAGCTATATGCGGAAGCATAACAGTTCCAGTAGCTGTGACAATTGACAGAATCGTCTTTACCAGAGAATCAGAGAAGTTAAAATATCCTGCTGAAACAGTGGAGTCAAACTGCTTTAACATTGTTCTATTTACTACCGCATAGACCTGTATGGCAATATTAGGAATAAACAAGACAAATGCCGGATACAGATGCTTAATAATCCCGTTGACTGATACAGAAACGCGTTCAACTGATCCGCGCAAATATGGCCATAAGGACAGTCCTCCGAGCAATTGTGCTCCGCCTTGAATCAAAATATATTTCCACAAATCGGCTGGTGTTTTGACAACGACAAAAATCAAAATAACCGAAACGGCCTTTACCAAAGTATTTCGTAAAACAGTTTTTTTAAAATCCTCCAAGCCCATGAAATACCATGAGATGTCAATTCCTTGAGCAATGAGCCAAACAATTTGTAAAAGTTGGAAGGTAAAATACTGATGATCAAAATGTAGAAAAATAAAAAAAGCTAGCACAGAAATCGTTGTTGTACAGAGCTGCAATATTTCAATTTCCCAAAAAATCCGTGATCGTTCTTTTTTATCATCTCTGTGATAAGCGATCTCCCGATTACCATATAATGTAATACCCAAGTCACCGATTAATACAAAATACTGAATGATTGACCACGTATATGTATAAATCCCGTTTCCTTTCGGAAGCAATACCCTCGAAATGTACGGCTGCGTCAACAAGGGAATCAACGTAATCAGCAATTGATATGATGCATTATAAAACAAATTACGAATTGTTTTCATTACGACCCCTTTTTGCCATTTTTACTAAGTCAAATCGACCATTAATGTAAAGCATACCAGAAAAAAGACTCCAATTAACTGATTTATTTAATACCAGAAGCTGTTTTAATGGATGTTTAATTAACATCTCAATTGATTTATGTTACGCTTCAGGTGTTCTTTTTTGTGAACACCTGGAGGAAAGTTATGAATGATACGTTAAAAATACTGTTATTAATACAATCAGCGCAAAATGCGCAATCTTTTTCACAGCGTCGTCTTGCTGAAGTCTCGGAGTTCTCGCTAACCAAGGTTCAATCGATACTATCAAAATTAGAGTCGCTTGACAATGTTAAAAATTTGGGGTCTCGCCAAAAACCACAGTATCGTCTGACAAGCGCTGGAAAACAATCTATTCTTGACAGTCTATCCAAGCATACGCGAATACAATTACCTATGTCGCTACGGAAGAGTACTTTCACCACGGCTGTCATTTTGGCTGCTGGTCATTCAACCGCTTCAGATCAGCCTGTTGCTCTATCAAAAATTGACGAAAATACAATACTCTTACTGCGTAACATTCAAAAACTCGTAGATCGTGGAATTAAACATATCGTTATCGTTTGTGGGTACCAAAGTGAATTGATAGAAACAGCGCTTCAAGATACACCAGACGTCACCCTAGTTAAAGTTAAAGACTATGAACATGCGGGGACGATGTCTTCACTCTCACAAGCAGGCACACAAATTAACGATTCATTTTTGCTACTTGAAGGCGACCTCTTGTTCGACGATGCGATGCTAGATGTTTTGCTACAAGATACAACAGAAAATACAATTCTTGTATCCCCTCTTAGTGGATCACATGACGAAGCCTTTGTTGATTTTAATAGTCAAAATCAACTCATTCAAATTTCAAAAGATATTCGTCAAATGAACCGTTTATCCGCTGAAATGATCGGAATTAGCAAGGTATCCTTTGCCTTTTATCAACTGATGTTGTCCGCCTATATGAGAAATAAAAACCCTTGGCTTAATTATGAATACCTGATTGCACAACTCTCAAATATTACCCCAGTAAATTGTCTAGTTACAGATGATTTACATTGGATTGATATTGATACCCCTAAAGATTTAGTGAAAGCGATTCAAGATGTATTTCCATTAATCAAAGCAAATGAATCAGATAATAAAATTGATCAGGCTAAACAGACAATCGTCAACGCTCTAAATATCCCTTCGCAAAACGTTAAAAATGTTGTATACGCTGGTGGGATGACTAATACAAACTACTCTGCTGAAATCATTCAAGGTGAAAATAAAGGTTGGCGCGAATGTTTCGTTCGCATTCCTGGAAAGGGAACCAGCAAATTGATTAATCGGATGACTGAAAAACCGAATGCAGAACAAGCAAGCAAGCTCGGCTTTAACGTACCCACTCTCTTTATGGATCCTACTTCCGGCATAAAAATTACGGAAACCATTCCTGGAGCGGTCACTTTTTCTGCACGGTCCATGAGGATACCATCAAATTATCATCAAGTTGCCCGCTTACTTTATCAGGTGCATCATTCAAAGATGAACTTCAGCAACAATTTTTCGTTTGAATCCGAATGGTCACATTACGAGTCTGCAGCAAATGACTTGTCAATTAATTATTATGACTACTACTCAGATGTTAAAGAAGAAGTCAGAAAAGCTAATCAATATTTAAAAAACACTTTAGGCGTAAAAAGCCTGCCGTGTCACAACGATTTAGTGCCGGAAAATTTCATCAAGGGTATCTCAAGTAGTCGTTCAGAAGACTCCTTGTACTTAATTGACTGGGAGTATTCCGGCAACAACGATCCAGCATGGGATTTAGCAGCGCTAATTAACGAGAGTGAGCTCTCACGGGCTGAAGAAGACGACTTCTTAGCGCATTATTCAAATGTATCTGACAATTTATTACTTAAACGAAAAGTTTTAGTTTACAAAGCCTTCCAGGACGTTTTGTGGAGCACATGGTCTCTTGTCAAAACAGCGAGTGGCGTCGATTTCAGCGAATACGGAAAGAAACGCTTTGAACGCGCAAGAAAAGAACTTAGTCAGGTGCTAGCTTATGTATGATCAACGACAATATTTTCGGCAACGGTTAAATGGATTATCCGGCGGTGCATTGTGGGGATTAGACACCGTACTGATAGGTCTTATTTTAGCCCATGGACCCTTTCAATATTTTGCTGGCACAGCGCCTTTGATTGCTACGTTTCTTCATGACAGTTTTTCTGCTATGGTTTTGCTGATTTTAAATATTATTAGCAATCCTAAAAATTATTTTTTCAATTTTTTAAGAATTTTAAAAAAGAGTCCAAGTGCACATTGGGTAATGTTTGCTGCCGTTTTTGGCGGACCGGTTGGAATGACAGGTTATGCGCTGTCTATTCATTATATAGGCCCAACATACACTGCAATTATTTCTGCTATGTACCCAGCCTTTGGCGCGCTACTTAATTTTATTGTTTTCAGACAACGGCCCAATCTCTCTACCATTGTTGGATTATCCCTAGCCATCGGCGGCACAATATTTACAGGAATGAGTGCGACTATCACCACAAATATTCGCCCCATCGGATTCATCTTCGCCGCACTATGCGTAATTGGATGGGGGTCAGAATCTGTTATCTCTGCATATGGTATGAAGAATGACCTTTCGTCAGATGACGCGTTGCAGATTCGCCAACTGATTTCTGGAATCGTCTTCGCAGTCGGCATTATTCCAATAGTTCCTTCTGGTTATCATCACGTTTTTGAAATCTTTCGCTCCCCAATTATTTTTTTACTCCTTCTTACTGCTATTGCTGGTAGTTTTTCATATAAATTCTACTATGGCTCTATTAATGTATTGGGAGCCGTCCAAGCAATGGGACTTAACATTAGCTACTCAGCTTGGGCTATTGTTATTGGTATAGTGGCAGGAAACAAAGCCTCCTTGACTTCACTGTTATTAGCATCAATAATCATTTTAGGTTCCGTATTAACTGCGGATTCCAAACAACTTATTCTTCGTAAAATTCCTATTGTTGCGAGAATGATTCCTAAGGAGCACAAATAATGAACGCAATTATCATGGCGGCTGGACTAGGAAGCCGCTTTAAAGAGATGACCAAGAATCGTCCAAAATCCTTGCTTGAAATCAATGGAACACCAAACCTAGTTAGAACATTAAGGATGCTTCATGATGCAAATATCAACGATATTTACATCGTAGTCGGTTATCTGCATGAACAGTTTGAAATTCTTCAAAATCAGTATCCAGACTTAAAAGAACTCAATCTTCATTTTCTTTATAATGATCACTTCAGCGATTATAATAACGTCTATTCTTTTGCATGTGCTTCAAAGTACTTCGGCGACTCTTTTGTTATTGATGCCGATACGGTCCTTCGTGACAACGTTTTTCTCTATCATCCCCAAAAGAGCACATACTATACCATTCTCCGAACAATTCATGGTGTGGAATGGTGCCCACTAACAGATAGTAATGGAGAGGTCGTTAAAATGTCTGTTACAGATGATCACGTTCCGTCTATGTCTGGTATTTCATACTGGGACAAAGTAACCGCTCAAACGATTCTTAAAGCGTTACCTAAATTTTCGCAAACGTCACAACTTCTCGAGAAAAAAGGTTATTGGGATGATATACCAGTCGCATTACTAAACCAGATTTCCGTTACAACCCATCAGGTCAAAGATACTTCAATGTATGAAATGGACACTCAGGAAAACTATCGTACTATTCAAAAATTATTGAAGGAGCAAGTTTGATGAAAGCACGCGTTGTTTACGCAACAATCACTGGAAATAACGAGGATGTTGCCGACATTATTGTAGAAGCTTTGGAAGATTTAAACGTTGTCGTGACCGAGGAGGAAATCTCGCAGGCAAATGTTCAAGATTTAAATGACACAGACATTGTCGTGATTGTTCCGTATACTTATGACGAAGGGGCACTTCCTGAGGAAGGTATTGATTACTATGATGACCTCGCGGACATTACGTTAAATGGTAAAGTGTTTGGAGTTGCGGGGTCCGGTGATGTCTTTTATGGCGATGATTATGGTGTGGCCGTTGACCGCTTTGATTCTCGGTTAGCTGACAGCGGAGCCACCCGAGGTGCACAAAAAATCAAAATAAACCTTTCCCCTGACGCTGACGATATTAAACAGCTTGATGAATTTGCTAACGAACTTGTATCTGCTGCGCAACAGTCAACTAAATAAATTCCAAAAAAGATCCTCAGTTCACGGGCTTAACCGTCACTGAGGATCTTCTTAATTTCTGATTTTAAAATGTAAGATAACCATTAAAGCTGCCATCACCAATTTGAACCCAACGCGTGTGATAAGCTAAACCGTTGTAATTTGCTTCTGAAACAAATACCCAAGAACCGGAAACAGCTTCCACATATGCAACGTGACCATAATAACCGGCTGTTGACCAAGCAATCATACCAACTGCTGGATTATTATAGGTTACATCTGCGGCAGAATATACCCAGTCCGCAGCGTTGCCTTTACCATATGGGTTAACACCTTCAGCGGCCAGTTTCTTAGCAGCATACGCTGTACACTGTCCAGCATAATAGCCGTAATCGTTGCCCCAGTCTACATAGTTATCCTGCAATTGACCTGCACCGTTGAAATAATAAAGTTTATTGCCAATTCTTTGTCTACCGGTATTGAGATATCCACTATTACCGAGATAGTACCAGTTATAACCATCACCATACCAGCCAGTATTCATACCGCCCCAGCCGTTAAAATGGAACCAAGATCCGTTGAGCCACTGCCAACCAGTATCCATACCCCAACTAGTTAGATAGTACCAGTTACCATCAACGACCTGCCAGCCAGTTTGCAACGCACCGTTGCCACCCATGTGATACCAGCTACCATTCATCTGTTCCCAACCGGTTTGCATGCGACCGCTGTTAGCCATTAAGTACCATTGACCATCAATACTCTGCCAATTGTACAAAGTTTCACCATTAGTACGATCATTCATGTACCAACTGTTACCATCCCAAAGCCAACCACGGTGCATACCACCCCAGTTTTCGAGATAGTACCAATTATTGTTACTCCATTGCCAACCTTTGCTCATACCACCCCAATTACTGAAATAGTACCAATTATTGTCAATGTTTTGCCAATTACCGGCCATACCACCCCAGTTTTCAAGATAGTACCAGTTCCCATCCTGTTGATACCAACCGGTTTGCATTTGACCTGAGTTGTCAAAATGGTACCAGGCACCATTAATGGCCTGCCAACCCGTAACTGCATTACCATTTTGATAATAGCTCCAAGTATTACCTTGCTTCCAGCCATCACTGGCAGCGACAGAAGCAGCCACTTTTACTGTCTGCTCAGCACTGCCGCTTGCTTCCGAGTTAGAAGTGCTTGTTGTGTTATTTTGTTCGTCAGTTGTACTTGCAGAAGACTTTACTGACTCGGAATTGGCTGACGTTTCACTTTGCACCGAAGTTAGATTCTGTGACGAAACACTTTTAGAGTTCTCTAGGTTAGCACTTGTAGCACTTGTAGCACTTGTAGGCTGCTCTGAACTAGCTTCCGTTACAGAAGCGTTGTGGGAGCTCTCAGATCCAGCCGAATAAATACTTGAAGCAGCATTTTGACTGCTAGTACTATTTTGCTTTTCTTCAGAAACCGTAGAACCCTTTGCAATTGCGCTCTCAGGCACAACAGAACTACTTTCACCAGACTGGCTAGCAGCGTCATCTAACGAACTCGACTGTGTGTTATCAGAATTCTGCGAGGCTTGATTCAAAATAGACCCAGTTTTTAGAGAAACCGAGTTAGAACTCCCGTTATTTTGGGTCAGAGTTGATACACTTGCGTTGCTAACTCCACTCTGTACATCATCATTTGCATAAACAGTTTTGCTATTCATAACAGATAATGTAAGCAACGTTGAAACGGTCACCAAGCTCATTGTCGCAATGTTTTTCAGACGACTGTTATTAGTCTCTCTCTTTATCTTCAAAAATTTTATCCCCGCAATTCATTAAGAATGTTGTACGCAGAATACAACATTTTTTAAACATTTCAAAATTGTTCCATAATAGGCGAAACAGCTGTCAACGTTTAAACATCAACGTTCTAAAGCCTTTATGACTTGGCTTAACGTTTGTTTTACAGGTTTGTGACAGCACATTGCAAAAAAGGCAACACTTGTAATTTTGTTCTCAATATGAAACATAGTGTTAAATTCATTTGAAGGTCTTTCCTGTTATACTTAGAGACGATATGAACAAGCAAAGGGGTTAAATATTTTGAATCGATATAAAATGTATAAGTCTGGCAAGCTTTGGTTAGTTGCCGCAACAGCATTAGCGCTAACAATTTCTATGGGGGCTGTTGCATCAGCTGATGATGCGACTGTAACTAATAACTCATCTTCATTGAATATAAGTAAAACTATTTCGTCGTCTTCTGGTGAAGGTGATGCAAACAAACAGGCTCAATTAGACACAAGTGTGTCACAAGAAAAGACGTCAATAAGTGCATCCAGTTCAAGTGATGTTACTAAGTCAACTGAAGCTTTTACTGCACCAGTGTCTTCAATGGAATCTTCACAGAATAGCACATCGGCACAATTAGATAGTCAAACAAGTACACAAGATTCAGTACCGTCGGCTGAATCAATTTCCTCTGCCGCAAAGAAAGCAAAGACTTCTTCACCTAAGCAACAGACAAATGCTGATTCTTCCTCCGTCGTAAGTAATAAGGATGCCAGCGTAGAACAGAACTTTGCTAATTCACAGCAACCTAATGTTGCATCTATTTCTACTGATCAAAAGTCACTTGTTTCTTCATCAGTCAATAGAAAGTCCGAATCGAATTCAATTACTTCCGACTTTTCTGAAACTGTTCAGACAACAGCGGTCGAGAATAGCGACAGTCAGGAAGTGTCTTCACAGGCTAACTCCATGCTAGTGAACAATGACATCTTACCAACCATTCGTATGCAAGCGACAGTTGCTGCTTCTGTAGCGACTGCCTCTAATTATTGGCAAAATAACAATGGTGCTTGGTCTTATCAAATTGGTGGTAACAAAGCAACTGGCTGGAACTCCATCGATGATGCTTGGTACTTTTTTAACAGCGATGGCAAAATGCAAACTGGCTGGTTAAACAATAATGCCTGGTTCTATTTGCAAAACAGTGGTCGAATGCAAACTGGTTGGGGAAACATTAACAACAACTGGTACCTATTTAACAACAGTGGTCAAATGCAAACTGGCTGGCAACGTCCCGGTAATAGTTGGTACCTGCTTAGCGCATCAGGGGCTATGACAACCGGCTGGCAACTTCAAAACAATAACTGGTATCACCTAGAAAACAATGGTCAACTTGACACTGACTGGTTCTCAACCCCATCCGGATGGTATCTTGCAAATGATAGTGGTCAAATGCAAACTGGCTGGCAAGCCAAAAATGGTAAATGGTACCATTTTGATGATTCTGGCCTAATGAAAACTGGTTGGGAACCGACTGGTAATTCTTATTATCATTTGAGCGATAGTGGTGCCTTGGACACCAGCTGGTTCAATACACCCTATGGTTGGTACTTTGCAAACGGTAGCGGTGTGATGCAAACCGGCTGGCAGGTTATTAACGGCAAATGGTATGATCTCGGCGATTCCGGCTTAATGAAAACCGGCTGGGAACCGACTGGTAATTCCTACTATCATTTAAGTGACAGTGGTGCTCTAGATACCGGCTGGTTTAATACACCGTATGGCTGGTACTTTGCAAATGGTAGTGGCGTGATGCAAACTGGCTGGCAAGTCATCAACGGTAAGTGGTACGACCTCGGAGATTCTGGGTTAATGAAAACCGGCTGGGAACAAAATGGTGATAAATATTATCATCTGAACAACAGCGGTGCGTTAGACACTAATTGGTTTGCCACTCCTTACGGCTGGTACTTTGCTGATAATAGTGGCGTTATGCAAACTGGTTGGCAAAACATCAACAGCAAATGGTATCTATTAGGTTCAGACGGCTCAATGAAGACAGACTGGCAATTTGATAATAACAACTGGTATCACTTTGATCAGTCAGGTGCTATGCAAACTTGGTGGTTTGAAGCAAATAATGCTTGGTACTTCGCCAACGGTAGCGGTGTGATGCAAAAAGGTCTACTCGATTCCAATGGTCATCAGTTTTATCTAGATGACAACTCAGGTGCCATGCACACATCTTCTTGGACTTACGTAAACAACCAGCCTTATTATTTTGATGAAAATGGCTACATGGTCAAAAACAATGTCAAAAACATTAACAATTCTCTTTATGGTTTTGATAACGATGGTCACTTATTACATGGTTGGCAAACGGTTAATAACTCACCCTATTTCTTCAACGACAACGGTGCTGCTCAGATGGGTTGGATAAATTATAACGGCAATCAATATTACATGACCAACGCAGGTGTGATGAAAAACTGGTTCCAGGAAAATGGTTCTTGGTACTACGGTAACCCTAATGATGGCGCACTTCGATATGGATGGATTAATTACAATAAAGGTGTTTTCTACACCAATTCGAATGGTGTCATGCTGACTGGGATCCAGTCGATTGACGATAAACGGTACCGGTTCAATGAAGCCGGACAAATGTGGCAAGGCTGGTATCAATTAAACGGCAACTTATATGACTGGTATTACTCCGACCCAAACAGTGGTGTAATTCAGCCATCAGGTCCCGCACATATTGACGGCTTTGACTATAACTTTGGGCAAGATGGTCTGGCTATTCGTGACATGTCCCCTTACTTCGATGAATTCATTCAACAAGTCAAAAAGAGTCAAACACAGACTTCATTCATAATGAGTTTGATTACGGATGTTCATTTTCAAACAAATTCTCGTTCTTGGGAAAATCAAAATAATGGTGACCCAGACACTAGAACACAACTGACACTTTCTAATCTTGATAATCAGACTAAACTGGCGGATGCACTTAAAGTAGCATATAAAATCAGTCTTGGAGACGCAGTAAATGGGACGGCCACTTCAAAAGCGAACCAGTTTGCTGATTTGGATGAGTTTGCTTCTAAATTTATGCAGGTTCAAAATGAAACCAAAGCCTTTATGATCCCTGGAAATCATGATTTAAATCATCAAAGTGATGATAAATATAACAACACAAATGAAGGCCTAACTGCTAATGATGAGTATGAACACATTCTTAAGCCTAGCGATCAATACGGTGTGAATGATCCAAACACAACACCAGCGCTGGACACCTTAAGAAAAAATATTGAAACAGAGCACGGCAGTCGTATTTACTACGACCAGTCAAGGAAAGTTGTTTCCCTCTTCATTAACGATTTTGACGACACTAGGGCTTTAAAAGATGGTAAATTGGCTGTTGATATACAAAGTTATGGTGGCGTATCGGCTGCTCAAATTAATTGGATAGTTCAAGAACTTCAGCATGTTCCAGATGATTATCATGTCATGTTTTTTATGCACAGTTCGTTGCCGGGTGTCTTTAATGGCGAAGTAAATACGGCCCCATCTAACGATGATATGTGGGGAATCTACAATGGTACTCTTCTAAGAAGTGTTATTGAAGCATTCCAAAATGGAACACTTCAAAAACAAAAAGATGGCACTACTAAAGACGTTCCGTTACATCTTGACAGTAAACAAGACACAGCATTAAACTTTTCGCTCTCAAATCCTAATGTAACGAATTCCTACCCGTATACGGACCCGGCCTTTTATACGGTTAACCCAACCGACGTCAGCTTTTCTGGCGCGACGGGTCGTGTTGTTGCAGTTATGAACGGTCATTGGCACAAAGATAACGAAAGTACACAAAATAACGTACTGTACGTTGAGACCAATTCAGCCCTTCGTGATACCAGTAATGGTTATGGTGATCGTCCCGTCGATTCACTGCAAGAAGGTGCACAAGACTTCATCACGGTTGATATCCCTAATCACAAGATTACTTTTTCACGATTCGGTGAAGGCGATGGTAAAACACGCTTCATGACTCGCGCATACAACTTTGGTATTGGTGCAACAAACAATCCAAGCAATTAATTAACTGAATTCGCTTGTTTTATGGTGGTGTGAACATGGTGCGACATTGTTCACACCACTTTTCTTACTCAAACTATTTGGTTATAATATAGTAATCAAGCTGCAGGTTGAAACAAAACATCGTTTAAGAATTGGAAGGATACGCACATGTTCATAAAAACGTGGTGTCAAAAACACCAATCCATAATTGAATATGTCGTTTGGGGAACGTGCGCTTTCCTTATAAACCTGTCAGTCTTTACGATTTTAGATGTCTGGACGCCAATGAACTATCAAGTTGCTAACGCAATTGGCTGGTTCTTAGCAACAACCTTTGCATTTTGTACAAACAAGCTATGGGTGTTCGCAACCCATGCCTCAACACTCAAAGATCTTATGAAGGAAATGTGGTCATTTTATTTCTTTCGAGTTGTAACACTTTTGATGGACATTATCATTCTTTTCATCGGTATTAGTTTGCTAAAAGGTAATGACGTATTAGTTAAGCTCGTCGATCAATGTATAACGAATATTGCAAACTACGCATTTTCACGTTGGTATATTTTTAAAACTGTAAATTAAAAACAAGCGTTCCGTTGATTACTCATCATCGGAACGCTTGTTGTTTTTACGCCAAATTTTAGTTATCCAGTGCAGCGACTGACGGCTTTCAATAATCTTGCCACTAAAGAACTCTTGAATTGAAGCATTTAGGACTGATCCTGTTAATATAACGATGCCCGAAAAGTCTAACCACATCATAATGACAATAACAGAACCCACTGTCTTATACGTAGTGACTGACTTTGCAAAGTAGTCCACATACAACGAGAATAACTGTGATAAAGACAACCAGGCAACTGTCGAAAGTAGTGCACCAACCCAAACGTATCGCCATTTTAATCTTGCGTTTGGCAAAAAGTAGTACAGAAGTAACAATAGAACAAAAAGTAGGCTTAACGTAACTGGCCATTTCAATGAACTAACTACACTCGTAATATTGTGACTTAAATGTAGTAACGGTGTTAACTGCTTAACAACAACCTGTCCTAGAGTGAAGAACAGAATAATTATCGCCATGATTACGATAACTAAGATCATCCACATAAAGGAAAACAATCTGTTAGCAATCGCATTCTGGTTTTCACCGACGCCGTAGGCCTGATTGACCGTTCGCTGAAAAGCGGCCACCACCTGACTCGTAGACCACAAAGCAACAACCGCCCCAATTGACAGCAAACTGCCGCTTCCTCGTTGGAGAAAAGATAAAATTGCTGGTGCCAAAGTTCTATAGACATCTGCTGGGACAGCAGTCTGTAAATAATCCAAAACTGTTCGCGCATTGATACCAAAGATAGGCAATAAGTTTCCAATTACAATCACGGCAGGAAAGATTGATAATAGTGAATACCACGCCAATATTACCGCTGAGTTGCTAACTTCTGCATTGCTAAATCGGCGCATAAAAATTTTAAAGAAACGTTTCATTGTTAACCCCTGTTCACACTTTAAGTCGATTTTGCCTTATCTAATTAAACCACACTGTTCTTCAAAACAAAAAAAGCATGTCCGACGAGGGCACGCTTTAAAAACTATACTAGTCAAAATCATTTGTTTTAAAAATGTACCACTTACTAAAGAAGTAGTTCGAAACAATAACGATAACTTGATCAATAATTTTCACCAAAATATTATTGCCGTGTAGTAATGTAATCCCTACGAACAGAATGACCACTTCAAAAAGCAGTGTTAATATTCGAAAACCAAAAAAGGAAGTTATTTCCCTCATGTTTTCACGAAAACCTTTTGCATGTGATGAGAAAACCCATAGCTTATTTGTAATGTAAGCAACGAGAACTGACAGCAACCAAGCCAAAATGTTTGCCACCTGATAATTCCAATGCCACCAACTATTAGCAACTGCGAAAACAACTATGTTTACTACCGTTGTAACGCCACCAAAAAAAAGATAGGCAATCTGAGACTGATACTTTTTAAATAACTTTACTAAAGTTGCCATTTAGAGAATTCCAACTTCCTTATTTAATCAACTAATATAACAATTTACGACTTTGACAGCAACGTGTCGACCCTTCATAAGTAAAACTTAGGTATTTATTATTTTAGATGTCGTTATCGCAACCAACTAGTCATTCGTCCAACCGTGATTATCCCAATCCATTTCTTTCTTCTTCATCCCCGAGACATAAGGATTTCCTTCGACATAAAACCGAAGCTGTCGGTCGTGCCATTCCCCTTCACTGACACCAACCCGAGCAGCACTCACAATTTGCTGCGGTTGATACTGGCCACTAATGCTCAGGCTGAAGGGAGACAGACTCAGTAACATGTCATTGTACTTCAACGTGCCTATCCCCATCGCTGCTGTTAGTTTAGCCGGCCCATTTGCAATATCAACGCCTGTTCTATGACGATTTTGTTCCATCATTCTTGTACCGACAGTTGGTTCGAGCGCCCGCAGTAAAACTCCTTGTGGTGTACCCGACGGCTGACAGATAAGATTCATAAGGATTAGCCCACGCATTGTATAAAAATACAGCGTACCAGGATCTGAAAACAAGGCTGCATTAGCCTTGCTCTTTCGATGACCGAAAGCATGTGCAGCTGTATCTTGATCGCCCAAATAAGCCTCGGTCTCGACGATAACACCACCAACTACACCATCGTCCATTTTTCGCGTCAATGTGACACCCAGTAAATCCTTGGCAATTTGTTCTGTTGGCCGTCCTGAAAAGAAATCCGCTGTTAATTCTTTCATTAAATTGTTTGCTCCATTATAAAATCATTTATTCTCTAAGAAATGAAACCGTTTTTTCTTAGAATTCCGTTTTCTATTCGTTAATATGATACAACATAGGTGGGTTCAGTGTTTGTCACACTATGTCATCATTATACAAGGGGGATTTATCATGCAACGCGATGATTCACTTATTGTTTGGATTTCTGGCAGTGTTTTACCACTTATCATTTTGATTGGCCTACTGTATGGACTGATTGCTGGGCAAGTCGTCACGGGGTTGGTTGTTGGCATTATTGCCGGTCTTCTCTTGGCGGGCGTCTCATTCATTTCATTTGCAATGCTGGAGGACGTTTTTGCGCCGAAAGCATAGGATCTGCAATTATATATGTAAAAAGAGTGGTTACTGAAAAATAATATCAGTAACCACTCTTTTGCGTTTGTTAAACTAACGCCAGAAACCGTTCATCATGCCCATGTCTGAGTTATCGTGATGTTGACGATTGAACCCCTGACCACGAGGATCAAAACCATTGCGGTCATTAAATGAACGACGGCCAAAGTGGCCTGCAGGACCAGCGAATGAGCCAAATTCAGGCTCCGGTGCGTCATCCATATCTGCCAACTTATCTTTTAGCGAACCGTCAAGTTTGGCCAACAACTGTTGTAACTGTTGTGTCTCCTCATCAGTCAAACCATCGAACAAGCCTGTCAGATACTCATCCGTTGTTTGCTTGCGTTCCGCTAAACGTTTACGTCCTGTCTCAGTGAGAACGACGTGCGTAATTCGTTTGTCGTTTTCGTCAGCATGTCGTTCAATCAATCCCCCATCAGAAAGCTTACTCAGCATTTCTGATAAAGAAGATGGACGAATGTCCAGCAACTCAGCTAGTTCACTCTGTGTGACATTATCATGATCCGAGATCAGTTGTAACAATCGGCCTCGACTAAATCCATGGTGACGGCCGTGCTGTTGTCCACGAGTCGCAAACCCATACCGCTGCATCTGTTTTGTTAAATCCATAAATGTTCTAAACAATTCATCGTTTTTTTCAGTATTCATAATTTTCCTCCAAAGATTGTTAGTTAGGTACCTAACATCGGCTATTATATAGGTGCCTAAATATTTGTCAACACTTTCGATCTAATTAGGCAAACATAGACAAAAATGAAAATTTGTCCACCTCACACAAAAACTGATTAAAAAGACTGTCGCAGTTGATTTGGATTGTGCTACGCTATCACCAACACCAATTGAAAAGCGAGGTTTTATGAAATGGCAAATGAATTTCCACAAGTTGTCACCATTGCCGGTTCTGATTCCGATGGCAGTGCAGGTTTACAGGCAGACTTAAACACATTCTTCACCCGCAACGTTTACGGCATGTCCATCGTCACAGCATGTGTCGCTGGCAACTCGTATGGCATTCAGGCATCCACATCAATGCCGACCGACTTCATTAACCAACAATTTACATCCTTAGCAGATGATTTTGATTTAAAGGCCGCCAAAACAGGCATGTTGGCCGATGCCGAATTGATCAATAACGTTGTGGCCAATTACAAACGTGTCGATTTTGGACCGCTAGTCGTGGATCCCGTTATCGTCACTAAACACGGCGCAATGTTGCTAGAAACGGCTGCGTTCGAAACGTTACGCGAACAGCTAGTTCCCTTAGCAGCAGTGATTACACCAAACTTTTTTGAGGCGCAAAAGTTGGTTGATATGGTCATTGAAACAGATGAAGACATGTTAACCGCGGCTAAAAAATTGCACACGATGGGTGCTAAGAACGTCATGATCAAGGGACAACATAGTGATGCCGATCAAACAGAAGTCCGTGATCTAGTCCTTCTTGAGAATGGCGAACACTTCTGGCTCAGCGCACCTTACATTCATACAGACCGTGTTAACGGCACGGGTGACTCGTTATCTGCATGCATTACTGCCGAATTGGCTAAGGATAAATCCGTTAAGGAAGCCATTACGATTGCCAAACAATATGTTAACGTCTCGATTGCTAACCAAATTGAAGTTGGTCACAAATATGGCCCAATCAACCACTGGGCTTACATGGATTAATGTTTGAGTCCTAGCAGTCAAAAGACGAGCATCCTGAAATCTTCAATGATTTCAGAATGCTCGTCTTTTATATCATAAAAGCTTAACGAACGCGTCTTTGGCCTTTGAACTAGCCATTAATAATACAGGAAAATCCGTCTCATTCCACTCGAAGCGGGGCTCTGACCGAACAAATTCGATGATGCCAGCCTGCATCCCCTTCAGCATTAAGCTTACTAACTCTTTACTGCTGAAGTTTGGCTCGCCCATTTTTGCCACATAGGCGATGGACCGTGCTTTATCGTTCTTAAGCACCTTTTTGGCCTTACCATTGCGCTCAATTGCATCAACTAAGTAGTCCACAATCGTATCATTATCTGCCATTTTCTCATTACTCCAATAAGATAAGATAAATGTCCCCACCCAGACTCGAACTGGGAGCAGCCGCTTAGGAGGCGGCGGTTTTATCCAGTTAAACTATAGGGACAGACGAAACGATTCACCTTAATGGATGAACCGTTTTTTAGTATACACTAATTTAAAAACTGTGCGGCACCATTTCCGAATGACCAGTCAGGACTGCCATTTTCTGAGATGACCACCATTACATCGTTTGGCTCGATACCAGCACTGCTTTGAAGTTCTTTAACGAGGTCTTCATAGAATGTTCGTTTCTGCGTTTCAGTCCGGCCACCACGCATGGTGATTTGAATCATCACGAACTTGTCTGTTCTGTCGATGCCAAACCCGGTATCCTCAATTTCCATTTCTTCTGGATCATGTTGCGTCACAATTTGGTAACGATCCCTCAAAGGAACACCAAAATCTTGGACTAAGATTTTATGCTCTGAATCTAAAATGGCCTTCAATTCTGATTTACTACGGCCTCGTTGGAGGTCAACTCGTACTAATGGCATAACGTTATTTTCCTTCCTGATTCTTCAGTTGATGTTTGTGCCGCATTCCTTTGTTCTTCGAATGCTTTTTATGCGTATGTGATTTCTTCGAAGCTGCCTGTACTTTAGCCGAATCATTCTTCTTAGATGAATGATTCATAGCCTTGGCACGTTGAGGATTTGGTTTTGCCGTAGCGCTAACGGCACCGCTAGTGCTACCAGGCTTTTCACCACTACGCACTTTAGCCTTATTGCCTTGCTCAGGACGGGCTGTCTTTTTTGCAACACTACCAACAGATTCTACACGTTGTGGTCGTTCATCGACAAACGCATTATGAGCAAAGTACAGTGGCTGAAGTTGGTAATCACTTCCCCGCAACACTTGCTTTAGGCTACGAATATCATGATCATTCCCAAAGTTAATGACAAGACCACTAGCACCCATTCGCCCAGTCCGGCCAACACGGTGCGTATACGTTACCAGTGAGCCGGGCAGATCGTAATTGATGACTGCTGGCAAATTTGGAATATCCAGTCCCCTAGCTGCAACATCGGTCGTCAACAGAAACTTAACTTTGCCATTACGAAAATCACGCATCGCATCAGCACGCTGCACTTGCCGTTGCTTACCTGCTAAAGAAACCGCTGCTACATGTTCATGGCGCATTGAAGCAGCTGCCCGTTCCAATTCACCTAACTGATTGAAAAACACCAGTGCCTGAAATCCTGGAATGCGAGAAAAACGGCGTAACATCACCGCCCGTTGGTTGGCTGGTAAAGTCATCAGACCGTGCTTAACTTGTCCCTGGGTTTCATCAATATCACGCACATCAACGGTGGTCACTTCAATACCGAATTCACTGGTTAGCTGATCGAGTGCTTCTGATTTCGTTGCAGAGAAAAAACTCAGTTGAACATCGCCAGGCGCTTCACGAATAATGTCTTCCACGTCAGTCCGTGTTTCACCAGCTAACAACTCATCGGCCTCATCAATGACGATACTTGTCAGCAAGTGCGCCTTCAAACGATGATCGTCAAGTAAGTTGAGCACCCGACCAGGCGTACCAACAACGACTTCCGGATTCTTTTTCAAACGTTCAATCTGCCGTTTGACATTGGCACCACCAGTCAACGCAGCAACATTCACGCCAATAATAGCAGCCCAATCACGCATCACACGCGTTGTTTGCTGTGCCAGTTCTTGACTTGGCGCGAGGATTAGCAATTGTGTGCCATCACCAGGCAAAATCTTAGCCAATAACGGCAACGCAAAAGCAACTGTTTTACCAGAGCCGGTAGGTGCTAACCCAACAATGTTTTCACCGTTTGTGAGCGGTGCTTCAACGCCCGTTTGAATTGCAGTGGGTTGAGTATAGCCCAACTCACTAAAATGTGCTTCAAATTCTTTGTTCATCTATAATACTCGTTTCTATTTATTGTCGGCTGGAAAGACGATGCTAGCCTTGCGACGCAGGTCAAACAACACGCTGTTAACAATTTCACTCAAATGAAGCCATGTCTGATAATGACGGACATTGTCTGGATTCTTAGGATCGTTAATCACGGTCGCAAAATCTTTTGCTTCAGCGATCATCGGATTATCGTCAGGTTCTTCAGAAATCCGCTTCGTCGAACCATCAGCTGCATGGTAAATAACAGAAGTCAATTCGGCCGCATTATCCATCACAATCGTATCTTTAACGCCATAGATCTCTGATGGTAGGTACGAATTCGTATTTTTACCAATGTTCAGGGTGACGTCAAAGCCATCATAACCTAATACAGCGACTCCTTTACCATCTGCACCAGTTCGTAATGGCGTGGCGTAGTAGTGAACCCGATTAGGCTTGCCAAACCAAGTAACAGCGTCATACACAACGTAGACCCCGAGATCCTGTAGGGCACCACCACTAAATGTTGTCGTGAAGACATTTGGATCCTTGCCCGCCAGATATTCATCGTAACGTGATGAATACTTCATATAGGTCAAGGTTGCCCCACTAATAGTCTCCATGCTAGCTAACTGTTTGCGAATTGCACGGAAATTGTGTTCATGAATGTGACGTGCTGCTTCAAACACGTGAATTTCAGGATGCTTGGCTAAAGCAGCCTTCATCTGTGCAAATTCATCTGGGTTGGAAACAATCGGTTTTTCTACAATAATCTGTTTGCCCGCATCAATTGCCTTCAACGTTTGGGCAAAATGCAAACTGTTCGGTGACGCAATGTAAACAACGTCAAAATCACCATCGTTAAAAAACTTGTCTAAATCTGTGTAAACTTGACCACCGTTCTTGTCGGCAAACGTCTTACCGCTTTCTTTGTGGCGTGAGTAAACACTTGTCAGTTCATATTCTTTGCTGGCCGCAGCGGCCTCAACAAATTGCTGCGTAATCCAGTTCGTGCCAATGATTCCTAGTTTTAACATGCTATAGAACCTCCGTCGAAATGAATTTTTTAATCCGTTACCAGACGATTCAAGAAAATTTTCCATCACCTGTTAATACATCTAGTTTACCAATTTTATGACGAAGTTTCAGTAATCAAGTCAGATTGGTTGCAGGAATATTTTAATTCCGTTACGCCAATGGTTTGGATAAGGAAACAGCGTAAAATCGTGCTATATTAATACTTGTAAGTTAACTGGCAAAAGAGAGAAAGCGAGGATGCATTTGTGTCGTTAAAGCGGAATATTTTATTATTTGGCGTGTCACTGGCCGCCGGATTATCAAGCACATTTACCCGTTCAGGTAAAAAGCATACTGATAATCAATCATCATTACCAATGTTGTTTTCTGGTACCTGGAAATATTCCGACCATAACGACCATCGCATCCACAGAATTCAAATCAATCCAGATTTAACGCTGCACATCGATGGCCGTAAGGAAAATGCGACGGTTGAAAGTATTACAGCACAAGAGTTAGTCTATCTTGATGGCTTTGGCTATCATTTAAGAATTCATGCTAATGAACAACAACCTGTTTCCTTGTATGACGAGGCCGATAACGCTACCTATACATTGGTTAGCGTACATACGGCGAAACCTGCCACTACTGAAAAAACGATAGCGGAATAATAGAACTCAAAAATAGAGTCCAACTATGCATAAAGCGTAGCGGGACTCTATTTACTTTATCTAAACATAATTAATTGCCACTTACATAGTTGCCTAATGTCGGAGTGAAGTTTAACTGTGGTTGAGTCAAAATTGCGTGACCATTTCTACTAAACGCAAACTCCATATGCAAATTGACTGTCCCTTTCGGAATTTGAATACCTTCTGCCTTCAAGAACTGTGGATGTTCAAGCTGTGAGTGATCACTATCGAGGTTTACACCACCAAGTCTTTGCTGATTAGCATCTAAGAAGAGCACAGAAATAAGAATCTCATCGTCACCTGAAAGAGGGATATTACTTGAGAGCATAATTTTGCCACCAAACGAAATCACTGGCGGATTGTCTGGGTCACTGATTGGAATCGGCGTGCTTTCAATTCGATCCCACATCACTTTATTGTAGCCTGAATGCGAATATGCGGCCCCGGCACTACCACTATTCATTGAACCGGGATAAGTTGTTCGATAGAAATTGCCGACAACTGTCCAGTCTCTCAAATCGTACTTAAAATCAGAGTTCCTGATAAAGTTCGGAGTAACCTGTGTCTTGCCACCGCCAAAGTGTCGTTCAATCTGATCGTCAATCATATTCAATCGCCGATGCATGTCGTACTGCAGCTGTGACATCCCCGTCAGCTTTTCACTTGGCAAATCAGGCCATGTCTTCAAATCATTCTCATAATTTGGTTCGCCAACAGATTGCATAAACTGCTTAATGTGATTAATAACATTATCTCCACGCAATACCGTTTGACGCAGCTCACGATAACGTTTGTACACAAGGTCTTGGTTAGCCGCAAACGCCTTATATAACAGCTGATTGCCTTGGAAGTCGAATAGATTTTGATCAATCGGTTGCAATGACTTACCATCCCATTGTAATTGCCAACTCGTGTCCAAATCATATGGGACCATAGTCCAGTGCGCGCCATCGTAAGTGACGTACATCGCATTCTTAACTTCCATATCTGTGTCATCGATGACATTGGCAAAGATCCCGAAGTCAATAACCGATTCAATGTTAATATACTCATCCTGATGGGCACGGAAATCGAAAATTGAAGAATTATGGGCAAATTTCATCAGGTTTTCAAAACTAGTTTTCAATGGATCAGATAGCGCGTCAGGAAATTCCACACTGAAATCACTGTTATCAAACTTGGCGGTGTCAGCTTTAAAGGCTGTTGTGTCATTAAATTGAGCCGCTTCTACGGCCGCATGATTCTTATTGTCTTTTGACATGTTTAACAGGGTGCCGTTTTTCCCCGTGTTAAATGTATATACACCGTTAAATTTGTCATTGACCCACAAACGAATTGGGAATCCCTGAATCTCGCCAAAGTTAATCGCCTGTGCTAGTTCATCATTAACGTGCTGACGTGTCGCAGTCATATCCGCAAACAATGCGGCATTCGTAATGTTACGAGCATGCGTGATGTCCATATAATTGGCCTTTAAGTTAAAGTCGCTGTTTTCGGCCCAATCTGCTAACGGTTTAAACTTAAGCTTTGTCTTGCATGCCTCATCCTCGTATGCCTTAAACTTGTAACTCTTTTTATCCCAACGTAACGAACCATCCCCTTGCCACTTAATCTTGGCAAAGCCACTAATATCACGACCATCGTTCAATTTAAAATCAAACGACAAGTTCTTGTATACGTCGTGACTCATTCCGGTCAAATCACCGGTAAGATGTAATTCAGGTAACGTCTTTACCGACGTTGCCAACTGACTTGTATCAACTGTGTTATCCATAAGATAATCACTCCTTCATTTATTTTTTGGTACAAGTCTATTCAAACATATGTTCGCATTTTGGGAGTCCGGAGCTTTTATCATTTAAATCCCAGTTTGCTCTCGCAAAAGTCGCATGCAAGGACTCCTCCATTAGTTCAGCTAGTTCGCCAATACACCAAGCAGATAAGCGAACTCATACTCGGCTGTGCGTTTAACACGGAAGTATTGCGAACGACTATAGTATGTGTTTAGTTCTGCATAAACATCCGTTTTCTGCGATAAATAACGATAATAAATAATCCGTCGTTCCATCACCGTTAATTGATTAAACATTTGTGCATAGTGATCCCAATGGGAAGTTTCTGGCGACATTGCCGTTAAATTCACTCCCATGATCGAATACTCTTCGTTAACATTAATTCTCCGTGTTCCAGAACGTTTAATATTCTCAAGAATAAACTGCTCACTTTGTTGTTTAATTCGTTGTCGTGTCAAACTAAAATCGACATTTATTTCAATAAGTCGTTTCATTTCATCCAGCCTTTCTTACTCAATAGAATAAAATAATCGCGTTTAAATTACACAATCGGATAATTATTCAACAACATTTTAATTCAATCGGATAATTTTTACAAGATCGTTTATTTTTTAGTGTAAAATGGAAGCTAAGGAAAAGAGGATGTAACATGTCAATCTACGAACAAGTGAAAGCCCTCGCCCAGGAACGGGGACTCAGCCTCCAAACGTTGGCTATCAAGGCAGGTATGGGCATCAACAGTATTTATAGCTGGCAAAAAAAAGATCCAAGCATTTCTCGATTAACAAAAGTTGCGGAAATTCTTAATGTATCCGTTGATTCTTTAATTGGTGCTGACACGGCGGCTGCAACCAAAAAATCACAACAAGTTGATCTTAACGACGATGATGTCATCATGACCTTTGAAGGCCGCCCTATTCCACCGGAAGACCTTGCCTACATCAAACGTATTCTTGGAAGCAGTGATGATAATGCAAAATCTAATTGATCGCTTACTCGCATTTGCAAAACAACATCAAATCAACGTTATTTTATCGACCACCATGTCGCCTAATACACCGCCCGCCGCAAATCCGGCTTTGAATAAAGTCCTCATTAACTTGAACTGGCCCAATCAAAACCAGATTGCATTTCAGTTGGCACATGAGCTCGGCCATGTCTTAAATAACGACGCCGGCATTCTATACGGCTGTACGCAGGCATCACACAACAGCATTGAATTTGCGGCTAGCAAACGCGGCATTCAATTACTGATTGATTTATACTTTGCTGACATCGCTGTTAGTGATGCAAATTCTGCCCGTTTTATTCATCAGTTATGTATTCCTAGTTACCTGGTCAACTTTACTGAAACCCAAATCAGGCAACATTATGAAACGCAACTTAAACAAGTTGATTAATACAACCGTTATTGTAACTGATATCAATCGATCACTAATCTTGCTTTATTAAATTCAAAACACCACAACTCATTTTCGCTGAGTTGTGGTGTTTTTCTATCAAGCATGAACTTTATTAATTCTAATCTTGCGTCAAACCAAATTTTGCCCGTTGTTCTGGCGTTAAACGCCAAGCAAGATAGTGTTGTAACAACTTTAGATCAGCACGCAAATTTTCTGGCGTGTATTGTCGTTTGTACTGACTGCGTAAATCCGTCTCCAAAAGGTCGTACAACGAGACAAACCGCGGGCCAACTGCGACCAAACATTTCAAACGTTTCTGATCACGGGGATTTTCCGGAGTGACCCCCACTTTGATTTGAATATCAAAACTGCGGAAGGCAATAAAATCAGCACTAGCCCACCCTGCAACAACTGAGAAATCCGGCAATGCCGTTTGCGAATCGCCAAATTGACTGGTGACGGCATCAAGAATACCGGTTTGTGCCTGATCGATTGTCAAACGCGGTGCACTTTGCTTTGCATCGTCACTTTCTTTTTTACTAAAAAAAGCCATTTTATCACCCATCTTTACTCGTTGCTTAATGCATCAAACGATTGCTTACTGCCATTGTATACCATTAGAGACATAGATTGTCGTTCACCAGCCACAATTAGCGAACCATTATCGTCATAGCTGATAAATTGAACGTCCTGAGGACTACGTTTGGCTAATTTGCTATCATCAAGTGAAAACATTGTATGACTCAATTTGCCTTTTAACGCCTGATAGCCATCTGTTGACGTCCACAATAATACTGGTTGCTGATAATCCGTTCTTAATGTCGCTATCATCGCTGTCAAACGTGCCACAGTTCGTTCAATGGCCTTGGCAGACCCAAAACTAGACCCGGTGTCTGGAACAGAAATCATAATTGGCAACGTTCCCGTATCTGACCCAACCTGTTTTTCAAAATAAGTCGTTTGACTGAGCACGGGACTATTGGGGCTGTACACCATGTACACCCCAACTTTCAGTGTATTGCCACTACCGCCACTGCGACTGTAATTACCTGCAAAATCGTCATCCGTATAACGATTGCCGACCGTCGTTTTCAAGTAGACAAATTTAACACCTGTTTTGGACAAGGCCTGGAAGTCTAAAAACCCCGCATCCTGATCAATGGCGGCTCCAGTGACAGGATACTTGGCCATCATTGTCTGATGTCGTAATTGCCACCAGTGAAATACACCATAACCAGCACCGCCAATCAAGCCAACGATAATCAGCACCAATAGCCAACGCCATCGCCGCATACGTCGCTGTTTTAACCGTTGATATATTGAGGCCGACTGCCGCCGACTTCGCACAAATCCCACCACCCTCATGACAAAAGATTAAGCCCTATTCTATCACGTTTACAGGTGGGCGACATTACGAGTTGACTATGATTCATTTTTATTCTGCTATATAAATTCTATAATTACTCGCGAGTCGTTGCCATTGCGTGACGCACATCTTTTAATAAGCCTTCCCCAGACTGAGTACGCGCCCCTTGAGCACCAACCAAAGTAAACAAACTGTCCATAATCGTCAACTGGGCAATCAAAGAACTCATTGACTCACTCCGATAGTTAACTTCTTCCGCAACGGATTGGAACACAATGTTACATTTTTTTGCCAGTGACGAAGCCGGATAACTGGTGATGGCAATCATTGGCACGTGATTAGCTCGCAATTGATCCGCAATCATTAATGTGTCATGGTTACGTCCAGAGTGGGACACGATAATTGCAACATCATCCTTAGTCATCTTAACTGCCTGCATCAACTGAATGTCGACATCAGGGTGAAACTGCGGTTGAACCGTTGTCCGTAAGAACTTATGATACCCATCTAGCGCAACAATTGAAGAGCCACCAAAGCCAAAAAATGACAGAGTATGTGCATTCTTGATCAATTTAATAGCATCCGCTAAATCTTGATCTTTCAATAACGCACGGGTTGCATCCAACGCGTTATCAGCGCCCTGAAATACCTTATCGACGACAACTGACGGCGCATCATCTTCTTCAATTTCACTGAAAAAACTGTCCGTTTGTGCCGCAATGCCACCAAATCCTAGGCTAAACTCACGAAACGAGCGCCACCCAATTCGTTTGACAAACCGACTAACTGTTGCCGTCGATACTTTGACATTCTCCGCTAAATCTTGAATCGTCATTTCACTGGCGGCTGCTGGATTACCGAGAATAAATGAGGCAATCTTCTTATCAGCCCCCGTTAAGTGTTGATAGTTTGCTTTAATCGTACTTACACTAGTTCGTGCGATGATAAACACCGTCCTTTATGAAAATATTCATCCACTTTTATGTAAAAAGTTTTCTAAGAACATTATGCCGCAAACGCTTTCAGATTGCATCAACTTTCACAAATTAAGTGATCGAAACAGTTGTGAACGCTGTCAATTTCGCCTATACTAGCAGGCGTAGATTTAACTAAAAAAGTTTACAAAGGAGTTTATTCATATGGACTATATGGTCGGAATGGACATTGGTACCACGAGTACCAAAGCCGTATTATACGACTTAGACGGTAACGTCTTAGCTTACACGAACAAGCTTTACCCGTTATATCGTGACGCAACGGGGATGGCTGAAGAAGATCCAGAAGAAATTCTTGAAGCTGTTGTGAATGGTTTACAAGAAATTCTACGCAAGGCCGACCTTAAGAATGGCAAGCTTCATGGTGTTTCTTTCTCAAGTGCCAACCAAAGTTTGATTGCACTAGATAAAAACCATAAGCCACTGACGCGTGTCATCACTTGGGCTGATACCCGGGCAACAAAATACGCTGATCAGTTGAAGGCAGACGGCACCGGTAAAACCCTGTATGAGCACACAGGAACACCGATCCACCCAATGTCATTATTATGTAAATTGTTGTGGTTGAAGAATGATCACGCTGACATTTACAAGAAGGCAGCCTACTACTGTGGGATTAAAGAATACATCTTCTACCGTTTATTAAACGTTTGGCAGATGGATATTTCCGTTGCCAGTGGGACTGGGATTTTCAACATCTTCGATCTCGACTGGGATAAAGATGCTTTGGCCTTAACTGGTGTCACTACTGATCAATTGCCTAAGATCGTCGACGGCTATGCCCAATCAACAGGCATGCGCGACGAATATGCAAAAGTTATTGGCTATCCTATGGATGTTCCATTCATCCAAGGTGCCTTTGACGGTGCATTATCCAACTTGGGTGTTAATGCAATTGACGAAGGTGTCGTTGCAGTAACGATTGGTACTTCCGGTGCCGTTCGTGTCGTTACGGACCACCCTGTTATCGATCCAAAGGGTCGCGTTTTCTGTTACGCTTTGACCAAAGATCTATGGGTTGTCGGCGGACCAGTTAATAATGGTGGTGTCGTCTTCCGTTGGGCCCGGGACAATCTGTTTGATGCTGAAAAGAGTACTGCTGCCCTATTGCAAGAAGACTCTTACGACTTGTTAACAGAAATTGCCAAACGTGTACCAGCTGGCTCAGATGGTCTGTTGTTCCACCCATTCCTTGGTGGCGAACGGGCACCAATCTGGGATGCTGACGCCCGTGGTTCCTTCTTCGGTTTGACACAAATGCACACTCGGGCTCACATGATTCGCGCCGTTTTGGAAGGTATCGTTTACAACTTGTACACGGTGCTGTTGGCACTTGAAGAAGTTGTCGGTGAACCTAAGTCCATCATGGCAACTGGTGGGTTTGCCCGTTCTGAACTGTGGCGTCAAATGTTGTCCGATATCTTCGAACAACCTGTCACCATTCCAGAATCATTTGAATCTTCATGTTTAGGTGCTGCTGTCATCGGCATGAAGTCACTGGGCTTAATTGACAACTTAAGCGATGTTAAGAAATTCGTTGGTGAAACTAACACTTATCAACCAAACCCAGAAAACTTCGACGTTTACCGTAAATTAGTACCAATTTACATTCGCCTTAGCCGTCAGCTCCAAACTGAATACACCAACATTGCCAACTTCCAAAAGAAGCATGCGCAACATGGTGAAACACAAGAATAATTGTGTCAACAGAGCAACCTCATTTTGGGGTTGCTTTTTTTGATTCTTTTTGCTTTTGCACAACTAAATTTAAAAGTGTGAAAAATTTTATCGTTCAATTAATATATTAATGTCAGCATTTGCATTACCTTCTTTAAATTTATTTGAAGCGGATTTTTACCGATATTGTAAAGAAATTGCAGAAAATAAATGTAATCGCTTTCCTATTTGGCGAATATCTGGTATTGTTTTTTCAGTTCTTATTTTTTCACTTTGAAAGGAGACATTAATCATGTCTGCAGCTTTACCTTTTATAGTGTTGTTCTTGGGAATTGCCCTTTTATTAGTTCTCATTATTCGCTTTAAGATCAACACTTTCTTAGCCCTAGTTATCACTGCTGTATTGGTTGCACTTGGTCTTGGGATGCCAATGGATAAAATTGCCACGTCCATTCAAACCGGTATCGGCAGTCAGTTAGGTGAACTCTCCATCGTCTTCGGTTTTGGGGCCATGCTTGGCCGCTTAGTCGCCGATGCTGGTGGTGCTTACCGAATCGCAACGACTTTAATCAAACGCTTTGGTAAAAAACGTTTGCAACTCGCCGTTGTGTTGGCTTCCTTTATTATCGGGATTGCCCTCTTCTTCGAAGTTGGTTTAGTCCTCTTGATTCCTATCGTCTTCGCCATCGCGGTTGAAGCCGAAGTGCCAATTCTTTACTTAGGAATCTCCATGGCAACAGCATTGTCTGTTACCCACGGATTCTTACCACCTCACCCAGCCCCAGTTGCCATTTCTGCAGCTTTGCACGCCAACGTTGGTCGGGTTCTGTTATTCGGGATTATCTTAGCGATTCCAACGGTTTACATTGCTGGTCCATTATTCACTAAGTTAGCTCAACGTTACGCACCCTCTGCGTTTGAACAAAAAGGTAACCTTTCCTCACTTGGTGAAATCAAAGAATTCAAGTTGGAAGAAACTCCTAGCTTTGGTTTAGCCGTATTGACATCCCTGTTCCCAGTTATCTTCATGGCCATCACCACGCTGTACCAATTGATCTTCACCGGTGGTGAATTGCCAAAGAACCCAAGTGCAATGGACCAGTTCATTGCGTTCATTGGTAGTCCAAGTATCGCCATGATTTTGTCACTATGTTTCGCAATGTGGTCCATGGGTTGGCATCGTAACCGTGCTACCAAAGACATCATGACTTCCATGGAAAACGCCGTTAAGTCCATCGCTATGTTGCTGTTAGTTATTGGTGGTGGTGGTGCCTTCAAGCAAGTGCTGATCGACGGTGGCGTTGGTAAAGCCGTTGCCACAATGTTCCTTCACACAAACTTCAGTCCACTGTTACTTGGTTGGTTAGTTGCCGTTATCTTACGGATCGCTTTAGGTTCAGCCACGGTTGCTGCTTTAACAGCCGCTGGGATTGTTGCCCCATTGATGGCACAATCTGGTGTGGATCCTGCCCTGATGGTTATCGCCATTGGTTCTGGTTCATTGGCTGCATCTCATGTTAACGACGCTGGTTTCTGGATGTTCCGTGAATACTTCGACTTAACTGTTAAGCAAACGTTGAGTATATGGACGGTACTGGAGTCAATCATTGCCGTCTGTGGGATTATCGGGGTTATGATTCTAAACGTCATTTTCCACTAAACGCTCGATTTAAAATTTATTAGTCATTATTTCAAACGATACTCATCAAATTTGAGTGTCGTTTTTTTGCGTGAAAGAAAGATGGAATAGACATTTCGTTACGCCAGTCAGGAACGCCGTTTCATGGGACCAACTAAAGCCCCAGGACCGGTCTTGAGTTTCGATTCTGAGCCCAAGTTCGGTCTCAGAAGTCGTCCTGCATGACTAAGTGGCCCAATACCGTCCACTAAGTCATGCCTTCACGAAACTCTGTTCCTAACTGGCTTCACTAACTGTTGATGTTAAAAAAATGACTACCTAATTCAAATTAAATACTTGCGATTGAAGAATTGGTCTAAATTCATTACAAATTTTTCGTCTATTAGATGCCTCAATGTAGCTGAAGGGCGTCAGCATAGAAACCAAGTCGTGAAAATGTTGTTAATCAGGCGCTTCCTGCCGGATTTACAACATGGACGGACAACGAGACTCGGGTTCTCACGAGGCTTGTTGACGAGGTGAAAGACTCCTGGGGCTTTAGGAGGCTTAAACCGGTCCCACGATGAGCGTTTCTATGCTGACAACCGTAAGCGGCAGAAAACTACAAACCACCAGTTAAATTTCACAATGAAATAATCGTTTGATAACCCTGAAAACTATTTACATTTTTTGCCATTATCCTGTTTAAGAATGAGTTTCGGACGAGTACAATGGTTGGAGTTGGTTTTTTTACTTACCAAAAGTCTTTACATTTGAGAGGAAAGTTTTGATTATGACGCCATTTATTGTTCTAATTCTTGGTATCGCCTTGTTACTGGTATTGATTATCCAGTTCAAGCTCAACACGTTCGTTTCCTTGATTGTGACGTCGATTTTGGTGGCCCTGGGTCTTGGCATGAACCCAGCAGCCATCGCGACGTCCATCAAGAACGGGATTGGTAGCTCACTTGGTGAGTTAGCCATCGTGTTCGGGTTTGGGGCGATGATTGGTCGGCTTGTGTCCGACTCTGGTGGTTCTTACCGAATTGCCAAAACGTTGATTAACGCGTTTGGTAAAAAACGGTTGCAACTTGCAATCGTGGTTGCCTCCTTCATTATTGGGATGTCCTTATTCTTTGAAGTTGGCCTTGTCCTACTAACACCAATCGTGTTCGCTGTTGCGCTAGAAGCCGAAGTCCCATTCGTCTACTTGGGTATTTCAATGGCTGCTGCTTTGTCAGCAACGCAAGGCTTCTTGCCACCGCAACCTGCTCCAACGGCTGTCTCAACAGCTTTGGGTGCTAATACTGGTAACGTGCTGTTACTCGGTATTATCGTGGCGATTCCCTGTGTGATCATTGCCGGTCCTGTATTTACGCGGATCATGCAACGTTTGGAACCAGGCGTATTCGTTATTAAAAAAGAATTACCGGCCTTTGGTGAGGTTAAGGAATACAACTTGGATGAAACACCTAGTTTCGGCTTGGCCGCCCTTACCTCATTGTTCCCCGTTATTTTCATGGCTATTTCGACCATTTATACGATGACGGCTTTGCATGGGATTAAACCCGCTCATCCGCATGGTCTTGCTTCGATCATGATTATGCTCGGTGACCCCGTCATTGCGATGGTCATCTCGCTATTATTCGCAATCTGGTCAATGGGTTTCTCCCGTGGTCGGACAATGAAACAGATTAGTGGCACGATTGAAGATGCCATCAAGTCGATTGCCATGTTGTTAATGGTTATCGGTGGTGGTGCCGCCTTCAAGCAAGTTTTGATTGATGGTGGTGTTGGTAAAGCCGTTCAACAAATGATGTCACATTCTAGCCTATCACCGCTAATTCTGGGTTGGCTAATAGCGGTCATTCTGCGTGTTGCC
Organism: Furfurilactobacillus milii; assembly: GCF_021654115.1. Classification (GTDB taxonomy): domain Bacteria; phylum Bacillota; class Bacilli; order Lactobacillales; family Lactobacillaceae; genus Furfurilactobacillus; species Furfurilactobacillus milii. The sequence continues at coordinate 141,660 of NZ_JAIWJF010000005.1, read as the reverse complement.
CTTGGCTCTGCCACGGTTGCCGGTATGACTGCAGCGGGTTTAGTTGTTCCGTTGATGCATGCATCTGGTGCTAACCCCGCATTAATGGCATTAGCTATTGGTGCTGGTTCACTAGCTGCCTCACACGTCAACGATGCTGGTTTCTGGATGTTCTCTGAGTACTTCGATTTGACGGTTAAGCAAACGTTGAGTATTTGGACCGTGTTGGAAACCATCATTTCTGTGGTCGGTTTACTGATGGTGCTCTTACTCAGTGTGTTTGTTCACTAAATTAATTCCATTTGTTAATAACAAAAGATCCACAGTATCATGGTCATGTGACCGCGATACTGTGGATCTTTTTTTCACTCAGCTATTTAAAAATGTCTTCCGGTCAAACGTAAATTCACCATCAGATGCTTTAGAAGGCACCACCACCGGAGCCACCGCCAAAACCGCCTGAACTCCCACCAGAGAATCCGCCCGAGCCACCAGACAGGCTGGAAGCTTGCGTATTGCTGGCCGAAATTGATGACGACAAGCCATTACTAAAACCAGTATCAAAACTACTGTCAAAACCGCCGAAACCGTAATACAGTGGGAAAATCATCCCTGTCTTCATCAGCGCATCACTGCCAAACTCAACGGCTAAGGCCTGCGTGACTTTTTCAGCTAAACCAAGTGCCGCCGCATATGGTAATATTTGTTCCCAGATTACAATGTCACCAACTTTAGCCGTATCAAAGTGGCCAATATCGTTTAACATTCGTTTGAAACCCAGCAATTCATTGTGCAGTTGGTCACCTTCCAGCGTGTAACGACTGATGACACGTCGTTGCCACAGCGCACAGCCCCAGACCAAAACACTTAAACCAACTGCCACAATCCACACGCCTAACCGAATTGTTGGCAGGTTTGTCGCAATGAGAACCGCTAACGCAGATAGTGCACTCGTCACAATAGCGACGGTCAACCACCATTTTCTCAATGCGACATTATGATCGTCGTAATACTTTCTTGCCTCATCTTCTACCCGATCCTGCCACGAAATAAACCGCCCATTCAAACGCCCGCTTTGATCGCGTTGACCAAAGGTTTTTAAATCTTTCAATGAGACATATTCACCATCGCCTACTTCTGTAATCAGAAAATCGGTCAGTGGCTCAGAAATTTCCTTTTGTTTTGTAATGATGTAGGTCTTGTCTTCCGGTTTAATAGTAATTTCACCGTTGCCAGCTTCAGTCATTAAGGTTCCCGTATACGCCTTGGTCGTCGGCGCTTTGTCCGTAATTAACCGCGCCGCCACGGCTGGTGATACAGTTGGTACTTCATACCAATGATTAACTGGAATTGGAGTGGGATGCCGGTTTACTGGCCGGCGAGTGAAGTAAATCAACGAACCACCGAGCAATACAACTAGCATCACTCCCACAGCACTCAACATCCCAACATTCACTCGTTGCGACTGTTGTCGCTTACGGTTGGCTGTCGCCGCCAGGTCACGTTCATGCTTACGAGCTTGTTCTTTCATTGGCTGATTAACAATGTTAGTATTCGTGGCCGTCACTGAGGTCGGGAATAATAGGTCCGTTTCAACGAATTGATTGGCAGGAATACTAGGCACTGTGATATTAACCCTACCGGATGCCTTCTCAACCGTTGTTTTACCATTTAACGGTCCATGAACCCAAGCTTGTAAACCGTTCACAGGTTGTGTTGGCAATTTAATCGTAATGTGCACGTTATTCAGTGCCACGTCCCATCCCTGACCAATAACTTTCCAATTTAAGCGAGCGGTGTCCGCATAATTTGTGACTACGCCATGTAAACGATAACGATATGTAAACGTGGCGCTTTTATCACTGATTTTGTGAAAGACCTTAAGTTGCAAATCGTTGGAATTCAGTGTCCGCTGAAACGAATTGTCGCGCTCATCTGTCTGCTCACTCAACGTTTGCTCAGAACCACCCTGGTTTTGAACCGTCACTCGAGGCGTATCAACACCCTTCAACCCCTTTAGATCTTGTTTTACAAATACGCCATTGAAATGGCCGTCAAAGTTGTAAGTAATGCGTTGTGTAAAATCAGCATCTCCGTTCTCTAAAACATTAACGTTCGCAACGTACTTATCGATTGTATATGACCCATCGGCCATACTAGTGATTGGCAATAAAAAGACCCAACCAATTACAATCATCAAACTAAGCCACCAGTGCTTCGCTTTCATGATGCACCCTCCCGCATTGCTATTAGGCTTAGTTTACCATGAAGCCGTTATCGAATACCGATGAGATGCTTAAATTCGTGTTCGCGGTTGCTCTCGTTTATCGGTCAGTCTAATCATGATCAGGTATATTGACCGTGGAACCGAAATGATGGCTCTAGGTAGTTTTACATCGAAATCAATGACTAAAAACAGACATATTGTATTACACATTTTCATCAGTTGTAGATACCATGATGCCTTTTTAAAGGTATTCATAGCTAAAGCTCCGATAGGCAATTAAATGTCAGTTCTCTCAAAACAATACTTTACTTTTGGTAAAGTATTGTTTACCATGATTGTTGAGGTGATCACTATCGCTAGCAAACAAAATCCAGGTCTCACCATCACCAACAAGGTTTACGAATACCGCGTGTTAAATCATCTGTCTCAAATCGCTTTGGCCAAAGCAGTCGGTGTTAGTAAACAAACAATCTTGGTAATGGAAAAAGGTAATTACTCACCGACATTGAAATTAGCCTTTGAAATTGCAATTTTTTTCAAGGTGGATATTACCGACATTTTTGGTTATAAGGAGAACTAATATGCAAATTAAATCATTATCAGATATCCCAGATGCTCTGTTTTGGCCGCTGAAACAATGGGTTGAGCAAAGCAATCTTAATTTGAACATCCTTGTTGGCTTCAGTTTAATCCTGATTGTGCTAATCACACTCGGATGGTCCATCATGACTCGGAAAATCGGCAAGGTACAAGATGAACGTACTGCAAAAATCTATTTAACTGCCTCATCTATCATGCTTTCCGCTAATCTTGCTTGTGACATTATTTTCCCAACTGATTATCTCATGAACCAATTTCGAATGATTAAATACATAATTATGTTTTTGGCTGGACTTATTTACCTATTTACTAAGTATAGAAAAGAAATCCGTTAACATTGTTTAAAATGACCAACTAAAAAATTCCATATCGACGTAGAGCAAATTTGCGTCGGTATGGAATTTTTCAATTTATCTTACTTGCACTGTATTCCCTAACCGTTTCACTGTCACGCTGTCTAATATGCGTCACCAGTTTTGCCGCAATCTTATACCGATTAAACGGTGTAACCACATGAACGCCATCAAATCGATCACAGATTGCATCCGCAATTTCTTCAGCAATTTGCAGACCAACTTCATGTTCATTGCCGTCGATCTCGGCCTGAGCCATTCGATCCAGTACAGATTGAGGCAAACTCATCCCCGACACATGCTCGTTTAAGAACTCAGCATTCCGTTTGGACATTAACGGCTGAACGCCAACAAACACGGGAATCTGTAACCCACATTGTGAGAAAGCATCTGCCAATTCATTAACTCTGGCGATATCAAACACTGGCTGTGTGATGAGATAATCGGCCCCACAGTCGATTTTCCGTTTGATCCCGCGAGTTGCCAAAACACCATTGGTAATTTTAGGACTAAAGGCTGCCGCTACACAGAAATTAGGGCGGTCATCTAAGTACTTCCCGCTTGGACTAACACCAGTGTTATATTGCTTAATCAGTTTAATGAGGCCTAACGCATTAACGTCCCTGACTGAAGTAGCACCCGGAAAATCGCCTTCCCTAGCAGGATCTCCAGCAATCGCCAGAATATCGTCAATTCCCAAACTGTGTAATCCCATAATTTCAGACTGAATGCCAATTAAATTATGATCACGGGTCGTAAGGTGCACGATGGGATGAATACCGTATTCCAATTTCAACTTAGCAGCAACGGCCACATTACTCACCCGAACAGCTGCCAGTGAATTATCCGCCAGCGTAATTGCGTCCACTCCTGCATCACGTAAACGCTCCGCACCACGATAAAAGCTTGCCGTTTTAAATGTCGTCGGTGGATCCATTTCCACAAGAACGCTCTTATGACCTACGGACGGATGGAGGAAAGAATGTTCCGTTTGTGCTTCATCTGTATGTGTCAATCGATGCCCATCATCCGTTAACTTTTGGTGCTCTGCGTCAGCCACCATGGCAACGCCCCCTATTACTTTGTCGGTTCCGCTAAACTAGCGCGAACATTATCACGTGCAGCAATCATGTTCTTTAAGGCTGCCAACGTTTCTGGTTCCTGACGCGTCTTCAAACCACAGTCAGGGTTGATCCAGAATTGATGAACGTCGATAACACGCAATGCCCGCTCAATGTTTGCCTGAATTTCTTCAACAGAAGGTACCCGTGGACTGTGAATGTCGTAAACACCAAGCCCGATTTCTTTATCATAGTGTGTCTTTTCAAACGAACTGATGATTTCACCGTGACTCCGAGATGTTTCAATCGAAATCACATCCGCGTCAAGTGCACTAATCGTGCCGATGATGTCTTCAAAGTCTGAATAACACATATGCGTGTGAATCTGGGTGTCATCACGAACACCAGTCGTCGTAATCTTGAATGAGTAAACCGCTTCATCCAGGTATGGCTTCCAGTTCCGTTTCTTTAGTGGCAACCCTTCACGCAACGCAGGTTCGTCAACTTGAATAATCTTGATGCCAGCCTTTTCCAAGTTAATCACTTCTTGACGCAGCGCTAATGCGATTTGGTTTTGAACCTGGGCCTTACTAATGTCATCACGGACAAAGCTCCAGTTAATAATCGTTAATGGTGCCGTGAGCATTCCTTTAACTGGTTTGTCCGTCAAGCTTTGTGCGTAGACGCTTTCCTTAACTGTAATTGGTTTCGTGTAAGCGACGTCACCGAAAATTACTGGCGGCCGTACCCCACGTGAACCGTACGATTGAACCCAGCCATTTTGCGTCGCATAAAAACCCGTCAGTTTCTGACCAAAGTATTCAACCATGTCAGTCCGTTCAAACTCACCATGGACCAATACATCCAGTCCAAGGTCCTCTTGGATACCAATCCAACGTTTGATTTCAGACTTGATAAAGTCTTCATATTCGGCATCCGTAATATTGCCCTTCCGCCAAGCAGCTCGTTTGGAACGAACCAATTTGCTTTGCGGAAAACTGCCAATACTTGTCGTTGGCAATAACGGTAATTGCAGCTTCTTATGTTGTAGTGCAATCCGCGTTGAGAATGCGCTGTGCCGTTCAAACGTTTCGTTGGCCAAGTTGGCTTCCGCAGCACGGACTTCAGCGTTGTTCCGGTGTTCAGATTCATTTAACGCCTTGAGTGCGGCAGCATTCTTGGTGAATTCTTTTGAAACTGCCTGTTGGCCTTCATTAGCGGCCTTAGTCAAAACCGTCAATTCATGTAGCTTCTCATCAGCAAAGGCTAACCCACCTAATAACACAGGATCGATCTTCGTTTCATTCTTTGTCGTGATTGGTACATGAAGTAATGAGTTAGCAGGCTGCAACCACAAATGATTGTTGTCAACGACACCCTGCAATTTCTTAATTAAGGCCAGTTTGTCAGCAAAATTGCTTGTCCAAATATTGTGACCGTCGATAATACCAGCAGCCAATACCTTGTCGCTTGGGAAACCGTCCTTCAACACGTGCTGTAAGTTCTCATCGTTGTCGTGCACAAAATCGAGTCCGATTGCCTGAACGGGTAATTTGGTAACAGCTTCATAGGGATCAATGCTGTCAAAGTACGTTTGCAGTTCGATATTGATTGATGGTGCCGCTTGACGAAGTGCGTTTAGAGCCGTTTCGTAAGGTTTAACTTCTGCTGCCGTCGCAACCTTAACCAGCGTTGGTTCGTCCACCTGAACCCACTTAACACCGGCCTGAGCCAATTCGGTAAAGACTTGTTCGTAAAGTGGCAACAATTGTGGCAGTAATTCATCAACAGCATCTGCATCCAGGTAATCACCATTCCGTTTGCCCAGTTTTAACAACGAAATTGGACCAAGGATAACTGGCTTCCCATCGATTCCTAATTCAGTTTTGGCTTCGTTGTAGAACCGTAACCAACGATTATCCAATAATTCAAAATGAGGCTGGTCATATTCTGGCACGATATAGTGGTAATTGATGTTGAACCATTTTGTCATTTCTGACGCGACAGCATCCTTTGTCCCACGTGCGATGGCATAATACTCATCCAACGTTAATCGTTTGTGGAAGCTACCGTAGCGTTCTGGGACGATGCCAAAAGCCGCAATCGTATCCAGCACATGATCATAGTCTGAATTATCGGCAACCGGAATTAAATCCAAACCTGCTGCCTGTTCCTTTTTCAAATTGGCCAAACGCAATGCTTTCGTTTCTGTATGAAATTCCGGTTCATCAATCTTGCCTGCCCAGTAGTGTTCCAACGTCTTTTTCCATTCACGTTTTTCCCCTAACCGCGGGTAACCAAGATTGCTACTAATAACTGTCATGTATGACACTCCTTCTCGTTTAAATGCTTTTGATAATCGACAAAAAAACGGTAGCTTCATCCTACAAAAAGGACGAAGCTACCGTTCGTGGTACCACCTTAATTTTGTCACAAGCTCACACTTGTAACCTTATCCCGTACATTTTCATACGGTAGCAGGATAACGACTGCTGGTCGTTGTCACTTTGCCATTAAGGTTCAGCGGCACCGTTTAGAGGCCATTGTTCATCTTTCACCGCGTGACTTGTTCCCACCCTGCAAGCTCTCTATCTCGTTGGTTAAAGATTACTTTTCTCATCAATACGTTTTCAATGACTTGAATCTACACTCGATTTTCATTAAAGTCAAGGTGTTTTCTAATGATAACTTAATTAATGGGATATGTTCTCTATAATTCCAAAGAGATTGATTGCGTATTATTCACAGTCAACAAGATTCTAATCATCTATTATTATCGTAATGCAAATGAAAAATGGCAGTGCTCAACAAATTGTTGAACTGCCATTTTTCATTTGTCAGTATTCAATTAGTCCTTCACCAAACTGACAACACATTCAATGCTAGTTGTTTGTGGGAACTGGTCCACTGGTTGAATGTCGCCATCAACGTGATAGCCGTGATCCATGAACACTTGAATATCACGAACCAACGTCGCTGGGTTACAGCTGACGTAAACAACGCGACTCGGTTTAACAGCCGTGGCAGCTTCGATGAATTCTGGTGCCAGCCCCTTACGTGGTGGATCAACCATGATAACGTCCGCTTTCAAGCCGGCTTCTTGCCACCGTGCCATTTGGTTTTCAGCTTTGCCGACAACAAAGTCAACGTTATCGATGTGATTCAAATTAGCATTGGTCTTGGCGTCACTGATGGCCGTTTTAACCATTTCAACACCATACACATGTTTAGCATGCTTGGCCACCGCCAAAGAGATTGTGCCGATACCACAGTAAGCGTCAATGACAGTCTCTTCACCCGTTAACTGTGCCTTATCGATAGCAAATTGATACAGTTTTTCCGTTTGCTGTGGGTTAACTTGGTAGAATGAGTGAGCTGAAATTTCAAACGTCAACCCCATCAATTGGTCATGAATGACGGGACTACCGAAGTGAATTCGATCCGTGTCACCTAACAATACGTTCGTTTGTTGTGGATTAACATTTTGAATGATGCTCTTCACTTCTGGCAAAGCCTTCGTGATTTCAGCAACTAATTCATTCACCATCGACAATTTATGTGTCCGCGTAACAATGACAATCATCATTTCGTGACTGTAATAGCCTCGACGCACCATGATGGTTTTAATCACACCGGTGTTGTTAGTTTCATCATACGCGTCCAGATGGAAACGACGTAAGAGATCACGCACGACAATAATGGCTTCGTCAATTTTAGGATCCTGAATATAGAAATCCTCAATTGGCACAACCGTGTGAGAGCCACGTTTGTAAAAACCAGTTTCGATTTGACCATTGATCTCACGAACCGGCACTTGCGCCTTGTTACGATAATGATAAGGCGTCTCCATCCCCACCGTCTTGGCAACATCAATATCCAGGTGTGACTTCTTTAACAATTCAACCACTTGGTGTTGTTTGAAGGCCAATTGACCTTCGTAACTCAAGTGTTGCAGGGGCGCAATCCCAGTTTGGGTGTAAGTCACATTGACACTATCAACACGTTGCGGACTCTTTTCGATAAACTTAACGACTCGGCCGAAAGCGTATGTTTTCGCCACTTTGGTTACTGCAAATACAACTTTTTCATTAGGCAATGCGTTCGTAATAAAGATCGGAAAATCTTCTATCTTAGCGACACCCATCCCTTGATAGGTTAGGTCGATAATATCGCCTGTATACTCTTGGTTTTTAGCAACTGGTGCTTTGAATTTCATTAATTATTTCCTTTCGACTTTTGCGACGGTCACTCAACGGAATTTTTTAAACGAACAAAAACAGTCCGCTGTAAAATTTTCGAACCAAACTAGTATAGCATGCCAACTCACTTAAAAGAAGTGCAAAACAGCGGATCCACATTTAAGCGAACCCGCTGCTGAGATACATCACTATTTTTTTGTGTCGTCTGTCTGACCTTCTGGCAACTTGTCAACTTCCTCAACAAACTTCCGGGCATCTTCTTCGATGGCCCGGTCCTCACCGGTCAACTGTTCATCGGGAATCGCATCCAAATCAGCAAACATTTCAATGTGCTGTTTGTGATCAATGAACGTCATCGGCGCATCACCACCGTATTCCCCGTCCAAATTAATCATCATCCGGTCGGAGTTAAGTGGCTTAGCAATCACTTTGCTGGTCTTCTTGTAAATGACCAACGGATCATTAATGTGTCGGCCACCGTTTAAGACTAGTGTCATCAGCCGCAACAGTTGTGGCATGCTGGCCGTTTTGACAATGAGCAAACTGAATTTACCATCATCAAGCGATGCATCGGGCACAATTTGTTCGAACCCACCGATTGAATTCGTCAATCCCAATAAGAACATCGAAGCTTCACCTTCGAACTTACCATCGTCGTACTCAATCGACATTTGAATCGGTTTAATTTGCGGTAATAATTCAGCACCCTTAACCAAGTATGCAAGGTAACCAAAAATCGTCTTCATATCCGATGGCACATCGTATGTCAGTTCAGTCAACAAACCGCCACCAGCGATGTTGATAAAGTACGTTTCGCCAGCCTGACCGATATCCATCTTCACGGTTTGATTCTTAAGCACAACTTTAGCAGCGTTCAATGGCTCATCACGTGGAATCCGCAATGCCCGAGCGTAGTCATTAGTGGTACCAGCTGGAATAATCGCCATTTTAGGCCGCTTCTCAAGTCCGGCAATTCCGTTGACGACTTCGTTAATCGTCCCGTCACCACCGGCTGCCACCACTAGATCAAACCCTTCTAGGGCAGCACGATGCGCCTCATTTTTAGCTGAATCCGGCTCTGGTGTGGTCGCATACGCACTAGTCTCGTAACCGGCCTGTTCAAAGACGTTCAGTATATCGATTAAATCTCTTTTGAGTGCTTCGCGTCCTGACGTTGGGTTGTAGATGACCCGTGCGCGTTGTCCCATGTTTCATTGCCTCCACTGCAAACTGTCTTAGTCATTCCGTTTAATAATTTTAATGCTATGTACAAACCCCGTTGTAAGGTTCACAACGAGGTTTAATTTTAACCGCTTCTGATTAAAATAACAATCGTTTAACGCGCATTCAATGAAGTCATTAACAACTTGTTAACAATCTTCGGATTAGCCTGCCCGTGTGTTTGCTTCATAATCTGACCAACTAAGAAGCCAACAGCACGATCTTTACCATTCTTAAAGTCTTCAATCGATTGGGCATTAGCGTCCAACACACCATCGATAATCGGCTGCAATTGAGCTGGATCTGACAATTGAACCAGGTTATGTGCTTTGACATAATCATTTGGTTCCTCACCATCCATGATCGCCTTAAAGACCTTTTTAGCCATCTTGGATGAAATCGTACCATCCATTTGCAACTTGATCATGCCGGCCAAGTGGTCTGGCGTCAATTTCGTATCTTGCAGATCCAAATGATTATCATTCAGATAGGCGTTAACGTCCCCTTGCAGATAGTTTGACGTCAATTTAGCGTCTGCACCTTGTGCCACGGCCGCCTCAAAGAAGTCAGACATTTCCTTGGTCTGTGTCAGCACCATGGCGTCATAGTCAGTCAAACCAAGGTCATCAACATAGCGTTGGCGACGACGTTCTGGCATTTCCGGCATCGTTTCCTCGATCTGTTTGATCCAGTCATCCGCAATTTCAACGTTAGGAATATCTGGTTCTGGGAAGTAACGGTAATCATCCGCACCTTCCTTAACACGCATCAGGATGGTTTCGTTAGAAGCTTCATCGTAACGACGTGTTTCCTGTTGAATTTGACCGCCAGACAATAAAACACGTTGCTGACGTTGTTCTTCAAACTGAAGGCCCTTCTTCACATAGTTGAAGGAGTTCAAGTTTTTCAGTTCTGTCTTTGTCCCAAACTTGTCCGTTCCATAAGGGCGAATCGAAATATTGACATCGACACGCATGGAACCTTCTTCCATCTTCACGTCAGAAACACCAGTAAACTGAATTCGTTGACGCAAAGTCTCAAGGTAAGCGTAGGCTTCATCAGGTGAAGCAATGTCAGGCTTCGACACAATTTCAATCAATGGTGTCCCCTGACGGTTTAAATCGACGTAGGAATACCCATTAGGATTATGCGTGTTTTTACCCGCATCTTCCTCAATGTGCATCTCTTCGATCCCGATTTTCTTTTTCTTACCGTCCACGTCAATTTCAATCCAACCATTTTGTGCTAATGGCACATCTGATTGTGAAATTTGATAAGCCTTGGGGTTATCTGGATAGAAGTAGTTTTTCCGATCAAAGTGCGTATGCTGATTGATCTTAGCATGAAGGGCCAAAGCCGCGCGCATACCGTATTCCACTACCCCTTTGTTGGGCGTTGGTAAAACACCAGGATATCCCCAGTCAATCACATTAGTATTGGCATTAGGGTTGTCCCCAAACTCAACGGGTGACGGACTAAAAATCTTTGAATTCGTTTTAAGTTCAACGTGGACTTCTAGTCCAATCGTCGTTTGAAAATTCATTAAGCACGCCCTCCTTTGCTCATTGATGGCTTCAATTCGTGGAATGTCGTGTTCTGTTCAAACGCAAACGCTGTGTTCAAAACGCGACTTTCATCAAATGGACGGCCAATGACTTGTAAACCAACCGGTAGACCATCTACCAAGCCAGCAGGCACTGAAACGGCAGGCAGACCAGCCAAGTTAGCAGGAACCGTCAACATGTCGTTCATGTACATCGTCATCGGATCCTTAGTTTCGGCACCAATACCAAAGGCCGGTGTTGGTGCAGTTGGTCCGACAATGACATCGTAATCATCGAACACTTTCTTAAAGTCTTCAATGATTAGTGTCCGAATCTTAGCCGCTTTCATAAAGAACGCATCGAATGAACCAGCAGATAATGCAAAGGTTCCTAACATAATCCGGCGTTTAACTTCATCACCAAATCCTTCGGAACGGGTCTTAACGTACAGTTCTTCCAAATTCTTAGCATTTGGTGTGCGGTATCCATAACGAATTCCGTCAAACCGCTGTAAGTTTGAAGACGCTTCAGACGGTCCAAGAATGTAGTAAGCCTGAATTCCGTGGGTACTGTGTGGCAAACTAACTTCATCCACTGTTGCACCCAACGCTTCAAGTTTCTTAATCGCGGTCTTAATCTGATCACGAACGCCTTCGTCGATTCCTTCACCAAGGAATTCCTTAGGCACACCAATCTTTAAGCCCTTGATGTCGCCAGACAAACCAGCCACATAGTCCGGCACTTCTTTGCTGGATGAAGTGGCGTCACGTTCATCACGACCCGCAATCACATTCATCATAGCAGCGGCATCCGTCACGTTCTGGGTCATTGGACCAATTTGGTCTAATGATGACGCAAACGCAATCAATCCCCAACGGCTGACGCGGCCATACGTTGGCTTCAAACCAACGATTCCGTTGAAAGCGGCCGGTTGGCGAATTGAACCACCAGTGTCAGAACCCAGAGCAGCTAGCACATCGCCAGCCGCAACCGTAGCTGCAGAACCACCCGAAGAACCGCCGGGCACTTTAGTTGTATCCCAAGGATTATGAACAGTCCCGAAGTAAGAAGTTTCAGTTGAGCCACCCATGGCAAATTCATCCAGGTTGGTTTTCCCAATTGTAACGGCGCCAGCAGCGCGTAAACGCGTCACAACATCTGCATCATATACAGGTTTAAAGTTGTACAGGATTTTAGAAGCGGCTGTTGTCAGCAAGCCCTTAGTCGTTAAGTTATCCTTGTATGCAACCGGCACACCAGAAAAGACGTTATCCGCATCAATTCCGCTTTCATCAGCCTGTTTCGCCTGTGCCAATGCTTCATCATCGTTCACCGTCACATAAGCATTTAAGGCGTCTTCATGATCATGAATATTAGTTAGCGTTTGTTGCGTTAATTCAGTGGCAGATAAGTCTTTATTAACGAGCGCTTGATGAAGCTCAGTTAAATTATCAAACTGTTGTGTCATTAGGCGTCCTCACTTTCGTCAATAATTGCGGGCACCTTAATAAAACCATCTTCGGTTTCAGGAGCTTCGTTAATTAACGCATCTTTTTGGTGGGCGTTCACTGCAACGTCTTCACGTAAAATTGCAGTCGCGTCGGCCATGTTGGTTGTCGGCTTCACATCATCTGTGTTGACCTCGTTCAAACCATCAATCATGGTAATAATTTCGTCCAGTTGACTAGTAAACTTGCTGGCCTGTTCATCGGTCAACGAAAGTTTTGCCAGTTCGGCAACGTGCTCAACTTCAGCACGTGAAATTGGTTCTTCTGCCATGCCCATCCCTCTTTCTGTAAAAAGTTGTCACTATCTCTAACATTATACGACAAAGCGCGGTAAGTTTGTGTTCTTCTCTAAATAATCGCGACAAAAATAATGGCCTATTCAGCCCCTTAATTGTCATAATTAATTTTTTCAACAAACACATCTCGACTTGCCTACTGTCGATCTGCGCTATCCGTATGTTGTTGTTTGATGCGCCGTAAAAATGGCCGGCGCCGGCGTCCGAGAATCAGTGGCACATGCTCGACAACAACATCCGAAAATTCCAGTCCAAACCATGTTGCCGGCGTACTGGTCCAATTTTGAAGGGTCACCCGCGCTTGGATAATAAAGCGATCAAATGGTTTGACTCGTGTTTCCGGTGACAGCTCTTCTTGAATGACAACAAAGCTGAAGTCCCCAACATTGCGGCCCTTTTGCATCGTATAAGTTTGCGGTTGAGCCGGCAAATCACCGCTCTCAATTAGCTCGTGAACGATCGCGCGTAAATAGACATTTACCCGTTGTTCACGACGAAAACCAAGGTAAAGTTGAACGTTAATAACATTATTCGTACCCATCATATCGACATCATATTTAGCCGTGTACGGCTCATCTGTAACGTTAACTGTCACAAACCAATACGCTTGCGCGCGTTTCGGGCGTTTGTCCAAAATTGAATAGAGCATTTCTTTTTTAATCATATGGCCCGGCTTTACCTTAGCCATGTAAACTAAATTGGTCGCAAACGTTGGGTAGTTTTCGTCTTTGCTCAACGCAACTAACTGGTCCTTATAATCATCTAAATCCACATAGCCGGACTCAAACTCATCGCGATCACGAATTTTATTGCCGTAATACCAAATAAACATGACACACAAAATCAAACCAGCCAAAATGGCTGTCACGTAACCACCATGAACAAATTTAACCATCGATGACAGGAAGAACATGGTTTCCAAACTGCCAAAGAATAAAACCATCAACCAAGTCAACACAACGTTCACATGCCGTAACCGTAAATACTGGAACAGCAAGAGTGTCGTCATCAACATTGTCACAGTAATGGCTAACCCATACGCGGCTTCCATATGCGCAGAAGTTCTGAAAAAGAAAACTATTCCGACACAGGCAATCCACAAAATACCGTTCACGGCCGGTACGTATATTTGCCCGTGCTGAAGCGTTGGGTAATTAATCTTCAATCGTGGTAATAATTTTAACCGTACTGCTTCTGCAACTAATGTGTACGAACCGGTAATCAGCGCTTGCGATGCGATAATGGCAGCCAAGGTTGCCAGCACAATCCCGACAAAACGCCAGTCGCCTGGTAAAAGTTCAAAAAAGGGATTAAAGTCCACTGCTTGTCCCAAATTGGCCTCATGAGCGTGTTGAATCACCCAAACGCCCTGGCCAAAATAGTTAAGCATCAAACACACAAAGACATACGGCCAACTTGCATCAATGTTTGCCTTGCCAACATGACCAACATCTGAATACAGCGCTTCGGCCCCAGTAGTTGCCAAAAAGACACTCCCAAGAATAAAAATACCAACCTTATTATCTGGGCTTGTCAGCACGCTGATGGCATAGTAAGGATTTAATGCCTTTAAAATGGCCAGGTCTGGCAACAAATTCACTAAACCAACAACACCAATAAATGTAAACCAAAGGGTCATAATCGGACCGAAAGCATGCCCAATCGTTTTGGTTCCAAAGCGCTGAATCACAAATAAAATCGATAAAATTACAACGGTGATAAAAATGACGTCAGCCTGATTTTGAACGGGTTCCCAATGATGAAAAACAATCCCCTTTAGTCCTTCAATTGAGGTTGTTACTGTCACAGCTGGTGTCAACATCCCATCCGCAAGCAATGCAGCACCACCAATCAATGCCGGATAAAGTAACCACTTAGCTTGACGCCTTACCAGTGTATAAAGTGCAAAGATACCGCCTTCACCATGGTTGGTGGCATTAAGTGCAATAAGCACATACTTCACAGTTGTGAGTAACATCACTGTCCAAAAAATAAGTGAAATACTCCCAATCACTAATTCCGGCGTCGTGGCGGACAGTCCGCCATTATCGCCAAGAATCGTTTTCATAACATACAATGGCGAAGTACCAATATCTCCGTAGACGATCCCCAACGTAATAAAAATGCCTGCCCGACTGACCTTAGCTCTTGTGTTCGCATTCATCGTACAACTACCTCGACTTTTATAATCTGGAACCACCAACTCATTTTAGCTCTTTTGATCGAAAATAAAATAGCCTAGCGCAAACTTAATGATCTTTCTGTCATTTCAATACAAAAACCGCCATAACACAGGCTTTGTTCTGTGTTATGGCGGTTGGTCAATTATTCATTTTTGTTAATAGGATCCAAAAACATGTGTTGAAAATTTAGTCTGTCCCGAATCACGACTCAGGAACGACTGAACGCCATCCGTTGATTGAACCGTTATATCAATTGGGACTCCAGATGGCAAGTATTTCGGCGCTACTTGAGCCAAGTACTGGGTAAAGCTAATAATCTCTGTCTGACTATAAAATTGCGTTGTAATCGTGACATTCATACCAGCTAAATTATCGTCTTGGTATTGTGCCTGAGCGGTCACACCACTGAGGTTCGGGAAGAAGTTTTGAATCTGAGTCTTAAAGTTTTCAAAGTTGCTCTCATCATTACTGGTGCCTGACGTACTGGAGCCACCAGCAGACGGGAAGACCACGTTGCGTTGATTGATGTTCTGCCAGGAACTGATATTGTTCCCGTCATTAACACTATATGAGAAGAACGTGCCACCAACCAAACTGTCATCAGAAGCCTGCTTGTACAAAGCAATCACAATTGGCACATCTTTGCCAACGCCCTTAGTCGCACGCACGCGTTTTAATACTTCTGCTGCAATTGCACGGCCCTGAGTCGTCATTTGCTCATCGGAAATATTTGTTGAATACTGAGCACCATATTTTTCCTTGGTGTAGTAATCAACGGAATTTAAACCGATTCCGATGGTCATTCCAGACAAGGATAAATTATCGCCATCCTGCGTCATGTAGTCCTGTTCTTCAATAGTCTGTAAATACAGCGGATTCCGTTTATTTGCATCCTTTTGACCGTTATCAACAGGGTTTAATCCCGTAGGATTATCGTTTGACTTACGCTCAACCCATTTTTGAACAGTTGACGTAGACAAATACTGACCTTCCTGAAAAATATACTTACTTGGCTTAAATTCCTTCTTAGAGACATTTAATAAGCCACTTTCAAAACTCTTCAGGTTCATGGTGTTATTGTCTTGATCATTGGTGACACCACGGGCAGCACTCGTCAAATAATGTCCATCCTTGATTACCCCTTGATAATTATTGCTGTTGGTTTGACCAGTTGTTTGAACCTTCTTTTTACTGGTAGTCGGTGTTGTCGAACTACTTGATGTGCTGTCGAGGTTACCACAGGCTGCCAATAACATCATGGTAGATAACAATGCGGCCACAATACGAAACTTTTTCACCTTAATCCAAATCCTCCCTGCTGGGATCAATACAAACAGGTCAAGCTAGTCTGTACTGTTAATTATCCTCAGCCATCGTTTGTGCGAATCGATCTTCATTCCAAATCTCAATTTCCAGCTGTGTTGCCTTCGCCAACTTGCTCCCGGCATCCTCGCCGGCAATAAGTAAGTCTGTATTCTTAGAAACACTGCTAGAGACTTTGGCGCCATGAGCGGTTAACCATGCAGTCGCATCGGCACGGGTCATCTGTGTTAGCTTACCAGTTAACACTACCCGTTTGCCACCGAAGAATGGATCATCCGCAGCAGCTACTGTATCAGGGCCATCATACGTCATGTTAACGCCGGCAGCGACCAACTCATTGACTAGCTCTTGAGCAGCCTCGGTACTGAAGTATTGTGCTACCGCATCGCCGATAGTCAGCCCCATGCCATCAATCTCCGCAATGTCGTCTGCGGATGCTGTCATAACTGCTGTCATCGTCTTAAAGTGCTCTGCAACTTGCCGAGCCGCTTTAGCGCCAAGATGCCGAATACCTAGACCAAACAATAACCGCTCCAAAGAATTATTGCGGCTGTTGTCAATCGCTGTCAATAAGTTTGTAGCTGATTTATCACCAAATTTATCTAAAGTTAACAATTCATCATGCTTCAAATGGTAAAGACCAGCTACATCACTAAGCATTTCACGATTGTACAATTGAGCAACTAAAGAGGGTCCTAATCCATCGATATTCATCGCGTCACGAGAAGCAAAATGAGTCAGCCCTTCTGTGACCTGAGCTGGACACTTAGGATTGATACAACGCAGTGCAACTTCTTCGTCAATATGAACGAGGTCTTTACCACAAGATGGACATTGCGTTGGAATCGGGTAAGGCACACTATCTGCGGGCCGTTTGTCCATGATAACTTCGCCGACTTCAGGGATAATATCACCGGCCTTATGCAACGTAACGGTATCGCCGACCCGGACCCCTTTTTCGTTTAAATAATCAGGATTGTGCAACGATGCGCGGGCAACCGTTGTCCCAGCTAACTGAACGGGATCCATTACTGCCGTTGGTGTGACAATGCCCGTTCGACCGACTGTCCATTCAATATTACGCACCACAGTTTGTTGCTCATCCGGTGGGAATTTGTAGGCAATTTCCCAGCGCGGCACTTTGACAGTATTTCCCAGCTCATCTTGTTGGGAGACAGGGTTAACTTTAATGACAATACCATCAATGCCATAGCTTAACGATTCACGTTGACCCGTGTATTCGTCAATATAAGCTTTAATTTCATCCATGTTGTGGCACACACGGGAATGCGGATTGATGTTGAAACCGAGTTCCTGATAACGCTTCAGTGCTTCACTTTGGGTGGATGCACCAAGATTTTCAAAGCTTGAGGTGTAATAGATAAACGTGTCTAAATTACGATCTGCCGTCACCTTTCGATCCAATTGTCTAAGTGAACCAGCGGCCGCATTTCGTGGATTAGCAAACGGTGTTTTCCCTTCAGCTTCTTGACGTTCGTTTAGTTTTGCAAACGACGCTTTAGGCATGTAACATTCGCCCCGAACTTCAATAGACAGAGGTTCTGTCAATGTCATCGGAATTGACTTAATGGTTTTCAGATTAGCTGTGATGTCCTCGCCAATATTACCATCACCACGTGTGGAACCCTGAACAAACTTACCGTTTTCATAAACTAACGAAATCGCCAACCCATCAATTTTAAGCTCACAATTATATTCCAGTTCGTCTTGACCTAAATTTTGCTTCGTACGGGCGTCAAATTCGGCCAGTTCTTCAAGTGAGAACACGTCCCCCATCGACAGCATTGGTACCGTATGCGTCACCTTACTAAAACCAGGTAGTGTCACATCGCCAACCTGCTGTGTCGGTGAGTCAGGCGTTACGATCTCAGGAAACGCTGCTTCTAAATCCAACAATCGTTGATAATGCATATCATATGTGTGATCCTCAACCGTTGGCGCATCCTGCACATAGTACTCTTTTCGCCATGAATCCAACTGTTCACGCAGTTGTGTAGCTTCTTGATTAGCCTGTGTGGTTGTTAGTTCCGATACTGGTTGATCTGCCATGCTTTAACACTCCTCTCTCGATTTGCGTGTGCATCTAGACACAGATGCCAAACTCACTAAAACCCTTGATTAACTCTCAACTAAACAGTGAATTAAGCCTTTGTAATTGGTGCAAAAGCTGCCAGTAACCGTTTAATGCCTTGCTCTGGGAAAGCAATATCTAATTCAGCATCCTCACCCTGACCGTTAACCTTCACAACGGTGCCTTCACCCCACTTCTTATGAGTCACCTTATCGCCGGCAGCCCAACTAACTTGGTCAGCCCCCGTTCCCTGTGACCGCTCAACCTTTGTCGACTTGGTGCCAACTGGTTTGCGTTTATAAGTGGTGGACAAAGCGGATTCTGTGCGTCTATCAAACGGTGTTTTCGGCCCTCCGGCTGTTAAACTGCCGGCACTATGATTTTCACTCTGAATCAAATCCGGATTAATTTCTTCCACAAAGCGTGACGCTGGGTTATTTTGCACGCGACCATACAATAGGCGTGAAAATGCATTCGTCATGTACAATTTTTGTTTAGCACGCGTAATCCCAACATAAGCCAACCGCCGTTCTTCTTCCAATTCATCCTCATCCATGACAGAACGAGAAAGTGGGAAGATACCTTCTTCAAGTCCCATCAAAAAGACAACCGGAAATTCAAGTCCTTTGGCAGCATGTAATGTCATTAACGTGACATTTTGATCGTTTTCTTCATCGACGTCGTCCAAGTCCGAAACAAGGGCCAAATCCGCAAGAAAATCAACAAACTTGTCACCGCTACCTTCAGGTACGGGTTGATCAGCTGCTTCAACGTCAGTCGGCGCAGCGGTTGTTGGTTCATAGGAATCATCAAACTGTTTTGTAACTGACAGAAATTCCTGCAAGTTTTCAACACGGGCCTCATCCTCTAGTGAATGGGTCGCCTTAAGTGCTGGTAAATAACCAGTTTTATCTAGCAATTGTTCCGTCAAGTCCGTAACTGAAACAAATTCACGCATTTTGGTCAGTTCAGCCATCATCTGGCCAAACTCATCAAAACTGTTCCGTGCGCGGCTTGGGACATTGTTTGCCATCGTAACGTTCTGTGCTGCTTCCAGCAAACTCCAATTGTTGAAATTTGCAAATTCGCGCAATTTTTCAACTGAGCCACTGCCGAGACCACGTTTAGGTTCATTGATGATTCGTTCGAAACTCATGTCATCTTGTGGATTGACAATCAATGTTAAATAGGCCAATACATCGCGAATTTCCTTCCGGTCGTAGAATTTATGTCCACCAACCATGTTATAAGGAATATTGCTTTTAACCAACGCATCTTCAATAGTCCGCGATTGGGCATTAGTCCGGTACAGAATAGCAAAATCACCGTAGTCCCGGTGATTTTCCCGCATTTGTGTCTCGATTTGAGCCACCACAAAATGCGCTTCATCACGTTCGCTTTGTGCGCGGTAATAAGAAATCTTTTCCCCACTACCATTATCCGTCCACAAATTCTTTTTCCGACGAATAACATTATTTTCGATCACTTCATTGGCGGCGTTTAAAATGGTTTGTGTTGAACGGTAATTTTGTTCCAACATAACGGTTTGCGCCTCTGGATAATCCTTTTCAAAATCCAGAATGTTGTTCATGTTGGCGCCACGCCAACCATAAATACTCTGATCAGCATCCCCAACAACACACAAATTGTGTGACTTAGCCGCTAACATGCTGACCAACTTGTACTGGGCATTATTGGTGTCCTGATACTCATCCACATGAATGTATTCGAACCGGCGTTGATAGCCTTCCAGCACATCAGGCGCCTTATCAAATAACTCAATCGTAAGCATAATCAAATCATCAAAATCAAGCGCCTGATTGGCCTTGAGTTCACGTTGATAATCTTCGTAAACCGTTGCTGTAATTTGCTCAAACGGTGTATTCGCCGTTTTTGCATAGTCAGCTGGCGTTTGTAGATCATTTTTGGCATTTGAAATTGCGGCCAACAGTGAACGCGGATCATACTTTTTAGGATCGATATTCTGTTCTCGCAAAATTCGTTTAACCAACGTCCGTTGCTCACTAGTGTCAGTGATGGTGAATGCGCGGTTAAACCCAATTCGGTCGATGTCTCGACGCAATACTCGGACACACAGGGCATGGAATGTGGAAACCCAAACATCTTCTCCACTTTCGCCTAAAAGCTTAGCCACTCGTTCACGCATTTCGCGAGCAGCTTTATTGGTAAACGTAATCGCCAGCACATGCCACGGCTTAACGTCTTTTTCTTCGATCAAATAAGCAACACGATGTGTCAGCACTCGGGTTTTCCCTGATCCGGCACCAGCCATGATCAATAATGGCCCCTCCGTTGTCTGAACAGCTTCCTGCTGCTTGTCGTTTAGTCCTGCTAATAATGTGGTTGCGCTCACGAAAATGTGCCTTCCTCTCGTAAAAATTCAGTAGTTCAAGTATACCAAAATCGACAGCGTCACACCATCATATCGAACGTATGTTTTGAAAATAAAAACGACCACTTGCAAGATTTTCCTACTCACAAACGGTCATTCTAATCAGAAATATTTATTTATTTTTGTCCAACCGACTCGGCGCCGGCGCCACTGGCCGTGCAGGATCCCAAATCGTCGTTGCCGACAACTGATTCAAAGCATCTTGAACTGTTGAAGCTTGAATCAACACATGCCCCGCGGCAGGGGAAATCAACCGACCACTTTTATGGTAGAACACAAATTCCCAATTAGATTTGATAATCCACTGTGTGCGAATGGCATTGAGTTGTTCATCATCAAAGGATGCCAGAACCGTAGCCATGTATTGCTTCGGAATGGCCAATGGTAAGCCGGCGATTGCATGCAAATGCGCTTCAAACATCGTGATGTTAGCCGCCTTGTCAAACACTAAGCCGGACCGATCCATCGCCGGCGTTAAATCACGGAGAAAGAGGTTGCCTGTGTCCGTAATCATAAAGCTTAACTGAAACACACCATAGTAATCAACATTGTGGGCGACCGTTTGTGTAATCCGTTTAATCTCATCATTAATATCGTCCGAAATTCGTGCTGGCGCAATTGCGCGCATCAAACGTCCTTGTTGATAATTGGTTTCAACAATTGGAAACAGCCGGATCTGATCAGCCAGTTCATTTTCTTGTGGATAGCCCTTGACCACCAACACAGAAATTTCCTGAGCATTAGGAATTGTAGCCTCCAAAATATGCGGGCCATGCTGCAACATATCTGCGGCCAACGGCACATCGGCCTGTGAACGAATGGTTAACTGCTGTTCTTGTTCAATTCCCTTTTGCATTGGCTTCAACACGGCCGGATAACCGATTGAAGCTGCCGAAGCGTAAATGTCATCCAGTTCAATAATCGTGGCATATGGTGGGATATTGATGTTGAGTCCTTCAAAAAAAGCGCGTTCTAGCGATCTATCCTGCATCATCGCCAAAGTGTCAGATCCCTGTGGCACTTTTGTAAACTGGGCGATAAACGCAATCACCTCACTGGGCACATGTTCAGACTCGTAAGTGACCACATCACAATTTTCTGCAAACGCCTGTAAACGTTGCTTGTTGTCAAACGCGCCGGTGAACACTGCGTCAGCCAGACTTGCGATTTCACTGTTGGTTTCTGAGGTGTAGGCGGCCACATTGAGCCCTACACGGCGGGCTGCATTTACTAATAATGGTCCGTTTGAACTATTTCCAATAATGCCCAGCGTATCACCAGGGTATAAAACATTTCCCGTCACGGCACAGTCTCCTCTGTATCTAATTCAAATTTTTGATTATTAATGCACCTAGTGTAGGTGAACCGGCCCAGAATGACAAGTTGTTCGCCTGATAAGTGCACAATCAATTAGATTGATCAAAACGATTTAAATGATATTTTTCAATAATTGTAACTATTTTGCTAGTATATCCTGGATCCGTTGCGTACCCGTCCTTTTGCAAGGCTGCGGCGCCCGAGCGATAATCTGTAGCAGCAAGAACGTCGCTATATTTGTTTGGATTCCAATCGACGCCATTAACAAACAGCTGCGCGTGCGCTGCAAACGATGCTTGCCAGTTAGGATACGTTCTAAACCGAGCATTAACTGTTTCATAGTGGTCATTAACATACTCTAACGTGCTTAAGACAACCCCCGGTTCATCCTGTCCTGCCTTAACACCAAAATAATTATGATATTGGCTGGCTAACGTCGATTCGCCCCAATCGGATTCAAGGATTGCTTGGGCAATTTGTAAACTGGCCAGCACATGAGTCCGTTGTTGCAGTTGTTGCGCATACGGTGCTACTTGGTTAATGAATTGCCGATGCTGTTTTGCCGTCCCGTCAATCTGTGAAGATTGTCCAGCAGGCACTAACACCCGTTTGCCAACGCCACCAAACGCTAACGCGATAATCAAAATCGTCAGTGCCGTTAACAATGTGTTGAACCAACGCAAATGACCGCGATAGACAAAAAAGCCCTTTAGTGTTCGCCTAAAGCGCTTCAGTCGACGACGCCAATTAATTTTTCGTCGCTTTTTTGCCACACCAACCGTCCTTTACTCTGTTAATTGCGTTTAATTTTCATTAAATCACAAAGTTGATGGTCCGTGCTAACTTTAGCGACGTGGCTAAGAAAAAATTAATGACTTTTAGATTGTACGGCTGACAACCAACACCTACGCGGTTATTTGTCTCAATGCTAAAGTTTCAATCATTCAGTTATAGATGAAAGATAATGCCAATCCCCATCGCTAAAGCAAACGAAATTGTGATGAGAATACAATTCTTAACCGCCAATACAAAACTTTTTGATTTAACCATCACAGCGCCAAACTGTCGGTTGTTTTTGATGACGACCGGCACAATTAATAACGCTAATAATGTCAGTTTAGGTAACGTACCGACTAGCACAGCAGCAACCATGCAAACATATCCCAACGCATAGCCAATATTCCATGCCCACAACATAACGCGTTGCCCCAGCAAAACCACGATTGTCCGGCGCTCATTTAGTTTATCTTCTTCGTAATCACACAGATTGTTGGCCAACATTAAATTACCAATGGCAAACACAGCCAGTCCTGATGCCAGTAAAACGTTGCCAGCTAGGGACCATGACAATTGTCGAGCCGGCGCTAAATTAACATAAACAGCTGCCAACATGATCACATATCCCATGGTGATACCAGAAAAAAGCTCTCCAAACGGCGTATTCGAAATTGGGAGCGGTCCGCCAGCGTAAAAATAGCCAACTAGGAAGCCAATAATCCCCATCCCCAAGAAAATCCAACTACTTGAGCCCCACGTCAATTTCAGCAAGCCAAGACCGATAATCGCAGCGCCAGCAGACAAGCTCACAATAACCGTAATCGCCAGCCGAAGCGAAATGTGATAGTGACCCACGACGTTTGTTAGTTGTTTAAACGTCTTCTCGTCCTTTGCGTGCACGAAATCCTGAGTATTGTCATTGGCATTTACGGCCATGTGCATCAGCTCGATAACGATAAAAAAAAGCACACTATGCAAGAGATTAAAGGCGTGGTAGTTATACCAAACGTACAGTAGCCCTAACGTAAATGGCAACACACTGGCAACTAATGATTGAAATTCAACAAATTCAAGAAATACTTTTGGTTTCATTTTGACCCCTCAAAACATTTTAGTATGGCGCAAAGCCTTTCGTTGACAAGTTTTCATCGATTCTGTAGCATGAAAAATAGTTAGTTCGATACTTTCATTATGCCCACGTCAGGGCATGTTGCCAAGTTCATTTCACCAATTCTAACTAAACTAATTTACATAATGCGGTTTAATGACCGTTTTACACAGAGAGGATGTTCACCAACATGGTGCACGCACTTTGGCAACAATTTCCGACCATCAATAGAAAACTAAATGATCTGACACAGTACCTCGCAACAACGGTTCATTCTGGAAATGCCGAAATTGATCAACAAGTCACTGGTTTACTCACCAGTGGCGGCAAACTGTTGCGACCTGGGTTATTTTACATGTTTGCACACTTGGGGCCTGTTCAGGATGAAAAGCGACAGCAAGCAGCGGCGGCGGCCATCGAATTGTTACACGTAGCAACTTTGATTCACGATGACGTGCTAGATGATGCTGAGCTACGTCATGGTCAGCCAACTTTACAAGTTCGCCATGGCAATAAAACCGCCATCTACACAGGTGATTTCCTGTTTACCAGTTACTTCGATGAAATTTTGAAAGCCACGGATAGTCATGCTGAAATTCAGTCGGCTAATGATATTATGCGGTTTATTTTAGCCGGTGAACTCAACCAGCTCGCTTTAAACTTTGATCCGCAAACAACAGTGGCTGATTACTTAACAGAGGTCGAGGGTAAAACAGCCCGTTTGTTCGGTTTTGCGATGCAATTTGGCGTTGTCATCAGCAAGGGAACATCAAGTGAGGCCAAAGTGGCGCAGCAAATTGGGATTGCATTGGGGATGGCCTATCAAATCAGGGATGACATTTTAGATTATGTCGCTAATCCGTCAACAGCCACAAAACCGCTTCGCCATGATTTAAGGGAGGGTGTGTTCACCCTTCCCCTCATTCTCGCAAGTCAAAACGACCCTGATTGGTTTGCCCAACATCTTCAAGACCAGCAACACCTCAGTGATGGTGCTATCCAAACAATCACTCAACACGTCATCGACTTAGACGGACCGACGCGTTCGGAACAGTTGGCGCAACAATACACAGAAAAAGCACAATCACTAATTGCTACCCTGCCAGAACCACTGGCAACTGAATTGGGTGCTCTTGTCTCACAACTGTTAGTTCGGCACGCTTAAAAAATAACAAGAATGTCATAAACACCGCCTAATAACACTAAACAGTGCTATTAGGCGGTCTTTTAATAAATAAATGCTCACATTTGACTGACCTTTGTATAGCATTCATTTGTCAGGATGGGTAGAATATATTTAACTGGAATCATTGGGAGGTTACCATCATTCAAATTGCATTACGCCGCGCAGTGGCCGCCATCACCGCCATCATTTTTGGCGTTATTTTTTTCACGGCCCTAGCTCGTCAATCAGGCGACTTTGGTCAGGCCCTGTGGCTTCAACCTTCAAGTTTATTTTTCATGTCACTCACCATCGGGGTATTCATGGTCGTGATTAATATGTGGCTGGGTCGTGCATCCGCAAAAGTGGCCAATTGGGTCAGCACGGTGGTGCTTGTCATTGCTGTGGCTGTTCAGGTGTATTTAGCCTTTCACTTCGTCGGCATCGGTAATACAGACCCTGCCTTAATGCGTTTACAAGCGCTAAATTTAGCCAATGGGTCACATCATTGGTTTAGCTATTTCGCTTGGTATCCACACAATGTTAACCTAACCATTTTTCTCACCTGGATCATTGAGTTGTTTCATGTTCATTCGGCCGTCGCCACCGGTTATGTGCTGAACGTTCTTAATTTCATCTTGATCGACTTTACTTTGATCATGAGTTGGCGCTTAATTCGTCGTTATGTGGCGGCCAGTTCAGCAGCGATGTTTGCCATTCTTGCTGCCAGTTTTGCACCTTTTTACTGGTTCGCGCTCAACTTCTATGTTGATTCGGTTGCGGTTGTTATTCCGCTGATGATGGTCGTTTTTCTTAATCGTTACTTTTCACGACAACAACCGCTGTCTAAAGCCGGGTATGCTGCATTACTCGGTGTAACGTTCACAATCGGCTATTTAATCAAACCTAACCTACTAATTGTGCCAATTGCCATTCTGATTTATTGGCTATTAGCCGCTCGAATTAATCGGACATCTGTTGTCCGTGGCCTGATTGGCCTAGTTGTGTTTGCCGCAATTTGGCTAGCTGGCGTTGGCGTCAGTCATGCTGTTCAGTCACACTATGGTTACCACGTCAACCAAAGCAAAACTTTACCGACCTCCGCTTGGACAGCTATGGGATTGAATCAGGACAGTGAAGGTCGCTTCAACGAACATGACGCTCAAGCAATGAGTGGTCACGGTCGCAAAGAAAATATTAAAGCGACACACAAAATTCTTTCCGACCGGCTTCAAGATGCTGGCGTTTGGGGAATCATCAAACAAAGTTATCAAAAGACCATGACGATGTGGTCCACCGGTAACTTGGGGATGTTCCAATCACCAAATCAATTCTTCAAACAGCCAAGTTTCTATCAGGAACACAAAAACAAATTACAATTCTTACTAGTCAATTTAACGCAGATCGTTTACATCACTGTTTTAGGCGCCATGCTGATCGGATCTGTGTTTGAAATGTTATCCCCTCGTCGTAACCAAGTATTGTTCTATGAATTAATCGTCCTAGGGATTTATGGGATGCACATGTTGTTCTGGACAGTCGATGCTCATTACGCATACGTTACCTTTCCCTTCCTGTTCATGATGGCGGCCACGGGACTGCATGATATTAGCGATTTGTTGCAGCAGTTTTTCGCCCATCCAGCGTATGGTGAGCGTGGCCGGACATGGACCGGGATCGTTACTCTGCTTATTTTTGCCATCGGTTTAGGTTATGCGGATCACCACAATCGCCAGCCACTGGTCGCCACCCCTGTTGTCCAAACACAAACGGTTTCCTCACAGATGGTGTCCAACTACGCACAGCATGACGCGATTAAACTAACGCCACATCACTCGCTTTCTGAGAAGATTGTTGCCAAACGACCATTTAGTCAGTTGAATTTACCTGATGTGGCCAGTCAATCGGAAAACTTCTCGGTTGGATTGCGCATGAATCGGCAAACCGTTTACCAGTGGTCGTCATTGGATGTAGATGCTGGAACAGCAAACACGCTGCAAGATCCTGGCACTTACACATTGCGAATCACGAATCGAACCAACCAACCGTTGTACATTCCGGCTACTGCTAGTCCGTACCTGCCGTTATCAACCCACGCAATCAGTGGGCATCCCCACCGGTACCTGCTCTATCACGTATTAAATGTGTTTAATACGCCAATTATTTCTAGCAAACAATATCAACTATTATTCATTAGTTTTGCGATTCTAGCCATCATCAGCTCGCTTGGTCTCGAATACTGGCCAAACCCTGACTGGAAAGAACCTAAACTGGACTAACCAGATGTTTTAAATCCAAAAAATAACCGCCAACGATTTTCACAACTCGTTGGCGGTTATTTTAGTTTCAGCTCTTGTTTAACGCTTAATCTTCCCGCTTCAGCCACGTGTTACTATCAGGCGTTAAGTAGCGGGCGTAGTGCCGACGAAACTGCTGGCGATGCGCGTACGTGTCAAGTGGCCATTCAACGTTTGGTTGCACCTCATTAACAGCAAGTCGGTTAGCATAAACCAAATCAGCAACGCTTATCATGGAAATGAACAGTGGATTGTCGACCAATACCGATTGCCATTGATCCGTCAACAAACTCGCTGCGCGGATGGCGCGTGGGGTCTTGTTTAAGTAATCTTGCCAATCTGCATCTGTCATTGTAACTGCGGCCATGAACTTGTTCTCCTTACTCGTTAATATTTGCCACCCAACCTGGCGGCGTTTGCACACTCAATTCTTGTTGACCAACTAATACCCATACAACGCGATGATAACCGTGTGCATCAATATTTGTTTCACCCTCACCGTCCGTCAATATGACAATGAGTGACGTCGGTGTCTGCGAACGATCAGCCTTCAAATAATCGAAAACACTTTGGAAGCTTGTGCCTCCACCAACGTGGCGTGCATGTAGTTTGTCGGCAACCTGTGAGGACGATGACAATGTGATGGGATCGTGAATCGCGGCATCAAACGGAAAAATGGTGAGTACAAATTCATATGCACGCGTTAAACCAGTCAATTCATTGATAAACCGAACGGTCGTCTGCGTTGAAATCGATGCCGATTCATCAATAAAGACCGTAACAGTGACCCGTCTTCTCGCTATTTGCCCGGGCAGTGCCATGCGCTGTGGTTGACGACGATCGAATCTTGCTCGGCTATCCTGTTTGCCATGTGGCACGGTGCCGATTAATTTGCTTAATATTGCGGTCCACGGCAACTGCGCGCGTTGTTGTACAAAACTAGCTAACTTTGCCTGAACACTACTCGGTAGCTTCCCGCGTTGAGTAAGTGTGGTTCGCGCTAACGCCTGATTAATTCGTTGACGCAAATTAGCACGGGCTAGCTCATCGTTTACCGACGAACTGGCCCAGCCGTCGTGACTATCAACGAGGTGTAGTTCATTACGCTTTGGTTCGTTAAAATATTCATCTTGCTGTCGCCCCGCCCCATCTGTGTGACGAACTTGTGAGGATATTTTTTTATCTGTTATTGAGCCTTGTGATGACGACAATGTTTTACTGGTCGTGTGGTCATGATTTGTGGAATCCGCACTAACTTTGTTCAAAGCGGCTAAATAAACGGCGGAATCAGCGTTACTCGGTAATTGGCGTTGTAAACGTTGATTCAACCATCTAAGTGTCCAGGCACCCGGGATCTGTGTGGTCATCACCTGATTGATTGCAACATCAGTAGCGATATCGACGTTTTGTCCTGATTCATGTAAGTAACGCAACGGATGCTGCCACAGCAGATGCAAGGCCTCATGAACTAATAATGCCAACAACACCCCTTCATTTTGCGCTTGTTGCCAGTGACAATCATTAACGCGCAATATGAGTGTCGATTGTGACCACGCTAAGCCGAATAATGGCGCAAACGCACGCTCTTCATCCCTTAATCCTTCTGAGGGCGTCGTTACGTGTTGCCGTGGTAACTGAGCGATTAGCTGTCCGTAAACAGGTTGCTGCTGTAAAAGATGCATAATAGCCGCCTGTAAGACCTGCTCACTTTCGTTTCGGTTCGCCTTCATTTGTTGATGAAATTGTTGCAATGCTTGGTTGATGTTAATGCCACTCATGCATTAAAGGCCTGGCCGTTCATAATATTCAACACCGTTTTAGCTAGTGTCTTTGAAGCTGCGTCAGTAGCTTGTTGCAGTGCAATCAGCCAACCATTTTGCTGGCCCAACGAATTGACCACGGCAAACTGGCCGTCGACGGGAAGTTGTTGCAGCAAGCTCAGCCACCTAGCAGCGTAGATGCCCGTGGTTAACGGCATCTCAGTCAATTTTCCTGCCGCAATTAGTAACGATTGCTGTTCGCCAACCGATAAGGCAGTGAAAGCAGCATTAACTTGTTCGTCAGGAGTAGCATCCGTATCCGCATGTTTAAACAAATCAGTGACGGTGATCCCTCGAGACAAAAATTGATTAAATTTAGCCCCTACTGTTTCGCCTAAATCACCCGTGATGATGTCAAACTGAAGTGCTTGTCGAACTTCCTTAGGCGCGTCATCTAATTGCGATAAATTAGTTGACACGCGTTGCCATGACCGTGGTGTTGGGTAAACATCTTCGTCGTGTTGCAATGGCCGTAAATCATTTGGCTGCTGCGTCAAATAATCGCGCACTGGCTGAATAATATTGGGATTTCCTGTACTATCAGTTTGCTGCGCCCAGACTAACCAATCTGGTGTACTGGCACTCATCACTAGCCGGGTGGTGCGGTCTTTAATGGCATCATCACCGGCCGTGACACCGTATAGCGAATCAGCAAAACCTTGCATTTGTGAGTCCGGATTTTCAGCCAATACGAGCTTAACCTGCTGTGGTAGCACCAAATCATTAATCTGTCGTTGTAACACTAGGTTCATTAGCTCGCTTTGAACGGCCTGGGTGCCACGGTTAAATTCATCGAGGAACCAAATAATCGGCTGGTCCGGATGCTCTTCCGCATATTGAATGATGGCCACCAAGGTATGCGCATAACCATACTGAACGTCAGCTAAACGTCCATACTGGTCCGTTTGAATGAAGCTATCTGCCGTTAGTGGTGGCACTGGGATTGCTAGATCACCCTTTTCAGACAGGCTGACAACCGTCGTAAAGAGTTGCGCATTCATCTTTTGCGCAACGGCTGCCACTAAAGCCGACTTGCCAATCCCGGCCTCGCCAACAATATTTGGCACATTGCCAGCCTCAATTACAATCGGTACTGCATCCATCAATGCGTTAAATGAAAGAGCCACACAATCCCTCCTCTGCTAAAACTCATAATTTTATAAAAAGACCGCTACGTTTAGGTCATATTATACGCGATTTATTCAAAATGAATCACTATCCATTATCAGTACGCTTATTAAACGCTTGGTCGTTTGTTCTGAGTCTTAAAAACACTGCACACTAAAAACACCTTATTCCGTCATCCAGAATAAGGTGTCTTTAGCATGCAACTTATTTTCGAAACAACCGTGCATCACGATTTTTGCCATTAACAACACAATCTTAACGTACTGTTTTAAATCATGTTTTAGCGACCTTTATCAAGATCATAAAGGCTTCTAAACCGGTCACTTGTCTGATACAACTCATGCGGTTTGCCAATCATTTCAAACTGACCATGTTCAAGAAAACGAACCGAATCAACATGTGTGATCCCTTCCAAATGATGAGTGACCCAAATGATTGTTTTATCTTTCAATAAATCAAAGATTGTATTTAACAACTCATGTTCAGTGATAGGATCCAGCGAAACAGTTGGTTCGTCCAAGATAATAATCGGCGCATCCTGCAATAAAATTCTGGCAAGCGCAAAACGCTGACGCTCCCCACCAGAGAATCGCGCACCGGCTTCTTCAACGAGCGTATTGTAGCCGTTTGGCAATTTCTCAACCAACTGCTCCAGTTCAACCGCTTTAATGGCTGCTTTAACCTGATCATCGGTAGCAGAGAGATTGCCCAAACGCACGTTATTTATAATTGTTGTATTAAACAAGTATGGTTGTTGATCGAGCACACCAAACAGTTTGCCACGATCCTCTTGAAGTTTATCAATCGTGATGCCATTCAGTTTGACTGTCCCCTGAGTTGGCTGTTCATCTCCCAGCATTAACTTCAGCAACGTAGACTTTCCTGTGCCTGAAGGTCCGAGTAATGCCACTTTGTCACCACGATTAATGGTCCAATCAATGTCGGACAACACGGCCTGCTGACCATCTGCATACTTGAAATCAACGTGATCGATGGTCAGTGACTCAAAATCTTCGGCAGCAAGGTGTGTTTGAGCAACTGGCGCCACAATGTTTTGGTCCAGCTGGTTAACACGTTTGATTGAATCTTGATAAACCGGCCATTCTGAAACACCTTGGGGGATCGAAGCAAAGGCATCCGTGGCTGGGAAAATAGCCAACACAAACGCAGCAATCCAGTTCAGTGCCAGATGACTAGTCTGAAAGTAACTGCCAGCCCAATAAATCATAACGACCGCAATAACGCCAATCATTAACTGAACAACTAAATCGCGCCACCATTGAAACTTGTTGTCAGCCGTTTGCAAGTCGCGCATATCTGTCAGCGGACCCGTTTGATGATCCATAAAATCTTTTTCGCGACCAGAAATCATCCAGTCGCTGACTCCCAACACAGCATCCGTCATGGACGTATACAGGCGTTGTTGTGTTTTCTTCTGATGAAACTCGCGAGCACCGTTTAAGGCGACGGACACTAACGGCATCAAAATCACAATCACGCCCAACAACAAGGCCATCAGTGCAGCAAACGGCCAACTAAAAGTCCCCAGTGCAATTACAACGAAGAGATACAGCAACCAACCTACAATAAGTGGAAAGACCGTTCGTAAGTACAAATTCTCAATATGGGCAATATCTTCAGCTAATAGTCCAAGAATATCCCCCGTTTGATGACGTTGACGAATCGCTACCGCATCACGCTCCACAGATTGGTACAATTTCTTCCGAAAATCAGACACAATCCGGAGCACCCAATTATGACTGGTTAAACGTTCAGCATACTTAAAGGATGGTCGGGCAATCCCAAATGCCCGGACCAGAACGATAGTTGCATAAATCAACATAATATTAAAGGGGTGTTGCGCCGCACGACTGATTAGATACCCCGAGGTAAACATCAGCGCCGACCCTGTAAAAGTGGTCAAAAAGCCCAGCAGTAGTACCAGAACCAACAAGAAGCGATATTTGCGAAGGTAAGGCATTACCCATGAATCGTGTTTAAAAGTGTCAAAGAATCCATTCACAATGCATCACCTCCCATTTCACGACGAAGCGCCGTATAGGCCCCATTCTGCTTAGCCAGTGCGTCAGGCGTGCCCTGTTCCACAACTCGGCCGTGCTCAATCACCAGCAAATAATCCATTTCATTAAGCCAGTGTAAACGGTGAGTGGCAAAAAAGACTAAGTGATTAGCAAACACTGGTTTGATCGTTTCTTTGAGGCCAACTTCCGTTTCAATATCCAAATGAGCAGTTGGTTCATCAAACAATAGAATGCGGCGACTCTGATCCAAAAAGGCTCGCGCTAAAGCGATTCTTTGTGCCTGCCCGCCCGAAACACCACGGGCACCTTCACCAATTTCTGTTTGCAAACCCTCCGGCAGCGTGGCCACCCAGTCCGTCAACCCAGCGCTGGCAATCGCTTGCGAAACCGCCGCATCGTCAGCGTCTGGTGTATAAAACTTAATGTTATCCGCTAACGTCGCATGGAATAAATATGGCGCCTGAGGAATGTATAAGAATTGTCGCTGCCAAGCCTGCTGGCTGAGATGTGGTACTGTAACACCATTTATCGAAATGCGACCCGCATCTTGATTATTAGGCGTTAAAAAGCCGCCAAGTAAATTAATCAAGGTTGACTTTCCTGATCCCGAGGGTCCAATAATACCAATCTTTTGATAGCCGTTCGCTGTAAAACTAATGTCGGTTAAGGCCGTCTCATCAGGCTTGTCATAGCCAAAATTAACGTGTTCCAAACGCAATTGACTCTCGGACGTCCACGTAGCCTGCTGATCAGTCAACAAATTGCGATCCGTTGGCACTGGCGTATTCAACACTTCAAGAACGGCAGTCAACGCATTTTTACCGTTTAGCGTGGCATGATAATCATTGGCAAAGTTCCGAATTGGTAAGAAATACTCTGGTGCCAAAATAAGAATGGTTAATGCTGGGAACAATGCGATGTGACCTGCTACTAAGCCAAGTCCTAGAAAAACGGCGACAACGGCGATTGACAACGTCGTGAAAAAGTCGAGCGCAAACGTTGACAGAATGGCGATTGTTAGCGTCCCCATCACCCGCTTACGGTGGTCCTCAGACACGGCGTAAATATTGTCAGCATAGGCTTCACTCAAGCCCAATTGTTTTAATGTCGGCAACCCTCGCAATGCATCCACGAAATTATTCGATAACTGCGTATAACTGGCAAATTCACGGTTAGCCTTATCACGGGCTGCATAACCCAAGATAATCATGAATAAAATAATGACCGGAAAAATAACTAACAGGAACAGTGCTTCCTGCCACCGTAAAAAGAATAAGTAAACCAACAATACTGTCGGAATAATCATCATGTCAAAAATCTTAATAACAACCAACATCAAGTAAGTGTTGACTTGGTTCATACCATCCAGTGCCATGGTAACAACTTTCCCAGTTCCCTGTTTGGCAACAATGCTGGGACCAATGGCCACGAGTTTCTGTAGCAGCTGTTGACGTAGATCAAACACCGTTTGGTCCGCCCACGGCTGCATTACCCGATTCTTCAGCATCACTAAGATCTGTCTTAACGCAAAAAAGCCCGCAAACAATAATACGGGCCATAAAATGCGCGTTTCAGCTTCCCGATTCCATAAATCCGTCAGCGTCCGCGATAAGAACACACCTTGAAAGAGAATGCTAAACGCTTGCAGTAACACTAAACCTGCCAGAACGATTAACATCTTCGTGATGCCGGGCAAGCGAAAGATACGTCGATCAATCATTCAATCCTACACTCCTAACTTTTCCCAACATCTCGGTCAGTTTCTACAATTTTCATCGATTATTTTAGTTTGAATAAGATTACGAAAAAAGTGATGTTACTGCCGTTTCGCTGGTGAGGGACGCCGTTTCATGGGACCGGTCTCAGCCTCCGAAAACCACGGAGTCTTCTACCTCGACTTCGAGCCCCCAAACCAGGTCTCGAAGGTCGTCCCGCAATAATAAGTGGCCTTCGCCACCTATTATTGCTTTCACGAAACTCTGTCCCTCACCCGCTACACTTCACCACGGTTCCCGGTAAATAAGCAGTCGCCTCAACCGTAAACTAAACAATAAATACTTTATTCACGCCAATAACTAATTTGCCTTAATTCGTTTGTAAAAGACCCAGTAGCTCCAAATCTGGTAGGCCAAGACAAATGGCAAAATGCATAATGCAATCCATGTCATCAAGTTCAATGTGTAGGCTGAACTTGATGCGTTTTTAATCAGAATGCTGTTAGCTGCGTTGTTGGCTACCATGACGCGTGGGAACAAGCCCACGAACAGCAACATGACAACAGCCGGCAACGTCAAACCACCGCTGATGAAGGACGTTACTTCCCAATCCTTCAACGTAGCCACGTAAGCCAGAACACTCAACAATACAATGGCGGCTAAAATCAATAACGTTGAAATCGGCTTCTTCGTGAAGAAATCTGTGTAGACGTAAACCAAAATTGCAAAGACAACTTCGCCAGCAAATAGAACAGGATATAAAACCTTGCCCCATACACGCGCCCGCTCACGTAACGTTCCTTCCGTCTTCAAACGGACAAAGTTTAATCCGTGAAGGTAGCAGAGCAAGGCAACAGCAACGCCACCCACGATAGAGAACCAGTTAACGTAATCAGTAAAGTGACCGATGACATCACCCTGTGTATCGATCGGCATCCCCTTTACCATATCGGTAAAAATCATACCAAGTAAGAATGGTGCAGCAAGTGACGAAATCGTCAGTGACCACTCCCAGAACCGACGCCAGAAATCGGTGCGCATTTCATTTCGAAATTCAAATGAAACACCACGCATGATTAATGCGACCAATACCAGCAAAAACATCACGTAGAAACCGGAAAATAAGGAAGCGTACCAAGCGCCAAAGGATGCAAACATCGCACCACCAGCAGTAATCAGATAAACTTCATTTCCGTCCCAATGTGGTCCGATGGAACGGACTAACGCATTACGTTCACTCTCATTGTTTGCCAAGGTGTTCACCGACATACCAACCCCGAAGTCGAATCCTTCGAGGAAGAAGAAGATGGCGAACAGCAGGCCAATGAGCAAGAACCAAACAAATTGTAAGCTACTCATGGTTGAAGGCCCCCTTTGCGTACGGATCAACACTCTCATCCGTATCCTGTTTGTCTTCGTCATTGACGCCATAACCACTTTGCAAATCAGCATCTGGTCCAGCGACAAGAACACGGTGGCTCAGAACAATCATGACTGCGCCCATGCCCGCAAACAGTAAGAAGTAAATAATATTACTAAAGAGCAATGAGCCAACCGTAACATGCGGCGATACCGCATCAGCAATGGTTAATAATCCATAAACAACCCATGGATACCGACCCAACTCGGTGACAAACCAGCCGGCTGTGTTAGCAATGAATGGTAGCCATAGAGACAATCCTAAAATGTACAAGAACCAACGATAGCGCACAATCTGATCAGACTTCTTGCGGTTCCAATACAATCCTAAGATGGCTAACAGAGCAAAGACACCAGCAGAAACGGCCATGATCCGGAAACTGTAGAACAAAGTATGCATCGGAACAAAGTAATTCATGTTCTTGCCAAATTTCTTGTCATACTGTTTGTGCAACTGCTTGTTCAACGGATTAGCACCAGTAACGGCACCACTTGGCTTGTGATAGGACAGCATACTCAAAACATAAGGAATCTCAATGCTCCAAGTAACCTTGTGATCCTTGTTGTCCATACCTTCAACAATCGCCCATGAAGCATGGTCACCCGTCGTTTTGTACAAACCTTCAGTAGCCGCAAACTTCATTGGTTGGTTCTTAATGATGTATTGCGTTTGCTGATCCCCAACGGCAGTAACGCCGATAGCAGCAACCAAACCAACAATCAAGCTAATCTTGATACTCTTGCGCCAGAATTCGATATCCTTGCCCTTTAAGATCCGCCAAGCTGATGACCCAGCAATGACAAAGGCAGCCGTTAAAAACGCGCCAAACAGCACGTGAGGCAATTCCAGCCACAATTGTGGGTTCTTAACTACGTCGGCAAAACTGACCATAACAGCTTTAGTATTACCGTTGACTGTCTTCAATGCATATCCGACAGGATCCTGCATGAATGAGTTGGCCGCCAAGATCCAAACTGCTGATAGCATTGAACCAATGGACGTCAACCAAATAAACAGACAGTGCCAGACTGGTTTAAACCGATCCCAGGTAAACATCCACAGTCCAATGAATGTCGATTCCAGGAAGAATGCAGCCAGCGCTTCAATGGCCAGTGGTGCACCAAAAATGTCGCCCATGAAGCGTGAGTACTGTGACCAGTTCATTCCGAACTGAAATTCTTGAATGATCCCGGTCACTACCCCAACTGCGAAAGACAGTAAGAAAATTTTTCCCCAAAACTGGGTCATTTTCTTATAAATGTCCTTCTTTTGAATAACATAGTTCGTTTCCATAATGGCAACCACGAATCCTAAACCGATTGAAAACGGTACGAAGAAAAAGTGGAAGACGGTTGTCATCGCGAATTGAAAGCGAGCTAGCGAAAGAATGCTAAGACCTAATATTGACATCGCACTTCGCCCCTTTATGAAGAATAATTGCGAGTAACTTCACAAAATAAACTGAACCCGCATCTTGGTGGACTAGCCAAAACGCTGTCAGCATTATCATGTGGCGGCCAATTCAATTGTAAACAAGACATTATGTAAAAATACCATTGAATGAAACCGCTCTCTACAACAAATTATATCGACTGATAAATGAGTTTTCAAATTTAAGGACGATTTACTTTCATTTTCACATCTAATTTTCAGCATTTAAATGACGATACTGTTAAGTGACTTAACGAGCGTTTAAACTAACTTATCTTTGTTCAGTCACGTTATAATAAATTCGTGTAAGTCGCAGATTAAGAGGAGGACGGCATCGATGGAACAATTATTAGCAATAATGCCATTATCAGAAGAACAACGCTCAACAGTTAGAAACATGGGGGTAAATATTGTCACTGCAGATGACATCGCCCGTAAACAAGTGGCTCCCGACGATATCACCATTATGTACGGGTGGAATGCCGAAATCAGTCTACCCGTTTTAAAAGCACCTCACAGTCATTTGAAGTGGATTCAAACATTTTCTGCCGGTGTCGACTACTTGCCACTGTCAGAAATTGCGCAACATCACATCGTAGTGACTAACGCCAGTGGGATTCATGGTCCAGCAATTGCCCAGGCCATCTTGGGATATATCTTCTACTTCACCCGTGGTCTCTGGACGGCTGAACAACGACGGCCACAACATTTCTGGGAACAATCCGCAGACGACCTGCTAGTAGCTGACGAAACCTCGGCCATTATTTTCAGCACTGGCCACATTGCCGTCGAAACGGCACGTTTGCTACACCAGATGAATGTTCATGTCGCCGGTGTCAACCGAACTGGCCATCCAGCGGATAATTTTGACGAAACGTACGCAATCGATGACTATCAAAAAGGTTTGGCAAAAGCTGACATCATTATCAATGTGATGCCCGGAACGCCAGCCACAACCGGCTTCTTTAACCAACAATTCTTTGATCAGCTAGACCATAAGCTTTTGTTTATCAACGTTGGCCGAGGTTCTTCTGTCGTCAACGAAGCTTTACTGAATGCCATAAAACAAGGCCGTGTTAAGTACGCTGCGCTGGACGTTGTGGACCCAGAACCGTTGCCAAAGGATTCGCCGCTGTGGGCTAATGACCACATTCTGCTCACGCCGCACGTATCCGGTGTTGTTGATCACCTTGATACGCGTCTCTTCCCAATTTTGTACGACAACCTCAAAACGTTTGTCAGCACCGGATTAGTCAGTCGCAACCAAGTCGACCTATCAGCTGGTTACTAATTAAATCGTTGGTAACAAAAATGAGCTTATGTAAAAATACATAGGCTCATTTTTTGTATTCACGATTCTGATTCAGATAAAATCACTTATATAATCGTTGCCGCGCTAAACTGTGACGGTATCCATAAGTTGCATAAATCGTTAACCCTACGGCCTGCCAGATCACAAACGCAATCCACGTAAAGACCTGCAGCATCAGCATTAAGCCGATACAAAGAATGAATGACAAAATCGGCAAGTATGGGTATAACGGCACATGAAAAGCTGCCTTAACATGGGCAAAATCAGGATTGCGCCGCAGAAATACGACCCCTAACGAAACCAGCGCAAAAGCGAACAACGTCCCAATGTTAACCAACTCTGAGACTAAGCTGATGGGAATAAAAGCAGCAAATACGGCAGCAAACAAGCCAAATAGAATGGTGTTTGATACTGGCACATGTGTTTTCGGGCTCAGCTTGTGCAATCGTTGTGGTAACAGACCATCACGAGAAATCGCAAAAATCAGTCGTGTACCACCGTAAGACATGACTAGCAATACTGTCGTCATCCCCACAATTGCACCTAGTGAAATAATGCCAGACAAGTTTGTTAAGTGAAGATACTGTAAAGCGAAAGCGACGGGGTCAGCCACATTCAGTTTGGTATACTTCACGATGCCGACCAATACCGTCGCCAACGCAATGTACAAAATAGACGCAATTACCAATGACATGCTAATGCCGATGGGCATGTCGCGTTGCGGACGCTTAACTTCTTCAGCGGCTGACGACACAGCATCGAAGCCAACGTAAGCGTAAAAGGCTAGCGCTGCTCCTTTAAACACCCCGCCAACGCCGAACGGCATGAAGGGATGATAGTTTGCTGGCTTCACATAGAAAACTGCAACACCAATAAAAAGCAAGATAACCGCAATTTTCAGTACGACCATCGCCGTGTTGACACGCGCTGATTCGTGCACGCCACCTAGTAACAACACGGAAATAACCATTACAATTAAAAAAGCAATTAAATCAAAACGCCCACCTGGTACACTGGCCGTTCCTGGCGCAGCTCGCAGGAAGACTGGCAGCCGCCATCCAAACCCGGCAAGAATATTTTGAAAGTACGCTGACCAACTCGTGGCCACTGAGGAAACAGAAAACATATATTCTGATACCAATGACCAGCCTAGCACCCACGCAACCAACTCACCAAATACTGTATAAACATAGGTGTAGGCACTGCCGGCCAAAGGAATGGTTGATGAAAATTCCGAATAGCACAGCGCTGCTAAGGCACAAACAAACGCCGCCAGCACAAATGACAGCATCCCTGCTGGTCCAGCGTGAAGTGATGCGATAACTCCGGGCGTAATAAAAATTCCGGCCCCAACAATGGCGCCAACTCCCATAGTCGTGAGGTTAAAAGCCGATAACGTTTTTTCCAAACCAGATTGTTTTAAAATATCATTGCTCGTATCTTTTTTGACGAACAAATCGCGAACCTGTGCCATTGTCGGCGCCCCCTTTCATGAGTCACTGTAATAAATTCATTCGTAAATTGCAATTAGTAAAGTGTATCAATTTAAACAAGCAATGGCAAAGCTTATTCTTGTCTCTATTTTATGACATCGGCATAATAAAGGTAACCATTACAGGAGGCACTCATGGCATATATTGATGTAAGACATGAATTTAAAACCTATCAGATGGGTGAAACGACCATTGATGCCAATCACGATTTGAATTTCACCTGCGAACAAGGCCAACTTACTGTGATTCTAGGTCCAAGTGGTGCTGGCAAATCAACAGTTCTCAATATTCTTGGTGGCATGGATTCCCCAACCTCAGGTGAAGTCTTTATTGATGGTGTGGATATTGCTAGCTACACCGATCAGCAATTAACGCAATATCGCCGCGACCAAGTCGGCTTTGTGTTTCAGTTTTATAATCTTGTACCTAATCTGACGACTAAAGAAAACGTTGAATTGGCAAATTCTATTGTGCCCGATGCGCTAGATGCTGAGGCTACCCTCCAGAAGGTTGGCTTGAGCAAACGTTTGGACAATTTTCCTGCGCAGCTCTCCGGTGGTGAACAACAACGTGTCGCCATTGCTCGCGCATTAGCCAAAAATCCTAAACTCTTATTATGTGACGAACCAACAGGTGCACTGGATTTTCAAACTGGTAAACAGGTGTTACAGCTTCTACAGGACGCTTCTCGCCGTGACAATAAAACGGTCCTGATTATTACCCATAATGCAGCAATCGCCGCCATGGCCGACCGTGTCATCCACATTAACGATGCCCGCGTGCGCGAAGTAATTAACAATCCTGCTCCGAAACCAATTGCTGAGATTGAGTGGTGAGAGACGATGAAACCACTGACTAAAAACCTATTTCGTGAAATAAAGGCCTCGCGTGGCCGTTTTATCGCCATCATCTTAATCATCCTGCTAGGTAGTCTTATCTTTGTTGGCGTTCGTGCTACCGGTCCCGTATTAAATCAATCGATGACCTCAACAATTCAACGTAGCCAGTTGAGCGACGTTCAACTGCTATCTAATACTGGTTTTACAAACGATGACGTGCGCGCTGCCAACAGTGTGTCTGACGCAACTGCTGAGGCCAACAAGTTCACATACGCTACCGGTGGTTCCAACGCAGCTGCCGTTGCGCTATACGGCTATTCCACCAAGACAAACCTTAATCGCCTTGTGTTACGCACCGGCCATCTACCACAACGAGCCAACCAAATTGTGCTTGATAACAAGGCCAAGACGGATTATGACTATCGCCTCGGTCAACACTTTACCTTCAGTAAAAACAAAGTCCTCCAGCACCGGACATTTACCATTGTTGGGTTCGTCGACTCACCTCAATACATTGATAATGGTCTTCGCGGCGTCACCAATGTCGGTGATGGCACGGTCCGTTTTTTTGCAGCTGTGCCAAGTAGCCAGTTAAAAATGCCAGCTAGTCTGCTATCCGTCCGGTTCAAATCCTTACAAGGCACTGACACTTATTCAAACCATTACGTCACTGCTCGTAACCGCAAGTTGAAGCAACTCAAAACAGTTTTAAACCCACGAGCCGAACAACACAGTCGTGCACTCTATATCAATGCAACGAAACAGCTTAATGACCAATTAAATAAGCTCACAGCGGCCAAAGTCCGTTTACAAGCCGCTCAACAAGAAGTGACACAAACAAGTGGTGGCACGATGACCTCAACCCCTGAGTTAACCAATCAACTAGCATCTATTAATGCGGCTCAGAGTAAACTGACAAACGCTCGAAATAAAGTCAAGCAGCAAACGAAAACGCACTATACCTGGCAGAACCGCTCAGATTTGCCGGGGTTCTCATCGTATGGCGAATCCAGTGAGCGGATTGCGGCCATCGCTAATGTCTTTCCTGTTTTCTTCTTTTTAATCGCAGCTCTCATTACCTTTACAACCATCACACGAATGGTTGAGGAAGCGCGTGCCCAGATTGGCACTTTTAAAGCACTTGGGTACGGCAAGTGGGCCATTGCACGGAATTATCTCGCTTATGCATTAATGGCCGGCACAATTGGCGGTGTCATCGGTTCCCTACTGGGTAATGAAACAATTCCACGCTTCGTGCTGGCGTTATACAGTTCAACCATCCCCATGTCCGCCACGGTCCGTTTGGAATGGTCTTCGATTATTTTAGCTCTGTGT
Source organism: Furfurilactobacillus milii (assembly GCF_021654115.1). GTDB lineage: Bacteria > Bacillota > Bacilli > Lactobacillales > Lactobacillaceae > Furfurilactobacillus > Furfurilactobacillus milii. The sequence goes on along the minus strand of NZ_JAIWJF010000005.1, from coordinate 99,465 downwards.
TTCTCCCTGATCGCCACGGTTGGTGCAGCCGGCTTTGTTGTTTGGCGTGAACTGCAAGAGGGACCTGCCGCTTTGATGTTGCCCAAGCCGCCTAAGTCTGCCAAACGGATTTTGCTTGAGCGCATTACACCACTGTGGCAACGGCTAAACTTTAATCAAAAAGTGTCCTATCGCAATTTATTCCGCTATAAAAGTCGCATGGTAATGTCAATCGTCGGTATTGCGGGCGGTTGCGCACTGATTCTATGTGGCTTTGGCATTCGCGATTCAATCACAGCCGCGGGCAACCGCCAATATCGTGATATCGTGCGTTATCAGGCTGTTATATCACTTCATGGCGCAGATGCTGACATTAGTAAGACACAGCATTTGCTACAACAAAGTGAATCCTACCAAAAGAGCACCCCCATCGCCGCTACTACCGCTAAAGTTCGCCATGGAAATGAGAGTGTCTCCTCGGTCAATGTCTTCATCCCTCAAACAACGGACTTTGCAAATTATGTCCGCCTCACGACACCAGGCGGCAGTAACATCGTGCTGCCGCAACGTGGTGCCGTATTATCACAGAAAACGGCGACTCTACTAGGAGCTCAAGTAGGCGACAGTATCAACGTAAACCTTACGTCAGCTACCAATCGGTCAATAAAGGTGGCAGCCATTACAAAGAATTACATCGGCGACTACCTTTATCTGAGCCCCGCTGCCTATCAACATGTCTGGCACAAGACCAGCAACAGCAACGCGCTTCTTGTCAAACTGAATGCACAGTCGAGCAAACAACGAAATCGCCTTGCGCACCAATTGTTACAATCTGGTGCCGTTCGTGGCACAAGTTTTGTCGCGGATCAGAGAACCACAATTGATAACATGTCCGCCACGCTGGACCCCGTGGTCGTCATTTTCATTGTGATGTCAGGGCTATTATCGTTTGTCGTGATGTATAACCTAACAAACATTAACGTTTCAGAACGAATTCGTGAGTTATCAACAGTAAAAGTTTTAGGCTTTTATGATCGAGAGGTCACGATGTACGTTGCCCGTGAAAATATTGTCCTCACGATTGTGGGTGTCATTTTAGGCTACGGCATCGGAAATGCCCTAACTTGGTATATTTTAAAGCAGGCAACGACGGCCCAGGTGATGTTTCCACTAGTCATCCATTGGTCAGGCTATATCATTGCTGCCATTCTAATGGCGCTTTTCACAGCAATCGTCATCTGGTTCACCCACCGACGTCTGAAGCGTGTGGATATGGTGTCGGCGTTGAAGGCTACGGACTGACAAGCATAACCTTGAATTTTAAAACACATTCATTCAGCTGCAAAAAAAGAACTCGCCAAAACGGTGAGTTCTTTTCTAACGTGCGAAGAATATTAACAGCATAAGATTAACAGAAACTATCCATGGCATTATATGATAAAGAATTACGTACAAAGTTACTTAATTTTGACACCCGTGGCGGACAAATTATGCTGCTCAGTTGTTAGTGAATTACTGATTTCTGAAACTGAGCTATTGTCCTTAGTAGAAACCTTTTCAATGTTCAAATGATTATTACTTAATTTGAGACCACTGATTGTCGCCTCTACATATTTGCTATCATCTGAATAACTAGTCCCTGACAGCGTATCTTCCACTTTATATAGCGCGGTAATCGTCACTTTATTACCCTCAGTTTTTGAGGCAGAGTCATCATTTACAGAGACATATGAACTCGTAGATTGATTTGAGTTGCTGGAGTACAAGCTACCAAATGAATCGTCACTAGAGTCCTGTGGTGTCGCATACATGTTTATAAAAGTACTTGTGTATTGAATGGAATCATCACTCTTGTATCGATCAGATTCTATTGAATCCGTTACGCTTTTAACTGCATCAACGTTATCAATTTTGGTTAAATCCTTCAATCCACTGACAGTGGCAGTTAAAGTATGAGATCCATGATAAGCAACGCCAGCCTTCGTAAATACCGCATTGGGCAATTTAACTTTAATTTTGTCACCGTTGCTCAATGAACCATTTTTGGCAACATGCAAATTGCTAATATCCCCATATTTGCCATTGCTACTAATAATGGTTTGACCCTTCGAATTAAAACCAACAAAAGATATTTTGAAAGACTGTAAAATTGACTCTGTTGATTCATTCTTAATACTTTTCAAACCGTGTACTCGATATTTCTTTGAAGCACTTTTAACCGGATTTGAATTGTCATGCCCTGTCGAAACAGAAAGCTTTACTTGATCACCATTAGATAAACCTTCGCTTGGAGTCACACTCACATTTGTTTCTCTGAGCCATGTACCAATCTTTGATAGTTTATCTAGATCATCTGAGTCGATATTATCAACGTTTTCTCTACTGTTTAAAATATCATTCCATGTAATTTGACCACTGACGATACGATTAGTCCAATAATCCCCAAGATTAACTTTTTTGGCATCTGCCTTAATAATTGCTTCTTCAATGGACTGATCATTATAATTTGCAACACCAGATTTATTATATCCGTTGAATGTAACATTAGCATTGCTGGATGTTAACACGTTTACTTTTCGTGTTGTTAGATAAATTGCTAAAACGCCAGCAATTAAAACAATAATTCCAGCAATCGTCCATGTTTTTCGACTAACTTTTTTTAAACGATCACTAACTTGATTTTTGGACATATTCGTCTCCTAAAACTATGTTTGTAATTTCCATTACTTTTCGTGCTGTTTATTCATCGCCTCAATGATTTGCTGGGTATTAGCTGTGACATTGCGTGAAGACTGAAATGCACTTAACGCTTCTGTTAGTTGTTGTTCCAATTCTTTACTATGATTTGCTTCAAAAAATGGCAATGAAACTTGCTTCTCAACACCCGAGCGTTCGTATGCAAACGTCGTAAGAATACCACTACCCAAAATTGCGAAACCGAGCAATATCAAGATAATTCCTGTAACTGCTGAAGACCCAATACTGGCAATACCACCCAAAGCAATCAAACCGCCTAGAAAAATACGTCCCAGCTTATATGAATTGGATGTATAAACATTTGAAATGGTATTAAGTGGTGATGTATCACGTTGTCTGCCTGCTGGCACCATCCCAAACAGTACCGTGTTAGGTATATCAACATGGAAAAAATCATTATCGACAAACATATTTCCCTTAACCCAAGGTGCAACTAAACTAACAGAAAAGCTTTTATTGGCAGTATCATTTTGATTTTCGGACATTATTTTCCCCTCATTATCTAAAAACTTAAACTAAATAAATATATTCAAACAATTTTTCATTTATCTTCGTTACGGACCATCAGACAAAATTAACCATGGCCAATCCCTTTTGTTAACCATATTTCCTCCCCCAGACACACTTAATCGCTAAAAAACAACTGTAATGGAATCCTCAATTTTCGGTTTAAAATTTGTGCTTCTTTTACCGTAAATGTGCCATTATTGTTTAATTTTCTATTCACCGTTGTCCGATTGACGCCCAATATTTCTGCAACTTCATCTTGAGTTATGTGATGTGCTTTTAAATATCCCAGTACTAACAAAGGCGGCAATTGGTCGTTTGGCTGAGAGAGTGACTGATTAATTTTTTTCATCATCTATTCTCTCCTTTTAAGGAGAGAATACATAATTTTATTAACAATTGCAAGCCTAATTAAGTGCAAATGCGACATTTGTACTAAAAACGCCTCATTAACGTTAAACTATTCATATCACATGAAAAGAAATGAGGTCTCCTATGCTACCCGAAGCAATTAAAAAGGCACGTTTGCAACGCGGAATGAGTCAAATGGATCTAGTAAGAAAAGTTGAAAATATTTATCATGTTTCTTTATCATCGAGTATGCTTTCCCGGTATGAAAACCCCAATACACCACTTCCAAATCGTATTTCGTTACCAGCACTGTTCGCGTTAACGGATTACCTAAAGATTGATTTAAACTCAATTGCAACTCAAGAAATGAATAACTGGACAAAAAATTATATAAATAAGAACTGATTCAAACTTTAACTGATCCTAGTCAGCAAAAAAAAGAACCCGCCAATTGGCAGGTTCTTTTTGTATCCAAAGTCGATAATGATAAGATTAACGCTTTGAGAATTGTGAAGCTTTACGGGCCTTTTTAAGACCGGGCTTCTTCCGTTCCTTCATCCGAGCATCACGAGTCAAAAGACCTGCGCTCTTCAGAGCTGAACGGAAATCAGGGTCAACCGTCAGTAAAGCACGGGCAATACCGTGACGAGTGGCACCGGCTTGACCGGAGAAGCCACCACCATTGACGTTAACCATAACATCGTAATTACCAGTCGTTTCTGTTGCAGCAAATGGTTGAACAACCACTTCACGCAAGTTAGCGAATGGAATGTAGTCTTCAATATCCTTACCATTCATGGTAATTTTACCAGTGCCGGGAACTAAGCGAACCCGAGCAACTGAGTTTTTCCGACGACCTGTGCCGGCGTATTGAACAGTAGCCAATGTGATTTCCCCCTTAGATTAATTTAGAAATATCCAAAACTTCTGGCTGTTGTGCAGCTTGATCATGTTGGTCACCTGCATAAACGTGAAGCTTAAGCAGTTGTTTGTGACCAAGCGTACCTGCTGGCAACATGCCCTTAACGGAAGTTTCAATCAACCGAATTGGGTTTTCATCACGAAAGTTACCTGCAGTGCGTGACTTCAAACCACCTGGATGGTTTGAGTGGTGATAGTAAATCTTGTTTGTGGCTTTCTTACCAGTCAAGCCCACTTTTGAAGCATTAAGAACAATGACAAAGTCACCCGTATCCACATTAGGGGTAAATGTTGGTTTGTTCTTGCCTCGAAGAATAGAAGCAACGACTGAACTTAAGCGTCCCAAAGGAACGTCTGTGGCGTCAACCACGTACCATTTACGGTCTACTTCACCTGGTTTTGCTAAATATGTTGTACGCACGGTATTTTCCTCCAATTTCTTGTCTGTTTGACACTCGATAAAACTTTCCGGGGCTTATCGTGGGGCAAACAATACCAAGTAATAGTGTACTGTCCTGCCCCTCATAAGTCAATTGTTATTTTCATCTGAAACGTGTTTGTCATACAGCACAGATTCTAGATACAAACCGCTAGCCGGTGCCGTTTCACGCGCTTCTTCGCGATCTTTAGCCGCCATCACTCGTGGAATGTCATTAACCGGACGACGCCCATTACCAATTTGTAACAGCAACGCTACCATAATACGAACTTGATTATAGAGAAAACCACTACCGTAAAAATCAAACACAAACTCATGATCTTCAGGACGCTCGTGAACTTGAACATCATAAATCATTCGTATATTTGACTTGGCTTGGCTGCCTGAGGCCACGAAACTGGTGAAATCATGCTCACCAATCAAATCACGGCTCGCCGTCTGCATCCTGTCGAAGTTTAACGGATATTTATAGTGTCCAGTATAGTTCCGTTTGAATGGATCGACAAACGGCGTATTGGAAACGATGTAACGATAACGTTTGCCATGCGTTGAAAAACGGGCATGAAACGTATCATCAACTTCTTCCACACTCACCACTGCCATATCAAGCGGAAACATACTATTGAGTGCTAACCGTAAATTAGGAGCCGGAATCGGCTTTGGCAAATCAAAGTGGATCACCTGCCCGTGAGCATGTACCCCAGCATCTGTTCTCCCCGATCCAAATACCTGAATGGCTGGTTGAGGATTTTTCGCAATCTGGTTTACCACTTTCGTTAAAACAGATTCAACGGTCCGCTGATGAGGCTGAACTTGAAAGCCGGCAAAATCAGTACCGTCATATTCAATAACAACTTTGTAACGTTGACTCATTACCGACCTCCCTAGTTTTCTAGAAACGCTTTTACATGTGACGCAACACGACGAGAACAATATTTAACACAAGAATGACAACAACTGCTATCGTGTCGGCGTTATGCCACTTCAATACGCGGTAACGCGTGCGGTTAGTGGCTCCTTGATAACCACGTGACTCCATGGCTGTCGCTAAATCGTCGGCTCGTCCAATAGCCCCGACAAAAAGCGGAATCAACAATGGGACAATTGCCCTCAAACGCTTGATTAAACCACCATTATTAAACTCCACTCCACGTGCACGCTGCGCATTCATAATTGTCTGAGCTTCATCCAACAACGTCGGTACAAACCGAAGCGCCACAGAGAGCATGAGAGCCGTTTGCGCCACTGGGAAGTGAATAACCCGCAATGGTCGTAAGAGCGCTTCTACGCCGTCTGCAATCGCCAATGGCGCCGTCGTCAAGGTGAGTACCGTTGCCATCGTTATAATTAACAGAAAACGTAAGAAAACTGCTGTGGAAGTTTGAATCCCCGTTGAGGTAATCATTAAAATACCCCAATGCCAGTAAATGTGCCCGCCTGGCGTAAACAATAATTGCAAAATTGCCGTAAACACAATCAACCAAATCAGTGGACCAATACCACGCACAAAATAGCTGAAACTCAGTCCTGTTAAAAAGATAACGCCGCCAATAAAGGCAAACATCAGCACATAAGTTAACCAATTTGTGGTTAAAAAGGCGATCACAATAAAATAACAAGCCAACACCAACTTAGCTCGTGGATCTAACCGATGTAACCATGAATGGCCGGGAATATAACGTCCGAGCGTAAGTTGCTCAAGCATTAACGTCCCTCCTTCGGTAACTGACCACGCAGCTGCATTGCCAGTTGTTCAGCCGTTAACGGCAACGAGTCAAATTCAAAACCACGAGTCACTAAGTGTTGCGCAAAATTAGCAGCTGTTGGTAACGCCAATTGCTGTGCTTTTACCCATTCAGGATCGGCAAAAATTTCAGCAGGTGTGCCTGCCTTAATCAAATTACTATGTGCCATCACTAGCGCCTGATCCGCATAGTCAGCAACATCATCCATTTGGTGCGTCACTAAGATAACCGTCAGTTGTTGGTCAGCTTTCAACTTAGCAAACATGGCCATCATTTCAGCTCGTCCGCGTGGGTCTAACCCGGCCGTTGGCTCATCTAAAACAAGCACGCGCGGTTGACTGGCTAAAACGCCAGCAATGGCAACGCGCCGCATCTGTCCACCAGACAACTCAAATGGTGAACGGTTTAGCAACTCATCTGGTAACCCAACGTCATGAGCCGCCTGATGTGCCAAACTCATTGCCTCTTCATTAGTGAAGCCAAAGTTAAGGGGACCAAACGCGATGTCACGCTCCACCGTTTGGTCAAACAACTGATTCTCAGGGAATTGAAATACCATCCCAACATGTTGATGAAGTGACTTTAGGTGTTTATTTGTTGTTTTAGCAGTTAACTGAAAATCATCCACTGTAACTGTGCCACTTGTGGGCTTAAGCAAACCATTCAAGTGCTGAACGAGTGTACTTTTGCCACTCCCTGTATGACCAATAATCGCAGTAAACGATTCACTAGGAACAGTGAAACTAACATCGCTTAGCCCGACTGCCTCAAACGGCGAGTTGGGCTGGTACATATAGTTTACATGGTCAAATGTGATTGCCATAACCAATCCTCCAACTCGTCGTCTGTTAAGTACTGTTTCGGGGCGATTAGTCCTTGTTTAGCCAATTGTTGACTCAATTTTGTGCTAAACGGTAAGTCTAGCCCCGTGGACTCAAGCAACTGTTCGTCACTAAAAATAGTGCGAGGTGTCCCCTCACTGATTAACTGGCCGTTATCCATGACTAGCAATCGTTGTGCTTGTGCGGCCTCACTTAAATCATGAGTGATTGATAAAATGGTCGGTGCCTGGTTAGAACGACGTAAATGTTGTAATACAGACAACACTGTCTGTCGTCCGTGAGGATCCAGCATGCTGGTTGCCTCATCCAGTACAATAATACTGGGGTTCATCGCAATGATTCCGGCTAGGGCAACCCGCTGCTTTTGCCCACCTGACAAACGGCTGGGCTCTCGTTCTGCAAATTGCCACATATCGACGGCTTCTAAAGCATCCTGAACACGTTGCTGCATTTCGGGACGCGGTATCCCCGCATTTTCCAAGCCAAAGGCCACATCATCGGCCACCGTCGCTCCGACAAACTGGTTGTCTGGGTTCTGAAACACCATACCAATGTGTTCACGAACCAGCCAAACCGACTCTGGTGACAATTTTGTTCCGGCTACAGTAACTGTTCCCGATTTAAAATCAATAAGGCCATCTAAAGCGCGAACCAACGTACTCTTACCACTGCCGTTATGGCCAACGATAGCCACCCATTCTCCGGCATTCACCTCAAAAGAAATATGATTTAATGTTGGCCGGTCTGCATCGGGATATTGATAAGATAAATCGTTTACTGAAATGATCTTTGTCACGATGTTCCCCCACTTCCTGCCATATTGGCATGGTTGTTAATTTTAAACTGGTGTTGTTCGCCGGTATGTGCGGCATGAATTAGACGCCCCATATAATTTTGATATAACTGAAAACACTGTTTATTACCGTGTTTTAAAGACAATTTAGCGACATTAGGCTCTTTAAGCAGTGCTGTATTCCAGCGGGCAATATCGGTCGCCGTCGCCGGATTATTCAATCCAAACTGATCAAGTTGATTAAAAGCGACATTAACAAGTTGCCCGTGTTCATCAACGTTGACAACAGCGAACACACAATACCCATCAACATAATGACTTTCACTCAACGTGTACGCACCAGGTTTAAATGCCTCTTTAGGCAAAACTTTGGCCGCTCGCTCACTTAGCCGACGCAAACGTGATTCATGTTCTTCGTGACGTCGTTGAGCGTTAATAGTTGTAATAGCGGTTGCCCCGAGTGCAAGCACTGCTAGTAGGACAACTACAAGACCTGTAATTAACTTTGCATGTTTCGTTTGCACTCAGTATCCACCTCATTATAAAACGAATAATACCGCACTATTTTAGCGAAAAGTAGACCAATACGCAAGCAACGCTGAAACCATTGGTAAACTCGCGTGATTAATTAATTCTATGTACAAAAAAATCACTTAGCATCACGGCACGAGTAAAATACTCATTCAAGCTAGACTGGGCGAACGCGATCGCCATCATCATAACGCTTTATACCATTGACACTAGTGATTAATTTGAATATTCAAATACTAAATATATCCGTCGATACATTTAGGGTAGCTATTCAGACTACCATTGAACAGGTAATGATTAGTCAACGAATTCCAAGATAACCATTTGCGCAGCATCGCCACGACGAGGCATAGTCTTGTACATCCGTGTGTAACCACCATTACGTTCAGCAAACTTAGGTGCTAAGTCATCAAATAACTTTTGCAATGCAGTTTGCGCTTTAACGTTGTCACCGTCTTCTTTGACATCTGCAACAACGTCACGAACGAAAGCAGCTGCTTCACGACGAGCATGCAAGTCGCCTTGCTTACCCCAAGTAATCATTTGATCTGTAGTCTTACGAACTTCCTTGGCGCGTGCTTCGGTTGTTTCGATCCGACCATTAACAATCAAACTGGTTGTTAAATCGCGTAACAAAGCTTTACGTTGTGAACTAGTACGTTGTAATTTACGGTAGCCCATGCTTGAACCCTCCTTTTGTTGATAAGTCCGACTAGTCTTCTTGTTTCAAAGAAAGACCTAAGCCAGCCAATTTTGCCTTAACTTCTTCAAGTGACTTACGACCAAGGTTACGAACCTTCATCATGTCGGCTTCAGTACGATCCGTCAACTCTTGAACCGTGTTGATACCAGCACGCTTCAAACAGTTGTATGAACGAACAGACAAGTCTAACTCTTCGATGGTCATTTCGAGCATCTTTTCCTTGTGTGTTTCTTCCTTTTCGACCATGATTTCGGCATTCTTAGCCGTATCTGTCAAATCAACAAACATTGCAAGGTGTTCAGTTAGAATCTTCGCAGCGAGACTAATTGCTTCACTAGGTGTAATTGAACCATCAGTCCAAACGTCTAATGTCAGCTTGTCATAGTCATCACGTTGACCAACACGAGTGTTTTCAACCTGGTAGTTGACACGTTCGATTGGGGTATAAATGGAATCGATTGGTAATACACCAATTGGCATATCATCCTGACGAGCTTTGTTTTCATCAGCTGAAACGTATCCACGGCCCTTGTTTGCAGTTAAGTGCATGTGGAAAGTGGCACCGTCTGCTACCGTGCAGATGTAAAGATCAGGGTTCATAACTTCAACATCAGCATCCGTTTGAATATCACCAGCAGTGACAGTCGCAGGACCCTTAACATCAATGTCCATTCCCTTTTCTTCATCGGTCGCCATCTTCAAAGAAACCTTTTTCATATTCAAGATGATTTGTGTAACATCTTCAACGACGCCCTCAACAGTTGAGAACTCGTGAAGTACACCATCGATTTGAATACTGGTGACAGCAGCACCAGGCAAAGATGAAAGCAAAATCCGACGTAACGAATTTCCTAATGTTGTTCCGTAACCACGTTCAAGTGGTTCAACGATGAACTTCCCATAGTTGTTACTTTCATCGATTTTGTGAATATTTGGCTTTTCAAATTCGATCATTCTTTTGTTTACCCCTTTCAAAACTCGTCTTGTTAATTAATGAATGTTCATCACTCCAAATAAGTGATGTCATCAATTAAACACGACGACGCTTTGGAGGACGAGATCCGTTATGCGGCACTGGTGTGACGTCACGAATTGCCGTAACTTCTAGACCAGTTGATTGCAAAGCACGGATAGCTGCTTCACGACCGGAACCTGGGCCTTTAACGGCAACTTCAACCGTCTTCATGCCATGTTCCATAGAGCCTTTAGCTGCGGCTTCAGCGGCCATTTGTGCAGCGAAAGGAGTGGATTTACGACTACCACGGAAACCAAGAGCACCAGCTGAAGACCAAGCAACAGCGTTCCCTTGAACGTCAGTAATCATAACTAAAGTGTTGTTAAACGTTGAGTGAATATGTGCAACACCTGACTCGATGTTCTTTTTCACACGACGCTTACGCGATGTTTTTCTACCTGCCATAAGAAATGCTAACCTCCTTTATCTTGAATTACTTCTTCTTACCAGCAATTGATTTAGCTGGGCCTTTACGAGTCCGTGCGTTGTTCTTAGTGTGTTGTCCACGCACTGGTAAACCACGACGGTGACGCATGCCTCGGTATGAACCAATTTCTTGTAAGTTCTTGATGTTTAAGCTAACTTCACGGCGAAGATCTCCTTCAACCTTGTAGTTATCAACAATTGCACGAATCTTATCTTCGTCTTCTGGGGCCAAGTCCCGAACACGAACGTCTTCGCTAACACCAGCTTCAGCCAAAATCTTTTGAGCTGAAGTATTACCGATTCCGAAAATGTAAGTTAAACCGATCACGATCCGTTTGTCACGTGGTAAGTCAACACCTGCAATACGAGCCATAACAATTACCTCCTTTTATATGAATTATTTACCTTGACGTTGCTTGTGCTTTGGGTTTGCTGAGCAAATCACCATAACACGGCCGTTACGTTTGATAACACGGCAGTGTTCGCACATTGGTTTAACTGATGGTCTTACTTTCATGATATTTCCTCCAGAATTATGAGGCCTTAGGTATTACTTGAAACGGTACGTAATCCGACCCTTTGTTAAGTCATAAGGTGACATTTCAACAGTTACCTTATCACCAGGTAAAATACGAATGTAATGCATCCGAATCTTACCCGACACATGAGCCAAGATTTCGTGACCGTTTTCAAGTTCTACTTTAAACATTGCATTAGGCAACGTTTCTTTAACAGTACCTTCGATTTCAATTACGTCACTAGCCAAGCAGGTTTACCTCCCTTTTAAAAAAGTATTTTATAAATACGGTGGCGTCGAACGACAGAAAAACGGCGAAAACCACCGTTTCCACCCTCTTTACAAAAACATTGCGCAAACCATACCAAGAGAGTTTATCACATTCTTAAAGGGACTGCAAACACTACACTCTAGTCATTAACTGACTGAAGCACGTCAGCAACGTCCTTGAAGACGAGGTCAATGTCCCGGTCGCCGTTAATGGTGTGCAGAACATTTTGATTCTTATAGTAATCAACCAACGGCGTGTTCATCTTGATGTTCACCGCCAAACGATTCTTAACCGTTTCAGGCTTGTCGTCGTCACGTTGATAAAAATCATGCGATCCACAAACGTCACATGTTCCTTCAACCTTGGTGGGGTTACTAATACGGTTGTAGGTTGCACCACACACACGGCAAATGTACCGTGCAGATAAGCGGTCAACCAATACCGATGGTTCAACGTCGATATTAATCACGGCGTCCAAGTGACGATCAGAGTCAGCCAACATTTTATCTAAAGCGGCCGCTTGATCTAAGTTCCGTGGATAACCATCCAACATGAAGCCGTTCGTTAAAACGTCCTGTTGGCTGAGACGGTCACGAACAATACCGTTCGTGACCTCATCGGGAACCAATTCACCCTTATCAATGTAAGCTTTAGCAGCAAGTCCCATTTCAGTCTTGTTAGCCATTGCCTCGCGGAAAATATCCCCCGTCGAAATATGCGGTACTTGATATTTTTCGTCGATCTTTTGTGCTTGCGTACCTTTACCAGCACCAGGCAAGCCCATCAGAATCAAATTGAATGCCATGATTAATCCTCCTGTTTTTCTGTTTCATGTGCTTCAAGCGCATCATCTTGGATGAAACCAACGTATTGTCGCTTCATCATTAAGCCGTCCAATTGACGAATAATGTCAATGGCAACCCCAACAACGATTAGTAATGACGTACCACCAAGACCAATGGATTCGTCTAGGCCCCAAATATCACTGGCCAACAGCGGTACTAAGGCAACTAATCCAAGGAACAGTGAACCGACAGTACTTAAACGCATGAGCAAATGAGAAACATAGCTTTGTGTGTCTTTACCAGGCCAAACACTTGGAATATAACTGCCCTGCTTTTGTAAGTTCTCTGACAATTTCTCAGGATTAACCTGAACAAAAGCGTAGAAGAACGTAAACAAGACAATTAATACAGTGTACAGAATGGCACCTTCAGTCGTTTGCATATTGAAGATACGAGACATCACTTGGTACCAGTTATCCGCACCATGACTTTTCTGGAACGCCAACAGAATTGACTGAGGCGTCGAAATCAAAGAACTGGCGAAGATAACCGGAATAACACCGGCAACGTTAACTTTCAAAGGCAGGTAACTACCAGATCCAGAAGTAGTTGCGCGACGCGTATATTGAATTGGAATCCGCCGTTCAGCTTGTTGCACCCACGTTACAGCAACGATAATTACGATAACTAGAACGAGAACAGCAACGATAAACAGAATGCCCTGCCACATTTGGCCTTTGGAGGCATCAGTGACATTTTCTTGCCATAATTGACGAACACCAACTGGGGTGCGCGCAATGATTCCGGCAAAGATGATCATTGAAACACCATTTCCTAGTCCACGCTGAGTAATCATATCACCCAGCCAAGTAGCAAACATTGTTCCAGCCGTGAGCAAAATTCCAATCATGATAAAAGTTTGTGCATTTGGCGTTTTGATCAAATGCATGGAAGCTAAGACGTTAAAACCAGCTGTGATACCGATTGATTGAACAAAGGCTAACACAATCGTTAGATAGCGTGTCGCCTGATTCAACTTACGCCGACCTACATCACCTTGTTTACTCCATTCAACAAATCGCGGCACAATATCCATTTGGAGTAATTGAACAACAATTTGAGCAGTAACAAATGGGGAAACCCCCATTGCAAACAAGGAATAGTTTGTCAAACCACCACCGGAAAAGATGTTCATTACATTAACAAGCCCGGAGCTTGCCACTGCTTGTAAAGCATGCGCATTAACTCCGGGAACGGTAATATAACAGCCTAACCGATAGACAATTAAGACAAACAAGGTAAAGAAGATCTTATTTCGGATTTCACGACTCTTAAAAGCATTCGAAATCGTCGAGATCAACTAGATCACCTCAGTCTTACCGCCGGCTGCTTCAATTGCAGCTACAGCTGCGTTTGAGAATTTGTTAGCGTGAACTGTTAACTTCTTAGTAACTTCACCGTTACCAAGAACCTTAACGCCACTCTTTTCGTTCTTCACTAAACCTGCTTCAACTAAGGTAGTTGGTGTAACATCAGCACCTTCATCAAAACTGTTTAAGGAAGCCAAGTTAACGATGGCGTATTCTTTACGGTTAATGTTAGTGAAACCGCGTTTTGGAATACGACGGTACAGAGGCATTTGACCCCCTTCAAAACCGACACGTGTCTTACTACGAGCCTTTTGACCCTTTTGACCACGACCGGAAGTTTTACCGTTCCCGGCTGATGTACCGCGACCGCGGCGCATACGTGCTTTACGAGAACCTTCGCTTGGTTGTAATTCGTTCAACTTCATTAGGTTGGCACCTCCTTACGCTAGAAATGTGATTACTTAACTTCTTCAACTGTGACTAAGTGCGCGATCTTAGCGATGGCACCGCGTGTTGCTTCGTTGTTAGGACGTACGACCGTGCTGTTAACACGACCTAATCCTAAACCATACGCAACATTACGAACCTTGGGCTTCTGGTGAACGGCACTTTTCACTAAAGTAACTTTTACTTGATTAGCCATGAGTTTCGTCCTCCTATTCAGCTAAGTGTTCTACAGACACACCACGCAAGGCAGCAACGTCTTCGGCACGCTTTAATTCCTTAAGTCCTTCAAAGGTGGCACGCACAACGTTAATCGGTGTGCTTTCACCAAGAGACTTACTTGTAACGTCGGCAACACCGGCAAGTTCCATGACGGCACGAACGGCACCACCAGCAGCAACACCAGAACCTTCAACGGCTGGCTTAAGCATAACCTTTGATCCTGAGTAAATACCCAGCACTTCGTGAGGCAATGTTGAACCAACAACAGGAACTTTAATTAAGTTCTTGTGCGCTGCTTCGACAGCCTTACGAATAGCTTCTGGAACTTCTTGAGCCTTACCAGTACCAAAGCCAACGTGACCATTGTGGTCACCAACAACAACTAAGGCAGCAAAACGAAGACGACGACCACCCTTAACAACTTTCGTAATCCGGTTGATGGAAACGACGTTATCTTCTAAATCTAACTTACTTGGGTCGATAAAAGCCATTTGGTTATTCCTCCTTCTCTAGAATTTAAGTCCGTTTTCACGAGCGGCTTCAGCCAAAGCTTCTACCCGACCATGATATAAGTAACCGCCACGATCGAAGACAACATCAGTAATCTTCTTTTCGTTAGCGCGTTTAGCAACTAGTTCACCAACAGAAGCAGCTTTTTCTGTCTTGCTAGTTCCTTTAACATCTTTATCTAGTGTTGAGGCACTTGCCAGCGTCACACCCGCTACGTCATCAATTACTTGCGCGTAGATGTTTGAATTAGAACGATAAACGTTCAAGCGTGGGCGCTGCGCAGTACCAGAAATCTTGCCACGAACGCGCGCATGGCGGCGTTGACGTGTTTTATTCTTATCTGGTTTAGAAATCACAACAATTCACCTCATATTTTATTCGCAGTGAATACGTGCACTGCGACACGATAGCGGCAAACAAAGAAGTAGACAAAAGTCTACTTACCAGTTTTACCTTCCTTACGACGAACATATTCGCCTTCGTAACGAATACCTTTACCCTTATAAGGCTCTGGTGGACGGATACCACGGATTTCAGCAGCAAAGTCACCGACTTGTTGCTTAGAAATACCTGATAAAACAACAGTAGTGTTGTCAGGAACTTCAACCGTAACACCTTTACGGCCATCAAATTCAACAGGGTTTGAGTAACCAACACTCATGATCAGCTTAGTGCCTTGCAATTGTGCACGGTACCCAACACCGACTAACTTCAATGTCTTTTTGAAACCATCTGTAACACCTTCAACCATGTTGGCGAAGTTGGCACGAGTAGTTCCGTGAACGGCCTTTGTTTTGTTGTTGTCGTCAGGACGATCAAACGAAACTTCAGTACCGTCTACTTTCATTGTGATCATGTCAGAGAACGTCCGGGTTAATTCACCTTTAGGTCCTTTAACAGTCACATCGTTACCGTTTTGCTTAACTTCTACCCCAGCGGGTAAAGTTACAACTTTATAACCAATACGACTCACGTTTTACACCTCCGATCGATTCTAAATGATTACCAAACGTAAGCGAGCACTTCGCCGCCCACGTCTTTTTGACGTGCTTCTTTATCGGTGATCACACCTTCAGACGTAGAGATGATTGCAATCCCTAAACCGTTCAAAACCTTAGGAACTGAATCGGCCTTTACGTATGAACGTAAACCAGGCTTGGAAATCCGCTTTAAGCCAGAGATGACACGTTCGCCATCCTTACCGTACTTAAGAAATACACGGATAATGCCTTGCTTGTCGTCGTCAATGTATTCAACATCGCGAATGAAACCTTCGTTTTTCAAGATTTCCGCAATGTCGTGTTTAATCTTTGATGCAGGAACTTCAACTGAATCGTGACGAACCATGTTGGCGTTACGAATCCGAGTTAAAAAGTCTGCAATCGGGTCAGTCATAGACATCGATATTTGCCTCCTTTTAGTATCGATAAAATCAATAAAACGACTTGAAAGGAATCCAAATCGAATTTACTCAGTAAAGACCGAAGTCTACCAGCTAGCTTTCTTCATGCCAGGAATTTGACCCTTGTGGGCTAATTCACGCATGCAGAGACGGCATAGATGGAACTTACGATAAACTGAGTGCGGACGTCCACAACGTTCACAACGTGTGTAAGCTTGCGTTGAAAACTTAGCTGGGCGTTGGCTTTTTACAACCATTGATTTCTTTGCCATGTTTGTGGAACCTCCTATTACTTAGTAAATGGCATCCCAAGTTGGGCAAGCAACTCGTGGGATTCCTCATCAGTGTTAGCAGTGGTTACGATAACAATATCCATACCACGAACCCGGTTAACGTTGTCGTAATTGATTTCAGGGAAGATCAGTTGTTCACGAACACCCAAGGTGTAGTTACCGCGTCCATCAAATGAACGGTTAGAAACACCATGGAAGTCACGAACACGTGGCAATGACACATTGATCAACTTGTCTAAAAAGTCATACATCCGTTCACCGCGCAAAGTTACCTTAGCACCAATGGACATTCCTTCACGAAGACGGAAACCGGCAATTGACTTCTTGGCCTTTGTAATAACTGGTTTTTGACCAGCAATAAGGGTCATTTCATTAACGGCTTCGTCCAAGTTCTTTGAGTTAGTGGTTGCATCACCAACCCCCATGTTCAGCACAATCTTGTCGATGTGTGGGGCTTGCATGCTTGAACTGTAGTTGAATTTTTCGATTAAGGAAGGCTTGATTTCCTTTTCGTATCGTTCTTTCAAACGGTTAGTCATTCTAAGATATTCCTCCTTTCCCTAAAATTAAGCGATTGTATTGCCAGTCTTCTTGGCAACGCGAACTTTTTTACCATCTTCAACTTTAAAACCAACACGCGTTGGCTTCTTTGTTGATGGGTCAATTAACATTACGTTAGATACGTGGATTGGCGCTTCAACATCAACGATTCCACCTTGTGGGTATTCGTTGTTTGGCTTCTGGTGTTTCTTCACCATGTTGATGCCTTCCACGACGACGCGGTCTGACTTGGCTAAGGTTGCCTTTACGGCACCTTCCTTACCCTTGTCCTTACCGGCGATTACGCGAACTTGATCTCCAGTTTTTAAGAACATTCTGCTGTGCACCTCCCGTTCAACTTATGCATCCAGCTTGATTACTTTGATTACAGAACTTCAGGTGCTAACGAAACGATCCGCATGAAGTTACCTTCACGAAGTTCACGCGCAACTGGTCCAAAGATACGAGTACCACGAGGGCTCTTGTCATCTGAGATAATAACAGCTGCGTTGTCGTCAAACTTAATGTATGAGCCATCAGTACGGTGCATACCGGATACAGTCCGAACGATAACAGCTTTAACAACGTCACCCTTTTTTACAACGCCACCTGGTGTTGCTTGTTTAACAGTAGCAACAATAATGTCACCAATGTTGGCTGACTTACGAGTGGAACCACCCAAGATCTTGATTGTCAAGATTTCACGGGCACCAGAGTTATCAGCGACCTTTAAACGACTTTCTTGTTGAATCACGGTTTTATCCTCCTTCCGCAGCTAATTAGAATACGTAGAAATGGTGTTACAGGATGACAGCCTTTTCAACGACATTCAATAGGCGGAAGTGCTTGGTCTTTGACAAAGGCCGAGTTTCCATAATCCGTACGATATCGCCAGTCTTGGCTTCGTTGTTGTCATCTTGCGCAACGAACTTCTTGGTGTATTTAACCCGCTTACCATAAACTGGGTGGGTCTTGTAAGTATCGATTGCGACGATAATCGTCTTGTCGTTCTTGTCAGAAACCACGTGGCCTTGGTAAACCTTACGTGCGTTACGTTCAGTCATAGGTTAAGTTCTCCTTTCGTATTCTAATTATTTGCTTTGGCTTAATTCTTGTTGACGGAGAGCCGTCTTCAACCGGGCGATGTTCTTACGAACCTGCTTTAAACGAGCGGTGTTTTCTAACTGACCAGTAGCCAATTGGAAACGTAAGTTGAACAATTCGTCCTTGTAGCCCTTTTCTTTATCAATCATTTCAGCAGTGGTTAATTTACTAATATCAGTCATTTTCATAATTATTCGCCACCTACTTCTGCTTCTGCTTCTTCTCGTGAGACGATTTTCGTCTTAACGGGCAGTTTGTGGCTAGCTAAACGTAAAGCTTCGTGCGCAACTTCAGAAGAAACGCCACCTACTTCAAACATAACCTTGCCACGCTTTACAGGAGATACCCAACCTTCAGGTGCCCCTTTCCCGTTACCCATACGAACACCAACACCTTTAGAAGTGTAGGACTTATGAGGGAAAATCTTGATCCAAACTTTACCACCACGCTTCATGTAACGGTTCATGGCAACACGAGCCGCTTCAATCTGGCGGTTAGAAACCCATGATGAAGTGATAGCTTGCAAACCGTAGTCGCCAAATGCAACTGTCTTGCCGCCCTTGGCTTCACCACGCATGTGACCGCGGAATTCCCGACGGTGCTTTACACGTTTAGGTACCAGCATGATTATTTCCCTCCTCGTTGAGTATTTGCTGACTTCTTGGCAGGAAGAACTTCACCACGGTAGATCCAAGTTTTAACGCCTAGCATACCGTAAGTAGTCCGTGCTTCGTCCCAAGAATAGTCAATGTCCGCACGCAATGTATGCAACGGAACAGTTCCTTCTGAGTAACGTTCTTTACGAGCAATGTCAGCACCGTTTAAACGGCCTGAAACCATTGCTTTGATTCCGTGTGCACCAGAACGCATAGTACGTTGGATAGCACCACGCATAGCGCGACGGAAAGCAACACGTTGCTCTAATTGCTTGGCGATTGAATCCCCAACTAAATGAGCATCCAAGTCAGGCTTCTTGATTTCAATGATGTTGATGTGTACTTGCTTGCCAGTTAAGCTGTTAAGTTCCTTACGGAGCTTTTCAACTTCTGACCCACCTTTACCGATAACCATCCCAGGCTTAGCAGTGTGAATGGATAATACCACTCGACCAGCAGCCCGTTCGATTTCAACGGTTGAAACAGATGCGTCGACAAGTCTTTGATCGATAAACTTACGGATTTTAACGTCTTCGATTAACCAAGTTGCGTAATCTTTGTCAGCATACCACTTGGCTTCCCAATCGCGGATAACTCCGACACGAAATCCGTTTGGATTTACTTTTTGACCCACGCTTGTTCCCTCCTACTTTTCAGATACGACTACTGTGATATGACTAGTCCGCTTGTTAATTGGTGATGCGGAACCTTTAGCCCGAGGACGGAACCGCTTAAGGGTTGGTCCTTCATTAGCAAATGCTTCAGATACAACTAAGTCGGCTCGATCTAAGTCGAAGTTGTTTTCAGCATTGGCAACAGCAGACTTCAATACTTTTTCTACGTCTTCGGCAGCACCGCGAGGCGTGAATTTTAAAATGGCAAATGCTTCGTTAACGCTCTTGCCGCGAATAAGGTCAACAACTAGGCGAACCTTACGAGCAGCGACACGAACAGTCTTTGCAGTTGCTTTTGCAGATGTAACTTGTTCAGCCATTGTTCAGTCCTCCTAATTATTTACTAGTAACCTTGTCGGCACCAGCGTGTCCGCGGAAAGTCCGCGTTGGAACAAATTCGCCAAGCTTGTGACCAACCATGTCATCAGAGATGAACACTGGGACATGCTTCCGTCCGTCATAAACAGCGATAGTGTATCCGATGAAGCTAGGGAAAATCGTTGAACGACGTGACCAAGTTTTGATCACTGTCTTCTTTTCAGAATCAGCTTGTGCAGCGATTTTCTTCAGCAGATGTTCATCGGCGAAAGGTCCTTTTTTAAGACTACGACCCATCGTGTGGCCTCCTCTCTTGTTAGCTATTAGCTAACGCGTTCGTGTGTTTTACAACTAATGTCGTATATGCATTGAATAAGAAAGATTACTTCTTCCGACGGTCACGCACAATAAGCTTGTTAGAACGAGCCTTGTGGTTACGAGTCTTCTTACCAGCAGTCTTCTTACCCCATGGTGACATTGGCGATGGACGGCCGACTGGGGCTTTACCTTCACCACCACCATGTGGGTGATCGTTAGGGTTCATAACTGAACCACGAACATGTGGACGTTGACCAGCATAACGCTTACGACCCGCTTTACCTAAGTTGATCAATTCGTGTTGTTCGTTACCAACCGCACCAACAGTAGCACGACCAGCAGCAAGAACCATACGAACTTCGCCAGAGGCCAAACGAACTAAGGCATACTTGCCTTCCTTACCCAACAACTGAGCAGATGCACCAGCTGAACGAGCAATTTGGCCACCTTTACCAGGCTTTAATTCAATGTTATGAATAACAGTACCAACTGGAATGTTAGTTAATGGCAACGCATTACCAACTTTGATATCTGCTTCAGGGCCTGATTCAACAACAGTGCCAACTTCTAGCCCTTTAGGTGCTAAGATGTATGACTTTGTTCCATCCTCATAAACTAGTAAAGCAATGTTAGCAGTCCGGTTTGGATCGTATTCAATAGCTTTAACAGTTGCCTTGTAATCGTCTTTAATACGCTTAAAGTCGATAATCCGGTAAGCACGCTTTGTACCACCACCACGATGACGAACAGTCATGTGGCCTTGGTTGTTACGGCCTGCACGGTGACTTTGTGATTCCAATAACGACTTTTCAGGGGTCGTTTTAGTGATTTCACTAAAGTCGGAACCGGTCATGTTACGACGACCGTTAGTGGTTGGTTTATAACTCTTAATACCCACTATACTTTCCTCCTAATTTTTCGTGCCGCGATTGGTTGTCCCTTGTGAGGAGCCGTATCATCATCGGCGCATAGATTGAAGAAGACTATTCTTCGTTAAATAACTTGATTTCCTTTGAGTCTGCACTCAAAGTAACGATTGCCTTACGACGCTTCTTAGTGTAACCACTGTAACGTCCTTGGCGCTTAAGGTGTCCCTTAACGTTCATTACGTTAAGCTTGATTACCTTAACATCGAAGATTTCTTCGATGGCGCTCTTGATTTGCGTCTTGGTTGCGCGAGTATCAACATCAAACGTATAACGCTTGTCATCGATATCAGCCATTGAAGACTCAGTCACAACTGGGCGTAAAATCACATCACGTGCTTCCATTATGCGAGCACCTCCTCTACCTGAGAAAGAGCAGATTGCGTAATCACCATCTTGTCGTTGTTAACAACATCCAAAACGTTAACGCCCTTAGCAGTCAAAACAGTGACATTAGCTAAGTTACGTGCAGACAATGCTGCGTTTTCGTTGTCATCTTCAACCACAACAAGGGTTTTTTCAGCAACTTTCAGGTTGTCTAAAACAGTGGCAAATTCAGCAGTCTTTGGTGCTTTAAAATCTAAGGCATCAACGACAACTAAGGCTTTGTCCAAGACCTTTTGTGATAAGACAGACTTCATAGCAAGTTGACGCGCTTTTTGTGGTAACTTGTAAGCGTATGAACGTGGAGTTGGTCCGAAGACAACACCACCGCCACGCCATTGTGGTGACCGGATCGACCCTTGACGAGCACGACCAGTACCCTTTTGACGCCATGGTTTCTTACCACCACCACGGACGGCACTACGGTTTTTAACCGCGTGAGTACCCTGACGCATTGAAGCACGTTGCATCAATACGGCATCGGTGATGACATTATTGTTAGGCTCGATACCAAACACAGCATCATTTAAATCAACTGTGCCTGACTTCTTACCATCTTGTTTGAATAAATCAACGCTGGTAGTCATAGCTATTAATCCTCCCTTCCCTTATATTATTTTTCACTGTGGCGGTTGTTCTTCTTTAAACCGGCCTTAACAGAACTTTTAATTGTAACAAATGACTTGTTTGCACCTGGTACATTACCCTTGATCAACAACACATTGTTGTCTAAATCCGCGCGGACAATCTTCAAGTTTTGCATGGTTACCTTATGGTTACCCATACGTCCTGGAAGTGGCTTGCCTTTGAAGACACGGTTAATGATGGCACCCATTGAACCTGGGCGACGGTGGTAACGAGACCCATGGGCCATTGGTCCACGTGATTGGCCATCCTTATGGATGTTACCTTGATACCCATGCCCTTTTGTGATTCCGGTAACGTCGACTGCTTCGCCTTCTGCGAAGACGTCTGCTTTAAGCTCGTCACCGACTTTCGTCTCTCCAAGCTCAACATTCCGAATTTCACGAACGAAGCGCTTAGGAGCCGTTTTTGCTGCTGCTACATGACCTTGCTCGGGCTTGTTAGACAAAACTTCACGTTTGTCATCGAAACCTAACTGAATTGCGTCGTAACCATCGTTTTCAACGGTCTTAACTTGCAATACTACGTTAGGTGTTACATCGATAACTGAAACAGCGACTAACTCGCCGTTTTCAGTGAAGACTTGCGTCATCCCGACCTTTTTCCCTAAGATTCCTTTAGTGGTCATGAGTACACCTCCGATATAATGTATTTTTACCGTCAAATTAATGATCGGTTTAGAACGAGGAAATCAAATTATAATTTGATTTCGATATCAACACCGCTTGGCAATTCAAGCTTGGTCAACGAATCAACTGTTTTAGCAGTTGGGTTGACAATGTCGATTAAACGCTTATGAGTCCGAATTTCGAACTGTTCACGTGATTTCTTAAACTTATGTGGTGAACGTAACACCGTGAAAAGTGTCCGTTCAGTTGGCAACGGAATTGGGCCTGAAATTTCAGCACCAGTCCGTTTTGCCGTTTCCACGATCTTGTCAGCTGACTGATCTAGGATACGGTGCTCATAAGCCTTTAAGCGAATCCGAATTTTCTTACTTGCCATATTTGTTCCCTCCTAACGTCTATTTTTTAGAAATAGGCTAGCTCCGTGAAAATTACCGCCACACCTCCGTGGCAAAGCGGCCGGGTGTGTCGCAACCTTTCACATCAATGCTCGCTTGTTGTTGCGCGGTTTAAAGGGCAAAGTTGTCCCTTGTCTCGCACAAGCACCTATCTACTATACCAACCTAAGCCCGTAATGGCAAGGTTTTATTTACGTTTGTTAATTTCGTTTTGATTACAAAACGAAATTTTCTATTTAATCTGCGCGTAAATTTTATCAAATCTACATCTTTTTATCTATAATAAACTCAATCGCGCGTACTCAAAATTGGAGGCAAACTATGACACAAATGGATTTTGGCAAACAAGCATTACTGATTATTGATTACACAAATGACTTCGTCGCTACTAAAGGTGCCCTCACAACTGGTAAACCCGGTCAAAAAATTGAAACTAATATTTTGACGCTCGCAGAACAATTTCTTCAAAACGGAGACTACGTCATTCTCCCAACCGATTTGCATGACGGTGTCGACCCTTACCATCCAGAAACCAAGCTATTCCCACCACATAACTTAAAAAGTACATGGGGGCGCGAATTGTACGGTGAGTTGGCATCATGGTATCAGTCACATAAGAACGATGACCATGTCTACTATTTCGACAAAAATCGCTATAGCGCGTTTGCCAACACTAACTTAGATAACTTTTTACGCAGCCGTCGCATCACCAATCTTCATCTTGCCGGTGTCTGCACAGATATTTGTGTATTGCACACGGCTGTCGATGCCTACAACTTGGATTACCAATTGACTATTCACAAAGACGCTGTTGCCTCTTTCGATCCCGTTGGTCACGCTTGGGCTTTGAAACACTTTGAAAACACGCTTGGTGCAATAATTGTTTAGCATTAAAAACGCGCGTACGTGATCTGTTTCTACTATATATTGTGCGAATCAATTGGCGACATTATCTGGCCCACACCGCGGAGCAGATTAGCAAGTGTTATAGTGAAGGAGAATGTCGGCCAAATATCATCAAGCTGATAATTAACCATGGAGGTTTTATTATGTCGCTTTCTGAATTAAGTACGTGTACTACTATTCTAGTTGGTAAGAATTCCAGTTACGATGGTTCAACATTGATTGCTCGTAACGAAGATACTGGCACGGCTGCCGATCCTAAGAAGTTCGTTGTCGTCAAACCTGATGATCAACCTCGCGAATACAAATCTAAGATGAGTCAGTTTACCATCACGCTACCTGACAACCCATTACGCTACACCGCTATTCCTAACGCAGTGGACAAACAAGGCATTTGGGGCGAAGCTGGTATCAACAGTGACAATGTCGCGATGAGTGCTACTGAAACTATTACCACAAACGAACGCATCTTAGGGGCAGACCCACTAACTAAAGCCGGTGTGGGCGAAGAGGATTTGCTAACTGTCACCCTCCCTTATATTCATAGCGCGCGTGAAGGTGTTGAACGTGTCGGTGAAATTTTAAAGACACATGGCACTTATGAATCAAACGGCATTATTTTCTCTGACGCAAATGAAATTTGGTATATGGAAACTGCTGGTGGTCATCACTGGGTTGCACAACGGGTCCCGGATGATGCTTACGTTGTTGCCCCTAACCAGACGGGTATTCAAGAAGTTAACTTTGCAGATTCAACTAATTTTATGTTTGCAGACGACTTACAAACCTTCGTTGAAGAGAACCACCTCAATCTCGGTGATCATTTTAACTTCCGTGAGATTTTCGGATCACATTCTCAACTTGACCATCACTACAATACGCCACGTGCTTGGTACGCACAGAGATACTTTAACCACGCAGCAACTCAGGACAAAACACCAATGAGCGACGACCTTCCGTTTATTACTCATGCTGATCATAAAGTAACGATCGAAGACATCAAGTTTGTCCTCAGCTCACATTATCAGGATACCCCCTACGATCCGTTCGCTCTGGGTGCAACTAAAGAAACAGCCCCTTTCCGACCAATTGGGATCAACCGGACGCAAGAATTGAGTGTTCTTCAAATTCGGCCAAATGTACCGGCCGAGCGCGCCGCAATCCAATGGGTGGCTTTATCTGCTAATCCATTTAACACACTGGTTCCGTTTTTCACAAATGCTAATGATACGCCAGCAAGTTACCGTAATACGACCGCCATGGTCGACAGTAAAAATGCCTATTGGGCAAATCGACTAATTGCCGTTCTAACCGCCGATCACTTTCAGGCCACGATAAGTGATGTGGAAAGTTATCAGGAGAAAACATTAAGTTACGGTCATCAACGTGTGCACGAAATTGATACAGCTAATGCGCAATTAAGTGATTCCGCATTGACGGATGCACTAACGACGGCTAACGAAAAAACTGCCGAGCATATCATGGCGCAAACATCCGAGTTACTAAGTAAAGTTCTTGGAACCGCTAGTAACCTGGTTCCCGGTACATTTACGAGAGATAACTATTAGTCGCCGCCAGAAAATTGAACTAACTAAAAAACGACACCTAGCAGATTTGCTAGATGTCGCTTTTTAATGTCAACTAAATGACAATT
The DNA here is from genome assembly GCF_021654115.1 of Furfurilactobacillus milii. Classification (GTDB taxonomy): domain Bacteria; phylum Bacillota; class Bacilli; order Lactobacillales; family Lactobacillaceae; genus Furfurilactobacillus; species Furfurilactobacillus milii. The sequence continues at coordinate 73,496 of NZ_JAIWJF010000005.1, read as the reverse complement.
AGTCTTCAGGATGGCTGTTGTTACCGCCATTCTTCTTAATAATTTCTTCTTGAACTGACTTAGGAACAGCTGAGTAGTGGTCAAATGTCATCGTAAATGTCCCACGACCTTGTGTTGCTGAACGCAAGGTTGTAGCATAACCAAACATTTCAGCCAATGGAACAAATGCATGAACTTCTTGTGCATTCCCACGGGCTTCCATACCATCAACAGTACCACGACGAGCAGTTACGTGACCCATAACATCACCAAGGTTGTCTTCTGGTGCAACAATATCAACCTTCATGATTGGTTCCAAGATAACTGGGGCAGCCTTCTTAGCAGCTTCACGTAATGCCAGAGAAGCGGCGATCTTAAATGCAGCTTCTGAAGAATCGACATCATGGTAACTACCATCGTAAAGCTTAGCCTTAACGTCAACTACTGGGTAACCAGCAACCATACCATTGGCCATGGATTCTTGTAACCCTTTGTCAACTGAAGGAATGTATTCACGAGGAACAACCCCACCGACAATGGCGTCTTCGAATTCGTAACCCTTACCAGTTTCGTTAGGTGTGAATTCAATCCAAACATCACCATATTGACCTTTACCACCAGACTGACGAATGAAACGACCTTCAACCTGAGCAGACTTCGTAATCGTTTCACGGTAAGCAACCTGAGGTGCACCAACAGTAGCTTCAACCTTAAATTCACGCTTCATCCGGTCAACTAAGATATCCAGTTGGAGTTCACCCATACCAGAAATCAAAGTTTCACCAGTTTCAGAGTTGGTTTCGGCACGGAAACTAGGGTCTTCTTCAGACAGCTTTTGTAAGGCATTGTTCATCTTGTCTTGATCAGCCTTTGTCTTAGGTTCAACGGCAACCTGAATAACTGGTTCAGGGAATACCATTGATTCCAAGTGCAATGGATGATCAACATCAGTCAAAGAGTCACCGGTCGTGGTGTTCTTCAAACCGATGGCAGCAGCGATATCACCAGAAAAGACTTCTGGAATTTCGTTTTGCTGATTTGAATGCATTTGTAGCAAACGACCAACACGTTCACGTTTGTCCTTAGTAGCATTCAAAACGTATGAACCGGATTCCAAAGTCCCCGTGTAAACACGAATGAATGTCAAACGACCAACGTAAGGGTCAGTAGCAACTTTAAATGCAAGGGCAGCGAAGTCTTTGTCATCGCCGGCAATAAGGTCTTCTTCTTCATCAGTTTCTGGGTTAACCGCTGTATAAGGCTTAACATCAAGTGGTGATGGTAAGTAGTCCACAACAGCATCCATTAACATCTGAACACCTTTGTTCTTGTAAGCAGAACCTGCAAGAACTGGGAAGAATTCGTTTGCCAAAGTGGCACGACGAATACCAGCCTTTAATTCGTCTTTACTGATTTCTTCACCATTAAGGTATTTTTCCATCAGTTCGTCATCAGATTCAGCAACAGCTTCAACTAATGAGTCACGACGCTTTTGAGCTTCTGCAACATATTCCTCTGGAATATCAACAGTATCCCATTCAGTACCAAGGGCATCTTCATCGTACAAGTCAGCCTTCATTTCGATCAGGTCAATAACCCCTTCGAAATCGTCTTCAGCACCGATTGGCATCTGAACGGCATGAGCATTGGCTTGCAAACGGTCACCTAGCGAGTTAACAGAAAAGTCAAAGTCAGCACCTAACTTATCCATCTTATTAACGAACACGATACGGGGAACGTTATAAGTGGAAGCTTGACGCCAAACAGTTTCAGTCTGTGGTTCAACACCAGCCTGGGCATCAAGGACAGCAATCGCACCATCTAGCACACGCAAGGAACGTTCAACTTCCATTGTGAAGTCCACGTGTCCTGGTGTATCGATGATGTTAATACGGTGGTTTTTCCATTGCGCTGTAGTTGCGGCAGACGTAATGGTAATCCCACGTTCTTGTTCTTGAGCCATCCAGTCCATTTGTGAAGCACCATCATGGGTTTCACCAATCTTGTGAATTTTACCAGTATAGTAAAGAATCCGTTCAGTTAACGTGGTTTTACCGGCATCGATATGGGCCATGATCCCGATATTACGTGTTTTTTCGAGTGGAAATTCACGTTTGTTAGCCATTATTTTCTCCTTTAAATTAGCTTATGCAATGCTTAAATCCCAAAAATGACACCACATGTAGATGGGTGTCAAAGGGGCCACCGGCTAAATAGTCGGTTGTTTTTACCAACGGTAATGTGCGAAGGCACGGTTGGCTTCAGCCATCCGGTGAGTGTCTTCACGCTTCTTAACAGAAGCACCAGTGTTGTTGGCAGCATCCATGATTTCACGAGCTAAACGTTCAGTCATGGTATGTTCCCCACGTAACCGTGAGTATTGAACTAACCAACGTAAGCCCAAAGTACTACGACGTTCTGGACGAACTTCGATTGGCACTTGGTAGTTAGACCCACCAACACGGCGAGCCTTAACTTCCATAACAGGCATGATGTTGTTCATTGCTTCTTCAAATACTTCCAACGGTTCATTACCAGTTGTTTCTTTAATTTGATCAAAGGCATCATACAAAATCGTTGATGCAGTTCCCCGCTTACCGTCTAACATCAAGCGGTTGATTAAACGGGTAACCAGCTTTGAGTTGTAAATTGGATCAGGTAGCACTTCACGTGCAGGAATATGTCCTTTACGAGCCATCGTTTATCTTCCTTTCTTGATTAAGCCTTAGGCTTCTTAGTACCGTACTTAGAACGGCTTTGTTTCCGGTCAGTAACACCGGCAGTATCCAGAGCACCACGAATAATGTGGTAACGAACCCCAGGTAAATCCTTAACACGGCCACCACGGATAAGAACAACACTATGTTCTTGTAGGTTATGACCAATACCAGGAATATAAGCGGTAACTTCAATCAAGTTGGATAAACGCACACGGGCGTATTTCCGCAAAGCTGAGTTAGGCTTCTTTGGTGTCATAGTACCGACACGAGTTGCAACACCACGTTTTTGAGGAGCAGCGTTGTTAGTTTGTTCTTTCTTGTAACTGTTGTACCCGAAGTTTAATGCTGGGGCATCTGATTTTGACGTTTTAGACTTACGACCACTACGAACGAGTTGGTTAATCGTTGGCATCTAAATGTCCTCCTTCCGATTCTTTGTTTTAGTTTAAGTCCACACATCCAGGCGGTTCTTTTTAAGTTATAAAAAAAGAAAAACCCAAATCTGTTTTCCAGTATGATTGCTGTTTTAGCTCCAGCCGCCATGGATGGCAGACACTTTCACAAAAAAGCACCTTTAATAGAATATCATCCCCGTCCATATGCGTCAAGGTTTCAACACGAAAAAAGCTAGTTCGCTCAAAGTTTTTAGGTGATGGACGAACATCACAGATCTCTTTACGTATGTTAAGGCAAGACCAATAAAGGACGGTATTCTTATTATGCCATACATCATCTTCGGCATCAGTTTCATTTACATTACGTTTTTTGTTTCTACCATCATGTGCATCAGCACTAGGCTAGCTAATAACCGCCCCGTCATGTTCGCGCGATCACGGTGCGATCAATGTGCGAAACGCCTGCGTTGGTGGCAACTCATTCCCTGCCTTGGCTGGCTGCTTCAGTTAGGAAGATGTCCTGACTGTCATCAACCAGTCTCTTTCACCTACCCACTCGCAGAAAGTTCAGTCGGTCTGCTTGGCGCGCTCATCATCCATTCCAATCCTTTTAATGCAGCTGTCAGTCTAGTCGTTTTTAATTTGATCTTGCTGGCTTTGGCTTGTCAGGACGCTGCACACCTAGCCATCTCTACCTGGCCAATCGTGGTTTTATTAGTATTAGCGTTGATTCAACATCAATTTAGCTGGTCAAAATTACTGATGGTAACAACAATGTATTTAGCATCGCTTTATTTTATCCACCGATTTCAATTTATGGGCAATGGGGACGCTGACTGCATCGCCGTGCTATCTTTAATGTTTCCAATACAAGTGGCTATTGCCAGTATCTTGTTTGCATCATTAATCGCCTTAACTCACTTCTATCTGAGCCACCAACGCTCAAATCGACTCCCTTTTATCCCGTACCTTTTTAGTGGCCTAGTTATCGTCCAACTGTACGCTTTTATTTGATAATTGGCTCTTTAATCGGATCAAACAGACGTTTTGTAAGCGGTTGCAATAGTGACTTATTCGCGTTACTATATTCATGTAGTTAAATGTATCGATAGAGTGAGGTGATCTTTATGAGTGAAACGACATTACCGCAAGGTCAGCAAAAAGCTCTTGACGAGTTCATTAGTAATCTTGACTTGTTGAACACACTGGCCGATCAAAATCGGCAGCGCTTAATCATTTTATTAGGTGCTCATTTGAACACCGGTTTGACTGTTACTGAGTTGACCTCACACATGAGCCTTTCACAGCCAGCAGTATCACATCATCTCAAAATTTTGCGACAAGCCGGCCTCGTATCCACCACTCATGAAGGCCTTAATCATCGGTATCACCTAACCGTAAATGACGCGTTGGATCAAGTTGGTCACTTGTTAAATACGATTAGGAACAGTAATAACTCGGCTCAACAAACAAAGGAGTGAGCGAACATGGCACAACATGCATACATGATTGGTACAGGAATTGGTAACTTAGCAGCAGGAATTTACCTCATACGCGATGGTGGTTGGCACGGTGACCAAATCACCATGTACGGTCTTGAAACCCACGGCGCAAATGATGGTGATACAGTAACCGGCTACGAAAATGAGTACGGTAACCAAGCCTTGAAAAACAGTCAGGGTTACCTTGCCAAAGGTGGTCGAATGCTTAACGAAGAAACCTATGAAAACTTATGGGATCTCATGCGCTCTGTTCCGTCACTGGATCACCCTGATCAATCTGTGACTGATGAGATTTTAGACTTTGACCATGCACACCCAACTCACGATGTTGCTCGGTTGATGGATAAAGTAAACGGCATTCGTAACAAAGGCGACGAAAATGATTACCGCCACATGCAGTTTGACAACCGCGACCGCTACCTTCTGACAAAACTAATGTTGATGCCGGAAAGCAAAGAAGAACGCCTGAATGATATCGGGATTGATGAATGGTTTGCTAGTTCACCACACTTCTTCACTACTAACTTCTGGTACATGTGGCAAACAACTTTCGCATTCAAACGTCAAAGCTCAGCGATGGAACTGCGTCGCTACATGAACCGTATGATCCTTGAATTTAGTCGTATTAACACACTCGAGGGTGTTACTCGCACACCTTACAACCAGTACGAAAGTCTTATTTTGCCCATGCGCAAGTTCTTAGAAGACCATGGCGTAACTTTCATTAATAATCGCAAGGTTACGGCGCTCACCTTCAAGGACACGCCAATGCGTGATGATATTATTGTTACCGGCTTTGATTATGAAGAAGTTAATGGCGATCATCAAACCGGCCATGTGGACGTTAATGAAGATGATTTTGTCTTCGACACTAACGGTTCCATTACCGACAGTTCTTCGTTTGGAGACATGGATACCCCGCTGAAGGAAAATCACGAATATGCGCCAAGTGCAGCTTTATGGAAACAAGCTTCCGAGCACTTCTATGACCTTGGTCACCCAGATAAATTCTTTAATGACCGAGAACAAAGTGAATGGATGAGCTTCACAGTCACTAACAATGATCACAAACTACTTAATGAAATCACCAGAATCACTCAGCAACAACCCGGTAACGCATTGAATACTTGGATCGATAGTACCGGATTGATGTCAATTGTGGTTCATCATCAACCTCATTTCCACGCACAAAAGGAGAACGAGACCGTCTTCTGGGGTTACATTATGTATCCTCGACGGCATGGTGATTACGTCAATAAACCATTCATTGAAATGACTGGTCGTGAAATTCTCACCGAACTTATTGGTCACTTAAACGAAGTTGATGATGGTCGCGACAAGATTGGTGATCACATTGATGACATTATGGCATCAACAGTCAACGTCATTCCCGTTTACATGCCTTATGCCAGCGCCCTATTCAATCGCCGGGCAGTTGGTGACCGTCCACTGGTTGTACCAAAGCACAGCCACAACCTCGCCTTTATCAGTCAATTTGCTGAAATGCCATTTGATATGGTATTTACAGAACAATATTCATTCCGCTGCGCACAGCGTGCTGTGTACACGTTCTTGGGTATTCCATTGAGCAAATTGACACCGCTTCACCACTATGAAAAAGATCCGAAGGTCATGGCCCGTGCAACCAAGACAATGTTCAGATAATTAATTTCGCAACAAACAACGCAGCTCACACCTCTATGATTTAGAGGTTGCGAACTGCGTTGTTTATTCTTGTGGAGCCGTTATGTCGATCAGAAACGCCATTCCACGGGACCGGTCTCAGCCTCTCGAAAGCCGAGTGTCTTCGACCTCGACTTTGAGCCTTCATACCCCCGAAGTCTCCAAGCTCGTCCTACAATACTACGCGGGCCCAAAACGCCCACCAAGTATTGCTTTCGTGGAACTCTGTTTCTGGTCGACTTCACTCCTCTACAAAGATGCTACCCCTAATGATAATTAGTGATGCAAACGTTAATGACTTACAATTACAAACTATTCGACTAAGTGTTTGATACTTATATGCAAAGTAGACTGGCGGGCGTCAGTTTAGAGACTATGTAAAAAGGCCTGCCAGACAAATTGTCCGGCAGACCTTTTTCGCGATTCAAGAATCAGTAATTACACGGATAGCAACCAATTACTTGGTGCTTGTGTTCTTAGCATCCTCTTCACGCATTTTCTTTTCTAAGTCACTGATGGAGTAAACGCCCTCGGTACCAGTTACTTCAGCTTCTTTAGGCTGAATCTTCCGGTAATCTGGCATCCCAGTACCAGCTGGAATGATCTTCCCGATAATAACGTTTTCCTTCAACCCAACAAGTGGGTCGTTCTTTCCACGGATAGCAGCGTCGGTAAGAACCCGCGTTGTTTCCTGGAACGAAGCAGCAGACAAGAAACTGTTTGTTTCCAAAGCAGCCTTAGTAATACCTAAGATCACTGGACGACTAGTTGCAGGAATACCACCGGCAACCAGAGTCTTCGTGTTAGCATCCTTAAAGTCAGCAATGTCCATCAATGTTCCTGGCAACATATCAGTGTCACCTGGATCCATGACACGGACTTTCCGCATCATCTGACGAACCATGATTTCAATATGCTTGTCGGCAATACCAACACCTTGCATCCGGTAAACACGTTGAACTTCACGTAACAGGTAGTTTTCGGTTGACAGAACGTCACGAACCTTCAGCAATTCCTTAGGATCAATTGACCCTTCGTTCAATGCTGAACCACGGTGGATAAAGTCACCTTCAGCAACACGCATCCGCGCACGTAATGGTAACGTGTACGAACGTGTCTCGGCTTCACCCTTAACCGTAACTTCTTTCGTCCGTTCAGCTGGGTTTTCTTCGATTGAGACGATTGTCCCAGTCACTTCAGTAATCTCAGCTTTACCTTTAGGGTTCCGAGCTTCAACAATTTCCTGAACACGAGGAAGCCCTTGGGTAATATCGTCACCGGCAACACCACCAGTATGGAAGTTACGCATAGTCAATTGAGTACCAGGTTCACCGATTGATTGAGCAGCAACAGTACCAACTGCTTCACCAACTTCAACGCGGTCACCAGTGGCCATGTTACGACCGTAACAACGTTCACAAACACCATGTTTCGTGTTGCAAGTGAAGGCTGAACGAATCACAACTTCTGTTACACCAGCATCAACGATAGATTGAGCAACGTCTTCATCGATCATCTGGTTAGCCTTAACTAAGGTCTCACCAGTCTTAGGATGTTTAACTGACTTCATTGCGTAACGACCAAGAATCCGTTCGTACAAGGATTCGATCATTTCATTACCGTTAGTAATGGCATGAATCGTCAAACCACGGTCAGTACCACAGTCCTTTTCACGAATGATAACATCTTGCGCAACATCAACCAGACGACGAGTCAAGTAACCAGAGTTGGCAGTCTTCAAAGCCGTATCAGTCATACCTTTACGGGCACCATGAGTAGAAATAAACATTTCCAACACAGAGAGACCTTCACGGAAGTTTGAAACGATTGGCAATTCCATTGTTTGACCGTTAGGCGCAGCCATCAAACCACGCATCCCAGCTAACTGAGTAAAGTTTGAAATGTTACCACGGGCACCGGAATCACTCATCATAAAGATTGGGTTATTCCACTCCATGGAGTCAACCAGTTGTTCTTGAATGTCATCCTTAGCAGTGTTCCAAACGTCAATAACACGTTGGTAACGCTCGTCATCAGTAATTAAACCACGACGGAACTGTTTAGAAATCGTAGCAACTTGCTTACGTGCATCAGCAACGACGTCATTCTTCGTCTTCAATGTTGAGATATCAGCAATCCCAACCGTCAAACCAGAGTTAGTAGATTCGTAGTAACCCAAATCCTTCATCCGGTCCAACAGCAGTGAAGTAGCTGTTACCTTGTAACGCTTGTAGACTTCAGCAATGATATCAGCCAAGAAGCCTTTCTTGAATGGATCATTCAACGGTTGATTACTCAATACAGACTTCAAGTCAGTACCAGGTTCCAAGAAGAACCGGTCATCGATACCGTCTGTCAAGTTGTCACTCGTTGGTTCGTTCAAGTATGGGAATTCGTCAGGCAAGATGGCGTTAAAAATCATCTTCCCAACAGTCGTAATCAAGATGCGACTCTTTTGTTCATCAGTAAATGGCTTAGTTGGCATTGATGAAGTTTGCACACCTACACGGCTGTGTAAGTGAACATAACCATTTTGGTAGGCCACGCGGGCTTCGTTCAGATCTTTGAAGATCATGCCTTCGCCTTCACGACCAGCTTCTTCAGTAGTCAGGTAGTAGTTACCGATAACCATATCCTGAGAAGGTGTAACCACTGGACGACCATTGGCAGGTGCCAAGATGTGTCCGGCAGCCAGCATCAGCAAACGTGCTTCAGCTTGTGCTTCGTCTGACAACGGAACGTGGATGGCCATTTGGTCACCATCGAAGTCGGCGTTATAAGCTTCACACACAAGTGGGTGCACACGCATCGCTTTACCAGAAACAAGTACTGGTTCGAATGCCTGAATCCCAAGACGGTGCAAAGTAGGGGCCCGGTTCAATAGAACTGGGTGTTCCTTGATAACGTCTTCCAAAACATCGTAAACATCGTTATCCTGACGGTCGATCTTACGACGGGCATTCTTGATGTTAGAAGCAAGATCGCGCTTAACCAACTCTTTCATGATGAATGGTTTGAAGAGTTCCATGGCCATTGGCACAGGTAATCCCATTTGGTTCATCTTCAAAGTTGGGCCAACATCGATAACAGAACGGCCAGAGTAGTCAACACGTTTACCAAGTAAGTTTTGACGGAACCGTCCTTGCTTACCCTTCAACATGTGAGACAGTGACTTCAACGGACGGTTACCAGGACCGGCAACAGGACGGCCACGACGACCGTTATCAATTAACGCGTCAACGGCTTCTTGCAACATCCGTTTTTCGTTTTGCACGATGATACCAGGTGCATTCAAGTCTAACAAACGCTTCAAACGGTTGTTACGGTTGATAACACGACGGTATAAGTCGTTCAAGTCAGAAGTGGCAAAACGACCACCTTCCAATTGAACCATTGGCCGTAAGTCCGGTGGAATAACCGGAACAACGTCCATAACCATCCAGTCAGGACGGTTACCGGATTGAATGAAGGCTTCCAAGATGTCTAGACGACGAACGGCACGAGTCCGTTTTTGACCAGATGCATCCTTTAACTCTTCCTTCAATTCGCTGGCTTCTTTATCCAAGTCAACAGCTGCCAGCAACTTACGAATTGCTTCGGCACCCATTTCAGCTTGGAATTCGTTACCATATTGGGCTTTCTTTTCACGGTATTCACGTTCAGATAACAACTGCTTGCGTTCCAAAGGTGTGTTGCCTGATTCCAACACAACGTATGAAGCAAAGTAGATGATTTCTTCAAGTGCCCGTGGGCTCATGTCAAGAACCAAACCCATACGACTAGGAATACCCTTGAAGTACCAAATGTGGGTAACGGGAGCAGCTAATTCAACATGCCCCATCCGTTCACGACGAACCTTAGAACGTGTAACTTCAACACCACAACGGTCACAAACAACACCCTTGTAGCGAATCCGTTTGTACTTACCACACGCACATTCCCAGTCTTTTGTTGGTCCAAAAATCCGTTCATCGAACAAGCCGTCACGTTCAGGCTTTAATGTCCGATAATTGATGGTCTCAGGCTTCTTAACTTCACCATATGACCAGCTGCGGATTTTGTCGGGCGACGCAAGCCCAATCTGCATGCTTTCAAATTTGTTGACATCAATCAAAGGATTGACCTCCTTATTAGTTTCAATGGTGACAGTTCACACTACTCGTTTGTGGTGTTTCCTGACTCATTAGCCGGTGTTGTTGCTGGCTGTGCAGGTGCTGAAGCTGAGTTCGTGTTTGTACTAGCATCGTCTGACTTATCGTCAACTGGATGTTCAGCAGCGTACTTGCTCAATGCATCAACATTCACAACGTCATCTTCATCATCGTCCATGTCACGCAGTTCAATTTCTTGTTTGTTGCTGTCAAGAACCTTCATGTCCAACCCAAGTGCTTGTAATTCCTTAACCAACACACGGAAGGACTCAGGAACACCAGGCTTAGGAATTGGTTCGCCCTTAACAATGGCTTCATAAGTCTTAACACGGCCAACCACGTCATCTGACTTGTAGGTCAGAATTTCTTGCAACGTGTAAGCAGCACCATAAGCTTCCAAAGCCCAAACTTCCATTTCACCGAAACGCTGACCACCAAATTGCGCTTTACCACCAAGTGGCTGTTGCGTAACCAGTGAGTAAGGTCCGATAGAACGTGCGTGAATCTTGTCGTCAACCATGTGGGCCAACTTCAGATAGTGCATGACACCGACGGCAATCCGATTGTCGAATGGTTCACCAGTACGGCCATCGTACAGAACGTACTTGGCATCAGCTGGCATACCAGCTTCTTGAACGGCATCCCAGATATCCTTATCTTGCGCACCATCAAAGACAGGCGTAGCAACGTGGATACCCAGTTTGCGGGCAGCCATTCCCAAATGCAGTTCCAGCACTTGACCAATGTTCATACGGGAAGGCACACCCATTGGTGAGAGCATGATGTCAATTGGTGTCCCATCAGGCATGTAAGGCATGTCTTCTTCAGGAATAACAATTGAAACAGTCCCCTTGTTACCATGACGGCCGGACATCTTGTCACCGACCTGAATCTTACGTTTCTGGGCGATGTAGACACGAACCATCATGTTAACACCAGGTGATAATTCATCCCCGTTTTCACGAGTGAAGATCTTAACATCCTGGATAATACCGCCACCACCATGCGGAACATGGAGTGAAGTATCACGAACTTCACGGGCTTTTTCACCAAAGATAGCATGTAGCAAACGTTCTTCAGCAGATAATTCTGTCACACCCTTAGGCGTAACTTTACCAACCAAAATGTCACCATCATGAACTTCAGCACCAATTCGGATAATTCCTTGTTCATCAAGATCCTTTAAGGAATCTTCACCAACGTTAGGAATTTCACGGGTCATTTCTTCCGGTCCAAGTTTGGTATCACGTGCTTCTGATTCGTATTCTTCAATATGAATCGAAGTGTAAACATCATCCTTAACCAACCGTTCGGAAATCGCAATGGCATCTTCGAAGTTGTAACCGTTCCAAGTCATAAAGGCGATCAATGGGTTTTGCCCAAGAGCAAGTTCCCCACCTTCCATGGAAGGACCATCAGCCAAAATTTCATCGGCATCAACCTTGTCGCCAACCTTAACGATTGGACGTTGGTTGTAGTTCTTACCACCGTTTGAACGACGGAACTTCATTAACTTGTACGTGTCTAAAGTGCTGTCTTCACGACGAACGCGAATCTGCGTAGCATCAACGAATTCAACCGTTCCGGCAGCCTTACTGATTAAAGCAACACCAGAGTCATGGGCAGCCTTATATTCAATCCCAGTACCAACAAGTGGTGCATGAGGATCCAACAAAGGAACAGCCTGACGTTGCATGTTGGCACCCATCAGAGCACGGTTAGAGTCATCGTTTTCCAAGAATGGAATACATGCGGTCGCAACGGCAACTACTTGCTTAGGCGAAACGTCCATGTAGTCGACGTTGTCGATGGAAGTTTCAATGTTTTCATCTTTTGAACGAGCCAAAACTGTGTCATCAACGAACGAACCATCGTCATTCAATGGCGAGTTGGCCTGGGCAATAACAAAGTTATCTTCTTCGTCGGCAGTTAAGTAGTCGATTCGGTCAGTAACCTTGTGGTTGTCCCATGAAACACGACGATATGGTGTTTCAATAAAGCCATAACGGTTAACCTTCGCATAACTAGACAGTGAGTTGATCAACCCAATGTTTGGTCCTTCAGGCGTTTCAATTGGACACATCCGACCATAGTGGGTGTAGTGAACATCCCGGACTTCATATCCGGCACGGTCACGCGTCAAACCACCAGGTCCAAGAGCAGACAGACGACGCTTATGCGTTAATTCGCCAAGTGGGTTCGTCTGATCCATGAATTGTGACAGTTGTGAACTACCAAAGAATTCTTTGATTGAAGCAACAACTGGACGAATGTTAATTAATTGTTGTGGCGTTACTGTGGCGGAGTCCTGAATAGACATCCGTTCACGAACAACACGTTCCATCCGTGATAAACCAATCCGGAATTGGTTCTGCAGTAATTCACCCACAGAACGAATCCGGCGGTTACCCAAGTGATCGATATCATCTGTTGAACCAATACCTTCTTGCAAGTTAAAGAAGTAATTGATGGAAGCAATGATGTCGGCAGGTTGAATGGTGTGGTTCTTTAAGTCGATATGACCGTTACCAATCATGTTCACAACTTGTTCAGGATCCTTCTTAGAGAAGACCTTGATCATTTGAACATTCATTGGTTCCGTCACAACAGCTTCATCAGAGGGTGTGAACGTTACCGACTTGAAGTCTTCCTGATCCAGATATGGTGCCAACTTAGCCATAACGGTCTTGTCGATCACAGTACCCTTTTCAGCAATGATTTCACCTGAGTCAGGGTCAGCCAACGTTTCCGCTAACGTCAAACCTAACAAACGGGTGTGCAAGTCTAACTTCTTGTTTAATTTGTAACGACCAACTGGTGCAGTGTCGTAACGTTTTGGATCGAAGAAGCGCGCCGTCAACAGGCTCCGTGAAGAGTCGGCTGTCTTAGGTTCACCAGGCCGTAACCGTTCGTAAATATCCTTCAAGGATTCTTCGACACGTGAGTCATCGGAATTCTTGTGAATATCCTTTTCCAAGGTCGACATGATGCCGTCGCTATCACCCAAGATTGAGATGATCTCGTCGTCAGAGCCATAACCCAAAGCACGAACTAATTCGGTCATTGGAATCTTACGAGTCCGGTCAATCCGAACATAAGAGATTTCTTTAGCATCGGTTTCGTATTCCAACCAAGCACCACGGTTAGGAATGACAGTTGCGCCGTAAACTTCACGACCATTCTTGTCTTCGTCTTCCGTGTAGTACACACCAGGAGAACGAACCAATTGAGAAACGATAACCCGTTCAGCACCATTGATAATGAACGTCCCCTGATCAGTCATCAGTGGGAAGTCACCAAAGAACACGTCTTGACTCTTGATTTCACCAGTTTCGTGGTTGGTCAAACGTAAAGTAACGTGCAGTGGTGCAGAATAGTTGGCATCGTGTTCACGTGCTTCATCCACGGTGTACTTTGGTTCGAGTAACTGGTAGTCAACGAATTCCAATGATAAGTTTCCTTGGAAATCATCGATTGGCATGATGTCGTCGAACATGTCACGCAAGCCTTCGTCCAGGAACCATTGATAAGAGTCCGTTTGGATTTCAATCAGGTTCGGTAAATCAAGAACTTCCTTGATTCGTGCGTAACTTCTGCGGGTACGGTGTTTGCCGTATTTAACTAAATGCCCTGCCAAGTTCTTCACTCCTTCGAAATGATTTTCCAGTGAATAAGTCCTCGTTTTAGTGTTACAGTTTCATTACAAATGACCTGTAACACTGTTTTTGGGCATAAAAAAGGCAAAAGCACCATTTCTTTTAAAGTTTAAATGAAAGCTGCTTTTGCTTCTCTATAAAGGCCTTGACGGACAATAGATCGCCAAGACGATTTTTATTCACAGTGATATACCATTAATAATATACTCGGTTTTGCTAAATGTGTCAACGAGAAACGCTCAACTTTTATTTCTCTGCCACACCAAACAAAATGAGGCGTAGCAGCACTTGAATGTGCTCACGTTGACTCAAGTTTGCGCCACCCAGTTGGTGAAACTTAGCAAACAGTGGTGCCAAACTGGTGAGGTAAAAATTGGCTGCCGTTGCCGGATCAACCCCGTCACGTAAAACCACTTTATCAGACTTAAAAAAGCGCATGATGGGTTGCAAATAATCCTGTGCAAACAATCGACCAAGCTGAGCCTGATTCTCAGGACGCAGATATTGAAAGCTACCATGAATCAAGCTAAAAGCGTCACGCGGATGAATAGCGACCATTGCTGCTGACATATCCGTCAGGATTTCAAGCCCATCCCCTTTGTTAGCATCTAAAATTTGATTCATGTTTGCTGCTAACTCACCACCAACAGTTTCGATCACCTGCACAAAAATCAGTTCTTTGTCGGCAAAGTGATGGTACAGTGCCGGTTGGGTAATGCCTGCTGCTGTCGCAATGTCACGCGTGGATGTGTCCGCATAGCCTTTTATTAAAAATTGTTCGCGAGCTGCCTCCAAGATTTTTTCTCGAGTGGCAGCCAACTGCGCCTCACGACTCATATTTTCACCTCATCGAGCCGTTCGTCAACAACTACGCACGGCTTCATCTTTCCCTAATCTCCACCAGTGTGCCTGTTCTCCGCATAAAATGCAATTTTTACAGACACGTTTAGAACACAAAAACGCTTATCGAGTTTTCCAACTCGACAAACGTTTTTTTTAATGGTTCAATAACCGCCCACTAGCAATTATTAATTATCAACTCAGGCTACTTAGAACCAACTGTCGGTTTCTTGGCAGATTGTTCCTTAGTTGTAACCGTAATTTTACCAGCCTTAGCGCCAACTGTAACAGCATCATTTGTCTTTATTTGACCAGCAATCAATGCCTCACTCAGCTGATCTTCAACCTGAGTCTGTAATGCGCGTCGAATTGGACGAGCACCATACTCAGGATCAAAGCCAGCATCTGCGACGACATCAATGGCAGCTGGCGTAATTTTAACTTTAATGCCCTGTTCGGCGATTCGTGCCAACACATTGCCAGCCATAATCTTCACGATTTCGTGCAATTCTGGCTTCGTCAATGAGTGGAAGACCACTGTTTCATCAATTCGGTTCAGGAATTCTGGACGGAATGTCTGACGCAGGGCTTGTCGAATCTTGTCTGACATTGCAGCGTAGTTGTCTGTCGCGCTAGTTGCACCGAAACCAACTTCTTTATCGTCACGAACAGCTGTGGCACCCAAGTTAGATGTCATGATCAAAATCGTGTTACGGAAGTCAACCTTGCGGCCCTTAGAATCGGTTAAGAAACCATCATCAAGAACTTGTAACAACAAGTTGAAGACTTCAGTATCAGCCTTTTCAGCTTCATCCAAGAGGACAACTGAGTACGGTTTGTTACGAACTTGTTCGGTCAGTTGACCACCTTCATCATAACCAACGTAACCAGGTGCAGCACCGATCAAACGACTTGAGCTAAAGCGTTCTTGATATTCAGACATATCCACACGAATCATGTTATCTTCTGAACCGAACATCGCTTCAGCTAACGCTTTAGCGAGTTCCGTCTTCCCGACCCCAGTTGGTCCAAGGAACATGAACGAACCAATTGGACGGTTAGGATCCTTCAAACCAGAACGAGCACGACGAATGGCACGAGAAACAGCTGAAATAGCCTCGTCCTGGCCAACTACGCGTTTGTGGAGCACCTTTTCAAGGTTCAGCAAACGTGCTTCTTCATTCTTCTGCAGCTGTGTTAACGGAACGCCTGTCCATTCGGAAACGACTTCAGCCACGTCTTCTTCGCCGACTTTTAGTTCATAATGCGGCTGACCGGACAACGCTTCGTTATCTTGGTCATCCATCATCTTGTCGACACGTTTGCGCAAGGCCATTTCCTTTTCACGCAATGCGGCAGCACCATCGAAATCTTGGTTTTCAATCGCAGCTTCCTTCTGTTGACGCAAGTCGTCCAACTTGTCTTCCTGTTTAGCCAACTTGGTCTTGTGACCAGATGCATCAATGCGAACTTTGGCAGCTGCTTCATCCATTAAATCAATTGCCTTATCAGGTAGGAAACGTTCCGTAATGTACCGAGAGGACAGCTTAACCGCTGCTTCAACCGCATCATCAGTGATTTCAACTTGGTGATGTTCCTCATAACGGCTCTTCAAACCCTTTAAGATTTCCGTGGCTTCATCTTCTGTTGGCTCGTCAACCTGAACAGTTGCAAACCGACGTTCCAGAGCAGCGTCTGACTCAATATACTTTTGGTATTCGTTAAGCGTAGTCGCGCCAATGGTTTGAAGTTCGCCACGAGCCAACGCTGGCTTTAAGATGTTAGAAGCATCAATCGCACCTTCAGCACCACCGGCACCAATCAACGTGTGCAATTCATCAATGAACAGCACAACATGACCATCGTTGTAAATTTCCTCAATGACCTTCTTCAAACGGTCTTCAAATTCACCACGATATTTAGTTCCGGCAACCAGTGATCCCATGTCCAACATCATCAACCGTTTATCAGCCAAATCGTCAGGTACATCACCAGCAACGATCTTCTGAGCTAGTCCTTCAGCAATCGCTGTTTTACCAACCCCAGGTTCACCAATCAAAACTGGGTTATTCTTGGTCCGACGACTGAGAATTTGGATCACCCGTTTGACCTCTTTTGCGCGACCAACCACAGGGTCCATTTGCTTGTCAGCAGCTAAGGCCGTCAAGTCACGCGCTAATGAGTCAAGCGTTGGTGTGCCTTCTTGCTTATTTGCGTTGTTGTTAGCTTTTGCCATCTGTTGACGCCGACGCGGTGTGTCAGCGACACCTAGCTTACGCAAAATCACTTTACGTGTTTGTGCTAAATCAAGATTTAGTGTCATCAGAATACGCGATGACAGGATACTCTCATCAGACAACAACGCTAAGAGTAAATGTTCAGTCCCGATTTTAGTAGAGCCCAAACGTTTTGCTTCATCCCCAGCCAATGTCAAAATGTCCTTGGCCTTCGGAGAATATGGTAAATACGTATCCTTGTCAGCGTTCGTCAGCGTACCGTAACCAGTAAACCGTTCGATTTCTTCACGGACGTCCTCTTCTGTCACGCTAAATTGCTGCAGGACTTTGTTAGCAATCCCATTTTGTTCAATGGTCAGGGCCAGCAATAAGTGTTCAGTACCCACAGCTTGGTGTTTAAAATACTTCGCTTGTTCCTGTGCTAATACCAATACATCTTTAGCACTAGGTGTGAATAAATTGTCCATCTTCTGTCCTGCCTTTCATTAATGCAGGCCTTAATTAACCCCTGCAAATCGTCGTTAAATCAATATTAATGAGCATTAGTCTTCAAAACGAAGGCGGTTGAGCACGCCGATTAGAATCCGGGCGCGCAATGTATTTTCAACTTCGCGGTCGGCAACATTGAGCGTATCTTTGTCAATTGCCGAAAGAATAATGTTGGCTTCACGTTCCTTTAACACCCCATCATTAAATAGGGAATTAACTATAGCATATGCATCATGTTGATTGATTGAATCACCAACCACATCGTTCAGTAAATTATCCAACACATCGG
Organism: Furfurilactobacillus milii; assembly: GCF_021654115.1. GTDB lineage: Bacteria > Bacillota > Bacilli > Lactobacillales > Lactobacillaceae > Furfurilactobacillus > Furfurilactobacillus milii. The sequence goes on along the minus strand of NZ_JAIWJF010000005.1, from coordinate 55,555 downwards.
CGTCAGCCAGTAAGTTGACCTTTTCAATACGAATATAACCACCGCCGCCACGCTTACTTTCAACAATATAACCGTTTTGAATGGTAAACCGTGTCTTAATGACGTAGTTAATCTGAGAAGGAACGACGTTAAACTGGTCGGCAATATCCGAACGTCTAATTTCTACCTGCTCAGCATCCTCCAGGATTCCCTTCAGATACTTTTCGATGACATCCGAAATATTTGTTGGTCCTTCCATCATCGCTCACCCCAATCTTTGACTAATATTGACTATATTATACGAAGATTGACGACGATTGCAATTAAAAAGTTTTTTAGTTCACTAGTAGCAACGTCAGTGCGCCACATTAAACCTCATTGCCAATCTTGGTGATCCAAAGCCATCTGCCAAAAATCACGTTCATAATAGGCACTCCGTGAAAAAGCTTTGGTCATTGCATCACGACCCGTCGCATCTGTTTGACGGGCAACTTGATCTGTTAACTTAATTTGCTTCGCTACTGGTCCTGTATAGTCATCAGACTGATAACTGTCAATCCACGCTTGAAAAATTGGAACTGGTGAGGTGACTCCTTGTAGTGACGCACCAACATCCGCGTATAGCCATGCACATGGCAACAATCCGGCAATGGCTGCCGGTGCACCAGCCTGTGTTAGTGTCCGATACATATGTGACGTGTAAGCATATGTCGTCGGCGCAATTGGTGTATTGACCACATCTTGTTGAGAGATACCTAATTCTTTAAAGAACGTCTTGCGCGTCGCGATTTCACCATCGTGCAGACTATTCGCCAACTCCTGCAACAACGTCTTGACTGCCTGGTCCTGGCTTGCATCCGCCGCCAATTCATGAATTCGTGCAAAGTCACGTAAATAATAATGATCCTGAATTAAATAATAACGAAATGTTGGCAACGTCATGCTGCCATCACTTAATTTTTTTATAAACGGATGATGAATACTTTCCTGCCACACCGTTTGATTTTGTTGATAAACTTGCTGACTAAAATCCATCACAATGACTCCTTGTATTCCATACTGTATTGATTCTTACCGACAGATTCAATCTATCAAAGTCATTATCCTCTTGCAGACTAAAACAGTGAACAATTACATGACTTTAATGAAGGGTTCACTGCAACATTCATCTTTTAACGATTGTTAGCAAAGTCAAAAAACAACACGCCCAATTTATTATTGAGCGTGTTGCCTATGGTTCGGTCGTCTAATAAAACATCAGACTCATTATCTAGTTAAAAGCCACTACGTTGTCAGCCTTACCAGTTTCAATCAATTGTTTGTTGTTGTTCAAAGCAAATTGAACCATGTTCCGAACAGCGGTGGTGGTATAGAAAGCGATGTGAGGACTTACCAAAACGTTTTCGCGTTTCATCAAGTTCTTCAAACGATCATCAGGAATAGCATCAAAGCTACCAAAGTCTGTGTTGAAAATACCAACTTCGTTTTCGTAAACATCAAGTGCTGCACCGGCAACTTTGCCACTGTCCAAAGCCTTGATCAAGTCATCAGTATCAACCAGATCTCCACGGGCAGGGTTCAAGATGTAAACACCATCCTTCATCTTGTTAAAGGCGTCAGCATTTAACATGTGCATGTTTTCCTTCGTTGCAGGAGCATGAAGGGAAATAACATCTGCTTGCTTGTATAATTCATCCAAGGAATCAACGTAGATGCCTTCTTTTTCCAATTCAGGATTGTGGAAAACATCATAGGCAACGATTTTAGCACCAAAGCCACGGTAGATTTGGATGGCAGCACGGCCGATCCGACCAGTAGCAATAACACCAACCGTTAAACTGTTTAATTCAGTTGCAATATCTGGAGCCCACTTTAAGTCACCTTTGGCCTGACGGTGCTCGTACTGGGTCGTGTGACGAAGTACCCGCATCAATTCAGTAACCGTAAATTCAGCAATTGCTGCTGGTGAATAGGCAGGAACGTTGGTAACCTTGATGTCGTTACGTTTAACAGCATCAGCGTCAACGTTATCAACACCGACGTTACGTAATGACAGGTTCTTAACTCCCAATTCTGCCAAACGATCCAAAACTGAGGCCGTGTAAGGCTTTTGTTGGTAAACAACTGCCCCGTCAAAGCCTTTTGCCTGATCAACTGTGTCGTCGGTCAACAAATCCTTAACGATTTTAACCTCAATATTTTGATCCTTGGACCATTCTTCTACATATGGACGTTCGTCATCGCGAATGCCGTAAGCAATAATTTTCAATGCAGACACCTCCATGTATATTTAAACTACATCATTAGTATAGCATTAAAAACCGCGTAGTGGCGGCGTTTTCAGGCTTGTGAACCTCACTTTTTGAAAGTAATTTTCATTAATTGTTGGTATCAGTGGCTTCAATCCAATTTTTTATTTTACGATATTATAAGTTTGTTACCTATATCACAACTAAGCGCGTTAAAATATAGGTGAAATGAAGGTGATCAAATGCAACAGCTATCTGTTTCCCAACTTGCCGCTTTAAAGCAAGAATTGCGGACACAAAATCTGCAACAGCGATTTATCATCATCCATCTACGTGATCAGCAACACGGCACCTTTTACCTCATTACCGATTATCAACGCGTCATCGCCCTCAAAACTAAACATAAGCACGTGCAAATTGATATTGTCCAAGACATTGTGCCCGTCACCAATCGACTAGCTTACTGGGCCGTTGCACAGCAAGCCTTTACTGCTAGGCCATGGGATCTTGCCTTCCAGCAACAGCTACTCCAGTGCACTAACGCTGTTTTGCAGGAAAATCATCATCCTTCCAATACCGATTTTCCATGGAACACATCAGATACATTTGATCACCCAGTTGAGCAATAATCTCAACACACGCCTGCTATTCAAAAATAACGTCAAAACACGTCAACGAACTCTCTTTGAGAATCCATTGACGTGTTTATTTGAATTTATGTCTATGAATGACCAGTCAGCCCTCATCACGCTTAGGTGCATGGTAACTGATAGAGAGCATCACCACTGCTAGGATAATCAATCCACCGCCAAGTGCATCAGCCCAAGTAAAGACCGTGTGCAGCACTAAAATTGAAATGACCGTTGCTGCCAGCGGTTCAAAGGCATCCATTAAACTTGCTGTTGTCGGAGTGATGTATAGCAAACTGACTGAATACATGACAAACGCAATCAATGTACCAAATAGTACGACAGCGCCAATCGACAAAACCGTCTTTGGTGTCATTGTCGGCACGCCAACCCACATTGGTTGAATAAAGTTCATGGCGATCCCACCAATCAGTAAGCCCCAGCCATTTACGTTGACCGAGCCAAACGTCGGTAGCAGTGGCCGCGGCAATAATGTACTGGTCGCCACGGCCACTGCCGACATGAGCCCCCAAAACAATAATGCTGGTGAAACGGCTAAATGCGTAATGTGACCATGAGTAACGACAAAAAAAGCGCCTAACAATGCCAACACCATCCCAATAGTTTCCGAACGTGATGGTAATTGATGATGAAAAATCACGTAATACACCGTGATTACAATTGGCCCTAAGAACTGCAAGATAGTTGCAATCGCAGCATTGCCATAATGGACTGCTAAAAAATAAAAGTATTGGATGGGAATTAATCCCACCAATCCAAAAATAATTTGTTGTCCGGCCGTTTTCCATGACCGCCAAACAGCAAAAATATCTTGATGTCGAATAACGTTGAATAACAGAAGCAAAAGGCCAGCCAGTGTCATCCGAATCGTCGTCAGCCATGCAGGGGTAACAACGTTATTTTCAAACAACGTTTGGGCGATCACGCCTGAAATACCCCACAACATTGAACCGCCACTGGCTAGCAAGATTCCCGTTAAAATATGTCCATTACGTGGTTCCACAATCTCTCCCCCAACGACTGGTCATTGGGGCATAGAAATTAAGCATCCCAATGGCGATTTTTCAGTCGATTACGACGTTCGTACACAACTGAATACCAGACAATACCGGCAATAATTTCAAGTAGTGCAATGAGACCAACAAAATACCGGACTAACCCCGCTTCAGCGAAAAGTGCCACCAGCAGCACAAATAGTCCGAATACTACGGCTAAGGCAACCGTAATCGATAAAATGAAGCGACCAATACGCTGGTTTCGCTTGTACCAGCCAATGCCAAAGGCCACGCTATAAACTGCGACGGCTAACCACCACCGCCATAAACTAGCAACTGTAATGTAGTGAATGGCCGGCCAAATCGTCAATAAAATCACACACAAGATCATCAGCAACCAAACAGCAACAGTTGCGCGTTTCGCCTTCTGATTCATTCTGACCATCCCCTTTTTAAACATAATAGCTTATTATAACCATGAATTAACAGTTAACACAAAGTGACGAGCTCACGAGCGCACGGAACATTCCCCGTCATCCATATAAAAGAGCCATGATATCAATCACATCGATCGTCGATGAATAATTAATAGCACAGCCCATCTGAGTGAAACTTTTTTACATTTGCCAACTCAATGTCATTAAATTTGTCGCGGATCATTAGCCGGCTCAATCTGACCATGCAAATGAAAACGTCGCTCATGCTGGCGATTAGTTACACGTTGGCTCTCTGCTAACTTTGCTTGGCTTTTCGCACTTGCTAACTGACTAATTACTGTTAAAAGCTGATCATTAGATAATTCAGCTAATTGGTGAGCAGTCGCAATTGTGACTGAATCCCATTGTTGTACTGAGTGACCAGCTTCTTCATCCAAAACGATTTCCATTAACAACCCAATATTACTAAATAGATGGCTGTGCGCCGTTTTTTCGGCATGATCAAACCAGGCTAACACGTCTTCGCCATCACCTGTCAATACTTGGCGCCGATAAGGCAATTTCATGAGACATTGCAAAAACTCAGAATTATCCAGTTGGCTAACCGCTTGGGCCGCCGCCAAGTCTTCAACAGCTGGCACCGCCCCTTCGCCGGTCATAATTCCATCTAAGTATGCTAAGTGGCGAATCAAACGAAAATGACGACGATCCTTTCGTTTGACCGTCAGCCACTCATCAAAAACGGTTACCGCATGTTCATGTTTAATATCCACAGCCATCACTTCCTAGGACGCTTTAATCCTAAAGTAACATGGCATCAATTTTCGACCAACTAATCAGTTCCTAAATATACAGCTATCAATAAAATGATTATTATAAATTATTAGTATTCTTAACAAGGCAACCGCTTAATGCGTTTGTTGCCATTGCTGCATCAGCTTGCTCAAAGACGCAATCATGTCGTCAACTTCCTGTTGATCCGCAGCATTGGCTCCACTAGCTAAATCATGGCCACCACCATGATGTGCTTTCGCTAATTCGTTTACTGCTGGTCCTTTGGAACGTAAGTGAACTCGGTAACTACCGTCAGGATTTTCCACAAATAATAGCCAAGCCCGAACATCAGCCAAGCGACCGGGAGTTGATACTAGTGGCTGAACCTCATTGGCTGCCAACGAAAGAGAAGCCAACTGAGCCTGTGATATCACATAATGTGCGGCGCCAAAGTCATCAATTTCAATATTAGCCAAGACATCCCCCATCAAACGACCGAGACCACGACTCAACTCATTTTCGTGACGCCCCACTTCAGCAGCATCAATCCCGGTTGCCAACAATTCACTGGCAACGGCGAAGGTGTGTGCACTAGTAGCCGGATACAAGAACCGACCTGTGTCACCCACTATTCCAGCATAAAACAGCAATGCCGCATCACGTGTCAAACTAAGCGTTTCTTGATGTGCGTCAATAAAATCGACAATTAATTCCGAGGTACTGGATGCGTCCGGCAACACCCAGGATAAGTCACCATAATTGTCATCATTAGGATGGTGATCAATTTTAACGAGTTGCCGGCCTTGATTGAACCGGTCATCATCGATGCGCTCGGTATTGGCCGTATCAACTGTTATCACTAACGCGTCCGTGTATTGGTCATCCGAAACAGTGTCTGACTGACCTAACCAGCTAAGATCGTCTGGAATCGTTCCAACCGCAAATATCTGCTTATCCGGAAAGGCATGCTGTAAAGTCAGTTTTAGGCCAAACTGAGATCCTAATGCGTCTGGATCAGTTCGCTGATGACGATGGATGATAATTGTCTTCGCCTGTTCAATGGCGTTAAAAATTGCTGTTGTGTCACTCATAATAACTGAACTCCCTCTAATTACCGATATCCTGCAATAACTGTTGCAATTGCCAACACGGTTGAATGATTGATTTTCAAATGTTCAATCTGTCTACAAGTTCATCATGCCATATTTTTCGCAACTTGACGACTAAAACGATAGCTTGTTTTGCGTTGTAGCCAACAATAACAGTCAAAAAAACAGCCGCTAGTCAACATTGACTAACGACTGTTCGCTTTAAACAATGATCGGGACAACAAGATTTGAACTTGCGACCCCTGCGTCCCGAACGCAGTGCTCTACCAAGCTGAGCTATGTCCCGATAAATAAAATGACCGCCGCCAGCACCTGGCAGCGGTCATCATGATGCACCCAGTAGGAGTCGAACCTACAACCTTCTGATTCGTAGTCAGACACTCTATCCAGTTGCGCTATGGGTGCATTCTCATAACAGCGTTATGAAAAGCGGAAGACGGGATTCGAACCCGCGACCCCCACCATGGCAAGGTGATGTTCTACCACTGAACTACTTCCGCATAACAATAAAACAAATGGAACCATGCCGACTAGAGGATTCGAACCTCCGACCCCCGCTTTACTAGAGCGGTGCTCTGACCAACTGAGCTAAGTCGGCAACATGATGCGGATGAGAGGACTCGAACCTCCATGTCAAAAGACACTAGAACCTAAATCTAGCGCGTCTGCCAATTCCGCCACATCCGCAGCATCTGATTCTGTTCCCTCATCAGACAACTACTAGATAATATCATTTACGCTCAAAAACTGTCAACACTGTTCCGCATTTTTCTTCAATTTTTGCCATTTATTTTTCATTAATAGAGTTTTTGATCGTTCAGGTCCAGTTTGAAGAAAACTTCTGCGTTCGATTGTCAGGGTTGAAATCATTGTGGGACCAGTTCAAGCCCCAAAACCGGTCTTTCACTTCGACTTGAAGCCTTAAAGAACAAGTCTTCAAGCTCGTCCGTGTTGTTAATTCGGCAACCCCACCGAATTAACAACACCTTCACTATAGATTTCAACCCTGCCACTCTGCCACTCACGTTGCACTGGCAAGGTAACCAACGAAGTTAATAGCCGCGGTGTTGCATAAACACAATTCAGAATCGACAAGATTAAGCCAATTGAAATTTCTCAAAAACACTCAGTTCAACCAACGAAATAACAACACTAATAAAAAACGAACCATGTTTGCCATCATAATGGTAGTCATCACATGATTCGTTTATTCAAATTGCAGAGCAATTAGTCTTCAACGTGCTTTGCGTGGGCGTTTTCTTTAGTAATCTTAGTCACACCGTGCATGTAGGGAACCAGCACATCCGGAATGGTAACCGAGCCATCTTCATTTTGGTAATTTTCCAAAATGGCTGCGACCGTCCGACCAACAGCTAAACCGGAACCGTTCAATGTGTGAACCAAGTGAACTTTACCATCTGCATCACGGTAACGGATTTGTGCTCGACGTGCCTGGAAATCTTCACAGTTAGAACAACTAGAAATTTCACGGTAAGTTTCTTGATGTGGAATCCAAACTTCAAGGTCGTGCGTTTCAGCTGCAGTAAAGCTCATGTCACCTGTTGCTAAAGTAATGACGTGATATGGCAAGCCTAGTTTTTGCAGAATGTTTTCAGCATTACCAGTCATCTTTTCCAATTCTTTGTATGATTCTTCTGGCTTAACGTACTTAACCATTTCAACCTTGTTGAATTGATGCATCCGAATTAAACCACGGGTGTCACGACCAGCGGAACCTGCTTCAGAACGGAAACTTGGTGACAATGCAGTCACATAAACTGGTAGTTGTGCTTCATCCAGCACTTCATCACGGTAGTAGTTCGTCAGTGGCACTTCCGCAGTAGGAATCAATGTCAAATCTTGATCCTGAATTTGGAAAACGTCTTCTTTGAACTTTGGAAATTGGCCAGTACCATACATTGAAGCACTGTTGACCATATAAGGTGGAATAACTTCTTCGTAACCTTCTTCTTCATGTTGATCCAACATGAAGTTGTAAACGGCACGTTCAAGCTTGGCACCCATCCCCATGTAGTACACGAACCGAGCACCAGAGACCTTAGCTGCCCGTTTGAAGTCTAGGATACCTAAGTCTTCACCAATATCCCAGTGTGCCTTCGGTTCAAAGTCAAAGTGAGGAATAGCGCCCACTTTACGGTCTTCACGAGAATAATTTTCGTCTGGGCCAACAGGGTCTGTATCGTGTGGGAAGTTTGGTAAGCGGGCCATCTTATCGTTGAACTCGTCCAATACCTCAGCCAACTTGGTGTCCAATGCTTTAATATCAGCACCAACTTCACGCATTTCGGCAATCTGTTTATCGGCGTCTTCATGATTTCGTTTGGCAACACTGATGGCATCCGAAACCGTGTTTCGTTTAGCTTTTAACTGTTCCGTCTGTTTGAGTAAATCGCGGCGTTGTTCATCTAAGGCAATCACGTCATCAATCTGCTCAGGCTTAATCGCCCGCGTTGCCAACTTTTCTTTAGCTTCATCTGGATTATTACGAATCCGTTTAATGTCTAACATCTAACTACCTCCATTTTTTTCACAAAAAAACGCCACTCGTCCCATCACAATTGGGACGAATGACGTTAATTCGCGGTACCACCCAAGTTCACCACTACTGATGCTCTCGAACATGCTAACGACTCTCGCCGTGCGGGATTAACCGCCCACTTTAACCGTTGCTGGAATGATTGCAATCCGGTTCTCATCAACCACCGGCTCTCTTAATCGCAATACTGAATGCAACTGTGTTTAATATCTGTTTATGTCTATTGACAGCTTATAGCAACTAAATCGTTGGTGCAACCCCAATTAACACAAATTAAGCAGTCGCTAATTGCAGTGTGCTCAATTTTGCATCAATTTGTGCAAGAACGGCATTTGCTGCATCTGGATCTTCAACAAAGTCATACTTATCACCATCGATGCGCATTTTAGGGCCATGATCATAATTGTTGTACCAAGCTGTATAACGATCGTTCAATTGTTTGTAGTATTCGTACAATGAAGGATCGTTATCAATTTGTTCGTATTCACGGCCACGTTTTTGAATTCTTTGTAACATGGTGTCAAATGAAATGTCGATGTGGATCAAAAGATCAGGGTTCTTTTCATGAGGTGCATCTGGCAATTCCTGCATCATGTTCTCTAATAAAGAATCATAGATGTCAACTTCTGTTTCCGTCGAACGACCTAGGTCGGCGTTCAAGTGGAAAAGCAATGAATCTTCATAAATTGAACGATCCATAACACTTTCATCATCTGCAAAAGAAGCCTTGATAGAATCCATCCGCTTATTTAAGAAGTAAATTTGAAGCAAAAAAGCGTACTTTTTTGGATCCTTGTAAAATAATGGCAGAATTGGATTATCTTCCACTGATTCATAAAAGGCCTGTGTATGTAAGTGACTTGCCAATAAATCAGTTAAGCTCGTTTTTCCTGCACCAATCGTTCCTGCTAAAACAATCATGTCTTTATCTCCCCTGATCTCTATCAACCGCACCACAATGCGTGGTCAGCCGTGACAGAACGTGTTTATCCTTTAACTACCTACATATTGTATCACGCTCGGAGAATCTCGCCATATATTGTAGCTTACAAATTAAAACGTAATCTTTCTGTCATAACCAAATGGACAACCTTATTTTTTATCAAAACGAGCCATACTAACAAAGATAGCCTTTTCATATTGTGCCCGACCAAAATTAAATATATTTATTTGATGACATTTAGGTTTGAATATAATAAAAACTCGCTGGTACAAATTTTTGTATTCGTACCAAGCGAGTTCTATTTGGTTTCACATTTAATCCAATTTGAAATTGATCAATTATTTGATCGAATCATTTTTAGGTGCTACTGATTCGTCATTCGTCAAATCGTGAGCCACTGACGTTGCGCTTGTGGTCTTTTTATCCGTTTGTGCAACCGTCTCAACTGTTGCACTGCTTTCAATATCACCTGATGCAGCTGAAGCATCAGCAGCGGTATAGCTTTCACCATTTGTTTTTGGCGTCAGGTCAACCTGGTCCAATGGAATGATGTGTGTCCGGTGACGAATCTTGTAATAGCCCCACAAAATCAGGAACAACGGCACACTCATGTATGTTACCAAGATAGCTTGCAAATCAAGTTGTGCAAACGACTTCAAGTTTTGACCAACAATGACAACGATACCCAATACAAATGCCAAAATGGGACCAAATGGGAACCACTTTGCATGGTAACGGAGTTCACTCAACTGATGTCCTTGCTTAATAAAAGCACGACGGAAACGGTAATGGCTAATCGCAATCCCCAACCAAGCAATGAATCCGGTCAGGCCAGAAGCGGCAACCAAGTACATGTATAACTTCGGTCCAAAGATACTGGTCAAGAAAGTTAATAATCCGATAACCGTTGTCCCAACCAACGAAGCCATAGGAATCCCACGCTTGTTCGTCTTACCAAAGAAGCCTGGTGCGTAGCCTTCGTTTGCTAAGGAGTACAACATCCGAGTGGAAGCGTACATCCCTGAGTTTGCTGATGAAATAACAGACGTTAGGATAACCGCATTCATCACACTAGCGGCCGCAGCTAACCCTGCCCGACGGAAGACCAGCGTAAATGGACTGATGGCAATGTCTGTGGCACTTGAACCCAGCAGATCCTTGCTTGTATAAGGAATGATGCAGGCAATAACAAAGATTGCCAAAATGTAGAATAACAGAATCCGCCAGAACACTTGGCGAATTGCCTTGGGAATACTCTTTTCAGGTGTTTCACTTTCACCAGCTTCAATCCCAATTAATTCAGTCCCTTGGAATGAGAAACCAGCTACAACGAACACGGAGAGCAATGCTGGCACACCGCCAACAAATGGCGCCTTTTTATAGGTCAAATTTGAAAAACCAGTTGCGTGACCGCCCATGATACCAAAAATCGTTAAGGTCCCAATGACTAAGAAAATCAGGACTGTGACCACCTTGATAATGGACATCCAGTACTCTGTTTCACCAAACGAACGAACCGATAATGCATTGATAGTAAAAATAATTGCTAATGCGATCATGCTAAAAATCCACGCCGGTACGTTTGGTAACCAAAATTGCATAACTAAGGCCGCCGTCGAAACATCCACGGCTAAAGTAATCGCCCAGTTAAACCAGTAATTCCACCCCATCGCAAATCCCAATGCGGGATCCACAAACTTGGTCGAATATGCCGCAAACGAACCAGTTAGCGGCATGTATGTTGCCATCTCACCCAAGCTGGTCATTAAGAAGTAGACCATAATCCCAATTGCCACATAAGCAACCAAAGCACCACCAGGGCCAGCTGCCGAAATTGCGGAACCGGATGCAACGAACAACCCTGTTCCAATACTGCCACCTAACGCGATCATTGATAAATGTCGCGTCTTCAATTCGCGGCGAACCGCGCGATTCTCATTTTCTGCCATATCGAGTTCCTCCCATTTTCTAAAGAGAAGCACTTGATGTAATCCGAATAAATAAAAGGCCGGTCTGTTTATCATGCACAAAGACACGCTTAAACAAACCAACCGTCAAATTCATCCTGGTCAATCGTTAGATAGCGCTCCGTGGCGTTTTTATTTACCACGACAGTTCGTTGATTATTCACCAACGTCCCAACAAGATACTGATACAGCAGTAGCTCATTTCGGCGACGCACCCTTTAACCAAGCGTTACAGAACCTGTACGTTCTCGACTTGGCGACTCATGATTGTCGCAACCTCTTCATTCGATATAAACAGAGTATAAAAAGAAGCCCCGCAAATTGCAAGGCTTTCAGCAAAAATGAAAACGTATTCATCAAATCAATCAGTCATTTACCCGAGAAAACGCTAATTTTCTCCATGGATAAGTGCCTTTAGTTTGGCGGTGAAATTCGGATAGTTCACCGTACTTTCATTCCAATCAACAGTCGGGATAATTTGTGACTGAAAAATATGGACCAGAATCCGATGAACCGACGTTTCTTGTAACACATGTTTATACTGTTCGTCTGCGGCAACAAAGATGTCTGTCAACACCTGTGTACCACGGTTAGCCAGTGGTTCAACATCATCGAATACCCGATCAATCAAACCATTGTTGGGATATGTTTGAATATCGCCCTCTGTCGCTACCACCGCATCCCAAACAGTAATTTGACGTGAATTACGCCCCAACGTAAATCCACCCTGATTGCCAGACACAGATCTAACTAGACCAGCAACGACCAATTTGCGAATGATTTTTCGCATATAAGTTTGCGAGCCACCCAATCTCGTGTGAATGACTTCAGATGTGATGGGTACGTTCGTATCTTGGGTTGCGAGTAACGCTAAAATACATGCGGCTTGCTCAAAGCCCCTCGTTAATTGCATAATTTCTTCCTAACCTAATTATCACGATAGAGATAACTTACCATTGCCATCATAGCATACCAAGCATTAATGATAAACGTAACTCAACCATTAACCTCGACCACATTTTACTGATGCAATGCAAAATCATTTGGTGTTAACCGAAAAAAACGCTCTGTTTTCCCTGGTGCAAAAAAATCAGTTGCCGAATGCTGAATCTCATGATCAAATTGAAAACCAAACCGCTCAAAAATACGCGCCGAGCGTTCATTATCTGAAAAATAAGATCCCCACACTGCTTGTAGCCCCTGATCAAAGCCATAAGTTAAGACCGCCATCACTGCCTCAGGCATATATCCGTGACCCCAAAAATTTTCGTTAAGCATGTAGCCAATATCCCGTTCACCGTGCACCAATGCGCCATCATGTCCTGTTCTGCCGTATAGTCCAACGGTACCAATAATTTGGTCCTCTGCTTGACGGGTAATGCCCCAAATCCAGCGTTGCCCCAATGTTTGGCGCATCAAAAACCGTGCTTCAAATTCATTATGAACCGGCTGAAAACCGGCTGGCATCGCAACACGCGGATTTCCAACAATTTGAGTGAAAGCCGATAAATCAGATTCTCGAATACTTCGTAGCTCTAAACGTGCCGTTTTTAGTGGTATTGCCATCCTCATTACCTTCCAATCAATTTTGCCGTTACATCACGAATTAGTTGCACTCCGTCACCATTGGGCTCTATCATAAACACGAGGTGAATGTCATGCAAATTGTCAAAAAAATGTTAAACCAACACAGCTATTATAAAGGTTTTATGCAAGATCGACCCGGTCAACAAGGTCAAACCACTTTTCCAACTATCGTAATTGTGCCTGGTGGTTCGTATACCCATATTCCTGAAGCACAAGCTGAAAGTGTCGCTTTAACCTTCTTTGCCAAGGGTTTCAATGCCGTCTACTTGCGGTACTCCTTCGTCGGCGAAGTTACACCCCTACTGCCAGCACCGATAGTTGAACTCGGTCAAACGATTAGTCAACTCAAGCAAAATCCTGATTGGCCAGTCGATGCCAATGCTATCATTCCGTTTGGGATGTCAGTTGGTGGTCACATTGTGGCACTCTATAATGATTACTGGTCCTCATCATGGTTAAGTGAGGCCACCGGTGCCACCGCCAGCGTGTTGGAACCAGCCGGCGCCATTCTTGGTTATCCCGTCATCAGCCCATTATTAGGTTTTCCCAAGGATGAAAAAACCATTGCACAATGGACTGACGATCCAACTAAGTATGCAGCTGAACAACACGTCACCGTGAAAAATAAGCCAGTTTTCGCTTGGGTTACTAATGAAGATCAAGCGGTTCCTGTAACAAACACATTATCGTACGTTCAGGAAAGTTATAATCACAACTTACCACTTGAACTCCATGTTTTTAACCACGGACCACACGGCTTGGCGCTTGCCAACAATGTTACGGCCTGGAAACCAGGGACAGATTTACCACACGTAGCCCACTGGTTAACTTTAGCGATCGAATGGATAAACGATTTACTCGACAAATAAGTTGTCTTCACGTTAAGTTAATCGGTTATTTTTGACAAGTCATTTACAAACAGCAAACACAATTCGCACCGCAAACAAACAGTAAAACGGCCATTCAGATTTCCCCTGAATGGCCGTTTTACTGTTTGAAGATGATCTTGCTTAAAGTTAAATCAGTGAATCAATAAATAAGTACTGTTTGTGTCCCTAATAACAATGACATGACGCAACACGAAATGATTAACTGATCTGAAATCGTGATCGGTCACACAATGTTTTTAGTCCTCTACATTTGAATCTAACACAGCTACAAAGTGTTCAAAGTATTTACTCAACTGTGTGATTTCCTTAAGACTCATTTTTTCAAGAATCGCTGCGACCGTTTTCTTTTCGTGAACATCTAATTCTTTGATCACTCGTTTTCCCTTGAGTGTAAGATGAATAAAATGCTGACGCCGATCATTCGGACTAACCTCAACTTCAATTAGTCCAAATTGCAACAACGTCTTTATTTGTGTTGAAATCGCACCCTTGGTAATATGATTTTGTTTTGCCAACACGTCTAAAGTAATCCGATCATTTTTTGCAATCTGGTTAAGCAAGGATAGTCCGCGCCATCCCACACCAAGATTTTTTCCAATGCATTTTAAATGTTGCTCAACTTTGAGAAAATCACGTAGATAACTTTCATCCATCATTTCAATTACAATTTGTGTCGCGGTTTGCTGTTTTGCCATATTTAAACTTCCTAAAAATGTGTCTAGAGTGGTTTGCGTCTGTAAGCTAGTGTTTTAAAAGCCAAACGATTCAAGCAACACTTCAACTCATTATTTTCGTCCAATTTGCTCATTCCTAAATGATTGTCATCAATCAGCATAAGCTTCTTTTTTTCAAGAACCGATGCTGAGTGTTATTCAATATAGACCGTGCGCCATCATAACTAGCGATAAAGTTTGTATAAGGCAAGTATTTACGATGTATTAAACAATAATGAGTTATCGTACTGTTTGTTTCAGTACCTAAAATATTACTTCTCGTGCGCGGCATTTCTTATCAAATATTTCAAGCTCAACAAGATTGTTGACAAAGTCGTAACGGATTATGCCTTTTTACAGTTTCATCTTTCGACTAACAACTTTGCTTTCAGACATTGCAGTAGCGTCTGATTAGAGTTCTCTGTGCACTGTTGTGAAAGTTTCACATAACTTGATTTTGCAAGCCTTTGGAACCTTTTTTATAATTGAAATTATGAGTTAAAAATTAATGTTCAAAACACTAGCCTTTTGTAAGTAAACCGTGTAAAATGCTTCTTCGTGGTCGACAAAATGACCTTTTCATCAGGCAGTGACCAGCCAATGAAAAGTGTAACTGATGAGGAGTTACCCACCCATAATATGGTCACTGTCATGATTCCTCGTGAATCAACCTGGCTGCTATTAGCAGCACATTGCGCGTGTCATAACACAGATAAGTCATTGAACGTAAATTCGATATCGTTTAATGAACGGTCCTCGTTATGTCACCAATAAAAAGGAGCGAGTCTCATGACAACATCAACGCTTAACGTAACTCTACACTTCGCAGAAATGAACGACCTACCAGCAATTAAGGACATCATTACTGATGCCCGTGACTTCTTGGCAGAACAAGGAATCAATCAATGGCAAGATGGTTATCCAGAAGACAGCGTCATCGCTGGCGATATTGATCGCGGCGAAACTGTTGCTTTAAAAGACGACGAAGGTACAATTTTAGCGATTGCTTCTCTCGTGAAAGGTATCGATCACCCGTATGAAGCAATCACGGATGGCACATGGCGTGTAACTGGCACAGAAACAAATTACGTGTCTATTCATCGCGTTGCCATGGCGAAAGCATCTCGTGGTCATCACCTCACACATGATTTCTTTGATCTCATGTTGGAACAGATCCGTCTCGACCCAGAAGTTGAGAGCGTGCGGATTGACACTCATCCGCAAAACTTCGGCATGCAACATGTAATCGAAACGAATGGTTTTTCATACATCGGTTTGGTCCCCGTCACGGGCGGCCAACCAGACGAACGAAATGTCGCTTATGACATGGTCTTGGACCGTTAATTGAATATGCACAAAAACAGACAATCAGCAAAACGTTGATTGTCTGTTTTTTTAGTTACCTATATAGCTGTTATCCAGTCACTAGCGTTAACAACGAAAAACGTCATGAACCAGTCCTCGTTTAACAACTTCACCCATCGTGGAAGCACAAATCTAGTTTGCGTCCACTCACCTCTTTTTAATGTTCTTCTAATGCAGTATACTGTTTGCATGCATATAAAAAGGAGTGAGCCATTTGAGTACTGAAATTACACCTGATCAAATTCGCCGTTACGAAAGCGAATTGTCAGAGCGCAAGGATGCCTCTGTTTTGGAACGTGCCGTTAAGAAAAACGGTATCTTAGCAACTGCCCAAGATGACATTGCAAATGTCAACATGACACCAATCTTCTCCATTGATTTGGACACTGGTCATGTCGCTAATCAGAAGCAAAGTGGGCGTTGCTGGATGTTTGCCGCATTGAACACCATGCGCCACGCTATGAAGGACACCTTTAACTTACCTGGTGACTTTGAATTATCCCAAAACTACACCTACTTCTGGGACAAGTTCGAAAAGGCTAACTACTTTTACGAAAACGTCATCAACACGGCCGACAAGCCATTAGATGACCGTAAAGTTGCCTTTTTGATGGAAACGCCTCAACAAGACGGTGGTCAATGGGACATGATTTGCGCCATCATTGAAAAATATGGGGTTGTGCCACAATCCGCAATGCCAGAAACCTTTAACTCATCTGCTTCTGGTCAGATCAATAGTTTGTTAAACCTGAAGTTACGTAAGGACGCCGTTGAATTCCGTGAACTGGTCGCTAACAAGGCTAGCCGCGCAGAAATTGACGAAATGAAAGATCGTAAATTACAAGAAGTTTATCGCATCTTATCTTACAGCTTCGGTGAACCTGTCACTAAGTTTGATTTCGAATACCGTGACAGTAACAAGGAATACCATATTGATCGCGATTTAACGCCTAAAACATTCTACGACAAGTATGTTAATTGGGATCTGTCTCAATATGTTTCTATCATCAATGCGCCAACTGATGACAAGGAATATAACAAGACCTACACCGTTGAAATGTTAGGTAACGTGGTCGGTGGCCGTGAAGTTAAACATTTGAACGTCTCAATGGAAGACTTCAAACAAATGGCCATTGCACAATTACAAGCCGGCCAAAGTGTCTGGTTCGGCTGTGATGTTGGTCAAAGTTCTGACCGTAAGAACGGCATCATGGACACTAAAGTTTACGCTAAGGATGAATTATTCGACGTTGACTTCTCCATGAGCAAGGCAGAACGCTTGGACTACGGCGAAAGTCTGATGACCCACGCCATGGTCTTAACCGGTGTTGATCTTGTCGATGGCAAACCAACTAAGTGGAAGGTTGAAAATTCATGGGGCGATAAAGTTGGTGACAAAGGTTACTTTGTTATGAGCGATGCCTGGATGGATGAATACTGCTACCAAGTTGTTGTTAACAAGAACTTCATGCCTGAAAACCTGCAAAAGGCTCAGGCACAAGAACCGAAAATGTTACAGCCTTGGGATCCAATGGGTGCCTTAGCTTAATAAATACACATTTAGTACATGATAAAAGCTGTGAGTTTAATGCTCACAGCTTTTTGTTTGCCATTTTCCACGTCCCTTTACTTTTTCTTTTCCAGCTTTTAAGCTCTCTTTATGTTGCGTTCAATATGATTAATCATGTTCCAAAGCAATCGGAATGAACTAAACATCTTGTGTTCGAATGGAGTGATCGATATGTTAAAGGATTCTCGTGATTTAATTTCAGCAAAAGTTATTGTGGCACAATGCCCTACCCTTGTGGCCGAAACAGAAGCCGGTCAAAAGTTTGAAGTGAACGTCACACGCCAACAAAAACGTGATCCATTATTTTGGGCCACTATCGCTGACATTTTACGTGAAGGAATCTGGGTGCCGGTTACCAAAACTTATCACCAACTCTGTGACAATGGCTGGCTAGTTAATCCATCCAGTCGTTTGGTTCCAGCAGTCGCATCGGAGGGCATTTTCGACTACAATAATCAAAAGTAATCCAATGCTCAAATAAATTTACATTTGATAAAACAAGTTTAACAACTAGAGAATTTTTATCTTCGAGGGGGAGACAAATTATGCAACAACTTGCGCGAGGCTTAATTGTTGAAGATGACCACACTGTGTCAGACAGCATCAAGGAATTGCTCACCGACGTGATTACCTGCGACCAGGCGTTTGATGGCGAAGACGGTGAATTCATGGCCACTCAGGGAATTTATGATCTCATCATTCTCGACTGGATGCTGCCATTGGAAAGTGGTCTGGACGTGCTCAAGGCCATTCGGGAACAACACCTAGACGTCCCTGTCCTATTTTTAACCGCCAAGGACGGTTTGGATGACAAAATTCGTGGCTTTAACTTAGGCGCAGATGACTATCTCACCAAGCCTTTCCATCGCGAAGAACTTTTATTAAGGGTGCGAGCACTGTTAAAACGTAGTGGCAGCTTTCTAAACGAAAATATTCTGACTATGGGCAGCATCAGTATTAATTTACAAAACCATGCTGTTACTGTTAATGACAACCCTGTCCAGTTGAACGGTAAGGAATTCGATTTACTCGTGTACTTTATTCAGAACCAGGGAACGATTGTGACCAAGGACCAAATTTTTGATCGCCTCTGGGGATTTGATTCTGAAACATCCATTACAGTAGTTGAAGTTTACGTTTCAAACCTCAGAAAAAAACTCAAGCCAACCGGTGCGGACGCATACATCAAAACATTGCGTAACGCTGGCTACCTTGTGGGAGCAGAACAGTGAAAACGAAACAAGCACAACACGCCTTCGGCAAACAACAGTGGTGGCTATTTGTCAGCGAACTCATCAGTTTCGCCGTCATCTTTCTCACATTGGGCACTATCTTATGGCAGGTTTTTCAACCCTCCATTTATCAAAGTGTCACGCGCGGAATCAAGGTGCAACGTCAAATATTACTTGGGCAACGTGTCACTGGCGGACCGGCCAGTCAGGACGCATACCGAGCCATTGCTTTTCGAACGTCTCTGCTGGTGTTCGACTCAGACGGTACACTCATCAATGGCAATCCGACGGCCGGCACGCCAAACACAAATAACTCCGCTAACCAGCCAAAAAAGAAGAAAAAAACGGGTTCCCAAAACGATTATGTTAATGTGCTTCAACAAATCAAACTTAATCCACATCATTTGAACGAACTGCGTGATATTCGCGTCAACGGCCAAAATAACTTTCGCACAATGACAATCAAAGTTCCGGCTGCCAACAATGCGTTGGGCTATGGTGGCTACTACGTAATGATTGTGACTAACACCGATTCTGAACACGTTTCTGTTGGTGTATTCAAACGCACGCTATTGTGGACGATGGTAACCTTCTGGTTAATTTCAATCTTGCTGAGTTATGTGCTGGCGCGTCTCAATATGCGGCCAATTCTCCGATCGTGGCAACGACAGCGCGAATTCGTAGCCAATGCTGCCCATGAATTACGGACACCACTGACTGTCATCCAAAACAAACTTGAAATAATGTTAACCCGCCCAAATGATAAGGTCATGGATCAAACTGAACAAATCACCATGTCACTTTCTGAAGTAAGACGTTTGAATTCGCTAACCAGTGATCTATTGTTACTAGCGCGTTCAGATTCGGATATGACACAGATTCGGACTGAGTCTGTCGCGATGGCACCATTTTTAGAAACAGTCATTCAACCCTACTCAGAAATCGCAGACAGCCAGGATAAACACTTTGAGGAGAACATTCAGCTTGACCGTGATTTAGTAATCGACAAGCAACGAATCCACCAATTGATTGTCATTTTCTTGGACAACGCGCTGAAATACACTGAGTCAGGCGCAACTATCAGCTTTTCGGCTCGACTCGTCGGCAATCGTTGGGAACTTCAAGTAAAAGACACGGGTATAGGCATCAAAGATCAAGATAAAGCGCACGTTTTTGACCGCTTCTATCGCGTTGATAAGTCAAGAAGTCGTGCAACAGGTGGCAACGGTCTCGGCCTCTCAATTGCTAAGTGGATCATTGACAGCCACCGCGGCAAAGTCACTATCACTGATAATCATCCACAAGGAACCATTTTTACCATTAGCTTTCCACTGACAAGGCCAAAAAAATAAGGGGTTTCCGACATGTGCTCACGCAAATGTTGGTAATCCCTTTTGTTATACTTAAAAATTACAAAATCCGTTTATTAATCACATTTAAATGCTCATCGAACGTATAGTGGATTGGCTCCGCATTGGGCACCTCGACCTTGCTAATGTCTGCGTCACTAACATGATCCAAATACTTGATCAACGCTCTCAGCGTGCTGCCATGAGCCACAACAAGTTGATTGTGACCATCAAGCAGACGTGGTGCGATTTCGTCCACCCAATATGGCATCAAACGATCGTAGGCCATGGCTAAACTTTCGCCACGCGTCAAAATTGTCTTTGGAAAACTAGCATACCGCCGATCCTCTAAATGATCTGGCTGATCCAAAAGCGGCGGCACAACATTGAAACTTCTGCGCCACTTGGCCACCTGGTCTGCACCGAACTGAATTCGTGTTTGATCTTTATTAAGCCCACGTAAGGCGCCATAGTGACGCTCATTTAACCGCCAACTTTTGTGTTCAGGAAGCCAAAGTTGATGAATCTCGTCCAGGACTAGATGGGTTGTTTGTATCGCACGTTGTAGCAAAGAAGTGTGTACATCTGTAAATTGTAACCCAGTTGCTGCCAGAATTTTGCCAGCCTGCTGTGCCTGCTCGATTCCCTTAGGTGTTAACGGAACGTCAGTCCACCCTGTATAAATATTGTCACGATTTGCCGTGCTCTCACCATGACGAATAATAACCAACTCTACCATTTCTCTCATCCCAACTCGTCTTAATTCTTTTACTTAGACTGACGTGTTATTAGTTCACATCAATTATCGTACCATGCCAGTAAGGTGAAGTGAAACTAGTTCAAACAAAAAAGAACCGCCACAAGGACGATTCTTTTAATTAAATTCAATTTAGAAGTGGATGTATCCAGCAGCTTCGCTAGCAGAGATAGTCCGTGCGTTGTAGGCCTGACCATTGAAGTTACCTTCAATGATGTTAACCGTGCCGTTACTGTTGACACCAGTAACGTAAGCAACGTGCATGTAGCCAAAGAATGCAACTGAACCGGCAGTTGGTGTTTGGTTAACTGCAACGCCACGGGCAGCAGCGTTAGCACCCCAGGCATTACCATTACCAAGGTAAGCCCACTTAGAGCTAGAAACACCTTCGGCCTGTAAGATACCAGCTACAAAGGCAGTACATTGACCAGCTGGGTAACCTTGAACACCGCTGTAGAAGCCGGCAGTACCGGCAGCCTGAGCACCACCAAAGGCTGCTGTAGTGGCAGCAGGTGCTGGCGTAGTCGTGTTAGTTGTTGCAGGTGCTGCTTGTGAAGCAGGTGCCTGTGAGGCTTGTGATGCTGGGGCTTGTGAAGCGGCCTGGCTAGCAACACTAGTTGCTTGCGAAGCAGGTGCCTGTGAAGCCTGAGATGCAGGGGCCTGGCTAGCTTGTGAAGCTTGACTTTCCTGTGAAGCAGGTGCTTGGCTAGCTTGTGAGGCTTGACTCGCTTGTGATGCTGGTGCCTGACTAGCAGCTTGTGAAGCAGTACCAGTTGTGTGCAGTACTTGACCAACCATCAAAACGTTAACGTTTGAGATACCGTTCAATGAAGCTAAGTCAGAAACTGACTTGCCGGTTTTAGAAGCGATGGCGTTTAACGTGTCACCAGCAACAACTGTGTAGTCTCCGTTAGCATCAGCACTAGTAACTGATGTTGCAGCTTGACTTGTAGCCTGACTAGCAGTTGGCGCAGCTTGACTAGCTTGTGATGATGACGTTTTGCTGTCATTGTCATCAGGAATAATCAAGTCCTGGTCAACATAGATTAAGTTGGCGTCAGTCAAATGGTTTGCCTGCACAATGGCATCAACAGTGGTGTGGTTTTTTTGTGCGAAGGCCCACACGGTGTCACCTTTAATTGATTTTACAGTTGAAGCATTAGCTGATAGTTGAACACCAGCCAAAACGCTGGCAGCACCAGCAGTTGTTAATAATACGTTTTTAATAGACTTTTTCACGTTATTCACTCCTAAACAATTCATCCCGTTTGAACGACTCTATGTAGCAATTACTGTGATTAATACTAGTCTTCGCGTGTAACAGGTCCATACCAGTCATATAACACTTTATTACGAATATTACGGTAGAGTTACATTTCTCTATGAAAAACCCTTGACAACGCGGTTTAACGCAACTTGTTGTCAAACATGTAGGCACAAAAAAATTAAGAAAAAGTGAAGTTGTTACGAATTTACTAAGGATTAAACCACTTTTTGAATCAAAACCATCATGATTGGGACCACGATAAGTGACATTAGTGTCGTTTCTGTAACCATAATTGACGCAAAATCGGCGTCTGCATGATACAACTTAGCAACCACAGGTGCGTTTGTCATTACCGGCATACAAGACTGCAAAATGAAAACTTGCTTCATCAGTGTCGGCATATCCGCATGCATAACAAGCAAAATCATCAAAACCGGCGCAAAGATGAACCGCCCAGACAAGACACCCAAACTGCTTCGATTCAGCCGCATATTCTTAAGGCCTGCATTGTACACAGAAACACCGATAAAAAGCATAGATAACGGTATCGTTAAACCGCCCAGGTACGTGAATGTTTGGTTCAAAAACTTTGGCAAATGCACGTTGATCAAGACCAGAACAACCCCAATCATGAACCCAATCAGTGGTGCAGAGAAGATTTTACGCAAAATCATGCCAAACGTGAGATGCTCCCCAACTGACCCATCGCGCTGAATAAAATAGACACCAATCGTCCAAAAGATCGTCGTATTGGCCATGTAATATACCAAAACATATGGCAAGCTCTTACTACCAAAGATGGCCATGTTAATTGGCAGCCCGACGAACACTGTGTTTGAGTTAAAGAACATGGATGTAAACAGGCCCCTGCGGCCTGGATCAATCTGAAGGACATATACTAGCCCCCACGCAAGAATCATCAGCAACATCATTGAAATGACAGGAAAACGTAAATCAGGCAATAAGGCATACAATTCACGTTTGGAAAAATCCCGTGTAATAGAAATAATCATGTACGGTGGCAAGGCAATCTGGGTCACCAACTTAGCGAGCAATCGCGTTGAGTTCTCATTGAACCACCCCTTGCCTGCGAGGGCATACCCCACAGCCACCATCAGAATAATAATTAAAACACCCTGTGCACTTTCGAAAAAGATTCCCATTAGTTTACAGTCATTCTTTCTGTTAGTTAATATTTTAGTTAATGATTTCTAGTATAGCACTCCCTTTTAACGTGATTAAAAAACAAAAAGCACCACGCATTGCCGACAAGTGACAATGCGTGGTGCTTACAATTTTGACAGTTAATTACTGTTGTTTTTGTTTTCTTGAATGTGGCCGCCGGGTAAATAGCGCTTTTAGATTCCGGCGCATAACCTGGAAGAACGTCAATGAACGAACAATATGATCTGCATCAACATGATTACGAATGGCTCGAAGTACAGCTTTAGAGTGTCGCGAAGAGAACTTGTAAGTTCCGTTCCGAGTTGTTTGAAGGGCATAACGAGGAATCACCTTACCCTTGAACATCACGGAGGCAATCACTAAATCGACATCCTCCCATGGAATCTGGATAAACTTATTGCTGTCACGATCGTTGTAAAACTCGAAGGCCTTATCACCGACCATAATCTTGCCGTAGTCGCCCATCCCCATATAGGAAGTGCCATCGATAACCATTTCAACTTTTGTATTCAGTGATTCAACCATGTTCTTCTCTCCTAACCTGTATTCAAATGCCTATCCGCATCATACTACGTTAACCACCATTTTCAAATGCAGCAACAATAACCTATTTATAATGCCAAGGGCACCTACTTCCGGTTGCCCGAAAATGAGTGCCCCTAACAAACCGTAACTTTTGATTAAAGCCAACCAACCACGTGAAGTAAAATACCAACGATGAAAATACCAAGAATGATAATGATTGGTGAAACTTTCTTCTTTAATAGCCACATACATAAGAAGGTCAGTAACAAGGCCGCCAAACCAGGAATCAATTGATCCAAGTTATTTTGCAATGTCGTGATTTTGATATGATCTAATCCCATGCCCTTCCCCAAATTGTATTGAGTCAAAGCATCATGAATTCCCTTATTTCCTTTAGGAAGTTTATTCCAATCAATGTAGGCACCTTTTTGCAATTTGATCCGTGAAACAACAGGCTTAAAGTCGATCTTAACCCAACGTTGAATCAGGGCCCCAATAACAAACATCCCCATCATGGAAGCACCACGAGTAACTTTTTGTAGTAAACCACCAGATAAGTCATCAGTGATTCGTGAACCGGCACGGTAACCAAATTCCTGGGTGTACCACATAAATCCCCAACGGATTAAGTTCCAAAGAACGAAGAACAGAATTGGTCCAACAATGTTACCAGCAATCGCCAATGAGGCACCTAAGGCACCAACAATAGGACGAACGGTGTACCAGAAGACTGGGTCACCAACACCGGCTAACGGACCCATCATCCCAACTTTAACCCCTTGAATGGCAACGTCGTCAACTGGCGCGCCATTGGCACGATCTTCTTCAAGAGCTAGCGTAACACCAAGAATTGGTGAAGCTAAGTATGGGTGAGTGTTGAAGAATTCCAAATGACGTTTGTATGCGGCAATTCGGTCTTCTTTTTTCGTGTATAACTTGTTCAGGGCAGGCATAAGTGAATATAGCCAACCACCGTTTTGCATACGTTCATAGTTCCAAGAACCTTGGATGAACGTTGACCGCCAAGCAACCTTTAAACGGTCGTTTCTTGTTAAACTAATCTTTTTAGTATCAGTTTTATTATCAGCCATTTTCGTTTCCCTCCCCTAATTTTAATAGTCGTCCAATATGTCGCCTAACGGATCACCGGTGTTATTGTTGCCACCGCCTCCGTTACTGCCATTTGAACCATGTTCATCAAGCTTCAAGTACATCAGAGCCATGGAAAGGCCGATAGTACCAATAGCAATTAGAGTCAGGTCAGTCAATGCAGCAAGTGCAAAACCAATTGCGAAGAAAGGCCAAACTTCAGAAGAAGCCATCATATTGATAACCATGGCGTACCCAACGGCAACAACCATGCCACCACCAATGGCCATCCCATCTGATAACCACTTAGGCATCGCTTCAAGCATTGCCCGCACTTGTGAGGCTGGGATAATCAGCAGTAATGCTGCTGGGATCGCAATCCGCAAACCTTGTAAACAGATACAAATTACTTGCCACATATTAATTGTGCGGTAGTTACCCTTTTCAGCTGCAGCATCCATGATGTGGATGATGGCAACCGTGATGGTACGAACAATCATGGTTAAGAACAAACCAGCAACGGCCAGTGGAATCGCAATCGCGATAGCTGAACTGACACCTGCACGTCCTTGACCACCTTGAACCAAAATAATAGCAGATGCGACTGATGCCAATGCGGCATCGGGTGCAACAGCGGCACCAATGTTCGCCCAACCTAAGGCAATCATTTGAAGGGAACCACCCAAAATAAGTCCGGCTGTCAATTGACCAGTAACCAAACCAATTAACGTACAAGCAATCAAGGGTTGATGAAATTGAAATTCATCCAAGATTCCTTCCATGCCGGCAAAGAATGCAACGATTACAATCAGAATCATTGATATAGCAGACATTTGAAAATCCTCCTATCTATGTGATAAAAATTATGAATTTTGTAGTTCTTTACGAGCCTTTTCGACGATAGCGTCCATGTTGGCTGATGAATCATCCGGCACTTTCCGAACGTCGAACTTAATGCCCGCTTGCTTAAGTTTATCGAAGGTCTCAACGTCTTCTTTACCAAGTGACAGAACCTTGCTGACAGCAACTTTGCCAGCTGAGTGAGCCATTGAACCGATATTCAACGTCTTGATATCCACACCACCTTGAATGGCACGTAATGCGTCTTCTGGTGTTTCAAACAAAACCAACGCTTTTGTAGCACCAAAACGAGGATCCTTGGCAACCTCAATCATCTTGTCGACTGGGATAACGTTGGCTTTAACACCCGGTGGTGTTGCCTCAACAATCATGTTCTTACGTAACTTATCCTTGGCAACATTATCTGAAACAACGATAATGCGGTCTGGATTAACAGAACGGGTCCATGCAGTGGCAACTTGCCCGTGAAGCAGACGTGAGTCGACACGCACCAATCCAAACTTGATGTGCCCATCGCCTAAGACTGTTCCTGGTGCTATTGCAGCTTTTGGCTGGGTACTGCCAGCGTCAGCCTTGGAAGCTTCTTCCTTTGGCTGTAACGACTCTGGCTTGATGCGTACACCATCTTTTGCCGTTTGTAGGATATGCGCAGCAATTTCATGTGCGTTATCCATTGTCATCCGAGAGCCGTAAGCTTCAATGACCATTGGCAAGTTCATGCCGGTCACAATAGCCCACTTATCCTTGTGTTCTTCAAACAGGCTGTTTGCCTGATTAAATGGTGTTCCACCCCAAAGGTCGATCAGAATCAACACTTGATCTTGATCATCAAACGTCGATACTGCTTTTTCGAACTTGGCGTGGACATCATCTGGGCCTTCACTTGGCAGCAAGGTGACCGTTTGCACGTTCTCCTGTTTGCCGAAGATCATTTCACCTGATTGGTAAATACCTTCAGCAAAGCCGCCATGACTGGCTAAGATAATCCCTACCATGTGTGTCCCTCCTAAATTAATAAAATGTGAAGCCATTAATTATTCGCAACATTTAGTTTTAACTAAACGCTACCGGAAATCAAATCAGATGCCTTCCTGCGCCAACAACGCCATCAAATCGCGTTTTTTATCCATTGGCACCTTTCGTACTTCCAATTCAACGCCCGCATTGTGCAATTCGCGGAAAGTCTGTGCATCATCCCCACCAATTGCTACGGCATCCGTAACCATCTTTTTGCCATCTGTAAAGCTCAGGCTACCGATGTTAACGGATTTAATCTCGACGCCACTTTTAACAACGCGCAGCACATCGCGCGGCGTTTCGAACAACAAGAACGCTTTGACTTGGTCAAACCGTGGATCCTGATAAACTGAAATTAATTTATCAACCGGAATCACATTAACCTCTACACCAGCTGGTGCAGCTTGCGTGATTAACGTCTTCCTCAAGTTGTCCTTAGCAACGCCATCTGACACGACCAGGATACGATCTGGAGAGATTGCCTTTGTCCAAACCGTTGCCACCTGACCATGCAGTAATCGTGAATCAATTCTTACCAACCGAATGTCCATGCTCATTAGTTGACCTCCTCGTCAGGTGTCGTTAAATCCAAATGTTTAACGCCCGCCTTAGCGATTTCTTCTAAGTGCGGGACCACCTGATCCAATGTTTGGTTGCGAACGGTATACGCCTCAATCAGCATTGCCAGATTTAAACCAGTGATTAGACCCATCCGGTCCGTGTGCTCGGCAACGATCCGACTAGCAACATTAAACGGTGATCCACCCCACAAATCTACGAGGAACAACACCTGATCATCATCGTCAAAACTTGCCAGCGTCTGGTCAAACTTCTTTTTCAAGTCATCTGGACCTTCGTCTGGCATGAACGTCACGGTGGCCACTTTTTGCTGATCACCGAAGATCATTGTGGCAGACTGCTTAATGCCATCCGCAAAGCTACCGTGACTGGCTAAAACAATTGCTAGCATTTCGTATGCACCTCCCTTCACGACTCAATCGGGAACAATGTCAATTATATGGCATAAGATTGACTTTTTCACTACATACGTATTATAGCTGTTAATTAGTTGTCAGTAAAGCGCTTACAATCCCGCTTACAAAAATTCGTTAAAACCATCTTGATATGTACGTGAAAGCTTGTCCCTAATATCTTAAGCACGTGACTAGCATACCGTAGTGAAGCGCTTACATCAAGTACAAATTACCCCCTAAGTGTCCGAAAAGTTTCAAAATGGACTAGACAGGTTGATAGACGGGCATTTTCTGTTTTTAAAAAAATTTTGATTTTTTTGATAAGTTGTCTGCCTTTTTATGTGAATCGCTTTTAAGGTGTTTAAAAGATGGTGTCTAGTGCTCTCGCTTTCGTATTTTCAACTTTGAATACTAGTCCTTTTGTGGTCTATTTACAGTGCAGGACGCGGTGTGTTCGTTAATTAAAGAAATTAAAGGAGACAACGTCTTGAATCATCATAAGACGCTATC
Organism: Furfurilactobacillus milii; assembly: GCF_021654115.1. Taxonomy (GTDB): domain Bacteria; phylum Bacillota; class Bacilli; order Lactobacillales; family Lactobacillaceae; genus Furfurilactobacillus; species Furfurilactobacillus milii. The sequence continues at coordinate 27,004 of NZ_JAIWJF010000005.1, read as the reverse complement.
TTCTTTAGTTCTGTCGCCTGTTCTAACTGAAAATCAGGCGTAATTTTTCGGAAATCAATCTTGTAATGCCAGTTGATCTTCATCCAGAATTGCAATTTGATTACCGCGACCCTTCTTTAACCAACCGGCAGTCTGAAATTCATTTAGTTTGCGACTAATTGTTTCCGGCGTAGTTCCTAAGTAGACGGCTATTTCCTTCTTTTGAAGCGGTAATGTGAACATTGTCTGTGCTGGAAAACTTGCAGCCGTTTCGACTAAATAGTCGGCAAGGCGACCGCCAATTGAACTCGTGGTCACACTTGTTGCCTTACCTTCTAGTTGACTGATTCGTTTACCAAATTCATTCAGGATCCCAAGTGCGAGTTGCGGTGCCTCTGCCAACAACGCCTGAAAGTCCGAACGTTGGATCGAGCATACCTGAGTTGGCACCAGCGCTTCCGCATAACTTGTCCGTATAACCGGATTAAAAAGCGCTGCTTCACCGTCAAAATCTCCAGATTGAAGTAAGTATAATAATTGTTCACGTCCATTTGCAGCCAGTTGATAAACTTTGGCCTGTCCAGCGGCAATAATAGTCAACTGGTCAGCCTCGTCACCAGCGTTAAACAGCACATCGCCCTTTTCATAAACATGTTCATGGACAATGGCACTCACCTGCTGTAATTCAACCGTTGTCAATTGCTTAAAAATTGGTACCAGTTGAATACAATCGTGTGTACCCAGTTTCTGTTCTCGCATCTTGGCACCTCCTCATATACAAGATATTGTAACAGGTAAATCCCAAAGTAAACTTGATTTGGATCAAGTGTGTAAAATGCTTTGTTTTAGTAAGCATATCTGTTACACTAAATAGTAATCGTTACAGTTCTTGGCAACAAGTATTGTTATCGGCACATTAAGTTAGTCAATTTTAGGAGGAATGAATTCAGTTTATGGCAAAAAAATCTAAGATTATTAAAGAACAACGCATTGAAGCTACAGTTGCGAAGTACGCTGATCAACGTGCTCAAATGAAAGCGGCTCATGACTACGCTGGGCTCGCCACCCTGCCGAAAAATGCTTCACCCGTACGCATTCACCGTCGTGATAAGATCGATGGTCGTCCGCATGCTTACTTGCGTCAGTTTGGCCTATCGCGGCTCAACTTCCGTCAGCTCGCATTGCAAGGCAAAATCCCTGGTGTTCGTAAAGCTAGCTGGTAATGCATTGGTTCAATCTCTATAATTAACTTTTAACTAAAAACTGCCAGAGTGATGAATTTGCTCATCACTCTGGCAGTTTTGTTTTGTCTTTATAGCAGTTTATTCATCCGTTTTTGCTGAAAGGTCCAAACTCTTACGGATTTCATTAGTAACCCGTTGCTTCTCGCTTGAACCGACCACTTCAAACGACTGACCATTAATCATCTGACCTTGTCCTTGCATGTGGTCAGTGGTCATGTCCTTAGTAGAAGAACGATAGCTAGATGCAAGTTTAACCAAGTCAGAACTGGTTAAATCTGTTTGTGACTCGTTAGCAATCGAGTTTAAGAAGCTAGGATTCAAAACCGTCTGAACAGAAATGGACTTTCTAAACAGCGCTTGAACAACTAACCGTTGACGTGTTTGACGACCGTAATCATTTTGAGGATCATCATAACGCATCCGTGAGAACTTCAAGGCAGTTGAGCCGTTCATGTGGTAGGTTTGACCCTTTACAAAAGAAGCACCTTCATAGTTGAAAGTTAATGGTGATGTAACCGTCACACCGCCCACTTCATTAATCGCTTTTTCCAAACCACCCATGTTCAACAGCGCATAGTAGTCGATTGGAATGTTCAACAGATTTTGAACCGTCTTAATGGTTGTCCCAACACCACCGTATGAGTAGGCAGCGTTGATCTTAGCCGGTGAATCCTGAGGATAACCAGCAATATCTGTCATCGTGTCACGAGGTAAGCTGACAAGCAGCATCTTCTTAGTCCGTGGGTTGATGGTAGCAATCATGATCGTGTCGGTACGACCTTTATCAGTTCGTCCCAAAGCACCGGTATCAGTTCCTAAGAACATAATTGAAATTGGCTTCTTACTCTTTAGCACTGACTGTGTGTCACGTGCCTTAGTAATTCCGGCCGATTTATAAGCTTTGTTACTGGCTGAATTGATGTTGTGATAAGCCATTGCTCCAAAACCGACAATTGCTAACACTAAGACAATGACAATGCCCCAGAACCAGCGCCAAGGATGAAAACGGCGACGGCCGTTGCCACCCTTATTACCACTCGTTGGTTGTTCATTATGGCGTTGCATTCTTGATGGTTCTTGATTTGGTTCGTTATCCATTTTCGGGTCCCCCAAGGAATTAATTCTTCCTAATTACTCACGCCTACAGATTGTAAACCAAGTTTGCCCACAAGGCGAGAATAACGGCAAACATTTACTGTTTATACTGCGATTTTAATTTTTTCTTATGAACACTTGCATACTTAGTTGCGCAAACGCACTTTCAAACTTTTGTTTCGAATTATCAGGTTAGTCTGTTTGTGATTCCGTTACGTCGACCAGAAGCTTCGTTCCACCGGGACCGGTCTCAGCCTGCTCCGCAGTCTTCTACCTCGACTTTAAGCCTTCATAGCCCGAAGTCTCAAAGCTCGTCCTGCCTGACTAAGCGGACCCAAAACGCCCACTAAGTCAGGATTTCACGGAACTCCGTTTCTGGTCGACTTCGCTCATGTACAAAGTGCTTAGTGAAAATGCTACATCAAACAACCTGCGGATTATCGCATGCTTTTGTTGATTAAGAACAAAATTACAAACTGAGCTGGAGGGCGTCAAAATTGAATGTAAGCCGTGAAGGTGGTGTTGATTCGGCGATTTTTCCGAATTTACAGCACAGGACGGTCGTGGAGACTCGGAGTTTCACGAGGCTTCGCGACGAGGTGAAAGACTGTGGTCTACAGGCTTGAACCGGTCCCACGACTACATTCAATTTTGACAACCGTAAGCATCGCTTAACCACTATGTTTACCAACGATAAAAATATCCGCTACCAAGCAGACAAAGTGCTAGGCAGCGGATATTTTCAATTAAAGTACAAACTAGTTTTCTTGAACAGTTGGGCGTAACAGAATTTCATCGATACCAACATTTTCAGGTTGGTCAATGGCATAAAGAACTGCGTTTGCCAAATCTTCTGGGTCCAAGCCGATTTCTTCTTCACGAGCACGGGCCTTCTTCTGCAATTCTGGGTCGCCAACAGTCTTCCATAATGAAGTGTTAACGTTACCTGGTGATACGATGGTTGAGCGAATCATGTTAGGACCTTCCTCTTGACGAAGAGCATCCATGATGGCACGAAGCGCAAACTTAGTACCTGAGTAAATGGCAGCGTTAGGGTTGATAACATGGCCGGCGTTTGAGTCAGTTGCGATGAAGTGACCAAAGCCTTGTTCCTTCATGATTGGCAATGCTGCAGCAATCCCGTACAGAACACCCATAACGTTGATTTGGAAAGCACTTTCCCAATCTTCAACCTTCAAGTCACGTAATGCTGAGTTAGGCATTACACCAGCGTTGTTGTACATAACATCAATTTTGCCGTACTTGTCGTGAGCTGCCTTAACAAAATCAGCAACGGAATTCTTGTCGGTTACGTCAACTGTCTTGTAAGCTGCTTCGCCACCATCTGCTTCAATATCTTCAACTTGCTTCTTCAACAGGTCTTCACGACGGGCACCGATGAATAACTTGGCACCATGTGCAGCTAACTTCTTAGCAGTAGCAGCACCAATACCAGATGAAGCACCTGCAATAACAACAACTTTTCCTTTAACAGTCATAACTAAAATCGCTCCTTTTTTAATTGTGTGCTAAGCCCGTTTCTGAGCTTTGGCATCACTCTATAGGTTTTCCTTAATCTTGTTGATAATGTCTTCGTATTCTGAACCGGTTAACTTCTTAGGGTTTTCAGGGTTGTTAACGAAGGCATCGTTCCAATCACTGTCACCAGGCTTCTTTGGCACAACGTGAACGTGCAAGTGAGAAACCGTGTCGCCATAAGTTCCGTAGTTGATCTTACCAGGGTTAACGGCCTTTTCAACGGCTTCGGCAGCGTGTGCAACGTCATCGTAAAATTCGTGACGTTCAACGTCTGTTAGCTGGAATGGTTCGTCAACGTGCCAGTTTAAAACAACCGCAACACGACCAAGGTGTGTTTGGTCACGTGCTAAGTAAACTGTGGCAACATGCAATGATTCGATTTCAATGTAGTTTGCGTCAAGCTTTTCAGTATGGGCACAATACATACAATCTTTTTGGAAACGTTCAACCATGATAAAAACCTCTCTTTATTTAAAATATTTGATCACTAGTTAATTGGGTGACTCTGTGTTTCAGCATCGGCGGTAACTTCTTCATCCGAAGCTTTTGCAGTTTGAGTCGCACTCTTGCTTGAGTGCAAAGTGAGAACGATCAAGCCGGTAATAATCAACGCACCAGCTAAGAAGTACATCCCCACCGTAGTGCTACCAGTGGCACTCTTCAACCAACCAATTGCATATGGACCGAAGAAGCCACCAAAGTTACCAACAGCGTTCACAATTCCTAAACCAACGGCAGCAATCCGAGGATCAACCGTCGTGGTAATTGCCCAGTAAGGACCGGAGTAAGCGTAAACCCCAATGGCAGACAGGCAAATGAAACCAACGGACATGACAGGAACAGATGTGGTTAATGCAGCGCCGATAAATCCAAGACCACCAAGCAAAGCACCACCAGCAGTGTGCCAGATTCGCTCGCCGCTGCGGTCAGACCACTGACCGTTGATAACCAAGGCAACTGCACCAAGCAGGTAAGGAATGGCACTAATCAAACCAACTTGCATGGTCGTCAAATCACTTGATAAGGATTTAACCATTTGTGGCATCCAGAATGTAATCCCGTACAAACCGATACAGTAGAAGAAGTTAATCCCTGTCATCTTCCAAATCTTAGCGTCTTTGAAGGCGTCAACAAATGGTGCTTTGATGACTTTCTTTTCACTTTCTTGCTTAACATCATCGGCAAGTGCTTTTTCCAACCAACTCTTTTCGTCGGCTGTCAGCCACTTAGCAGTATTAGGTTTGTCAGCCAAGAAGAAGACGGTGTAAACACCCATTAAAATGGCAGGAATCCCAATGATAATGAATAACCAACGCCAACCTTCAAGGTTTAAAGCCATGTGAACCTGAGTGATAATCCAGGTTGCAACTGGCGCACCAATTGAGTTTGCAACTGGCGGTGCAACCATGAACGCTGCGATAGCCCGTGCACGATCTTTACTGCGAATCCAATACGTAATGTAAAGGGTCATGCCAGGGAACAAACCAGCTTCGGAAACACCGAGTAAGAACCGTAGCACAATCAGCATTGGTACACTGGCAACAAACCCAGTTACCAAAGTAACAGTGCCCCAGAAAACCAAGATAAATGCCATCCAACGACGAGCACCAATCTTTTCAAGCATCATGTTACCGGGGATTCCAAACAGGAAGTAGCCGATGAAGAAGATTCCGGCGATGAAACCGTAAGTGGTTGCAGTCAAACCTAAATCTTTGTCCATCCCCCCGATAGAAGCATACGTGATACTACTTCGATCCAGAAAGGCAATAAAGTAAATGATAAAAAGGTATGGTAGTATATGCCATGTTACCTTTTTAAGAGCGCTTTGCTTAGCCTCTGTCATCATTAACACATCCTTATGCATGTAATTTTTATGGTTTGTGAAAACTTTTCCATGAAGTTGCTAGCTATCCTTCGCTTTCATGTTTCATTATAGTAGAGCTTAAGCGCTTACATTTTGCCTTAGTTTGCTCGATTTATGGAATTTATCACACTAAAATGATTGGGAGAGAACTCATGTCAGAAGTTCGTGATCTACAGCTCAAAGTCCTATGGCTCAGTGGTCGCCTGTATCACCGTCATGAAACTGTTGAACCACACCAGCATGATTTTGCTCAGGTTCAATTGGTCCTCAGCGGACAGGAGTATACTGATCTAACACAGCCAAACAGTGATGTGCCCGTTTCGGTAAGTGTGTTTGCAAACCAGCTTGTCTTTATCCCGCCATATACAACGCACTCGTTTCATTTTGAACATGAAACTGTCGTTTTGGATGTTAAGTTTGATCTTCAAGCTGACATTGCCAGCCTAATAGAAAAGAACGCCAGCCAGCATATTTTTGATGTTGGCGACGTGTCTCCATTTTATGCACTGTTGAATGAAGCGATTCCAGCCGAACAAAAGCAATTCCCCGCTGCCGCACTACAATTAGATGTTGATTTCAAACAACTTCTGCTATCCACAATCTTTAAACAGCAGCCCGTTGAGGCCAGTACGCATAACTTAGACCGCCTCATTGACATCAACACTGATTTCCCGCTATTGAAGTATCTGCAAGCACATTATGCAGAGCCCATTCAATTGCCAGAACTGGCCGCCCACTTCAATTACAGTAAAAATTACCTGATCAGAATCTGTAAAAGAGAAACCGGCCTCACCCCCATGAACCTGTTGCAACACATTCGTTTGAAACACGCACAAAACTACTTAGAATACACAGATTTAAGCGTAAACGATATTGCTATTAAGATTGGCCTGGATGCCAACTACCTCACCAAATCTTTCACCAAAACGATTGGTACCCACCCCATTGCATATCGTAAACAGAGCCGTCAAGAACACGAACGCAATATTACATTGATGAATACGTTCAACCGGCAGTCACAGCCGCAAATCAAAAATACAATTCAACATCCAATGGATTAATAAATAAGGAGGCGGTTTTATTTGAAGAATCAAAACGGATGGCGCCGCAATTTGGCCGTTCTCTGGCTAGGTACTTTTATTGCTGGCATGGGATTTAGCGAAATCATGCCATTTTTATCACTGTACGTTGATCAGCTTGGCACCTTTACAAAGGGGCAGCTAACCATCTACAGCGGTGTTACATATGCAGTTACTTTTTTTGTCATTGCAGTTGTTTCACCACTATGGGGACAACTCGCTGACCGTAAAGGACGAAAACTGATGCTTCTGCGTTCGAGCGCAGGGATGGCCGTTGTTATCGCCTTAATGGGTTTTGTTCATAATATTTGGATGTTGATTCTGCTACGTTTTCTGCAAGGCCTTTGTGCCGGATACATTCCCAACGCAAGTGCACTGATTGCCACGGAAACACCAAAATCAAAAAGTGGCAGTGCACTTGGCATTCTAACTACTGGTTATGTCAGCGGTAACTTAATTGGACCAATTCTCGGTGGCACATTGGCCGCAATTTTTTCCATTCGAATGACCTTCTTCATTACCGGATTTTTACTCGCGGTCGTTTTCTTTCTCAGTTTATTTTTGGTACATGAACACTTCACACCAATTCCGCGAGCTAAGATGCAATCCACTAAGGAAGTATTTGCCTCCTTTAAGTCTGCCAGGGCGATTGTAATTCTGTTAATTTCCACCATGCTTATCCAAATGGGCAATAATTCAATCACACCGATTCTTAGTTTGTACGTTCGCGAATTGATGTCGCACACTGCTAACTTAACGATTGTTGCTGGTATTATTGCGGCGCTACCCGGTATATCAACCTTAGTGTCGGCGCCACAACTTGGTCGGCTTGGTGATCGCATTGGCACGGAAAAAGTTCTCATGGGTGGATTCATTTTTGCTGTACTAATGTACTTCCCTCAAGGATTTGTCAGCACCGTTGGCATGCTCGGTGTGCTGCGATTTATGATTGGAATTTCAGATGGCGCGTTATTTCCCACCGTTCAAACTTTGCTGGTCAAGAACTCACCACTCAATGTAACTGGTCGGGTATTTAGCTGGAATCAATCATTTCAAGCATTAGGCAGTATGCTTGGTTCGCTGCTTGGTGGCTTTGTTTCAAACTTATTTGATTACCGTGGTGTCTTTGTTTTCACCGCCATCGCGCTTGCAGCGGATTTCCTACTTGTCTACATCGGTATTCCATCCACCCGTTTTCATTTCCACGCATCAAATTCGGAAAGTTCAAACTAGTTTCTTAAAAGGAGTTTTAATTATGGATAAACAAGACATCGAGTTACTGCAGCAGGTTTATGCAACAGCAGACAAACTCGCACTAAGTACATCATTAAATGATACTGCTGACGTTAAAGTGATTAATTTTGTTTGGTATGCCGATCAACCAGATACGCTGTATTTTTCTTCCGTTCGTGGCAGTAACGCGTTGGCAATTTATGCAAAGCACGCAGATGCAGCCTTGATTACCATCCCTCACGAAAGTGAAACGACAAATCCCTTTGTCCGCGCCCATCACGTTACCATCACCCCATCTGAACAAACGATGGCTGATGACTTACTTCCCCGCTACTTAGAGTTGGTACCTAATTACCAGCACGTATGGGATGCCATTGGACCACAACTGGTTGCTTATGAAATTAAACTTCATGATGTTCACGTGGACGCCGGCTTAGGCCAACGAAAAATTAACCTCAGTTTTTAAAAAATTATCCACGACAAAAAAAGATCCTCGTAGTGAAATCATCACTACGAGGATCTTTTTAGATTGGTCAGCCTAGTTAACCAATCTGATTATGCGGCCACCGAGACTTGAACTCGGATGATCGAAGGGATCACAAGATCCTTAATCTTGCGCGTCTGCCAATTCCGCCATGGCCGCATCAACGAAAATAATTCTACCAGACATTCGCAGACTTGGCAATTACTCTTTGACATTCTCCCCGCATATTTCCGTTTAGCACCTATTTATCACCACGAAGCTGCTGCATGATTGGTCCATCATTAGGCTGGGGATGAACGCCAAAGAGATCGAGGAAAAATGCCACAATTGGTAATCCAACAATCAGTCCCCAAACACCGAATATCTCTTCACTCACTATCAAAGTCATGAATGTCACAAAAATCGGTAAATCGGTGGCAGTAGCCATAAGACGTGGGTGCAAGAAATAAGATTCAAAGAAGTGAATTACAATAACTAAGATAATCACTTCCACGACCCGCCAGATACCGCCGCTAGCAAACGCGATCAACGTTAATGGCACCATCGAAATGAGCACCCCAGCAACAGGCACCAATCCAAGGATAAAGACAATTACAGCCAACACCATTAAACTTGGCATCTTTAGGAAAAATAAGCCAATGGTCATCAAAACCGTGTTAATTGAACAAATAATTAATTGTGTATCCACAACCGTTCCCAAAATAGTAACAAACTTGCGAACTAAGAAATAAACATTGGTGAAGAACTTTTTAAAACGGCTGTGTAAAAACGCATCCCCAAATCGCTTCATCCGGCCGTAAGACGCGGTAAAAATCAAGCTCAAGAAAATGGCAACCCCTACATGAGAGAAGGCTGTGCCAACACTTTCCAGTCCACGTAGCCCCGTTTCCAAAGCTGTTTGTCCGTGTTTCATAATTTCACTACTGTTGAGTGCTTTATTCACCCATGTGTCTAATTGCTTATCCCAAACTGGATGGTCATTGATCGCTTTCATAATCAAATGAGGGATGCCAGAAAACTGGCTAGCCAAAGATGGCGCGGCGTAGGAGATAGCTAGTACAACTAAGCCAATCACCACCACATACACAATCAAGGTCGCCAGCACCTGACCAATGGGTAACCATTGTCGTAAACGAGTCGTCACTTTTAATGCTAAGAAAGAAAAAATCGTAATTAGCAAAATAATGGAGAGAAAGTGGCGAAAACAAAACAACACAAAGATCAAAAACGCCAAGGTTAAATAAAGTTGAACGTCCTCTTTCTTAAGCCACTGATAAATTCGTTCCATACCCTACCCCCACATTCATCGATACAGCTATCATAGCGTATTCTGCCATACAGTGTACAATAGCCATTACGACATTCGAATTCTACAGACGAGTTTCACGGTTTCTTAAGATTCTTGAGTATAAGCTTCTGCCAAATTCAACCGACCACCACAAATCCCACATGCAAATCGCCGTGTATTGATTCGACGACGACGCGTGTATCGTTGACCGCATTTTATACACTCATAAATATATATGTGCCGTGATCGTGAGCGAGCTGTCTGTCCTTGTCGATGTTTAGGTGCCGGTGCAAAACGACTGCCACCCACCTGGGCCAGCAAGGTTCGAAATTCCCGACTACGATGATTAAATGGCAATCCTGCCATCGACAAGTGATAGTGAACCAGCTCGTGCTTAATCACCCCTTCAAGGGTGTCTTCACCGAAATCAGTTAGCATTTTCGGATTTATATCAATATGATGATCCCGAAGATGGTAGCGACCACCCGTTGTTTGCAACCGCGAGTTGAACACGGCTTGATGTTTAAACGGTTTGCCAAACTCCCGCGTGGAAATTTGCATGACCAACCGTTGTAACTCATCATTTGTCATTCATTTTCCTCCACAATTTCATTACCCAATGAAAAACCACTCATCCCGATGTTCAGAATGAGCGGTTCATTTCTGTTAACGCTAAGCACTACATCCTATACCTTTACATACGTAAAAGAATCTAAATGTAACGACACTAAGCGTTAGTTGCCATGATTGTCTGAATGAGACGAATAATTCGATCCATGGCTTCATTTTGATCAGTTTCTGCCTGGGCAAACTTTTTCGTGTCGACCGTGTGCTCCTTGACATTCAAACTGTCCGTCATCGTCTGGCACGCATTAGCATAAGTGTCATAGGCACGCTTAAGTGTCTGATGTTTCCCCATGAAACGCGCAGGCGCTTGTAACTTTTTCAATTTATCATTGTAGCTCAGATAACGATCCGTACCATCCTGAAATTCTGACTGAATATCAGCAAAGTCAGCATCACTAAGATCTGCCAACTTATCGGCATCCATCGCCGTTTTTAGTTTCGTGTAATAAGGTTCCAAATCCTTTTGCACATCTTCTGTATCCGCAATTGTTCTGGACAATGTTTGCCCGTACACCATCATTAAGTTCTTTTTCACAATAATCTCCTTGACCGTTATTGCTCGGGCATTACCGAGCTTCGGCACCACTCTTCTAAACGTGCACCTGTCGCTCAATCCCCTCTGCATAACCCAAAGCTGTCTGCCCACAAGCGAACTGCGCTTGCATGCCGCCACCTTTAAGTTATTGCTCGGGTATTACCGAGCTTCGGCACCACTCTTTCTTAGACGTTGCACTAATTTTACCACTTCCACGATTAAAATCATCGTCACACCTGCACCAATCACGATTAACCACTGGAACCAATCCAATGTTGTGACGTGGAAAAGTGTGTTAAACCCAGGCACAAGGATGGTCGCAGCCAACAGCACAAATGCCACCAGAATGGCCCAGTTAAACGCACGGTTCTTAAAAAGTTGCTTTGTAAAAATTGTTCCATGAATTGATTTTGAATTAAATGCATGGAACAACTGAATCAATCCAAGCGTTGCAAACGCCATGGTCAAAGCATCTGCATGGATTTGTTCTGCACCAGCATGAACGGGGAATGTCAGAGCTAGCCAGTAAACCAAAAGTGTCAGCCCACCTTCCAACAATCCCTGATAGATAATGTTGCCAAACACCCCGCCTGACAAGAAGTTTGATGTTCGACCACGTGGCTTCTGTTTCATGATGTTTTTTTCAGCTGGTTCCAGACCTAGCGCAATCGCTGGGAATGTGTCAGTCACCAAATTGATCCATAAAATATGCACGGGTGCCAAGATCTGCCATCCCATCATGGTCATTACAAAAAGGGTTAACACTTCACCTAAGTTTGCAGATAGCAAGTATTGAATGGCCTTTTGGATGTTAGCAAATACTTTACGACCTTCACGAACCGCCACCACAATCGTAGAGAAGTTGTCATCAGCAAGAACCATGTCGGATGCGCCCTTAGACACTTCTGTCCCAGTGATCCCCATTCCAACGCCGATATCAGCAGTTTTCAGCGCTGGGGCATCGTTCACACCGTCGCCAGTCATGGCAACAACTTTGCCACGCTTCTGCCAGGCATTCACAATCCGAACCTTATGCTCCGGCGCCACCCGCGCGTAAACGGAATACTGCGATACCCGTTTTTCGAAATCAGGCTCACTCAAGTCGTCTAGTTGAGCACCGGTGATGACGCCAGCGTCATCGTCAGCCTGAATAATGCCGAGTCGAACGGCAATGGCCTTGGCCGTATCCGCGTGGTCACCCGTAATCATCAGTGGTCGAATACCCGCGCTTTTAGCTTCGGCAACCGCGCCAGCTACTTCTGGCCGCTCTGGATCGATCATTCCAACAAATCCAGCAAAGATGAGATCTTGCTCAACCTTGTCTGAAGTCATGGTTGCCGGAACTGTTTCAACCGGGCGGTAAGCAAACGCCAATACTCGCAATGCCTGCACGGCCAGCTGATGGTTGATCGTCAACAACTGTTCCCGAAGCTCGTCTGTCAATGGCTCAACCTGACCATTGCGCTGAACCTGCGTGGCCCGTTTTAGCAATTCATCCGGCGCCCCCTTAACGGTAATCCACAATGCGCCGGTGTCATCCATTTTATTGATGGTCGTCATCAATTTACGTTCTGAATCAAACGGAATTTCAGCTTGTCGGGGATGTGCAGCTAGAAATTTGTCGGTAGTTACATCATGATCCATGTTGTACTGAATCAAGGCTGTTTCTGTTGGATCTCCGACTAAGCCATCGGCCGTCAGTTTGGTATCATTATTCAACATCAACAGGGTTGCTAAGATTTCCTCATCACTATCAGCCGTTGCACCAACCCCAGCTTTAGCCTCGCGAACTTCGCCATCAACCACTAGTTTTTCAACCGTCATCTTGTTTTGAGTCAATGTCCCGGTCTTATCTGAAGCGATAATATCCGTACTTCCCAGCGTTTCAACGGCAGGCAAACGACGGACCAGCGCATTCAGTTTGGCCATGCGCGTCGTTCCCAGAGCTAATGTGATGGTCACAATAGCAGGCAATCCTTCTGGAATGGCCGCTACCGCCAACGAAATAGCCGTCAGCAGCATGTTAATCAATGTTTCATTACCACGAATCATGCCAACTGCAAAGACGATTACGGCAACCACCAGAATCAGTGCCGTTAACACTTTACCTAAATGGGCCAGATTTTCCTGCAACGGTGTTTTGCGTTCTTTAGTGTTATCAAGCATCCCAGCGATGCGGCCAACCTGCGTTTGCATCCCCGTAGCTGTAACGACCCCCACACCACGACCATAAGTCACGTTACTATTCATAAAGGCGAGGTCGCTCATATCACCTAACCCCACGTTTGTTACCGTCACTGGAGCAAGATGTTTAGTGACTGGCACTGATTCACCTGTAAGCGCAGACTCCTCAATTTTAAGCGAGGCACTTTCTAATAAACGCATATCCGCTGGCACAATATCACCGGCTTCCAGAAGCACAATATCACCAGGCACTAATTCGTCACTTTTTACCGTCACTGTTTCGCCATTACGACGGACGTGTGCATTTGGCGCCGACATTTCTTGAAGCGCATTAATGGCCTGCTCCGCCTTCGCTTCTTGGAAAACGCCAAACACGGCGTTAAGCACCACTACCAGTAAGATAATGATGGCATCCACCACTTCACCTGTCATTGCAGCAATGATGGCGGCCACAATCAACACTACAATCATTAAATCTTTAAACTGAGCAATAAATTTTTCCAGTAAGGTTGTTTGCCGTTTGGCCGCTAACGCGTTCGGACCGTGCTCATCGCGTCTCGTCGACACCATTTGGTCAGTCAACCCATCTCTACTTGATTTCATTTGCTGAAGGGATTCATCAACGGTCCATTGCGCTGCTTGCGGTAATTTACTTTGTTTCATAACATCTCTCCTTTAAATTATCGGCCGTGTACATCGCTCATGGGACGAAAAAAGACCCATGGACGCACACTAAATGTGCAGACCATGAGTCTCACTATTTAAGACAAAACCAGAACGAATCTTGTTGGTGGCGTTGTCACGGTGTCACAACACAATATCTGTGCGCGATGACACCATTAGTTACTCCCTCATTTATCTTAAGCAAAAGTATATCGAAATGATTAGTTAAACACAAGTAATAAGTTTGAACTAACGCCAAAAGTTATCAAAGATCGTAATCGGCATATGACGTTTGTGCATCGTCTTGTTGTACCAATTTTCAATTTTATCAGCGTCAGCGTCCTTAATCGTTTTGCCTTCCAGATAATTATCAATGTCATCATATGTGACGCCAAGGGCCACTTCATCAGGTAATGCTGGACGGTTGTCCTCCAGATCGGCAGTCGGAACCTTCAAGTATAAATGTTCCGGTGCGTTTAAGACCTTCAGCATCGCTTTCCCTTGCCGTTTGTCCAGCCGGTACAAAGGATCAATGTCCGTGCCACCATCGCCGTACTTTGTGTAAAACCCAGTAACCGCTTCAGCTGCATGATCCGTACCCACGACAGCGCCATGAACTTCGCCAGCAATCGTATACTGGGCCACCATGCGCTCGCGCGCCTTGATATTTCCTTTGTTAAAGTCAGACACCGTCAGCCCGTTAGCTTCAACCGCGGCAACACCAGCGTCAACTGCCGCCTGAACGTTCACTCGCATTACCTTATCGGCTTCCATAAACGTGATGGCATCCATCGCGTCACTTTCATCCGCCTGTTCACCATATGGCAAACGAACCGCAATGAATTGATACTGATCATTGCCAGTTCCCTGACGCATCTCTGTAATCGCCATCTGTGATAGTTTGCCAGCCAGTGTGGAATCTTGACCACCAGAAATTCCCAGAACCAGTGTCTTTAAAAACGTGTTCTTTTTCAAATAGTCCTTTAAAAAGTCGACACTTTTCCGAATTTCCTGTTCCGCATCAAAGTTAGCACTAACACCGAGTGCTTTAATAATTTCTGCCTGTTTTTCTCTCATGTCCGAAGGCCTCCATTACTTAATTACTACTGAAATAGATGGATAGCCTAGGACTGTCCGTCAAACTTTAATTCACTGACGTAACTGTGAACTTGCTTAATAATATTTTGTTTGTGATCCCAAAGTTTTTGCGATAAATCAACAGGATAAATTTGTGGATTCAGGTCCCGTTTGTATTCATCCCACAAAGAAGCTAACTGGTCTGCAGCAAACTGTTTAATCATTTGTAACTCAGGCAACTCATAAACTTGCTTGCCATTTTCAAAAATCGTCACCAGCACGGGACGGGCATCAAAGTCCGTCACGTCCTTATTGATGTACGTATAGCTTGGGTGGAACATATGCAATCGTGACGCTTCATCTGGCCGTTCGTCAGATAACGCAACATAATCACCTTCAGATTTACCATCCGCCTTCTTGGTAATCCGCCAAACCTGCTTTTTACCCGGCGTCGATACTTTTTCGGCGTTACTCGACAACTTGATTGTATCAACCATTGTGCCCCGTTCATTTTCAACGGACACCAGTTTGTACACAGCACCGAGTGCAGGCTGGTCAAACGCAGTAATCAGTTTTGTGCCCACGCCCCAAACGTCAATCTTAGCGCCCTGCATCTTAAGGTTGGTAATCGTCTTTTCGTCCAAGTCATTCGACGCATAAATTTTAGCATTCGGAAAACCGGCCTCATCAAGTTGTTCACGCACACGTTTTGAAATATATGCCATGTCCCCAGAATCAATACGAACGCCTAAAAAGTTAATCTTATCGCCCATCTCTTTGGCCACGCGAATGGCGTTTGGCACGCCTGAACGTAGTGTGTCATACGTGTCCACAAGAAAGACACAGTCCTTGTGGGAACGCGCGTAAGCCATGAAAGCGTCATAGTCGTTACGGTACGTTTGTACCAAGCTATGGGCATGGGTGCCACTTATCGGAATTCCAAAAATTTTACCCGCGCGCATGTTACTAGTAGCGTCAAATCCACCGATATAAGCAGCACGCGTACCCCAAATGGCGGCATCCATTTCTTGTGCCCGTCGCGTACCAAACTCCAAGATCCCATCATTGCCAGCTACTGAACGAATGCGGGCAGCTTTTGTAGCAATTAAAGTCTGATAGTTAACGATGTTCAACAAGGCCGTTTCAACGAGTTGACAATCCGCCAACGTCCCCTCTACTTGAACCAATGGTTCGTTATTAAAAACCAGGTCGCCTTCTTTTGCAGCGCGAATCGTCCCTGTGAACTTAAAATTCCGCAGATAGTTTAAAAACTTCTCCGAATATTGTTTTGTGGACGCTAAATACTCTAAGTCAGAATCAGTGAACTGCAGTTGATTAATGTAATCGACAACCCGCTCTAGGCCTGCAAATACGGCATAACCATTGTGAAATGGTAGGTCACGAAAATATAATTCGAACACGGCGTGCCGATCGGCCACTCCATCCTCAAAGTAAGTTTGGACCATGTTAACTTCGTATGCATCTGTATGAAGCGTCAGGCTGTCATCTGGATAACGCGTAACCATCGCAATTATTCCCTTTCTGTTTAGACGAATTTTTCTTAACTCTCATATTTTACCATATCTTGTGAATTTCTTTGTTAAATGCCCTCATTGCATCAAAAAACGTGTGTCCACGCGACCATTCCCCACAATTTCAATATTCAAAAGAACTACTTTGCTTGTCATAATTATGGAAACAATCGCACAGACACACGTGTAATCATTGTTTTATTACTCAACTAACGTTCTAAGTAGAACTCGAATCGGTTACCGACATACTGGGTCCGCACGTATTCAAACGGCGTACCATCATCAAGGAATGAAACCTGACGCAAACGCAGTAATGGATCACTCCGTTTAACATTCAAATATTCAGCTACCCGTTCACTAGCTGTCATCGCCGACACCGTTTGCTGAGCGTGACCAACTTTAAGGCCGGCCTCGTCTTCTAGCACTCGGTACAGTGAATTAGTAACATCTTCCTTGCTAAAGCGTCGAATCAATCGTTCAGGCACAGTGGCCACTTCAAAACAGATAGGTTCATCGTTGCCGAAACGAATTCGTTCCATTCGCAAAATCTGTTCATTAGGTGCCAGTTGTAACTTTTCACTTTCTGAAAGCGATGGTGTTGTGATGTGATAGGATACTGTCCGTGAGGATGGCACCTTACCAGCCTGTTCCATTAACTCGGTGAAACTGGTCACACCAGAAACACGCTCTTGCACCTTGCGATTAGCCACATATGTGCCTGCGCCAACACGTCGTTCTAACAGGCCTTCCTCAACTAACGTCTGAACGGCTTGTCGTAAGGTCATTCGACTCACGCCAAACTGAATGGCAAGTTCACGTTCTGAGGGAATTTTATCCCCAACTTGCCACTGACCATCTTCCACGGCTTTCCGTAAACGATTATGAATTTGAATGTAAATTGGTGAGGCCATTTTTTTCATCCCTTAGTTTTAGTAAGCCTGGTTGGAACTCAGTTAATTGAAACCTAATTAGTCATCAAAGCGACGACCGTAACTGTAAGTCCGTTCCAAGTTTTGATTACGATCCATGATGTTAAAGTCAGCGTCTTTACCGGCCTGTAAACCACCCTTGCTGGTTAAACCAAATTCGGTAGCTTGGTTAACAGAGGACATTTGAACAGCCTCTTCAATACCGCACCCAGTAAAGTATTGAATGTTGCGGAATGCGTCGTCATAACGCAGCACTGATCCAGCCAAGTTACCGGATTCCAGTCGTGCCTGTTTGTCCTTAACAATAACCTTTTGGCCACCAAGTTCACTGATTCCTTCAGGCATCCCCTTGGCGCGCATTGAATCAGTGACTAGATCGATGCGTTCAGCACCTTTTTGTTCATAAGCCAACTTAATCATATCTGGCACAATGTGGAATCCATCACAGATTAATTCACAGTACATGTTGTCTTCCAACATAGCATGGCCAGTAACACCAGGTTCACGGTGCTTAAATTCACGTTGTGCGTTGTACAAATGCGTAACGTGTGTTGCCTTGGAAGCGAGCATTTGCTCACGGGTAGCATTACTGTGACCAACTGATGGCACAATGTTATGACTCAGACAGTATTTTTCGAATTCACGCGAACCAGGATCTTCCGGTGCGTATGTAATCAAACGAACACGGTTTCCTGACAGCTTGTTCCAATTATCGAGCAAGTCAATGTTAGGATCTGAAATATACTTTTCAGGTTGAGCACCCTTATAAGTTGCGGAAATAAAGGGTCCTTCAAGATGGATTCCTTGAATAACTGGGTTCTCTTCAGCAGCCTTGGCAATACCTTCCATCGCGTGATTTAAATGTTCGGTAGACTGCGTCATCGTAGTTGGAAACAGTGTTGTGATGCCTTCGTGAACCATATCATTGACCATCTCGTTGATTTGGTCAGGATCGCCGTCCATCGAATCAAAACTGTAGCCACCATGACTGTGAACATCGATAAATCCGGGTACAATCACTTTACCCGTCACAAATTCTACATCGTCGTCTGGTTCAGCAACGTAATCACTCATCGGGCCGACTGCTTCGATCGTTTTGCCGAACCGCAAATAACCATCATCAATCTTTTCTTCACCCGTGTAGATGATCGCATGTTTCAAAACCGTACTCATTGAATCTTCCTCCTCATAAATGTGCCGCTACGCCATAAACACTGGGGTAGTTAACACGCTCCATTGAAAAAGCTCATTTGGTTACGCTTTCTAGTATAGCTGGTATAGACCACTTTTTCAACGCGTTTATTCTTGATCACGCTTAATTGTGGCATCAATCCCTTTTACTACAGCAGTCATGAACCCGGCTTCTTCCATTGCTAGCAAGCCAGCAACAGTTGAACCACCTGGCGAAGAAACTTGATCAATTAAATCAAACGGAATTTTGTCAGATTGAAGCACCATTTTAGCTGAACCCTCAGTTACGGCTGCAGCAATCCGCGTCGCCTCTTTTTTATTAAGACCATGCTTAACGCCGGCACGTGAGAGTGCGTCAATAAAGAAGTAGATATAGGCTGGCGAACTACCGGCCAAGGCAGAGAAGGTACTGAAATCTGCTTCGGGTAACACAGTGGTACTGCCAATTGCATCAAACAGTCCCTTAGCATCTGCTAACTTGGCACCCGTTAAATTTTCATTAACGGCTAAAGCTGTCATCCCTGCATCGATGGCTACATTAACGTTTGGCAACGTCCGCAGAATTGGCATATCGTATCCCGCCAGTTCTTCCATTGTCTGTAAAGATAGGCCTGCAACAATCGAGATTAATACTTTAGGTTCCTGGTTTAACTCGTCACGTGTCTCTTTTAAAACCTCAGGTGCAATATTCGGCGTTACAGCTAACACAACAAAATCGCTGTCCTGAACGACCGCCGCATTACTATCTGCCATCCGCACACCTGTTGATGATGCAAATGCCTGATAGTGCTCCTTATGAGCGCTGTGCACAATGATATCTGAAGGTGCCACTGCATCTGCGGCAATCAATCCTTTGATAATCGCCTGAGCCATACCGCCAACACCAATAAATCCGAGTTGCATGAACCGTCTCTCCCCGCATCTGTTTTTAACATGCCACATTTTTATAACCACTGTCACAAAAAATGCAGATAATGTCATATCTGATTAGAATGTAACTGATATAGACCAATAATGCAACTACGAGTCACTAAAAAATGGTTTCCCGTCTAAACGAGTGGTTAAAAAAACGTAGTCAAAATTGGCTTTCCAATCTAAGACTGCGTTCTTTGTAACTAACAACATAAAAGGGCCCATTGCCTACCTAACAGCTTAATTAAATCCATCCGTCTGTAAATGATAAACAATTACGTTGTCTAAATAATTTTTTAAAACATTAGATTAACGCTGCACGCTTTAATCTATGCAGTGCGTTCAAGTGCTAATAGCTGCCGTTTCATCGTTAGACCACCGCGATAACCGCCCAATCCGCCATCCTTACGCAAAACTCGATGACATGGCGTTACAATCAGTACCGGATTTTTCGCAATTGCTGTCGCAACCGCCCTAATTGCTAACGGCTGACCAATATTAGCAGCAATGGTCGTATAATTACAGGTCATCCCATAAGGAATTAGTACCAATGCATCCCATACGGCTTGTTGAAGACGTGTACCGGTGCCAAAATGGTCAATCGGCAAATCAAAATCACGGCGTTTACCCTCAAAGTAATCGCTAATTTGCTGTCGATACTTCAACGTTTTTTGGTCATCAGTGATTGTCTGATCAACAGCATCCACATTGTTTAAATAATTCTTTGCCTCGCTTAGCGGAGCATTGGGCGAACCAACAAAAACCAAGCCTTTGTCGGAAACTAATAACTGTAACTGACCAACACTGGTATCAACGACATCGTGATATAACTGGGCCATAGTTATCCTCCTAGTTTATTGATGAGTAGCAAACCAATCGTGAATTCGTTGCATGCGTTCAATTCGGAAACGTGGCTTACCTATTCGCGACAGATCGTGGTTTTCACCAGGAAAACGAACCATCTTCGTTTCAACACCATTTAGCTTTAACGATGTGTACCACTCTTCACCTTGACCAATTGGACAACGAAAATCCCGTTCGCTGTGAAGAATTAAAGTAGGTGTCGACACATTGGCCACATACTTCAGTGGCGATGCATTCCACAGTGGCGTTAAATCAGTAGCTTTCATCGTTCGCTCACCGGTAAGTTCCCACGGCAGGAAATAATATCCGATATCACTTGTCCCATACATACTAATCCAATCAGCAATGGAACGCGCTGTTACAGCTGCTTTAAAACGATTCGTGTGACCCTCAATCCAGTTGGTCATAAAACCACCATATGAACCACCAGTAACGTACAATCGATCTTGATCAATTTTAGGATCCAGTTCTAGTACGTAATCTAGGCCATTCATTAAGTCAGCATAATCGCCCTCGCCATAATGACCAATGACGCCAAGTTGGAATTCCTGCCCATAGCTGGTCGAACCACGTGGATTAATGGCAATCACACCATAACCTTCACTAGCATGAAATTGTAATTCATGGAAGAAAGTTTCCCCATAATTAGCACCGGGTCCACCGTGAATATAGAGAATCACTGGATAATTTGTTTTTGCCTGCGCATCAATTGGCGGCAAATACCAGCCTGGTACTTCAACATCGTCATCACTGGTAAAAGTAAACCGAAGCGGCTCTACTAATTGGTGAGTCGTTTCATAATGATGATTAGGATCAGTCAGGTCTCGTTCCTTGCCATCCTTCAATGTAATCGCAGAAAGTTTAGCAACCGTCGTCCAAGCAGACTGAGTGAAGAAGACCTCGTCATGATCTGCAGAAATTGCAAAGTCAGTGACATGCCGCGGCCCTGATACGAGCTCTTGATGATCATTGAGTGAATCACCTAACGTGGCCGTCATCAGCCGTAACGTGCCCTGTGATAACTGGATATAAACGTACTGTTGATCACTAACGAACGCTGCTACCCGACCACTAAGGTTTTGTTGGAAATCAGCATTCATAATCATATCGCCGACCACAACATCTTTATCCGGTGTTAGATCAGTTAGCTGTTGATCTGCGAAATGGTAATTGTACAAATGTGAGGCAGAGATATTAGGAATCTCGTTTGTCGTTCCCCAAAGCAATAAATCGGTGTCACTCTGATTGAATCCAACTGGACTAAGTGAAGCTGCCATTAAACTTCCAGTCAAAACGGTTTTTGTTCCAGATTCAGTGTCTAGCGCATACGTCAGCTCGCTAAAATCATTGTCATCATCTGGCTTTCCAGCCGTTGAATAGGTCAACAACCGCCCATCATGAGATAGTGGGCCCATGGAAAACTTTTCCGGATTTTCAAAGATCTCTGTCGCTGTTTTGTGACCAATGATTTGCTTTTTGATAACATAGCGTTCGTCCTCAGCAAAATAACCGAGATCATTATCTTTATAAATTGTTTTGGTGTAACTGATTGTCTGTGGTCGTTTAGGATCTGCTTTAGGTGGCCGTTTGCCATCTTTCTTAGGTGCGCTTTGATAGTACACGACTTGATGCTTGGCATCCCAGTCGTAAGCACTGACGCCAAACTCATCAAACGTTATTTGAACTGGCGAGCCACCAGTTAATGATTGTGCAAAAACCTGTCGCTGATGATTCGTATCTTCGCTGGTAAACGTCAGTACGCGCTGATCATCACTAATTGCTAGCGCGTTATCCTTGCCAGACAACGTTCCCCACGTTGTCGTTGCGTGCGTATGTAAGTCAAACCGTTGGATAGATGTTGCATAATCGTCTTCCTGTTCACGCATCTGCGTTTGCAAGAAAAAGACTGCATCTGGTGTCGCAACGGGTTGTGCAAGTGAAACTAACTTATACAAATCTGTGATCGCTACTGGTTGAACCATATAATCGCCTCATTTTCTTATTGGTTACACTTGCAGTTATTATAGTGCTTTTAAGTCATTAACCAAACATATTAGATTACTTAAACTGTGAACAATTAGTACTATCTGGCTAACCATTTTGATGATCATCGTGTTCGGCATGCCACTCACGAATCTGGGCCAAACGCTCAGCAAACTTCTTTTCAGAACCTTGGGTGGTGGGCTGATAATAAACGTGGCCAACCAAGTTGTCTGGCATCGTCTGTAATGTTGTCAGCTTATCCTTCGTATCGTGAGCATACTGATAGCCCTCACCATAATGTAAGTCAGCCATTAACTTGGTTGGCGCATTGCGGATCTGTAGAGGAACTGGTTCAGCCATAGAATGCAACGCATCGTGTTTGGCAGCTGAATAAGCCGTATAAATCGCGTTAGACTTCGGTGCCATCGATAAATAAACCACCGCCTGAGCCAAATTAACGGTACACTCTGGCATTCCGATTAAATGGGACGCTTGATAAGCAGCCACCGCAATTTCCAAAGCCCGTGAATCGGCTAGTCCAATGTCTTCACTAGCAAATCGAATTAAGCGACGGGCCACGTACAGTGGATCTTCACCACCCTCCAACATGCGGGACAGCCAGTAAAGTGCGGCATCCGCATCTGAGTTTCGCATTGATTTATGCAATGCGGAAATAATGTTGTAGTGCTCGTCACCCTTTTTGTCATACATTAGGGATTTTCGCGAAACTAATTGGGCGACGTCGTCTTGATCGACCGTTGTTACTTCACCCACTTGCTGCCCATTCAGCACAGCCATTTCTAGCGTGTTTAGGGCTACCCGGGCATCCCCGTTGGCAAAGTCCGCAATCGCCGCAATAGTTTGATCACTAATATGAATGTTTTGTTTGCCAAAGCCACGATCGTCGTGAAGCGCCTGATTTAGCAATTGAATTAAATCGTCGTGCGTTAGCGGCTGGAGCACAAAAACCTTGGTTCGGGACAACAGCGCCGAATTAATTTCGAATGATGGATTTTCTGTCGTCGCACCAATCAGGGTGATGCTTCCTTTTTCAACAAATGGTAAGAAAGCGTCTTGTTGTGCCTTGTTAAACCGATGAATTTCATCGACAAACACAATTGTGCGTTCGCCAATTTGTCGGTTACCTTCCGCTTCTTCCATAACCTGACGGATTTCTTTGATACCACTTGTGACCGCACTGAAGTTTATGAAGCGGGCCTGCGTTTTATTTGCAATAATCCTTGCCAAAGTCGTTTTTCCAACACCCGGTGGTCCCCAAAAAATCAGCGAAGAGACGGCGTCGTCATCAATAAGTTGACGCAACACTTTGCCATGTCCAAGTAACTGTTGTTGCCCAACAAACTCTGCTAGCGTTTGAGGACGCATCCTACTTGCTAATGGTTGATTTGCGTCATTTTGATCAAAAAGTGATGTTTGTTCTGTCATAATTTATCCTTTTTTCAAACGTATGTTCGCATATAAGAATACCATAGTTATCCCTATAACGTAAAGAAGCAGGTATCACCTTTAACGGTAATACCTGCCTCTTTACGTTATATAATTGGGATAGCTGGATTCGAACCAGCGCATGACGGAGTCAAAGTCCGTTGCCTTACCACTTGGCTATATCCCAATAAATGGCGGAAGTTGGATTCGAACCAACGAACCTTTCGGGGCGGTTTTACAGACCGCTGCGTTTAGCCACTTCGCTATTCCGCCGTTCCTGACAACTTTTTTATTCTAACGAAAATTTCCATTGAATTCAAGCGTAATCAGGAATTATTGTAAGTTCAAAATTCTTAGTCGGGTTTGCCATTCACTCATAAAATCAGCATGACGCCATTCTTGCAAACGGTGCGTGTTGTAGCCAACAGACTGATTAAAGTAGGTCACATGATCAAGCGTTCGTGGCTCAGGCTTAATATGCAGATGACCAAACTGCGCGTAAACAACGTGTCCTTTTGTCAAGACATCGCCAAGACGACGACTACCATACATTGCGTTTGCCATGTTCCAAAAACGATTATCATCCGTAATCCGCGTATATTCGGCCCGTGGCACGAAATGCGTGACATACAAAACACGTTTGCCAGCTACCGTGGCATCCAAAAGTTGATTAGTCGTCTGCTGTAAGACCACATCTTCTCTTTCCGGATCCGTCATTGGTTGCTTGATGACACCATCAAACCAATAAGCGCGTTTCCACTGAGTAAAGTCGGCGACAGAGCGTTCGTTAAACAACTGACTGGCAAAGGTATAGTCGTACCACCCGTTATTACCGACAATCCGCCAATCAGTCCCCGGAATATCCACAAACTGATTGTGCAGATAATGTGCGTTAATCCGGGTTTCAAGCTCGTTATACGTCACTCCGGCAGCCATATCGTGATTACCAGCCAAAAAGTAAACTTCCGTTTGACTGCCCAGTTCATGTTGTAATGTATCAACATAGTGCACGGTCTTCGTAAAGTCATTAAACGTGTCGCCTGCAACAATGTAATAGTTTACCTTTAAATCGGCTAATACTTGAGCCTGATGTTTCAACAGTTCATTACTATCTAGTTGATTAACGTCAAAGTGATTATCACTGGTCAGGGCCACACGTACCATCGTTTATCTTCACCTTCTACAAAAAATGTGCTCAACAGCTGTTGAGCACATTTTAGCACAAACTTATTTATGATTACGTTTTAGACTCTTAGTCCTGGGCAATCTCGACGTCTTTCATGAGGCCAAAGATCGGCTTACGGAAGGCAAACAATACAAGTCCCAAAACAACACTGACAGCCCCAACAATTAAGAAGTAGGAAACTTCTGTATCACTCGTGTAGAAACGAACGATTTGTGCGTTGACAGCTTGACCAGCAGCATCAGCCAAGAACCACATACTCATCATCTGTGAACGGAAGGCATTTGGTGCTAACCGAGTTGTAACAGACAGTCCGATTGGTGAAATCAACAGTTCAGCAATCTCAACAATCGCCCAGCTTCCGATCAACCACAGGATTGAAACACGTCCAGAAGTACCTTCAAGCCAGCCAGGTAGAGCCATGAACAGGTATGAAATACCAGCAATTACCAATCCATATGCAAACTTAGTCGTCGTGCTAGGCTGACGTTTGCCCAACTTTGTCCATAAAATGGCAAAGAATGGTGTATATAACATAATAAATGCAGGGTTCAGTGACTGGAAGTATGCAGCTGGCATTGTCCAACCACCAATTTGCAAGTTAGTCCGTTGTTGTGCAAACAGTGCCAACACAACAGAGCCTTGTTCTTCAATAGCCCAGAATAACATTGCAGCAATGAACAGTGGAATGTACGCAACCACGTGGCGACGTTCGTTCTTCGTTACCTTTCGACTTGATAACATGATAATAAAGTAAACCACTGGCGTTGCAACGGCAATAATACTAATCAGTAAAATGACGTTCTTAAGGTTCAATGCGTCCATTAACTTCATTAAGACAAGCACTAGGATCAATGCAACGACGCCTAGTCCCCAACGAACAGCTAATGGCTTGATGTCATCACGTTCGATTGGGTCTGATGGATACAAACCATCTTTGCTTAGATACTTACGACCATCAATCCAGTACTGCATCAGTCCAAAGAACATCCCAATAGCAGCCAGGGAGAAACCGAGGTGGAAGTTAACCTTTTCACCCAAGGTCCCAACAATATATGGTGAGAATAAACTCCCCATGTTGATTCCGAAGACGAAAATGTTAAATCCAGCATCACGACGACGGTCTTCAGTCGTGTATAAAGCACCAACCATTTCCGATACGTTTGGCTTTAACAGCCCAGTACCAACAACAATCAACGCAATGGATGCGAATAAAGCCGTTGCACCAGCTGGGATGGCCAGCGCAATGTGTCCAAACATAATCAGGACACCACCCATGAACACCGTGCGACGTGGTCCAAAGACACGGTCACTCAAAAATCCACCAAGTACACTGGATAAGTAAACAAGTGATCCATAAATGGCCATGATGGAACTTGCAGTAGCTTGGCTAAAGCCTAAACCACCCTTATCAATGGCAAAGTACATGTAGAACAACAGAATGGCACGCATTCCGTAATAACTGAAACGTTCCCACATTTCTGTGAAAAACAGCGTTGCCAACCCACGGGGCTGTCCAAAAAACGCTGTATCGTATTTCTTGTTTTCCAAAAGAATCCTCCTAATTTATCCCCCAATAGCAGCCCGAAGGCCATGACTTTTCGGGGATTCTTAATGCTCTAAATATTCAGTTGTAGTTCCCCGTTTAAAAAAACGATACAACAATTATAGCGGTTATAAATGGCGATAGTCAAACCTTCTTTTAATTTATTCGCCATTTTTAGGCGAATAATTCTAATCTTTTAACCATCTTCAAGTGTTTTTCTCATGTTTAAGTGGCAGAATACACGGAAGCATTGTTGTCGGCGTGTTGCACATTTTTTTGCTTTATGACGCTGACGAACCATTATCTAAGGTGGCGACAACACATAAACACGCATTTTCAGATTTAGCCATAAAAAAACCGTCACAAAATGTGACGGCTTTTTTGATATTCACTCGAATTTATGCCGGATAGGTGACTTGAACACCTGACCCTCGGTTTACGATACCGATGCTCTACCAACTGAGCTAATCCGGCAAATAGCACATCTGTTAGTATAACGGACTTTTTCACTGGCTTCAAGGCTTAAT
>NZ_JAIWJF010000004.1 GCF_021654115.1 Furfurilactobacillus milii | reverse complement strand
ACGCTCAGAGTGTGGTGATGATGGCACGAAGGATACACCCGTTCCCATGCCGAACACGGAAGTTAAGCTTCGTCGCGCCAAGAGTAGTTGGGGGATCGCTCCCTGCGAGGGTAGGTCGTCGCCATGCGACTGAAACGTCAATCTGATGATTGGCGTTTTTTTGTGTCTTGAAAGGCGCTTGATTAAGGCGAGACTTGTTTCAGCAAAAAATGCTAACTAGGCGTTGATTAAGCCTTGAAGCCAGTGAAAAAGTCCGTTATACTAACAGATGTGCTATTTGCCGGATTAGCTCAGTTGGTAGAGCATCGGTATCGTAAACCGAGGGTCAGGTGTTCAAGTCACCTATCCGGCATCGTTTAATTGAACGTTTCAGTGCAAAACGTCTCGTTATTTGAGGCGTTTTTTATTTTTCTAAGTTTATTAATTGACTATATTGTGCAAAATAGAAATAGCGAGCGTAAATTAGGACAATTAAATGCGATTGCTTTTATAATAGTCATGAGAAGAAAAAACACTGAACTGGGAGGTCATTATTATGACAGAAGTTGTGGTTTTAGGCGCCGGGTACGCTGGATTACGAACGGTCCGCGAATTGAGCGGCACACCAAACGTACACGTAACCTTAATAGATCGAAATTCATATCACTATGAGGCCACTGCATTACATACTGTGGCAATTGGCACAAATGAAGCTAACCACATCACTTTTGACATCCGTAAGGCTATTCCTAAAGAAGTAACCTTTAAGCAAGACAATGTGACACGCATCGATCCCCAAGATAAAACGGTAACGTTAGAGAAAGAAGCAACACCGTTAAAATATGACTATCTAGTTGTTGCACTAGGATTTGAGTCTGAGGACTTTGGCATTAAAGGCGCAGCGACATACGGATTACCACTCCAAGATATTGGTAGTGCTAAAGCAATTAGGAAACATCTTGAAGAACGTTTGGCCGCATACAATGACTCACACGATGAACGGGATCTGCACATTATCGTTTGTGGTGCCGGCTTCACGAGTATCGAACTGCTGGGAGAATTAGTCTATCGCATGCCTTCACTAGTTGAACAGTATCATTTGCCAGCAGATAAAATTCAAATTACCTGTCTTGAAGCAATGCCAAAGATTTTACCAATGTTCGATCAAAAGTTGGTCGACTTTGCCGTCCAATTCTTAGCAGATCATGGTGCAATCATTCATACATCGACACCAATTGATGAAGTGACAGATCACAGTGTCATTAGTGGGGATAATGTTTACGAAGCCAACACCATTATTTGGACTACTGGGGTTCGCGGCAGCCACGTTATCAGTGATTCACAATTTGATCAGAAACGAAACCGCGTGGCAGTGACGAGTCAGCTTACTATGAAAGATCATCCTGAAGTGTTCATCATTGGTGATAGTAGTGCGGTTCCTGATCCAGCAAGTGGGCGCTTTTACCCAACTACGGGCCAAATTTCTATTGCTCAAGCGACCCACACAGCCAAGAATATTAAGGCATCGATTGACGGGACCCAATTATCTGACTTTACTTACAAATCTTTGGGAACAGTTTGTTCACTGGGACCAACGACTGGTATTGCAGAGATAGGTGATTCAGGTCGGATTAAATTGAAGGGTCGTAAAGTTGCTCTTGTTAAAAAGATGGTTAATGACCGTTCAATTATGGAAGAAAGTGGCTTTGCTAACATGATGCGAAACCTAAGTTAAAAATAGCCAGAAAAAATCTCTCTCACCGCGTCTTTGGTGGGAGAGATTTTAGGTTACTCACAGAACTTTTGTATTAGCCACTACTTGATAGGTGCTAGTTGGCACTACAGAGACGATTTGACGCTTTGAAAAATAACGGGCGATTAGCTCAGCCATGTCGACTGGTATAGTTTTAATTATTTTATCAGCAGAGAACATATGAAACTCGCCACCGCCAATTGCACGATATTGGTTGAGAACGATGTGCAAACGATCTGTTTTCTTGACTGATTCACCATGGTAGATCAGTTCGGTAACACGATCGTCAAGTGGTCTAGTTACGTCGATCGTGTAATTTATGCCAGCAAATAGATCGTAATTATAGTGTTGAACTTTTGGATCGGTGTAATCTTTGCTGACGTTAACTTGTTGACCGTCCCACTGCCAATAATGTGCGCATTGCTCTATAGCCGCACGTAAATCCGCACCTGTGATTTCTAAAACGGCCAAGGTGTTTGGATACGGATAGCTGATTTCAACGTCACGCATTGTCACATCACGGCCTAGTCCTGCCACCTCATTGGTGAACAGCGCGGTGCTGGAGAGGTCGACCCCAGCGGCTTCCATCTGAACCTGGTTAATAAAGTCGAGGTAGGGGTGTCCGTGTAACCTGGCCATCATAGGATTGTTAATATGTGCATCTTTTTTTAACTGACCAATGGTCGTATCCAACCAGTTCTCTGTTGCCATTTCGCTCTTTACCAGTGGTTCATTGATTTGTATTCGTGGCTGCACTGTAGCGGTTTTAATCAGCGAAGTTTCACTATGGGTTATGACATGGTCTTCCACGGTGAGGTTAATTTGGCCAACGTAAGCACCACGATAGCCTGGCTGTGTTGTTGGCACACCATTCACGTGGGTTGCAATAGAACGGTGTTGATGGCCTGTAACGAGAGCGTCAATGCCGGGGACTTTAGAAAGTGCAGAAGCTTCGTTTTCACCAGTTTCTAGCTCAGTCGGACGATTGGTATCTAAATCGCGTTCAAATCCGCCATGATAAGCAACGATGACAATATCAGCTAATTGATGAAGCTTAGGTACGTAATTTTTTGCGGTTTGTAATGCGGAAACAAAGGATAAACCACGCACGTGATCTAAAGGTTCCCAGTGGCTAATGTAAGAGGTGGTGAGCCCTAAAACAGCTGCTCGAAGACCGTTATGGGTGAAGACTTTGTAAGGATTACCGAAATAAGGCCGTCCCTGTTCATCCAAGATGTTTGCACACAAAATAGGGTAATTCCGTTTTGAAAGTACATGTTCCATATACTCCCGGCCGTAATTAAACTCATGGTTGCCCAAGATACCAACGTCGTAATTGACGTTATTGGCGACGTTACTAAGCAAGGATGCAGATGGCTGATCAAAATGATTTAGGTAATACGTTAGCGGGGAACCTTGAATAAAATCACCATTTTCAATGGTTAGCACCATATCTTGTGGATCTGACTGATTCCTTATTGTATCAATGACTGCCGCAGCACGCGCTAGACCGAACGGTGATTGTTGATTGGCATTTCGAAAATCTGTTGGGTAAAAAAAGCCGTGAATATCACTAGTAGATAAAATTGTTAATTTCATGGAGAAACCCTTTAAAACGAATAAACTTCATCATAGTTTGGTAAAAAAAGGTGGGTATCTAATTCTGACATGGCAGCGACGGCCGCTTCTGGATGGAATGAATGCCAGATGCCTGTAGTTTGCGCATTAACGTTTTTAGCAATGGCAATGAGCGCATTCCGGGTAGCATGGCCTGAACTGCCTAAGTACTGATATTCGGCGTGATGTTGTGCGAGAAATTCCTGTAGTTTCATGTACCGAGGATCATAATCGCCAAGCGGTTCGCCATTACTGTGTAAATAAAGGAATTTTGGGCAATGAGACAATACTTGTAAATTAGCGTAACTATTCTGTAGACAAAAACGTTCTGGCTCGTGCTGAATAGTGGACATGGAAACGGGAATTAACATCGCAAAATCCTGTTTGTTGAGTCGTTCTGTTTCTTGAACGTGAATTAATGCTTCAGGATAAAAGCTACTTAATAAGCGAGCGTAGGGTAATTCCCAGACAACGGGGCGATTATATGCATTTGCTGTTTGATTAAAGCGTAACAATCGCTCCAGGTTTCGTGGATACGGATTAATGACAAGGAGACGCTCATCATTTTGAATCAGCTGCCTAAAGGCACGCTGAACATCATCTTCACTGACTGGTTCAGAAAATTCTAAATTCTGTTTCGGTTCAAAGCTGAAGCTCGTGCCCTCTAGCATAAAGAGATCCAGATGAGCGGATCGAAAAGCATTCATCCAATGATGGACACGTTCGACATGAGGACCATGAAGACGAACATCGCCAGAGTGACCAAAGGTGTGGTGGCCGTCACTAACTAGCAGAGCAGCGGCTCCGAAAGCATCATGGTCGCTAGCAAAACCTGTTACAGAAAGATCGCCGATTTGAATAGCGTGTTCATATTCAAATGCATGAAGATTAATTCCTAGAGGCATTGCCAGGCCAGAGCCAGCTAAGTTTTGATACAGCCGATACGATTCATGAGAGACATAAACTGGAATGTTACTACGCAGGTAGGCTAATGCTGCAGTGTGATCTAAGTGCAAATGACTGATAAAGATGGCTTCATGTTGAAAGGCGTGTTTCTGATTATCCTGAAACAACTCATTAAGTGCAGGTAAACTGTGTTGTGCAATCAACGTTCCGACATCTGTTTCTTCGCTATTTTCAGTCATACCGAAGTCCATAATGACTCGAGATGTTTCGGTGGCAATTTCCATGATGTTGCCGCCAATGGTGGATAAACCGTTTAAAAATCGAACAGTAGTCATAGATTAGCCTCTTAATATAAATACAGATATTGGCATATGTGGGGAAAGCAGATGTTCTATGTAGCAGGACGACGTTCTGACACAAACGTCGCCTGTTTGGGATAAAGGTAATACTTAATGTGATAATGTTTGGAAAACTAGTTTGCTGAAGTAATTTGCTTTGCTTGTTTAGCAAGCTTTGTTAACGCATCTTTTGCGGATGTGTTTTTAGTGAGCATGCTGTTAAATGCGTCACCTTTGTCGTTGTAGTATTCACCGAAACCAGCAAAGGCTGGTTGGGCGAATGCTTTTGGTAATGAGTCTACAGCTGCATTGTTTTCAGGGTGTTGTTTCAAAAAGCTTTGGTAATCTGCGGAGTTAGTTGCCGATTTTGATAATGGTACATAACCAGTTAATTTAGCCCACTTAGTAGCAGTTTTTGCTTTAAGCAGATACTTCATGAAGTCGTAAGCGCCACGTTTTTGCTTGGTGTTTGCACCTTTAAATAGCACTAAGTCGTTACCTGCGACTTCCGTACCGCTCTTACCTTCATATGAAGGAACAGGGGCGGTGGTCCAGTTTAATGTTTTAGGTGCTTGTAATTTTGTTTGAGTTAAACCGGCGGAAGAACCAATGTAGAAAGCCGATTTTCCGTTAACAAAGTTTTTGGTCCAGTAGTTATCGGAGCCAGCTGATTTAGCCGTGCCATCCTTAACCATGTCCAGAACCAAATTGGCGGCTGCAACGGACTTCTTGTTGGCTACCTGAACTTTGCCAGTACTGGAGACGGGCGTTACACCAGCTGCGTGCGCCATACCTTCCCATTCCATGTCAAAACTCTTGTCGAATCCGTATGCGTAGATTCCATCTTTTTTCAGCTTGGCACCATCTTGTTTCAATTGATCCCAAGTCTTAGGAATGCTCAGGTGATATTTCTTCAGAATGTCTTTGTTTACATACATAATGCGCGTTGACTTTGAAAATGGGGTTGAGTAGTAAGTGTTACCAATCTTGGATCCGGAAAGAAAGGCTGGGTAAATGTCATTTTTCGCTTTTGATGACATGCCCTTATACATTGGATTTAAATTATCGATAAAGCCATGGTGTTGATAATCAGGTAGGTTTGTATAGGTTGTCATGCCCAAAACAGGCAGGCTATGTGACTTGGCTGCGGCCATGACCTTTTGGTTCATTTGGGTGTAGTCACCTTGCGAGGTGGCGACGACTTGGTACTTAGTTTGCGACTGATTGTAGTCGTTAACGATTGTGTTGAGATTCTTTTGATAAGGGCCAGTTAAACCGCTCCAAAAAGTAATCTTTGTTCGGTTTGTCGAAGTATCGGCGGCATGTGCAGGTCGCAGCGCCGTTAATGTAATGCCGGCTGCAGCAGCTAGAGTTGCTAGCAGCATCAAACCTTTATGGGTCTTCATGATCTTTTTCATCCTTTCTCAAACAGAAGTGACATTCCCGATACAAACACCTGATTCTCGATGGCAACACCCCTTTCGGTGCAAAGCTGTTAAAGCGGCTTAACCCTTAAGACCTGACTTGCTAATGCCGGCAATAATGTATTTTTGTAAGCAGAGATAAACAATGATCATTGGCAAGATAACAAATGTCGATGCCGCCATGAGTAGCTGAAACTGAGTGCCAGCATCGCTAGTAAAAGCATTCAAGCCAACTGGGAGCGTTCTTACTTTAGCCGTGTTAGTCACAATGAGCGGCCACATGAAAGAATTCCAACTGCCAATGACTTCTAAGATGCCGATTGCAGTGATGGCTGACTTGGATAGCGGAACCATCATGGTCCAGAGAAAATGCCAGTCTGATGAGCCATCTAATTTGGCGGCATAATACAGTTCGTTTGGAATGGCATTAAATGTCTGACGTAAGGTGAAAACGGCAAAGAAGCTGGCTAACCAGGGGATGATCAACGCACCATAGGTATTGATCAAACTAAATTTTGACAAGGTAACGAAATTCGGAATAATCAGCATTTCACCAGGAACCATCATGGTTGATAGGAATAGTGCAAATAAGAAATGTTTCCCGTAAAAGTTAAGTCGAGAGAATGCGAAGGCAGCTAAAATCGTGGTAAACAACTGACCAATCGTTGTGACTGTGGTGACGATAAGACTATTGATAAAATAAGTTAAGAATGGGGCAGCGTGCCATGCAGTGACGAAGTTTTGCCACTGCAGGTGCTTTGGAATCCATGTTGGCGGCACCTTAACCGTTTCTGGGGCTGTTTTTAAAGCGGTTGAAAGCATCCAGATGAAGGGCACTAACATCGTAATGGCACCCAGCGTCAAAATGATTATGAGTAAAGATTGACTGATTCGCTTTTTCGTCATGCGAAGCTCCTTTTAGACGATCGACTAAGCATAGTGCACATGTTTTCTGCTGTACCAAAATTGAATGATGGTAACGACGAGAATGAGTAAAAATAAGACGACACCTGAGGCGGCTGCAATGCCATACTTCCATTCGGAGTAAAATTTTTGATACAGGTAGAAAACAATGGTGAGTGTCGATTTACCCGGACCAGGTGAGCCACCAAACAGAACAAAAATTTCGTCGAATACTTTGAAACCGCTGATGACACTGGTAACACTAACTAGGAAGGTCATTGGTGAAAGCAGTGGCAAGGTAACATGAATGAATCGTTGCCAAGCATTTGCACCATCAATTTGGGCTACCTGATCATAACGTTTGTCGATATTGCTCAATCCGACGAGGAAGAGAATGATATTGAATCCCAATCCTTTCCAAATGGTCATGATAATTAACGCGGGCATCGCCCAATGGGGGTCATTCAACCAGTCAATGGGGTGAACGCCAAAATGACTTAAAAATGCATTGAGCAGGCCATATTGATCGTTATAAATCCACTGCCAGACCAGTGAAATGGCAACCGTACTGGTGACAAATGGCAGAAAGTAGGCTGTTTTGAAAAGGCCAGCGAGGAAGCGAACGCGGTGTAATAAAAGGGCAATGATCAGTGATAAAAGAACGGAGAATGGCACGACCCCGAGGACAAAGATCAGGGTGTTACGAACAGACAGATAGAAGTCAGGATCCGAAAAAATAAACTTATAGTTGGCCCATCCAAGAGCACTGACTTTATCGGTAAAGAAGTCGTACTTCGTATAAAAACTCATCGCAAAAGATTTAAAAATGGGATAAATGTTAAACACCAACGTAATGATCAGCATTGGCGCAAGGTAGGCGAATGCAATCAACGTTGACTTAATTGTCGGATGTTGTTTGATCATGCGTGGATTACCTCGGTTGATTTCAACGGTGATACGTTGGTCGCAACGGTCTCAGGCCAGATGCGGTTGCCTGCCTGATTGAAAACAAAGACACCTTGGGGTCGTAGGGCAAACTGAAGTGATTTGCCATTACGACCTAAGTCTTGTTCCCGAAAGCCATCTGCGATAATCGTTTGATTGCCATAATTAAGCGACAAACTCGTTTCACGTCCAAAGCGGTTTGACTGAACCTGAGTACCGGTAAGTGGTAGCAAGGTTAAGTGATCGTGTGGATCGGTGGCGGGTACGATGCTCTCAGCACGAATGGCGACAGTAGTGCCGTCCGAAAAGACTTGAGTAGGGACAACAGTTCTAAAGTCATCACGAATGTTTGCAAAGGGAATGGTATTAATGATTGGCGACCCAATAAACTTGGCGACAAAAAGGTTATCAGGCTGATCGTAAAGGCGATTAGGCGTAGTGAATTGTTGAATTTTGCCCTCGTTTAGAACCATGATTTGGTCGGCGATGTGAATGGCCTCTTCCTGGTCATGTGTTACAAAAACCGTTGTCACACCGGTTTCTTTTTGAATGCGACGAATCTCTTCACGCATTTCTACCCGCAATCGGGCATCGAGGTTAGAAAGGGGTTCGTCCAGTAATAAGATGCTCGGTGATTTTGCTAGCGCACGGGCGATTGCAACTCGTTGTTGTTGCCCGCCAGAAAGTTCGCTGGGTTTCTTAGACAATTCAGTTTCAACATGGACCAATGCCGCGAGTTCACGCCCTCGTTTGAGTCGGTCTGCTTTCTTAACCTTGGCCATTTTCATTGGAAAACAAATGTTGTCCAACACGGTCATATGCGGGTAAAGTGCATAGTTCTGAAAAACCATTCCCACTTTGCGTGCCAGAGCGTCTTTTTTCGTAACGTTCTGATCACCAAAGAAAATTTGACCATCAGTTGGCGCGAGCAAACCACTGATCAAATTCAAGGTTGTTGACTTGCCGCAGCCACTAGGGCCAAGCAAACAGGTCAACTGTCCTTCGGGAATGGTAAAACTAATATTATTTAAAATGTTATTTACGTTATCGTAAGCTAACGAAACGTTTTGAAACTTTACATCCACAATGAGACACCCTTTCGTAAACTGAGTAGTAAGCAGATATTGGAAAGCGTGAACAAGGAATATCTGCATTGATAAATTGTTGGATTGACGTTGTTTGTTCATCACTAGTAGTGCTTTGAAAATAATCAGCAATGTCTAACCACCAGTTAGTATACACGATTGAAAACAAGTCTCAAGTCATTGAATGTTCGCGTTATTTAACTAAAACCTCATAAATAAATATATTTATAAAATTAATTAGCGATATATATGAACAATGCAGAGGAAAGGCTTATGATTTAATGGAATTGGCTGGTATGAAATTTCGACAATTTAAGCCTGGTTTTTAAAACAATGCAATAACATAAAGAAAACGGTTACTTTTATTTGGTTTGTTAGCTTTGAAAACCAAATATTTTAAAATTGGTCCAAAGCGGCAATTAAAATTATGGGCCAGATACAAATGTGAAAGTCTGATTAGACTTTTTCTCATTAAGGAGTAAAATTATTTTATTCTAATTTTTGGAGGCATCGGGAATGAGTGAAGCAGAATTAACACGACCGGTTTTAGACGCGGCCACGATTGCAGATTTACAAGCAGACTATGCTAAACAGCCACAGGCCGCTATTTTGGAACGTGCGGTGACGAAAAACGGTGTTAAAGCGGCCAGTTGGGATAATCATGCAGCGACGCGATTAAACCGTGCTTTTTCAATCGAAGTTGATACAGGTGCAGTCTCTAATCAGAAGCATTCCGGCCGTTGTTGGTTGTTTGCAACGCTCAATACGTTGCGGCACAGTATGGCTAAGCAATATAAGGTTAAGGATTTCGAGTTATCTCAAAGTTATTTGTTTTTCTGGGATCGTGTTGAACGTGCCAATACGTTCTACACAAAGATGATTGAGGATGCCACACGGCCAATCGATGATCGCGAAGTTCAAAAACTCATGTCGATGGCCGGCACTGATGGTGGGCAGTGGAATATGGCTGCCGGATTAGTGCAAAAGTATGGTGTCGTGCCCAGCTATGTCATGCCAGAAGTACACAACACTGAAGACAGTTCAGAAATTGAATTGGCATTGAATACCAAAGAACGTAAAGACGCTGTTACGTTGCGCACATTGGTTAGCAATGGTGCCAGTGAGGAACAACTTGAAGCGGTTCGCCGACAAATGTTGCGAGAAGTTTACCGCATGGCGGCCTACGCATTCGGTGAACCACCGGTAAAGTTTGATTTCGAATATACCGATGACGATAAAAAATATCATATTGACCGCGACTTGACCCCGAAGGATTTCTTGAACAAGTACTTCACGGCTGACTTTAATGACTATGTGGTGGTCACTAATTCTCCTGATAAGGCGTACAACAAACTATATGCAATGCCGGCTCAAGACAATATTCAAAGTGGCAACCCAATTCACTTTTTAAATGTACCAATGGATGAACTGAACAGAGTCGCAACAGCTCAGCTAAAAGATGGTGAGACCGTTTGGTTTGGTAACGACGTGTTACAACAAATGGACCGTAAGACTGGGTATTTGGATAGCAAACTGTTCCAAACGGACGCTTTGTTTAACGTGGATTCTCAGATGAGTAAGGCTGATCGTTTGCTCACGGGGCAAGGTGAAGTTTCTCATGCGATGACCTTAACAGGTGTTGATGTTGTCGATGATCAACCACGCCGTTGGAAAGTTGAAAACTCATGGGGCAAAGAAAATGGGGCTGATGGCTACTTCGTCATGAGCGCCGACTGGTTTAATGATTATGTTTATGAAGTGGTCGTTAATAAAAAGTATCTGACACCTGATCAGCAAGCATTATTGACGAGCACACCAACAATTTTGCCAAGCTGGGACCCGTTGGCTTAGTGAAACAAAGAAAAGATTAAAAAATGAGAATTACCCCAAGTTTATTTGCATGTGAACTAGGTTTGAAATTATAATCTACATTATGAGTTCAGTTCGCAGGGAAATCCTGGAGGGAGTTATTTATGAAGAAGGTTATTCAATTCGGTGTGGTCGCTTTATCGGCCTTGGTGTTAGCTGGTTGCTCGTCGTCAGCAACATCTAAGTCATCGAATAGTTCATCAGTTCGGAGCAGCAAAACACAATCATCTACCTCAAAGAAAGTTTCTTCATCCAGTGATGCCCAACAAGCAAGCTCGACATCAAGTCAAACGGACGATAATGCTTCCTCAACGACAGATGATAGCAGTGCCTCAACGTCTAGTAGTAGCGCTGCCGTAAGTAGCAGTGCCGCTGCCAGTTCAAAAGCTGCAAGTAGTCAACAACCAGCTCAGAGCTCGGCTGCCTCATCACAAAGCGCCACACAGGCCGGCACAGCTAGTTCAGCTTCGTCCGTAATAACGAGTCAGGCGCAAGCCTTAAACGCGCTAGTTAGCCAATATGGGACCAATAATGGGGATACCGCCTATCAGTATCTCGGGGCATCCACAATTAATGGTCAGACGGCGTACAACTTTGATGGCTTCTCAAAACAAGCCATGCAAAGCGGCCAACGTGGTCAAACAGGTGCTTACTATGTCTTTGCGAACGGAAAAGTGGTTAACACATTCACGGATCCAGACGCGATCAAGTAACGCTTATTAAAGTTTAAAATTTGGCATATGAATATAAAAATGGCTTCTTCTCGGTAATCGAGAGGGAGTCATTTTTTGTCGTTCTGGCTATTCTGCAAGTGCCGTTAGTCATGATTGGCAATAACGACAATCTTGCCGATCTTGTGCGAGTTAATCATAGCCTGATGAGCCTGAGTAATGTCTGTCAGTTCAAATGTTTGGGCGATAGGTAATTGTAGACGATGATCCTTGATGAGCGCGACGGCTTGACTCAACAACCGAGCGTTAACGTTTGTCGATTGAAAGTTGGTGAGGTAACCGGGTACTTCAAAAGGACTGAAATCGGGTAATGACCATTCACCACCAAGACCGCCGGTAACAACGACTGTCCCAGTAGTGGCAAGGTGTTGCAGAGAATCCCGGAGCGTTGAGGTGCCAACTAATTCCAAAATGCCATCAAATGAAGTTGTGGTCTCCAAGCTGCCACGATCGAGTAAAGTTTCGTCCGCACCAAGTTTTTGTAATGTGGTTAGTTTGTCGGAATTTCGTGAAGTTGTTGAAACGGTGTAGCCCATCGTTTTTGCTAATAATAAGGCAGCGATGCCGGCGTTGCTGGTGCCACCTCGAATCAACAGGTGAGCGCCTGTCGATAGGCGCAGACGTTTCAAGGATCCGTAGGCAGTGTAAAAGCTTTCTGGAATGGTTGCGAGTTGCGCCCACGAGTCTTTGATTGATAATGGGTACAGTTGATGATTGGGGATGAGGGCATATTCTTCGTAACTCCCGTCAAACTCACGACCGAGACCACCCATGAGTGTCATCACCGTTTGACCTACATGAAAACCGCTATCAGTTGCGGTGTCAGACACTGTGCCGACTGCTTCGATGCCAATGACGCGTGGAAACTTAACGTCCGGCGACTCACCGTTACGTGTGAGCAATTCAGCATAATTCAGGCCAAAAGCCATAATTTTCAACACGCTATCAGTGGATGTTGAAACTGGTATTGCGCGTTCTTCTGCGTGAAAAGTGTGTTCATCTCCTGGAAGATTCAAAACCATAGCTAACATTATAAGACCTCCAAACAATAGCACTAGGTGAACCGACGATGAATTAATGACTGCGATAATCGCCAATGAACTTGAATAACTGATCACGGGTTAACAGGCGTGCGGGCCCGCCCTCAGACTGGATTAGCACAGCGTTATTGTTCTCTAAAGGGGTGAGCGCATCGCTAACGGTTTGGTCACCAGTTAGCGTGACGCGGTCATCGTTAGTTGCTGATGTACCCAGGTCATTAACATC
Organism: Furfurilactobacillus milii; assembly: GCF_021654115.1. Lineage (GTDB taxonomy): Bacteria > Bacillota > Bacilli > Lactobacillales > Lactobacillaceae > Furfurilactobacillus > Furfurilactobacillus milii. Next base: position 236,465 of record NZ_JAIWJF010000004.1, on the reverse strand, counting down.
TTGCAAGTAACCCATTACAGCCAGCTTACTGAGCAACACATGATACACATCATGTGCCATTGAGTTTTCAAACAAACGTTGGACAAATTGATCCGCTGGATGGCGAACAATTTCGTCAGGTGTACCAACCTGCAATAGTTTGCCTAAGCGCATGACGCCGATGCGGTCACCTAATTTCAGTGCTTCATCCATGTCGTGAGTGACGAAAACGACCGTGGTATTTAGTCGGTGATGGATGTCGATGACCAGATTTTGTAGTTGGGTTCGCGAAATGGGATCGAGGGCGCTGAATGGTTCATCCATCAGGACAATCTGTGGCTGACCAGCAAACGCACGAAGGATGCCGACTCGCTGTTGTTCACCACCGGATAACTCGTCTGGCATGCGATCGCGGTACGTTTGCGGGTCTAAATCGACATCGTTGAGTAACTGATCGACCAGCGTGCTTGTGTCAGCCTTGGATTGCTTTTTCATGCTGGGGATGAGGGCGACGTTTTGAGCGACCGTCATGTTAGGAAACAAGGCAATCTGTTGCAAAACGTAGCCAGTTTGCAAACGCAGTTCACGCACGTTGTAGTCCTTGATCCGTTTGCCGTTGAAATAAATGTTGCCATCGGTAGGTTCCAGCAGCTCGTTGATCATTCTCAACGTGGTTGTTTTACCGCTACCGGAGGCGCCGACGAGGACGAAAATTTCGCCGCGGTTGACCGTGAAGGAAACATCGTCGACCGCTTGCTTGCTGTCGTAAGTTTTTTTGACGTGATCAAACGTAATTAAAGTGTCTGCCATTATCGTGCACCTCCTAAAAGATGGTGAGTCGTCAGATAGTGCTTGGCCACGTTGGCGGCGGATTGCTGTTTAACATTAACCTCATAGTTCATTTCTTGCATGTCACGCTCGCTGATGTGGCCGGCGAGTTTATTGAGTGCTGCAATAATTTTAGGGTTCTTGTTAGCAAACGTTGTATTCATTAGTGGCGCACCCTGATAGGTTGGGAATAATTGTCGATTGTCCTGTAAAGCTACTAAACGGTACTGGCGAATTTGAGAATCAGTGGAGTAACCATCTGTCAGATTGATTTTGCCGCTATCAATCGCCTCATATCGTAAGTCTGGATCCATTGATTGCGTTTTGAAGTTAAGGCCATACTTGCTTTGCAGACCTTTGTAACCGTCTGTGCGATCCAAAAATTCGAGATCAAAACCGCCAAGCAAGTTACCCTCAACCTTTTGTAAATCAGCAATTGTTTTAATATTGTGGGCGTCCGCGTAACTCTTTTTGATCACAACGGCATAGGTGTTGTTGTAAGCCATCGGTTTCAAATAGGTCATGTGGAACTGTTGAGACAGATCGTTTTTAGCGTACTGGTAAAGTTGAACAGGCGGTGTGCCAATTTCTTTTTGGTTTTTCGTTGGTTTGACCAAACTTTCCAACACAGTGCCAGTGAATTCAGGGTAAATGTCGATTTGCTGACTCTTGAGGGCGTTGAACAAGAAGGCTGTTTGACCAAAGTTAGGTTTGAGGACGACTTTGTCGCGGGGATCTACTTGGTGAATCATATCTTTGTACATATTAATTAAAATATCTGGTTCAGAGCCCATTTTACCGGCAATCGTAATGGTCTGTGGTGCGGGTTGAACAGCATGATAAAGACCAACACCGGAAGGAACTAAAATAATCAGGGCAAGGGTCGCTACGGCATAGCGTAACTTGCTCTTCTGCAAGATGAAAATAATGCCGCTGAACACAATTGCCAGTAACGCCGACGCAATCGCACCAATAAGGGTCATGCTATTGTTGTTGCGGTCAATCCCCAGCAAGATGAAGTCTCCTAGGCCACCAGCGCCAATTAAGGCCGCTAAGGTAGCCGTGCCAATAATCATGACCAGCGCTTGTCTAATGCCAGCGATAAGGGTTGGCATAGCAAGTGGAAATTCGACACGGATTAACTTTTCAGTTCGTGTCATTCCAAACGCATCGGCTGCTTCTTCAAGCGACGGGTCGATGCCGGTGATCCCAGTTAACGTGCCCGTAAAGATTGGGAGGAGCGCGTAAACAACTAACGCAATGACGGCTGGCACTGTGCCAATCCCGACGATGGGGATTAATAATCCGAGTAATGCCAGGGACGGAATGGTCTGAAAAACGCCGGTAATTTGAGTGAGCACGTTAGCCGCGCGGTGATGGCGGATAACCAATAAAGCGAGTGGAATCCCGATTGCCATAGCAATCAGCAAGGACACCAGCGATATTTGGATATGCTGCCAAATGGCACTTATCAGGTCAGATCGTCTGCTAATTAATGTTTGCCAAAATTCGTTCATAAAATCAGCTCCTTAACAACGTAGATAACCAGGCAGGAGAATAATGACATGCTATAATGACCATGTTTAGTGAACGAGGTCAGTGAAAGGGATGATCAGCGTGTCTGCTAAAGTGAGTCGAGCACAACAGAAACAACAAACCAAAACACGTCTTTTTCAGGCGGCGGTAAAATTGATTAAAGCGCAAGGATACGCAAAGACCACGATTCGTCAGATAACCCGCGAGGCAAATGTATCTTCGGGCACGTTTTACGTTCATTACACGTCCAAAGAAGACATTATTCGTGAGCGTTATTATGACGAATTGGCCAACTATGTGAGAGAAAACTATGACGCTTATGTAGTAGCACATCCATCAGCAACGATCGAAGAACGTATTTTGGCGTTCAGCATGCTTCAGTTGCAATTGTCTGCGGATCAAGGCTGGCAAGTGGTTACATTGGTGTTTACCTCATTCTTTCAGGAAACATTAAACCAGGAGTTCAAATTACGTGACTGGGAGATGCTTAATACGTTAAGAGAATTAATGCAACAGCTAAATGATGAACAAAGATTGGCAAACCATGACCCGGAGTTGGCATTTCAACAGTTATATACATCTGTCCGGGGAATCATGGCGACCTGGGCATATAGTCGCGGTAACTTTGATTTAGTAACATCTGGCAGGGCGTATTTGACGACCGTTTTGCATGGATTAATGAGTTAATAGATTGATTCACTGAACGTGTTCACTTAATGCGATCATTGTATTCATCGACGTTCTTTTGCGCAATTATCTGTCTTCGACCGTTGGCAATTGTGCTTTAATTAGGCGGACTAGTGGTGTTTGTGAGTGTAAACAAAAAAGCACCGCATCAGATTAACGTTGATCTGATGCGGCGTTTCGTTTGTTAGCGGACTTACCGTTTATATTGACGCTTTTTTAATTGTGAGGGATAAATGGGTAACGATTTAGCTGGGTGTCTTCCAAGGTGATGTTTGGTGGTGTGGCTAGATTATCACGTTTGACCTCGCGAAATTGTAATCGTGCGTAGAAATCACGAGCCGGCTGGTTGGCGATGACGACTTTTAACTGCATTGGTCCAGTTGCTTGTGACCGCATGTAATCGATTAGTTGACTGGCAACACCTTGATGACGGTAGTCTGGGTCAATGAAGAGCAAATGAATAAAATTGGCTAACCGATAAAATGACAAGAAACCAACCACGCGATCACCAATGGTGGCGACGACAATCATTTCATGATGACTGTCGCGTTCAAAGTCTGCCAGTTGTGGATTAGCAACCCAGGGAAACTCCTGTTGACGGTCTAATAAATAGATAGTTTCAAGCGCAGTATAATCACTGATTGCGGCAGGGCGGATACGAACTAGATCTGACATGACTAAAACTCCATTTTTCGTCAAAATTCAAAATAAGGTAAAATACCATTAGAGGAATAAGATATGAATTTAAAACCACTATACAACATTTTAGAAACGAATATGGGCCGTCAAAATTGGATGTCGACGGAAGCACTGTGGGCACAGTCGCCATTTCAGGTGATGTGGGCCGCTATTTTGATTCAAAATGCCAGTGCAAACAATGGCGATGCGGCGGCACGAGCACTATTAGCGGCAACGGACAATGATCCGGCTAAGATTCGAGCATGCACACCAGAAAAATTGGCTGATATCATTAAGCCGGCAGGACTATATCGTACCAAGGCAAAGTACATCATGGCCGCCGCTGAGTGGTCTGGTACTCACGATGACAACGTGGCGGAGATTGAAGCCTTAGATCGAGAGACGTTGCAGGCAGAACTGCTTAAAGTAAAGGGTCTCGGTAATGAAACCGCAGATGACATCATGCTGTATGGCTTTCATAAACCGCTATTTATTGCGGACACCTATGCCCGTCGTCATTTTGGCTGGCTTGGCCTAGACGTGCCGAAAAAATATCGTGATTTTCAAACGTTGGTAGAGGAAGACGCTGGCCTGAACTGGGACGAATATCAGGAATTGCATGCGCTGATTGATGAATTTGGTAAAAAGGTTAAGAATCAACAGCAGTGGGATGCCAGCTTTATGGGCGGATTTACACTCTCCGGTACAGAAAGGATAGTCAAATGACAGGAACAACCAATTTAGATGGTTTTGCCGTTCGGCGCCCCTTCGCTGAACCAGTAGTGATTGAGGCGAATCGCTTATTTAGCCAACACTTGTTAATTGTGGGACAAACAGGCAGCGGCAAATCGACATCAGCAGTGGCATTGTTGAATGCACTGATGCGCCAGAATCAAACGGGGATTATTTTGGATCCCACAGGGGAATATGCGCATTTGCCACATGCGGTAGTTGGCAAATTAGGCGATAACGCCTTTATTGATTTTGCCAAACTATCGGCTGATCAGCTGGCGGAAATTATTGGCATTGATGACGATATTGTCGTAGCTATGTTGAGCGCTGCGATGACGAGTCTGCGGCTTGCTTATAATGTCTTACACCAGGAGACACCTTACGTGAAAGTGGGCGTTTCTTGGACGGACTATGAGGCACAATTAGAAAGGCTGCATGACTTTCCCCGACCATATGATATTCGCCTGCTGCCCGACCAGTTATTGGAAGAATGCGTCCAACCCGCCAGTGACGCCGAAGCCGATTTCAGTTTGCTGGGTCAACAGTATGATCGTCCCCGCCAACGACAACTAGTACCAGTGCTGGCAGCCGTTCGGAAGTTCTTGGCCGATCCGACAATGCAACGGCTGTTCCGTTTGCCTCGACCAAAACGGCGGTCAGAACAAGTGCATGTGGATACATCAGCCAAGACCCAATATGACGTGGTTTATTTGTTAACGATGTTTGCCGCCATGAAAGCCCAACACCGTTTTCTCGTGATCGACTTATCAGCGCTCCGAAGCAATCTTAAGGTTGGCAAACTGGTTGTGTCCACATTGGCTGCGACGTTGCTGTCGATTAAAACGAACCTGCCACACACCGTACCAATTGTTCTGACGGTTGATGAGGCCCATCGTTATCTGACTGAAGCTGCCAGCCACGTTGGCTGGGTTGACCAAGACGGCTTATCGCGAGTTGCCAGAGAAGGGCGTAAAGCGGGACTATACCTGATGCTAATGACACAGAGTCCGCTAGATTTACCGAGTCAATTGTTAGGTGAATTCGGTAACTTGTTGGTTCACCGTGTGACGACGATTGACGAGTTGAGCAAACTGCCAATTGTTAATGATATTGGGAAAGAATTGGCTCAACAAAACGTGGGCGAAGCAACCTTTGTCGGCAATGGATTTGAAGAGCCGCTGACAGTGACAATGGTGCGGGCCGGGGATGTTCAGCATGATACGGCAAGCCCAGTGTTTAGAGACTAGAATAAAAAAGCTTCCGAACTCAAATGGAAGTTAATTGTCATCATTAATATTTAAACTATTTACTTTCGGCGGCTACTATCGACATACCCTTTAGCCAGCGAGTCAAGTGACCAACCAAAATAGTCCGCTAAAACGAAGAGTCGACTCGGCGGAATGTCGGCGCCTTTTTCATATCTTTGAATGGCGCTTTTAGAAAATGTAATCGTATAGCGTTTATTCAGCGCGTCAGTTAGCTCAGCAATTGATAAACGCTGTGAAGTACGCGCGTTATGCAGGATATCGTTTAACATAAAAGCTCCTTTTTGCTCTTAATTTTAAAGCAAAAAGAGGGCTTTTTTTGCGCTTTCCGTCAATTTATTGTTGCACTTGTTCCGATATCGAGTTATGATTCGAATGCGGGTCAAACATCAAAAGCTAAGGAGTAAAACTGTGAGCGACAAAATGGATTTAAGAACGTACTTATATGCACACAAAATAACGAGAGAACAGTTTGCTGATGCCATTGGCGTTTCAGTCAGTTCGGCTGCGAATAAAATCCATGGTCGAACACCGCTACACGTTGATGAAGCACAGCTGGCTCATGACAAGTTGGGGATTCCGATTTATATATTTTTGCATTAACGACCCGATTTCGGGTTTTAATATTTTATAAAGTAATTCCGCGGGGTAAACGAATAAATGAATAAAAAGAAGGCAGTTGAGTATTTTAGACTTATTAATGGCAGAAACCCAACTGAGAGAGAGTTAAATAAGTTATTGAGTCAGGATTTATCTGAGAAGAAACAGGTAAACGTTAATTTATACAAGGAAAATAAAATAAACGGCATTGTGGCGGTAACTGAGTTTATTATGTTGGCGCTTATGGCAATCTCCGTTGTATTTATGTTTGAAGTCTTGTTTGGGCGAATAGGTAAACATCAAATACTAGTATCTCTAGTTAACATCAATGTTGGAATAACCAGTGTAATGTCGGTAGCTATGATAATTGGAAATGTCAGGGGACTGGTTATTTCCCACCGACTACATCAACACATTTCAGGCAACATTTTAGGAATCTTGGCAAACATAGCGATTGTGGGGCTTGACTGTATTTTTTTAATTCTTGTTTTGGAGAATGGCGGCAACCTACGAGATATAACTTTAATACAAGTACCTGAAATATGGATTTTTATCTTTCCATTTATGTATGTTGGAGCATGGCTTACATTTTTCCGGCAATCTATCGGGTTCAAAATCAATAATGTACTTACCAAAAGATGCCGAGACATATTATTGATCTGCTCGATTATTTTTCTTCTTGCGAACGCATTTTACCTTGTCAGTGCGTTCTCTTATTCCACGAAACTCTATTTTTCCGGACGTATTTTTAACAGGGTATTTTTAACTGATTTCACAATGTTATTAGTAGTTGCGGTGTTCATGAGGATTGTGAAATTCAATCGCATTCATCCATTTTGGTATGTGATGGCTAATTTACTCTTGATCTCATTGCTCATCGCAGGGACGACATGCACCGTTGACACTAAAAATGCCTATCAGGATGCAGCCGAAAAAATAAGTGAGATTAATAAAGAAATCAAAGAGGACAAAAGGTACGAAAGCCTATCTTTTGATGGAGAATACAATCAAGTAGTTAATACAGATTCGAAAGAGAATAAAGAGGCTTCTCGGTTTGAGAACAAAATTAATAAAAGACAGAATTCGTTTGGTAATGGGGGAGTAATTAACTTGTATTCTCTGGATGATGGATCAATGTATTTTTTTGAAAATAATTTTAACGGAACTCTCAGTAAATCGGGGTTAAAAGCAATTAATAATCGAGTTTCAAATTTAAGTAGCTTTGTTTTTGAAGTCAATCTTTTTTCGAAAAAGTTAGACAAATTTGGAACTACCGGTGACGAGCAACCATTAAGTAATTTCTTTGATCTAAACACTGCTCTAAAAATAATCAACAGCAAAAACTACACAGGGCAAATAACAACAAATGAACTAGAGACAGACGGTTTTTTGAATTAGTGGGAGGGCACTATGAACAAAGATAATACTCAGGAGCTAAGTGATTATTTTGAATTGATTAATGGTCGGAAGCCAGACGATGATGAACTTGAGTTTTTGAAGAAATCTGCTGCAATGAATCAAAAAGAGAATTCTGATGCGTCAATAGAGAATTCAGAAGGTAAATCTGATGTTGAAGAATTCGATAATCAGGAAAATCAAGCTGAAATTGAACGTTTACAGAAAAAACTTGATAAGTATGAAAAAGACACTGAACATGTTGACCTACTGAATCGCTTAACGCCGACGCGCGAACATTGGATACTGATTTTGAAGTTTATTAAGAATAGCGGTATTACGTTTGCAATCCTTGCACTATTTTTCATTATTTTACCAACATCGTTGTTAGAAGCACTGCCAATGTTCCGCTTTTGGGCATTATTAGTCATTTTGGGTTTTACGTATCTTTATCCATTGTTGAGTAGGCGTGAACGCTTCGAGTGGGATGCCAAACTTGAAAAACGACTCACTGAAATGCAGCTTGACAGAGCACGCGTTCGATCAATGTTTAAGAATGTAGCCAACGAAATGGCCGAGCGTATGCCTCGACAGCCAGATATACCACGTAGAGAGGAGGCACAGGCACCTGAAAGAGAAGCAGCAGCTCCCCATCAAGAAACTGAGGTGCAGGATACATTGGAAAATTCGGAAATTAAAGAAACGACACCACAACCTCGACAAAAAGTCGGCTTCGGTGCTGCAGAAATGTTTGCGATTATTGCTGGTGGCCTAGCATTGGCCAGTGTTTATGCGTTTAACTTCATTCAAGTTAATATTCCAATTTTGGGGAACTACGCGACGACACTATCTGACGTCTTAAATGCGCCTGGAGACTTCGTCAATAAGTTCGGTTTAGGCAGTTACATAGATACGAGCGATTTTACAGTGTCCATTGCAATACTCACAATTTGTCCGATTGTTTTCATTCTTTTTGCTATTTTGCCAAGTCGAGTTGCCAAGGTGATTGCTGCATTATCAGCCTTTGTGGAGGCAGCATTTTTAGGGACAGTTGCCGTGAAAATTACGAATGCAATTTCGGAAAGTGAAGTTGCACAGAAAATCACAGAGCAAGCCTCAAACTACTTTGGACCGGGTTTCTGGATATTAATTGGGGCTGTCGTTGTCATGGTATTAACCAGCATTGGGCTAATTACTAAGTCACTTAGAAAGTAGGACAAAATGTCAAAATCCGAGCAATGGAAGAAATGGTTTGAAGAGCACAACCATCGCCAACCAACATTTGATGAATATACAGAAGCACAGAGTAATGATTTTCGTTTTGAAGATTCGAGAGATGGTTCCAATCAATCTAAAAAGTCTAGAAAGCGTCCGTTTTATAAATTCTTATTAGTTCTAGTCATTTTGATTGCTGTCTTAGGTTCAGCCTTTCTTTTTGTGAAACATCAAGAGGACGTTAAACGTGCCCGAGAAAATCGTAGAACGTTGACCGTTGGAAAATTAAAGAAGAGCAATAGTCTGATGGTGGCAGCGGTCACTGAATATGCTGCGCGGGCACTCAAAGTATCGGAGTGGGGCGAAGTTGAAAATCAATTTTCTAGCGTGTCAAACTGGAAGAAAACCGATTTCGATGAAGGTATCTATGAATTTGATGACGGCGATACCAACGAGAGTGTTGGATTTGTTTTGACAGGTTCAAATCAAGGTAGAGTCATTTTCAGAGGTAAAAAAGGGTCAGAATTCTCTGGAACTCAATTAAGTGAAATTGTGCATTATATGAACAGTCATGATTTAGTACGAAAAGTTAAATCACTATCAAAGAACATTCATGTTAATGGTAAGGAGGGTTATAAATCCTCACCAAAAAATGTTGTTGGAACACCAAAGAACGCGAAAAAGAAAAGTAACGCTGATCCAAATCTTTTAACCAGCAATGATTTTGAATCAAATATCGCTACAAACTCAGATGCTTTAAAAGCCATTATTTATTATGGTAGTCAAAATCCTGACGCGACTAGAATGTGGAAAGGTTTTGGGTCTGGAGACAATGAGGTGCCCAATACTTTGAGCCAAATAGAAGGTTATGGTTCACCGCGCTTTTTCCTTACTCAAAGTCAAATGGGCGGACTCTATATTGCATGGCCGGAATTTTACGTCACACACGATTCTTCGACGAATAAGGATGGTATTGAGTACTCCGAGGCCGGTCACAATTCGCACTTTGTATCTTACGACGACATCATGAATTTTGTTAATAACGCTGGTGGTCGGAAGGCTTTAGAGAATGTTGATTATCAAATGACGACTGTGTCTAAGGACAAAGACCCTGCTAACGTACCAGTTCCTCCAGAAATGCAGTCTGATTATGATTCTGGTAGCAGTGATTCGAGTTCAGACAGTGATAGTAGTAGCGATAGTGATTCGACCTCGAATGAGAATAACGACGATGACAGTGACTCGAATGATTCCGATCAAAATAGTGTGGATACGAACGATGACACGGACAGTTAAACGTTCGTTTTGACTATAAGTTTCTGAACTCACAATTTAAAATCAAGATGAAGAAGAATAATGACAAATAAAAGAAATCATTTAAAATTAAATAAAGCATTTAACATAATTGCAGCTTTGAGAATTAATCGAACAGTTAAAATTAATAGGATTTGTATTTTAGGAGCCGTAATGGTGTTTACATTGGCCCTTACTGGTTGTGCATCTTCCAGTTCTTCGAGTAATAAAAAAAATGACGTTAAAGAATCAAAAAGAACAGAAAAGGTTACAAAAACGCCGGTTAAGAACAAGAGCAATTTCACGGTTGATGACTTGAAACAGCATCCCAAAATGTCTGCGACTGCTATCACGTTGTACGGAGATACGCATGTTCAAAATAGTCGTAAAGGTCAGTTGCCATCGACAGATAAAGACAATTTCGAAAAGGGATTTAGCCTCGCGGTAGAAAGCGTAAATTCGACAACGGCAAAGTATTATACGAATTCTGATAAGCTATCAGAATTCAGTTATTACAGCTTATTGGGCAGTAATCATGATCAGGTTGCTTATTATGATGCACAAGATAAAGTGTTGCTAAAGGCACCATTGTCAAACGTGATAAGTTATCTGAATAAGACACTCACAAGAGATGAAATGACGAGTACTGTCGGGAAAATTAGTATCGGCTCAAAGGCTAGCGTGCCAGATTCTACCAAAAAGCAAGAGAATAAACCAAATGACGCTTCAAAAAACAGCTCTAATCTTTTAACTTTAGATGATTTATACCCAGCAGCAGGTGATTCAACGGACTATTCAGTAATGCAAGAGCAATCGGAATTGCTAGATAAAGCGCTTGTTTATTATGGTATCAACAAGCCCAATGCAGATCCAGGATGGGCAGCACTTAAAGGTTCAACAGGATCATTAATTAGCTTTTTTGCAGGACCAGCCACCGGTTCAGCAACTATGTATACAACAAAAGCGCAACCTTCTGAGAATATGTTTCCAACAGTGAGAACGAATGCAGCTGATGCCTCTTTACCGATGAAAGATCAAGAAAATGAATACATGATTATGTATGATTCTGAACCATACCAAAGTGATTCCGGTAAGCCTTCACCAACGCAAAGAGTGTATTTGCCAGATGTTGTAAACTTTGTCAACGCAGCTGGGGGTAAGTCCGCATTGAACGGTATTCAGATTCAAGAAGGTGATGCTCCTGCTGGTTTGGGTTCCGAAGATTCGAATGCCGATGAGGACAGTAATTCAGATAGTAGCAATGACGATAATGATACCAATGATGGTTCCAGCGAATCGGATGATCAAGATAGCAATCAAAATGACGTCGATTCTAACAGTGATGAAAATGATGATAGTGATAACTAATTTAAGCAAGTGGACAAAAAACATCAAAGAGATTCATTAAAAAATACTAATAAAATGATTTTTGGATCAGACGTAAAATAACATCTCGAGGTTCTCAATTAATGTTAGACATAATAGTCATAATAATTATTTCTGCTGTTTTAGTTATGGGTGGGTTGACCCATAATTGGCTGGCTAGAAGAAGATGGCTGTGGCTGGATTTTAGTAATAGGTCTTATTGCAATCGTAGCCCTTATCTTAATAGCATTTAATAAAATATTTTCACCCAGTTAGAAATTTGCAAAGGCTTTTGATAAACTTTAAAAACCGATTCATATCAACACTTATGAAAAGTGTGATATGAATCGGTTTTTGTCTATATCCTTATTCAAACACAAACTGATTATGATACAACTCCGAATAGAATCCGTGTTCATTGAGCAATTGCTGATGCGTTCCTTGCTCAATCACATTGCCATCTTTCAGCACCACAATTTTATCGGCGTTAAGTATGGTCTTTAATCGGTGAGCGATAACAAAGCTGGTGCGGCCTTGAACCACGGCATCCATTGCTTTTTGGATGCGCGCTTCAGTGACGGTATCAACGTTTGAAGTCGCTTCGTCAAGAATCAATAATGATGGGTTAGTGAGGATGGTCCGAGCGATACTGAGCAATTGTTTTTGCCCAGTCGAGAAAACGGAATTTTCGTCCGTGACCTTGGTATCGTAGCCATCGTCTAGCGACATAATGAAGTCGTGAATGTTGGCTTGCTTAGCCGCCGCAATCATTTCTTCATCGGTGGCATCAGGCTTTCCATATTTGATATTGAAGGCAATGGTGCCAGAGAAGAGGACACTATCCTGTAAGACGATTCCGACGTGATCACGCAGGTTTGTCATGTCAACCTGACGCACATCCTTATTATCAATGGAAACGGTCCCTGAATCGACGTCATAGAACCGATTCAGCAGGTTCATAACCGTTGTTTTCCCTGAACCAGTGGGGCCAACTAGTGCAACCATTTTACCTGGTTCAACGTCAATGGAAACGCCGTGTAGAATTTCACGGCCTTTATCGTAACTGAAGTGGACATCATTTAGTGCAGCACTGGTGGAGCCGGCAGGAATAATGGCGCCTTTTTCTGGTCTGATTTCTTCCGGTTCATCAAACATCTGGTTCAACCGTCGGGCACCGGTAACAGCTAATTGGAACATGCTGTATAGTGTTGAAATTTGGGTGATAGGTTGATAGAACTGTTGCGAATATTGGACGAAGACAACGACCAAACCAAGGGCAGCAGCACGGCTCATGCCTGAGTTCATTGCTATCCAACTACCAGCGAAGATAACAATCGCCGTGTTGACTAATGACATGCCTTGCATCAATGGGAAGAGCATTCCTGAGTACGTTTGCGCCCGTGTTGTGGCCTTACGAACGTTTTCGTTGTGAGGCAGAAAACCGTCGATGGAATCCTGTTGCAGACCGTTGGTAATGTTGACCTTTTGACCGGCAATCTGTTCATTGATATACCCGTTCAGTTTGCCGACTTCATCTTGCTGAATATCGGTATACTTGCGGGTACGGTTGATTAAAAAGGTAGCCAGGATGATGGCAATGGGAGCTGAGGCGATGGTAACCCAGGCCATTTGCACGTTCTGTTGGAACATAATAATCAAAATACCAATCATTAACGCGATGTTGGCCATGATTTCACCTAACGCCTCATTAAGTGCATTGGAGATATTATCCAAATCACTGGTAAAACGACTGAGAATGTCACCGTCTTGATGGGAATCGAAGAATCGGATCGTCATCCGTTGTAGTTTGCCAAACAAACCACGGCGCATGCGGTTCGTTGAGTAGCCCGTAATGTAGGTGATTGCGATGTTCATGACAAAGGTTCCCAAAACACCAATGAAATAGAACAGGCCAAGCAGCCAAACAAAATGAACAAAATCACCTTTATTGCTGACGCCATGCATTAGACCGAATACATATTTAGCCAGCGAGGTGACTGCCTTTCCCAGGTAAATGGGGGCCTTGACCTGAAAGTAGGTAGAAACGATGATAGCAATAATAACAATCGTAAAACTAATCTTATAACGTTTCAGATAATGATAGAAGAAACGCATGGAGCGACCAACGTCTGACATTAGGCCTCCCCCTTTCCCTTTTGAGTCTCATAAATTTCTTGATAGAAGTGGTTATTGGCGACTAATTCTTGATGGGTACCTTCGCCAACGAGTTTTCCATTATCGAGGACCAAAATGCGATTAGCGTTGATTACGGATGAAATTTTTTCTGCAATGACAAACGTAGTTGTGCCTTTTAGTTCATGATTCAAAGCTTCCTGAACTAGCTTTTCTGACTCGGCATCTAGCGCAGAAGTGGAGTCATCCAGAATCAAAATTTTTGGCCGGCCAATCACGCCTCGCGTAATGGATAATCGTTGCTTTTGCCCACCAGAAAAGTTGCTGGAACGTTCCTCGATATTAGCATCATAGCGATTTGGCAAACGGTCAATGAACTCAGCGGCTTGCGAAATCTTGCTGGCCCGATCCATATCAGCAATTGACGCGTTTTTAAGACCTTGCTGAAGGTTATGCGCCACGGTACCGGAAAACAGGATGGCTCGTTGCAGTACAAAGGCGACTGTTTTACGTAGTGAACGTTCATTGACGTCTTTCAAGTTAACGCCACCAACACTAACCGTACCGCTTTGCGGATCAAACAAACGGGGAATGAGCTGAGCTAGAGTGGATTTGCCAGCCCCAGTAGCACCAACGATGCCAATCATTTCGCCGGGTTTAACGTCAAACGAAATATCTGACAGGGTTGGTTGATCATCACCATCATAAGTAAAGGAGACGTGGTCGAATTTAACAGATCCGGTTAAGTCTTGCTCCGGCACATCCTTCTTGTAAACGATGTCTGGCTCAGTGTTCATGATTTCGTTTAACCGGTTTAAGGACACCATTGCACGAGCAGAAAAGGTGAGCATCATACCACCATTAATAATGGCAAACATAATTTGCATCAGATAATTAATAAATGACGCAATGGCGGCAACAGCACCTGGATGCGTTTGGGCAATGTCGCCAGTGAAGTAGATGGCGGCAACCACTGCCATGTTCCCAATCAACATAAAGGCGGGAATCATTAATGAAAAGAGAATACCGACGCCAATATTTTGGTCATTCAGTTTGTCAGAGACAGTATTGAATCGCTTTTGTTCATTATTTTCTTGATTGAATGACTTAACCACGCGGACCCCGGTTAAGTTTTCCTTAGCCAGCTCGTTAACGCGGTCAATTAGGGTCTGCATTAACCCAAAGCGGCGTCCCATCCGACCAAACGTACTGAGAACGACAAGCATAACAAGCACGATTTGAATCACAATAATCCACCAAAGCTGTGGCAGCGTGTTCAGCGCGAGAATCAGCGCACCGACAAACATGATGGGAACTCGAATCAGGGCTTGAAGGACCGTCATAATCAGGTTCTGAACCTGATTGATGTCATTAGTTAACCGCACAACTAAACTACCGGCTGAAAAGCGTTCGATGTTACTAAAAGAAAATGCCTGAATTTTGCGATAGGCCATTTCCCGAATCGATGCGGCCATTCCCATGGCAACTTTAGCGGAGAAGATGGTGTTCAATACACCGGCAATCAAGCCAACGAGCGCGATGACAATTAATGTGATCCCAATCGTTAGTATTTTATGATTATTGTTGGCGATGATGGCATTAATCACGTTTTGCAGCAATTTAGGTTGCCACAAACTGGCGGCAGCCATTACGGCCGCTGAAAAGATGGCCCAGAAGATCCCCCAGGCAAAGGGTTTTATGTTGGCGCGGATAATTTTCAAGGTTAATTAACCTTCTTTCTATGAACTTATGTCTTTGTTGAAGTTAACTGTTGGAGTGTAGAGCCCGCTTACGGTTGTCAACAATGAAACATCGCCGTGGGAACGGTTCAAGCCTGAAAACCACAGTCTTTCACCTCGCCGTCGAGCCTCGTGGAGATCCGAGTCTTTCCGACCGTCCGTGCTGTAAATTCGGCCTAAATCGCCGAACCAACAGCACCTTCACGGCTTGGTTTCATTGTTGACGCCCTCCAGCTCATCTTAGACTCTATAGTTAATTTCCCAATGTTATAAGGTTCAGAGTGTTGTGACTTACTATGTTAGTGGAGGAAAACAGAGACAGAGTTTCATGTCGGCAATACTTGGTGGGCGTTTTCTGACCACTTAGTATTGCTGGACGACTTTGGAGACGTGGTTTTCGGCTCCGAAGCGAGGTGGAAGACACTCGGTCTTTGAGGGGCTGAGACCGGTCCCATGAAACGGCGTCTCTGTTTACCGTAACGATAAGCAATCACACAAGACTAAACTTTAGTGTCGCCGATGAAGATAAATGGCGACAATGATAACGATGATGAGTAGCAGAATGATGGTGCTCCGCGAATCATGCCCCAAAGCCTGTCGAAGCAAACGGAAATACCCAATCCCGTGAGGCAAAAAGACGCCTGAAATGGACCACATGTGTGTTGCCTCCTAAATTACTTTGTTTGACTTATTATACGCATTACAAAAATTATGAGAAAGCAATAAGTTGTTTGTGAGCAAATTTCCACAAAAAGGGGTCGCGTTGCTTCCTAAAGATGAGTAAGATGAAATTAGCATTTACGCGTATTGGAGGACCAATCCAGATGAACTGGGCACATTTTATTTTTGAAACAATTATCTATGTAAACGCGGTGTTGGCGTTCATTACTGTGTTCCGTGAACCGCGTGATATTTCAGCGACCTGGGCCTGGCTACTGGTGCTGGTGTTCTTGCCGATCATCGGTTTCGTTGCCTACGCCTTTGTCGGTCGGCGATTGCCGAAGAATCGGTTATTTCAAATTCAAGAGCAGGAACAACTGCAGCTTGATGAGCAGCTAGCACTCCAGCGAGCTGAGTTATCATCAGAGCGAAATGACGCGGATGATGTAACCGCCACTGCGCTGGGTACAGTTAATTTGTTTATTGAGTCTGATCAAGCCTTCCTAACTCGCAACAACCGGGTGCACATTATTTCTGATGGGAAAGTGTTGTTCCACCAGATGTTTGAAGACATTGAGCGGGCTAAACAGAGTATCCATATCGAGTTTTACACGATCTATAACGATGACATCGGTAACGAATTGTTGCGTTTGCTGATTCGTAAAGCAGAAGCCGGTGTGGCTGTGCGGGTACTATATGATTCATGGGGTTCAATGGGCGTGCGGCCCAAATTCTATGATCCATTACGGGCCGCTGGTGGGGAAGCATATCCCTTCCTGCAAACGCGCAGTGCGCTAGTAGATTTCCGTTTGAACTTCCGTGATCACCGTAAAATTGTGGTGATTGACGGAGCTATTGGCTATACCGGTGGCTTTAACGTCGGCGATCAGTATCTTGGCCGCAAAGAGAAGTTTGGTTACTGGCGTGATACGCATCTTCGTATCGTTGGAGCTGGCGTTTACGGGCTTCAGTCACGGTTTATTCGTGATTGGAACGCCACTAGTCGCACCAAACCACTAAACGTTACCAACGATTTCTTCCATATCACTAAGGTGAAGGGGGAAACCAACATGCAGATTGTTTCATCTGGTCCCGATTCTGATAAAGAGCAGATTAAGATGGGCTACTTACGATTGATCAACTCAGCTCGCAAACGGTTGTGGATTCAGTCGCCATACTTAATTCCGGATGATTCCGTCCTAGACGCGCTTCGAGTAGCGGCCGGCAGTGGCGTGGATGTCCGCATCATGATTCCAAGCAAGCCGGATCATGCGTTTGTGTACCGGGCAACCGAGTATTACGCGAAGCAGTTGTCTCGTAACGGGGTAAAAATCTTCAAATATCGCAACGGTTTTATCCATTCTAAAACGATGGTTGTTGACGATGGGGTTGCATCTGTTGGATCGGCAAATTTGGATTTTCGGAGTTTCAAACTAAACTTTGAAGTCAATGCATTCCTATACGATCCTAAAGTTACCGCGGAGTTGGCTAAGTTGTTTGAAGCTGATATGCGCGTCAGCGAACTGACGACTTACGAGACGTTCGCCCAACAATCGTATTGGCGTAAGTTCAAGCAAACATTTTCACGCCTATTGTCACCAATTTTGTAGAGAATAACTATCACAATAGAAGGGACTGGGTTCGTAGCTAGACTGCGAAACCGGTCCCTTTTTAGCAAACTTAGTGTTCGTCCACAGTTGGGCGGACATCGCCAAATGACCAATGCGGTAACTGTGATACGAATTGATGATAGGCGGTCTCTTCTTGTGTTGCCGCGACTTCTGCACTGGCGAGGTTCCCAGCGTGTAAGTCAGCTTCACTCAAACGCAAATGGTCAGTGAAGGTCGCGTTACCGATTAGGTCGATAGTGTACGCGGCGTTTTGATGATGGACACGCGTTTGAACCATCCCGCCTGGATTATAAATGGTCAGGAGTTGGCCAAACTGAGCGGCTGGGTGAGTCAGTACCCAAATTAGTGATGTGGCCGACATGCCGGTACCACATGCATTTGTAAAGCCAACACCACGCTCAAACGTCCGCACAAAGAGGGTAGTATCATTGATTTCCCAACCAAAGCTGACATTGACGCCGTCAGGAAACCATGGGTTTTGACCGTTTAATTGTTGTCCGAGTTGCCCTAGAAACGCGGTTGTTAAGGCATTAGGATGATTATGGTCTGTGAGACTAATCAAATGTGGGTTTGGCACTGCCACAGCGGAAAAGTTTGCAGTGGAATTTGTTGCAAACGGCAAAGTGTTTTGATTTAAAAGTGGCGTTGTCGGGATTTGATGTAAGCCAATCGAAGTAGCATCGAAACTGACGGGTTGGATGCTGACGCTGAACGCAGGCACATCTGGCGCAAACGGAGTGACTTGATGAACGGGTAAATCAGCCGCATCTGTTTCAACTTGGAAGTCTGTTTGGTGCGTTTGTTCTGCAAGATAGCGGCTGACGGTTCGTAGGCCGTTGCCACACATGCTTGCTTGGCTGCCATCGCGGTTGAAAACCTGCATCCGGCCGATTGCGTTGGAATGCTGACTGTCACTGACGACTAGGACACCATCTACTTCGCCCAGACCTGCTGGTGCTGTGTCGTTGACTTGTTGTGCCAAACGACTGAGTTCAACCGTGGTGAGGGCATGTTTAAGTTGCCGTTGATCGAGCAGGTAAAAACTATTTTCCGAGCCATGAACACGAATTAAATTAACCATGAGTGACCTCCTGTGCTGGTTGACGAAGTGGCAAGCTAACTGGTTGGATAAAGAAGTCATTGTAGATAAGGCGAACGGCGTCATCAGCCTGAGCTTCCCGAACACCGATCATGATGGAAATCCGTGACGCCCCCTGGTTGATCATTTGAACGCCGATATGATGAGTGGCTAGCGGGTGCAAGATCCGGTCAATGACGCCGACCTGATTGCGCATGCCTTCGCCAACCACCATCAAAATCGCGTAATCATCGATCCACTGAAGACGATCAGGCCGCAATGTTTCTTTGATATCTGCTAGCAAACGAGGGAGGACATCTGTCGGAATTTGATTGCGATCGAAGATGATCGTTAAATCGTCAATTCCTGAAGGCATGTGTTCGTAGCTAATGTGGTAGCGGAAGAGGATTTTGAGTAACTTTAATGTGAAGCCAACTTCCCGGTTCAACAAATAACGATGCAGGTAGAGCGCTGCAAACCGTTTGGAACTGGCCACCCCCGTAATTAATCGCTTAGGCTGCGACTGATTCGTTGGTACAATCAGTGTTCCTGGCGCACTAGGATGGTTGGTATTCTTAACGCAAATGGGAACCTGGCCTTCAATGGCTGGAATAATGGCTTCATCGTGAAAAACTGAGAAACCGGCATATGAAAGTTCTCGCATTTCGACGTAGCTCATCTTAGTAATGGGTGCCGGGTTAGCGACAACGTTCGGATTGGCAGCGTAAATGGAATCGACATCCGTAAAGTTCTCGTATTCAGTCGCATGCAAACCACGAGCAAGAATGGCACCTGTGATATCTGAGCCACCACGGGAAAAGGTTACAAGTTGACCACTGGTTGTATAGGCAAAGAAGCCAGGAACGACCCACAGTTTGTCTTCTGCTAGAAGCTCCTGACGGGCAACGGCCAGGTGTGTGTATGTCTGGGATAAAATGGTCGCGTTGTTTGGCTCCTGCGTGGCAATTAAGCCGAGTTCGTGTGGGTCAACGTAACGAGCACTTAATCCTTGTGTATTTAACACCAGCGCCAGTAACTGGGCGTTTAACTTTTCGCCGTGGGCCTTAAACGCAGCCATTCTAAAGGCAGGGCCGCGAAATGATGTCGTTGGTAGGGTCAAAATTTGGTCCGCCAATGGTTTAAATTGAGCTGCCGAAATATTAAACGCTGTTGCGATTTCTTGATATCTGTCGATGATTTGCTGGCCGATTGACTGTTGTGTCTTGCCATGTGCACGGGCGTATTCAATCAGTAGATCGGTAACTTTTTCATCATTCTCATTTCGTTTGCCAGGTGCTGAAACAACAACTACGCGGCGTTGCCTATCCATTCGTAAAATCTGTATGACGTCATTAAAATGCGTCGCATCTGCCAAAGAACTGCCACCAAACTTAATTACTTTCATCGATCCTAACCTCGCTTACCACGGTCGTTTGTCAAAACAGACCATTGTTTTTGATGTTAGAAGGGGAATCGACACTGAAATCATTCACACCCACGATTACATTTAAAAAGCGCACCCAATGACTTTGTTTAACGAGGTCATTGGGTGCGCTTAGTCTAATCGAACGTAATCGATATAGTACCGGTTATGTATGGTCGTAGATAGCGCCCCGCAACTTTTTTGTTAGTTGCGACAGTCCTTGGGCTGTTAACCCAAGTCCCAACCCTAACTGAGACGAGTCAGTCAAAGTTTCGGCGAATCATCCTTTCACTAAGCGTCGTTAACCTCGTCGATTTCCTCTTAGCTACTTTTAATCTTCGCAACCTCTTCTATGATTACTGGCAATTATAGCGAATTAGTTTTCAATTACAATAGCTAAATGAAAATAAATGTAAACGCGTTGGCACAGCGTTTTACTTGGAAATATAAAATGCAAATGGGGACTTGACGGGTTATGAAAAGAGCGATATGCTCATTAAAATTAAATGTGAAAAGAGGTTGCAACCAACAAGAGTAATCAGCGGAGTCGGGTCACGACATAGAAACTGATGAAAGGGGCGGTTGCCGAAGCTGGACGATTGACCATCGCTTTGGCTGGGATGTTGATGAATAATCAACAAACTGTCGTGATGAAAAATTCATCGCGGGGCGCTTACGACATTCAGAAACGAAATGAATTTATTTTCGGGACTCTTTTGCGTACGCACCTATGCAAATGAGCCCCTTTTTCGTGCTATGTGTCAATGTTGACGCCCTTCAGTTTACCTTGCAAAGATAATCGCCGTATAGGCAAAGCGCATAACCGTTTGAACAGGCACATAACTTCTAAAAACTAAAAGGAGCAAAAAAATGACAACAACAGTTGAGTCAACGACAAATCATTTAATGATCGGTGGTATGGACACCGTCAAACTAGCAGAACAGTTTGGCACACCGCTGGTTGCTTACGATACACAGGATATCGTTCGTCAGGTGAAGGCCTTTCAACAGACGTTTGCTAACCATCGAATTGATGGCATCGTGAGTTACGCGTCTAAGGCCTTCTGCGTGAAGGGAATCTATCAGCTGTTGGCGCCACTCGGTGTACATGCGGACGTTGTGTCAGCGGGTGAAATGGCAACGGCGTTTGCGGCCGGCTTTCCGGCATCTCGACTGAGTTTTCACGGGAATAATAAGTCTGTGGATGAACTGACAATGGCACTGGATCATCATCTTGGCACGATTATTGTTGATAATTTTGTTGAGCTTCATCTATTACAACGGTTGTTAAAGGAACGTGAAGAAACCATTGCGATCCAAATTCGGGTGACCCCCGGTGTTAGTGCCCATACACATCAGTACATTCAAACGGGTCAGGTCGATAGTAAGTTTGGTTTCGACATTGGCTCTGGCCAAGCGGATCAGGCACTAGAAGAGGCCTTAGCAGATGATCATCTAGAGGTTCGTGGCGTTCATGCCCATATTGGCTCGCAAATTTTTGAGAGTACCGGCTTTGTAATGGCAGCCGAGAAACTGATTGAATTGCTGACCCATTGGCATGAGGCGTTTGGCTATTCGGCCCAGGTGCTAAATCTAGGCGGCGGGTTCGGCATTAAATATGTGGAAGGTGATGATCCACAATCACCGGAGGCCCAGCTTGATACCGTATTAACGACGATTGAAGCCAGGTTAGGTAATCATCACCTAGAAATGCCGGAGATTTGGATTGAACCTGGCCGATCGTTGGTTGGCCCAGCAGGAATCAATTTATATCGGGTTGGCGCAAACAAACGTGTCCCCGGCTTATTGCCTTATGTGGCTGTTGACGGCGGCATGGGGGATAACATTCGACCAGCGTTGTACCAGGCTGAGTACGAACCAGTACTGGCTAATCATGTGCAAGATTCGTCCAAGGAAACTATCCATATTGTCGGCAAATATTGTGAGTCTGGCGACATTCTAGTAAATGAAGCAACGTTGCCGATTACAAAAACGGGCGATGTGATTGCACTCTTAGCCACCGGCGCGTACGGTTACTCGATGGCCAGCAACTACAATCGTAATCCACGTCCAGCCGTCATTTTTATCGATCACAAACAGGCCAGCATCGTTGTCCGACGCGAAACTATTAGCGACATGCTCGCGCTGGATGAGGATTTTAAGAAGAGTGCTGCCGAAACCCTGTAAGGTAACTCAATCATTAAGGAGGATTCAAATGGCAGAATTAGATGCGACACAGATTATTCATACGATAGCGACTGCTAAGAAACAAACGCCGGTCAAGGTCACTGTTAGTGGCGAGCACTTACGTCAACTGACGGTTCCAGATGGCATTGAAGCGTTTATGGAAGATCACACGGGGACGTTGTTTGGGAGTTGGCCGGTAGTAAAACCATTTCTTGAATCACACCAAGATGTGATTGTGCAAACGCATGTGGAAACCAATGCTACTAATTCAGCTGTTCCGTTATTAGATGCGCGCGAAGTTAACGCCCGCATCGAACCAGGCGCCATCATTCGTGACCAAGTAGTGATTGGTGACCACGCTGTCATTATGATGGGGGCGCTGATCAACATCGGCGCTGAGATTGGTGCTGATTCCATGATTGATATGGGTGCCGTGCTTGGTGGCCGTGCGATTGTTGGCAAGCATTGTCATATCGGTGCTGGCGCGGTGTTAGCCGGGGTAATCGAACCAGCTTCTGCAGAACCCGTCCGCATCGATGATGATGTGTTAATTGGAGCTAATGCAGTGGTTATTGAGGGCGTTCATGTCGGTGAACACGCGGTGGTCGGTGCTGGTGCTGTGGTAACTGAGGATGTGCCAGCCAATACCGTTGTTGCCGGTGTTCCAGCTAAGGTGATTAAAGTTAACGATGCAAAAACGCAGGCTAAAACGAAACTGCAAGATTCGTTACGAAAGCTCTAGCACGTTTGACTGAAAGAAAGCTGGTACTGCATGTCCGAAACGTTAGATTTAATTCATATTCGCCGTCACTTGCACCAAATTCCAGAGTTGGCACTGCATGAAACTCAAACAGCCGCATATTTACGGCAAGTCATCGAAACAATGCCTCAGCAATGGTTGACCATTCATCACATACCAAGTCTGCCAACCGCTTTGATGGTTAAAGTTCAAGGCAGCCAGCCACAACGGTGTATCGGGTACCGCACTGATATTGATGCCTTGCCAGTTACAGAAGCGACTGGATTGCCATATGCGTCGACAAATCCCGGTAAGATGCACGCTTGTGGGCATGATGTTCACATGGCAGTGGCCCTAGGGGTGCTCAATTACTTTGCGAATCATCAGCCAAAAGACGACTTATTGTTTTTCTTTCAACCGGCTGAAGAAAACGACAATGGTGGCAAGTTGGCCGTTGAAGCAGGTGCCTTTACCGGAGAATGGCGACCGGATGAGTTTTATGGCTTGCATGTCAATCCGGAGCTGCCTGCAGGCGTAATTGGATGCCGTAATGGCACGTTATTTGCCGGCACGACTGAAATCAACGTGGACTTTGTTGGCAAGGGCGGGCATGCGGCTTATCCACATTTGGCTAACGACATGGTAGTTGCCTGCGCCAGCTTTATCATGCAAGCCCAGACCGTTGTCTCTAGAAGCGTTGACCCAATTGAAGGCGGCGTGGTGACGTTTGGCAAACTGAATGCCGGTAGTATCCGTAACGTCATTGCTGGCCGTGCCAGGCTAGAAGGGACCATTCGTGGACTAACGCAAACGATGATTGAACACATTGATCAGCGGCTACAGGCAATCGCCAGCGGCATCGCTACGAGTTTCGCGTGTGAAGTCAATGTTGAACTGAATCAGGGCGGCTACTTGCCGGTAGAAAACAATTCGCAGTTGACGATGCCGTTCATTCAATTTATGAAAAATGCACCAGATGTGGACTTTGTTGAAACGGCACCGGCCATGACCGGCGAGGATTTCGGATATA
Source organism: Furfurilactobacillus milii (assembly GCF_021654115.1). GTDB lineage: Bacteria > Bacillota > Bacilli > Lactobacillales > Lactobacillaceae > Furfurilactobacillus > Furfurilactobacillus milii. The sequence continues at coordinate 212,272 of NZ_JAIWJF010000004.1, read as the reverse complement.
TGCTGCATCAATTTCCTGGCACGATGTTTTGGTTAGGGGTGGACGGTCACGCACCTCTGCACTCTGCCAAAATGACGCCAGATGAGTCCGCTATTAGTAAGGGTGTCACCGCCATTACTGAGTTTTTGGAGGATCGGATGATAAGAGAGTGATGATCGACTTCGGGTGATGCAGAATCCGGATGGCTCTCATTAACAAGGAGGAATTTAAAATGTTTGAACAACATGATTTATTAACAGCAATCATCACACCGTTTACCGAAGATGATCATATTGATTTCGAGGCATTAACGCGATTAACAAATATGCTCATTGAAACTGGTTCACGCGGGTTTGTCATCGGTGGGACGACAGGTGAGACGCCAACACTAACACACGACGAAAAGATTGAACTTTATACACGTTTTGCACAGATTGTGGCCGGTCGAGGTGTCGTTATCGCTGGGACAGGCAGTAACAATACAGCTGCGACGATTGCTTTTAATCAGGAAGTCGATGCGATTGACGGGATTGATGCGACGTTGGTCGTTGTCCCTTATTACAACAAACCTAATCAACGAGGCATGATTGCCCACTTTACAGCGGTTGCTCAAGCTGCTACTAAGCCGATCGTCATTTACAACATTCCTGGCCGAACTGGCGTCAACATGACGAACGAAACGATTCTCCAACTTGCACAAGTGCCGAACATCAGTGGTGTTAAACAGTGTGGTAGCGATGCAGATTTGGCAGCACTAATTAATGATGCGCCGACAGGTTTTGCTGTTTACAGTGGCGAAGATGCCCAAGCATTATTAGTGAAGGCACTGGGCGGCGCTGGCGTCATTTCCGTTGCCAGTCACGTATATGGTCCAGCGATGCGACAGGAATATGACGCTCTAGCACAAGGTAATGTTGCCCGTGCTGGCCAGATTCAACGTGATTTGATGCCAAAGATGGCTGCGTTATTCATGTACCCATCACCATCACCAGTCAAGGCCGTTTTAAATGCGCAGGGATTGCCAGTTGGCAACCCACGTTTGCCAATTGTTCCTCTGAATGACACTGAGCAAACCGTTTTAGCACAACGTTTAGGCGTTCATGAACTAAGCGATATTCCGTTGGCAGAGAACACGGAGGCGGTATAGAAAATGAGTGAGTCAAAGATCCGTGTTATTGTCGCTGGCTTTCGTGGCAGTATGGGGACTGCTAGCTGCCAGACAATTTTAAACGATGATCGGTTTGAATTAACTGGCGTGTTTGATCCTCATGCTGCACTGACGGACGGGAATGACACACATTTGCCAAGCCAAGTTGTCGTTGCCACTACGGAAGACGAGTTGCCTGAGGCGGACGTTTGGTTAGACTTTACAACGCCAACTGTAGTTGAAAACAACGTTGAAGTGGCTTTGCAACACGGGTTAGTCCCGTTGGTTGGCACGAGTGGCTTAACAACAGCACAAATAAAATCATTACAAGCGTTGGCTGCCTCAGCTCATCTAGGTGGGTTGATTGTTCCCAACTTTGGATTGTCAGCGGTGTTACTAACTCAGTTTGCCAAACAGGCCGCCAAGTATTTTCCAAACGCGGAGATTATTGAAATGCACCATGCCGATAAACGAGACGCACCATCCGGTACGGCCGTTGCTACAGCTCATGCAATCGCTGCTGGTCGGCAACAACAGTCAGATTCCGATCATACTGAAAGCAGCGTGGACGGCGTGCGTGGTGGGATTGTCGACAATGTTCCGATTCATGCAGTCCGTTTGCCTGGTTATCTAGCGCATGAACAAGTGTTGTTTGGCGGAACGGGCGAAGCGTTGACGATTCGGCAGGACACGTATGACCGTGAGTCATTTATGGTTGGCGTGAAGTTAGCGTTAAGCAAAGTGACAACATTAACAGAATTGAAGGTTGGCTTAGAACAGGTTTTAGATTAGCGTCGTACCGCGAATTGATACGGTCAAAGGAGAATGCATATGCCAGAATTGGAAGCTCAGTTAACGGGGATGACACGGCCCGTGTTTGACCAAATTGTGCCATCAGCGATTCGTCAGTTTGATAATCAAATAAAGGATATTCCGGGCATCCTGAAATTAACGCTTGGTGAACCAGATTTTAACGCACCAGACCACGTTAAGCAGGCGACCATCGATGCAATCAATCAGAATCGCTCTCATTACGCACCAGCTGCTGGGTTACCAGAGCTACGAGAAGCGATTAGTACATACTTAACTAAATTGAATCAGGTCACTTACGATCCCCAAACGGAAATATTGGTGACAGTGGGTGCCACAGAAGCGATTGCAGCCGCGATGGGCACCGTTTTGGGAGCAGGCGACGAGGTGATTATCCCAACACCAATTTTTCCGTTGTACATTACCACGGCCCAGATTGATGGCGCTACACCAGTGTTAGTTGATACCTCAGTAGATGACTATGTATTGACACCGGCTCGGCTAACGACTACATTGGCGGTCCATCCGCGTGCAAAGATGCTGGTTTTGAATTATCCGACCAATCCAACTGGTGTCACTTACACAGACTCGCAGTTGCAAGCATTGGCCGCAGTGATTCGTAAACATAAGTTGCTCGTGTTGGCTGATGAAATCTATTGTGAATTAGCTTACGACCAGCCTCATGTATCCATTTCTACATTATTACCAGAGCGGACAATCGTGATTAATGGCGTTTCCAAGACGTTTGCCATGACTGGTTACCGAGTTGGTTACTTAGCGGCGCCGGCTGCACTAACCCAGCAGATTGCCAAACTACATGGTGCCTTGGTAACCGCAGCACCAACACCAATGATGGCGGCGGCCACTGATGCCTTGCAACATGGGGTGGCAGACACGGCGGCCATGAAGGCTCAGTATCACGAACGTCGTGATTTTCTGGTACAGGCACTCAATCAGCTGGGCTTTACCACGGCTCAGCCAAATGGCGCTTTTTATGTGTTTGCCAAAATACCGGCAGATGAGGAACAAGATGACCGCGCTTTTGCGCTTAAGGTCGCTCAACAGGCAAAGGTAGCTGTCGTTCCAGGTAGCTGCTTCGGACCTGGTGGTGAAGGCCACGTTCGGTTGTCATACGCCGCCGACATGGACAAACTGCAGGAAGCTGTCAAACGACTGGCAGCCTATCGTGCTAACAAATTATCGGTTGATGTTTCGGCCTAACTAAATGATCGAGTAGAGTGAAACTTGAAAGGAAGCAATTTAATGCAATCATTTAATGTCGCAATTCTTGGTGTTACTGGCGCAGTTGGAACGCGGATGTTACAACAACTGGAAAAGTCTGATATCGCGGTTGATCGTTTGGTGCTGTTGGCATCAGCACGTTCAGCTGGTCAAACACGCATCTTTCGTGGCCAATCTTATACGATTGAAGAAGCCACAACGGACTCGTTTAAAGGTATCGATATCGTCTTGTCGTCAGCTGGCGGTTCAGTTTCCAAAGCATTGCTACCAGCAGCGGTGAAAGCAGGGGCAGTTTGTGTCGATAACACCAGTGCCTTTCGGATGGAGCCGGATGTCCCATTGGTTGTGCCTGAAGTGAATCCAGAAATGTTGAGTCAGCATCATGGTATTGTTGCCAATCCAAACTGCAGTACCATTCAAATGGTTGTTGCGTTGGCGCCAATTGATCGTCAGTATAAGTTACATCAAGTCCTAGTTTCGACTTATCAAGCGGCTTCTGGTGCTGGTCAACGGGCAATGAACGAGTTATTCGACGAGGCACAACAACGTCATGAAGGCGAAGAGGAGACGGCTGCCATCTTACCCGTCAAGGGTGCTGAACATCACTATCCATTGGCGTTTAACTTGTTGCCCCAGATTGATGTCTTTGAAGATGATGGTTTCACTCACGAAGAATGGAAGATGATTCACGAAACTAAAAAGATTTTACGTGGCGACATGAACGACACAGAACTCAAGGTGTCTGCAACCTGTGTCCGCGTGCCTGTGCCAATTGGCCATGGTGAAAGTGTTTATTTTGAAACGCATCAAACACCAGCTGTATCAGATATGCAGGATCTACTGGCTCATTCAAAGGGTGTTGTACTGCAGGATGACCCGGCACACCAAGTTTATCCGCAACCGATTAACGCCGCTGGTCATGGCGAAACGTTTGTCGGCCGGATGCGAGCAGACCGGGAAAATTCAGGCGCTTATCACATGTGGGTCGTTGCTGATAACCTACTTAAAGGGGCCGCATTGAATGCGGTTCAGATCGCACAGGAACTGATCAAACGTGATTTAGTGCGTGTTCCTGAAGAACTGTAAGCCCACAGTTCAATAGCTTACAATACCTGCTAAAATCGCGGCAAAGCGGCGATTTTAAATTTCTCTGGAGATATACAATAGTTTACAGATTTTTAGAGTGCTCAAATTAAGTGCTAGGTAGGCGATAAAAATAGTCGTTCCCAATTTCGGGAGCGGCTATTTTTGGTGCTACGATATTTGGAGCTGATAAGCAGATTGCTTGTCGGTGCTTTTTTGATTTTATCAGACTTTTCTAGAATTATCCGCAACCTTAAACGCCCCATGATACCAGTACAGCATTGCCCCGATAGCAATGAAAATCGCAGCAAACCAAGCGATGCCAACAAAGCCCCATTCTTTGAAAAGAATTCCACCGATTGCGCCAGCGACAGTTTCCCCAAGATACATGGCAGCATTTGCCAGCGAGCTTATAGTACTGCGCGCATTCTTAACAGTTTGCTGAAGGCTTGTCATCAACAGTGGGAAGATTAAACCATTAAAGACATAAACAATGGTGATCATGATCTCACCAACCACAAAACTATTAGCAAATGTCAGGCCAATGTATAGCAATACCAGTGCCATAAAGCTATAAGCGAAAGTTCGGGGAAAAGTCAGCTTCTTGGCATAGTACCCACTTAATAGTGAACCAAGCAAATTCCCAGCACCAATCGCAATCATTGCAGTACCGACCCCGGTCAGTGTCAGACCATAGTCATGAGTAAACCACGTTGAAATGAAAGTGATTGAGGTGAAACTCCCTGTCTGGAAAACGAAGTATGCCAGCAGATAACTTACGGCCCGATGATTGCTAACCACTTGTTTATATGTTTGCCAGAATCCAACTGACGTATGTTTGCTTTGCAACGTTGGTAATGTTTTTAAACAGACAACCATCAACAGTACCGCAGCCACTGCAATCACAAAAAACGGTGTGCGCCAAGACCCTGCCGCCAGATAACTGCCGATTGGAATACCAACCAACTGTGCAATTGAAAGCCCGGCTGTGGCATAACCCATAACTTTGACGATATTTTTCGGCTCAACAACTTCTGGAATCGAAGCCCAGACTTGAGGCGTGACGAAGGCGGCGCAAACGCCTGCTAGAAGTCGAAACAGAAGCATTAGCCAAAATGTTGTGGCAAGACCACAAAGTGCTGTAGAAAGCGCAAAGCCAGCCAATCCATATAGTAATATCTGTTTCCGATCATGCTGATCGGATATTGGGCCAGAGACTAGCGCAAAGCCAGCATAACCGATAGCATATGCTGAAACTAACCACCCTGAAACTGCTGTGGACACATCAAATAATCGGCTAAGTGTCGGTAAGAGTGGCGAGACTAGGAACGTATCTGTACCGATGAGGAACATAATTAGAAAAAATAAACTTGAATAACGTCGCATGGCGTTCTCCTTGTGAAGTAGTTTTACAACAATCGAACTATTATGAGAAAAAAATACCTTTTACAAGGTATTTAAAAATCCAGGTAGATACTGCTCAAAAGTCTCCAACCTGAGCTCAACATATTTATTTTGACCACTTTTGCGAGTCGTTGTTAGCCCGGCTTCACGTAAAGTGCGAAAATGGTAGGATACCGTAGATTTTTGAATATTCAATTGCTCGCCAATCTCACCACAATTCATTTCGCCTCGATGGTTGTAAAGCATACGTATGATTTTGAGTCGCATCGGATCCGCAACGGCCTTCAAGATGATTACTCTAGATTCGTCATCAGTTAATTGTTCGATTATCATGAAACTAATATAACTTCACCGATATTTTTTGTCAATGAATGCCGCCTTTTTTCTCGTTACGATTTAGCAATCCTTAGAAGCGGCGGTGTACCCAATAGCGAGATAACTCCTGCACCGATCATCGCAGCGGTGAACCGACGCGTGAATAGTGTCGTAGTAGCCATTCCACCAAGACAATAGAAAGCCACAACAGAAACAGGAACGCCGACAGCCCCGCCGAGTAAACGAAAAAGATTACACAACCCAGACGCTGACCCAACTGCCATTCGGGGTACTGAACCAACAACAGTTTTTTGCATCGCCGGACCACCAATCGACAAGCCAATCCCTGAAATCATGAGTGGCAAGACAAACCAGAGATATGATTGATTTGCAAATACCGCTAAGGCGAGATAACCAACGCCTTGAAGCACAACCCCGCAAATCGCAATCGGAAGAACGCCTATGTGATCAACTAATTTTCCGGCAATCGGCGCGAATAAAACCAAAGTTCCTGTCCACGGGAGAAGTTCCAGACCAGCAATCGTCAAATTTGTGTTGCCAACCAGTTGCCAGAATTGTGGTAAAAAAACATCACGCTGATACGAAAAAATATCAGCGTGATGTTTTAGGTTACTTTGATTGGATGACATCGAAAAAATTAACCAGTTAATAATACTAAGAAACGTGGATCGAACTGGACTTAGTTGCCGCAGTGACATAGAAATGTGGGTCATCGCCGACCGCACCATCTTTGAAGTTAGTCGTATTATGATCGTAGATAGCATTATCGGGACCGGTGATAGAACCACTCTTGGCGTCCAAATCAAAGTTATACTCGATGCCCTTAGCGAATTCTAGTTTGATTGAACTGGAGTGCGCCGTGGTATCAAGATTGCCAGTGAGATCACTGAAACTTAGGTTAATTGAACCTGAATTGGCATTGAACGCACCAGCACCGATCAGGTCAGTGCCGCGGACAGAACCTGAGTGCGTGTCAACATCGAACTTAGCAACCGTGGTGTCTGCCAAACGAATTGAACCGCTATGAGCACGAGCACGTAATAGTCCCGCAACAGTGGTCTGCTTGATGCGAACGGAACCAGAGGATGCGTTGACATCCAAATCCTTAAAGTGAGCACCATTAATGCGAATTGAACCGCTGTTTGCTTCTAAACGAACCTGGTTTAGAGCGCCGGTATGGCTGAAATTAACACTTCCTGAGGCACTGTTAACCAGTAAATCACCTGCAAAGGATGCTGGAATGAGTAGTTGAACACGAACCCGCAGTGGTAACAGGTGAGGCCGTGATCCGTTATGAATTGACAGGGTACCATTCTCCAACTTAGTTTGTGCAAGATAGCTGTCATTAGCGCGGTTCATGTATTCCCGGAAGATGATGTGATCATCATCGGGATTGCTTAAAATTCGGACGCTACTATCAGCATACTTAAAGTCGATTCGCTGAACTTGATCAGCAGAAAATTGTTGTTCGTTGGCAAGCGCCAAACTGTCCACGTAGATTTCAGTATCGACCGGTTCCTGTTCATTAAATTGCTGATCGAAGTTTGAAAATGTGTCGTCATTGGCATGGGGATCGAACTTGTCGTTATGTGGTTGCTGCTTTTTTTCCGCAAACGAACCGGCAACTGTTTTGCCGCCGTCCGTGTGAATGCCACGATTGTCGATCACAAGATTACCCATCCGAATACCGTCGTTTGTGACAGTAAACGTACCGTTATTGATGTTGATGCCATCGCTATCAATATTCACTGCTTTGCCACCGTTAACTTTAATACCATTGTCGTCGATGCTGAGCACCTTACCACCATCAATGATCACCTTGCCATCGGCAATATCGATGTGATGACCATGATTATAGGCATGCTCATGTGACGTTTGTTTGGCATCGTCGGAATGAGTATTTTGATCAGTGGCATTTTTTTCGGCGTTAATTTCATCCACTAAATCGTCGAGATTGCCCAATCCTTCAAAGGCTCTATTGACGGCGTCCGTGATGGTAGCGCCCTTTTTTTCATTGTCGTGGGCGGCCTCACTTAAATCAGCGGCCAACTCTTCACGTAATTCATGCATTTCTTCCGTGTCAGGATAAGCCTTAAACGTTTCATCCAAACGCCGGTTAACCATCGTATCAATTGTGTCCATTGTCATCAATCCTCCCGGTAATCAGGTCATCAATAATCTTTTTGGCAAACGCCCAGTCCGCGACGTTCTTGGCGAGTAGGCGGGTGCCTTGTTCGGTTAATTTATAATATTTTCGGCGGCCACCCTGAGTCTCGTCGCCCCAATAGCTTTCGATATCACCATTGCGTTCCATGCGGCGAAATGCGGTGTATAAAGTGGCTTCATTTAATTCATATGCATCGTGGCTCAGTTCGCGGACGGCCTTAGCAATTTCATAACCGTAACTGTCGCCCTGGCTAAGAATATTAAGAATGATGGTCGTCGTGTGTCCCCGAATGATATCTTTAGAAATTTCGGGTTTCATGAATGCACCTCCAGTAGTTGTTCGTTTGATTGAGTATAATTTATCACCAATTACTGTGCGTGTCAAAGTATTGTTTAAAGTTTTCTGTTCAAGTTTCAAATGCAGCCGCCTAGTTAATGCGCTTGCGGTTTTCAACAGTGATAGTGGACAATTTCTTTGAAATACCAGATACTCGTAGATTAAAAAATTGGTGCAATTCTATTCACATCAATGCTAATGTATAACTTAGCAATTATGATTTTATGTTGGTCTACAAACACTGTGTTAATGCGGATGCAAGCGTTCCTTGCTCGTCAATGAAGCAAGCTACTGGTACTTTTTAGGAGTGAAGATGATGCAAACAAAAGGTGAAATTCTCTCGGCCAATTTAAAGAGGGCACGTAATCAATTACGGCTCACACAGTCTGAGGCTGCTAAACAACTAAATGTTTCACGTCAGGCTATTTCTAACTGGGAGACAGGGCGCAATCTGCCGGATGTTTTATTGTTGCAACAAGCGGCAGTCGTCTATCAAACGTCTGTTGACGCATTGATGAATGTTTCCGCAGTGACAACGATATCGACTAAGTTCTCAAAAGTCTTGCTCGTAATCGCAGAAACTATCTTGGTAACTAGTCGGATGACACAGTTATCCACAATTGCTGGTCTAAGAATGATGGATGGGTTGATTGTGATTGTGGCAATGTTGCTATTTATATTCAAGATTAGAAGAACGCAACTTGTTTCTGCAACGATACTGATAGGTGTGTTAAACCTTATTGCCGCGCGGCAGTCGCAGACCGGCTTAAATTTTGGCATGCGATTTGCTTGTTTTGCAGCAGGCATTTTGCTGCTGTTACAAGCTATTATTGATTTGACTAGGAGGATCACTGAGAACCATCATTTTCAACATTGATGTTCGGGGTGGTTAGCGATGAAACGATTGTGGTGGTTGGTGACTATTATCTGGAGTTTTCTGCTTGGATGCGCAGTGGCAATCGTCATGACACGTACGGTGGATGGGGCAGGTGTGACACAAACGCCTGCGTTGCGAATTATTTCACTGGTAATCTTAGGGATAGTTGTTATTTTCGTTTGTTCCTGTCAATTGATTTGGTGGCTAATTATGCGCCGGCATTGAGACCTTAATTTAAATCATCACAAAAAGCCGCCCATCAATTAAGATGGACGGTTTCTCTGTCATCCGGTCATCGCAAACATCTCATGACGCTGTTGCCAAGTTGATCTTTGCTCACGGATTACTGCCGGTCACACACCGGCTGTTTAATTGTGCGACCCCGCGGGAGTCACTTATATTGGTGGCGGATTCTAGGCTGCCGCCTGCCTGTTATCAGCTGATGAACAACTTCATCCAACTGACCCTGTGGTTCTTAGGAAGGAATCTTTCTAAGGCCAACGCTTTTTTCGTGGTCATGATTCACTCACTGGCCATTCGTCTAAGCATCTAATTGTAATGGGATGTTCGCTCCCTGGACGATGTTTATCAGAACAATACCATTTCACGGTGAAGTGACTTCATGATGTCTAACACCAACCATTTAGACGCGTAGTCCAAACTGTGTTCTAAACTCATTAAAGGCCAACTTCCTTCCTCACTTAGAAGTATAGCAAACGTTGAATGAAAGCGCTACCATTATTTACCGTTTTCGACATTAAAATTTAAATCGAACAAATGTTTGTACATCTATTTCACCGAGAATCAGATTCGGGTAAAATGGATACAACAAGTTAGTTCCGCAGAAGAAAGGGGCAGAAAACGTGTCGTTAAACTTTATTTTGGGTCAGGCCAAATTTGATCATCGCCAGGAAATGATTGAACAAATGCGTGCCTCCATGGCTGAGCATCCAAAAGATCAATACTTCGTTTTGGTTCCTAACCACATTAAGTTCAATGCTGAGGTTGGTGTTTTAAATGCACTGAAAGAAGCCACGGATAAGACGGGCCAGTCACTCTATGCGAATGGCCAAATTCAAGTATTTTCGTTCACTCGATTAGCTTGGTACTTCATGAAAAATACGCCGACTTACCAACTACCGCGTTTATCAAACGCTGGCTTAAGTATGCTGATTTATCATATTATTGCGCTACACCAGACTGAATTGACCGTTTTTGCCGGTGAACTTAACCAAACCGGTTTTATTAATCAGTTGGTTCGCCAATTTTCCGAGTTAAAGGTCGGTCAGGTTAGTGCGGCGGATTTGCAACATATCGCAGGTTCTTTGGAAACCAGCGAACAGGCAGATCTAGGCGGCAAACTCCATGATTTGGCAATTGTATACGAGGCATATACAGAGACTTTAAGCGGAAATTATGTTGATAATGCTGATCTAGTAAACCAGTTAACTGATTATTTGGAGCAAGGCAATGAACTTAAACATGCCCATATTTATTTAGACGGATACGCTACTTTTTCTGCACAGGAACAACAATTAGTCACCGTAATGATGAAACAGGCTGCTTCGGTCACCGTTTCGTTGGTTATGCAGCGTGCTCCGAAACAAACGCCTGAATTGGGTGACCTATTTTATGAGCCGTCATTAACGTATTTGAAACTAGTTCAGTTAGCTCGTGAAAATCAAGTTCAGATTCAGTTAGATACGACTGCTAAGAAATTGCGGGTAAGCACTGAATTAGCTAAGTTAGACGATTATTGGGTCACCAGTGTTCCCGCCAAACGCCTGCCGGTTGAGCAACTCTCAGCACAAACGAATTTACGTGTGTTCACTGCTGAAACACGTCTGGACGAGCTCAATCAAGTTGCTCGTCAAATTCGAACGATGGTTGCCCAACAGCCTGAACGGTATCATTATCGTGACTTTTTAGTGTTGAGCCGACATTTAGCACCGTATGAAAACTTTGTTGGTCCAGTGTTTGATCAGATGGAAATTCCTTATTTCGATGATTCAGACAAACCGATGGACAAGCACCCACTGATTGAATTAATCAGTGCTCTATTTGACGTACGTGCCCATTATTACCGTTATCAAGATGTGATGCGGTTGTTAAAAACGGAGCTGTTAATCCCCCGTATATCGGGGCAGCCAATGTCAGTCGAAAATTTTCGACAAGCGTTGTCGCTAACGGAAAATTGGGTGTTGAAAACTGGTATTGAAGGTTCACGTTGGGTTGAAAAAGAAGATTGGACGTATTGGCGTTTACAACATGTCGATGATGAGACCCTCACGGAAGCAGACGTTGAGGTTCAACGTCAAATAAACATTATTCATCATTTCATTGGGGCCGTCTTGCCACCATTTTTCAAGCAATTAGATAAGGCCACTAATGGCACCGAGGCAGCCAAGATTTTGTATCAGTTTTTAGCTGATAATGGGGTGATTGATTGCCTGAATTCTTGGCGGGTAACGGCCACCGATAACGGAGACTTAGATCGCGCAAGCCGCAATGAGCAGGCATGGAATACATTTACCGGCATTTTGGACGAGTATGTCAGTCTCTTAGGCGAGGCTGCTGATTTTGATATCGATGAATTTGCTGCGTTGCTGTTGAATGGATTCGAAGGCACCAATTATACTCAAATTCCGGCAACCTTAGACCAGGTGACTATTTCAGAAACGGGAATTGTCCAACTAAATGATTATCAGGTTGTTTTCTTAATCGGGGCTACTGATGATGTTATGCCAGATCAGGTCGCTGAAAGCAGTATTTTAACCGATGGTGATCGAGACCGATTAGCCCCTAAACTCGCGGATAATCAATTTTTAACGTTAAGCGCGGGTACGCGAATGACATTTGATCCATATATTAACTACATGGGATTCCTGACAGGATGCCAGCAGCTGATCTTATCGTATCCGCAAGGGGGGACTGACGAGAACGGTCTTCAACCATCACGCTACGTCACGAGCATTGTGAACCACTTTCAGTTGCCTGTTGTTACTTACACCGCCACTCCAAATGTGGCAACGCAACAAGCTAGTGCACTGCAACCGTTTATTGGATCGCCACGATTTGCACTGACTAATTTGATTAAGGTTAGCTATCAGGCCAAAGAGACCCAGTTACCGTTGCCAAAGCCATGGGTGTTCGTGTACCGCTGGTTACGATTGTCCTCCGTTAAAACGTTAACGGATCAATTATTAGCGGGAATAGATTACCGAAATACGCCACAACCACTACGGCCTGATATTGTACAAGGACTTTATGGTGATCAGTTAAATACTTCCATTTCACAGCTTGAGACATTCTATAGAAATCAGTATGAGTACTTTCTTAAGTTTGGGCTACGTTTAAATGAACGAGATGAATTCGAATTATCTGCCGCTAGCACTGGGGAGTATTTCCATATGGCGCTAGATCAGCTGATGAAGTTGGTAGTCAGTCGTCAACTGGATTTAAGCCAGCTGAGTGAATCTGCCATCAACGATCTCGTAAGTGAAGTGATGCCATCGGTCAATGATCAACCGCAGTTTGCCATTCTAAACAGTTCTCACCGAATGGGATATATTCGCAATCAGTTAATTGAAACCATCAAACGGATGGCGACGATTATCAGGCAACAACAGCAAATTACGCCGATGCGGACGTTAGCTACGGAAGTATTGTTCGGCCATGTTGGGGCGGATTCAGGAATGCCAGCCTTGTCGTTCAAACTGCACGGGGATCGTCACATTAACGTGCGTGGGAAAATAGACCGAGTTGATGGGATGAATGTTGGCAGTAAAGAATACTTAAGTGTTGTGGATTATAAATCTGGCCGACGTACGTTTGATTTTGAACAAGCCTACTATGGGCTATCAATGCAGATGCTGACATATCTTGATGCCCTTCGCCAAGATGCCGATTCAGTGAGCCCCAGTCAGTTAAACTCGCTGGCAGGAGCCTTATACCTACACATTCAAAGTGCGGGCATTTCTCTAAATAAACTGGGTAAGGGTAAACGTTTGGACCTAAATGATTTGGCATCTATCAGTGATGCGTTGCTGTCAGCCCACAAATACCAAGGTGTGCTGGTTGCTGATCCTATCATTCTGACAAACTTAGATCAGGACATTGCAGATGGCGGTCACTCAAAAGTTTATCCATTGGCTCTAAAAAAAGATAAAACATTGTCCGCGACGGCTAAGACAGTCATTACTGCTGAACAATTGAATGATTTATTGTCATACGAGGAACAACTCATTATTAACGCGGGTAATCAGATTTTTGCCGGATCAGATAAGCTCAATCCATTCCAAAATGCCCGCAAACAGACAGGGTTGCAGTATTCACCATACACTGCGGTTATGCGCTTTGACGCAATGCTACCTGAAAATCGTTATCACGTGTTGGATAAATTAACGCCCGCAGATGTGCTTCATCGCATTGATCCAAAGCAACAGGAGGCTGATAAAGATGGCAACAACTAAGTTAAATTTCACACCGGCTCAGGATGCTGCCATCCATCATGCCGGCCACAATGTTTTAGTTTCGGCTTCAGCTGGTTCTGGGAAAACCCGGGTATTAGTCGAACGTGTGATTACCAAATTGTTGGATGAGAGCAATGATACAGACATCACTAATTTACTGGTGGTGACGTTTACTAATGCAGCAGCTAAAGAAATGCGCGACCGTATTCAAACCACATTAAGGCGTGAAATAAATAAAAATGACGGCGAGGATGCTGACAGTAACAAACGTCGCCGTCAGCTGTTGCATCAGTTAAATTTGCTTGGCAGCGCAGATATTAGTACTTTGGACGCATTTTGTTTGCGACTGGTTCAGAAATACTATTATGTCATTAAACTTGATCCGGTTTTTCGTCAGCTGGCCGATGAAACGGAAGCCCAGTTACTAAAAGAAGATGTTTGGGGCGATTTGCGTGAAACCTTATACGCCAACGATAATAATGGTCGATTTGCTGAGTTGACCCGCAATTTTTCTAACGATCGTGATGATGAGGGTTTACAAGACCTAGTCTTTAGACTCGCAACGTTCGCCACTGCAAAAGCTAAGCCTGATGCATGGCTGGAGAGTTTAGTCAATCAGTATAAATTATCCGATGGAAGTCTTTGGGAAAGCGATTTAGCGCAGCAATATATTCAGCCGAATGTGGCCAGCGCAATTCAACAGTGTTTGGCGGATATTCAAACGGCTAATAACATTGTTGCTGGTTTCTCAAGTGATGACTATATTGCCAAGTGGCAGAAGGTCCTAGCGCCCTTAACCGATCGGTTTACAAAGTTGCAAGATGAACTAACGATGACAAACTGGGATTCACTGCGAGATGAATTGGCTAGTGTTGATACTGGTCGGGCACCTGGGCTAAGAAAATTAGAAGCCGATGATCAACGTGTTCATGATCAGTTAAAAACGTTACGAGGTGGTTTAAAAAAGCGCCTAGAACAGCTAATTGATCGTTACTTTGTTTTAAACGAAGCTGACATTAAAGAGGTTAACCAGCATGCGAGTGAATTAGTTGCGCAACTTGCTGATGTGGTAAAACAGTTTATGTCAGCCTTTGCAGCTGCGAAACGTCAACGACACTTAGTTGACTTTGGTGACCTAGAACATTTTGCGTATCAAATTTTGCAAGACGACAGTGTCCATCAGGAAATTACGAAAAAGTATCATGAAGTGCTTGTTGATGAATACCAAGATATCAATGAGCTGCAAGAATCGATCTTGCAATCAGTAGCCAACCAGACTGCAGGCCATGGAAACATGTTCATGGTGGGCGATATGAAGCAATCAATTTATCGCTTTCGCTTGGCTGACCCAACGTTATTTTTGAAAAAATATAATACGTTTGATACTCATGATCAATTGGCCGAAAAGCCAAATAGCGATGGTGAGCGGATTATACTGGCCGATAATTTTCGTTCGATGAAGAATGTTGACGCCTTTACAAATTTAATTTTTTCACAGTTAATGGACGAATCGCTTGGCGAAATGAATTATGCCGGGGATGCTGAATTGCAATATGGGCCAAAGGATTATCCTGAGAAGGACGTTCCAAAAACACAGGTTATGATTTACGAGAGCGGCACTGACGATGAGTCTGCGGACAGTGACGATGACGAAGAGGACGTCACTGACGCTTTGACCATTAATGATCGTGCAGAAGGTCAAATTGTGATGGTGGCAGCCAAAATCCGTGACTTGGTGACCGAAAAGACACAAATTTTTGATCGCCAGCAAGGTACCAATCGAGACATGACGTATGGGGATGTCGCATTACTGGTTCCAACCCGTAACAACAATCTGTTACTTCAAGAGCAGTTTGCTAAGCTTGGGGTTCCCCTAGAAGTCCGCGATACTGCGAATTATTTCCAAACAACCGAAATTCAAATTATGATGGCTCTTTTACGAATTATTGATAACCCGTACCAAGATATTCCATTAGCAGCTGTTTTGCGTTCTCCGATTGTCGGCTTAAATGAAAATGAATTAGCCTACTTACGCATTCAAAACAAAACAAGTGATTACTACCAAGCCCTGCTGGATTTTGAACAACGTGTTCAATCAGAACCTGATAAGATAGGTGACTTTGGTCAGCGTGTCCATGAACGTTTGCAACGCTTTTTAAAGCAGTTAGATCACTTTAGGGATATCGCTCGTCAAAATCAGTTGGTAACGTTAATCTGGACCATCTATCAAGATACTGGTTTTCTTGATTATGTTGCCGGAATGCCAGGTGGACAACAACGGGCAAGTAACTTACATGCGCTATACGCACGGGCGGCTGATTACGAAAACAGCAGCTTTAAAGGCGTTTTTCAGTTTGTTCACTTCATTTCGGAAATGCAAAAACGTGATAAGGATTTGGCTGAGGTTAATACTGCAAGCAATGACAATGCAGTTTCAGTAATGACGATTCATGGTAGCAAAGGCCTGGAATTTCCTGTGGTATTTGTCATGGATGCTTCCCATGGTTTCAATCTATCGGATCAGCGGAGCGCTGTGGTGTTGGACGACCATCTTGGTATTGGAATCACGTGGTACGATCAAAGTCGTCATTTGAAGATTGATACACTGCAGAAAAAATTGGTTGCCAGCGAGTCACTCAAAAAGACTTTATCTGAAGAAATGCGGGTGCTGTACGTTGCTCTGACACGAGCACAACAACGTCTGTTTGTAGTTGGCACGTATAAGGATCAGGATGATTTATTAAAGCATTGGCAAAAAGCAGCTAACAATGCGTCCTTAACGTTAAATACGACATTAAGATCGGAAACTAAGAACTTCATGGATTGGATTGGGATGGCTCTTTTACGATTGCCGTCAGTGGCCAAGCAATTAGGAGTGGATGACTTTGTGATTCCGTTGTCGTCCGAGGCTGTGAACGAAACGCGGGCGGATAGCTTCGAACTGGTCTTAAAAACGAAAGCTGATTTAGAGACTGCCGGTATTTTACAAGCAGCGGATGACGAACAACAAACCTACTTGGATGAATTACGTGAAACGGCCAAACAAACCAAGTTTGGTGATCTTAACGTTGATGCGTTAGAGCAGGTATTGTCTTTTAGCTATGCAAACGAAGCCGCAACGAAAACGACTGCTTATCAATCTGTCTCAGAATTGAAGCGATTATTTGAAGAACCCGATCAGAATCAGTTTGGTACGCTGGAATTAGACGATCAGGCCAAGGCTCGGTCACGGGTTACTAACAACGAATTAAGAACACCACAGTTTATGCAAACGGTCACGGCACCGAAACCTACTGAGATTGGGACAGCGACTCATCTAGTTCTGCAGGAAGTAGACTTAAGCGCTGGTCAACCAAGTCCCGAAGACTTGCAGAATCTTGTTAATCAACTCGTTAAAGATCATGTGTTGACAGATGCGGTGGCCTTGAAAATCAACCTGTCTCAGATTGAAAGTTTCTTTCACAGTGATTTAGGCAAGCAAGTGATTGAACATGCAAATGACGTTCATCGTGAGGCGGCGTTTTCATTACTAATACCTGCTTATCAGTTATATCAGGGAATTCATCGGCCAGAAGATGAGACGAAGGCTGAGCAAGTGCTCATTCACGGAATTATCGACGGTTATTATATCAAGGATGACGAGGTCACGTTATTCGATTACAAGACTGATTATATTGACCCTGCACATCAAGATGAGGGACTTCAAAAGTTGGTCGAGCGTTACCGAGGTCAATTGAACCTTTACGCCGCCGCGCTGACAAACATGACTGGATTACCTGTAACGCACAAAATTCTTTACGCGTTAGATGCCAGTCGACCGATTGAAATATAAATAAAAAACTGATTTTCTTGATGACTTACACGTTAACTTGCGTAAGCACAGAAGAAAATCAGTTTTTTTATTGTTGATTAGCATCAATTACACGATGCAGAGCCTTTTTAGCAGAGAGCCAAAATAGAAAGGCCTCCAGTGCGTCATAACGAATAACCTCTGCCGCAGACATTTCTTGCTGTTGCTGTTCAGCCAAACGAAAATGTTTGAAGGAGTCGTTAGCAGCTTCTCGATTAAACAGTGTTATGAAATGATCGTAACTTTTTTGCGGTGACTCATTGTCGATGATGTATTGAAGGGCAACCCTAAGCTCTTCAAGCGAAAAAATGTTTTTTAAGAGACCAACAATGATAGCACCTGCTAAATGAATCTTATGATAGCTTTTTTTGTCGGGTGCGACTAGAACGTCGGCCTTAAAGTAATTATGCATCATTGTTTTAGTCACTATATCGCCGGTAATGGGGCGTAAATACCCATTTGTAAGTTCAATCAGCTGGTCGAGATGAAGGTCGAATCAAGGCAGGTCTGACCAATGTGGCAGAATCATCAAATTATCATTTTCGAATGACTGATTCAATGGGTTTGACATATTAATGGGGTGTCCTTTCTGACATTAACCCACCTGTACCGCGATACCAACAAGTCCGGGACCAGTATGAACGCCAAGGGCAGGGGAAATATTTCCTGTCTCAATATTAAGTGATGGAAAGCGGTTTTGTAAATCCCCCGTTACCTGTTTTAATAGCGGTTCATTGAGACCTTGAGCTACAGCTACCCGCGCGTTTTTGTTAGCAGAGATTTTTTGGGAAGCAAGTTCGACCATTTTTTGGACAGCTTTCTTTTCTGTGCGCGCTTTAGCGATAGCTGTATAAACGCCATCTGAATCACAAGTAATAATTGGTTTAATGTTAAGTGCCGCACCAAAGAATCCGGCAACACGGCCGATTCGTCCACCAGCCCTTAGGTATTTTAATGTTGGAATATAAATGTAGACAGAGCTTTTAGGAACGGAGACATTGAGCTTATCGATGATTGTGGTAAATGGCAATTGCTGGTCAATGAGCGATTCTGCGTAGCTGGCAAACAGGCCACTACCAACACCAATGTTTTTAGTATCGATAACTACCATTTTCACGTCGTCTTGTGACTCTGCGACTTGCTTGAAAAGGCTGTTGGTTACCGAAAGTGCACCAGATATAGTGATTCCGATGACATGCGTAAAGCCGCGACTTTTTAGTGTTGCGAGGCGATTAATGACATCGCCCATCACGGGGCTGGCAGTTTTAGGAAGCTCTTTAGCAGTGGATTGTAACAGATAAAAGTCATCTGGTTCAATGGTTTCACGGTCGGCGTAGGTTTTGCCATCGATTGTTAACTGCATTGGCACAGCGACGATGTTTTGATACTGTGCAAAAATATGCTCAGGCACATCTGAGGCCGAATCTACGAGCAACGCAATTTTTTCTTCTGTCATCAAGACTTTACCTTCTTAGTCGTATTTAAAACGATATCGATTTCATTAATATAGTATTGAATACTACATTAATGATCGGGCATTGTCCAATTCTGGCTTAATTTATTTAATTTTAATAATTGAATAAGAAATTCGTTTGAACTCGCCTAGTATTTGAAAATGTGATAATTTACTTATTGAGAAAGTAATTGATGGCATAACTGCGAGTCTCATGGGGAGAGAATCGACATTATATAGAGAGTGGATGAAATGATGCACGATAACTGTGAAATTTGCAGACGAATTCAAATGATTAAGGATGGGACTAATCCCTATTTCGTTGCTGAATTATCAACAGGGTATGTGGTAATTGGCGATAATCAGCACTTTAAGGGATACACTTTGTTCCTATGCAAACAACATGAGACAGAATTGCATTTTTTGCCACGCGATTTTAAAGAGCAATTTTTGCACGAAATGAGTTTGGTAGCGGAGGCTGTTTACGATGCTTTCCATGCTGAAAAAATGAACTATGAGTTATTAGGGAATGGCGATACCCACGTTCACTGGCATCTATTTCCTCGTCGAGAAGGCGATACGACAACACCGGGACCAGTTTGGTGGTTAGATCGTAACGTTATGTTCAGTGACGACAATCGGCCAACGCCTGAAGAGCTTGATGAGATGAAGCAAACACTGAAAACAACACTGACTAAAGTGTTGGCGGCGGACGCTGAAGCGGAAAATTAAATCGTTGTTAGAAAATAAATAACGACAATCTGCATGGGAAACAACCCACGTAGTTTGCCGTTATTTTTGTTTGCTGAGATTAATCTGGGCTTTTTATGGTTTTAAGTAATTCAATACATTGAGATTGCTGTTTATTGGGCAGAAAAGATTTTCTGACTGCCATTTGCATAAAACAGTCGATTGATTCACTCGACCTTAACGGAATTTGAACCACATTGGCGCTTAAGGATACTGATCCCTTAATAACAAAGCCAACCCCTAAATTCCGAGCAACTAATTTTTCGACTAATTGATTTGATTGTGCTTCGTAGATGATATCTGGATGAACGTTGCTGTGATGACAATATCTCTCCAGCGCTGTTCTTGGAAGGGAATGTTGCATTCGTGCAATTATTGGCACCTGATTCAAGTTTTCGGCTGCAATCACATTTAAACGACTTAGGGGATGTCGGACGTTCGCACGTACACACAACGGATGACTTTCTAACTGGAAAACTTGGAGATCGTCTGATTTCATGGGTTGAAGTGAAGAAAAAATGGCCGCGTCTAGTTGGTGATTTCGTAGCTTTTCCAGCAAATTTTCGGAAATAGTGACCTCAGTTGTCAAGAAACCAAGTAATCGTCTATGCTCAAAGACTTCTACTACGCGTGGTAGCCAAATTCCGCCAGTTACATGAGAAAAACCCAGTCGCACCTGCTGGTCTTCGGCATGCTTAACCTCAATTGCAACTTGCATGAGCTCCTTAAGGAGTTTTCGTGCGCGAATATAGAGGACTTGACCAGAAGGGGTTGTGACCAAACGTGCCCGGTGATTGGATTGTGTTAATAACGATGTGCCATATTTGGCCTCTAATCGTTTTAATGCCGCTGAAATAGCTGGTTGAGTCACATGAAAGTGTTTTGCAGTAGCTGTATAGTTTCCTGTCTCCACAAGTGTACAAAAATAACTCAAATCACGTTCAGTCATGAGTTGTCCCCCCTTAACTGTCAGTATAGCGTAAGTTGCTGTCGTCCAACATAAGTCCCCGCATCAATCGACAATGTTAATTACCACAAACCGATGACTTTCGTCCATAATAGGCCGCCGCCAAGCCAAATGACATTAAAGACCACACCGATGATAGCACTTAGTTGCCACCAGTCTTTATTAGATACGTATCCAGTGCCAGACAATAATGCTGCTGGACCGGCCGAATATGGTGTCGTTGACAGGTAAATCGAACCACAAAAAGCTAACATTAACGCGGCAAGAATATGAGGAACACCCGCGCCAGTTGCGATTGATAAGAAACCAGCATAGAGAGCAGAAATCTGGGTTGCCACACTTGGAAACATATAGTGTAAGTAAAAGTAGGATAGGAAAAGAATGATCAGTACTAGAATCCAGTTCATGCCGTTCAACAAACTACCCAATGTTTTTGAAAACCAAGGGAAGAAGCCTAAGGTCATTAGCTTTTGTGACATTAACATGATAACGGATAGCCATACGAGAATGTTCCAAGCGAAGCTTTCGTTTAACATGTCCTTGGTAGTTAGCACACCTGTGACAAGCAAAATTCCGACGGCGATGAAACTAACTGCCGTTGCGTCAATACCAAATTTGGTACCTGTTAACCATAAAATAATGGCTAAAACAAAGGTGCCAAGCATGATTTTTTCACTAGTCGACATCTTACCCAATTCGTGCAGTCGTTTATCGGCCCAACTATTAGCATTGGGTGTTTCCTTAATTTCGGGTGGATAAACTTTATATAGAACAAAGGGGATTACTAATAGCGACAAAATACCAGGTACACTTGCTGCCGCAAACCATTGTAACCACGAAATGGTTATCCCTTGTGTTTTGGCAAGCCCCATAGCAATTAAATTACCCGCGAGGCCCGTTAAGAAGAGACCGGAAGACGCGTTGTTGATTTCATATTCGTTAAAAACTAGGAAGGAGCCTAATTTACGCTCGGTTCCATCTTTGGGATTTGATCCCATTTCGCGTGAAAGGTTGTCGATGATTGGGTACATAATCCCGTTTACACGTGCGTTGTTACTTGGAATGCCAATAGCCAGTACAGTATCAACAGCAGATAGTGCGTAAGCGAGCCCAAGAGTTCGTTTACCAAACAATTTTACAAACAGATAGGCAATTCGCTTACCCAAGCCAGATTTAATGAAGCCTGCTGCCATAAACATGCACATGGCGACCATCCAAGATGTTGAATTGCCGAATCCAGCGGTTACTTCGTCCATCTTGAAGATGCCTGCTAACATGGCAACTATAATGCCGATTAAGGTCGTGGCCATCATTGGCAGTGGCTTTGTAATACAGGCGACAATTGTTGCGATGAAAATGGCAAATAAATGCCAAGCAACTGGACTAATTTCGGTCGGTTTCAACGGCGTTAGCAACCAAATACCAATACCTAATGCCAACGGTAAAATAAAAGCTTTCCAATTGATTTTACTAATCATGATGCGTACTCCTTTATTTATTCCGAGTAGTTTATCTAATGTGACAATTCATGAAGAAGGCAACCAACTTTCGTTCATGAATTGAAAAAATAATCACATGATTAACTGGAACACACACTGTTTTAAAATCTTCAGGCGTAGCATAACTTTTATTCGAGAGTAGTCAATTTATAATTAGTAGATTAAGCCAGACGAAATTATTTGTTCGTTTTGTAAGTGCCTATTTTAAAGGCTTTATTTTTATACAGGAACATTTAATTTTGTAATTCTCCGACTTAATATAAGGAGTGTTTTTATACAGTTCGAAAAATCAAATCATCAATGATTTTTATAAAAACATTATTTAAATTTGGCAAGACTGTGGTATTTTGCACTATCTCAGCAGACAAATTTCAGTCAGATTAATTGTATTTGGCTGCCACAATGCGTGTTTGACGTTTTTTTGAAAAAAATCATTGTTTTTTAAAGTAAAGTCGTTATATTGACGCTGTGAACAACCACACGGCTTTTGAAAATCTTCAAAAATTCAATATGAAGGACTGTTATAAATGAAATTACTCGAAATTGTTGGGACTAATGCAGACAAATCGTACAACAGGGAATTATTGCAGTACATGCAACATCATTTTCAGCGAAATGCAACGATCGATCTTTCAGAGATAGGACAGTTGCCACTTTTTAAGGAGCAACCGCAAGACTGCAGCTTGCCTGAATCAGTGCAGAAACTGGCTAATCAAATTTCAGGCGCTGACGGTGTCATCATCGGCGTTCCAGAATATGATCATTCCATTCCAGCAGCTTTAAAAAGCATGATTGAATGGCTGTCTTGCACGATTCATCCCTTCGCTGGCAAGCCAATAATGATCGTTGGTACATCATTAGGGATTCAAGGTACTTCGCGGGCGCAAGATGAAATTAGACGTATTTTAAATGCCCCGGGTGTCGGTGCGACAGTTTTACCAGGAAATGAATTTATGCTAAGTTTTGCGCCAAAAGCGTTTGATCAATCTGGTGACCTTGTTGATAGGCACACGATTAGTTTTTTAGAAAGTTGTTTCAAACATTTCCAACAATTAATTGAATCACAGAAGGGGCATTTGGCCTTAAATGTTGACTGGAATGCGAATTACGACGTTGTTGTCCTCGGTTTCGGTGGGGCCGGTGCCTCTGCTGCTAGATTTGCCGCCGATAAAGGCGCCAAAACACTAATTGTTGAGGCGGCACCATTTGGTCGAGAAGGTGGAAACACTCGGTACTCTGCTCAGCATGTTGTCATGGGAGAAAATCTGGCGGATCTAACGGATTACTATCATAATTTGAATCGTCCGTTTGTTACTCCGTAAAAAACGCTGCAAGCTTACTTAAAAGGAATGAGCCAAATCCCATCGTATTTTAGTGAGTATCTTGGAATTCCAGCGGTTAGTTGGAAACATGATATTAAACCTGGGGATGCCGTGGCCGTTAAAAAAACAATGGCTGAATATCCTGAACTAAAGGGTAGTCAAACGATTGATTTCGCCTTAGTTCATAAACGTGATAAAGATGCCGGATTATGGAAAGTTCTTCGCCAAAAGGTTCTAGATCGCCATGATCAGATTGATATTTGGTTAAATTCGCGCGCTAACAAGCTTATTCAAGAACCTAGCACTGGTGTCGTACGAGGGGTTCGTGTTTTTCGTGATGGTAAGCAACTGAACGTGCACGCTAAGAACGGGGTTGTCATGGCGATGGGAGGATTTGAAAATAATCCTGAGTTGGTTCAGACATACCTGCATAGTGAACGATTGACGCCGTTAGGAACGTTATACAACCGTGGTGATGGTGTCAAAATGTCACAAGCAATTGGTGCTAAAATGTGGCATATGACAAACTACGAGTCTCACGGGATTTTACCGGGCATTACCTTCAAGGAAGCCGATAATGAACGGGGACGTCAAATTGAACAGTGGCCGGCGCTAAAGAACGGTAGCATTTTAGTTACTGCAGACGATGGAACACGCTATTTTGCAGAGGACGCACCACACAGACACGGTCACATTCAAACGCATGGTTCTTGGCTCATCCCAATGAAGAATCAGCATCCCTACTTGGTATTTGATCAAACACAATACGACGAATTTAATGCTGAACTTAAGCAACACGGTCGCTTGCCATATCCTAAATTCATGGACAAACTGATTTTTGCTGAGTCATTGGCTGAATTAGCGGACAAGATGGGTGTTCCACAAAAGAACCTTGAACGCACGGTTGAAAGATTCAATCAGTTCAAACGTAATGGTGAGGACTATGAATTTGGGCGAAACACAGATAGCATGCGCTGCTTTGATGAAGGACCATATTATGCAATTGCAGCTGCCAATGATGTGTTGAACACGCAGGGTGGTCCGGAAAGAAATGAAAATGCCCAAATCTTGGACACAGAAAACCAGCCAATTCCTCATTTGTTTGGTGCTGGCGAATTAGGCGGCATTGTCGCAAATTGCTACCAAGGTGGTGGTAACCTAGCTGAATGTTTGATTTTTGGAAAACTTGCTGGTGAACACGCAGCGGCCAAAAAAGATGATGCAGATGAGGTGATCACTAACGGTAAGACAGGCGTTAACGATATTTTGGACGCTGAAAACGCCACTAAAGTTGATCTGAGTGACGATCAGTACTTAGGTCGTTCCAATAGTGGCCTTGGTGGTGCAATTACTGTTCGTGTAACTTATGAGGACCATCGCATTGAAAATGTGGAGGTTGTCCAACATCATGAGAGTGAAGATGTTGGGTTAGTCGCAATTGACAAGGTACCCAAGGAAATTGTGGCGGCTAATTCAACAGATGTTGATGCGGTGTCTGGCGCGTCAGCTTCTAGCCGTGCTATTAAGGAAGCGGTGAACGATGCTTTGAAGAAAGCAACGCCACAAACAACACGTTAAAGTTTAAAAGTATTAAAAAGGTCGCCACTACTGGCGACCTTTTTGGTTACTCAATTAATTTTAAACGATGATGAACGATCACTAGATCAACAGTGTCATCATCGTAAACGAAAGCGGCCCCGTAAATATCGTCACGATCTTCTCCCCAACCTGGAATTGGTTTACCCGCAAAGAAAAGCCGTTTTGTTTCTATTTCACATGTGATTGAGTCGCGGGCAAAAATAGTGACACCACTGACGTGTGTTTGCAGGGGATGACCGGTTTCAGGACTCAACAAGTGGTGGTAACGATGACCGTTCTTAACTAAGACACGTTCATAGGTGCCTGACGTGACGGCGGAACCAGCTGGCATCAACACGGTCAGAAGATCTTCACCACGAGCTTTCGTTGGCGCCTGAACACCAACTAGCCATTGACCATTATCACGTTTAGGCGAAATACCAACAAATTCAATGTTTCCGCCTAGGTTGATGATGCCTGCTTGCACGCCATTGGCACGCCATAGATCGCGAATTCGATCGGCAATGTAGCCCTTGGCAATACCGCCTAGATCCAGTTCCATCCCTGGCTCAGTGAGGTAAACACTCTGATCAGCGTCATTTAGAACGACATTTGCTGCATTAGACAGTGCTAGCCGTTTGGAAATATCGGATTCATTGGGAATGTTTGCCCCAGCAAAGCCAATTTTCCAAAGTTTAACGAGTGGTCCAATTAGAGCATTGAACCCAAAATGTTGGTGGCTCTGCTCAACGGCAGTTTTGATGAGTGCAAACGTACTTGGGGATACTTGTACAGCATGTTTGCCGGACGCGTTGTTGACTGCCATAACTTCGGAAACGGGGGCGTTAACGGTTAACTGTTGTTCGTACAGTTGAATGAGCGCAATACTGTCATCCAGTACCTTTTCATCCGTTTCACCCATGACCGTCAACACAATGCGAGTGCCGAGCGCATGGGTTGTTTTTGTTAGTTTTTGCGATGCGAGATTATTAATCATAGTTTGGGTCCTATTTGTTATCTTTCAGTATGTTCAAAACGTCAGTGTTAATTGATATTATAGGTCGAGGTCGTTTTTACCGTCAATGTCAGTATGGATGAGTACTCAACATTAATAAATTAATAAATAAACTTTGAAGTTTAGTAAAGACATTACTGATATTAACCATCTGAAAATATTGTGCGGTAATATCACAGTGTACCTAAAGAGATGAAGATGTTTCCATTTTTACTAGTCAACGGATGTCTAGCGTTTGTGAAATTACCTTGAATCTTCTTTGGAACAGGGTTATATTTTTTTATGGCGGTATTTTAAAGTCCTTATGGAGAGTTACCCAAGTCTGGTTGAAGGGACACAATTTCGGTTGTGAGGTCAGTAATGACGCAGAGGTTCAAATCCTTTACTCTCCTTTGTGAGTTCCTGTTGATGACAAGCCTGTGTTGTTGACGTGGACTCACATAGTTGCATAATTTAACAGTTTTAAAAATGGAGAGTTACCCAAGTCTGGTTGAAGGGACACAATTTCGGTTGTGAGGTCAGCAATGACGCAGAGGTTCAAATCCTTTACTCTCCTTCACAGGCATCGATGGTCGATGCCTTTTTAGTATCAAAAAAATGGAATGGTGTGAAAATGGTGCAAAAAGTTCGGGAATTATCAGCTGAAGAATTTGGTGCGTTTGAGGAAAAATGCCCTTACGGTTCGTTTTATCAATCTGTAGAGCAGGGCAACCTGATGCTAAAAGAAGGCCATAAAGCGACTTATATGGGTCTTGTCGATGGCGATAAGATTATTGTGGCCGGATTATTGGTCGGCATGAAGATTCACTTTGGTTATCGGTTTGATATCTATGGTGGACCATTGTTTATGCCAGGTTCTGAAACAAAAGCTAACCTGTCTGCGTTCGTTGAAGCGGTTGAAGAATACGTTCGTAATCAAAACGGGATGTTCTTGCGCCTAATCCCCAACTTGCCGGTAAAAACATATAACGATGCTGGTGAACTCACTGCGAGTCACTTTGAAACTTTGCCAGCTTTGTTTAAAGAGCTTGGTTACGATTATCAAGACTATCATGCTGCCGGTTACGACGAAGCAACTCATGTTACGCATTACGAATATAAAAAAGATGTCCGTGACATGACGGAACAAACGCTGGAAAAGAGTTTCGATAAGAAAACACGTTATAACATCAAAAAGGCCAAAGAATTTGGTGTTAAATTAAGGGACATTTCCTTCGACGAACTGCCAGAATTCAAGAAGGATACGGCAATGACTGCTGAACGATTGCACTTCCCGGACAAGTCACTTGATTACTACCAAAATGTGTACCGTGAGTTTGGCGATAAAATTCGCTTTGTCGTGGCTGAAATCGACTCGAATGAATACATTGATTCTTATCAACAAAAGATTAAGTCGACTGATGATAAAATCGCGGCACTTAAGGCGAAAAACAAGGGCTATGAACAGAACAAAATCGATGATCTTGAACGCCAAAAGGCTAACCATCAAAAGAAAATCGATGTCGCAAAAGATCTTCAAAAACGTTATCCTGCCAAGTTTAATGTTGCCGGAGCGATGTTTGTGATTCAACCACAAGAAATCGATTACGTATTTAGTTACACGAACGAAGAATTCAAAACTTTTAAAGGCCCATTCATGTTGCAAGATGCCATGATGAAGGCCGCTGTTGACCAAAAGATTCCGACGTACAACTTCTTGGGTGTTGCTGGACTCTTCGATGGTAGTGACGGTGTGTTTGAATTCAAACAAGGTTTTAATGGCTACACTGACGAAATGATCGGCGAATTCTCCAAAGTGTTGATTCCATGGCGTTATAAGTTGTTGAATGCCATCAAGACAGTGTTGGGGCGTAGCAAACGTTTCTAAAGTGGACTTGGAAGATTAAAAAAAGATCGTTTGGAAATTACAAGTTGCACAGTAATTTCCAAACGGTTATTTTAGTTAGCATTAAATAGAATCAAATGGAGAAACAAAATGTCTATTATTTCCCATCATGCCAGGCCAGAAGACTATGACGCACTAACCATACTATGGCGCGAAACGGTTGTCACAACGCATAAATTTTTGAAGGCAACAGATATTGACCAGATTCAACGAATGTTGCCAGTGTACTTTGATGCAGTCAATTTATTGACATGGTTTCATGGCGAAGAACTAATTGGTTTTTCTGGCACTAAGAATTATAAACTTGAAATGCTTTTCCTAGATGTTCGTTGTCTGCATCAGGGCTACGGCAGGCAAATTTTGGAACGCCTGATCAATGAGGAACACATTCAAACAGTAGATGTTAACGAACAAAATCCTGATGCACTAGCTCTTTATCAGCATAATGGGTTTCACATTGTGAGCCGTGATGCTGAGGATAATCAGGGACGTCCATTTCCAATCTTGCACTTAAAGTTAACCTAAGTATGTTATCGAGAGAAATAAAATCATTCCGCTCAAAACTCACCTGTATTTCTAATCCAATTAAGGCAAGTATTCCTGTAAAATCTCTATTGTAGTCGATTCCGGCTCATCGCATAAAAACGGTGAGAGGAGGACGAATATGTTACAAATGTTTTTGACTATTATAGTGGGCCCGCTTGTTGTCGGCGTGCTGCTTATCTTATTTAAGCAGTGGTTGGATCAAAATGATAAGTGGTAATCGACTACTAATCTAACCCGTCCGTTTAAGTACATATTATTCGAAAAAAGAACCCCGAAGAGTGACAGCTCTTCGGGGTTTTGACGAATATGTTACATTTAACTATTAGTGTAAATACAGTTTATCATGTTTTTGAGCAAATGCGAAGTAGTAGGGTAAATGTCATTTGAACATCTCTGTGTCAAACACAAGCACATAACTTACCATAGATCATTTGGATAGTTCGGCTAGTAGCCGTTTTAGTGTATGAGACAGGTGAACATTCTTATACACGGCGTCGATCGTGTAAGATTGCGTTGATTTATCAGCAAAAGGTAGAAAACGAATGTGGTCATTCTTTAGGGTTGAAGGGATAAGTCCTTCAGGATAAAAAGCGAACGCTTTGTTTAAAGCTACTAAGATGTTCATCTGTTCAACACTGGCGACACGCCGAATTTGTTCATAATCCTGGATAAACGGAAAGCTGGCCAAGAAACTTTCCAACAAGAAAGTAGAGCTCTCAGAACTATAATACAGAATCGGGACGTCCTTTATATCCGCAGAAGTGAGAGCGGCCTGTTTACTGAGGGGATTGAGAGTACTAACACCCATAACCATAGTTTCAGAAAAGATAGCTTTAGTCTGTAATTGAGCAGTAGATTTCACTGACGGTTGCCCATAATTAATGGAGAGAGCAAGGTCAAGATCACCATTTTTAACCATGCGGGTCAGGTGTTCATTACTACCTTCTTTGATAATCACTTGCATTCGTGGATTGTCTTGAAGCATCTTAAAGAGTGCATTTTGCAATAACTGTTGTTCAAAGGCGGAAAAATAACCTACTCGCAATACTTCAGGACTAGACTGCTTAACTTGTTGAATTTCGGCGACCGTATTTGTATAGCTATTAACAATATCCTGCGCAGAAGACAAGAATAAACGACCTTCAGAAGTTAGTGTTATTCGGTTACGACCACGGTCAAATAAAGTGACACCAAGTTCCTGTTCTATTGCGGTGATTCGTTTGGAAACGGCACGTTGAGATAAAAACGCCCGCTGAGCAGCCTTTTGAAAACTGCCATATTGTGCAACGCTTAAAAAAGTTTTTAACCGTTCTATTTCCATGAACAAACCTCCGAATTTAAAGTAGAACCAAAAGTTGACCTGGCGAACAATTAGCTCAGTTTAATGCTAAGGGAAAACTAGTTAATATTTGGTTGTAATGCAAGCGTGCTAAAAAGTCATTATAAATCATTTAGCACTGATTGCTCAAGAATGAACAAACAACTATGGAGGCTGATCATGCCAAATATTACCAAAAAAGATGCTTATGATGTCGTCGTTGTTGGAACAGGGGCGGCAGGGACTAGTGCGGCGTTGACCGCTGCACAAAATGGTGCCAGTGTTTTACTGCTCGAAAAGGGACGTCACACGGGCGGCAGCAGTAATTACACAGAAGGGCTGTTTGCCGTTGATTCATACTTACAAAAGCAGCAAGGAATTACTGTTTCGGGAACTGATGTTTTAAAAGAGGAAGTTGCCTATTCAAAATATCGAGCAGATTCCAGAATTTGGCGCAATTACGTAGATGATAGTGCCGATACTGTAAAATGGTTGAACGAACAAGGCGTTGAGTATGAAGGTGTCCAAGCAATGGGTGATGGCGAGGCCACATGGCATATATACAAAGGAATGGGAAATGCTGTTATTAACGACGCCTTAATTCCTCAGGCAAAGAAGCTTGGTGTTGAAGTTCTGACTTCCACTGCCGCGACCAATATTGATCAGGGAAATGGCGAAATTTTTAGAGTGATCATTAAAGATTTAGCCAATAATCGCAGTGAGACTGTTAAAACAACATCCGTTATTTTGGCAACGGGTGGTTATCTGAACAATGCCGAAATGATGTCGAAAATGACTCACTATGATACATCACGATTAGTTACGGTCAGTTCTGGCAAAGGTACTGGGGATGGGCTTCAAATGGCTTGGAACCTTGGTGCACGTAAGTACGGAACAGGAACCGCTATGTTATTTGGTGGATACCTAAAAGACCCCAGTGTCCCTGCCTTTAAGTTTATGAGCTCTGAAATGAACACAGCCGCAGGGCAGCAACCATTGCTTTGGGTGAATGAAAATGGTGAACGCTTTGTAGATGAGTCCGTAGTCTATAACTTTTCATTTGCCGGGAATGCGCTTTACACGCAAAATAAAGTGTTTAGTATCCTTGATACAGCAGTTATTGACGAAATGGCCAAATCCGGAAACTTCATGGGTTTAGGCGTTTATGTTAAACGTGGTCAAAAAATGACAAAACTGAAGGATGAAATTGATGAGTCCGTAGCTGATGGAAGGCCATTTATTTTCAAAGCAGATACGATTGAAGAATTGGCACAAAAGATGAATATTCCGGCTGATCAATTAATGAAAACAACGACGCAATACAATCATGACTGTGAGTCAGGACAAGACTCATTGTTCGGAAAAGATCCAAAATACATGCTTCCAATCAATGAAGGACCCTTCTACGGTTTTTCTTTAAACGTTGGCGCATTCTGTACAATGGGTGGTTTGCAGGTAAATCCTAATAATGAAGTTCTGGATAATAATGGTCAGGCGATTGCAGGTTTATATGCAATTGGCAATGATGCGACAGGACTAGTTGGCGATACTTACGGTCCCAACATGCCAGGTACATGCGTTGGCTATGCATTTTACTCCGGTAGAAATGCTGGTTTACACGCGGCTATGACTGTTAATGATGAGCTCGAGGGTAATTGATAATCAATTTTAAATAAATAAAAATCCCGTTCACAGTTAAGATTTTAACGTCTTAACTATGAACAGGATTTTTTGTCTAATCTAAATGCATTCAAACAAATAGATTACTCACAACATTTAATCCGAAGTCTATTGTTCTTCGTACCAAGTGTAGTGGAAGTTACCAGGACGGTCAGTACGTTCGTAAGTGTGAGCACCGAAGTAGTCACGTTGTGCTTGCAACAAGTTAGCTGGCAAAACTTCTGCACGGAAACTGTCGTAGTAAGTGATGGCAGCTGAGAAGCTAGGAACTGGAACCCCAGCCTTAACAGCCATGGCAACAACGTCACGAACTGATTCTTGGTACTTAGCAGCGATGTCCTTGAAGTAGTCGTCGAACAATAAGTTTGTCAACTTAGGATCTTTGTCAAAGGCATCAGTGATGTTTTGAAGGAAGCCGGCACGGATGATACAACCTGCGCGCCAGATTTGTGCTAATTGACCAAATTGTAAGTCCCAGTCATAAGTTTCAGAAGCAACACGCAATTGTTCGAAACCTTGTGCGTAGCTCATTAACTTACTGAAGAACAAAGCTTGACGAATCTTTTCGATGAATTCTTTCTTGTCACCGATTTCAGCCTTACCTTGGTTCTTAGCTGCTGGTAATACTTTAGAAGCCTTAACACGTTCGTCCTTCATCATTGAGATGTAACGAGCGTAAACGGATTCAGTAATAACTGATTGTGGTACTTGAATGTTCAAAGCATCTTCTGAACTCCACTTACCAGTACCTTTGTTGTTACCACGGTCCAAGATCATGTCAAGGATAGGCTTTGTCTTGTCGTCGCCTAAGTCATCTTTATGAGTCAAGATGTCGGCGGTGATTTCGATTAAGTAACTGTCCAATTCACCCTTGTTCCATTCTTTAAAGATGTCAGCCATTTCATCAACAGAAATGCCGGCAACGTTACGCATGATGTTGTAGCTTTCGTCGATCAGCTCTTCATCACCATATTCGATACCGTTGTGGACCATCTTAACGTAGTGACCAGCACCGTTAGGGCCGATGTACGCTACACATGGTTTGCCATCTTGAGGTGCCTTGGCAGCAATCTGTTCAAGGATTGGGGCAACTAAGTCATAAGCGGCCTTTTGACCACCAGGCATTAGTGAAGGACCTTGAAGGGCACCTAATTCACCACCGGATACACCCATACCGATAAAGTTGATCCCGGACTTGTCCAGTTCAGCGTTACGAGCCATGGTGTCGTGGAAGTTAGTGTTCCCACCGTCGATTAAAACATCACCCTTGTCGAGTAATGGTAATAATTCTTGGATAACGGCGTCCGTTGGGGCACCAGCTTTAACCATCATCAAAATCCGACGAGGTGTTTCAAGAGACTTAACGAAATCTTCAATCGTATAACTAGGAACTAACTTTTTGTCGCCGTGGTCCTTCATCATGTCATCGGTCTTTGAACGTGAACGGTTGTATACACCTACAGTGAAACCGCGACTTTCAATGTTTAGGGCCAAGTTCTTACCCATAACTGCTAAACCAACAACACCAATTTGTGCTTTTTGATCTGCCATGATAAACCTTCCTTGTTATGTTTTATTGTGAAAATCATTATCATTATGGGCACAATCCCGTTATGTCAACGATGTTCCACAATTGTGAAGAGCAACACTATTACAGCTATTATGGTAGTTGATACGCTTACATTTTTCAACCGCTAGGGGTTCGTTTAATGAAATTAGTTGTGAAATAAATTTACGCTGACAGTTTATAAAACTTGGTTACAATCGTTTGTCATTGTTCTTAAATAATTGCCGTAATATTCGACATCGGTTAGACTTGAGTTTACTTGTGAAAAAGAAGCAGTCAAACAGAGTAGAAAGAGGGAGACTCATGGACGACGTTGTTATCGTCAGTGCTGTGCGCACACCTGTAGGAAAAATGGGCGGCGCATTGGCCAGCTTTAGTGCAGTTGAATTAGGAACCTTAGCGGCTAAGGCTGCAATTAAGCGGGCAAACGTTGATCCAAGTATCATTGATCAAACGATTGTCGGCAACGTCTTACAGGCTGGCTCGGGGCAAAATGTTGGTCGTCAAATTGGGATCAACGCTGGCGTTCCGGAAGGCAGCCCAGCGATGACCGTTAATGAAGTTTGTGGATCAGGTTTAAAAGCGATTCGATTGGGTCAATCAGCTATTGTTATGGGTGATGCCGATGCTGTTTTAGTAGTTGGCACGGAAAGCATGACCAATGCACCTTACCTGACGAATGGTATGCGATTGGGGACTAAGTTTGGTGACACAACGATGGTTGATAGCATGGAGCATGACGGCTTGACGGATGCCTTTTCAAATCAGCCGATGGGTGTGACTGCCGAGAACGTTGCAGAGCAGTACCACGTTAGTCGCGAACAACAGGATGCTTTTGCCTTGGCCTCACATCAGCATGCAGCCAAAGCCAGTGACGATGGTGCGTTTGCCGATGAAATGCTGCCACTAACCGTTAAAAATCGGCATGGGGAAACCGTTATCGATCGTGATGAAACGATTCGTGAAGATACCAGTCTCGAGAAGTTGGCTAAACTTAGACCGAGCTTTGAACTTGGTGGCACCGTCACGGCCGGCAATGCAGCGCCACTGAACGATGGTGCTGCTGCCATGATCCTGATGCGTAAAAACAAAGTCGACGAGTTAGGTTTGAAACCATTGGCGACCATTAAGGGTTATCAAGAAGTTGGCGTCAACCCACAAACAATGGGCTATTCACCTGTTAAAGCAGTCAGTGAGTTACTTGCTAAACAGCATCAGACGGTGTCGGATATCGACTTGTTTGAGCTGAATGAAGCCTTTGCAGCACCAAGCGTGGCAGTTGCCCGCGACCTGAAGATTCCGGCGGCTAAACTGAATCTAAATGGCGGTTCCATTGCCATCGGGCATCCCCTTGGGGCGACAGGCGTTCGGATCGTAACGACACTGATTTATGCTTTGAAGCACGCCAATCAGCATACGGGTGTTGCCGGCTTATGTATTGGTGGAGGATTGGGCATTGCTCTCTCTGTGGAAGTTAATTAAAACCTTTAGTATATAAAAATCACGATGACTACACCTGCCATTCTTGGGTGTAATTATCGTGATTTTTTAGTGTTCAGGCTAAGTAATTCCGTTTTCGTCAATCTCATTGTTCTAAACAGACTGATCTGATCGAAATATTTCTATCAATTTAGTTTTGACGTAGTCGGTAAATAATGAGGCCGGTGAGCGAGATAACACCGACAATAATTAGTGAAATGCTAATTTGCTGACCAGTGTGTGGCAAAGCCTCTGCCAGAGAATCCTTCTGTTTTGCAGATTCTTTGGTTGAAACGGACTGACCGTTAGATGGCACATTTGAGGACGAATTCGATGAGCCCGCAATTACTGTTTGGTCACGATTGTCAGATGTCGAAGATAGATTGTCGGACGTAAGGTGACTAGCGCTTGAATCGTTAGAAGCAATCACAGAGTTATCCGTTGAACTTTCATAGGCGTGATTAGTGTCTACTTGATGACTGTCTGAGTTACCATTACTTTCAACAGAACTGTTGTCACTATTTTCTGATGAATTGCTGTTTGAGCTTTCGGAGGCACTATTGGATTCGCTGGTTGAACTTTCATTGGAATTGTTGTTATCCGAACTACTGTTTGATTCTTCACCAGAGTTATTATTCTCTGAACCACTGCCTGTTCCTGAACCGGCAGTTTGTTTTACGCTGGCGGTAGCTTTTTCAGTATTAGTACCACTGCCGTTTGTACCCCAGCTCATTGTGGCCGTATTTCTAAAGATAGAACTGCCATCTGAGGCAACTGCTGGATCCTTAAACGTTGTTAGGTAATCAATGACAACCATCTGCGAGTCGAGTTTAGCAAACGTTGTTTCAAAACTATCGCCAGTCACTGATACTGTGTAATCTGTTCCAGCAGTCAGCGTTTCATCACGCTTATAGCTTGCTTGTGTGATGGGGTCTGTCCAGTGCCCATTAGACACAGTAATGCTGTCAGGGACCAATTGTTGATCGGCATCAGTGATGATATCTGAAACTTTTACATTTTCCATCGGTAATTCGTTACGATTAACTAAAATAGTCCATTTGATTGCTGGATTGCCGTTGTTGTCAGTCGTGAAGCTGCCTTTTTTAGACAAGTTATTTGTGGATGGACTGACAATCACTGGACTTGTTAATGTGCCATTGTTAGTCTCAAACGGCACGTTTTGTTCACCTAATCCGACTGTCGCCGCATTGAGTTTGGTCGAGAAGGTAATGGTGCCATGAAGGTCGCTCAGGGTTGCTGCAGTTTCATTAAACGTAACCACCATTGTGCCATCAGTCTTTACATCGACAGTTCCTAACTCCGTGCCATCATCTGCAAGCAGCGGAAAAGTTGATTCTTTTGAGACACGAAGGGCGTCAGGTAATTGAATCTTCATTTGATCGTTAGCAGCGATATGAACGTCGTTTGGCACTGCCCAGTCGTAGCGCACATTGACGTTACTGGCATAGCTAAAATTAGGTCCATTTGTAATTGTTCCACTAGTGATGAATTCGTTGCCGTATGTTGCGGCTTGTGCAGTCTGAGTGTTGAAAATGAAGCCAATCATCACGGTGAACATAATAAGTAGCCAGTTTATCAATCGAGAATTTTTCATAATTTAATCTTCCTCCCAAGTTGCTCTTGAAAATAGCGTACGAGAGAAATGAGAGGATAATGTCTCAAACTTCACGGTGGGTTCGATTTTTACGAGAAATCCGATTGGTGAAAAATTGATATACCTAGAAAAATGATAAATTTACGATATTCGACGTCGATTAAAGTACGCTCCTTGGTGTTTGATGGCATGGTGGGGTCGTTGCCGATAGCTCGCGTGGATGGCCAGTTAAGCCTCGATTATTTGGGGTAGTTTGGAGTAATTCAGTTATTTTATTCAAATCATCTTCGGATCCTAGGTCCGTCAAAATGTATGTTTGGGTAGCTTGAATGACAGGCTGATCGGGACAATGGTCAGATAAATAAAGGTCGTATTGTTTATTTGGGTCAAAGACTTCAACTGTTGTTCTAAGTGTCTGATTAAAGTAGTTTTGGCAAATTTGAATAAAGGGTTCAAGCCACATCTCACCAATTTCTGGGTCGACGCCAATTCGGTAGGTCGGTGCAAATCGCTGTCTCAACGTTAAACGCAGTAGCACCATAAGCTGTTGCACATATCCTGGATCGACAGAAAGTTGAAATTTGTCTGCCAAGGATGAAACGATGACGCGAGTAAGCTCGTGGGCCTGACGAATGATCAATTCATTATGAAGGCGTTGTTAGTAACGCGTTGTTGTATCTGGACGCATAACGTTGATATGACCAGCACAGACAGTGAGGTTGACCAATGTGCGATAGAGAGTAGCGACACTGTATCGTGTAATGGTTGGTGTGTCTAGATTAAGCATTGGCTGAACATATTCTTGGTGGATAGTTTGCGCCGTACTAGCTAAGGAATCGGTGGGATTGACCATATCAACAGCGGGTTGCCAAAAGGCGTCGTCAATGGGAAAAACTTCATGAGCAACACAAAAAATCAATAAACTTTGCTCCAGTTCGATCTTCTCGATTCGCTGCATAAACGTCGGCATCGAATCTTGTAGTTTGCGCCACAACTGCTGAAAATGGGGCGCACTTGCCATGGTCTTATAGACTTGGCGAGCGAGGGGCGATAAGGTCATTGTCGTGTCGGCATGTCGGTTGCGCAGCCGAATAATTAGTAGCCAAGTGTACAGTTTGCGAGGCCCGTCAGCTGCGAGATATTTATTAGACCCATCGATTAATAAACGATGCATTGTTTCCGCTAATGGACTGTTGCGCTGCAAATAACGACGGTAAACGTACTGGTCTTTTGGACAGACATTCCACAGCAGTTCATACATTAAATGTTGGATAGCGAGATCTGGGCCAGTGAGCCGCAGTTGGTTGATTTTGACGTGAAAGGGTGCTAAAAGCTCATTGAGTTCGGCAATCTTACGATAAAGAGTGGCCACACTGAAGTTGAGTTTCGTGGCCAATTGAATGCTTGTTAGGTTGGG
Organism: Furfurilactobacillus milii; assembly: GCF_021654115.1. GTDB lineage: Bacteria > Bacillota > Bacilli > Lactobacillales > Lactobacillaceae > Furfurilactobacillus > Furfurilactobacillus milii. The sequence goes on along the minus strand of NZ_JAIWJF010000004.1, from coordinate 174,478 downwards.
ATTAAGTACGATATTTTCGATAATGCTGATCTTGGGTGTCTGGCGATAGTACGAAAAAATGAGCGTTTTCAGACTCATTTGACCGTTGATGCGTAAATGAACTTTTTCATTGTTCCATTTAAAGGAAATATCATATTGGATTAGTGAAGGTCTCAGCACCATTTGGATGGCTTGTAGGTCGTCCATTAATAAATTGCGACTTGAAAAAGGTAACGCGGTCGCAATTTCTGAAATTTTGGCCTCGCCATTATTACGGTATAGATATTGCAAAATCCTAATCTGTCGCCGTTCAAACGGCTCTAAAAGATCTTCTTTGTTCATTAATTCCACCTCAGTGTCGTAAATAACTGTTGCCATTAATTAATTTACCCACTAAACTAAACGTATGGTTCTCAAATTTTTCGATAATTTTTGAATTATTGCAAGGCAGTTTTAATCTTCAATTTGTATCTTTAGAATAACGGAAATGATTTTATTAAGACATTTTTGTGCTTAGGAGGCAAATAGCAGTCGTGGAGAAATTAAAGGCTTCATTAACAAACAAGAAACAGTATCATGATGACCAACTTGGCGATTATAAAATGACAGCTTTGGAATTGGGTAGTGGTTTTTTTCAGTTCGACATTGATAGTGTGATTTATCAGGGAAGAATTGTTGAATCGCGTCGCAATGATGGCACGTTTCTAACCACGCTTGGTGACCAAGAACGTGTTATTGAAATCGAGTAGTCAAGATTGTTGGTAATTGAATAAATGATTATTGATGGCATCAGTTACTTTTGTTACTGGTGCTTTTTTGCGCGATAAGAACAATGAATTGTTGATCAAATGGCCAATCTGCGAACCTGTTGACCGTTTGTAAAGTGACTTTCCAAACCAATATGTTTGCACAAGCAAATAAATGGTCGAAATGAAAACGGATTCTAGCGAAGATTGCCTCAAAATTGTTACGATACTCATGTGAGATAACTTACAAAGCATTTGATGGTCGATTTGTGTACACAGCAAAGATAAGGAGTACAAATTATGCAAATTACAGCAGCTGTTGCGCCGGCTAAGGGTGAACCCTTAGTTGTTGAACCCGTTGAATTAGATGACACGTTACATGGTGATCAATTATTAGTTAAAATCGTTGCGGTCGGCGTTTGTGGCGCAGATATTATGCGTGCCAAAACCGGTATGGGCCGCAGTGAATTTCCGATTGTTTTGGGACATGAAGGTGCCGGCATTGTCGAGCGGGTCGGTGAAGATGTCCGCGAGTTTCAAGTTGGGGATCATGTGGCAATTTCATATGCTAGCTGTGGTCATTGTCGTCAGTGTCTGGCCGGTCGTCCATATGCGTGTGAACGCTCAGATGAATTGAATTTTGGTGGCGTTGATTACTACGGTGGTAGCCGTTTTACCTTGAACGGTCAGCCAGTAACGTCGTTCTTCCAGCAATCATCATTTGGTACCTATGCGAAGGTTCAGGAACGAAACGCTGTCAAAGTAACCAAGGATGTTGATGTTAGTCTGCTTGGACCATTGGGATGTGGCTTACAAACGGGGGCTGGTACCGTTATGCACATTCTTAAACCCGAAGTTGGCAGTTCAATGGCAGTGTTCGGTACTGGAACGGTCGGCGATGCAGCTATTATGGCGGCCAAGGCGATGCACGTTGCCAAAATCATCGCTGTTGATATCTTTGATACACGGTTGGCAGAAGCCAAGGCACTTGGGGCAACGGATATTATTAACAGCAAGACAGTTGATGATGTGCCAGCGATGATTCAAGAAATGACTGACGGTGGTGTGGATTATGCTGTTGTTTCGGCTCCTGCTAATGGCTTGCCAGAGCAAGCCATCCGCAGCACGGGGATTCTTGGCCATACTGCAATCATTGGCGGCGCAGCGCATGCGGACTTGAGCATGATGAATGACATTCTGGTGCCGGCTCGCCAAGTCACGGGTGTGTTACAAGGATTCTCATTGCCTAAGCTGTTTATTCCTCAACTGATTCAGTTGTATCAACAAGGTGACTTTCCGTTTGATAAACTGGTTAAGTTTTACGATCTAAAAGATGTCAATCAGGCCTTTGAAGACTCATTAAACGGAACCACAGTGAAGGCCATTTTGCGGATGCCTTAATTTATGCAGATAACATCAATAAAGTTTAGTGTTACGGGAAACAAAATTTAATCGGGAGGTAAGCATGATGATTTTAGTAACCTCAGCTGCTGGCCACACTGGTCGCGTGATTGTGAGCAAACTAGTGGCCGCTGGATTCGACGTAAAAGCAACGGACATTAATCCAGCCGTGAAAGATTTGCCAGGTATTCGTGAAGGGGTCGTTGCAGATTTAACCCGTGCAGATGAAATTGATAAGCTGATTGCGGATGTCGACAGTGTCGTGGAAATTCCACCCTTGTTTGTCGCAGAAGAAGCGGATATTGGCAAGTATTTGACGGACCAGTTGGCTGCTGCCCACAAACAATTTATCTTTATTTCGGTTACTCATCCAATTCTATCTACGTTGCGTCAGCATTTGATGAAACGTGATGTTGAAGAACACATGATTTATACCGGGATGGTTAAGGATTATCAATATACTATTTTGCAACCGATGCACTATATGCATAATTTCAATCCAAACATGGTTCATGAAACGAGTGCCTACAATATCTTTTATGATATCAATACCAAACTTTCCTATGTGGCACCGGAAGACGTTGGTGATGTAGTCGTAGAGGTGGCCCAAAATCCTGAGAAGCATAATAAGGCCACGTATGAATTGGTAGGTACGGATTACGCTTCACCGGTAGATTTAGTAGCATTGTATAACCGATTAACAGGCGAGCATGCCGTTGCCAAGCGTGTCGATATGACAGAGTTTCTTAATCAGGCAGGCATTCAAAATGTTTATTCACGAGATGCCTTTCGCCACCTAGCAGATACGTATAGTAAATGGGGACTCGATGGTAACTCGAATGTCCTACGCTTGTTGCTTGGCCGCAAACCGACAAGTTATGAAGACTATATGAAGCAGCAGATTAAATTTTAAATGTGGAAGCTGGCACCAATCTCAATTGAATGAGGTTGGTGTTTTAAGTTATGTAGATTATCAATATGTTAGTGACTCAGTAATCGTTAAATATCATTTTGAGTAAAACTGCTGACTTTAAAGAAAATTTGAAGCTTAATTTTTTAAGCATGGTTCTTGTTAAAATTTACCACGTTTGTTAATTGAGGTGCTATACTCAATGCAAACATAAGGAGGCGCTTACAAATGCAAGATTTCACTATGGATGAACTAAAGCAATTTGATGGCAAAGATGGTCATAAGGCCTATGTGGCTGTAGATGGCACTGTTTATGATCTGACGAATGTTGATGCTTGGCAGGGTGGCCAACACCACGGTCTGACGGCTGGCAGAGACCTCACAGAAATGATCAAAAAATCTCCGCACGGTAAAAAAACATTAACTGATAAACCAGTCGTTGGGCAATTGATTTAGTAAAAATATCAAATACTACAACGAGGTTGTGACATAAGTTTATTGAGGACGAATAATATGAGCAATATCGCGCTCCAAAGTCCTGAGAATTCCGCTTAACCCAAAACTGACCCATTCCCCAAGTTCGGGAATGGGGCAGCTTTACGTTAATGCTCGTTCTCAAACCGGACTTGTGTCACAGCTCAGTTTTGCAAATCAGATGTCTTCATTGTTTAAACATCTGTTAATCAATAGCAATAACGTTGAAAGGTTGTGTAGGTAGCCTTTATACTTTGTGGGTAGTTCAAGGAATTTGTCTCGTTTGGAAAGTGAGCTTGGCTCACGCGAGGTTATGATTATGCGTAAGAATTATTTGGGCCGACTTGTAGGACTCGTTGTCGTGATTGTTGGCGGCGCCCTGTTTTTACAAAATCACCCACTGCTGGAGAAGCAACTTTCTGCCCAGGTTAGCCCGGCCAACATTCAACGGTCATTTCAAAAGGTTCACGAACAAGTAAATACTTTTTTTACGGCCGTTACATTAAACGCCAATGCTGGCGCCCAGAATTCAACGGCTTCACAGGAAACATCGTCTAGCGGCAGGCCATCATCACACGTTGCAGCATCTAAAGACAATTCAACTGCCACCGATGCGACGCCAGTTGAATCGATTGTCAGTAATGTTCATTTGCAACCCACGTACTACTACGAGTATGCAGCTTCTGATTCGCCGGCAGTGCGTTTGGCGTTTGATACTGCCGTGCAAACGTATAATGCGACCGGGATTGTTACCCTTAAACCCGGTCACGCGGGCAGTGGACAAAACCAGTTGACGTTTAGCACCTATCATGAAGTTTCAAAAGCAGCCAGTGATGGCGCAGTTGAGGTAGGTCATGGCGGTCCAGAAATTTACCAAACGAATTTTAGTGGCGCTAACGCAACGAATCATGGAAGTGCCAAGCTGAATACAGCCTATTTGAGTTCATACAACGATGCTGTGGCCATTCACGAAGTGGGCCACGCATTGGGGCTTGATCATAGTAGTGATCCGAATTCCGTCATGTATCCAGTAACGCAAGGACGTGTGCAGTTAACTAGTGGGGATATTGCTGGCTTGAAGGCTATCTATTCGCAGAACTAATTTTAGCATCCTTTTTTTGCGCGACATTTTTTGAATGCATAAGTTATTGTTTTACTATATGGAATGATTTGTAGGTAATTACCGCATAGGGTCTTCTTAACTATAAGCGGCGAAAGGGAGAATTGTATTATATGAATAGACCTGCATTTAACAGCAAAATGGATAGCGAAACCTTTCATAAATATTATTGGTATAAAGCAGAGCTGGAACAGATTTGTAGAAAATATAAATTACCAAATTATGGGACAAAGGCTGAGTTAACAGGTTATATTGTTCAATTTCTGGAAGGTATGCCAGTTCAAAATATAAAAAGTGTTAGGAAAATACGCAGAAATACGACATTGAGTCTAAAAGCGGATCAGATCACATTGAACACTAAGTTGTTAAATTCAGGTTTTTCGCTGAATAACGAAGCTAGAATTTTTTTCTGTCGTTATTTCCAAGTTGAAAAGTTTTCGTACCGTAAATCAATGGGCGTAATGATGAGGGAAGTCGAAAAAAATGCTGATACTTCCGCCACGGTGGCAGATTTAATTGCATGCTTAGATGATGACAAACAAAAATATACAGAGAACGCCGAAGAAAAAACCTATCAGTGGAATAACTTTGTAAAAAGCTTTCGAAATGACCCATATAACTCGAAGTTTAGCTCACAAATGAAAGTAGCATCTATTATCTGGAGAATCCTCAGAGATTCAGACAAAGAAAAGGTTTATAGTCGTGAATTAGTAAAAGAGAACATTAAGTCGATACAAAAGTATGTGAAATAGGACCTGTATACGTAGATATGTATTAAGAAACAAGCTGTCATATTAAAGAATATGCAGGCAAAATTGCATACGTGGATGTTAAATGAATCGGAAAATGAAATGATGTATGCCAAATTACAATCAAGAATTGTGAATTATACTAGAGAGGCTTAATTCAATCAAATTGAGCGGTCTTCGATTATTGAAGTAATTATGTCAGATATAAAACGGCTGTAAATAATATTTACACATATTATTTACAGGCGTTTAGCGTTTTTTACAAAATTTTAAATTAATGACAGGCGGTTAATGTGTTCTGTTATTAATAAATCATAATCAGGATTTATTTTTGGCAAGATTTACTCTACGTGAATCTTATTCAAACGGACAGTGTGTTTCGAGCATAATGCTATAGATAGTTACGTCCGTTAATGCTATTTTAAAACACCAGAACGATGGCTGGCCCCCATCGCGAAGCTGCCGATCTTGTTGAAAATGGTGCTAAGCATTATACGGTAATTCGACCAGGCTGGATTAATAAGAGTCCGACTTCGCAAGACTATGAGATCACTAAAGAAGGAAGGCCATTTAATGGTTGCGACATGTCTCCTGAAAATATGGCCAAACTTGTTTTAAACATTATTCAAAATCCGCAGGAATATAATGGTCGCAACCTTGGTATCAATGACAAATAATATATATATATATCGAGAATGCTCACAATAATCTGAACCAACTCGAAAATGACAAGAATGAATAATAGTAAGTAGGGGAATGGCTCAGCTTTGACCCAGGCGCTACCTTTATAATCAAATAGGCAGTAAGCAACTAATCGTTTGGAATAGTTGCTTACTGCCTTTTTTGAAATATTTAAATTGGAAAGCTGAATTCAACACAACTTTCTCGCGTCAATTTAAATTAACGGTTTAAGCGATATACCCAAGTCCGGTGATCACGTTGCAACAGTTCATCTGATGCAGCTGGTCCCATAGAACCGGAGATGTAGTTAGGGAAGTCTGGTGTTTCTGAATCCCATAACTTCTGGATAACATCGACGAACTTCCATGCGTATGAAACTTCATCCCATGAGGCGAAGTTAGTTTGGTCACCCTTCAAGGTGTCATGCAGCAAACGTTCGTATGGTTCTGGCGTTTCTTCTTTTTGAGCAACATCTTGCTGGAAGTCCAAATGGATTGGTTCCGTTTCGAAACCTTGACCAGCAGTCTTGGCGTTCAATTGGAGAGAGAAGCCTGAGTTTGGTTCAACGTAGATGGTCAAAACATTTGGTGCCAAAGAGTTATCACGGTTTTGTGGGAAGGCGAAGATGTCGATCAAAGGCTTCTTGAAGACAACGTCGATCCGTGTAAACTTGTCAGCTAAACGCTTACCAGTCCGGACGTAGAAAGGAACACCTGACCAACGATAGTTGTCGAATAATAATTTACCGGCAACAAACGTGTCGTTGTGTGAATCCTTCGGTACGTTTGGTTCATCACGGTAAGCAGGTTCAGTATCGTTAGCACCATATTGGCCGCGGATAAAGTTCTTGGCAGCTTCGGCTGGGCTGTAAACCCGGAGTGAACGCAATGCCTTGATCTTTTCAACACGAACATCGGCGTCAGTGAATGAAACAGGTTGTTCCATTGCTAATTGAGAAACGATTTGCATGATATGGTTTTGAACCATGTCACGTAAAGCACCAGCAGTATCGTAGTAACCGGCACGGTCTTCAACACCAAGTTTTTCACTTAAGGTCACTTGAACGTTGTCGATGTAACGGTTGTTCCACAGAGATTCAACAAGCGTATTGCCGAAACGCAAAGCCTGAATATTTTGAACCATTTCCTTACCAAGGTAGTGGTCAATTCGGTAGATTTGAGTTTCGTCAAATGCACCGGATAATTGGGTGTTTAAAGTTTCAGCAGTTGTGAAGTCAGTACCAAATGGTTTTTCAATGACCAAACGGTTTGAACCATTTTCAGAGAGCAAACCTTCTGACTTCAAGTTGAGGGCAACTTCACCGAAGAAGCGTGGTGCCATGGACAGATAGAAGATCCGGTTACCGTTGATGCTGTATTGTTTGTCCAGCTTTTCAACGAGGTCCTTCATCACAGCGTAGTGCGCCTTATCCGTAACATCGTGTGCAATGTAGTAAAAATGTGACACGAAAATTTCTGCCGCGTGCATATCTGCATCCGGTTGGTCATCCTTAATGGATTGTGTTACGACTTCACGGAATTTGTCGTCGGTCCAGCTATCACGAGCAGTTCCGAGAACGGCAAAATGTTCGCCTAAGTTTCCGCGAACGTAAAGTTTGAAGAGGGATGGGTACAGTTTACGTTTGGCAAGGTCACCAGTACCACCAAAGAAAGTAAACAATGAGCTGTATTCTGTTGCCACGGTTTTCACTCCTTAAATGCCTGTAAATGTAGGGTTGTATTGACAGAAAACGAAACCGCTTTCTGTCGTTGACTGGTTCATTATATAACAATATCTAGCGCGATGCACCACCGTGAGCAACCGGTTTCATTAGGTTCAGGCCGTGAATTAGTTATGAAAACTTATCATATCAACGATTAGCATTGGTCTGGTCCACCAAAATGAATTTCAAAAAAATTTACATTAATGGAAAATATTGATGAAAAAAGTTTTCTACGGGCCTAGCGATCGATCTAATATTAACTTTTTTGAGGAGGGCAGCTGACGCCTACGGTTGGCAACATTGACACGCTCGCCGTGGGACCGGTTCAAGCCGGAAGTTCACCGTCTTTCACCTCGTCGTAAAGCCGAAGTTCACGTCTTCACGACCGTCCGTAACCTAAATTCGAGCAAACCACTCGAATTAACGTGACCTTCACGGCTCGGTGTCAATGTTGCCGCCCTTCGGCTCATATAACAGCGCAATCGACTAGCTATCAGTCAACAGTCCAGTATTTTTCTGCAAAATGCCACTAAAAAACTGCTGGACCCATTATTCAGGTAGGCCAACAGTTTAGAAGATTAAAATTCATTGTTTGATTATAGTTTGAACAATTCCGTTGCTTTGACCGCTGTTTGCCAGCCTTGATACAAACGTTGCCGGTGGTCCTCGGGCATATAAGGAGAGAAGGTCTTGCCCTGTTGGTAGATAGCCTGGAGGGCGTCGACATTATCCCAAAAGCCAACGGCGAGACCTGCTAGAAAGGCCGCACCGAGTGCTGTTGTTTCCTCATCAGCGGAACGATCAATTTCCATATTAAGAATGTCCGCCTGAAATTGCATAAGATAGGTGTTTCGTGATGAGGCACCGTCAGCTTTCAAACGGGGGATGGCAAGCTGCGTATCTTTTCGCATGGTTTCGATAACGTCACGTGTTTGGTAGGCAATCGATTGTAAAGTGGCCTTAACAAAATCGTTTTGAGTTGTCCCACGGGTGATTCCATAAACAGCGCCACGAGCAGCATCGTCCCAATAAGGAGCACCTAGTCCGGAGAAAGCGGGGACCACATAGACTTCATCGTGATCAGTTGAGGCTAACGCAGCCCGTTTGGCAGCTGGTTCGTCCGGAATCATTTTCATTTCATCTTGTAGCCAGCCAATCGCGGAACCGGCCACGAAGATAGAGCCTTCAAGGGCGTATTGCACACTGCCATTTAGACCATAGGCGATGGTTGTAAGTAGCCCGTTATTTGAAATCAACGGTTCATCACCCGTATTCATCACGATGAAGGCACCAGCACCATACGTGTTTTTGATGACACCTTTATCGAAGCCCATTTGGCCAAACAAAGCGGCCTGCTGGTCACCAGCGAGGGCAGCAATAGGGACTTCGGCACCGAAAAATTGATAGTTTTGGGTGTGACCGTAGACTTCAGAAGATGACTTAACCTCGGGCAACATGGCGCGGGGAATATTCATCAGCTTGAGAATTTCATCATCCCAATCCAATGTGTGAATGTTAAACAGCATCGTTCGACTGGCATTGGAGTAATCAGTGACATGAAGCGCACTGCCTGACAATTTCCATGCCAGCCACGAATCAACCGTGCCAAAACAGAGCTCACCTTTTTCAGCGCGTTCTTGCGCACCCTCGACGTGATCAAGAAGCCAACGAATTTTGGCGGCTGAGAAGTAAGAATTAATAAAGAGTCCTGTTTTTTGATGGATCATCTCACCGTACCCATCTTTGATGAGTTGCCGGGTAACATCATCCGTTTGCTTAGACTGCCAACCAACTGCCGGTGCAATTGGCTCACCAGTTGTCCGGTCCCAGATAATGGTCGTTTCACGTTGTGTGACAATGCCAACCCCGTCAATTTGGTCCGGATGGATACCAGCGTTAATCAAGACAGACGAAATTACTGATTGAACGGAATTCCACAGTAAATTCGGATCATGTTCCACCCATCCAGGATGGCGATTGATTTGTGGTAATGGTTGGGAAGCCGCGGTAACCCGTCGGCCATTTTTATTGATGATAATTGCCCGCGATGCAGAGGTGCCTTGATCCACGGCCAAAATGTAATGTTCAGTGACGAATGCCATAGTTTGCCTCGTTTTTATTTTGCCTTTGTAACCGGTTACTAATGCTGTCAGTATAGCGAATCAATGGGCAATGAACAAACTCCAAATTAAAATTTAATCTTGTATTTATTTTTAAACGGGATATTATATATCCTGTTAATAAAAAGGATACCGAATGTCGTGTTTGTAAACGCACATTTCTGGAGGATATCGCAATGAAAGTTAAACCAAGTTTGGAACAAGCCATCTGTGTGTTGATGCTCTTGGCGATTCAAAAACGTGAAATACCATTACACAGTACTTTGATTTCACAACGGCTGGGACTATCAGATTCATATACCAAAAAAGTCATTCAACATCTGTCACGGGCTGGCTTAGTTCGATCTGTTTCTGGTAAGGATGGCGGCTTCGTGATCAATCGTGAGCCGGATCAAATTACGATGTTGGACGTTTTTAACACCATTGAGGGAACTGACCCGTTCGGTGTTTCATCAGGACTTGCCGACCACGTTTTCGGCATGTCCAAGGATCCGTCATTTGATGCTTGTTATCACATGGGACGCTTGGATGAAGGCCATAATCCTGGGGATGCCAAGGAAGAGGCGTTGGCAATCTTTGCGGAGGCTGAGAAAAGTTATCGTGACAAGTTAGCTGCATCCACGCTCAATGAGTTGTGCCCGCATCGTGACGGCAAACTGATCACGATCGATTGGACACCATGGTTGCAGGCAAAGAGTGATGCTCAGGCCCAGGGAGAAGTTGATCAATAACGTGGAAGTCGTCACATTCGGTGGGTTCCCGAGTGAAACGACTTTCGGGTTATGCCGAAGCTCGGTAAGGTTTAGGAGGTTAGAGAGAACATGAAATGGATGACTAAAAATCACGTTTGGGGATTATTAGGGTGGTTGATCGTTTTAGTGGCTGCCATCATGATGACACCTGATACGGGGAAGTTGGTGGCCGACAAGGGCCAAATTAAAATTCCTAGTACATATCAAAGTGTCCGCGCTACGCAGATGCAAAAAAAGTGGGGTAGCGACCAGAAAAATACGACGGCAGTTGTCGCGGTGTTCAGTAATGGTGATGACAAGCTGACACCCGCACAGAATGTTGCGATTGACCGAACTATTGATAAGCTAAAGTCTGATAAGTCAAAGTATCAGATTAAGGGCATTACAACTGCTCAAGACAGTGCTACCGCTAAACAACAGTTGGTATCCAAAGACAAGACAACGCAGCTGGTTCAGTTAAACGTTAAGTTGAGTAAAGCACACACGCGAAGTTTGATCCGTGATCAATTAACGAAGGCGGTTAAAACGAGCGGTGTGAAAACCTATGTCACTGGTTCAGATATTTTGAACCAAGACTTTTCAGATGCCACTCAGGCTGGGGTGCGAAAGACGGAGGTAATTGCGGCGATTTTCATTTTCGTGGTGTTGCTGTTAGTCTTCCGTTCACCGATCACACCGATTATTTCATTATTAACCGTCGCAGTATCGGGCTTGGTATCCATTAGCGTGGTTACCAACTTGGTCCAACACTTCAACTTCCCGTTTTCAAACTTTACACAAGTGTTCATTATCATTGTGCTATTTGGGATTGGAACGGACTACAACATTCTCCTATACAATCAATTTAGGCAGGAAATGGCGCACGGCAAGAATCCGCATGATGCAACTGCCAGTGCGATCAAGATTGGTGGGCGAACCATCTTGTACTCCGGTCTGTCCGTATTAATCGGGATGTCCGTGTTGGCGTTTGCCAAGTTCTCCCTGTACCGTTCGGCGGTCGGCATTGCCGTTGGGGTCGTCGTGTTGCTAGTAGTTTTGCTCACACTGAATCCGTTCTTTATGACCGTTCTCGGACCAAACATGTTCTGGCCGGTTCGTAAGTCAGCTGGTGAGGGTGACAGCAAGCTGTGGCACGCGCTCGGCAGTACGGCCATGATTCGTCCGATTTTGACGCTAGTTGTGATGGCGATCGTGATGGTTCCGTTAGCCTTAATGGGCCACGGTACGTTGGATTATGACAATACCGTTGAAATTGCTGACAATGTCCCTGCCAAACGTGGTTTTCAAGTGGTTCAAAAACACTTTTCAAAGGGGACTGCTGAACCGACAACGATTTACATTCAGAGTGATCATCGTTTGAACAATGAGCAGTCGCTCCAAATTATTGATCGTTTGACCAAACAATTGCAGAATTCAGCCGGCGTTAAAACGGTTTTGTCCGCGTCACAGCCTGGTGGTTCAGCCATTAAGGCACTGTATGTTCGCAACCAGATGGCGACGGTCACCAGTGGTTTAACTAAGTCACAACAGGGGCTGGACAAAATTAATAGTGGCCTGGGGTCAGCAAAACAGCAGTTGGACGGCGCTAATATCAGCGGTGGCGTTGATTCTGCTAATCAGTTAGCATCTGGCTCGCAACAGGTTGCCGCCGGAACATCAACCTTGAGTTCCGGAATTAATCAAGTAACCCAAGGTGTGAATGAACTGAACGCACAGCTTCAAAATAGTACAAGTGGTAGTCAACAGGCGCAATTGAAACAGTTAACTACGGCGTTACCACAATTGAATCAGGCCATCAGTAGTTTGAACAATCAGGTTAACGCTGCTTCAACTGGTTCGACCAGTGGCGTGACGAATTCCCTGACTAGTATCGGTAGTTCCGCCAGTGATATTGGCAGTCAACTGGGTGCCATTCAAAATGCGATGAAGGGCATTAGCGCGCCAAATGTTAACGCCGGTCAGTTAGTTGCAGCAATGCAGGGCCAAGGTGCTAACTTAAATGCTCAGCAACAACAAGTTGTCACGGCGACGATTGATGCAGCACTGAAACAGCAGAGTCAGGCCAGTGCTGGTTTGCAACAAACGTTGGCAGGTTCATTAAGCAAAATTGGTGCTGATGCACAAAACATTGGTAGCAGTGATCAATCCGTTGCTAGTCAATTACAGAGCCTGCAAGGGTCAACGCAACAATTGCAGCAAGCCGTTAGTCAGTTGAACACAGCCTCGAATCAAGTATTGCCGGCGTCTGCGACAGCAATCACGCAGTTGAGCGGTGGTCTCTCACAATTGAGTAGTAGCACCAATCAGTTAGCCAGTGCGATGGGGACGATCAATGGCAATACTGGTCAACTAGTCAGTGGCGCTAACCAAGTTGCGAGCGGAAACCAAGAAATGGCTTCGAAACTGTCACAACTTGGCGGTCAAACAGCTAGTTTGTCCAATGGCTTAGGGACCGCGACAGACGGGCTCAGCAAGATTTCCGCAGGTTCTGGTCAGGCGAATAAGTACTTGAGTGGTCTGCAACATGCCAGCGCAGCAGAAACCTACTATATTCCAGATGCGCAGTTAAAGAGCAAAACGTTTGCCCCAGTCCTTAAAACGTACTTCTCGCCGGATCGCAAGATCACGAAGATGACGGTCATTCTTAAGGACGATCCAAGCTCACAGACTGCGATGAAACGTTTGCCACGGTTGGAAGGCATTGTTCGTGGCGCTCTTAAAGGAACATCGATGAATAATGCCAAGGTTGCGTTTGGTGGTAGTACCTCGCAAACCAATGATATCAATGAAATGGCGGCTGGAGACTTTAGTCGTACCGCTATCATTATGTTAGCTGGAATCTTCATTGCGTTGATGTTTGTCACCCATTCATTGGTTCAACCAATCGCGATTGAGGGAACCTTGTTGATTGCTTACAGTGGCGCAACGAACATCGTACACTGGCTGGTGAAGGCATTCCTTGGTCAAAGCATGTTGACTTGGAACACACCTTTCTTTGCTTTCATTATGTTGGTTTCACTGGGTGTCGATTACAGTATCTTCCTCATGGCGAAGTACCGTGAGTTCCTGCATCAGCCAATTTCGACCGATGCTAAGATGCTCAAGGCAACGACGATTATTGGAACCGTGGTCATCTCAGCGGGGATTATCCTTAGCGGAACATTCGCAGCACTGATTCCGTCTGGTGTGATGACGTTGATTCAAGTGGCGCTAGTTGTGATTGTCGGGATCCTGTTACTAGTTATTTTGATTCCGATTATCATGTCAGCGGTGATGAAGATTACGTATCCAACACCGGAGTCACGGTTGAATGATGATCAAAAATAAAATATGTAATGTGGATTGAAAAAAGGAGACAGCTCTCAGCTTGAGAGTTGCCTCCTTTTCGTTATCGTTGTGGTGTTTTTGGTTGCGAGGGTAGATAAGCGTAACCGACTGTCAGCACAACAGAGATAACGACGAGCGTTACGTTAACATGATGGGGGCGGTATTGGCCGGCCAAAGGTTACCGAAAATAATAATTGCGTATCCAGCCATCGCCAGCAGCCATCCACCAAAATAATTTACTTTATGCCACACTTCTGGAGATCTATAAGTTGGTGGAATGCGAATACCGATTAAATGGTTTTGCGATACAAATAAACAGGAAAGACCAATCAAGAAAAAGAGAATGCCTATGCCGGTTGCCAAACTTGGCAGTAAAAATTGTGGCCTAGTAGCAAATACAGCCAGTAGTAAAACAAACCCTAACGTGTAAGTTGTTGGAATCTCAACACCCTTTGAAAAATTGGATTGTCGGTTTTCCATCCATATAGCACCAACACTCGTGGCACCAGCGCCAATCACTAAGATGACGATTAACGGTAATAGTGTTTGCCGAGTTGCTTGAATTAAGAGGTAAATGCCTAAAAGTCCATAAACAATAGATAAAGTGATAAAACTTGAGCGTCTTTGTAACAGCTTTCGCATGTAATCACGACCTTCTTAGCTGGCAAGTGAGGCGATATTTTTGTCACAAGTATAATACAAAGTGATAATTAGATGGCTCAATATGCTGCGTAAAAAGACAACATTTGTGACAGGCCATGAATTAATTTCACAAACTTGTTTTAAACGTAATTGTGTAAGCCAACGACACTTGTGAAAAACCGTTGTGAGAGCGTGTAAGCGTTGACATTCAATTTCGATATGTTTAAATTAAATTGTACACAATATAAATTCAACTTTAATTTTTTTGGAGGCCTTCACCATGAAAGTAATCATCGTTGGTGCTACACATGCAGGTACGTTTGCCGCTCAACAGATTTTGACTGAACACCCGGATTATGACGTCACAGTTTATGAACGAAACGATAATTTGTCCTTCTTGTCCTGTGGGATTGCTTTGTGGGTCGGAGGTCATGTGTCAGACCCAGACAAGATGTTTTATTCAAGTCCAGAAGCCTTGGCTAAACTTGGTGCAGACATGGAAATGAAGCATGATGTTACCGACATCGACACGGATAATCAAACCGTCACTGTTAAGGATTTGGAATCAGGCGAAGTCAGCGAGGTCGCTTATGACAAACTGGTTGTAACCACGGGTTCATGGCCCGTTATCCCACCAATCGACGGGATTGATAACAAGAATGTTTATCTATGTAAGAACTGGACGAACGCCAATGAATTGAAGAATTTGGCTGGCAAAATCAAGAGCGCCGTTGTAATTGGTGCTGGCTACATTGGTGCAGAACTGGCAGAACAATATGCATTGACGGGCAAGCAAGTGACCTTAATCGATGGTTTGCCACGAGTGTTGGCGAAGAACTTTGACAAGGACATTACGGACCGTGTGGAAAAAGAATACACGGATCATGGGGTCAAACTAGCATTGGGCGAAATGGTAACTGGGTTCAGTGGGGATGATCAAGTGACGGTTACCACCGACAAGGGTAGTTACACCGCCGACATTGCCATTTTATGTACTGGTTTCCGTCCAAACACAAGCTTGATGAAGGGCAAGGTCGACATGTTACCAAACGGTGCCATTGTGACCGACGAATACATGCAGACAAGCTTACCAAACGTCTTTGCAGCCGGTGATTCAGCTGCCGTTCACTACAACCCAACGCACAAGAATGATTACATTCCTCTGGCTACTAATGCGGTTCGCCAAGGCATTTTAGTTGGTCACAACATCGAAAAGCCAACAGTCAAATACCTTGGTACGCAGTCATCATCAGCCGTTGAGCTGTTTGGCAAGACGATTGCCGCATCAGGTTTAACAACAGAAGGAGCTAAAGCTCGCAACGTTAACGTGGACTCCGTGACGATTGAACAAGATTATCGCCCAGACTTCATGTTGAGTACCACACCGGTGCAATGTAGCTTAATGTGGGATCCTGAAACACACCGTGTCCTCGGCGGCGCCTTCTACAGTGATCACGATGTTTCACAATCAGCTAACGTCATTTCCATGGCCATCCAAACGGAAATGACAATCGAAACCTTATCCATGGTTGACATGCTGTTCCAGCCAAACTTTGACCAGCCATTAAACTGGATCAATGCGGTTGCAATGGCCGCGGTTGCCAAGGCTAACGAAAAGGTAACAAACTAATTTTATGAAATAAAAAAGCTGGTTCATTATCAGGGCTTAAGATTAAGGCCATGATAGTGAATCAGTTTTTGTGATTATTCTTATAGAGTGTGTAATATCCTAGAACTTCCAGAGTTAATCCCATGTATGTGATTTGGACAATATTGTTGTCAAACCCGATTGCAAAAGTCCCAAATAGCGCGACAACAAGTGTGAAGAGCATTAACAAACGTAAGACGAAATCTTTAGTCTCCATAATGGGGCCTCATTTCAGCGGATCTATTCAAATGAACTTATTTTACGCTCAGTATATCTGCCAAAACATTCACCTGTAAACAAAAAGCGTGTCTTATTGCAACAAAAGTTAATTTCCATCGTCAAAGATTGTGTAGTAACCAAACATTTCGGCCAGAATAGCGATATAGGAGAGTTGCACAACGAGACTATTATCGCCAATGAATAGTGTGCCAAAAATTGTCGACACTGCGGTCATTAAAATGAGTAATTTCAAAACTAGCTCTGTTTTTGTCATCATCAGCCCTCATTTCGTCAAAGATAACTTGGTTGTACAAATTAATCATTATTTGATAAAAGTTGTACTACGTTTAGCCAAATAAGGGTACTAATTTGTTTCGAACTGTTTAGTTACTTGGCCAAGTATTAGCCGTGTTAAAATTATTCAAGCCTTGCCAAGCTGATTTAGGTTGCGCGGCATCACCGATCTTTTTAAGGGCCGCGCCTTCATTGGCAGTTAGCTTAAGATGATCAGCTAGGCACATCGTGTTGATGTTCTGATAGACTGACCGTGCTTCGTTTTGTGGCGTCTGTTGTTGATGAGTCAACCTTTCACTGGATTGGTCAATGATTTCTAATAAGTGTTGACGATTATTCTCTTGTTCGTTTGCAGTGGCGACAGCCTTTCTGAATTCGCTGAAAAGGTTGAGGATGGCTTCTTGTTCGTTGACTGACATAATGATTCCTCCTATAAAGATTATGTATTATGAATGATTCAATAACAATGTACCACCAGGAGTCTTGTTCATACCAGTTGTAGTTATTTGTGACATATGTTATCTTGTTCGTATCAAACAAGAAGAGGTTGGAATGTATGAGTGTGATTAATCTTTAGTAACTAGTTTTTGAACGAACCCGAAACAAGGGTTAGTTTGTGCTGGACTAAAGGTTAGGACACTCGCACGCCAAACAAAATGGAGCCAAATCCATGATGGAGACCGTGTGAGTTGCTGAAACGCAATCAGCACGGTCTTTTTGTGCACTTTTTTCCGGCACAAATGCGGAGTTGTAGGAGAAACGAACCATCATGAATGAAGAAACTTATCAAAAAACAGACTTTAATGTTATTCGTCAGCAGGTTGCTAAAATTGCTACGAGTGAAGCAGCGCAGACACGTTTGCAACACATGACCATCCTAACGAACCTAGCTGAAGTTCAAGCATTGCAAACAGAAACGGTTGAGGCTAGGCAGTTACTTGATGCCAACGTACATTTGCCATTTCTGAGCCTGGATACGGTCCAAAATTTATTAACTAAGTTGCACCGTGGTTACTTACTTACGGCCGAACAGCTCGTGCAAGTTGCCGACTTTGTTCGTGGTAATGCTGATGTAGCCACGGTGCTCAAACGTAACGCAACGATTGCACCGACATTAGCCAGTTACGCGGACGCCTTAACGTCAGTGACCGAATTGGCGGACGATATTTATAACGTTATTCATAACAATCAAGTCATTGATGACGCAACGGGAAATCTGCGAAAGCTACGGCGACATCAACGCGACGTTCAGGCACAGGTCCAGGCGGTTGTCCAAAAGGCGAGTCAGCGATACGCGCGGATGCTTCAGGAACGGTTGCCAGTTACCAAGGCCGATCAGCTTGTGCTGGCCGTCCAAGCGACGTTTAAAAATCAGGTTCCGGGCACGGTTGTCGGTAGTTCTGCGACGGGATCGACGATTTACATTGAACCGCAAACTGCCATCAGATTGAATAGTGAACTGGCCGAAGTTACCAGTGGCGTCGAAGCTGAGGTTTATCAGATTTTGGCCGGCTTAAACGGTCGCGTTAGTGAATATGAAGCCACAATTTTACGTAATCTAGACGTCATCACGGCGTTAGATGAAATCATGGCTCGCGGCAAATACAGTGCCTCAATCAATGGTGTGCGCCCACGTCTGAATGAGCGCGATCAAGTGAGAATTGACAAAGGCCGTCATCCACTATTGGGCGAACACGCGGTACCACTATCTGTCCGGTTGGGATATGACCATCGTGGTTTGATTATTACTGGGCCGAACGCCGGTGGAAAAACGGTTGTCCTAAAGACAATTGGCCTCTTTATCATCATGGCGCAATGTGGACTACAGGTGCCAGCCGCCGATACAACTGAATTGCCAATCTTGCAGCAGATGTTTGCTGACATCGGGGATGACCAGAGCATTGAGAATGCGTTGAGCACCTTCTCGAGTCATTTGACTAATTTAACGGCCATCACGAATGCCATTAAACCACACAGTTTAGTTCTGCTCGACGAGATTGGTAGCGGGACTGAACCGAATGAAGGGGCAGCACTGGCTATTGCAGTGATTGAATATCTGTATCAGCATGGCGCACTCGTCGTTGTCACAACGCATTATGGTGAAATCAAACGGTATGCTCAGCAGCATCCTGCCTTTACCACTGCGGCGATGGCGTTTGATGAAGCGACCTTGATGCCGAAATATCAGTTATTGATGAATGAGGTTGGCGATAGTAATGCCTTTTGGCTGGCCCGTCGTTTGAAATTGAATCCAAATATTATCGAGCAAGCAGATCATTATCTAACTGACCATGATTATCGGACGGATATTTACCAGATGAAGGCCGTTCAACACGTTGAAAAACGTGAGCAAATTACTTACACACAAGGGGATCGTGTTCGTCTTAACACAGATGGCCGTCAAGGACTCGTCTATGCTCAAGACAAGCAAGCCGAAACGGTGACTGTTTACGTCAACAATCAGTTTGAAACGATTCCGGAACGGCGACTGACTCGACTAGGTAAAGCGGCCGATTTGTATCCGGCAGGATATGACATGACACGGTTATTTAAGAAGTACGATGACTATAAGTTCCAGCGTGATCTGGATCGCGGCTCAATGAAGGCGCAGAAGAAGCTGGACAAACAGATGCGTCAGCTACAAGATGATCGGCGCCAGTCATAATTCTAAACTGACGTGGTCATAAAACTGTCAATCAGTCCGAAACGGCGATAAACTATGAGCATGATTCAGTTTAAAAACATCAGTTAATGAGGTTATGCAAATGGCATACAAAGTTGATTTTAAAGAAGTTTCGCCAGTTGGTTTGGAAAGTTCACCGGTCGCCGATGCACTGGCAGGTTTGCGGGCAAACGAAGCCCGTTATTTCTGGAACAAATATAAGTTTGAATACGTGACCTACCCAGCCAGTGAAAAGCAGAAAGAAGTAGCCTGGTTTGAAAAGCTAATCAAGGTCGAACGCGATTTAACGTTCAGTGAGAAAATACTGGAAGTCGCCGTTTATGAAGACGATGCTCTGTACTGGCCAGAATTTTACTTTGAAAACGGTATGGTATTGAATGTGCTATACGAAAAAACGGGTGAAAAGCCCAAACGTGCTGTTGGTATCAAGCTAGCAGTAGGGGCACTAGTGCCACCTGAGTTGGAAGGTAAATTTAAGTTTGCTCATCAACGTTCTAAGTTAGCGGGCGAAATTCGTGGCAGCTTCTTTAAGGTAAAACAAACGTGGTTGTAGAAGTTCACATATCAATAACGGATTCTCATGCGGTGTTCATTTTGTCTTCACTTTAACTATGGTAAGATACCAACGTTATTTTTAATTTTGGGGTGAACATTGTGGACTATCGTGAATCATTAATGGCACAAGGAAGTCAGCATCAACGAACGGCTGGCTTCTATGGTTGGGCCAGAGAACACCGGCAACTCTGGCTGTGGTTAACGTTTGTACTCGTCGCCATAGCAGTGGAGCTGCCGTTTTTATTGAATAATCACCTGTTCGGCGGGTGGGACCAGCAATTCCACGTCAATCGTATCGAAGAACTGTATCTCTCTGCTAAAAATGGCGTATGGCATAACGCGATTAGCACATACACGTTTCGTGGCTCTGGTCTTGGCATTCAAATCTTTTATCCGTATGTCTTTCTGTATCCGTATGCGATATTGAGGTTGGTCGGCCTACCAGGGATTATGGCGTTATACCTAGGCAATGCTTTTTATATCATCGCAAGTTGCTGGATTTCATACTGGTGTATGCGCGTATTTCTAAAATTGCGAGCAGCACGGCGGCCAATCTCCGGGGCATGGTTATTCGCCATATTGTATAACCTGTCTGGTTACATGGTCTTTAATGAAACCGTGCGTTTCGACTTGCCCGAAGCACAATCAATGATGTGGTATCCCATCTTATTTTTGGGCCTATATCTCACGCTGACTGAACACCGACGTGGCTGGTTGCTGACAACGCTGGGCGCGACGATGCTCGTATACACGCACGTCTTGTCAGCCTTGTTAGCAGCAGGGATGGTCGTTGTTGTTCTAGCGCTTGGTTGGCGCTACCTTAATCGGTGGCAAACATGGCTGGATTTAGTACTCACGGGCGTAGTAACCGGTCTGCTAAGTTTGCCAGAGCTACTGGGGATGCTTGGTACCACGAAACAAGTAACAGTGGCCTCACCATTGATCGGTTCGCTGGCAAAACAGGCGATTTCACCCTTCATCGCAGTCGTCTTTGGTCTTGGCAATGTCACGAAAACGGGCTTGTTGACGCACGGCGTGACCTTGGGCACGATTGTCTTGTTGGCGCTTGTGGCGCTATGGATCGGTTTTCGTCATCTCGATCGGTTTGGCAAAACACTGGCGATTTTAAGCACGGTTCTGTTCTGGATGACAACAAAACTCTTTCCATGGCGTTTTCTGGAACATACGCCGATCAACCTAATTCAGCATCCGTGGCGGTTTTACACGTTTATCAGTTTCTTTGTCCTGGTCGCCTTTGTCATCCTCGTTGATCGCACGCAGTTACGTTTCAATTGGCAAGGTTGGATTGTTGGCTTATCACTGTTAATCACACTGGTAACGGGATTTGTTTACGCCAGCGTATCATCGCCAAAGGTGAGTGCCAATAGCTATGAACAGTTTGCGACGGATGCGAATTATTTCGATTACGCGCCCAAACGCAGTGTGCATCATCTGAAAGCTATTTATGCGCATCAGGCAGTGGTCTTGGAAAACGGTAAAGCCATTAGTCATCCACATGTGGAAATGACTGCACAGCCTAATGGGATGACCATTCGATTGTCAAAAACAGCAAGTGGTCACCAGGTAGACTTACCAGTCTTTAACTATGGCAGTCAGCATTATGTGGTAAAAACGGATGATGCCAAGGGCTTGCATGTGAGCGTTTCTGAACGTGGGACGGTACAGGTTCACGTGCCTGAGGGTACAAAGAGAGTTTCTATTGAATACCATAAATAAAAGTTTGCTGAGTGCTGTTCAGAAATGGACAGCACTTTTTTATTGCCCAGACGAAAATGTTGATCAAATTACGTATGTTAAGATATGAAGCAAAAATATTCCCAATACGTACTTAAATAATTGAAAAATAAACGTGTAGTACGTATAATCTGAAAGAAGATTAAATTATGACATCACTATCTAAATTTCCACAAACAGGTCGAGAATTGATCAGATTATTAAAATAATATGGTTGGCAGGATGCATTAGGTGCTGACCACGGTGATCACCACTTCATGACGCAACAGTATCAACGTACAAAAATCCCTATTAAAATGAGCCCAAGCAAGCTGCCCAAAAGCTACGTTAGGCTGGTTTTGTCTGAGGCAGGGTTAAAAGATTTATTTAAAGGAGGAAAGTAATGATGTCTAAGGATGAAGTGTTTTATCCCGCTATTTTTCACCATCAAGAGGACGGCGCTTTCACCGTTAAAGTGCCGGATTTAAAAGGCGCAGTGACGTATGGCGACGATATGATGACAGCGTTTCACAGTGCCCAAGACGTTATTGGCGGCTATTTGTTTTCTGAAAAACATTATCCAGAACCAACTGATGTCGCTGAAATTCCACTCATTCCAGGCGACCAACTAGTAATTGTGCCATTGGATCTCAATGAATATCGTAGTCGGGAGCAACAAACCAAAAAGGTGAAGGTGACTGTGACAATTCCTGAAGGTTTACGCGATGAAGCCCGAGAACGGCACATTGTGTTATCGCATGTGCTGACCGAAGGGTTGCGCAGAGAACTTGCAAATGACTAAATTTCTGATTTATTTTCAAACGGGGTCAATGGTATGCTTGATGTACTATTAGTGAAACATGTTATATAAGTGATAATAGACAACCTAGAATCTGCAATTCTAGGCTGTTTTCATATCTAGGGGGATGCAAGTGGAAATTCAATTAGACAATTTAGGGATGAAATTTGGTCAGATACAAATATTTTCTGAATTGAATGCAACGCTTAAGTCAGGTGGTCTCATTGGTTTGTTGGGACCAAATGGTGCCGGAAAGTCGACACTTATAAAAATATTGACGACGTTAGTCAAACCGACAAGCGGGGATGTTCGATTTGACGGGCAGAGCATTGTTCGCAAGCCGGGACGGATGCGACAAGTACTAGGTTATTTACCTCAGCAAGTCCCGTTTTATCCCAATTTAACGGCCGATGAATACTTGGCATATATTGCGAATATTAAAGGAATGTCACATAGGGATGTTCAGACACAAATTCACGCGTTATTGGAAAAAGTGAATCTTGAAAACACTGGCAATAAACAATTGAAAGATTTTTCAGGTGGCATGCAGCAACGAATTGGAATTGCTGCAACATTGCTGAATGATCCGCTGGTTATTATAGCTGATGAACCTTCGACTGGATTAGATCCCGAAGAACGTGTGGCCTTAAGAAATTTATTGGCTGAACTGGCAAGGGAACGATTGGTTATTATTTCGACCCATATCGTCTCAGATATTGAAGCAATTGCTGACGATCTGCTCATTTTAAATCAGGGGCATTTTATGTATCATGGCTCACCTAACGAATTGTTGAGGCGGAGTGACGGATACGTTTGGGAATACCCAATGTCTGAGCGTGGGCAGGTTTCAAATGATGAAGCTTCGCTAGTTTCTTTAGTTCAAGGAATTGACGGCATTAACGTCAGACAAATCGCTGCCCAAGTTGGCCAGTCAGACGCTCATTTAGTTGTTCCAACTCTAGAAGAGGCATACATAGGTGCATTGAACGGGGTGATACCACTATGAGTGCAATCATTATGGCAACATTCCACGAGAAAAGCCGTCATGCGTCATTTTGGGGAATTTGTGTTGCACTCGCTTTTTCTGTTGTTTTCATGTTTCCGAAGAGCTCAGGGGCGATGCGACCACTTATTATCAATCCCAATACATATGCGCAAGCAAATAATGCGACGTGGATACCTGTCAGTGTGAGTTTCATCATGGGGTTCTTCTTGCCATTGATTGGTGTTGCTTTTCTCAGAGATACGATTGCTCTCGACAGGATAAATGGTGTCATGACACTGATGATGACAACGAGAGGCAACCGAGTAAAATATATTTTTGGAAAATTCGTGAGTAATTTAGCGTTTTTACTGATTTTTTTACTGACGGTTATGAGTTTTACGCTATTGGGCTCTGGGTTGAAGTATGGCTTTGCAGCAGTTAATATTAGGCAATTTTTGATGCCATTTGTGATCATTATTCCAGGCCTGTGTTTCGTGGCAGCATTGACGTTATTAACTGAAACACTGCCAGGACTGAAAGGCTGGTTTGGCACAACGGGATTATTAGTGCTTATCGCCGTGATCTATGCTTCAGGAACTAGTTATCAGGGAACACCAAGTCATCTTCAACGAATCTTCAATTTGTCTGGGAGTCAGTATTTAGTCAGCAATATTAAGACTGCAATTGCCCAAACCTCGGGCCAATCACTAACATTGCTACGTGTGATTGGAAGTTCCACGGCTAAATATACGGGTAAGGTTAATTTAACATTTCCAACGATTCAACTAACGGGTACGGACGTTTTGAATATGGCGATACTTGTCGGTGCTAGCTTGTTGTTGGTTCTATTGGCCAGCATGTTGATTGAACGACGACCACAACAGAGAACAAAACTGCTACGTTTTAATCGCTTACAGAATCGATTTACGGCACTGATGAAGTTGCCGGGTTATACTCAATTTCGGTTGCTAACTGGTACAACACACAGTAGTTGGTTGGCAATGATCTTAATTGTCTGGTTACTGAGCTGGAGTGGCGATGCTATGCAGGCAACTCAACGAAATTTACCGCTATTATTTTTGATGGCTGTACCACTGTTTTCGCAGTTAGGCGTTCTAGGACAGCAAACCGGTGTTAACAGTCTCTTACGCACGATTCCAAACGGAAAATCGAAGGCCCTATTTCAAGAAGGTCTTGCCGGTGTGATATTAGCAGTTGTTTTAATCTTGCCTATTTTGACCAAGTTGTCGGCAAACTCAGCATTCTTACTAATTATTTGGGGGATTCAACTGGCTTTAGTTGCTCAGACGCTGGGTCTGGTGACAAGTAGTTCCCGTGCCATTCAGATGGTGATGATTGCCTTTTTCTATTTTTATTTAAACGGTGCACCTGTATTACCATTAAACGGTGGCGAATGGTTATTTGCCACGATGATTTACGCAATGTTGTGTGTCATCGCTGTGCTAGCGATGTTAAGTGAGTCGCGAGTACGTTTTATTAGGTAGGAACAAATAGGACTGCCAGAAGCTCGTTTTGAGCATTGGCAGTCCTATTTGTTTTATAGGTGAAGCATAGTATGTTTTTGACCACTTTGAGAAGCCAATGACGTTTTTTCACAGTATTAGTAATTGTTGGCGAAAAATGATCTTAGTTAATTTTTTTGAAAATAAATTAGTGCTTACGAAAATATACAGTATGCTGTACAATTCCTTCATGAGGTGATCTTATGAATGAAGATGAAATGATTTCACGGCAACTGTTACAGTTGGCCCGGCGAATTAAACAACGTCGAAATTTACATATCCAGGATTTGAATTTAACTCTGGGTCAAGGTGATGCGTTGAAGTATTTTGTAGAAAATCCTAATCAGACAATCGCAATGTTCAAAGATTATCAAGGAATTACGCATCAAACTGCACGGGTGATCGTGAAACATATGGTGACCTTGGGAATTGTCACTTTGGTACCCAATCCTAATGATGGTCGATCAAAACTAGTGCAGGTAACGCCACTTGGAGCATCTAAATATGCTCAGTTAGATAAACATGGGTGGCAAACAAGTGAGGAACTATTTACTGGGTTTACACCGGAAGAACGACAATGTTTTTTAACATTAGCGCGTCGAGCTAATGCCAATTTGGAAAGGGAATGATTTAGCGTGAAAACGCGTCTATATACAAAAGATGTGAAATTAGTTTTAGCGGCTAGCTTTTTTTATTTAATGAGTCCAATGTTGATTAACCCGATTATTGCTGGCTTTGCATCCAATGTTGGGGCTAACAGTATTTTGGCTGGCGTGATTGCCGGGGCAATGAACCTAACGGCACTAGTATTACGGCCACTAGCGGGCAATTTAACTGATCGTGTTTCTAAGTATTACTTAACCTTAGCTGGTGGCGTCTTCATTTTATTGGCGAGTTTAGGCTATACGTTTACTACTAATGTGGCGTTGATCATGGTTTTTCGAGTGATTAATGGTCTTGGCTATACATTATGTTCGGTATGCATGGCCACTTGGATGGCGGACCTACTGCCGGCGGACCGGATTGGTTCTGGAATGGGTATTTATGGATTAGCTAGCGCCTTGGGGATGGCCATTGGACCCGCGATTAGTGTTTATTTATATCAACACTATAGTTACCAAAGTGTTTTCTGGTTGGCATCAATGTTTAGCTTTTTAATGTTGTTCGTCATTCAGTTTGTAGGCAATCGAGGTCTTCCAAGCCCAACGAAGCAAACGACCACGCCAACTAAGAAGAAAATGCAGTTCGTTCAACCTAAAGCTGTACCCGTGATGGTAATTCTAATGTTGTTTTCATTGCCGTACTTCGCAACAGAAACTTACATTGTGAGCTACATTGCCCATCGCCATTTTGCGGTACCAGCCGGACTTTTCTTTCCTACATACGCCGTTATTTTGTTAGTTATGCGAATGGTGTTGCGTGATGCATTTGACCATGTGCCGTTTAAAAGGTTTATTTGGCTGTGTTTAGGACTGAATTTGCTGGGATTAATCGGACTGACCGATTTAAATAATTTATTTATGTTGTTTCTTGGGGCATTTGGATTCGCTGGTGGATATGGTCTGATGTTTTCAATTTGTCAGGCCAAAGCGTTGACGCTGGTGCCGGCCTCGGATCGCGGATTAGCGAATAGTACATTTTATATCGGGGTGGATCTAGGTATGTCAGGCGGACCGATGCTAGCGGGATTAATCACGGCTTTTTTGCCGTGGAAATGGCTCTATCCGGTTATGGTGTTGACGCTGCCATTGATTGTACTGGTTTATCTAGCCAATCGGCGAGCATTGGCGTAACAAAAAGCCGATGTCTGTCTGAGTAATTACTCCATTTAACGTAAAAGGGACCATCAACAGCTTTTCTGAGCCTGTTGATGGTCCTTTCTAGCTTCTATTCTTCATTTGGCTTCAGCATCGTTAACTGAATTCGTTGCCGATTCAAATCAACAGAGTCGACCCAGACGGTGACGATATCACCGACGGAGACGATTTCAGCAGGGTTCTTGACGAATCGCTTCGTCAGTTTGGAAATGTGGACGAGGCCGTCGTGCTTCACACCAACATCGACAAACGCGCCGAAGTCAATGACGTTGCGGACGGTACCTTGAAGTTCCATACCGGGTTTCAAGTCTTCGATGGTCAGCACGTCATGACGTAACAGTGGGGCAGGCATATCGTCACGTAGGTCACGACCTGGCTTAGCCAAACTGTCGAGAATATCGGTGACTGTTTCTAGACCAGCACCGGTTTCTGCGGCAATGGCATGTTTGTCGAGCTTAGCGGTGGCCTGTTTGAATTCATCGGAGCCCAGGCTATCAACATCTGTATTGGTCAGTGTCAGGATCTCGTTAGCGACAGGGTAACTTTCCGGATGGACGTCTGTGTTATCCAGAGGATTCTTACCACCGATGATGCGCAGGAAACCAACGGCCTGTTCGTATGCTTTAGGTCCAAGACGGGGCACCTTCTTCAACTGACGACGGTCCGTGTAGCGGCCATTTTCATTACGGTAGGCGACCACGTTGTTGGCAATCGTTTTGTTCAGCCCAGAAATGTGTTCCAGTAATTCTGAACTGGCGGTATTGAGGTTAACGCCGACTTGGTTAACGGCCGTTTCGACAACAGTGTCAAGTTGAGCAGACAGTTCTTTGTTAGGAACATCGTGTTGATACTGACCAACACCAACACTTTGAGGGTCAATTTTAACCAGTTCAGCCAACGGATCTTGCAAACGACGGCCAATGCTGATGGCACTACGCTGTTCAACGTATAAGTCGGGAAATTCGTCACGAGCAGCTTGACTGGCAGAATAAACGGAAGCACCTGCTTCGTTGACGATGACGTATTCGACATCGCGGTTGATGCCTTTTAACACATCGCTGACAAAGATTTCTGATTCACGTGAGGCCGTACCGTTACCAATGGCAATCATTTCTACTTGATACTTCTCAAGAAAATCATGGAACTCGCCAGCGGCGGCTGCACGTTTATTAGCAGGAGCAGGCTTATGTGGATAGATGACAAGTTTATCGAGATACTTGCCATTAGCGTCCATTACAGCGAGCTTACAGCCAGTTCGGTAGGCAGGGTCGAAGCCGAGCACAATCTTACCTTTCATCGGTGCTTGCATCAGCAAGTGATACAGATTAGTCCCAAATACTTTAATGGCGTGTTCGTTAGCCGCATCAGTCAATTCATTACGTAGTTCACGTTCGATAGCTGGGCCAATAAACCGTTTGTAAGTATCTGCGTAAGCATCTTCAATCACTGCAACTGCCGGACCCTGTCGATGGCCGACAGTCCGAAAGTGGAAGAAGTTCATGATGGCGTCAGTATCAACATCGAGACTCACACGCAACACGCCAGCTTTTTCACCGCGATTAATGGCTAAAGTTTGGTACGCTGCCATCTTCGTGAAGGGTTGTTCGAATTCGTAATATTGTTGGTAAACACCGTCTTCATCGGCTTCTTTTCCCTTTGACTTAACCGTCGTCGTTAGTTTGGCATGACTACGCGTATAGTCACGGATAAATTCACGGAATGAGGCTTCTTCACTAAAGGCTTCCGCCAGGATTTCGTGAACCCCAGCAAGAACGGCTTCAATATCAGGGAGATCCTTATCTGGGTTGATATATTTAGCTGCTTCCGTTTCAACAGATTCTTTATGAAAACCGAGTAGCCATTTGGCAAACGGCATTAAACCGGCTTCTTTAGCCATAGTAGCCTTTGTGCGTCGTTTTTGTTTGTAGGGTAGATACAGATCTTCAACTTCCTGAACTGTTGTTGCAGCGGTGATTTGTTGCTGCAACTTCGGTGTCAGGGCTTTTTGTTCAGTGATACTATTGATGACTTCCGTTTTCCGGTTAGCCAGTTTTTCGAAATGGTTCCAAGTATCTTGAACGGTGCGAATCTGCACTTCGTCAAGACTGCCGGTCATTTCCTTCCGGTACCGTGAGACAAACGGAATTGTGTTGCCATCATTCAATAGGTTAAGCGTGGCAGTAATCTGCTGTGACCGAATGTCTGGTAAGGCATCGGCCACCTGTTTGAGTAAAGTTGAATCAAGTTGGGTTGCCATATTTCCTCCGATTAAATCCTGCGAGTTACAGGTTTAATTATACGTGTTTTTGAACGATTACTGTAATTTAAAACAAAAACCCTTTCTCTTGTTGATGAAGAGAATAAATGCCGACTCAAAAAAACATTGAGATAAATTTCACTTTAGTTAAAATATAATTAGTGATTTATTATAAAACGCTTTGAACACGAATATTTTTTAAGGGGGACGACACCATTTTATTACGTCGTTATTTTCGGTTAGCAGGTCTGATGAGTCTAGTTTTGCTTATACTGCTGCCCGTCGCGTCACTTGTCGAAATTTCTGTTTCGTATCTTTTACAGGCCATTACGGATTCAGTGAGTGGTCGCAGTCATTTTACATATCAAGTATTGGTTGGCATTGTGATCGGCTACATGTTTCTGGATGCTTTTACATATTTTTTGTCTTCATATTTCGAACAACTTGTTTTAAACCGAATTATGGCAAAATTAAGAGCTGAGTTAGCGGATTCCTTATTACATCGGTCAATTGGACTAGGCAAAGACGCGCAGACAATTTCAACCCAGTATTTTAACGACTTTACAAATACATTGAATGTCGTCCACGATGATTACTTACAGGGCAGTGTTAATGCATATAAACAACTATGCCAGTTTGCTATCGCTATGATTTTATCAATCACGATTCAACCTGTTTTTAGCCTTATTATTGTTGTTTTGTGTTTGCCTGCTCTGCTAGTACCGATACTTCAACGACATGTACTAAAGAACAACAAAAGACAGGTTTTAGAGTCTTCAGAAATGTTCACACATAGTCTGAGAAACATCATCAATGGTCTTCGAACCATTCAACTATTTACAATTCAGTCTTTAATATATAAAGGTTTTCAGAGTCAAAATAGTCATTTGCTGCACTCAGAAAACAGCGATCAATTGCGTCGCAAACAGGTTGGTAGTATCAGCCAGTTGCTTAATAATATTCTCTATCTTGGTACGTGGATCGTCGGGATCTATTTTGTCATGCAGAGGGAAGTGACATTGGGACAATTAGTTGCTTTTTCCCAATTGATGATTTTCATTGCAGAGCCGATTCAGTCTGCATCAGGTCTACTGGGTGACATTGTCGGTGGCAAAGAAGCAGCGATTTCAATCGATACTGTGTTATCTCAAACGGAAACATTGAATCCTGAAGCCAAACAGTTAACGCAATTTGAGCGGTTCAGTTACGACAACGTTACTTACTATGATGGCGAAAAGCCTGTTTTACAGAACATTAGCGCATCCTTTGTTGCCAACAAACATTATTTAATTGTTGGGAAGAGTGGCAGTGGCAAGTCGTCAATGATTAATACCTTATTTACGCCAAATGTGAGTGTGGGTGGCAAAATCAGGTTAAACGGTTGCCCCATTCAAGACTTTCAGCCATTTTCTATCTACCAAAGAGTTGGTCTTCTAGAGCAAGAGAGTTATGTATTTGATGATACGCTGCGGAACAATTTGTCGATGTTCGATGATGGTATTGAAGATTCAACACTAATTGCTGTTTTAAATAAAGTTGGTTTAGAACAGTATGCTTCTTCAGAAGGGTTAGCGGCCATGGTAAGCAACGGCGGCAATAATCTTTCCGGTGGTGAGCGAAGACGATTAACGCTTGGCAGAATGTTGCTTAGGCAATATTCGTTTATGTTTTTGGATGAACCATTGTCTGGATTAGACCCGAAAACATCCCGTGACATAATTGACGTGTTGATAGCGATAAAACAAATGGGATGGGCACTCGTGACGCATCAGTTTGATGCAAAACTATTTGATGCCGTCGATGAAATTGTAGTCATAGAAAACGGGGCCGTTGCTGCAACAGGCTCTGTAGCTGACAAGAACGTAAAAATAGCATTGAAAAGAATTAAGTTGCTGTAGTGTTCGAGTTTAGATGCTTGTGTGATAAGCAAAAGGTAGCTTTTATATGCATTCGGTGTAATGACGGCAAGCATAATCAACTCACTATGCAATTGAAGATTTAGCTTGATCTGATTTCAAGCTGGGAGAAATCAAGATGAAAAAATGGTCGCTTATTCTATTTAATTAGAGGATCATTTCACGATGGTACGGCCAAGGGTATAGGCTGGCAACTAACCAATCTTGGCGCTAGAAAAATTGAATATAATGAAGTTAACTAAGGCCGATATTAGTAATTTAGTTGGTATTCCAGTGAAAGCAATTCCAGATGTTAACCAGGGGGTTATTAATAATGTAAATGGTGCTTATTTAACGACGGGTGAGTGGTTAGATATTGCTGAAATCATTGAGAACAGGGCAAAACAACAAAAAATAGTATTGTACGATGATAAAGATTACCAGAAAACTCATAAGAGCCATGCTTGCATTGAGCAATTTTAGCTTTTCAACAACGTGTTGCGTAAGTTAAACATTGTCAATAATCTAGCAAATTGAAATTTGAGGTGTTTGAATGGATCAGACTGTGACAAACGTTATCAAGACGATTAATGCGTTGACGAATAATACGAAGGATTCTTATTTAGTACCCACTTTAGGTGGCGCACCAATAGCCTGTCGTTTTAAGACGTGGACTGGAGCCACAAAAGAAGATATACAGAGTTTGCAACAGTTTGACCTACCAGATGATCTTATTGATTTTTTGTTAGTCACAAATGGGTTGGATCTTTTTAATATGCAAACCGAATATGGACCGTTAACATGGGCCCACGTGCTTAGCTGCCAAGAAATCATCGAAAACTATTTGCTTATGAAAAAAATAGGGTTCGCTGGCGGAGAAGCAGGTGAAAGTGTTGGTGTTATCCATCTAACAGACATCGGTATGATTAACATCAATATCGGCAGACTAAAAGCCGGGCAACATTATTTGAGCTATCCAGGAGAGCGAGGTAACGAATACTTTAATTTTACGTTTGCAGACTGGCTGCATCGCTACATTGTTTGTGGTGGATCTGAGTTTTGGAATTTGCTGTATTGAGCGTGTCGGTGATGATGCTGACAGGGGTATGATGACAGGAATTTAAATAAAGAAGCGATTAAAAGGTTACACGAATGCACTAAAAATAATCCCATTGAAAGCCATTAAAACGCATAAAGCGTTCATTTGATGACTTCTAATGGGATTATTTTTGAAACTGTGTTGTATTTATTCATAGAGACATAATTACTTTATTTTGCGCCAACGGGTCGGCCGTTTTAAAACGCCCGGGTAGAAAAGTTGCATAAAATGTTTCTTGATGACTGATGTATTTAATTGGTAAATAATAGCTAAACCGCGAGTCTTCACGTTATGAAAAGTAATTTCTGAATCGGTGAATTTACCATCGTGATAGCAGTGTTTGCAGTACATGGTTGAAGGCTGTTGATTTACTTCTGTGCCAAGCCGTTTCATGTGGGGAAGACCACAACTCTAACAAACACCTTGCATGGACGTGTACCTCATTCCTCTTAGTTATAGGCTCACTGTATCATGTGCGATAGTTGTTTCTCATTTTATGTGCTTGTTAACAAATCGTGTATTTGTCTACATACTTTAATCATGACCGTGTCCACTCGTTAATCAGTGGACGATTCGTGGATTCTAAACTCCGTTGGTCTATGCCATATCCAGCTGTCCTTAAAAGCAGTCAGTAATTCTTAACAGCAATGTGAGTTTGAAAGAGATATCTTATATTTATTTAAATACGCGTTCTAAATACATTGAAAATAGAGTGAAATCTTTTGAAAGTACATATAATCGTCAATCAAAAGTGGAGATATTAAATTCTTTCATATACTTTGTAGCTTCTTTTAAAACGTCCGAATTTCCGGCATTAAGCGCTAATGCCCAGGAGGTGGCAAGTTGACGTTTCATTTTTTGAGTATTTCCTTCCAGTTCTGAGGTCGCGCTGGAGAGTGTCAGATAGGCACTTTCAAGGTTGTAAGAAGAGTTAATTTCATTCAGGAAGTGGATTAATTGCTCAGCATATTCTTTACTCTTTTGAATGCGATTTGTTCGAAGGTAGTATCTGGCAAGGTTTTCAACAATAATTGCATACCAGTACGGATTTGAACGTTTCGTATCCGCACTCAGCCGTTCTAATAATTCGGGAACTTGAGCCACGTAGTATTCTGCTCTTTTTTTATTTTTCTGTAAGACATATACAACTCCAAGTTCCATTGTTGCCAAAACTGTATAAATGGAAAAATCGTCTTTTTGTAGCATTGTATTGAATCCAAAAATACCTTCAGAAAAATCGTGATTCATCCAAACCTGTGAGGCTGTTATCAAAAACGTGTAGTGCTGTTCTACATTGGCGCTAATAAATTCGTCAGAAGTGAATGTGTTTAATAAATCAAGAACCTCCTGATAATGGTAATTTTTGTATAAAGTATCTGCCTTTTCAAGCAAGATCATAATTTGATCTCGTTTACCAGGAACGATTAAATCGTTCATATCAACGCTTAGTCTAGCTGCGAGTGCTGTGAGAATTTCTCTTGAAGGCTCAAAGGCATTTTTTTCCATTCTACTAATGGTACCTTGTGTCGTAATGCCCTTTGCTAATTCTTTTTGTGTATAGTTCATAGCAGTTCTTGTCGTTTTGAACTTTTTAGCATTAATCATTTATGGTCACATCACTTTTCTTGTATATTTCCAAAAAGGCTATTATAGTATAGAAAATAAATGAATGAGTGAATTTAAATATGCGTAATGGAATTTTAAGGCTGACGTACAAGCCGTGCCGTCCTTTATGTTAGATAAGTTCGCTCTTTATCAATAAATTGTCACTGCAGAAAATCATCGGTTAGTTGTTTCTAATGGAAGTTACCAGTGGGGATGATTTCAATGAAGGATGAAATATTGGTAGTGAAAAATGTAAATAATTTTTTTGGTCGAAAGCAAGTTTTAAAAAACGTCTCATTTTCGCTTAGTTCTGGTCGTATTACCGGGCTTGTAGGGGCCAACGGAGCCGGCAAAACGACAATTATGAAAACTATTCTTAGTCTAACACCATATGCTGGACAAATAATGTTCGAAGGTCAACCAAGCACGTTTAACGATCATCCGCTTTTGAACGATATTGGCGCTTTGATTGAATATCCCAGTATTTATCCATTTATGACTGGAATGGAACATTTACGACTATTTGCTAGAGGCAAGGTACAATCCACAGGCATTCAATCGCTTATTCACATGTTAAATATGGAAGGTTACATTAATTCGGCAGCACGTGGGTATTCCTTAGGGATGAGACAAAAGCTTGGTGTTGCAATGGCATTTGTTAATAATCCTAAATTAGTTATTTTAGATGAGCCAATGAATGGACTAGATCCCCAGTCCAATAAAGAATTGCGGGACTTGATCATTGATCAGAGAAATAGGGGTGTTAGTTTTCTGATTTCAAGTCACATCTTGAGTGAGCTGCAAAAATTGGCTGAAGATTTGATTATAGTGGATCAAGGTAAAGTTGTTCGTCAAACGACGATGAAAAATCTTTTAGAAGCTAATAACCATTTCATTGTGTTAAACACTTCGGATGATAAAAAAGCCCAAGAGATTCTAATTGCAGCTGGCTATTATCTGGTGAGTGGCGAGAAAGTGCGTATAAAGACGGACGCCAACTTTGATATTGCTGAAATTTTGACGAATCTAATCAGCGAGAATATTGCAGTGCATGATGTAAAACACGAGGATGAGGATCTCGAAGGGTCCGTATTGGAATTGCTTAATACTGCGAACTGAGATTGGAGCTGGATACTATGTGGACGCTATACAAACAAGAAGTCTATAAACTCATCAAAAAGAAGAGTACCTTATGGATTACCGCGATTTTGATTCTAACGGAGATAGGAGCCGCAACAATCAGTCATTTGTGGCCCAAAACTTTGCCAGCTCAAATGATGTTTGTTTCAGATTTTCATTCAGCAATCTTAGTTGTCTTTTTTTCCCTTGCAATAGCTGCCTCAACAATCACTATGGAATTTCAGTATGGAACAATTAAGACGGTGCTTGCACAAAAGTACTCACGCGAATATGTGCTAATCAGTAAGTGGTTGTTGATGTTAACTTACACCTTGTACTTGTATGTGATGACAATGGTCATGGCTTTATTTTTAAAGCTGGTGTTGGTCAACGGGCAATTTTCACTCGTGGAGAAAGGATGGAAACATCAATTCTGGCAGGATTGGCTGGCCGCGATGGGAGCACACTTCATCACATTATGGGTTTTAATCAGTTTAGTACTTTTGATTGCGACTGCTTTTAAGACATCATCCGTTGCAATCTCAGTCGGAATCATTGGGTACTTTGTCCTAAATCTTACTAGTGCTGCATTGTTTTCAGTAATTGCAAAATACCCGTGGTTAAAGTGGAATCCACTGAATTTCTTAAATTACGATCATCAAATTGTTGCAGAAGAATTTTCTAAATTCACAAAATTGACGGATAATCAACTGTTACTGGGCGATATTGGATACATTGCATTATTTTTGTTGATTGGCATTCTTATATTTCGCAAACGGAGTGTGTAGATAGTTCGAACAAAATTGAGGTCATTATTATGAGTCAAAATCTAACAGGCCAGCTACAAGAAATTCATTTTAGCCGGCCGAATGAAGCGGCAATTATTACGGCGGGAATTTTCGAATTGAATAACGGCGTATATGACGGGCAGGCCATTAGCCGCATGAAAACAAAATTTGGTCAGTTAGCATTAAAACAGAATATTTCTGCAGAAGCACTGTCTTTTTACACAATATTGATGAAACCCAATGTTGGTGATGATGTAGGTCGTAGCATTGCGACTTGGATCCTTTAATTGTTCGACACTAAAAACCTTTGTGATGCCCTAATGAAATGCATTAACTAGACATATTGCTCTAAAAAAATAATGATGCCGTTTGTTGATTTAACAGGATTTAAAGAGGTGCTAAGATACTTAGACCCCTTTGAAGTTTATTTAATTTTGAGGCTTGTGTAAGCTAATTCTAGGCGATTGCACGTTGCTTGGGTTGGTGCAATAAAATCATTTAAACACCAATTCAACCGTTAAAGTAGTCACCATTAAACGAAAAGCAGGCGATGCAATATGGGGAAGATTTTACTAGCAAGTAAGGAAACATTAAAAGATCACATTTGGCTTCGTTTGATTGTGACGATATTGATTATTGAACTATTTGATGAGGTAATTGCCGGTCCGTTGTTCGACGCGATATTCACACACCATTTTTGGGTTGAAAATATTGTTTATAAGGGTATGGAATTTCTTATCGCATTCGTGCTGAATCTAAAATTACTGAAAGCAAACGTGATGATTGCACGCCCGAAGCGGAAAAGTATTCGTAAACTTATCGTTTTGGCGACCCTTATTGCCTTTTTTGTGGCGTCAGCGGTAGCGATACATCATCCCACGAGAGCATGGGAAGCACTGACGGTTGGATTGATTGCGGCGATTCCCGAGGAGTTTATCTGGCGTGGACTTGTGTTGACATACATTGGCCAACAAATGTCCGGAACAACGCGCTTTCGTGCAATCTGGGCGCTGGGCATTAGTAGCCTTCTGTTTGGACTTTACCACATGGGTAATTTACATGTGCAGTCTCTCGATAGTACCTTGGCTCAAGTTCTTCAAACAGTCGGGCTCGGTGTGATTTTAGGTGCAATATATATAAAATCTGGTAATTTGTTAAATTCGATGTTGTTTCATTTTTCGTGGGATTTTTTCGCAACATTGGCCAATGGTATTGAAAATGGACCGGATTCTGAAATCAACTGGACAGCAAATATCGTAATGTTTGTGGCGTTATGCATCGTTGGAATTAGTGTCGTGATGTTTGGTGACAGAAAATTCGCGTTAATTAAAAAGCTTGATTCAAAGACATCAGAAAATTCGTGAATATGAAGTTGCTTTGAAACCTCAAAATAACGCGCTCACTCTAATTTGTGAACGCGTTATTTTTGTACAGTCTATTTAATTAATCCCATCTCCACCTGCGGATCAATAAATGGTTCATCAATCCGAAACTCAGCCGGCCGGTGCAATGTCATGCCATTTTCGTCGACTTTTGAACAGTAGGCGGCAATTTTAACCCCGTGCGGAACAGCCGCCTTAATAGCAGCTGTAAGTTTGGGCGCCATGTGATGATTGAGGGTGAGCACGTCGATATTATCAATTTGGATGACGAAGAAAAGATAGGCCATGTAGCCCTCATCAATCGCATGTTCAAGATTATAAACGTGTTTCACTGCCCGAATCGTTGGTGCGTCCGGAAAGCCGACGATTCCGTGGCTTTCTAACGTTGCCCCCTTAGTCTCGACAAAGAACTCTTGTCCGTTGCTCGTCTTACCTTTGAAGTCGACACGGGAATCGCCAAACGTCACTTCAGGACGGAATTCTGTAATTGTGCCAGGTAAGTCAGGAAAGGTGAGTAGACCAGCGTCTACCGCTTCCTTAGTTACCTTATTTGGCATGGCACTATCAATGTTGACCCAGAAGTCACCATGGTCAGTGCGTTTGATGACAGAGACCATGTCCCAGTGTGTTTTACGTTCAGGATTCTTAGCTGGCACGATTGAAACAGTTGCGCCGGGAATTAGCAGATCTGCACCACGACCCGTATTTTTTAAGTGAGTTTCAATGGTTTCGCCGTTTCGTTCAACTCGGCACGTAAAACGACTTGGTCGGTCCACATAATGTGCCAATTGTGCGCCTTCATACTGCATAATTGTGTCTTCCTCCGCATGTTTAACAGTGCTGATAAATAGTGAACTAATCAGCACTTCATTCAACAATAGTTTACACCTTAGGCAGGCAGAGTTAGCTATGGGAGTTTGACATCACTACTATCGTCATTACGGCTGTTTTCGGACTGAGCCTTAGCTGAACTGGCCTTTGCGCGAGAACTGGCTTTTTCGGATTCAGTCGGCGTTGGCGCGACGTAATTGAAGTTCAGTCGTTTGACGTTACTCGTATAGTCGTTGAAAAGTGCGTCGCAGTCCTTAAACTGACGATTTACTGAATTGCGAATTTGCATCAAACTCGTAATTTTTTTGGATGGAATTCCAGGGTTACGTTGGAAGTTATCCTGATAATTAGGATCACCAACTGTGGTCATGAATGTTGTGAATTCATTATTAACCTTAGTTGGTGTCAGTGTGGATTTACGGAGTTGACGCCAACGCGACTGAACGCGTTCCGGATAGGCTTGGGCAACTTGTTGTAGCAGGCGATTACCTTCTGCCGTTTTGAGATCGCCGTGGTTCGGATAGTTATGGGATACAGATTCACCCGACGGATAAATGTGGCGGCCATTTTCATACAGCCCCCAAGTGGAATCGAGATCGTACATGGTGGCGTGCCAGATTTGACCGTTATAAGTGAGCAGTTCAAGGTTGCGTCCAAGGCCGTCCTGATCGTGAATAAGGTTGGCAAACAAATACATATCAATGACGGAATTAACGTCCAAATATTCAGGAGCATGTTGTCTAAACGTTTGCATATCGCTGGTATTAACGAAGTGAACCAACCGTTCAAAGTCTTGCTTTTGTTGACGAGTTAACGAATCAGGTACATCAGGGGTCCAACCGGTCGCATTGTAACGAACCTTGTCGGACCAAAACATATCGGCTTTATCCCACTCATTACTGCTGATGGCGATGTTGGTAGGGTCGTGTTTATCTAGCCCCCACAGCTTGGCATCTTTAGGCGTGTTAAGTGTATAGAGGCCCCAGCGGTCACCGTTAACTTTCATTTCAATAGGGAAGCCACTGATGGCACCGTTATTTTGTGAGCCAGCTAACTGTTTTGGAGCACCAGAACGGGTGGCAACCATGTCTGACCATAACTGTGAGTTAACGACGTTACGCGATTGAGTGGCGTCAATATAGTTGGCCTTTAATACATAGCTGCTGTGCTTTTTCCACCCCGGTGCGGCCCGCCACTTTAGTTTGTGTTTCAGTGACTTATCTTTATAAAACTTAATTTTCCAGTTTTTCTGCGGATAGCGGCGCGAACTTTGACCCTGCCACTTCATGGTGGCATAGCCGTCTTCTTGAACCCCCGTTTTACGATCTTTAAACGAAAAACGGACGGTAGGGTTCTTATCGACCGTTTGTGAAACAGCACCCTTGATTTTGACACGCGGCAATCGTTCAACCTTTTGTCGCGAACCCAGCGGTAGCTGACGCGTGGAATTAAAATGAAGCCACGTAAACGTACCCACCAGCAAGACTAGAATGAGGCCAACTAAACTGATGAGCGCCACGCGTGGGCGGCGTTTTTTAGACATGGTTCAAGACCCTCCGTGATTTATTTCGATCCATTGGGGATGACTTGAGTGACCATATCAATAAGGTCACTCAGGTCTGCTTCTGCGTTAACACTTTGTGGGAAGAAACCGTTAAATGACAGTTTGGCGTATCCAAACAGCGTACTCAAAAAGAACCGCATCATTCGCTCACGTTCCTGCTCGTCAGCAACCATTGGTGTCAAAATATCGCGCAGAATATTTACGATTGCGCCAGCTGGTGCGTCTTCGAGTTTGAGTGGTGAACGAAAGCCGTGATGTTCTGTCGTCAACATTTCCTGGAAGGATGGATGATCCTGGGCAAACGAAAATAGCGTGATGGCGAAAACCTTAAGTGCATCCTTGCCAGAAACAGGGACGAGCTTAGTGTAGAGCTCATGTTCAACGAGTTGACGACCATAATCAGCAACGCCCGCCTTTAAATCATCCAGACTTGGAAAGTAATGGTATAACGTTTGTGGTTGCACTCCCAGATGGCGGGCCATACCGCGTAGAGATAGCTTTTGGAGGCTGTCCTGTTCAGCAACGTGGTAGGCCTCCGTGACAATGTAGTCCCGTGATAGTGCTTTTTTCATATCTGTTCTCCTTGGTACTTCCTCTTGAAACGGTGGTTCCTAACCTAAATGTTAAAGCGAATTGTTACTGGTGACGTCTGTTCGCATGGAAATCTCAAGATTGCCGTTGCGTTCCCGTAAGGCGTCGATAAAAGCTTTTTGTTGATCCGGTTTTTTAAGCACGAGTCGATATTGTAGTTCAAACAGACTCCCCAAATTAGTCGTTCGAACATTATCGAGGGTGACTTCTTTTGCATACCGATCAAAGATGGCATCAAATTCATGCTCATAGTCAAGATTTTCCGGCACGGTGATTTTCATTAACCGCTCGTTTTGATTGCTGGCGCCAAAGTCGAGCATCGTGTACAGTAGCATTGCTAAACTGACGACAATGGTGAAGAAAGTCGCATAAAGCAGGTAACCACGGCCTGTTGCCAAACCAATTGTCATGGCAAAGAAGATGGTGACCATTTCCCGAGCGTTACCCGGTGCCGATCGGAAACGAACCAGGCTGAAGGCCCCAGCCACAGTAATCCCGGCGCCCAGATTTCCGTGAACAATCATGATAATGGATTGGACTAGGATTGGCAGTAACGCAATCGAGAAAATAAAGTGTTTGGAATAGTGATTCCGGTACATATAAACAAAGGCGACGATAAGACCAAGTATCAATGTAACTAATGTCGTGATGAAAATCTGTTCAAACGTCACGAGGTGGTGTTTGGGTCCTAAATAACTGATAAGCATTGTTGCCCTCCCTGAATGCCGTATTTATAGATCAGGCCGTATTTTGAAAATGGTTGTGGGTAAAGTTTAAGGGAGGCGAATAATTGACTCCATTCAAAGGGCAGCGCACGTGGTAATTTAATTTCCATGACGACCATGCCTGAGGCCAGTAAAGGGATGCCCTGATTGTGGTTAATCAGATTGACATTACGAGAGCGCCAGCGAATATTTTCATCAAACGTCAGTCGCAAACCGTCGACCGTACTGTACGCTGTGCGTTCATAAATGACTGCTGTTTGTCGTGATAATTCATGGGAGTGCGTAAAACGGTCAATTTCGCGTGCGTTCATATCGTCATTGCGACTGATGCTACCGCTGCGACTGGCAAGATAACGGTGAGCCTGGTTATAAGGCAGGGTAACGCGCCGTTTGTAAGTGATGCCGTTGACCTTTTTCTTTAATTCCACAAAGGCCGGTTGATGATGATCGACTGGGTCGCCATAAGCACGCAAACGTAATTTCTCACGATACTTACTGTTGTCGAGCTGTCGGCGAGCAAACATGTAATCTTCGGTATCGTAATACAGAGATGAAATCGTCTGTTTACCATATTGATCCATGCGAATTTGATCGCCTAATTTTTTAAGAAGTTGTTGATAGGTGGACTGATCCATGACGTATTTTTGTTCATGGCGTTCAAACACCATTGGCACCGCACTTTTTTGTGGTGCCGCCAGGTTGGCGAGCATGTTAAGGCCTCCTTGAGTTGTGCCGTTGTCTAATTTTTTAAAGATAATTCAGGCTGTGATTTTAGTATGTAATCCGCCGATAAACGGACTTTTTTTGAGTAATTACTCATACAATCGACACAGTATATCATCCTTGTCGAACGCTGTACACAAGAATGAGACACCTGTGTTAATTTGCCCTATCAATTTTAATTGCCTGATGAATTAATGTGAGAATGTATCCGCGGATTCAGGCGATTGCGGTTCAGAATGTGGGCAATATTTTGAGAACACTAATTTTCATAAATAGTAAAAAAACGTTCAGTTAGGGCGTTGTCTCCAAATTATTGAAGACAACGCTCTAACTGAACGTTTATAAAAATACCTGCAATTTTTACCGTCGGCGGTGAACCAAAAAAGTCACCGTGTGGAGAATGATGGCCAGCAAAACGAAGAAAATAACGACAAACGTCACCCAGTTGATCCAGAAGTTAGTTTGCGTCATGACACCGCTGAGAGCACGTTGAATGCCCATCGTAATTAAGGACATCACGGCAATCATGCAGAAAAGTTCAACGTAGCGCTTCATTGTATTATCATCTCGTTTCGATTTTTGTGGTAGACGGGCGCCCCATTTGTGGCAGAGTTGAAGTTTGCTTTCGGGGATGTGGTCGCCATTTTTAAACGTATTAGGGCAGACGATTTCATGAATTTTAATCACACCGGCGGCAGACATGACGCGATCAATCTGTTTGAACGTTTCATCAGTAATGCCTGTGAAGAAGTTGTTAATGGGACTAATGTAACAGTCTGTAATGGATAGATAATGTTTGTTCTTGAAGCGGGCAGGGTGAGCATCATCGACATGATCGATGCGTACCAAACGCCAACGTAAACAGTCCAAAAAGTTTTTTGTCACACCAGAAAGACCGCCCCAAAATGTTGGTGCAGCAAACACCCAGACGTCACTGGCTAGCAATTTCTCAGTGAGCTCATCCAGAACGGGATTGGATTGGCCCTTAATATCTGGATGAATATCATAGTCCTCCAAATAAATTGTTTCCGTTTCAGTAGAATC
Organism: Furfurilactobacillus milii; assembly: GCF_021654115.1. GTDB lineage: Bacteria > Bacillota > Bacilli > Lactobacillales > Lactobacillaceae > Furfurilactobacillus > Furfurilactobacillus milii. The sequence continues at coordinate 131,974 of NZ_JAIWJF010000004.1, read as the reverse complement.
GGGTACCGCGGCCAAAGTTGTGGCGAGCAACTTGGCGGTCACACCATGCTGTTTATGTGCGCCCAAGATACCAAGTACCTTCATCAAATCGTCCCCTAGGTTTCGTGACTTAAAATCTATGTAAAAATGGTATGAATCGTTGTTATCACTTGATAAATCAACATTTATGACGTGTTTTATATATTCACTTTAGCATACTTATTTAATGTTGTTGACCTTGGTGTGTAACATAAATAATCGTTTTGTCAAATTGACAGCGGCGGAATTGTTCACTATACTGTCCTTACATTTGAAATGGGGGACCGATTATCGCATCTTCACTACATCCATATATCCACTTCCCCAACGCTAAAGAAGCGATGGCCTATTACCATGAAGTTTTTGGCGCAGACCATCTATTCCGCATTCCGGTAACAAAGAACGCAGCGCGGGATTTAGATTTAATTGATACTGATTTAAATAACTCAACGATGCATGGTGGCTTTGAAGTCATGGGCTCAGAAATCTTATGTGCCGACGACTTCATGAACCAGCCACAACATGCGACAAACATTGCGATTTTACTGGAATTTAACGCAGATGATAACGCAGACGTTGTTAAGGCTCAAAAGTTCTTCGAACACGTGGCCAACTCTGGTCGAGTACGTGTGACTGAACCGTATACGAACGCTTATTTTGGTGGCAAACGCGGCGAGTTCACTGATGAATATGGTGTGAACTGGATTGTTAATTGTCGTCCGCATGACTGGGTTCAAAACGCGCCTGTTATTGATGAAGCGCCAATGAATGAACCAGCGTAATAAATTAAATCGTCATTAAACGAGTAAACCTCGTGCAATGCTGTTCGAAACGACAGTCATTGCACGAGGTTTACTCGTTTTTTATTCAGGTTGTTTTTGAAAGAAGTGGGTTGTGGCGTATTGCAATGTTTCAGTTAAGAAATGAACCGCTTCTTGGGCCGCTGCTGAGTTTGGACAAACCATATCAAAACCGTGGAAGCAACCTTTCATGACCTTACTAAAGGTTGGGACACCGCTCTCCTTAAGTTTCTGCATGTACTGCATTGTCTCATCATAAAATGGTTCAACATCGCCGATGAACGTGCACGTAGCGGGCAAATCGTGAAAATCAGTTGCTCGACTGGGCGCGGCATAGATTGGGACTTCGTTTGGCGCAAACTGATTGGCCAAGTACATTTGCCAGGCCAGTTTGTTAGACAATGTATTCCAAACGGGCGCATCGTTGTTTTGCGACGACTCCGTCAACATGCGGTCATCAAGCATGGGGTACAGTGGCACTTGAAAAGCAATACCAACATCACCATGATCGCGGTTATACAATGTCAACGCGGCAGTCAGGCCGCCACCGGCGCTGGCCCCAGCTACCATAATTTGATCGTCACGCATGCCATACTCAGCACCATGCTGTTGAAGCCATTTTAAGGCAAGGTAGGCATCATTTAGAGCGGCCGGATAAGGTGCTTCACTTGCCAAGCGATAATCCGGTGCAACAACGACTGCGTTTGTAGCATTGATAAAACGTTGAATGGCAAACGCCTCTGTTTCGGGCCGCTCCATAACGTAACCACCGCCATGCAAATAGAGGATACCGGGTACATTGTGTGGTCGATTCAACGATGTATACACACAGAGTCGTAGTTGGCTACCATCTGGCCGATCGATAAAGTGCTGTTCATAATTGAGTGATTTGCGACCAATGCCGCGCTGTGCACCTGCAAGGGCATTGATAACGTGGATTTTAGTCGGCGTCAAATAAGGCACAGCTCGACGGGCAATGCGACCAAATCGCTGTAATTCAGGTCGAAGCATATCGTCTGAAACGTGCATGTTACTCGCCATCCTTTGTTTGCGAGTTTGACAATCCGTTTCGTCTGTCAGTCTCGGCCTGTTGTTGCCGGAATGCTTCAAGCCGTTGGTGCGCTAAGTTCATTTGAAAGGCCAATAAAACGTTAAAACTTAAACTGAGGATGAATAGCAATTTTTTCATAAGCAAGCGTCTCCTTCGTTTGATAACGATTACGATGTTAGTTTCAATTACGGTCATTATAGACCAGATTATCAAACGAAGGTTCAGCAAAAATTAAATGACGTCTGTTAAATATGGTAATTGAAAAAAGGTAGCCAGAATCCGCAAAGTAAATACGCAGAGTACACCTGCTAGAGCTAGAACAAGTGCTATTTTCATTCCACGACTAGGCTGTTTACGAATGTTGATGAGCATGTACAAGAGCGCACCAACCGGTACGATTAGGCTGAACAAAATCGGCACATACACTAGAATTGGGTGAACGGTGCCTGGGACTAGCTGGACAAGTGTGAAAGCAATCGTTAACGCAAACACAATGGTCAGGACAAGCGTTGCTAACACGATTTTTAATATTGTGAACACTTTAGAGTCATGCGAAATCTTTGTCATCATAGTGGTATCTCCCTTAATTAAATCGTCCAAAGACAAATCGAAAAGCGTACTTAACCGAATTAGATTTTCGATATCCGGCAACGTTTTGCCAGTTTCCCATTTCGAAATGGATTGGCGTGAAATATGAAGCTCATCGGCAACGGCCTGCTGTGATAAATTGGCTTGTTGGCGAGCAGCTTTTAATGCAGTGGCTAATTCCATAAGTCGCTCCTTTCTTAATGAGCAAAGTGTCGCATGATTTGGTGAAACTGGGTAGCACCTAATGGGCGCATGATGATAACAGAGGGAATTATGTGATTAAATTATTATCACATAAGTTAGTTAATAAAGAAAAAAGAATGAAATCGGTTAAAAGATTTCATTCTTTTTCTTTATGTTTTATCAGGATAATTAATGGCCAACGACGGGGTCAAAGTAAGTTAATTTTGTATAGTCGACGTTCCCACCGTCTGTAATTGCCAAGTCGGGAATTGCCGTAATCGGCAAGAAGGATAAATAGAATAGCGGATCCGGTAACTGGCAGCCAAGTAAAATTGATTTCTGTTTGAGTTCATTTTCCATGGTAGCTAATTCGACAGGTGTTAGGTCAGTTGTAATGCCAGCAATTGGCAATTTCAGCAGTGATAAAATCTTACCATCCATAACAACTACTTGACCGCCACCACATTTTAGCAATGTATTTGCGGCTAACGCCATATCTGCTGTATTAACGCCTGCCACAACCATATTATTATCGTCAGGAGCACTTGTTGTCGCAATCGCACCATGCTTGATTGACCAACCTGAAATGAAACCGTGAGCATGATTTTGGTTAATACCATAGCGTTCAATGACAGATACAGAAACGGCATCTTTTTCTATGCTTGGCAAAATGATGCCATTATGAGCCGTCAATTCGATATCTTTTTGTTTTCTGACAAATGGGCCAACACTGTGAATGGTACGGACTGTGACGGGACCATCCGAAATGTCAGCATGATAATCAAATTCACTGGCGGTCATTTCAACATGTTTGACAGTGTTTAGAATCTTTGGGGTGCGCACTGGGGGAACAAAGGGAAAGACAGTTTTCTGAGTGTCATAAACGAGCTGTCCCTTGCTAATGACAGTTTCGATATTAAATTGGTCAGGCTGATCAACTAAAAGAATATCTGCATCTTTACCAGGAGCAATTGAACCGACCTGATTATCAATGTGGTATGCTTCCGCACTATTTAAAGTGGCCATTTGAATTGCCGTCATCGGGGAAAGGCCGGCCTTGATTGCTAGTCGAATCATGTGATCTAGATGTCCGTGATTTAAAATATCGCTAGCATTAACGTCGTCCGTACAAAAGCTGGTATGACGTGCAACGCCGGCCGCACCTTCAGTGATTGCTCGAATATTCTCAGCGAGAAATTTAGTTACGGAAGATTCTCGAATAACAACATGAACGCCCTTCCGCGCTTTTTCCAAAAATTCTGCATGGCTATAGCTTTCATGATCAATGGTGACACCGCTCATAAGAAATTGGTTTAGCTCTTTACCACGGGTCATTGGAGAGCATCCAAAAATTGGCTTGTGATATTGTTGTGCCGAACTGATTGCTTGAAGTGTATCCGAATCCTTTATTTGCACGGCCTCACGAACGGTTTCCCAGACTCCGTAGCATTGATCCAAGGCCTGATATTTTTCATGATCAGCAGCTGACACATTGTAGGCAATAGTGGATTTGGGAATGGTATAAGGCGTTTTGTAAGGTAGTCCCCAAAATAGTTTGAGTGGTAAGGGTTTAATTTCATCGAAGATTTCCTGCAGGTCATTAAGTCCCAGTACTGAAATATACTCATCCAGACCTGAAATAATGCTAGTAGTGCCATGAGGAACAACCGCTTCCGCAAAACGGGTCATACTCAGTTTGCTACATTCCACATGAATATGGCCGTCAATCAAACCTGGTACCAGATACTTACCGGTTGCATCGATGTGTTTCGTATTCTCATCAATGTAATCAGAAATATCTGTATCTACGGCGACAATGCGTTCTTTATAGATAGCGACATCAGTTTGGTAGTATTCGCCAGTATTGACGTTGACCAAGGTGCCATGTTCAATAACCATGCTAGCCGGCGTCTTAGCTACGCCGGCATCAATATACTCGCTTAATTCTTTAACAGTAGTCACTTTAGATTACCTTCACTTTCTTTGTTTAGGATTGTGAGTTTCAAAAGTCTGTTCAAATTCTGTTTAGGACTTTGGCATTAAATTGAGGACATACAGTAGTATGACGAAAATAAATAATAATGCCCACATGATGCCATTCACTTCTTTTCGTTTGCCAGCAACAGTCATCATGATTGGATAAGTCAAAAAACCAAACGCGATTCCGTAAGAAATATTGTAAGTAAGTGGCATCCCAATAACGACTAAGAAAGCAGGCAGTGCAATTTCAAACCGTTGCCACTGAATGTCACGTAATGCGGAGACCATTAAAACACCGACAATAATTAATGCAGGTGCGGTTACTTGACTGGTGACAACAGTCAGCAGTGGTGAAAACAACATACTCAATACGAATAATAATCCGGTAGTTAAAGCTGTTAATCCTGTTCGACCACCGACGGCGATGCCAGCTGATGATTCAACGTAAGCAGAGGTCGGTGTCGTGCCCATTACAGACCCCGCTAGCATTGAGAGCGAGTCGGCCATAAGCGCGCGACCAATTCGCGGCATTTTATTGTTTTTCATAATGCCAGCCTGTTGTGCGAGGCCAATTAAAGTTCCAGCCGTATCAAAGAAAGCAACGAGCAAGAAAATCAGAACAACTGCCCACATTTGTGGATCAACTAGGGATGGGAAATGTTTAAGACCGGCACCAAACGTGGGGCCAAGGCTTGGTGCCAATGAGATGATTTTTGAAGGTGCCTTGATTAGTCCTGTTATCAGGCCAACGACGGTAGTTGATACTAGACCGATGAAGATTGCACCAGGAATTTTACGTGCCATCAACATACCAATAACGAGAATACCGAAAATTGTGAGCCATGTTGTCGACACATTGAGTGCCCCAATGGCTACAAGTGAGGATTTATTTGCAACTACGAGACCGCCGCCTTGCAGACCAACGAAAGCAATAAAAATACCAATCCCAGCAGCCATCGCTAACTTTAGGTCACGGGGAATGGCATCAATAACAATCTCACGAATTTTCAGAAACGACAGAATGGTAAATAAAATAGCTGCCACCACGACACCAGTCATTGCTTTTTCCCAAGAAATGCCCATTCCGAGAACAACAGAGTAGGTGAAAAATGCATTATCGCCTAGTCCGGGTGCGATAGCGATAGGATAATTCGCTAAAAAAGCCATTAGTAAGCAGCCGATAATAGCAGATAAGGCAGTTGCAGTGAAAACGGCCCCTTTATCCATTCCAGAAGCACCGAGAATAGTTGGGTTAACAAATAGAATATAGGCCATTGATACAAAAGTCGTAAGACCTGCCAATAACTCACGCCGAATTGTTGTACCTTGCTCCGAAAGATGAAATGTACGCTCTAGAAATGTCGACCCAACGAGACTGTGCTGATTGCTTAATCCTAGCATGGGGATATACTCCTTCAAATTATTCTAATGTATTTTGAATGTGACAAAAGTATTCCATACATCACAAACTAAATCAATATCATATTTCGTGTTTTACTGTATTTACACATTTAAAAAATGTGATATGATGTTTTTGATCACAATACACGAACAATATTAGGAGGATTTCAAGCAATGCCAATTACCCGTGAATTTACTAGTGGTTTACCCAAAGCGGAACTACATGTACATATTGAAGGAACACTGGAACCAGATTTGAAGTTAAAATTGGCACAAAGAAATCATATCGATATCGGTCAACAGACCGTGGAAGAAGTTCAAAAAACGTATGATTATGACGATTTGGCCTCGTTTTTGGCCGTGTATTATCCAGCGATGGATGTTTTACAAAAAGAACAGGACTTCTATGACCTAGCTTTTGCATATTTGGAACGAGCTGCCACTAATAACGTTCGGCATGTGGAAATGTTCTTCGACCCACAGGCGCATACAAGTCGTGGAATTGCGTTTGAAACAGTGCTTCACGGACTGCATCGCGCAATCGTTGATGCTCGAGCGCTGAATATTGATGCAGCATTGATCATGTGTTTCCTACGTGACTTTACTAGTGAGTCTGCTCGACAGACTTTGGTTGAAGCATTGCCATACAAGGATCAGCTGGTGGGTGTCGGATTGGATTCTGACGAACACAACAATCCACCTCTTAAGTTTGCTCGTCAGTTCGCTGATGCTGCTGCCGCTGGTCTGCATTTAACTGCTCACGCGGATATTGATCAAAAAGATTCTATCGAGCATATTCGACAGGCGTTAGAGATTATTGGTGTTGAGCGTTTAGACCACGGCACGAATATCGTCGAAGATCCCGACCTCGTAGATTTTGTTAGTAAAAATCAGATTGGGCTTACTTCTTGTCCACTGTCCAATGCCTTTATTTCCCCTGAAATGAAGGGTAAAGAAGTACTCGAGTTACTGGCAAAGGGCGTCAAAGTTTCGATTCACTCAGATGATCCTGCTTATTTTGGTGGGTATATTGCTGATAACTATTATGCAATTGCCAGCAAGTTTGATTTAACGAAGGAACAGGTCGTTCAATTGGCTAAGAATTCGTTTGAAAGCTCATGGATTAGCAAAGAACAAAAGGCACTTTACCTGAAAGAATTAGATGAGTATGTAGCAACGCATTAATATAGAGTGTGAATACAAAAATACGGATTGGGTAGCCTCGTTTTGAGAGCTAACCAATCCGTATTTTCATTTGATTTTTATTTTAATAAACAGGCCGATTTTCACCTTGAGTGGCTGGATCAGCAATTCCAATGCTGTCATTTGTCGCAAAGGTGCGATCGGCAACAATTTTCAACACGACATCAGCGATGCTTTGGCGCGACCCGGAAACACCGACGTAAGGTTCATGGCGCGTTGTGTAAGTGACGCCTGATTCTGATAACAGTTTGTCAGCGTTAATGGCTGCTGGAAATGCTGATTGCTATTTTTATCAAGAAGTCTGAGACAGAGGTGGAACACTTTTTTGCAAAGATAGGTTAATTTTAAGCAATCAGTAATGATATTTAAGCTGGAAGATGGTTATGGCCGTACCGGTCACGCTATAGACAATTTGATTTTCTTTGTCAATGCGCCGTATTCATTCCAAGCTATTGGGGAGAAAACAATATTGAACTTAATCATCTTTCAGGTTCTCCCATTCCTCAGGTGTCAGAATGTGACCTTGACCGCGATCGATCTGATTTAGAGAGGTTTGAAGCGCTTTTCGATTAGCAGCTGTTGCTAATAAATAGTTTGTTTCTTTTAGGGAATTGTATTCTTGTTCGCTGATTAAAACGACATTTTTTTGCTTAGGGCGCGTTATAATCAGCGATTCGTTAAGGTCGCTAACGTCATCGGCGTATGATTTAAAGTTTTTTCGAAAATCGCTGACACTAGCTGCAGAGATATTTACTGCCATAAAATAGACCCCCTTTAGATAGTTTAGACGTAGTATAATTCAAGCCCCAGTTTTATGTACATAAAAGATAATTTGGACTAATACACTTATTGGAAAGGGGACATTCCTATATTGTCTGTCAGGAAGGATGTGTACGATTTTTTTAAATCTTGTTTGTGTTTCCTGAATGCGATTTGTCCGCGCTGGTTTAGCATCGTCGTGTTCGCCACCGCAGAAAACTGCGCCTAATCAAAAATCGATCATTGGCAAAATGCGCCAACAACCGATTTTCTATTAATGCTCAATTTCAGAACGGGTTTGTCCGCACTGGTCATCGTCGTGCTACCAAACCCTGAAATCTCCGCCTAACAAAATAAGAACCATCAGCCAAAGTGCGGCTAATCGTTCTTATTCCGTTAGTGCTCAATTTCAATACGGGTTTGTCCGCACTGGTTTAATCTTTTACTTGTTATGAACGAAGTCAACGACGTTACGACCAACAACCTTGTTGTCCATTAATTCTTGGATCATGTCGTTAATTTCTGATAATTTACGAGTCTTAACGATTGGGTGAACTAAACCTTCAGCACCGAACTGGAATGTTTCGGCTAAGTCTTGGCGAGTACCAACCAATGAACCAGCAACGACGATACCATCAAGAACCGTCTTAGCAATGTTCAATTGCATGTCACCTTGTGGTAAGGCAACGGCAACTAATTTACCATCGGGGCGGAGTGAGTCAACGGCTTGGTCAAAGGCTGCAGTAGTAACAGCAGTAACCAAAGCAGCGTGAACACCGCCAACCTTTTCTTGGATTTGCTTGTCAACATCACCATCGTGACGGTTGATTAGCAAGTCAGCACCGGCTTCTTTAGCAGCTTGCAATTTGTCAGGGTTACCATCAACGGCAACAACATGGGCACCAAATACGTGTTTAGCGTATTGGATAGCCAAGTTACCTAAACCACCGGCACCGACAACGGATACCCATTGGCCAGGCTTTACGTCAGCAACTTTGATTGCTTTGTACATTGTAACACCGGCACAAGTTAAGGAAGTTGCTTCAACAGGGTCCAAGCCATCCGGAACCTTAACAGCGTAGTTAGCGTCAACGATAACTTGTTCAGCCATCGCACCGTCAACAGTGAAACCAGAATTTTGAACCTGACGGCAAAGTGTTTCACGGCCAGTCAGACAATATTCACAGTGGCCACAGCCCTTGAAGAACCAAGCGATGGAGACACGGTCGCCAACTTTAACGGCATCAACGCCATCAGCAACCTTAGAAACGATCCCAACACCTTCATGACCGATAATCCGGCCAGGCTTTTCACCAAAGTCACCGGCAGCGACGTGAAGGTCGGTGTGACAAAGGCCACAGTATTCAACATCTACTAAAGCTTCACCAGGTTTTAAATCACGTAATGTAACATCTTTAACGTCAACAAATCCGTCGACTGGTTCTCTAACAACAGCAGCTTTCATGAAGCAATCTCCTTTATGTGTCCTTTTTTGTTTACGTTTACATCATAGCAGGCAAACGGTTGAATTTAAAGTGAATAAATGAGCATTTGTAATTTTTTTACATGTTTTTAATTTAAACGTAAACGAAACGAACTTTACAAAAAGGCGATATACGAATTTTAAGTAAGTAACTTTCATAAATATTCTTGTGAATAAATATCAATTAACCGTCTATAGGCGACCTAATCTCGGCGTCGTGATAGAATGAGATAAGTAGGACAAACGAACTCAAAGGAGTGGATTTTTCTGTCATCCCAACGTTCAGAAGTTAAATTTAGCTGGTTGTTTGTAGCATCCATGTTGAATAACAGCGGGGCGAGTTTCTTATGGCCACTGACGACGATTTATCTACATAATTATCTTCATGAATCACTTACTTTATCAGGACTGGTGTTATTGGGGATGTCCTTGATGATGATCGTCGGTGATTCGGTCGGCGGTTATTTATTCGATCACTGGAAACCATATCAGACGGGGGTACTGTCAGCAGCTTTGGCTACCCTAGCTGTAGTCGCCTTGATATTCTGGCATGGTTGGCCGGTATATGGCATTTTGTTGCTAGTTGTCGGGTTTGGCGACGGCGTCAACATGACCATTTTGAATTCACTGGCAACATGGGTGAAATCTACCTCGACACGGCATGTGTTTAACATGCTTTACGTGTCGATGAATATCGGGGTCGTGATTGGGACCTTGATTGTCGGCTATGCCATTAAATTTGGTATTACGACGGTTTTTATTATTGCGGCCGTTTGTTACGCAGCCCTGACGCTCGTCGTAGCCTTACACTTTAATGTTAAGCCGCAAACACAAACGAACAGGTCAACGGCACAATCTAAGAATGCTAAGACCAGTGTCACACGAAAGCGATCACGGCCAACTGTTTTGATCACGTTGATTTTAGTGTTATTGCTGGCGATTAACCTGGCGTACTCACAATGGGAAAGTGTGATTTCGGTTCACATGACCAATTTAGGCATTCCTGTGCTGAATTATAGCCTGTTGTGGACTTTGAACGGTGTCATTATCGTGTTGTTACAGCCAGTAATTACGCGCTGGAGTGAGCGTTTTAAGATTGAAAACGTCATTGTTGTTGGGATCACGTTGTTTGCAGCGTCGTTCTTTATGCTGATTTTTGCGCGCACCTATGCAATGTTTGTGATCACTATGATCGTGCTTACGTTTGGTGAAATGATTGGCCATCCGGCCTTGCCGGCTTGGATCGCAGTTAAAGCGCCTGCTAGTGAAGCCGGCCGCTATCAGGGCTTTGCCAACATGGCGATTGCGTTTGGCCGTGCATTGGGTCCACTATTTGGTGGCTTTATGCTAGATTATGCCACATTCCCCGTTTTATTCATGGCGGTTGGTGGCGTGCAGATGATTGCGTTGGTTGCCGTTTATTGGCGTGCGCACTCAGAACGTGTTAAACAACAGGCTAAAACATCGAAATAATTACCTCTTAAATGAAAAATATCCTGAACAGTGCGGCACTTGCGAACGTGCACATTGTTCAGGATATTTTTATTTGGCTGCTTGAATAGCTGTTTTAACGATTAAATCATAAATACGGGTGACGTCGCGGGTCGTTCCACGCAACTCGTAGTCAGCTAAAAATGGGAAGCCATATTTGTCGGCATAGCGACGGGCTGTTAAACAATACTGTTCGTTGAAATTGCGGTTACCGGAACCAATCACGCCTAAACATTGTTTGCGGTTATCATGATAGGCAATGTATTCACCAAGGACATTTGTCATTAGCTCTTTAACGCCATTGTCGATGCCATTGCCACCGTCTAGATAGGTTGGGACAAACGCAAAGTAGGGCTCTGTTTCATCGATAAAATCTGATTGTTCGGAGATTTCTTCAACCTTAAGTGTGGGTTTGTCAGCATTTTCTTCATGTTGTTTGTCAGCATATTCAGCAAGGTGACTGACGAAACTGCGGGTGTTTCCTTCAATAGATATGTAGCGAATGTTTAATGGCGTCATGCATATGAACTCCTCGTTTTTGATTTAAGTTGAGTGTACAGCAAGGATTTTTTTGAAACCAGTCTTGACGATTCGCAATCTAGCTTCCAGACGCATCATGGACAGGCGTAAAATGGTGTTAACGGAGGAATTGTTAATGACACATTATTTAATTGTTACAGATATTGATGGCACGTTAATTCCGAAGAGCCAAATTGTGTCACCCTTGACGAAAGCAGTGTTTGCCAAACTTCGAGCGGAGGGTCACGAAACATATATTGCTAGTGGACGATTGCTTGCGTTGGCACGGTCAATTGGCAATCAATTAAGTCCTGACATGAACATCATCTGTTCCAATGGGGCGGTGATTGCTCAAGGTGAGCAGATTCATCAAACGCTGCTTGGCACGGATGCGGCCATTGCTGCGTATGAAATTTGTGAGCGCTACGGACTAACACTCCGTTTGTTCAACTTGAAGGATACTTTTCACACGTCCACTGAACACGAGGCGATTGAGCATATGCGATTCTTACGACGCGGCGTTGACACTGGTACGATTTACTTGAAAGATAGCGTCGATGTAAAAATGATCGCAGATACGATTACAAATGGCTTGGCAGTGTCACACGACGGCGACAAGTTAGCGTTAGCGCGTCAAGCGTTTGACGAGACTGGTTTATTCTCATTGTCAGCATCAAATCCGTGGAACATCGAGTTAATTCCCAAGGGTGTCAGTAAGGCAACTGCGCTTAGGTCAGTACAACAACAGCTACATATCGATGCCGCGCATACTATTGTGTTCGGTAACGGACTCAATGATGCGCCAATGTTCAGCGAGGCACAGACCAGCGTTGCGATGGCTGATTCTCCACAGGCAGTGATTGATCAAGCGGCGACAACAACTGTTCCGGTCGACGAAGATGGCGTGCCAAAGTTTTTGATGAAGATGTTTGGTATCACAGCGTCAGACTTGGCGGAGGTTCAGGAGCAATGAAATCTGCAATCCTGCACCTCGCTACTAGCCTTTGATAGCAGGTCGGCAGACGGAAACCGCTGTTGAGGGGGATGCCGGTCAGTTGGCAGGGCTGAATTATCGTCCAAGAAACAAATAGTGTGAAACATGTGCTTGAACACAGAAAAATTGAAACTGGGGGAGTTTTCAATGTTGTTAGCATCGAATTTAGATGACGGTCGGTCAGTCTATTTGAACGGTAAAAAGCTGGCCCTGCCGTCTAAGGAACCTGTATTTATCAAAACATTGTCATATGTGAATGCTTACTATCGTTTACAACAAACACATCCAGAGACACATATGTATGCGGAAGATGGGCAACAATACGACATTGTCTTTAAAACACCGCATACGGTTCAGGATCTGACGGCCAAACGACGAGTATATCAAGACATTGCAGTCCAGTCGTATGGCATGTTGGGTCGGACACCTGATTTTATTGATTCCGGAATACCAGCTTTTGCTGCGCACACAAAGTTTTTGGGAAGTAATAAATATACCAACTTTTCGTCTAATGCTGATGCTTATTGTGCCAGGGTCAAACAATCTGATGTATTCGTATCTCATGCGTTGCAAAACCCACAGATAGATCGTTCAAAAGAACTACATGAAGTTGCAAAGGGTGCTACAGGAGTGAAAGCCAGTAAAGTAACTAGCGAAGGTATTTACGTTAATGGCGCCAAGATGGTAAATACTTTAGCACCGCTATCTAACGAACTGCTAATCTTTAACACACCAACACACCAACATTAGCACCGGGGGATGAGGATTATGCACTGGCTTTTTGGCTACCAATCAATTCTGATGGATTATCTATTGTTTGTAGAAAACCTTTTAATCGCCCAGAGCATAGTGAGTTTGACTATCCATTGAGTAATGCTTTTGACGAAATTGATGCTTACATCATATTTGAAGATGTCTTTATTCCTTGGTCGGACGTATTTGTTTTTCAGGATGTAAAAAAATCAAATCAATTCTTTATAGAAAGTGGTTTATTTCAGCATACGACATTGCAGGACCAGGCACGTGGTTCAGTTAAGCTTGAATTTGTAACGAGTCTGGCTATTGAACTAGCGCAGCGGCTTGGGGTAGATAAATATTTAAACGTACAGGAAATGTTGGGCAATCTAACGGCTAACTTGGAATTAGTTCGCGGCGCGTTGGTTAATTCAGAACTAACCGGTTCAATGGATGACGCGGGTGTATTTGGTCCCAACTTGCAACCGTTGCTTGCGATTCGTGCTCAGTTGCCGAAAATGTATGAATTAGCTTTAACAACAATTCAGAAACTTGGAGCAGGATCAATGATGGGTGTGCCGGACGGCCGTGATTTTGATGGAAAATTAGGACACGTGTTGGATGAAATGATGAGTAGCACATTAATGTCGGCCGAGTATCGTGCTAAGTTACTTAACCTGAGCTGGGATGTTAGCGGGGAAAGTTTTGGTCAACGGCAGTTAATGTATGAATATTATCATGGTGGTGATCCGGTTCGAATTCGCGCACAGCATTATCATAGCGAAGATTTACATATTGGCGATGCCATGTTGAAACGGATTTTGAAATAAATTGGATACTAAAAGACCAGTCAAACGTCATTTGCAGATGTTTGGCTGGTCTTTTACTTTAAAAAATTAGTCTTCATTCGTATCTTGTGCTTCGGAATCACTATTTGTTTCATCATTTTCAACGGGCTTGCGAATTACTTCAAACCAGTTAATATAAGCATTTTCGTAATCAAGAGCGGTAAATTGGAAGTCACCAATTTGATAACTGTCACCAGCCTTGATATCTGGATCTGCTTCAATGATGTAACCCGTTAGCGTAACCACTTCGGACTCTTCAAACTTCTTGATGTCCGTTTGAAAATAACGTTCAAAATCATATAACGTCATTTTCCCAGAGACATGGTAAGAACCATCATCTTGCTTGAAGATATATTCGTCAGAGACATCATCGATTTCGTCATGAACAGTGCCGAACAGTTCTTCGTAGATATCCTTATCCGTAACGATCCCAGAAGTACCACCATATTCATCAACAACCACAACGATTGGCGTTTGCTTGTTGATCATTTGTTTCAGCACATCTTGGATTGGCATGGTTTCGGGTACCGTGATAATGTTCCGCAACACTTTCGCAACACTGATGGAATCGTCAACCTGACTTTGACGGATCAAATCGTAGTTAAAGACGTAACCCAAGATTTTATCCTTATCACCATCAGCGACAACGGGGAGGCGACTGAATTGCTCAGTTAAGTAAACCTGCAGAGCGTCCTTAACAGTGTCAGTGACGTCGACGACTTCCAACTGCGTACGGTCGATCATGATGTCACGGGCAACCTTGTCGTTCATTTCAAACGCCCGCTGCATGAACACGTAATCTTCCTGATCAAGTTCACCACCGGAGACGGCGTTTCGTGACAAGTTCAGGATTTCAGCCTGACTGAAGGCTTCGTCACTTTCAGAAGCAGGCTTCATCCCCATCATTTTCACGATGCCGTTTGCCGAAGTGTTTAATAACCAAACGAATGGGTAGAAAGCCACGTGGAAGTAACGTAAAGGTGTAACAACCAACATCAAAACTTGGAATGGCCGGTCAATCGCGATGTTCTTTGGTACGATTTCGGTGATAACCACTTCAAAGTACGTCAGCAAGATAATCCCAACAACAGAACCGATAGCATGTGCCAAGGTTGTATTGAAATTGAGGTTAACGATGCCAAACAGGTCAACCAACATCGTTGTTACGGTTTCTTCACCGATCCAACCAAGGATAATCCCACACAGTGTGGTACCAACCTGTGTTGTTGATAAATATTCATTTAAGTTGTGGACCATTCTGGTGGCCACATCGATCTTCTTTGATGTCTTTTCGCGTTTATCCTGTTCTTCTTCCAGAACACTTGGCCGCGTTTGTACCAACGCAAATTCAGCCGCCACGAAAAAGGTAGCAAATACAAAAGTAATTAGCATAATGACTAAGTTGCTAATTATTTCACCACTATCCAACGGAATATTCCCCATTTCTTGTTTCAAAAGTCTGCCACAATTATAACGCGCCAGCTATAGAGAACAAAACACTTTACGCGCTTATTCGCAAATAAGTAACGATTATGTTGTCATTATTAGCATTAAACACTGTGCTAATACTTTTTATCTTCTATATTTAGCTATGCTGTCGCTTCCGGTTGTCAACATTGAAACGCCGTCGGGGGACTGGTTCGAGCCCCCCCTGAAAAGCGGAGGGCGTTCACCTCGCCGCAAAGCCTCGTGGAGAGCCGAGTCTCTGCGACCGTCCGTAACCTAAATTCGGATAACCCGCCGAATTAACGTTACTTTCACGACTTGGTTTCAATGTTGACGCCCTCACGCTTCTATCAGTAACGGGCAAACGACAATTGTAAACTTAAACTCTTTTATCTGAATGTTGGGAAGAAACCAGCTATTACATAGTGGAAGCAAATAGAGACAGAGTTTCGTGAAGGCGCCACTTAGCGGCAAGGGGTGGAGCCGCTTAGTGAGTGCGGGACGACTTCAGAGATGTGGGCTTCGGCTCTGAATCGAGGTCGAAGACCGTGCCTTTCGGGCTGAGACCGGTCCCATGAAACGGCGTCTCTATTTGCTGGAACGACAGATATTAGGATGGTCAGCAGAAAAGAGTGGATTCGCTTACCATTTAAAATCCACAGTGCTATGCTGGATTTATAAATAAAGAGGAGATGCTGATGATGGCAGACGAGAACGGACAATATAATGATGCCAACATTGAATATGACGATGCCGACGTTAAGAAAGCCTTAGATATTATTGCAGACAAGGGCTTTATTTCAGTAAAGGACTTTCCGAAATTAGACGATCGGGATTGGGCGCATGGCTTCTCGACTAAGATTATCGCAGCTTCAGAAGACCGTAACTCAGACCCATATATTTACTTTGAACAATTTGATTACGATGATTCATCCATTCATTCCGCAATTTGGGATATGGATCAAATCAAGACGCGTGAAGACGCATTACTTGTTTTGGGTAAAGAATTGGGTGTAAATGAGTTGAAGCCAAACGGTGGTTTGGTTGAAGATGAAACGTACTAAAAATTAAAATATGTTACTGAAGGTCTTCTGACATCGCTGCTAGAAGGCCTTTTGTGATGCCTAAAAAATAATGTGCAAAAATTAGAACAAACCACTTGAAAGTTTGACCAATACTGACTATTATATTCTGTGTAGATGGGAGTAACCATTTAAGACTATTGAAAAGGAAGGCTTTTGATATGCGTTACGATTTAAGAAATGATGATTTTAACGACCCTCAGGACGACTTTTTCTCTGGTTTCCCACGCAACATGTTTGACATGACACGTCACGGTGGCTCAATGCGCGCCGATGTGGTTGAACATGACAAGGATTTCGAAGTAAGTGCCGAGTTGCCTGGCTTTAAAAAAGATGGCATTAAGTTGCAGTACAACAATGATACGTTGACCATTCAAGCTGAACATGAAAATGACCGTGAGGACAAAGATGATGATGGACGTGTTCTTCGCCATGAACGTAGTTACAGTAACGTAAATCGTTCATTCTATTTGCCAAACGTTGATCGTGATAACATTGAAGCGCATTATGATGGCGGTGTATTGACCATCAAGTTACCTAAGACGGATGCCAGTGAAGAACGTAATCACGATATTGAAATAAACTAGTTTAAACAAACTTTCTAGGTAATGATTTATCAGATGGTTTTACCAGCATATTTCCTGCTGATAAAACCATCTTTTTTCGTTTCAAACGGATTTTTTTGCGTATGTTTAACTAAGGCTAATCAAAGACCTGCGTCAAAACCTGCGCTATAATTGCTCATAAGAGTAACCGTGAGTTTGGGGTTGTTAGGAGGAACATCATGACACAGCGTAGTGCACAAGAAATGATGACATTAATTCAGTCCGTTGCCGAGAAGGACGATAATATTCGGGCGATTGGCATGGAGGGTTCACGTAACAATCCGGCGGCCCACCAGGATCAGTTTGCAGACTTTGATATTACTTATTTTGTAAAAGACCCGACACCGTTTCGGCAAAATGATGACTGGCTAAATGTGTTTGGAGAGCGATTGATGATGCAAAAGCCAACGGGTGCACTGTTTAGTGGCACAATGCAGCCATGGTATCCCTATTTAATGCAGTTTACGGATGGAAATCGGCTGGATCTTAAGATCGCCTGTGTGGGTGATATGGAGGCCTATTTAGCGGCGGAACACTTAAACACGGTGATTTTTGACAAGGATCATCCGGTTCAGGCGCAACCTGAGACTTCTGACTGGGATTTTCACATTACTCAGCCGACGGAAGAGGACTATCAAAATTGTGTAAATGAGTTTTTCTGGGTCAGCTTGTACGTCATGAAGGGACTCAAACGTGGTGAACTATTGTATGCCAACCAATATATGGAAACGCCAGTCCGTGCAGAACTCTTAAAAATGTTGGAGTGGTCAGTGGGCGTTAACACTAACTTTCAGATCAGTGTTGGTAAGAATGACAGTCGACTAAAGGATAAATTACCGACAGAGGACTACGATAAGCTGATTGAAACGTATCGTTTGGATAGTGCGGCGGCAACGTGGCAATCGTTGCAAACTGCCAGTCAACTGTTTATCGAAACGGCGCGAATTGTTGCAGATCAACTTGGCTTCGATTTTCCTGATTATCCCGCTCACGTTATAGCTTACGAAGAGAAAGTTATGGGCGAATCATCTGCTGTTCAGCCGCAAAAGTAGGTGTAGTTCATGAGAGAATTGCGTCAACATTCAGAAGTAAGTAACATCGAGCTGTTTTACGATTTGATTTTTGCCTATGCGATTAGTCGCATCACGACAGTTCTACATTTAGTTCACCATGACACCATTCCTGCATTGTATTTGGTCGAATTTGCTGTCATGGTGTTTATGTTTTGGACGGTATGGACATATCAAACGGTGTTGGTTAACCGTTTTTTTCAAGAGAACATTCAACACGGCGTCTTCATGTTGTTTGACATGTTTATCGTGATTGTGTTGTCACAGTCACTGACACCGAATTTTGCGTCCACACAGATTGCCTTTCCCGGGGCAACCTCGCTGCTACTGTTTAGCATTGCCGTTCAGTACTTATTACGCAGTCGTCATTTAACGGATCCACGACAACTGAAAGTGGCTTATGGGCTGGCGCGTATTTTGATTATAACCAGTGTCATCGGCGCCATTACGATCATTCCGTGGGCGCCCTACAGTGTTCGTGAGGTTGTTTATATTCTGTCGATGATTTATGCCAACATTGCGCCAATTTTTATGAAAGACAGATTGACCGCCTTTCCAGCGATGTTTGAACATCTGACGGAACGGTATTCGTTGTTTACGCTACTACTGTTTGGTGAAGCGATTATCGCGGTTACGGAAGTTGTGGATGTTCATCATTTTGACTGGCTGTCGATTCCGTTTTTTCTCATTATTGTGGCACTCTTTTGGGTCTACTTTACGATTTACCAACAAGGTATTGACCGGCACAAACGGACGGCGGGCATCGCACTCATTAACATCCATTACTTTGTATTTGTCGGTTTAGACTTAGTCGCTGCGATTGTGACGTTATACTTAAAGCATGAGCTAATCGGCTGGCAATTTGCACTACTAATGACGATTGGACTGTGGTTTTTCTTAGGTGGTTCTGCGATGATGTTATCCACTTATGGTTCTCGTCGTGCAAACGAACATTGGCGTTTGTTATTTGGCAACGCGACATGCTCGGCTATGGTTGCCGGTGCGGTTATTTGGTTTTGTCGTGATTGGCAAGAGATCGTCATGGTTCTCATCGCTTTGTTCTTACTGGGCATTGCGTGGTGGTGGAATCGGGAAGTGTCACGGTTAAGTACCAACAATGCGGATTGAATAATAGAAAAAAGTTTGATCAAATTTGGTAAACAAGGAGGCCACAATGAGCGATCACGAAAATAAACCAATTTTAATTGGCGATGTGGGTGTGCCAAAATCAAAACGTTCCAAACCACATACGAGTTCAACTAACGGCGCTGACATTGCGGCCGATCTCTTGGCTAAACACAAGAAAGCGCCGACTGAGCATAGTTCGCGAACCAGTCAGACTAAAAACGAAGTAACGATGATTGAAGCGCAGAAACGCACCGGTCGTTACAACGTTTATTTAGATGGTAAATATGCTTTTCCAATCAGTGAGTCAGTCATGATCAAATACCGAATTTTTAAGGGAATGGTCATCGATAAAGACTTACAAACGGAAATTATTGCGGCAGACGATGTCGCTAAAGCTTATAATCGAGCGCTAGACTACTTATCCGGTCAGCTGCGCTCTGAAAAAGAAGTTACGGACAAGCTTAAAACACTGGAGATTGATGATGACGTCATTGAATCCACATTGGAGCGATTACGAGAGTTTAATCTTCTGGATGATCAAGCTTACGCAAGTGCTTATGTCCGCACAATGCGCAATACATCAGACAAGGGGCCAATCGTTATTCGCCAACATTTGCGTCAAAAAGGGATCGGTGAGAACCTAATTGATAACGCATTGGTTGAATTTAAGGACGACGAATTGGTCGAAAACGGCGTGGCGGTGGCTGAAAAGCTAGCAAAGCATTACGCTCGAAAGCCGTTTTCGACGCAGAAGCAAAAGGTTATTCAAGGACTGATGACTAAAGGTTTTCAACGCGAAACCATTGATCAAGTCATGAATCAAATTGAACTCACACGTGACGAAGATACAGAAACGGACTTATTGACTCATGAAGCTCAGAAAGTTTGGCGGCGCAATCGTCGCTATGATGATCGGGAACGATTGAATCGGACTAAACGAACTTTATATGGTAAGGGCTATCAGTTTGACGATATTAATCGGGTGTTGGATACGCTGGTTGAAGGCAACGATTAATCGAGAAGATAACTAATTGGTATAGCTAAAAAGATATAAGCAAAACGTTGCTATTACGCAAGACGTTTTGCTTTTATTTTGGATTGGTTAAGAATATATTATAGAAAAATAATGTATTACTAAGTTGATTATCAGAACGGAGGAATCATCATGCTGACCAATTCTGAATTGAAGAAAAATGCACGTCAGACATTGCGTGGTCACTGGCAACGTGCAATTAAACTGACGATTGTGCCAGTGATCTTGACATTATTATCTGCCGCCTACAAATACAGTAATGTCAGTTGGCTCCATACTAATTTAGCGGCCAGAGAATGGTATACACTATTTAATGTTACTGAGTTGGTTATGGCTTTTGGGATTATTTATACATTATTAGACTGGGTACGAAATACCGATATTATTAATCAATCATTGCCTGGACGTATTTTTGGTCTATCAGTTAACACGGTATTAGCTTTAACGGTGCAGCTTGCTTTTATGAGCTTTATTGTCTCAATTGGTATGTTAATTATCATTCCTGGTATTATTTTCATACTTATGTTTTCTCAATCAGTGTATATTTATAAGGATCAACACGAAACTGACCCAAAGATGGGCGCTTGGGAAGGCGTTATCAATAGTGTTTCATTAAGCGAATCAATGATGGTTGGTCACAAGTGGGAATTTTTTAAACTAAATCTGAGTTTTCTCGGCTGGCTCTTATTAAGCATCGCAACATTAGGAATTGGATTCATCTGGCTGGCACCATATTACCAGTTAACAATGGCCGGATACTATGATGCCTTGGCTGCCGAAAATCGCGCGTTGATTGCACAACATGCCTAAATTCATAAAAATAATAATAGCGACAAACAATTTGTGTTTAAGCAACTTTTCAAGTACCTTTATTTCATGGACTTTGTTGGCGTCATGCCAACAGCGTCATTTGAAAGGGGTACTTTTTTAATGAAAACAAGAGCTGAGTTAAAGCAAGATGCAAAGGATTTGTTGCGTGGACACTGGGGACGCGCCATTCTGCTGGTAATTATTCCACTGCTTTTGTCATGGGTTAGTGGCTCGTATCAGACACATCAGGCCAATTTTTATGCTGATATGACAAACATGAATGTTCATATGTCATTTTGGCCATTTATTTTGAGTATGCTGGCGTGGGGCATTAATCTTGGTGTCACCTATACGTTCCTAGACTGGATTCGTAATCCCAAACGGACGGTAAATCCCGGAACTGATGCCTTTCGGGTTATCGGTTCAGCGGCTATCTTTGGATTGCTTGCGATGGGGATAATTTCAAGTTTTATAATTGGAATCGGATTTGTGTTAGTAATCATTCCAGGAGTTATTTTTGCTTTGATGTTTTCACAGTCAGTTTATGTTTACAAAGATTTGCACGATAGTGATCCGCAAGCGTCCATCTGGTCGGGGGTCTGGACGAGTTTGTCACTCAGCCGTCAGTTGATGATTGGACACAAATGGGAATACTTTGTGATGCAACTAAGCTTTATTGGTTGGTGGCTGCTGTGCATGATTTCACTCGGAATTGCAACACTGTGGGTAACACCGTATTATGACGCGACGATGGCTGCTTATTATGATGAACTTGAAGCAACTAGCAATATCAACATTGCCTTTCGAGATGTTAATGAACCATAACATAGTCAAATAACAGCTTCATCTAGTTTACAAAACTAGATGAAGCTGTTATTCTATCCTTAGAGCATAACTAGTCAAAGTGTCTAAGGAGGACAATGAGCATGGCTGATTCTTTTAATGACTATCACAAGTGGGAACAACACCTCGCGGAGGTTAAACTACCTAAGTGGGATGAGCTACCAAAGTTTGATCTTTATATGGATCAAGTTGTTGCTTATGTTAATGACACCCTGGGCCCACTGGATGTTGATTCGGTGACGCCGGCAATGATCAATAATTACGTTAAACACAACATTATTTTGGCACCAGTAAAGAAGAAGTATCAGGTGATGCAGGTGGCAGATATCTTGTTGATAGGTTTGCTGAAGCCAACGTATTCAATGGATACAATTCGCCAGGGGATGGATCAAGTTACTGCAAGCTTATTCCCAAAGCGGGCATATGATACGTTTATTGACCTTATGCTGGCCGGGCTGCAGGGCACGCTGAGCACGGACGCGGCGACCAACTTGAATGATCAAATGATGAAGATCGCAGTTAATGCAGTGTTAGATAAGATGAAATCAGAGAAGTTACTGGCACTCACGAAAGAGATCGTGAAGCCAAAGCCAGTTGAACAAAAGTAAATTCGGGTTCATGATCCAGTTCATTCATATGGGTCATGAACTTTTTTTGCGCAATGTGTCCCGTCATTTCTATTTATTAGGTAGAATAAAATACAAAGATAACTAGACGGGGAGAAAACATGCGAAATCGCCAGAATGTAATATACGCTGTAGTAGCAGCGGTAGTTGTCGCAATTGTCTTTGGAGCGTTTACGTTGAGTCGTCAGGCTAGCGGGCCGGTCAGCCAAGGTCAACAACAGACGACTCAATCCAGTCATGAACAAACATCTGAGCAGGGAAGTACTCAAGCTACGGATGCTGCAGCCTTAGCGAAGCTAACTTATGCATCGGGTAAACCAGCGGTGATCACGGTCAATCATAATCGCAGCACGCTAAACAAGAATGATTGGCAGCGTAATCATGTGATTTACAGTGCATTGGATAATGAAAACCGGACATCAACGGCTAACACTGCCTATTTAGAGTCCCGCAACGTGGCCAATGATTCGCTGAGGGTTCGACAATATGTCCAACCCACAGGCTGGCACCAAAAGATGGTCAACGGGCAAGCCATTATTAATCGCGGTCATTTGATTGCCTATTCACTATCAGGCGGAATTGACCAGGATGGCGAGTACAGTCCAAACAATGAATCGGGCGATCAGAATAATCCAAAGAACCTGTTCACCCAAACGGCTTTTAGCAATCAAACGCTACAAACGATTTACGAAAGCAAGGTGCGCAATGCACTGCGTGATAATAAGAAGGTCATTTATCAGGCACAGGCCATTTTTCAAGGGGATAACGAGATGGCTAATGGTGTCCATTTACAGGCGATTTCAACGGATGGCAGTTTGAATTTTAATGTGTATATCTTCAATGTGCAGCCTGATTTTCAGTTTGATTACGCGACCGGTCGTTCTAAGGTAGATCGAGGAATGGATGTTCCGACACCGGATGAATCACCAGAATATTAGTTTTTAAATGTGGACCTTGTTTTACTGGTCCTTTCAGAAACACGCTTATTCGTTATGACATAAATAATCGCCGTGAAGATCATCAAGATTTTTACGACGATTATTTGTAGCTTACGGTTGTTGCGTCATCATTTACGTAAGTTAGCGCAGTATTGCACATATATTTGATAACTAGTTTAAATATTCACAATACCTTTTCAAATTTAAAAAAGCGCTGTTAGAAAAAATGTTACGGCACTAAATCCCTTGATAATAAAGATGAAAACGCTTACTATAATTTTCTTTGTTAATTTGTGAGCAAAAAGGCTTGCAAAGTTTTTACATGGTGATATGATACTAATTGTGAAAGAGATAACAATAACCTGTAAATTGATGGAGGAAATCAAACAATGGTTGTTAAAACTGATAAGAAGGCTGAAAAAGACACAACTGATATCGCAGAAACGATTCAGAAGTTAGTCGACAAAGGCCATGAAGCATTAGCCAAAATGGACGACTTTGACCAAAAGCGCATTGACCACATCGTGCACGAAATGGCCATGGCTGCCTTAGACCAACACATGGAACTAGCTAAGCTAGCTGTTGAAGAAACAGGCCGTGGTGTTGTTGAAGATAAAGCAATTAAAAACATTTTTGCCTCAGAAAACATTTGGCACAAGATCAAGGATGACAAGACTGTTGGTATCATCCGTGAAGATGATGTTGAAGAAATCACTGAAGTTGCTGAACCACTTGGTGTTATTGCTGGTATCACACCAGTTACTAACCCAACTTCAACGGTTGTCTTCAAAGCAGAAATTGCCGTTAAGACACGGAACCCAATCATCTTTGCTTTCCACCCACAAGCACAAAAATCTTGTGTGGCAGCTGGTAAGGTTGTTCGCGACGCTGCGATTGCAGCCGGTGCTCCTGAAGGCATGATCCAATGGATCGAAACACCTTCTATTGAAGCAACGAACCTGTTGATCAATAACGATGGTATTGCCTCAACGTTAGCTACTGGTGGTCCTGGCATGGTTAAGGCCGCTTATTCAACTGGTAAGCCTGCCTTAGGTGTTGGACCTGGTAACGGTCCTGTCTACGTTGAAAAGTCTGCTAACATCAAGCGTGCCGTTAACGACATTACTTTATCTAAGACGTTTGATAATGGGATGGTTTGTGCTTCTGAAAACTCAGCTGTTATCGATGCCGACATTTACGATGACGTAATGGCTGAATTCAAACGTTTGGGCTCAGTTGTGATCAAGAAGGCTGACCAGAAGAAGTTGGCCGATGCAATGTTTAACCCAGTTACGCACGGTGTCAAAGGACCTATCGCTGGTAAGTCAGCATTCGAAATTGCTAAATTAGCTGGCATCAAAGTCCCAGAAGACACTAAAGTTCTGTTAGCTGAAATCGATGGCGTTGGTCCTGATTACCCATTGTCAGCTGAAAAATTATCACCAGTTCTGTCCGTTTACAAGGCAGCAACACGTGAAGCAGCTTTGAAGACTTGTGAAGAATTACTAGACTTTGGTGGCCTTGGTCATACAGCTGGTCTCCAAAGTGAAGATCAAGATTTGATGAACGAATTCGGTATTCGCATGAAGGCTAGCCGTGTCTTGATTAACACACCTTCCGCCGTTGGTGGGATTGGTAACATCTACAACAACATGATTCCTTCCTTAACATTAGGAACTGGTTCATGGGGTAAGAACGCCGTTTCGCACAACGTTTCATCATTTGATTTAATCAACGTTAAAACGATTGCCAAACGGAGAAATAACATGCAATGGATTAAGATTCCAAGTAAAGTTTACTTTGAAAAGAACTCTGTTCGTTACTTAACTGATATGGAAGGTGTCGAAAAAGTCTTCGTCGTTGCTTCACCTTCAATGGTTAAGAACGGTTACGTCGACATCGTCCGCGATCGTCTTCGCAAACGTCCAAACGCTACCAGCATTCAAATCGAAGTCTTTGACCAGGTTGAACCAGACCCATCAACAGACACGGTTGACCGCGGTGTTCGTTTGATGAACGAATTCAAGCCTGACACGATTATCGCCATCGGTGGTGGTTCGCCACTTGATGCCGCTAAGAACATGTGGATGTTCTACGAGCACCCAGATGCAGACTTCTTCGGTGCTAAGCAGAAGTACTTGGATATCCGTAAGCGGACATACACGTTTGAAAAGCCTAACAAGGCTAAGTTCGTTGCTATCCCAACAACTTCAGGTACTGGTTCAGAAGTAACACCATTCGCTGTTATCACTGACTCCAAGACTCACGTTAAGTACCCATTGGCTGACTATGCTTTGACACCAGATGTTGCCATCGTGGACCCTCAGTTCATCATGACAGTTCCAAAGCGGACAATCGCTTACTCTGGCTTGGATGTCTTCTGTCACGCCATTGAATCATACGTTTCAAGCTTGGCCTCAGACTACACGAAGCCATGGTCATTACAAGCCTTGAAGTTGGTTTACAACAACTTGACTGCTTCATACAATGGTGACGCCCACGCCAAGGAAGAAATGCACAACGCTTCAACCTTAGCTGGTATGGCTTTTGCTAACGCATTCTTGGGTGTTAACCACTCTGTTGCCCACAAACTTGGTGGGGAATTTGGCTTAGCCCATGGTCTATGTATCGCCATCACTTTGCCACACACGATTCGTTACAACGCCCAGATGCCTACTAAGTTGGCTATGTGGCCTAAGTACGAATACTACCGTGCTGACGAAGACTACGCTGAAGCTGCTCGTTACCTTGGCTTGAAGGGTGACACGACTGAAGAATTAGTTGAAGCATTGGTTCAAGCATTTATCGACTTGGCACACAGTGTCGGTGTTGAATTAAGCTTGAAGGCTAACGGCGTGGACAAGAAGCATTTCGATGCAACTGTCGACAAATTAGCAGAATTGGCTTACGAAGATCAATGTACAACTGCCAACCCTAAGGAACCTCTGATTTCTGAATTGAAGGAAATCTTGGAAGAGGATTACGACGGTAAGGGTGTTGAAACTAAGACTCGCGGTGCCTACTAAGATTAAGTATTCTTGGAAATAAATGAAGTTTGAAAAAGTCGTTACTGATGAAAAATTGGTAGCGACTTTTTGCTGTACTCATTTTGTTAATGCAGGGGTCAATTAATGGTTAAGCTGACGCTTGCGGTTGTCAAACATGAACGCCGCCGTGGGACCGGTTCAAGCCGGAAGTTCACCGTCTTTCACCTCGCCGTAAAGCCGAAGTTCACGTCTTCACGACCGTCCTGCGGTGTAAATCAGGCATAAAAGCCGCCTGATTAACACCGCGTTCACGACTTGCATTCATGTTTGACGCCCTTCAGCTCAGATAGTGCTATGCAGTTTGACTGAATCACCGAAGTTAAGCAGACAGAGTTCCGTTAGTTTGTTGGCAATGATCGATATTTCACCATCGTTAAAGCTCGATTTAGTACTTTTATCATCTAAAAAAATTCAGTGCAAACGTTGTTAAAAGCCATTTCGTGTGTAAACGCTGCATTCGTTGTAGAATAATTAAAAAGATTATAAATGATGATATAAGGCAGATGTTATTTATGAAAGCAAAAATTAGTCGTTATGTTATTGGCATTATTACCATTTGGGTGATGCTATTTTTGTATCAAACGTCACAGCTTCCTGCTCACATGCCTGAATTAATAGGTGTATCGGAATCTAGAGATTACCAATGGCTGTTTATTGTTTTGGTGACAATTACTTCAATTCTATTTATTTGGCTGGAATTGTATACGTTCGACGATGCCCGACGCTATTATGGTAATGCGTATATTGAGCATCAGCCTACTCGTAAGCATAAATGGTTGATGTTTGGAATAATGGTCCTGATCTTGATCGTATTCATTATCGTACAACATTTTATAAAGACGCCTGATTCAGAAAACCAGAAAATGGTTGTTAAGGCTATTACGGAATTTCCAATTCTCAATATATACGGTGTAGTCGTTTTAGCACCAATAATTGAGGAGTTGCTTTTTCGACGATTATTTTTTGTGTTCTTTTTCAAAGGAATGGACAACCCATGGGTAAGAGGTTTAGGCATTATTACCAACGGCTTATTTTTTGCCAGTGTTCACACGTCACTGTTTTCACCAGGAATGTGGGTCTACACCGTAATGGGGATGCTTTTTGCCACGACATATGTGACAACTAAGAATGTTAAATTTAGCATCGCACTGCACATGCTAAATAATTTAGTTGCTCTCTTTTATTAGTTATCGTCTTTTAAATGAATTTTTTAATATTGAAATTGATTGAACACAGCCTGAGGAGGGCGGTAACGTGGTGGAAGTAATTGGTTTAAAAGATATAGGTCAAGTTCGAGTCGAAGATAATATTGGTCGGCTCATTGTAAAAGCAGTTCATGAAAACCAAATTATTGTTAAACAGCATGACGTCTTCTGCGTTGCTTCAAAAATTGTATCGATTACTGAAAATCGAGAGGTCATGTTAAAAAATGTCGCGCCCTTGATTGACGCACAGAAGATTCATCAACGGATTCCACGTAAAGATGCTCGCTTAATCCAACTTATGATAAACGAAACGGGTGACACAACCGCTGAACGATTAACTGTGACAAATAATTTTATTGGTGGTCAAATGCCCAACGGATTGTTTTTAACCAGTGCAGGTGTAGATAAAATTGATGATGAAAAGGCCATCTTGCTACCGGAATTTCCTGATACTTCCGCGCGAAAAATCGCGTTGACACTCACAACGGCGTTTGGTGTGCCTGTTTCTGTTGTCATTACAGATAGCGATGGACGACCTGACAAAAAGGGGGCAACACAAGTAGCAATTGGTGTGTACGGATTAACGCCAATGCGGTCTACAGAAACATTGTGTGATATGGTCGCTGCTGCGGCTGGGTTGGAGATGGGTCAGCGTGATGCAGGCGTTCCAGTCGCAATAGTAAGTGGACTAAAATATCAGTTTGATACCAATGCGAAGATTACTGACGCACTCAATTGACCGCGTTTTCTGAGTTTGGCAGAATTGCGCGCAAACTGTGCAAATTTGACATTGTTTCCGTTTGAGGCGATAATTATGCATTAAAGTTATTGTTCTGTTCTTAAGCAGCAACCCCCTGAGGAGGTTTTTATGCGGCCCCGCAATTATATTTATATTTTAATCGTTGCTTTGGCGGCAATCGGTGTCGGCGCTCTGACCGTTAAACCGGTGGCAGAGTCGAAGCCAGCCACTAGCCAAACGCAGTCAAGCTCAACAAAGGCAACATCGAAGAAGGATTCATCAAAATCGGCTTCACAGAGTTCAACTAAAAAAACGACGCCTAAAAAGGCACCTGCCAAAAAAATCAGTACAGAAACAGTCAGCAACTACACGCTGACAAAAACGGCGACTGACTTGCCATCAGGATTAGCGAGTGGACAGGCACCGTCAGGATGGTCAGCACCGATCACCTTAAGATTGTCTAGTGCAGCATTGTCTGGTACATCAGAACAAAATATGGTTCGTTTTGATGGCCTGCGTGCAGGAAGTCATTATCGTATTTGGGTCGCTCCCGTCACATCCTCAGGAACTACTAAGGCTTATAAAATTGATTATGAGCCAACGACATCATCGTCGTACGTTCCGACACGTTTGTTGAGAACCGCACTGACGGAGGCGCAGAAATCCGGCGATAGTGTAAGTCAGTTAGCGTTATACAACATAAGAGAAAACGGCTAATTTGATAGATTAGTTCTGAACTAACATCCCTAATGTTTTCATGCGTAGCCGAAGGGCGTCAATATTGAAACCAAGTCGTGAAGGTGCTGTTGATTCGGTGTTTTTCCGAATTTACAGCACGGACGGTCATGAAGACGTGAGTTGCGGCTTCATGGCGAGATGAGAGACTGTGGTTTAACAGGCTCGAATCGGTCCCGCGACAGTGTTTTAATATTGACAACCGCAGGCGACAGTATGGCTCGTACAATTTCAAACAATATGATAAAAAACACGCTGACTTCTCAGTTTTTTGAGAGGCCAGCGTGTTTACGTCTGCTAATATAAAAATTAGTCAAGACAGTTTTCCTTGCACTCATCGCAACATACTGCCTATGATATGCCTAATAAATGGATTAAAAGTGGTGACGATAAATGACAGCAGACCGTATCAGAAGGTATCTAATGGGAGCCGGCGCAATGTTTGGCCTGTTCCTGCTTGAACAAGTGGCAGCAACGCCTTCACAACTGCCCAGCATGCTCCGATTGACGAGTGTACCTGCCCAAATCACGTTTGGCGTAATTACCACAATAGTAAGTATTTTAGTATTCTGGGCATTATGGCGAGCGTATCAAAATGGATTAGCTAACCGTGAACCACGTTATTTTGATCAACAACCCACCCGTCGTCACAAATGGCTCGTTCTTGGACTGATGGTGCTGGCACTGATTGCGTTAATCGTGGCGGAAGGCTTGATTCACAGCAAGTCGTCGGAAAATCAAAAGGCCATTGAACAGATGTTTAAGACAACGCCGTGGTTAACCTTGTACTTTGGCGTGTTTGGCGCACCAATTCTGGAAGAACTCATTTTCCGTGGCCTGTTCTTTAATTACTTCTTCATGAAGTTGAACAAACGGTGGGTGAAAGTCTTGGGAATCATCGTGAATGGTCTGCTGTTTGCCCAACTGCACACAAATTTGTGGACACCAGATGCGTGGGTGTACTTTGTCATGGGCGCTATCTTAGCGACAACTTATGTTCAAACAAAAGATATCCGCTTCGACATTGGTCTCCACTTTGCAAATAATGCGTTTGCAATGTTCGCAATGCTAATCTAAATTTGCTGCAATTTGCTTTAGATAGTCGTATGAGTTGAGCATTTCGGTGGCTTTAGTAGGATCTGCCAGATTAATTTCGAAAATGCTGGATGCTTTAGGATTCAACAGTGGCAATACGCGAGCCCAGTCAATCCGGCCAAGCCCAAGCGTTAGGCTATCGTGCGTTAGGCCCATTGAATCGACGAGGTGGTAGTGAACGACATGATCACCCAGTTTGGCTAGGGATGCTGCTAACACGTCATTGCTGCCATGATTTTTGATGAAACAATGGCTGGTATCAAACGCCAACCGGTAGTTACGATCGAAAATAACCTGATCCATGTGAGAATCGCCATAGAAAAATAGTGGCGAGATAGAATTTTCGAACATGATGTTGTCGCCGCCTTGTTTGGCGTATTCATCCAACCGTTCGAAGACAACATGTTGAGCTGTCTCAAAATTGGGATACAGGTCGATGAAATACTGCGTTTGCCGCGAGTAAGAACCGTGTAATAATAACTGAATGTCGTTTTTAACGGCTAAATTTAGCAATGTGTCGGAACTGTACCGCAGAAAATGGTACAAGTCCGGCATTTCTTTTTCCGGTGTGACCATTTCGTTGAACCACTTGCCATACCGCATCGGTTGGTGCATCACAATTCTTGGTGTGACAGTCTTTGCTTCGTCAATGGCATCTTGCAAATGAGCGAGGCCTTCTGAGGTTAAGTCGTGTTGATCTAAATAAAATTCGAAGACATCGGGATGATACTGGAGTCGGTTGCGGTATTGTGCGGGATCCGTACTGCCCTTTAGTCCAAGTAATACTTTCATATAAACCTCCCCTTGATTAGATGCTAAAAGATTGAGTTGCCTATTAAAAATTGGTTATGTTCAATTCAAACGAACATAGCCAATTTTTTTACGTATGTTAAGTGTATGAGAAGATGGTTCCATCAATTTTAGAAAGCAAACTTTTCCAAAAATTGAGCGACACCGTCGTCATCGTTGTTACTCGTAACGTCGGTTCCCGCCGCTTTGATTTCGGGTTTGCCATTATCCATAACCACGCCAACTTTGGCTGCCTTCAACATACCTAGATCGTTTTCAGCATCACCGAATGACATCAGGTTATCAAACGTCATGTTGTAGTGTTTCAACAAAGCGCTAAGGCCAACATGTTTGTCCATGTCTTTATCCAAAAATTCAAGAATCTTTGGTTGTGAGCGAACTGCATGATATTTGGCGGTCATTGCCGGTGTGAGGTTGGCAACGGCATCGTCCAGTACGTCTGCGTCGTACGACATGACAGCCTTGCTGTAGTCACCTTCAGGTAAGTCTTTGAAATCACGGTGAGTAAAGGTTAACCCCGCGTTGAGCATTTTTTCGTAATAAGAGTCAGGCAAGTCAGCCAGTGGCCAAACCTGTTCAAAGTCCAAGACATCGAGTGGGTAGTGGTGTTCACTACAATATTCGTGGAGTAAGGATAAATCTTCTTTTCTAATCCCTTGTTGAAATAGCTTTTGGTGGCCGACATTTTGAATAACTAATGCACCATTAAATGTGATGGTGTAGTCGTCTTCGTTAGTAAGACCAAGCTGTTCAATATATTTCCAAATGGCGTTAATTGGTCGACCAGTACAGAGCACCACTTTGATGCCTTGCTGATGGAGTTGTTTTAAAATCTTTTCATTACGTGGACTGATTTTTTTGTCACTCGTCAATAGAGTGCCGTCTAAGTCCAAAGCAACCATTTTAATCATGAGAATCCTCCGTATTTGTGGCCGATGCCACCGTGTTTTCAGTCTAATTCGTAAGGACAACGAACACTGACGAATCAAACAAACTTACATCATAACGCTAGCATAGTTTGTTCAATCGAGAACAAGTTTTTCGATAATTTCCAAAAAGGGGCGTGTTTTTGCTTAATTTGATTTAACTTTGTTAGGGAAGCCAGTAAAATAAAGTTAACAAGAGAATTGCCAAGGATTTTAGCAAGAAAGTTGGGAGTGGGTAGGATGAATTATGAAAGTGAATATCGTTTTGATGGTAGTGAACGGCTTCATTTAAAGAATCAGGCAACTAGTTTGCAAAGCCCGGTGCCAGACAAGGATAAAATCAAGGCTCAATTAGCTGACAACATTACGAAATTGGCAGATCTCCAGTCGCGTTTATATGCCCAATCTAGTTATGGTGTGGTTGTGTTGTTGCAAGGAATGGATGCGGCCGGTAAAGACAGCATGATTCGTCACGTAATGAGCGGTTTAGACCCAGAAGGTACATCAGTGGTTAGCTTCAAGCAACCAACAAGTAATGAGTTGGCCCACGATTATTTATGGCGAATTTCTTCTGCACTGCCACGTCGCGGTAGTATTCAAATTTTCAACCGCTCCCAGTATGAGGACGTGTTGATTAGCCGTGTTCATCCTGAAATATTATTGGGTCAACATTTGCCGGGGATTAACAAGCTCAGTGATATTACCGACGATCTCTTCAATCAACGTTTTCGCGATATTGCGCACTATGAAGAATATTTACAACACAATGGATTCATTATGGTGAAGTTCTTCCTCCACTATTCGCGGGATGAACAGAAGCGCCGGTTTGAAAAACGCATTGAAGTGCCTGATAAGAACTGGAAGTTTTCCGCGGCTGACATCAAGGAACGTGCCTTTTGGGATGATTACCAGAAAGCTTATGAAGATATGTTGAATCACACGGCTACAAAGGAAAATCCATGGTACATCATTCCATCAGATTCTAAATGGAATTCACGGATGGTTGTTTCAGACATTTTAACGACCAGATTGGCAGCCTTGAAGCCAGAATATCCAACGGTTACCGACGAACAAAAACAGCAGTTACATGAAATTTTGAATCATTTGCAAACGGACAAAAAAGCGTGAAATAAGTAAGAGGGGGATGTCATGGCCAAAGGAAGTTTATATGGCGCAATGGTGATTAGTGCGCAGGACATGCAGCTAATCATCGTTGATGTTAAGAGACAAGCAGTCATTGAGCGGGTCAGTGCACCCATTCATCTAGGCAACGATTTGTTTGCGGGGAAACGAATTGACCCGGAACGGTCTGACGAAGTTGTCACGATTCTTCAGCGTTTTTTACAATTGCTGAAGGATTATAACGTGACGGATTATCGCCTGGTGGCCTCACATACAATTACCAGAGCAGAGAATATTGATTATATTCGTGATCACATTTACATCATGACGGGTGTGACCTTGCATTTTATGACGGTCAATGAGGAATCGCTATTTTCTTATGAAGCAGCGCAATTGTTGCCCAACTTCAACGAACTCATTAGTGGTCGAACAGTGCTGATGCAAGTTGGCGCCAGCATGGTACATTTTATGATGTTTGTTGATGGGCACCTAACGTTAACCCGGGAGTTGTTCCTAGGTCCGCTTCAAGTTGCGACCCAGTTGCAAAACTTAGAGCATAAAGTGGAGTCCTATCAGGAAGTCCTTAGCGATTATTTGCATTCAAAGCTAGTGAGTCTCTATCAGTACTTACCCGATGAGCCGTTTGACAAGGTTATTTTGATGGGCTCCAAACTGAATTTGTTGGAGAACCTCATTCCCAAGGGTAAACGGTACGTTCAGTTAAGTCGCAAAGACTTCGATAAACAATTCCAGTCTGTTGTACAAATGACGCCGCAGGACATGTTGAACGAAAACAATCTGCCAGCTGACCAAGTTAATGAGGTGTTACCACTCTTCCTATTACTGGATGAGGTCTTCAACCATTTGCACACAAAGTCCATTCACTTAACTGACTTTAAAGTGATTGATGGGTGTGTCGTAGATGAAGAAATGAGTCGGAAGAAACACCCACGGAATACCGATGCGGTTAGTCAGGTTATGCTGGGGGCAGCTTACGAGTTGGCACGTAGATTTCACGTCGACGAACGGCACCAACAGTCTGTCGTGTTGTTTGCAACCCAGTTATTTGACCGCTTGAAGAAGATTCATGGACTGGGTTCTCGCGAGCGCCTGTTACTCCAATTGGCCGCTATTTTGCAAGACAGTGGTCTGTTCATTGATAGTACGCAACATGCTTTTCACTCCGAGTACATTATTAATCACTCCGAAATGTTGGGCTTACGCGCTGATGAACAAGTCGAAGTGGCGGCCATTGCCCGGTACCACAGTTCTGAAACGGTATCGGCTGATTTGAGCCGTTTTAACATCACAATGGATAATCGGTTAGTGATGGTAAAGCTGGCGGCTATTTTACGTTTGGCAGATGCGCTAGATGACAGTCGGTTGCATAAGATTTCTAAAATCAGTGTTTCTATCAAGAAGCCAGAAATCATCATCCATGCCACCGCTAATGATGACATTGAGTTGGAGACTTGGACTTTCAATGGCAAACGTAAATTCTTCGAAGAGGTTTACGGTATGACACCGATTTTGAGGAGAACTGGTCGATTTTAGTGGTGTATCGATTTTTAAAGAACTGCTAAGCGACAGTGGCAAAATGACACGTATTCGGTGTGAATCAATAATAGGAGAGTTGAACCGACAGGAGGGATAAGGATGGATTTTTCAGATCCAAGTTTATATGTCAACCGGGAGCTCAGTTGGGTTGATTTCGACGACCGAGTATTGGAAGAAGCGCGTGACAAAAATAATCCTTTGCTGGAACGAGCACGGTTTATTGGGATTACGCAAAGTAACTTAGATGAATTTTTCATGGTTCGTGTGGCCTCACTGCGTAAGATGGAAGATGTTAATTACACCAAGCCAGATGTGTCGGGGATGCAACCTAGTGAACAGCTGGAAGCAATCAGCGAAAAGGTTCATCAATTGGTTGAGAAACAATATAGTACGTTAAATCGTTCAATCGTGCCCCAGATGGAAACAATCGGCATTCATTTGCGTCAGTATGACGAATTGAATTCTGCTCAGGTCAGTTTTCTAACGCAGTATTTCCGTGAAGTGTTGTATCCAGTGCTGACGCCAATGGCAGTGGATGTTTCCCGACCATTTCCGTTTATCAGTAACAATACATTAAACATTGCTTTGCGGTTGGTTAAGAATACCAAGGATGAAGAAAGTGGCAAAAAGGAACACCGTTTTGCCACGATTCAGGTACCAGATACATTTAACAGAGTGGTTAGTTTGCCTGGCACGAACGAGTTTATCTTGTTAGAAGAAGTCATCAAACACTTTTTAGGTGAACTATTTTCTGGCTTTAAAGTGAAAGAGGCGCGCGCGTACCGTGTGATTCGCGATATGGATTTTGACGTGACTGAAGAAGATGCCAGCGACTTGCTAAAAGAAGTTGAACATGAACTAGCTGTCCGTGATCATACACAAGTTATGCGTTTGGAAATCGAAGCTGATATGTCCAAACAGTTGAAAAAACAACTGATTCACGATTTGCAGGCACGAGAAAAGGACGTTTATGACATTAAGGGTCCCATCGATTTGCGCTTCTTGAGCAAGCTGGTTAAGCAGGTGAAAGGACACAGCGAATTGATGTATCCGTCGTTTACCGGTTATATTCAACCAGCGTTGCGACAGGATAACCTGTTTGACGAAATAAAAAAGCGCGATATTTTCGTTCAGCATCCGTATGATAGTTTCGATCCAGTCGTGAAGTTTGTGCATGAGGCGGCGACAGACCCTGACACGTTAGCCATTAAAATGACGCTGTACCGGGTTTCTTCACAATCACCAATCATTAAGTACTTAGCACAGGCTGCACGCAATGGGAAACAAGTTACCGTGCTTGTGGAAT
The DNA here is from genome assembly GCF_021654115.1 of Furfurilactobacillus milii. Lineage (GTDB taxonomy): Bacteria > Bacillota > Bacilli > Lactobacillales > Lactobacillaceae > Furfurilactobacillus > Furfurilactobacillus milii. The sequence goes on along the minus strand of NZ_JAIWJF010000004.1, from coordinate 95,798 downwards.
TAAAAGCACGTTTCGATGAAGAAAATAACGTGAAGTGGGCACAAATGCTTGAACGTGAGGGCTGTCATGTTATTTATGGGCTCGTCGGTTTAAAGACGCACTGTAAGTTACTGTTAGTCGTTCGCCAAGAACCCGACGGCATCAAGCGATACATGCACATGGCAACGGGGAACTATAATGATGTGACGGCGCACTTGTATACTGACATGGGTCTGTTTACAGCAGATCCACTGATGGGCATTGACGCTTCAAACATTTTTAACATGTTGTCCGGGTTTAGTGAACCTGATCACTTTGAACGGGTGGCTATTGCGCCGACAACGTTACGTGGTTTTTTGTACGATCGCATTGATGATGAGATTGCCAACGCTAAGGCTGGTTTACCGGCGGCCATCAAGATGAAGATGAATTCATTGTCCGATAAGGGCATGATTGAAAAATTATATGAAGCATCAGCCGCTGGCGTTAAAATAAGCCTGATTGTCCGCGGTATCGTATGTTTGAAGGTCGGTGTGCCTGGTGTATCTGATAACATTACCGTTCATTCTATCGTTGGCCGCTTGCTGGAACACAGCCGTATCTATGACTTTTATGCGAATGGCGAGCATCAATTGTACTTATCATCAGCGGATCTGATGACACGTAATATTAGCCGTCGGGTAGAATTACTCTTTCCCATCCTTCAAGATGATATTAAAGAACGGGTAGGCCACATTTATGATCAAATGTGGCATGATAATGTCAAAACGCGGGTGTTATATGCAGATGGTACATGGCAAAAGGTGGATCGGCGTGGTTTGGCACCATTAGATGTTCAGGATAGCTTGATCAAAGAGGCAGCTCGCAAGTCTCAGGCAGATGCTAAGCTAGCAACTAGTCAACCACAGACACCATTCATACCGCTGATGCGGCCTTTGGATGAAACGGCTACTGATGACGCTAATGACGATGATTCCGATGACGAGTAACTTGAGATTAAATGTTGAGCGAGTTTGATAAGGAGGGCAATTGTGGAAAATTTTGCGGTCATTGATTTAGGCTCTAATTCGTGTCGGATGACAGTTACGGAAATCAACGACGATGGTAGCTTTAAACGTAGCCAAATGAGCAAACAGTTTGTCCGTTTGTCAGAAGACATGGGACAGTCTGGAGCATTACAACAAGCCCCCATGGATCGAACCATTGAAGCACTGAAGGGCTTTTATGAAGAATATTCACAACTCCCCAATCTAACGCTAAAGGCTGTGGCAACGGCGGCAGTCCGCAATGCGTCCAATCAAAAGGCGTTTTTGGATCGGGTACGTTCAGAGGTTCATGGCTTAAACATTGAAGTGATCTCCGGTACGGAAGAAGCGCATTACGACTACCTAGGAGTGATCAACACGTTACCCGTGACTAACTGCGTCATTATGGATACCGGTGGTGCTTCTTGTGAATTAGTTTTGGTTCAAAATGGACGGGAACAAAATTTAGTGAGTTTGCCATTTGGATCAGTCAACTTGTCGGAAACCTTTTTAAAGCACGGCTTGGATCAGCTTGCTGCAGTTGACTTATTTAGACTGTCAACCGCTGTTCAGCGATTGTTCAATGGACTGTGGTGGCTGCAACGGGGGCAGAATTTACCGCTCGTCGCCTTAGGCGGTTCAAACCGAACCTTGGCAAAGATTCGGCGAAAACAAAAAAATGTGGCTGACTTTGAGGATATTCACGGTTTTCGCATGAGTGTTTCTGAAGTTGACAATGTTTATGCGGAAATTATTGAACATAACTTGGCGGAGCGAAAGGCTATTCCTGGTCTCTCAAAGGATCGCGCAGATATTATTGCTGCAGGGATTACGCCGATTGTCACAATTATGAGATTCTTGGATGCCGGCCGTGTTATTTTCTCAGAGAATGGTGTTCGTGAAGGTATTCTGTATGAACATCTTGATCAGCTGCGGGCTAAAGGGAAAATTGGCAACAAAAAAGATAATATTTCCAACACTAAAAAGAATGCCGGTAGCCGTAAGAAAGCTGACAAAAAATGAGTGCATTTGAAATTGATCATTTTGTCCTTACGGTTGCCGATGTTAATCGAAGCGTGAAATTTTATCGGGATCGGTTAGGATTGACCATTGAACAATTTGAAGATGGTCGGACAGCGATTCGACTGTCTACACATCAGAAAATCAATCTCCAGATAAAAGCGCGCCCTCATTTACCGGTAGCTGCACAGCCAACGTTTGGTAGCAGTGACTTTTGTCTCATGACGGATAAGACACCGAACGCTTTAGTCACATGGGCAGAGCAGCAACATTTAATTATCGAAACTGGTCCTGTGGTTCGCCACGGTGCAAGGGGGACGATGACGTCGTTGTATGTTCGTGACCCGGATCAAAACTTGGTGGAACTAGCGGCTGTGGGAACGTTGTAGTCGTTTCCAGCTGGACTTATCGCAGAGACTCCAGCAAGAATAAGAAAAGAGTGGCAACTTAACGTAACTAACGGTTTATCAATTCGTTAGTTAGGCTAAGTCGCCACTCTTTTTAATGACTTTTATTTTAACTGTGCTTTAATTACGGCGATTGCGGTCTTCTGAATCAACGCAGAACGTTGTGAAGCAGACATTTTAGGATCTTGTTTAACGGCCTGAGCTACCTGTTCAGTAACCTTTTCCTTAATCGCTTGTTGTTGGGCAGGGGCTTTCATAATCTTGGCAAGTTGCTTGGCCTCGGTGGTGCTGAGGCTTAACCAAGTTTGTGGCAAACGGAATGTGTAATCACGATGGGAAACACGGTTTTGCTCGCCAGAAAAGGCAAACAGCGCATGTTGCCAATCGTTACGATATTGCCAACGAGTGGTGGTTACGGTTAGAGTTGCCTGATCGCTCGTCGTTGTTTTTAGTTTAGAGCTGACATGCTTAGTTGGTACTGCTTGCGGTTTGGTTTGCGACGTGTTGGTCCGGTACAGATAAACCTTTTCTGTCCCATTGCCTAATGGTTGATAAAGAAGGACATTAGGCACACTAGCTGGTTGATTCGGAATACTAGAGACCAACGTTGATGTCGTTCGTTGATGTGTCTTTACCATGCCGTACTGAAAATTGTCGTTTGCAATCAGTAAACCAATCATGCCCAAGAATAAAATTAGAAAACCGCCAATTAGCCAGCGGCGTAATTGATGACCATTGAGAAGAACAACGGCCCAAAATAACCCAAGCGTTGCAATAATTAATGCGATAATGACCATTATCCACGCCTCCTTAAGTTACCTGGCTTAATGCGGAAGGCTAGTACGAGGCCGATTAATGCAAAGATCGTTGCGGTAAGGAAGGCCGCATGATACCCCGCTAGTGTTGCGGATAAAGCATGTGTTCCATAAGTGAGGGGCGTGCTGTGCAGCAACGACTTAGCTGGCATGTTTGAGTTGGTCACGTTTGTTAACACGGAAATGAGGATGGCCGTTCCCATTGAAGAGAAAACCTGACGCCCAGTGTTGTTAACAGATGTTCCGTGACTCATGAGGCTTAATGGTAAAGCATTCATCCCAGTTGTCGTCACTGGCATCATGACCATTGAGATTCCAAACATCCGGATGGTGTACAGGATGGTAACGAAGATAATCGGTGTTGTTTCCGTCAATGTGACGAAGAACGCTGTTCCAATTGTCAGTAAGAACATCCCGGTGATGGCCAAACGTCGTGCGCCAATGCGGTCGAAGATGCGACCGGTAATGGGACTCATGATCCCCATCATTAACGCTCCGGGCAACAGAATCAATCCAGAGTGAAAGGCTGATTCACCACGAACTGTTTGAATATAGAGCGGCACCACCATTTCGGCGCCCATCATGGCCATGTTAACAACGGCCACTTCAATGACGGAAAGGGTATAAATTGGTGATTTGAACACCCGCAATTGCAGTAGCGGATTTTCAATTGTCAGTGACCGCCAAATGAATAAGCCGACGAAAATAATCCCGACAATCAGTGTGATGTAAACTTTTGGCGCTGTCCATGAGCTAGCCCCCACGCTACTGAATGCGTAAAGCATGCTCCCAAAACCGATTGTGGACAGTGCGACTGAAACCCAATCTGCACTGGTTTTCTTGGTTGGAAAAATCTTGCGCATGGTGAAAATAGCAAGGGTGAAGACAATGACTGGAAATGGCAAGATGACAACGAACAATGCTCGCCAAGAGTAATTCAGCAATAACCACCCAGACAAGGTAGGTCCGATGGCGGGCGCTAATCCAATAACAATTCCGGCTAGGCCCATGGCCGATCCACGACGTTCCGGTGGAAAGATTGTCAGCATCGTTGTTTGAAATGTTGGCGCTGTGATTCCGACAGCAACGGCTTCGATCAAACGACCAGCTAGGAGCACGCCAAACGTTGGCGCAATCATACAAATAAAGGTACCAACAAAGAAAATGGCCATCGCGGTTAAGTAGAGTGCCTTGGAACTATAGCGTTGCAGAAGAAATGCAGAAATAGGAATGGTAATGCCCATCGCTAACATGAATCCGGTAGTCAACCACTGAACGGAGTCGGCGTCGATATTGAACGTCCGCATAAGGGTTGGAAAGGCGGTGGTAAGGGTCGTTTGCACGATAAATGTGCTAAACGTCCCGATGAGCATTGTGATGATGAGAAGCAAACGGTTATAGGGTTTGCCATTGGCATCAACCACTTTAAATTCGGATGATGAATTTGACACGAAAAAGCCTCCTTGTGAACAACATTTATGTAAACAGTCATAAAAATCGTTTTAACAATGAAATAGATAAACGACACTAACGACAGCGGTGACTCCCTCAACAATTGCGAAGTTGGCACAGTCAGGCACGTTAGCGCTAAAATAGATTGAAACAATCATTCAAAATGATGAAAGTCCAACAAAAAATTATACGCCATTTACTGAGAAAATGTTAGTAAAAGGGCTGGAGGCGGATTGTGTCAACAGTGACTACTATGATAAAGCAATTGAAACGCAATCGTTTAGTTTGGTTACTATGCGCTTGTGCCATCGTATTGCCGCTTGGTCTCACGAGCTGGCTGGCGTCATTACGTGGTGTTGAGTTCGCAACGGTCGTGCCAATATTAGCGCAAATACGCGTTTTTGTGTTCTTTTTATCATGGGTTGTGCCTGGCATTTTACTTAGCTTGGCAAAAGAAGAAAATGGCAATGTGACGGGCAAACACCGCTGGCAAAACGTCTTTTTATTGACGCTTTGTATTGATATAGCATTGCTGGTCGTTAATCAAGTGACATTACTAATTACTGGAACGCTATTTTTGGGACATGCCGTTGCCTTTCCTTGGCTACAGTATTGGCGAATGCAGTTGAGTCTGTTTCCACTAATAGTGAGCGGCCAAGTGATCTATGTGGTTATTGGTAGTCATAAAGTTAGTCGTACGGCGACAATGTGGTGGTCACTAGCCGCGACATTTGGGTTAACTTTTTTTATTGCCGTTGGGCGGTTAATGTTTGACTGGTCGCAACAATTGCGATTAATATCAGTATTTAGTTTAGTGAGCGCGGGCTATTGGAACACCTGGAATCAGGTATTGGCGAGTTGGCTTAGCAGCGTGATCACCTGTGCACTGGCAGTATTAGTCAGTTATTATTGGCTCGGCAGACACGAGCATTCGTCAAAGTAGTGTTCAAACGGCAATGGCGCCGCACTCAGGGATTGGAGATTGACAGTGAAAAAGAGAACGATGGTCAGTTTGGCAGCACCGTTTGTGATTGCGACAGGTGTTGCTGGCATTTCAGAACAATTGTATCGGTACGCTTTCAACCGCGTAAACAAGGTTCCTGAAACTTCGAAGGAAAAGCAGAAGTATGCAGATGCCTACTACGGCTATGTTGACTGGCTACGTAATCAGCCAACGCAGGCTTGGCATTTGCACGAAGATGATGCTGCACGTAAGTTGGCAGCTACTTATTTAGCCGCCGATGTGCAAACGACGGACACGGTGATCATTTCACACGGTTATAAAGGCAACGGCGAGACGATGGCCAACTATGCGAAAATGTTTCACGAGTTAGGGTATAACGTATTGTTGCCAGATGATCGGGCTCATGGCCGGTCATCAGGTCGCTACATTACGTTTGGCTGGCTGGACCGCTTGGATTATTTGGATTGGATTCAGCGCATTATCAAAGAAACTGGTCGGGATACGCGGATCGTCTTGTTTGGTGTGTCGATGGGCGGTGCCACAGTTGAGATGATGAGCGGAGAAGCCCTCCCAGAACAGGTACGTTGTATCATTGCGGATTGTGGTTATTCTAGTATTGACGACGAGTTGGTGTACTTGCTCAAACGGAATTTCCATTTACCAAAATACCCGTTTTTGCCAGCGGTGAACGCGATTAATCGGCGTAAACAAGGGTTTAGCTTGACTCAAGTTTCGTCGGCCGAGCAACTCAAACATAATCGCCGGCCAATTTTCTTCATTCATGGCGAAAAAGATATTTTCGTTCCTGCTGAAATGCTGGCAGCTAATTACAATGCGACTCAGGGGCCAAAGGAAAAGTGGGTCGTGAAAGAGGCGACACACGCCGAAAGTTTCTGGATTGATCCAGAGACCTATCAACAGCATGTCAAACAATTTCTCGATCAGTATTTGACCTATCGATTGCCCAAAGAATAATTGTGACTAGGTGTTGATTAACGATAGATATGTGGACATTGTTCTAATTTAAAACGCTTCATCCCGTCATTTTGTTGTGAAGACGGGATGAAGCGTTTTTGTGTTCAACTTAGAGTTGAAGCTTTAGTAACAATGAACTGAAGTTTTAGTACCCATACAAATGTCACTTACGGTTGCCAATTTCTGAGAGTGTCATTTAACGTTCAATGATGCCATGTAAGTGGTTAGCGGTTTTTTTATCTGTAATAGGGAGTGGAGCTGATTGGAAACAGAGGTCCGTGTCGACAACACTTGGCGGCGTGAATTTGGCCGCTTAGTGTTGTGGGACGAGTTCTGAGACGAACTTTGGCTCAGAACCGAGGGAGAAAACCGTGGTTTGTGCGGGTTGAACCCGATCCCCACGGAACGGCGTTTCCAATTGGCGTAACGTCAGACATTCAGATGAGTTACAGATTTTATCTTTTTACATTTAAGAATTAGTTGGCACTATTCAGATCACGTAACTGATATCCAATCAGTCCGACAACAAATAAAGCCGCGGCTATCCCAGTTTGCCACCAGAATACAGACCAGTTCAGCGACGAAGCGGGCACGTGACCAATGAAGCCAAACGGAGACAATTTGGTTGCCCATTCAGGTAGATCAAATAAGCGACCGAAGTAGTTCATCACAAAGGTTGCGCCAAGATAGAGCCAAACGAGGCTGCGTAGTTTAGGAAGCCAACCAACCAGGAGCGCGCCGGCACCTAAGAAAATGAGTAGTGGCGAGATGTTGGCTAACAAGCCATGAATAAACAATTTATTGGCTAGTGGATGATCAAGAACCATGTTAGCCGCAACAGCCAAGCCACCGACGGCTGCCGTCAGTGCCAGCACACTGGTAACAATGCCCCAAATACTGAGGACCACATTAAGTCGGAAACGGGAAACAGGGCGGGCGTGTAACATTTCAAGCATGCCACGTTGTTCATCTGTTGCTAGTCGAAAAATGATTTGTAAACCAGGAATGATTGCACAAACCGCAAAGATAATCATTAATAGTGCGATAAACGATTTTAAAACCTGTGTGGTGGCTAACGCGGCTGTGTGCGGATCAGCCAGTAGCTTTAGCGTAATCGGATTTGACTTTAGAATGTCAGCCACTGTGTTAAAAACGGAACCGTACATTGCGCCAAAAATAAAGAGGCCAATTATCCAGGCTAGGATAGTATTGCGCTCTAACCGACCCACTAGTGAAACTGGCCCGCGGAGAAAGAGGCTGGCATGACGCCGACCAGGTCGGGTGGCCAAAATGCCGGCGTTAAGATCACGGCGTGCGCGAAGCATGATTGTGAGGACCATTAAAACGACAATAGTGATCAGCATTAACATGGCCGGAAGCCAATTATTGCTGCGATACGTTTGCAACTTTTCTACCCATCCTAATGGAGAAAGCCATGTGTAGCGGGGATGCGAGACATCGGTCAGCATGCGCGCCAGATAGATGACGCCGAAAAGCAGGTAGGCGAGGCTAGTTGCAGCACGACTACTGGCGGCTAGCTGAGCACAAACGACAGCAAGCAAGCCAAACATCAATCCGTTAAGCCCTAGGCTAATACCAAGGACAAGATTACCGCCTGTGTTTGTACCATTTAAACCAGCAACTTGCAGACCACCAGCGTAAAGCAGCGCTAAAAGTCCGTTTGCAATCATTAATTCGTTAATCGCAGCCATCATGGTAGCGTAAGGACCGACGTAACGCGCTGATACAAGTTCTGTTACACCACTGTCCTCATCGCCGCGTGTTAGCGAAATGGCTAATGAAAAGTTCATGATGACCCCGAAAATAGCCATAAAGACGGTCATTTCGCCAGCAAAGACATCCGCAGAACTGTACGGACCATGGGGTAATCGACCGAAAAGCGAAATCATTGCAGGCGTGTTTAATGTAGCGGTAATCTTTTCAATGGCGGTTTTACTGCCGTAAAGGTTGTTGAACTTGGCCGCGATACTTGCAAACAGACCGCTTAATGCGATTAACCAAATTAACAATTTGAGCCAATCTCTGCGAAGGTTAATGCTCAAAATTCGACCTGTTTGAAAAAACGGTTGTCTAGGCATCAGAACCATCTCCAGTCTTGGAGTTCGTTTGATCAGGCTGCTGGCTGTAATATCGCAAGAATAGGTCTTCTAGGGTTGGTGGCGTACTCTTCAATGTTAAAATTTGATGTTCCGCCAAGTATCGGGTGACTGTAGTCATGGCTTCCGAATCGACTGCAAATGTCGCTGCTGTTTTCCCGGTCTGCTTGAGCTGATGAACGCCAGGTTGATCGGTCAAATCAGTTAATGGCGATTTTGTAGTTACTGAGATTTGCGTGCGGGTCAAGTGCTGCATTTCTGTGAGGGTGCCGGTTTCAATGATTTGACCCTCGCGGATGATGCCGATTCGGTCACACATTTGTTCAACTTCGGACAGAATGTGGCTCGATAAAAGAATTGCCTTGCCAGCGGCCTTTAATGCCTTAACTTCATCCTGAAAGACTTGCTCATTTAGCGGATCGAGCCCAGAGGTTGGTTCGTCAAAAATGTATAAATCCGCTGATTGTGACAATGCCGCAATTAGAGCGACTTTCTGCCGGTTTCCTTTTGAGTAAGTCCGGGCTTTTTTACTAGTATCTAAGCCAAACGCTTTAATTAGCTCATCCGTACGTTTGGAATGTCGTTGTTGACTGAGTCGGAGAAACAAATCGATAATTTCGCCACCGGTGAGGTTGGGCCAAAGGTACACATCACCAGGAACGTAGGCAATATTCTTGTGAATGCTGACCGCATCGTGAAAAACATCTTTGCCAAAAATAGTTGCCGTACCGCCAGATGCACGTAACAAACCTAATAGCGTGCGAATCGTCGTTGATTTTCCGGCGCCGTTGGGACCGATAAAACCAAAGACTTCGCCAGGCTGAACATCAAACGTGACGTCGTGAAGTGCTTGAAATTTTCCAAATCTTTTTTGAAGATGTGATACATGAATTACTGGGGATAATTGCATAGTTCAGCGCCCCCTTCAGGCAAATAAAATAGCGATTGAAAGGACTATCATTTTGCAGGCCAAATGTCCTGTCGATGACAGTGTAGAGTGCTACTCTATGAGTGTCAATTTTAAAATTTTTGAAGCGGTTAAATGGTCGCTTTATTCACTAAACCATTAAAAGAATGACATTATTTCAAAATGTGTTAATTAAATTGACGAACTTCCGTCAAGGCTTTGATAATTTGGGACTAAAATTGATTAAAATGGGTTTGTCATGCGCATTTGAATGAGATGGTGCATTACAATCTATTGCAGGACAGCCATTTAGCATGATTGAGTGAGAAACGAATGGCTTTTAATGTTGTTTGTGAATTGACGCCATGTATTACAGTGTAAATGTGGACATATTATCTCTACATATGCGCTGGATGACAATTAAATTGAGTTTATTTGCGTTGTCACGACCGTGCGGGAATAGTCTTCTAGAACTGTTTTCGAGTGCCGGCTCGGCGGCGACGTTTTTTCTTTTGAAAGGCATTAAAATGGCCGCATGATATGAACTTGATTGAATAATCAGCAACAGCATGCTGTTAACGGCATCAATGATTGATGTGGGAAACAAAAGTTTGGCTGTGTTAGTCTTAATGCCCTCATTATTTAACGTGATAAACGTTTTAAGCTATGAAAGCGCAATAGACTGGCGATAAGACAACACATTTGGGAGACGGCGTGCCTGACAATATACAAGTCATAAAACCTAGCAAAATGCATGATGTGATTTTTTGATGCATACCGGGTAAAAAGAAGGAGAGATCGTCATGATTCTTTATGTTTGTGAAGATGATTTAAAAGAACGACTGTGGTTGACAACTTGCCTTGAAAACGAACTTAAAGAATTAAATATGGACATTCCGATTGAAAGTGAAGGGCGGCCTGAAAAAGTTTTGGCTACCTTGCCTGACCATCCCGGACCAAATATTTATTTTCTAGACATTCAGCTTAATGCTGCGGTTGACGGTATTGAACTAGCTCGACGAATTCGCGAAGTCGATCCCTTAGGCTATATTGTCTATGTCTCTATTCGTGAGGATCGTGCGTTTGAAACAATCACGTCGATGACCATGCCAACAGGATTTCTTTCCAAGGAATTTATGTTTGACGCTGAGAAGTTTACGCCTCAGCTTCGCCAAATTTTAGTGACGATTCAGGATCACCTAAATCAGGTCCATCCGAATCAGCCGGCTTATTTAGAAATCAAAAACGGCGGTTTTCTAATTCGGTTGCGTCAAGATGATCTGTTATACATTGAAAAGGTGCGTCGGTTGAAAAAAGTTACGGTAGTTACGACAAATAACCGCTACGAAGTGAATGGGAGTATTCATGAATTAGCCAGTCATCTGACGGCAGACAATTTTTTTAATGGGTTTCAAAGTTATATTCTGAATACAGAACATATTCAGACCGTCAACTTTACGTTGGGACATGTTACGATGAGTAACGGCGACGAGTTGAATTTCTCGCGTGGCACCATCAAAAAATTACGCGATTTTATTCGCGAAAAGTAGGCGACAGCATGGCAGAAGGACTGACCCCAGCAGAGCAAACGCAATTGGATAAAATTGAGTCTTACGCACGTCAGCAACTTGGTAGCGATCGTTCGGGACATGATTTTTTCCATTTGGAGCGGGTCGCAAAGTTAGCAGATCGAATTGAATTAATCGAACAGACAGGTCAACGTTTCGTTGTTTTAGCAGCAGCTTATTTGCATGATGTTATTGACGATAAGCTTGTTGAAGATCCTGAGGCCGCCCACGCGGCGTTGAAAGAACAACTTTCAAACTGGGATGTGAATGAGGACAACATCACGGCTATTTTTGCAATTATTGATCACATGTCATTCAGCAAAAATCTTGGGCAGCATCAGGCGCTGAGTCCGGCTGGTCAAATTGTTCAGGATGCTGATCGCATGGATGCCATTGGTGCGATTGGTATCGCTCGGACATTAACCTATGGTGGCCATCATGACCGGGTGCTGTATGATCCGGAGATTGAACCTCGTCACGATATGACCAAGGCAGAGTACCGCAAAGCGGATGGTACCACGATTAATCACTTCTATGAAAAGTTGTTGCTTATTAAAGACCAGATGAATACCGTTACTGCACGAAAGATGGCAGAACAACGCCAACGCGTGATGCTTGATTTTCTACATGAATTCAAACAAGAGTGGAATGGTGAAGCCTAACCTTTTGGACTATAAATGAACAGAGACTTAAAACACGCTGATCTCCAGAGGATGGAAATCAGCGTGTTTCTTGTTTTGATAGAAGAATCATTTTATTTATCTTTGGTTAACCAACGGGTGACTACATTTACGACTGCAGAAAGCACAACGACCAGACTAAGTGCAAAGAAGACCGGCACTAAGTGTGCACGAGACCACGCCGTAAATGAACTTGTCAAAACGCCAGCACTTAAGCCGATTAGGCCGAGCAGAACAATGTATGATGAGACACCGGCACCGGAATTGCGCAGATCGGCACTACTTAGGTCGAATCCACCAACACTGAGGTTAGTCACTAATATTGCCCAAATGATCCAACGAACTGTGTTGACCAATAAGTTACCGTCAGAAGTTGCCGGTTGAAACAGATTACTAAGGGATGGATGCACTGCAAACGTTACCCAGTTATGAAACATTGTTGGCCATAACCAGGCGGTGATACCGAAAATGACTGCACTGACGCCGATAATTGGCGCAAAGCCAATAAAAAAGTTACCCATTGTTTGATAACTGTTGCCACTATTCCAGCGGTGATTGACATACCCTAATGTTAGCGCCTCCGGATCACTGCCCTGGTTTTCAGGGTGCGCAAATTTAATCAAACGGAGACCAGTAATTTTGTGACCAAACAACAAGGCCATGAGTAAGTGACTGGATTCATGAACAATAATACCAAGAAAACCTAGGTAAACTTGCGCGTTCATACCGTAGTAAGTTGCGAGTCGTTGTTTGGTATTTCGATTGATGATGGTTAGCGCCCAACTGAATAGTAGCGGTAAAGCTAATCCGTAAAAGAAGACGGTCAGCAGACTGATCAAAATCTGCTGACCTAACGTACTAAATGACATGAAGTTATTCCTATTCTTCCTCTAAATCTGTAAACGTACCATGGACAAGTTCAGCAACAGCTGTGGCATCCACTTTAACGGAACGGCCGATTTTGCCAGATGATACGACAATGTCGCCCTGTTGTTGTGCCACGTTGTCAAAATAAATGGGGTACTGGTATTTTTCCCAAATGCCGATTGGCGTATTGGCACCGTGTTCGTAGCCAGTCGTTTTCAGCAGGTCTTTGAGCGGCACCATACCAACTTTTTTATTACCAGACGCGGCCGCTAACTTTTTGTAGCTGAGGTGCGTATCTAGTGGCACCACGCCGACCAGCGGACCCGTGACATTTCCGGTGAGAACCAGGGTTTTATAAATGTTGTGCTCATCGTAATCGTCATGATCAACATCGAGTTGAGCAACGTCACCAGCCTGATGGGTTGCAAACTCAATTTGCTGGTAAGGAATCTTTGCTTTATCAAGGATTTTTTCAACAAGTGTTTTCTGAATTCTTTTTTTCTTAGCCATTCAATGAACCTCCGAGAGATTTAAAAATTGGTACGAACCTAAAACACAATTGGCCGGACCAATATTTTTCTGGTATACTCTTAATAATCAGTATACAAGAGAAAGGAACTTTGCGTCGAGATGGCGGACTTAGTTTATAAAAATGTAATGCAGGACTTAAAACGTCGCATTAATGATAATCAGTTTCCAGATAAACGGCTGCCTGACGAGCGGAGCCTAAGCGAATCTTATGAGGTGAGCCGATCATCTGTCAAACGGGCACTTAACGTTTTAGCGCAACAGGGAATTATTTTCAAAAAGCGCGGATCCGGCACGTTTGTGAACCCATTGTACATTAAAAATCAGGCGGTTTTTAGTTACGAAGGGCGTAATCTTGGGGTGACGGACTCAATGCGCGTCGATGGCAAGAAGCCAGGGATTAAGTTGCTCGACTTTCAAGTTATTCCGGCGACGCCAGAGTTGCAACAGGATTTATTCCTGAATGCAGATGATTTTGTGTATCAGATTAAACGCCTGCGGTTACTTGATCAACAGCCGATAATGATTGAAACTGGGTTTATTCCAATTAAGATCATGCCCGAGTTGTCGACGACCGTTGTGTCTGGCTCGATCTTTAATTATCTGGAAGATATTAAACATGTGTCAGTGACTAAGTCGTTTATGACTGTAGGTGCTGAACCATCCGATGATAAGGATCAGGAGTTGCTGTCATTAAAACCAACTGAGCCAGTTGGTGTGATGAGTGGAATTTTTTTCCTGGATGATGGGACGCCGTTTGAAGTGTCAAACATGCGGATTCATTACAAATACATGAAGTACAATAACTTCGTGGATCTGGATGCGGACTAAACTGAATAGAACATATTAGAAAACACTAAGAATATCAACTTCTCAGTGTTTTTTAGGTTCATTTTAAGGCTTTATTTGGTAGCATTGGGTCGGATTAGCAAAGGACTAATCCCGATAAGGGCGCGCTTTTGCTATGGAAATAAAGGTGAACTAACCAATGGAAACATTCGATCTCGGTAATTGGGTCGTACCAATTTTCTAAAAGGTTGACTTTTATTTAAAAGCGTCTATTATAGTAACTGTAAATTGACCGGTAAAAAAGTCGGTGGATTTCACAGCAAATTTCGTGTTATTAAAAATTATCTCGAAGGAGTGTAAATATTCATGGCAGTTGATTACGACTCACAAGAATACTTAGACAAAGTTGACGCTTACTGGCGTGCGGCTAACTACCTTTCAGTTGGTCAGTTGTTCTTAAAGGACAACCCATTATTGAAGGGCGACTTGACGGCAGAAGACGTTAAGGTTAAGCCAATCGGTCACTGGGGCACAATCGTTCCACAAAACTTCATTTACGCACATTTAAACCGTGCCATCTTGAAGTATGACTTGAACATGTTCTATATCGAAGGTTCAGGTCACGGTGGTCAAGTTATGGTTTCAAACGCTTACCTTGACGGCTCATACACTGAACGTTACCCACGAATCACACGTGACGAACAAGGTATGCAACGCTTGTTCAAGCAATTCTCATTCCCAGGTGGGGTTGCTTCACATGCTGCTCCTGAAACACCAGGTTCTATCCACGAAGGTGGGGAACTTGGTTACTCTCTTTCACACGGTGTTGGTGCTATCTTAGATAACCCTGACGTTATTGCTGCTGTTGAAATTGGTGACGGGGAATCAGAAACTGGCCCATTGGCTGCTTCATGGTTCTCAAGCAAGTTCATCAACCCAATCCACGACGGTGCTGTATTACCAATTATTCAAGTTAACGGGTTTAAGATTTCTAACCCAACCATCCTTTCACGGATGAGCGATGCTGACTTGACTAAGTACTATCAAGGTATGGGCTGGAACCCTCGTTTCGTTGAAACTGATGGTTCAGACCACAAGAAGGCTCATCAAGACATGGCTAAAGCCATCGATGCATCTATCGAAGAAATCAAGGCCATTCAAAAGAATGCCCGTGACAACAACGATGATTCATTACCTGTATGGCCATTGATCGTGCTTCGTGCACCTAAAGGCTGGACTGGTCCTAAGAAGGACTTGAACGGCGACCCAATTGAAAACTCATTCCGTGCTCACCAGGTTCCAATTCCGGTGGACGCAAACCACATGGAACACAAAGACATGTTGGTTGACTGGATGAAGTCATACAAGCCTGAAGAATTATTCAACGAAGATGGTACTCCTAAAGAAGTATTGTCAGAAGTTGAACCTAAGGGTGACAAGCGGATGGCTATGAACCCTATCACTAACGGTGGGATTCACCCAGAACCATTGAAGATGGACGATGTTCGTAAGTTTGCCGTTCCTGAAAGTGACTTGAAGGATAACTCCAAGCAACGGATGGACATGGAAGTTATGTCACACTTTGCTGGTGACATCATGAAGGAAAACCCAACGAGCTTCCGGATCACTGGTCCTGATGAAACTCAATCAAACCGTTTGTGGGGTCTATGGGATGCTTCCAAGCGTCAATGGATGGAAGACATTCACGAACCAAACGATGAAAACGTCGCACATTCTGGTCAAGTTATTGACTCACAATTGTCAGAACACCAAGCTGAAGGTTGGCTTGAAGGTTACGTTCTGACTGGTCGTCACGGTTTCTTCGCTTCATACGAATCATTCACACGTGTTATTGACTCAATGTTGACTCAACACTACAAGTGGTTACGTAAGGCGCAAGAACAAAACTGGCGTCATGACTACCCATCATTGAACATTATCAACACTTCCACTGTGTTCCAACAAGACCACAATGGTTACACTCACCAAGATCCTGGTATGATTGGTCATATGGCTGAAAAGGGTCACGAACTGGTTAACGAATACTTGCCAGCTGACGCTAACTCATTATTAGCTGTTATGAACAAAGCTTTGCAAAGTCGCGAAGTTATCAACTTGATCGTTGCTTCCAAGCACCCACGGACTCAATGGTTCTCCATTGACGAAGCTACGGAACTTGTTAACAACGGTTTGGGAATCATTCCTTGGGCTTCTAACGATGAAGGTGCAGAACCAGATGTTGTCTTTGCAGCAGCCGGTACTGAACCAACGATGGAAAGTTTAGCTGCAATTACCTTATTGCATGACAGCTTCCCTGACTTGAAGATTCGCTTCATCAACGTTGTTGACCTATTGAAGTTACGTAAGAAGGGTGACGACCAAGATGACCGTGGTTTGACTGACGAAGAATTCGACAGTTACTTCACGACTGACAAGCCTGTTATCTTTGCTTTCCATGGCTTTGAAAACACATTGCGTGGTTTGGTTTACGACCGTCATAACCACAACATCCACTTCCACGGCTACCGTGAAAACGGGGACATCACTACACCATTTGACATGCGTGTCTTGAACGAATTGGACCGCTTCCACTTGGCTAAGGATGCCATCACCGCAACTAGCTTTGCTGAAAAGGCCGGCGAATTCAGTCAACACATGGACGACATGGTTGCTAAACACAACCAGTACATCCGTGATGAAGGTACTGATTTACCAGAAGTTAATGCATGGCAATGGAAAGACATTAAGTAGTCTCGCTGCTTAATCTCTTCTCTGAAAATTAATAGGGTTCACACAGTCCGTTTGGATTGTGTGGGCCCTATTTTTGTTTTCAATAGCAGAATAGTGGATGAATGACGTCTTCGGATGCCAAAACTGAACTCTAGCCGTGGGACCGGTTCGAACCCCTGAAGTGCGGGTTTCTCACCTCGCCGTGAAGCCGAGGGGGCACGTCTTCACGACAGTCCTGTGCAGTAAATTCGACTCAAACCGTCTCATTAACAGCACCCTCACGGCTTCCGCTCAGTTTTGGCTCCCTTCGACTCATTTGGCCGCACTTTTGTTTTTGAACTTTAAAAATCTGATTAAGTTCTAGCACTTATAATCAAAGCACTAAATAAAAAGAACGTTCATTTGCAAAATTTCATGATTGCAAAACCGCTGTATTAGCAAGATAATATAGCCACGCTGTCAAAAACGCGCAGGCAAACGAGGAGGGTAACATGGCGAAGACCGAAGAAGTTGAATTGACTAACATGGTACTGGTATCGGATAACGAAACCAACCAGATTTTGGTTGAGGATCGCAAAAATCCTGATTGGCCTGGTTACACATTTCCGGGTGGTCACGTGAAGGCCGGCGAAAGTTTTGTAGATTCTGCGATTCGAGAAGTGAAGGAAGAAACAGGCCTAGACATTCATAATCCCATCTTTTGTGGGATTAAAGAATTTATGACCGAACATGGGCGTTATGTTGTCGCACTGTTTAGAACCGATTCCTATTCGGGGGAATTGCGATCGTCTGATGAAGGCAAAGTTTGCTGGATGCGACGTGATGAAATGTTCGAACATGAAATTGCGGACGGCATGGATAAATTACTTAATGTTTTTGAAAAACGCAGTGTGTCTGAACTGACATACTTAGAAAATCCGGATGGCGAATTTAAATGACTGAAGAGGCTGATGATCTGCTGTTTAAACGTGATAAACGAACGTTTAACGTGCGCACAAGTGGACTGCTAATTCGAGACGACAAGGCACTACTCCATTGTGATATCGATGACAATGGTCAATCGTATTTTGCATTAGTTGGTGGCAAGGTTAAGTTTGGCGAGTCCTCTATTTCTGCGATTAAGCGGGAGTATCGGGAAGAACTTCATCTCGATGTGCTGCCCAAACGATTACTGTGGGTGATGGAACATCAATTTGGGACACCAGAAGATATGTGGCAACAAGTTAATTTCGTTCATTTACTCGACAGTCCACAATTAGCCAACTTACCAAACGAACGGTTTAGCATCGGCCGTCACACATTTGAATGGATTAACTTAAAAGACTTTCCGGTCATGCCAATTTATCCAGCAATCATTGGACAATCGACAACATTGCCTACTGTTGTTCAATACGTGAATGATATTGACGACTGAAGTGATTGCTCGCTCGAAAAATGGTAGCAAATCGGGTATGATGAATGTACACAATGGTTGTGAACAAATTCTCTTCAACCAATAAAGATGAAGCGAGGCAGCGGGATGAAAACAGCTGTGATCACGGACAGCGCCAGTTACTTAGATCCTGAAGTAGCGAAGGCTGCTGGTATCCGAGTGGTGCCAATTACTGTAATATTTGGCACCCAAACCTACTTAGAAAATGTTGATATTACCAGTGAACAGTTTTACAAACGGATGCGTGAAGAAAAGGCAATGCCATCGACTGCACAAGTAACGATGATGCAGATGCAGGAGCAGTTTGATGAACTGATCAAAGAAGGCTATGACGAAGTGATTTGTATTCACTTATCGAGCGGTATTACGACGTTCCTGCAAAACCTTGAAGCGTATGCACCAACCGTAAAGGGAATCAAAGTTTATCCGTTTGATTCGCGAATGGCTAGTGAAGGTGAAGCTTGGTTGGCCTTACTGGCTGCTAAGATGGCTAAGGCTGGCAAGAATGCTGCTGAAATTTTGCCAGTGCTTGAACATTTGCGTGAGACGACCCATGTGTACTTCGTGGTAGACGATTTAAGTCACTTGTTACGGACGGGTCGGATTACGAACAGCTCAGCTTTTGTGGGTAACTTATTGCGGATCAAACCGATTCTGACGTTTGAAGATGCTAAAATTGTTGCCTTAACGAAAGAACGAACAGCCAAACGTGCCTTCCAGAAAGTTAAGCGTGATTTTGAGGCGTCATTGGGCGATGAAGATTATCCGGTGCGTGTTGGCGTGATTGACGGGAACAACCCTGATGCCAGTGCCACTTGGATGAGTGATTTAACCAGTGAAAACCTGAAAACGGACGGTGGCAAAGATCCTCAGTTTGAGGTTGCTCACATTGGGCCTTCTATCGGTGTGCATACCGGCGAAAAGGTCATGGGCCTCGTCTGGGCCGAGGACTGGCAAACGCTGGGAGAAGAATAACAGAGTGATGCCGAAGCCCGGGAGAAACCGAGCAATAACGGGTAAGCCAAGTATTCGGTGGGTTTCCGAATGCGTTGGCTTACGTGTTATGCACAGGATTCTGGGCGACAGGTGCACGTTTTAGAAAGAGTGATGCCGAAGCCCGGGAGAAACCGAGCAATAACGGGTAAGCCAAGTATTCGGTGGGTTTCCCGAATGCATTGACTTACGTGTTATGCACAGGGTTCTGGGCGACAGGTGCACGTTTAAACAGAGTGATGCCCAAGCCCCCGTACCATTCGTAAATTAAACTTCAATCTCAAAAGGGTTCCAAACACCGTTAGCGCTTGCTAATAATGTTTGGAACCCTTATTTGTGTCAATTTAGTTAGGATTGTTTTCTGATCTTTTGGACCTGACTAACTGGGATTGTCCGAGCCACACTGTGTTGATTGTTAGCACCGCTGGGAAAGCCCATTGTTTCTGCCACAACGTACAAAGGGCGTTCGCGCGACTGACTGAACACGCGGCCGAGATATTGCCCCAGAATGCCGATACTGAGCAGCAGTAGGCCACCTATCAGCAGGTCGACCGCCAACAGGAGTGTCGTTCCGTTAAAACCTGTCCAGATAGCCGAGATTAAGGTAAGGACAGCGGCCATACATAGGAGCCCGCCTGTCCAATTAGCAAACTTCAGGGGTAGGTTTGAAAACGATGTGATGCCATCCATTGCCAGACGGACCATCTTGCGAAGAGGATATTTGGAGACGCCTTTGGTGCGTGGTTGGCGTTCGTATTCCACTGCGGTTTGTTTGAAACCAACCCAGCTGACCATGCCGCGAACGAAGGGTTCATCCTCATTCATTCGTTCGAGGACGTTGACCACTTTGCGATCCATCAAACGAAAGTCACCGGTGTCAACTGGAATGTCAACGTTGGTGATGCTGTGTAGAATGCGATAGAAGGCTTTAGCGGAGGTTTTTTTGAACCAGGATTCACCATCGCGTTGTTGTCGTTTGCCATACACCACATCAGCACCTTGATGCCAGGCAACTACCATATCTGCAATGACGGCTGGTGGGTCCTGCAAATCCGCGTCCATGACCACAACGGCCTGACCCGTAGCGTAGCGAATGCCTGCTGTAATCGCTAGCTGATGGCCAAAGTTACGGGAGAAACGGACAAGCCGCATCTCTGGATGGAAGGCGATTGCCTTACGAATTTTATCCGTTGTTGTGTCATTTGAACCGTCATCAACGAAGATAATTTCGTAGCGTTCAGGTTGTTGGCTGACAAACCCTTGAACGGTTCGAATCGTCTTCATAATGAGCGCTTCTTCATTGAAAACGGGCATCACAATAGAAATAAGTTGATTTGAAGTATTCGTCATGGTTGCCTTCCTCCTTAGTTCAGTTTGTACAACGTACCGCCGTTGCCACCCATGCCACCAGCACCTGGCTGACCCTGTTTGTTTGAACCGGTTTTGCTGGACGGCTTCTGCGACGGTTTGGTCATCTGCTTGGATGTGCCAGACGTTTTTGGGGTGGTTGATGGTTTTTGAACACCACTAGGTTTCTTTGTTCCCGATGGCTTCTTCATGCCAGACGGTTTCGACCCAGAAGGCATTTGACCGCCGGGTTGGCCACCTTGTCTACTGCCCGTTGGTTTAGTCGCCTTCTTGCTGGCGCTACTGATTGTTTTGCTTTCTGATGTGCTTGTAGCACCCATCATGGAGCTAGCACTTGTACCGCCGTAAGTTTTGGCGCTTATCTTGGTACCGTGTTTCTTAACCCAGTTCACAATGCTGCCACTAGTGCTCTTACCGGCAACGTAGAAGTATTTGACCTGACCGGCTTTGACCAGTTGCTTAAACTTGGCAAGCGAGATTGCATTATCGGTACCGTTGAAACCACCAATCGTCATCACAGATTTACCAGTTTTAATAATATATGGCGCGGCGGTGCCTGAATCCATTGTGGCAAACAGATATTTGGCGTTGCCATCGTGCTTTTCGAGATACTTGATCAGTTTAGTGTTTGCGGATTCGTTACCCATACCACCGCTGTTACCACCACTTGTTAATAAGTCGGGGCCAGCTGTTGGAATGGCCGCTGATTCACCTGCAATGGTTGGTGTTAATGACCAAAATCCTGGCGCTAGTGACAGCAAGGTGATCGCAAACGTACTGGTAACGGCGACTTTACGCCAGCTCGTAAATACGAAAGCAATCAACGCTGCCGTAATGGCAGACCCGCCAGCGATAAGCCAACTTAACCACGGATAGTAACTGTAAACGTACCATGCTTGCAGCGCCGCTGTGGTGAGTAATCCGATAGCAAAGATATATCGTTGCCAAGGTTGACGACCTTCTTTGACGGATTTTACAAACGTGGCAATGCCGATTCCGCCCAGAACAGCAAGCGGTGGTGCGAGCATAATCATGTAGTAGGGATGGAAGAAACTAGCGATACTGAAGAATCCGGCAACTGGCACGAGCCAACCAGCCCAGTACCAGAGCTGTTGTTGATTATGCGTTGTTTGCCACCACCGTTTCTTACGGTCAGCTTCATATAAGTAAGCGCCAACTAAGCCAGTTAATGCCAGTGGGAAGAACCAGCTGACCTGACCGCCAAGTGCTTGCTGGAACAAACGGAATGGGCCTGTGGTACCGATGTTGAAGGCACCGCCACCACCGCCGGCACCGTCTCCTTGTTTGCCACCAGTCATGCCAGTTGGTGCGCCACCTTTGGAACCACCGGGCATCTTGGTTCCGGCCATCATTTTGCCGCTGGCTTTTTTACCAGTTGGCTTGGTGCCCTTAGCACCGGTCTTTGATCCTGACGGCGGGGTGCCCGTTTTGCCCTTAGTTCCCGTTGGCGCCTGACCAGATTTGCCTTTACTGCTACTGCCCATGCCTGGGAAGCGACTACCGGTGCCGGTCGATTGACCGAGCAAACGTTGTGAACCGTTGTAACCAAAGGCTAAGTTTAAAACGGAGTTCGTTGATGAACTTCCAATGTAGGGACGGCTGTTCTTGTTGGTTGAGTCAACAGCGACTGGCCAAGCTAACGTGAAGACTGCTAAAGCAATCGTTGCCATTGCCAGATGGACTATTTTTTTCTTCCAACCAACCGTGCTGGCAATCCAGTAGAAGGAATACATCGCAGGTAACAGCATAAACGCTTGCAGCATTTTAACGTTGAAGGCAACGCCAATAAGTGCAAACGAAACGATTACGAGCCATGTTTTCCGTTTGGCAACAGCACGTTGTAAAAGAAAACCTGCGAGTAACAAGAAGAAAACTAACGTTGCATCCATGTTGTTGGTCCGTGAATCGGCCACCACAATGGGTGTAATCGTCATGAACAGGGCAGCTAAATTACCTGCCAAACGTCCAAAGTAAGGTTTGACCATGGCGTAGATCAGACCGACCGAGCCAATTCCAAACAGGACGGACGGTAACACGACACTCCAGCCGTGAACGCCGAATATTTTGGCACTGATTGCCATGAACCAGAGGGCAACCGGTGGCTTATCCACCGTAATGAAACTGGCCGGATCAAAGCTGGCATACCAAAAGGCCTTCCAACTCTTTGTCATACTGACGATTGCGGCCGTGTAAAAATCGTTGGCCTGGCCGGCCTCCCAGATATTCCACCCGTAGAGTCCGGCAGCGAGGACAAGAATGGCGACTAACCACCAGTCCCATCGTTTAACAAACTTACGCATAAGGTCACTTCCTATCGTTTAGTTTCAAACAAGAATGCGTGATTAATAATTGCTTGAACATTGTTGATTACGATAGACCTGCTTGCATAAAGGGGACTTAAGCGAAACTAAAAGGGAGCTTAAAACGGGTATACCAATTCATTATTGCTAGGAGCCGCATTGCTGCGCCAACGAGAGACGCCGTTTCGTGGGACCGGTCTCAGCTTCCTTAAAACCGGCGTCTTCAACCTCGATTTTGAGCCACAAACCGTCTCAAAAGTCGCCCAGCAATACTAAGTGGATAAAAACCATCCACTTAGTATTGCGTTCACGAAACTTTGTCCCTCATTGGCTCCACAACGCTACTGTAGCAGTTTTCTCTTTTTTCAGTCTCTTTAGTTTTAGTTGCCTTTTTCAGTAGAAATAATTTCAAAAAATAGGGTAATACAGACTTCTACCCATATTTTTGTGCAGAAGGCCTTATTGTTCAAAAATTGTCAAAAACTATGCATTACGAATAATTTATCGAAAATACAAAAAAACAGCAAGTTAGTTCTCACTCGAGAACTAACCTGCTGTTTTTATAAAATCGTGATTTAATTAGCTTACTTCTGGTTAACCTTAACAATCAGTACATCAACATCCGCATTGCGGCTGACATAGTTGGTAACAGAACCAACCATTAACCGTTCAACGGCGTTCAAGCCGGTCGTACCCATGACGATCAGTTCGTTACCGTGGTCCTGAGGAAATTCACGCGAGATAACTGGTTTTGGATTACCAAAACGAACGTGAATGTCGACATCTTTAACACCGGCTTTTTCAGCCTGTTGTTTCAAAGATTCCAAACGGTTTTGAACGTCTTCAACCAAACGGTAGATGACATCGCCACTTACAGCGCCACCATAACTGTCCGAGAATTGGTTAACCTCCAAAACGTTCAGGATGTCTAGGTGCGTATCGTTGCGTTTGGCAACCTCAATTGCCTTTTCCAGAACTGGTTCAGTGGCTTTCGAACCATCAACTGGGGCAAGAATATTTTTGTATTGCTGTAACATCGCTGTGTGCCACCTTTCTATCAATCAGGAACTCTACTGCTTTTGCCTTATCTTTATTATACCTTTTATCAGTCATAATGTAAGCGATTTACTAATTTATGGGCACTAAATGTAAACTTATTTGGTTGCCAATAATTAATGGCCTGGTCAAATGAAAGGTAATATTCAGCATTTAGAAAGTTTGTGAAATCACAAAACGAAACACTGTCAAATTAGCAATTGTGTCCGCTTTCAGAAAGTGCTAACATCATTGGTGAAAGCGTGATTCATCTATTTATAAGTTGTTACAAACCGCTGTACTGGGTGAATCATCAATAAAAAAGATGCTTAGGGGGATTTAACGCTATGTACTATGTTTCGATGAAATCGCACAACATTGGTGAGAACTTAGCCACCGAGCAATATTTGATGAACAACAAGAAGTTTGATGAACCGTTATTACTATTCTACTATGAGGAACCATGTATCATCGTTGGTCGCAATCAAAACACTCAGGAAGAAATTAACCAGAAGTACGTTCAAGAACACAACATTCGGGTAACACGTCGGTTATCTGGTGGCGGTGCCGTTTATCAGGATTTAGGTAATTTATGTTTCAGCTTCGTGGTGGACTCAAACAGTGAAGAATTTGGCGACTTCAAATCTTTCACAAAGCCAATCGTAGATGCCTTACACAAAATGGGGGCCACAACCGCCGAAGTTTCTGGTCGTAACGATATTCTCGTTGATGGCAAGAAGTTCTCTGGGAATGCTATGTACACCCGTAATGGGAAGACATTCTCACACGGCACGTTAATGCTTAACGTGGATCTTGATGTTGTGACACATGCACTTAATGTGCCAGAAGATAAGATTGCTTCCAAGGGGATCAAGTCCGTTCGTTCACGGGTTACCAACTTGCGTCCTTACTTGGATAAAGAGTATCAAGACATTGATGTTCCAACGTTCCGTGACATTTTATTGAAAGAATTGTTTAACGTTGACGACCTTGCTGACATCAAGGACCGTGAAGTCCAAGTTACTGACGATGATCAGAAAGAAATCGACAAGTTGTACGAACAATATTACAATAATTGGGACTGGGTTTACGGTAAGTCACCAGAATTTACGGTAAAGAAGCGTCAGCACTTTGATTATGGGACGATTGATGCACGTTTGAACGTTGATGATGGTAAGATCAACAACATCAAGTTCTACGGGGATTTCTTCGGACCAGAAGATGTTTCTGCACTGGCTGACAAACTGACGGGCGTGAAGTATGACCGTGACGATTTAGCATCTGCTTTGGCAGACGTGGACCTGGCAAAATATTTCGTCGGCATTTCGAAAGAACAATTGGTCGATTTGTTGGCATAGAAAGGTTTTTGTCTAGATGAGAGATGTACGTGTCGTCAGCTTGACGATTGCTTCCTGGATTTTCTACACGATCGTAAATGCGGGGGTGTACTTTGGCTTTGGCAAGAGCGCGAGCCAGCAGTGGCCACATTTTCTAGCAAACGAGGGCATTATGTTAGTCTTCGTCGCTATCCCTGTCATTATGTTTGCACTTAACTGGCGGTTTTCAGTATATCCGCAGTCTTTCGTTCTGATTATTTTGACAGCTGTGCTACTCTTAGCGGTGGTACAGACGTTTACGGGCCACGGGGTGGTTTTCATAAACGTAATGATCGATCTGTTTGCGGTAATTGGTTTAATTACCAACTTTGAAGCCTTTGTGGCGGGAGCGCGATTCCGTCGCAATTACGAGGAAAACAACCGCATTTGGGTCGAACGCAAAGCAAATAAACAAGCGAACGGGAGAAAGTAACCATGGAAGAAAAAGTTGCCGATTTTTTACAGGCATTGCAAGATGAAACGTATGTGGCAACCTCATCCACAACCACGTTTGACAAACTTAATGATGATCCAGAAGGCGTCATGGCTGACAGTATTGCTTTTGCACAGAAACAACTAGCAGCCGGTAAATTAATTCAAACACGGGTTGATATCACCGGCTTCCACGATGTTGAAATGAATGTTCGTTTAGAAAGTTCATTGATCAATTTGCCGTTTGCCTACGCGAATGAGATTGATAAGATGCTTGATCCTGACGATGAACGTGAAGTAAATCTGTATATGATTTTCGATTCGCCAGCCATCAATGTGTCCAAGATGCGAATTGATATGGCCAGTTCTGTTCAGGCGTTTTTGGACGATCCAGATTCCGTGAGTGCCAAGATTACTGACTGGCTTCGTGAACAGGTTGAAAAACTAGAAACGGCTGATGCTGAAAAAGAAGCCGAGGATTAGTTTTCACAATTAAATAAAGGTTTCAATTGCGGCGAGTATTAGTGAAAAGTGGTCTTTTACTGATACCCGCCGTTTACATAAGGTGGGTTTGAACAATGATAACAGTTTTTTTAAAGGGTGATCCCAAGACAGCTGAGGGGATGGCCGCATACATGAAGAACAAGTTTCCGCTTGCTGGTGTTAAGTCACCAGGACGTAGGCAACAGGAACATACACTGCTGGTTGACAGTAAGCAGTTAACGTTGTCGGCATTGAGACGACGGTTTGCGACACTATATGCACTGCCAGAGCGTGAGTATCAATACGTTGCCATTGATATGATGCAGCATAATGTCACTCGGCTAACACGGGATGACTTAGCGTGGCTGAGTGACTATATTACGGTTAAACCTTGGTGGGATAGTGTCGACGCTATTCGTGGAGTGATTGGCCGCGTTGTCAAACGTCATCCAGACTGGTTAGCAGAAGTCGGCACGTGGTATAAAGAAAAGCCCGACTTCTGGCAACGCCGGGTGGGCATTACCTTGCAGTTAGGCTTTAAAACGTTAACGGATGAAGCATATTTACGTGAGATGATGCTGGCCGATTTAACGACCGACGAATTTTTTATCCAAAAGGCGATTGGCTGGGCACTACGCGATTACAGTAAGACTAATCCGGATTGGGTACGTCAATTTATCGCTGACCATCAATCCAAGATGAGTTCATTGGCCGTCCGTGAAGGGAGTAAATATCTCAATTAAGGTCACGAATCGCATCAACCCATTCACGCACAAACCGAACGACTTCGTGAAGGATAATCGGTAGCAACGCAATACCAATGCAGATAAACGTAAAGTAGTTTTTGACAAACTGTGTTTTGCCAAAGAAAAAGCCCGCCAGCGTGGCGATTAAGATCCAAGCCACGACGCCAATCGTGTTAAATAGATGAAATTGGCGTTGATCCATCTTAGTTTCGCCGGCAATGAGCGGCATGAAAAGGCCGACAATAGGAACAAACCGTGCGATAATTAGAAAACTACCCCCGTACTTCTCAAAGTAGACTTCAGATTGAGACAGTCGCTTCATGGTTTTACTTTGCGACTTACCCTCATCGCGTTTTTGCTGAATATGTGCATCAGCACGAGCTTTCATGCGGATGCCAGTGCGGTATTTGATGGTCGATCCGACCAGTGTCATCACCGCAAAACCAATCAATAAGAGGTAGATGTTGAGCACCGAAGACCGGTTCGCAGAAATTGCTCCGGCGACAAACAGCAGCGACTGCGCTGGTAAGAATGAGAATAACAGGTAGGCACTTTCTAAAAAGAGGACAGTAAATAGCACCACATAGCCCCAGTAGTTAAATTGGTTGGTCCATGGCACTAAAAAGGATAGTGGATGGAAGATAAATTCAAGCACCCACGCCAGGCGGGTGGAAGTCAGGAAGTTTGTCATAGTAGTCTTACTATACTTGCAAACGACTAGAATGCCAAGCAGAGGGTACGTCGTGGGCAAACTTTGTTGGACATCTTGCTAAACGAAGGTGTTATAATAACGACGTAAAAAGGACGCCACTTGCGATGGCATGCCTACCGATCCGCAAAAGCGGTGGCGCTAGATGATCAACGAGCAATCGTCAACTGTCCAAAGTTGAGACGACTGCCCGTTTTTTACGTTAACAGCAGGCCATAATGGCCACTATTAACTGAACGACCAAGTGAATGAGTTATTGTCACATGAATCATCCAATTGTACTGACTCTTTTTAGGATGAACATGTTATAATGACAACGTAAAAAGGATACCACTTGTGATGGCATCCTACCGATCCGCAAAAGCGGTGGTGTGTTGCGTTAACGAGCACTCGTCAACTTCCCAAAGTTTACGATGACTGCTCGTTTTTTACGTTAACAGCAGGCCATAATGACTGCTGGTATCAACACACCTACTCACTTTTTTAGATGAGTGGCGTTGCCGGTCGGCGTAACGGACATGCGACTAGCTCAATGAGCCAGCCTCAATCCACACAGATATTAAATATGCACTTTCAGCCATAAAATGCTGACTTCTGCGCATCCCACATTTGCATTCATCTCAATAAGATGTTAGTGTATTTACATGCGATGAGTCGAGATCAGCCAGACGGCAGTAATGTCGTTCCTCTGCGGAGGCTAGTGGCTATCGAAGCCGGGGGCACGTTTTTCCTTCGTATAAGGAGTGCTTGATCGTTCGTGTTGTGGAACACGGCGGCCCACCCACCGACTACTAATTGGGTGCCGGTACTCAGTTCTTCGTGATTGAAGAACCCCTCAAGTCTGGGAGGTATACCAGACACGCCAAACTAACTTCTATCATTTATGATAGAAGCTTTTTTTTGCTCATTTTGTTGGTGCTTGAGTTAAGCATTCAAAACAAGCGAAGTTGGCGAGTATGCTACACTAATAGGTAAGGAGTGCGGCCTGAGCACTAAGTAATCGCCAAGCCGCACAAAGAGGAGGGCACACATGGAATTAAGCACATTGCATCACATCGCAATCGTCGTTTCAAACTACACGAAGGCCAAGGATTTTTATATAACGAAGCTTGGTTTTCAGATGGTCAGTGAATATGACCGTCCAATTAAACATGATACCGTGATCATGCTTTGTGCTGGCAACGTTCAGTTGGAACTCTTTGTGCGTCCAAACAGTCCGGCACGGTTAACGTATCCAGAGGCCCTGGGATTACGCCACATTGCCTTTATGGTAAAAGATGTGTCGCAAACGGTGATTGAGTTAGCTGAACTGGGTGTCAAGTCTGAACCGATTCGCCATGACGAATTCACTGGGAAGGCGATGACGTTTATTCACGACCCTGATGGGCAGCCAATTGAGTTGCATGAGTAGTTGCCAATGGCTCGTGAACCATCTTGATGTGTGGTGTGTGGTTGAATAAGAACACATCGCCCACAGCGTGAAAACCAAATTTTGTATATAAACCCTGAACCTGTTCTTGGGCTTCGATTTCGACGGGTAGATCGCTGAAGTGATCATTTAATACTTGCATGATCTGTTCGAGTAGCAATCGTCCGTAACCTTGTCCACGAACTTCGGGAATCGACAGCACGCGGCCAAACGTCACGTGCTTTTCTTCTGTGAAAATTCGTGCGTATGCAACAAGACGACCATTTTCGTAATCCATTAAGTGCAGGGCTGCCTTGTCCTGTTCATCGACTTCTTGATAAATCCGGTTTTGATCAACCACAAAGGTCTGGATTCGTGCATAGAAGATGTCGTATAATTCATTTGGAGTGAGTTCGGAAAACCGTTTTAATTGCCACATAGTGTTACTTCTTTCGTTATTAATGGCATTTAGTATAGTTTTATTTTATTGCAAATGCAACAAGGAGTTTAAAATGATTGATGAATTAAGACAAATCGGTACCTTTTCACGGCGCGCTACGGCGAGCGCCAATCACGAATTCGCATCTCAAGGACTGAACAATAATCGTTTTCAATATCTACTGCGGATTTGTGAACGGCCGGGACTCTTTTTTGATGCCTTGGCTGCGGACATGGCTGTTGACCGCACGACAAGTTTTCGGGCCGTTCAAAAGTTAATTGCGGAAGGTTACGTCGAGAAACGGCCGGACGCAGTTAACAAAAAAGTTCGTCGGTTATTTCCAACAGAGAAGGCCACGGCACTGTATCCAACCATTCATCAATTTGAAGCAGGGGTGGCTGACCGGACAATCGGCTCGTTAACACCCGGGGAGCAGCAACTATTAGCGGAGCTACTAACTAAAATTAATCAAAATCTGTAAACAGTCTTAAAGTGATTTGTAAGCAAAAATGACAATTCTGAAAATTTCAGAATTGTCATTTTTTAAACGCTTTGTTGAAAAGCAATAATCTTATCAGGCTGAGTGTTGGTTTAAGAATTATTTATCTTTATTCTGTCTTTCATGCCAGTAGCTGTACAGATTATACAGACCAATCAGCAATAACACGAATCCAAACGCACCACTGGCCAATTGCTTGTCCCAGATGCCAAAGGCTAACAGGAAGATACCACCAGCCAAAAAGGACAATGCGTCACGTAATGTTTTACTCATAAATACCTCGTTTAATAGCTTATTTGACGATGTATACTCGATCGTGAATGAGGTCGAATCGGCTAAAATTACGATTTAAAGGTTCACTTTCCGTCAGATCAGCGTTTTGCCAAAATGTCTTAGAGTCGGTGGCACCGTTTTGCTCGCCAATGACGATGAACTCAGGTTGATTTTTCAGCTGGCGAATTTCTTGAAGGACTTGCCAGTCAATCTCCTGACCATCTGGCGACCAGGACATGACAATGCTACCGACTTGGTCACCGTACTTTTCGATGGCACTGAGCGCATCGAGTTGTTCAATATTGGTCACGGGGTGCTTGCCGGTTTCGTTTTCTTTCGTCCAGTCCTTGGAGTCGGTAGTGAAAATCTGTTGTGAAGGTTGCTTGTCCCGCAATCCCTTTGAGATATAGCCATTACCGGCCATGAGTTCGAGCGTTGGGCGACCGTTCAGATATTGACTCAGGTCGTTAACAAACGGTGCGGAGATGTAAGCCCACATGCCATACGTATCTTCGAGGTAGTCGCGGAAGTTCCGAAGGGCAGCGTCCAAACGTGGCAGGGCGTTGGAAAATGCATTCCACACCTTGTCGCCACGTTTGTCACCAATCGGATATTGCTTCAAGACATGCTGATAAACGGTGTCCTGGAAGTTGTCTGGCAACAATAGTTCCGGTAGCGGTTGTGGCAACAGTCCGCGCGACAACAACCGGTCAGCTTCCGATACCTGATTAATCAGGAAGACAGCTTCACCCAAACCGTTAAATTGGTCCCGAAATTGGTTCATTTCGGCAATATAATCGTTGTGCGCACCAGCGTCGGGTCGCAGGCCATTCGCATCCGTTGACGGGGCTACTTTACGTTTGGGTTGCTGTTGAACCTGGCGCTTAAGTTTGCGAAGTTGTTTTGGATTCATACACGGGTGCCTTTCTATTCTTTTTCGTCGTCATAACCAAGATCAAGTTCTTCTTGATGATCAATTGGGACATCTGGACGGCGTGTTTGCCGACCGTGAAGATAGCCTTCAATCAATTGGTACACTTCATAACGGTCTTGGCTGCTCAGTGTTTCGCCGTTAAACGTCAGCCGTTTGCCTGAGAGAAATAATCGGCCTAGATCATATTCATCCAGTTCCGTTTTTCCAGTTAGGTAATCCAGCGAGACGTCAAAGAATTCGGAAAGTTTGCGCACTTCAATGTAGGAAGGGGTCCGAATGCCACGCTCCCAGTTACCAATTTGTGAAGCAGTGTTCGGCTTTTCGTTTGGTGAGAGGTTCTGACTTAGTGCGTCCGCCAACTGGTCCAATGTAATGTGACGACCACGGCGGATAGCACGCAAACGTTCAGGGAACATATTCTCACTTCCTTTCTACAGAGATTGTATGATCTTCGATCCACTTCAATAGTACCGCATAGACCTGCTCATGGTCGCGTTCGTTCAGAATTTCGTGACGCATGTGCGGCCATAATTTGAGTGTCACGTCGGTAAAGCCAGCTCGTTTTAGCGAACGGACATGACGGCGTGGTCCCAAACTGAAGCCGCCAACGGGATCTTCTTTACCACTGGTGAATAGAATTGGCAGTTGTTTGGGGATGCCCTGATGCCATTGTCGTTTGGTCGACAATGTTGTCATCCGAAACAGCACGGAGAAGCCGTTATTGGTGAAGGTGAAACCAGACAACGGATCATTGTTGTAACGATGAACGTTGACGGGATTTTCCGACAGCCACTGAAAGGGCGAATCCTCAGGGAACCGTTTGGCATAAGCACCGAAGGCCAGTCTATCCAGCGTGTGATTAGGTCGGCGGGGCGCAAAGTTGTTGAGGACGGCCACTATGGGTCTGATCACAGCTAGGATCGGATGAGCAACGGCCGAGCCAATCACAACGGCTGCGTCTACCCAACTTCCATACTGAGTTAAGAATAATTGGACCATCATGGCACCCATGGAATGACCGATGATGACGTGCGGGAGACCAGGATAGTCGTGGCGCAGTCGTTTAGTTAGGGTAAACTCATCATTAATGAGATGTTCAATCGGCTGTTGTTTGCCAAAGTATCCGAGTGGTGAATGGCCGACCGAATGACCATGACCCAGATGGTTATCGCCAGCCACGACCCAACCGTGAGCATTGAGAAATTCCGCAAACGGTTGGTAGCGGTCGATGTGCTCTGCCATACCGTGCACGATCTGAATGGTGCCGACGGGCTGCTGATCATCTGGCGTCCAGATGCGGGCTTCCAGTTCGTGCCGGCGGTCTGTGGATGGAAATGAAAACGCAGTGACTGACATGATAACCTCCTTGAGTCATGTGGATTTTGGGTTGAAATTCCGCTTACGGTTGTCAACAGTGACACGCTCGCCGTGGGACCGGTTCAAGCCGGAAGTGCACCGTCTTTCACCTCGCCGCCAAGCCTCGTGAGAATCCGAGGCTTGGCGACCGTCCGTAACCTAAATTCGGACAAACCGCCGAATTAACGTTACCTTCACGGCTCGGTATCACTGTTGACGCCCTTCAGCTAAGATTGCAACTACAACCTTGATTCAATTGAATTCGAAATGGTTGCGTCTGTCGATGATCCAGTTAACTGTTATTTGAGTGAAGATGGGCGGAGACAGAGTTCCGTGTAAACAGTACTTAATGGCAAGATTTTGGCCATTTAGTACTGTGGGACGAGTTCTGAGACGGTTTGTGGCTCAGAATCGAGGTCGAAAACCCAGCGGGGTTGAGACCGGTCCTCATGGAACGGCGTCTCAGCACAGCGTAACGGCATACAAAACTGTTTGAATTTAGTGAACCAAATCGTCGGAGAGTTTGAGGAACTCGTCAATGTCTTTCTTAACCAGATCCGCTCCCGACTGCCAGAAGTCCGGTTTGGTAAGATCAACGCCGAGGTGTTTCTTAGCGAGATCTTCCGTCGACATGTTTGCCGTGTCACGTAAAAGGGCGATGTACTGGTCCTCAAAGTTCCCACCACTTGCCTGAGCCTTCGCGTAAATACCAAGGCTGAAGAGGTAACCGAATGTGTAAGGGAAGTTGTAGAACGGTATCTCATCGATATAGAAATGTAACTTGCTGGCCCAGAAGTGTGGGTGATACGTGCCAAGGTGGTCAGAGAAGGCCCACTTTTGAGCGGCTAACATCAAAGCATCCATCCGTTCAGGGGTCACTTGTCCGTTTAATCGTTCCTTGTAGAAGTTCGTTTCAAACAGGTAGCGGGCGCGGATGTTCATGAACATGGCGACAGGATTATTCATCTTGGTGTCTAATAGGTTGATTTTTTCACCAACACTGGTGGCAGATTTAACGTTAGCGTCAGCCACAACCAATTCAGCGAACGTTGAAGCCGTTTCGGCAACGTTCATTGCGTAACTGCGGCGCATTTCTGGCAGGTCTTTGACGACACTGTAATGGAAGGCGTGGCCAATTTCGTGAGCGACCGATGAGGCATCGTCTGGTGTGCCAGTGTAGGTTAAGAAAATGCGTGATTCTTGGCGTTCAGGGATTTCTTCCATGTAGCCACCTGGTTGTTTGCCAGGGCGGTCTTCAACTTCAATCCATTGGTTGTCAAACGCGGTTTGGGCAAGGTCTGCCATCTTAGGGCTGAACTTACGGAAGTTAGCGACGATGAAGTCAGCCGCATGATCGTAGTCAATCGCTTTGCTTTCATAACCGTCAACCATAATTGGTGCAGTTTGATCCTGCCAGTCATATGTTTGTTTGCCCAGCAAGGCTGCCTTACGATCCATGTAGGGGATGAACATGCCCTTGTTAGCTTCAACAACATTCCACATGGCGTTTAATGTTTGGCGGCTCATGCGGTTCAATTCCAATGGGTGTTTCAAGAAATCGTCGGTGCCGTGCAGCTTGTAGTTCTGCAAACGGAAGCCAGCTAAGTGATTCAACGTGTCGCCGACAACGGCTTCTTGGCTGCCCCACGCCTTCTCATAAGCAGACATGATGTTCTTACGCGTGTTATTGTCAGGCGCACCAGTCAGCTGGTTTAGCGCTTGACCCGCTGAAAGTGTCTGCGTTTTACCATTTTCATCGGTGTACGGTACGCTGATTTGTGAGGCGATGGTGTCGTAATGTGTGCTCCAACCAGTAAAGCCATCGATTGCCAGTTTATTAATGATACTTTCGGATTTTTCGTCCAGTTGTTCAGCTGCTAACTTGCGGTCCTCGGTGAGGTTAAAGGCAATTTCCTTGAAGTCTGGCAGAACAATCAGTGCCTTAAAGTCATCGTCATTAATCCCGGCCAATTTTTTACCAAACGAAATTTCCAGATCTTTAAACGTACTGAATGCTTCGCTGACTTGTGCCAATTTGGGACCAATTGCGGTATTGTTGAAATCCGCGGACTGGTGGGCGGTCCAGAATACGTTGAGTTCCATTAAACCGTTGATATCTGTCTCCCGGTGCTTCAAGTAATCGGACAGACCGTGGTATGTTGGTGCATCCTTCGCAAGGTCAAGGGCGGCCAATTCAGTTGCCAGCGTGCCAAGATCTTGGTTTAATTCCTTTAAACGTGCGTTTGCCTGCGGTGAATCGTAACCACCAGGGAAAATGTTTTCCAAATTCCAGTTCTGTTTGTACTTCATGAAATCCCTCCGTTTACCAACAATGTTACCGCTATTATACCAGTCCTGGTGCACAAACGCCCGTTGTGTCAGGTGAGGAATCGTGTTAAAGTTAGACAATTAGAACAGGGGGTTAACTAATGGCTAAACATCAGATGCGTCATAGCGGTCAGCCAGTAAAAAAACATCACCGCGTGTTGTGGATCACACTAATCGTGGTCGTTTTATTGCTGGTTGGTGGGTTACTCGGCGCTGGCTCATACTTCTTTCAAGTCGCCGAAGTGCGCAGTCACAAGGCCTTTATCAATAATGCGCCCATGAAAAAGACGGACCCACTGTATCAAAAAGATCAGTGGTTCCGTCAACAGAAGAAACAGCGGTGGACCATTACTGGTCAACCAGGCAATCTTAAATTAGTTGCCAACTACTTACCGGCGGCTCAGGAGACCAACAAAACGGTGGTTATTGCCCACGGATTCGGTGGTAACAAAGAAAAGATGTCCGCCTACGGGACGATGTTTCACGACCTCGGCTTCAACGTCTTAATTCCTGATGATCGGGCGGCTGGTCAGTCACAGGGTAAATACATTGGCTACGGTTGGCTGGATCGAAAAGATTATTTGAAGTGGATTAATCTCGTTATTGAAAAGAACGGACAAGACAGCCAGATACTGATGGACGGTGTTTCTATGGGCGGTGCGACAACAATGATGGTCAGTGGCGAACGCGACGTGCCTAAGCAGGTAAAAGCCTACATTGAAGACTGTGGTTACACTTCCGTGAAGGATGAAATTAACTATCAGGCGAAGTCGATGTACGGCATCCCGTCATGGCCGCTGGTACCTATCGTGAGTGCAATCAGTCAGGTTCGTGCTGGCTATAACTACACGGAAGCCAGTTCAGTGAACGCTGTCAAACGCAATCAGCGACCCATGCTATTCATTCATGGTAGTAAGGATACGTTTGTCCCAACGAAAATGGTTTACCAAAACTACAAGGCTGCCGCCGGCCCAAAGGAATTGTGGGTCGTTAAGGGCGCTAAACACGCAGCATCGTTTAAACATGATCCGGCGGTCTATCAACAGCATGTAGAAGCGTTTTTGAATCAATATTTTAAATAGTGAACAAGAGAAAAAGACCTTGGTCAACAGCTATTTGTACTTTACTTAACTGTTGACCAAGGTCTTTTATGGTGTGAAAGATTTTATTTAAGTGGGCTAAACAAAATCAGTTGTAGCCCGATTACACTTACAGCAGTAATAGCATAGTTCCACCACGGAATATGGATAACCGTCCGGTGAGTCCGTGGCGCATTCTCGGTGAAACCGTGTGAAGTCATCGCTTCAGCGAGATTTTCCGACCAGTTGAGGGCGGCGACAATCGCTTTAAATAGCAATTGCGGTGACCAAAAATGCAGGTTGATACCGCGCATTTGAGCGCTAGCCCGAATGATCTTAACCTCGCTACGAATTTTAGGCACGAAGTTAAAGGCACCTAGCATTCCGTACACAAACGTGCTGGGAATATGGGCATTTTGTTCGAGAGAAGCTAGGGTTTTCTCAGTTGTTGTTGAGAATGTAAACAAACCGCCAAGAAAAGCGTAGGCATAAATCCGCGTGGCCATAACCCACGCAAAGTGCACGCTTTGAGCAGTCGAAAAATAGCGGATGGAAAACCAGATACCGACGGCGGGGATAAGCGGCACGAGCAGTAATCGCACGTACGATAAGATCGGTGCACGATGACGTAACATGACTAAAACGGAGATGGCGATAATAATGACGTTTGCCCAGATCACAGACGTAAACGAGATTTCAACACCTACGAATAGGACTAAAATCAATAAAATTGTTGGATTCATAGGCTGGCCTCATAACTCAATTGATGATGATTTAGATGCAAGTGGTAATCCGCGTATTGGCTGACGTCGGTTAGTTGGTGCGTAATCATTAATACGGTGTGATGCTCTTCTAAAACGGCATGACGCAGCAACTTAAGCACCGTGTGAGCTGAAACGAGGTCGAGTCCGGTCAACGGCTCATCTAACAGCAATGTCGGCACATCCATAATCAGCATCAATAGTACTTGCAGTTTCTTTTTTTGACCTTCACTCAGCGAGTACACGACCTGATCATCGCGACCGGCTAAATCTAGTGAAGCCAAAGTCGCGTCAATGCGACTTTGCGTCCAAGCTGCGGTTTGCTGATATTTAAGGCTGAGCGCAATTTCTTCCGCTACGGTAATGGTCAGAAACTGACTTGCGGCTTGTTGAAAGACGAGAGCAACGTGTTGCGCGTACTTTCGAGCGCGCAATTTGCTGATTTCCTGTCCTTGCCATTGGAGAGAACCGGTGTAAGTTTGCAATTTTACCAGTGCATCAAACAGTGTTGACTTGCCCGTGCCGTTTGCGCCAGTGAGCACAACGAATTTGTCTTGGGGGATGTTCAGGCTGGCATCGTTAATGAGTGGTGTTTGGTGGCCCACTGTGAAGCCATCTAGTGTGAACTCAGGCGATAGTTCAGCGACTGGTAGGGCAATGGGCGCAGGCTGATGTTGGCGTTGTTCAAAAGCGGCGAATCTTGTCTGTGCCTCACCAGCATCAGCTTGATGGACTTGGTGACGTTCACCGTCAAAAATATACAGTTGATCAATGAGTGGTTCATAATCGGACAAATCGTGATCTGCGACAATGATTGTTTTGTGGTATTTTTTCACTAATGTGGTCAGTTGCGTTAACAGAAATAAACGGGCATCTGGGTCAATGTTAGCAAACGGCTCATCTAGTAGGATGACCTCAGCGTTCAGCGCAACAATTACGGCTAGGGAAACCTTTTGTTGCTCGCCACCGGATAATGTGGTGAATCTTCTGTCAGCAAAATCCGTGACGCCGGCAAAATCCAGTGCGTCACTAACCCGAGCGTCCATTTTATCAGCGGGAACTTGCAAATTTTCGAGTGTAAAAATTAACTCATTGCGTGGCGTTTCCATCGCAAATTGTTGACTGGGATTTTGAAACATCATTGCTACAAGTTGAGCGCGTTTGGAAGCTGGCAAATCTACTACCGGCTGATCATTAACTGTGATGGTTCCGATCGCTTCGCCCATAAAAGCAGGATATAATCCGGCAATCAGTTTGAGCAGCGTGGATTTTCCAGTGCCAGACGGGCCCGTCAGCAGGTTAAAGGTGCCGTCATCAAACGATAAGGTTTGGTGTTCGATGACCGGCGGTAATGTGGTTTCATAGTGAAATGTAACATCGTTCAAATTAATCTTCGACATGCAGACAAGCTCTTTTTCTTAAGAATTGGCGGTGCTTATTAGGCGTGACGACGGTCTAATAAATGTGACCGGTCAAGCAGCTTTGTGACTGCAGAAACCAGCAGGGCGCCGAAGACCCACATGGAAATGAAGCGGGTGATAAACAAGGCGACAATCATCCACGGATGATAAGCGGCGTAACCGGAACGAACCAAGTCCCAAGCAAACGTCACGATCGCGGTCGTCAGGGCAGATAGCGATAAACTTGCCATGTCATAACGGCGGTACAGGGTGAACGTAAACCCAAGTTCCGACCCGAAACCTTGAACAAAACCAGAAATCAGTGTGCTTGGACCCCATTGACCCCCGATAATGGCTTCAACGGCTGAGGCTAGAAGCTCGCCAATCGTTGCTGCACCAACCTTTTGCAACATGAATGCTGCTAGCGGACCAGCCATCGTCCACAGGCCCAACAGAATGTCGTTTGCAAACGGCGCCATACCAAGTGGCGTTAGGGCTAGCGTCAGTCCGTTGTACAGAAAACCAGTGACAAAGAAAATAATACCCATGAAGATAGACGTGATGGTGATGAGGATGACATCGCGTAAATGCCACCGGTTAGAATGTGCTGCTTTTTGTTGCATTGTCTTTCCCTCCGTGTTGAGGATGCTGGTTGCCCGCAAAATAACCCGATGATTGCGAAAAAAGACCTCTCACAATCGTCGAGCCTGATGTGAGAGGTCGTATTTCCGTATTGTAAATAACCCGTTTGCACGGATTCCGGTTACGTATCTCCCTTCGCCGGTATTAACCGGATCAGGTTCAATGGGTTTTATCTCAGCCAAATGGCACCCCAGATATAATGTTATTACGGAATTATCTTAGCTGAAACCGGTTCATATTTCAAATGAAACCTTAGTGAGAAGTTGGCTGCTGGTGTTTGAAAACAAGTTTATGTTTAGTCAGCAAACAAACGTAGTGATTAATTAGTGTGAGCGGCGAACGGCTAAAATGGCCCCACCAATAATCGGCACAATAATGACGCCGGCAATCATTTCCGCAATTCCATTGACGCCAACCAGTGATAATAAAATCCACGTGAAGGTGCCACTGTGTGGAATGCCGGGAAAGTAGATGTGGAACATCACGATGGTAATCCATGAGAAAATAACAACTAATGCCGTGTTGGTAAATGAAGCCATGAAGCCTGACAAAGTTAATGCCCAACCACGATGTTGTCGTTTGACCGCCAATTCTTGAAAAATGTACCCAACGACGATTCCAATCATTACTCGTGGCAAAATCGCGGTGACAGGATTACGAAATAGGAAGGCACCGAGGTTGTAGACTGTCGTCCAAGCCTGAATGAGTGACGCTAGACCCCAGACGCCACCGATAAGGCCGCCCCACCATGGTCCCATGACAATTGCGGCAATCGCGACGGTAAACTGAATGATTGAAATTTGAATGCCAAGTGCAGTGAGTCCCAAGGGAATGTAACCTAAAAAGGGTACCAAAACCTGAACAATGATAATCGCAATAAACAACGCAGCCAACACGAGGTTGCGGGTATTTGTGCTTGAACTTGATTTCATATGGTTAGCCTCTCGGATAAAAGTTTAGTCCTCAGTCGTTGATGAACAGTCTAGTCGAGCAGGACACGAATGCCCATGACGATGTTATAAAACCACAATACTAATGATGCAAGACCAAATGCTCCGATAGAAAGGAGTGTTAACCAACCCATCCCAGCGTTTGGTCCGATGGTTAGGCCGTAAACAGCCACGAAGAAGAAAATTCCGAAAGCCATCAATGTTGGCAATAACTGTGTCCAGAAGGCACGTGCGGCATGTGTTGTTACATCGCGTTGACCAGCGGCTGCAATCCAAACAACTAGTGGAAATAAAACGGGTAGAAATAGAATGCTTAGGTAACTGAGGGCACTTAAAATTTTATGTGTCATGATACCTCTCCTGTATTGATAAAATTAATACTTTTATTTTACGCTATCCCGTTTGATCACGCCAAAAGTTTTGTTCAGAATTGACCGTCTACGAGATAGTGCAGCGCTGGCGACTACGGTTGTCAATATTGATACGCTCCGCCGTGGGACCGTCCGCAACCTAAATTCGGTCACACCACCGAATTAACGTTACCTTTACGGTTCGGTATCAATATTGACGCCTACGTCTAACGTAGTCGAAATTTCCGCATGGACGGCATTTAATTCCCGGCGCCGTTTTTCTTGAAATTTCTTGTTGGTATTTTAGCGCTTCACTAGCGAAGTGAAGCTGATTGAAAACAGAGTTCCGTGTCAACAACACTTAGCGGCATGAACTTGGGCCGCTTAGTGTTTGTGGAACGATTTCTGAGACGAACTGTGGCTCAGAATCGAAGGTGAAAACTGCTGGTTTTGCAGGTTGAACCTGGTCCCGTGGAACGGCGTTTTCAATCGGCGTAACGGCAGTGAACTGTTTAAAGCCAGGGTTCAAAAAAATTCGCAAGAAAAACGACTCCGCCAATTGAGGGGGAGTCGTTTCGGATATTTAATATCGCACAAGGCGATGTTAGTTAATTTTAGTGTTTGGCAAACAAGTTTGTTAACAAGTCCATGAAGTGGGCCAGGTAGCGTTCCTTGTCGACATCCACAGCAACCTTCATGTTGGTTGTTGGGTCGTTCAAACGTGCAGTGTCACCGATTGTACGGCCAACATCGGCAGGGTTAGCTGGGTCATCATGAGTAACTTTCATGTTCAAATCGATCAACTTAGCATAACTAGGATCAATGGCAACACCAACGGCCAATGGGTCATGAATGGCACAACCGTTCTTGTCGATGTCCAAGTTGTAGTAAGCGTCGATGTAGTAGTCGGTAATGTCGGCATACTTTTCACCGGCAACCGTACCTAAGTCACGCCATTGTTGTGTTTCTTTCTTCGTTAACAATGTCCGCAGGGTAACATCCAAGCCTACCATTGTGGACTTCAATGGTGAACGGAAGACACGGTCGGCAGCGGCTGGATCTTGGTTAATGTTAGCTTCTGTGAAGGCTGTAACGTTACCAGGAACCGTCAAAGCACCACCCATAAAGGTCATGTTACCAATTAACTTGGCGATTTCAGGGTCTTTAGTGATGGCTGCATCCAAGTTGGTTTGTGGACCAGTTGGAACCAGAATCAAGTTATCATCGTATTTGTGAGCAGCGTCGATGATAAAATCAACTGCTCCTTCTGATTCAACGGCACGCTTTGCCTTTGGTACCTTAACCTCACCAATTCCGTTGACACCATGAATCTTTTGACTGATTTCCATCACGTCAAAATGATCCGTGGTGCTTGAGTGTGATTCACCCAAGAAGACAGGCACATCAGTGGCACCCAGTAATTCCAATAGATCCAGTGAGTTTTCAGCTGATTTATCAACCAGTACGTTTCCGTATGATGAAACGATCCCAATCAGATCAACTTCTGGTGAAGCAACCGCATAAGCAATAGCCAGGGCATCGTCAACACCAGTGTCCAAATCAAGAATCATTTTCTTTGTAGCCATCTTGTAACCCCCGAAAAATAAGATTTAACACTGTGAAAGTGTCTATTTACACTCTCAATAATAGACGAATGAAAGCCCTTACTCAAGTCCTACCGTTCATTTCTCATTTTCTTATTAAGTTATTCCAGGCCAAATGCGGATAGACCAGTGACAAGATTAATCAATATCAGTAGCAGGGATAGCGGTTGGTAGCTGGCTTTTGATGGTCTGAACCATTTGCTCAACAGCGGCCGGGTGCCAATTTTTGCGGAACAATAGCTGAATGTGCAGTTTTGTGGGAATGTTCGGAGTTAAACGTTTTAGCAACCCATTTGCTAATTCGTCCTGGATTACGAAATCTGGTAGGAAACTGAAGCCCAGACCAGCGCTTACAGTTTGCTTGATGGCTGCCAAACTCCAGACTTCCATCGTTTGCATATGCGTCTCGGGATATTGTTGATGGCGATACTGTTCAAACGCCTGTCGGTAGCCACACTGTTTTTCATTGATAACGAAGTGGGCTTGCGGTTGTGCCAAGATAGCTTCCAGTGTGGTCGGCGCATCTCTGGCCGCAACGAGCGAACAGCGTTGTGTGCCTAAGTCAATGACTGATAATTGTGGATCTGGCTTAAATAATGGCCACAGCATTAGGGCAACGTCGGCCTGGTCGGATAGTAATAATTTGCGGTTTTGAACACAGGTTGCATTGTTAATGGTGAGATTAACGAGGGGGTTGTGTGCGGCAAAACTTTGCAGAACAGGATTCAAACCGTACAGCATTAATGATTCTGGGACAGACAAACGCAGTGAGCCACTTAGTTGATGAGGTGTTGCCAGGTCAGTGACTTGTTGATAGTTCGCTAAAATGGCGTCGGCAAGGGGGACCAGTCGTTTGCCGGCCGGGGACAAACGTAGTGTCTTACCGCGAAAAAGAAAGGGTGGTTCGCCAATGACACTCGCTAGTCGTTTCATTTGCGCAGTAATTGTTGATTGCGTGTAATTAAGTTCGGTAGCGGCAGCCGAATAGCTACCGGTCGCCAAAATGATTTTAAATGTTCGAAAGTACTGAATATCCATAAGCATTACCTCCAGCGGTGACGTGAAAGAGAACTATCACCTTTTTGTCTTTTTAGTGTGATTCAATATTTTCAATAGTTTAGTTTAAAAAGTTCAATTTTTGTGAATACTAATTTGTCCTTATACTAGATAAAAAGAGAATGTTGCGCAAGCTGGAGGCAATTTAAAATGGAAAGAATAATTGATACACAGAATCTGCACATGGCTGTTAACATCAGTGGTCCTAGTGATGGTCAGCCATTGATATTACTCCACGGCTGGCCGGATAGTTGGCACACTTGGGATGCAATGCTGCCGGTATTACACCAAGCAGGTTACCAGACGTTTGTTCCGTCACTGCGGGGATTTGGACACACTTGCTTCCGACATGAACAAACGCGCCGGACCGGTAGCTTTTTTGCATTGGCTCAAGATATTAAGGATTTGATCGATGTATTGCAATTGGGGCAAGTACGCGTGATTGGTCAAGACTGGGGCGCGTTTACAACGTTAGTGATGAGCAACCTATGGGGGACGGCCGTTGTTCGCAGTAGTGTAGTC
Organism: Furfurilactobacillus milii; assembly: GCF_021654115.1. Classification (GTDB taxonomy): domain Bacteria; phylum Bacillota; class Bacilli; order Lactobacillales; family Lactobacillaceae; genus Furfurilactobacillus; species Furfurilactobacillus milii. The sequence goes on along the minus strand of NZ_JAIWJF010000004.1, from coordinate 52,479 downwards.
CTCGCAGAGGGGTGGCAAACGTTTGGCAACCTATCCCTAGAGCAAATTCAAAATTTCTGGTACCAGTGGTTCATGACAACGGAACAGGGTGAACGCTATGTCCGCAATCATCCATTAACATTTGCCGAACATATGTGGCAAGTGTGGAGTCCGCGCTATGTGCTAACCGATACTGATCGCGCCGACTTTAAAGAAACGTTTGCCAATCCAGATTGGGCTGCCGTGACGCTCGATATGTATCGGTCCCGCTGGGGATATGCACCGACGGATGGGCATTACGCACCGTTAGCTGAACGGTTACAACGAAATGATCGAATTTCAGTGCCAACGTTAAACATAATCGGTCAGGCCGATGGTTGCACTGATTATCGCCAAGCTAGTTCAATGGCATCGTTTATGGATGGACCATTCAAACAGGAATTGTGGCCGCAAGCAGGACACTTTCTCCAACGTGAACAGCCAACGCGAGTCGTCAATGAAGCCATTCAGTGGTTTGAACACACTAAATAACGTAACTAGAAAATCGTGCTGTGACAAAATAACAAAATAATCATAGCCAATAAAAAAGATGGACGCGCTTGTCGAAAACCATAATAATGGAGAGGCAATTGACAAGGTGGGACATTCATCATGATGACAGTGATTTTGAGTTTACTATTATTAATCTATTTTATCCGTGGTCAGTTTGGGTTTGAACGCCCTAAACGCTGGCGATACTGGTTAATTCCGATTTTTTCATTAATTATGTTTGGCGTGACGTTTAAATATAGTGGGATCAACGTTATCATCGCGTTGGGGATGTTGATACTTGGCACCGTAATAGGTATGTATCAAGGCCAATTTGCCACGATTCGTCCGATAAAAAAGGCAAATTTAGAAGATCGTGTGGAAGTACGCGGTGGGCTTCACTACCTCATCGGGTGGGCGTTGATTTTAGCGATTCAAGTGGTCGCTGAAGCGATTCTAAAACACGAGGAACTTGCCATTGCGGCGGTGTCCAAGGAAGCTTTTCAGGGTGTTATCGAGGAGCTATTTCCGCTTCGACGAATTCACGGCGGTGGTTGGTGGGTTCTGTGGGCCTTGTCTGCTAGTTCCAGCCTGAGTTACACCTTAACTTTGGGACGTCGTTCACCGGCCTTCTGGGCAACGATTAAACGACATGCGCGACGTGACGAACGCCGTGCTGACCGGAAACGGATGTGATGAGCATGGCGTTGATATGGTCAGCAGTCGTGGCTTTTTTGGTCACGAATACAGATGATTTAATTTTGTTAATGTTGTTTTGGGGCATTGTGCGCACAGCCCGTGATCGGACAATCGTTATTGTTGGTCAGTATGCCGGGATTCTTTCGCTGGTTGCGGCCAGTTGGCTACTTAGTTTAGGTTTCATGACAGTTCCAACGAAGTGGGTCGGCTTACTGGGACTGTTACCGTTGACTGTTGGGGTTGTCAATCTTTGGAAATGGTTCAAACGACCACACGCCGTAACCGAAGTCACGGCGGAGGAAGCCAATACTGTTTCCGCAATATCTGGCAAACTCTCCGTGGCATTGGTTTGGAGTGTGACCGTCGGTGATGGTGGGGACAATCTAAGTGTCTACATCCCGTTTTTTGTACATCAACCGTTGTGGCGAATGGTCACAATTGTTTTCGTCTTTATCGTGATGACGGCCTTTTGGTTATGGTTAAGTAATCGTTTGGTTCAAACAAAGGCTATCGCTCATGGTATTGAACGGTTTGGTACGTGGTTGATTCCATGTCTGTTCATCATCATTGGTCTATTTATTATTTTAAGTAGCGGTTTATTTTAAACAAAACTCAAAAGGCGATTTCACCACGTTTTGCGTGCTGAAATCGCCTTTTTGGAAAACTATTCAATTATAATTTATCAACGAAAATATTGTTGGCGGCCTTAAAACTGACATCAACAGTAGAACCATCGGCTTTTGCTAACGTCAACGGACCTTCAAACGGTGCATGACTTTTGATCGTGTACGTTTGTTCGATAGAGAAGTTGAGGCTTTCCAAGTAGTCCAGCAAATCGTGGTTATCCACGAACCGTGCCAAACGAATCTTTGTGCCATCTGCAACTTCGTCCAGTGTTGTCCGGCTGCCGACTTCGTAGTTACCGGCCTGATCAGGAATGGCACCGCCATGTGGGCAGTGACCAGGATGATCTAGAAAGGCATCAAGTGCATCAATCATATGATCACTTGAGCTGTGTTCCAGCTTTTCCGCCTCTTGATGCACTGTTGCCAAAGTGTATCCTAATTTTTGAAATAGGAAACACTCCCATAAACGGTGTTTACGAACCAGTTCCTCAGCTGCCTTACGACCAGACTTAGTTAGTGAGATTCCAGCGTAGGGTGTGTGTGACACCAACCGTTCTTCCACTAATTTATTGATCATTTCAGTAACTGACGCTGCCGCAATGTCGAGACTCAACGATAATTGTTTATTTGAAACTTTTCCAGAAACGCCACCTAATTCAAAAATCATTTTTAGGTAGTCTTCCTTCATAGGAGTCATTTTATTCCACCCGTTAATTTAATTTTGTGCGTTACAACATTTATAGCCCATTTACGCATAAATAACAAGTAAATGACGGCGAAGATAGAGAAAAAGTAAGTGGCGTCACAATTGGTTTTAAGCGATTTTTATATTGTTAAGTGATTGTCACGGTATAAGCATTTAAATTGTCTCTTATTAATGATTGCTTGATAATTATTGTGTTGCAGATAATTATCGCCGTATAAGACAGGCGATCTGTTCCCCTGTCTTGCGGCATAGCTGTTAATAAGCTGCATTTGGTTCACTCTTGCGCTTCTTTTTGAAAACAACAGTGTCGAAATAAACGTATTCTTAATAATTATTGAGACCAATTTGAGGTTGAAATATTTTATGAATAAATAGAGTGCAAAAACTAGCTGTTTATTGATTATTTAGAATGATTCTAATATAATGAAATTAACAAACACCACACAACTAAGGAGAGGGTACCCATGAAAAACCGGCAAAAACTGAGTTTAATCATTACGGTCGCCGTCATTGCATTAGTGTTGCAATTTATCGCACATCAAGCACTTGCTGCTCAGTGGTTGATTACAATAGTAGGGGCTGTAATGGCGTTTGGAATGTTGATGGGGATGATTCGAACGTTACGCAGTGGTAAATATGGCGTCGACCTCCTTGCAATTACTGCGGTGGTTGCCACACTTGCCGTTGGTGAGTACTGGGCCGCGTTGGTTGTTTTAGTGATGCTAACTGGCGGCGATGCGTTGGAAGATTTTGCATCACGGCGTGCGAACAGTGAGCTGCAGGCATTACTGGATAAAACGCCTGAAGTTGCACACCGCGTGACGAATGACACCATCACTGATGTTGACGTTGATTCATTAAAGGTTGGCGATCGCTTGCTAATCAAGCCCGGCGAAATGGTTGGGGCTGACGCGCATGTCGTTATTGGGACGTCCACGTTTGATGAATCTTCCCTGACCGGTGAAGCACGGCCAGTTGAAAAGGGCGTTGGGGATGAAGTGATGTCTGGTGCAGTGAATGGTGATCAAACCGTCACGGTTCAGGTTGACAAACTAGCGGCTGATAGCCAGTACCAAAAGATTATTCAATTAGTTCGTGAGGCAGAAGCACGACCGGCACATTTCGTGCGCATGGCGGATCGCTATGCTGTGCCATTTACATTGATCGCTTATATGATTGCAGGAGTTGCTTGGTTCATTTCTAAAGACCCAGTTCGTTTTGCACAAGTGTTAGTGGTTGCGTCGCCATGTCCATTAATTTTGGCGGCACCGACTGCGCTAATTTCTGGGATGTCACGGGCATCACGCAACGGGATCATCGTTAAAACTGGGACAACTCTTGAAAAATTAGCTGATGCGCGTAGTATTTCGTTTGATAAAACTGGGACGATCACGAATGGTGTTCTAAGCGTTGATCAAGTGATACCGGAAGGCTCAACTACAAATGATCAGTTGTTGCAGTTAGCGGCTAGTGTAGAACAGGGCTCGAGTCACATTCTGGCACGATCATTGGTTGAACATGTTGGCGCACAACATTTGGTACCCGTTAGCGATGTGACGGAATCCACAGCAAACGGCGTGAGCGCAAAGGTTGATGATCATCTTATCAAGGTCGGCAAACTTAGCTTTGTGACCGAAGAAAAGTTATCGCCACAGCAGCAGACTGCCGTGTATGTCTCACGTGATGGTAAATATTTGGGCGCCATTACATTTATGGACACCATGCGAGACGAAGCGCCGGCAACCATGAATTGTCTGCGACGTTTAGGTGTGGACCACATTATGATGTTAACGGGTGATCAACGACAAGGCGCCATGGCCATTGCAGAGCAGGCTGGCGTTGATGACGTTCATGCTGAGCTATTGCCAGCGGATAAAATTGCCGCGCTCAAGCAAGTGCCGAAAAACTTACGACCAGTCATTATGGTCGGGGATGGCGTGAACGACGCACCATCGCTGGCAACCGCCGATGTCGGCATTGCGATGGGCGCTCACGGGTCGACCGCGGCTAGCGATTCCGCTGATGCTGTTATTGTGAAGGATGATTTGAGCCGTGTAGTGAGTGCCCGCATCATTGCCGCTGACACCATGAAAATTGCTAAAGAGTCCGTGCTGATCGGGATCTTCGTTTGTGTCGGCCTGATGTTGATTGCAGCTACCGGAGTTGTGCCCGCATTAATCGGTGCCTTGTTACAGGAAGTCGTGGACACTGTGTCGATCCTTTCTGCATTACGGGCTCGTCGTGGTAAGAAACGACCAGCAAGCCAGTTGGCCGGTTTGAAGGCGGACATCGTAAATGCCTAGGCGTGGAATCGAGGAAAAGATGACAGTAATCGAACAATATATCGCGGATCAGCCAGCAGAACGGCAGGCGCGATTGGACGAATTATATGCAATGTTGAAAGCAGAATTGCCTAATGCACATGAGAAAATTTCTTACGGCATGCCAACTTTTTATGGTCAACATAACATTATTCACTTTGCGAATATGAAGCATCATACCGGTTTGTATCCTGGCGCGGAACCGATTGCGTTGATGCAAACGGAGTTAAGTGATTTTCATACTAGCAAAGGTGCTATTCAACTGCCACTAGACAAACCGCTGCCGGTTGACCTGATCAAAAAGATTGTTCAGTTGGCTTTGGCGCGTGAGCAACGGTAGATTGTTGGGTGTAGTTGCAACTGTCGCTGGCGGTTGGCAACATTGACACACCGCCATGGGACCGGTTCAAGCTTTCTGAAAACCGAAGTCTTTCACCTCGCCGTCGAGCCTCGTGAAGCCCGCGAGTCTTGACGTCCGTCCGTGATGTAAATCTGAGCAAATTCACTCAGATTTACATCACCTGCACGGCTTGGTGTCACTGTTGCCGCCCTTTCGCTCACATAGCAGTGATCATCACGTCACCACTAAAACAGACAACACCACGTTCAGACATTAGTATTTGGCAATGCTGTCTAGATGTGGAAATTTCTGCGATTTTCCACAACGATAGAGTTGTTCCCATATGTGAGATGGTTAAAAATCTTTAGAGCGGGCTTTGGTTATGTAGTGGAGCAGACCGGCGACAGAGTTTCGGTGTCGACAATACTTAATGGCAGGGGTCTAGCCATTTAGTATTGTGGGACGACTTCTGAGACGAACTATGGCTCAGAATCGAGGCTGAAAACCGCGGCTTTTGCGGGTTGAGACCGGTCCTCACGGAAACGGCGTCGCCGGTCAGCGCAACGAAAGCACATCATGTAAAACAAACAGCGTCCAGACTATCAAAATAATCTGGACGCTGTTTTTGAATGAATCGAAGAGAGGGCGGGAAAACTTACTGCACTTTGACAGTATTTTTAGTCAGTGCAGTTGCCAGTCGTTGAATACCAGCAGTGATTTGTTGTTCATCAACACCGGAAAAGTTCAACCGCAGGCCATTGTGTACGTTTTGGTGAGCGAAGAAGACTTGACCGGGAACGTAACTGATATGTGCTTGTGGCATCACGACGTCCTGTAACAATGCTTGTGTGTCGACATTTTCTGGCAGTGTCAACCAAACGAAGAAACCACCGTCAGGGCGTGTGAATTTAACTGTGTCTGGCATGAATTCGGTCAGTGCGTTTAGCATAGCGTCTAGTCGATTGCGATAAGTAGTCAGCATGTTAGCCACATGTTGGTTTAAGTCGTTGTTATCCAAAAAGGCTGACACGGCATGCAACATAATGGCAGGTGATTCAAGATCACTGGTTTCTTTCAGTTGACGAAGTTTATTGATGACCATTTCATCCGCGACCACCCAACCGGTGCGCAAACCTGGCATTAAAATCTTTGAGAAGCTGCTGATGAAAATAACGCGACCATGGCGGTCAAAAGATTTAATAGCTGGCAATGAGTGACCGTGGTACCGCAAATCACGGTATGGCGTATCCTCAAGAATGTAGAAGTGATACTCTTCAGCTAGTTCAACCAACCGCTTCCGTTTGGCAACGGACATCGTAACACCGGTGGGATTATGAAAATCGGGCACTGTGTAGACCAGTTTGATATTGGGATGGGTTTTTAACAATGCGGCGAGTGCGTCAACATCCATGCCGTCGTCTTCCATCGGCACGTCTAAGTAGGTAGGACCATATTGATCAAACGAAGCAAGGGCACCAACATAAGTAGGTGTTTCGACAGCGACCTCATCACCGGTATCGAGTAGCAACTTGGCTACTAAATCAATGGCTTGTTGGCCGCCTTGGGTGACCAATACATTATCGGCTGTGGCATTGATGCCAGCCGTTTGGTGAACGCGATTGGCCAGTTGTTGACGAAGGTGAACGGGGCCAGCGACCTCCTGATACTCAAATAAGTGGTTACCCGCAGTATCGATGGCGGTGTTAAAGGCGTTTTGCATTTGTGCGGTTGGAAACAGGTCAGGGTTGGGATTGCCAGCGGAAAATTTAATCCCGTCTGGACCTAACTGCCCACCAAATAACTGTGCCAAACGACTTTCTATGCCAATGGCGGCACGATCTGCAAATAATTCACTCATAACTGTCGCTTCCTCTCTTTTACTTGTTGCCAAGTATAAATGATGTTATTGAATAAATAAAACTCAACTTTTTCAATTTAAAGTGAAGTATTTTCATCTTTAACATTGATTTACATGGCTGAACGTAATTCGTTTCTAGATAAAGTGCTTAGTTGTGTACTGGCGATGTATACTTAGTGATTATCAGTTAATTTACTAGTCTAATCTAATAACGTGCTTGTGGCGTGGCCGTTGCGTCGACTAGAAACGCCGTTCCATGGGATCGGTCTCAGCCTGTTTTGCACAGTCTTCAACCTCGACTTTGAGCCTTACAACCCAAAGTCTCAAAGCTCGTCCTGCATGACTAAGTGGCCATAAATCGTCCACTAAGTCATGCTTTCACGGAACTATGTTTCTAGTCGGCTTCACTTGCAACGTAGTAGCTAGTTAAATATTATATTTAAGATTGATTTAAATGCATAGTAGAAGAGAGGTTTAAACATGAATGCAAGAAAAATTAGTGATTTAGTTCGCAGCATCGGTATTAAGCAGCGGATGATGGCTGACACGGCTTTGCGTGAGTTGGGTATTAACGCGGTCCAGGGTAGAGTCATTGGCTATATTGCAGATCATCAAGAGCACGGTGTCATTCAACGTGAACTAGCAACGGCTGTGCAACGCCGCAGTGCCAGTATCACCAGTGTGCTACAAGGTTTAGAAAAACGTGGCTTGATTGAACGCCGAGTACCAGCCGATAATGCCAGAAATAAACAGTTGTACTTAACTGCAGCTGGTAAAGCGATGGTGGTACAGTATGATTCACTGGCTCAAAAGATTAATGAACAAACTGTTGAAGGACTGACGGAAGCTGAGATGGCCGATGTAGTCGCATTATTAACTCGATTAGATCAAAATTTGCCAAAAATCTAATTTTTTGATTGACAGTTAGAAATCTAACGATTACACTCTATTTCATTAGTTAGGCATCTAACATTTACGCGAACAGTTAGACTTCTAACTATATAATTAGAAATTAGAGGTTATTTTGAGATGAAAAATAGAATTGAAGTTAATGGGCAGACGTTTTCACGAACTCTGTTTGTTCTGACCTTATTGATTGGAACATTCTGTGACATGCTAAATCAGACGGTTATGGCGGTCGCACAACCGAAACTGATGAGTACTTTCTCTGTATCAACAGCTACCATTCAATGGTTAACAACAGGATTCTTGCTAGTTATGGGGATTATGGTGCCAATCACTGGCTGGTTGACGGATCGTTTTAATGTGAAATGGCTCTATATCTTTTCACAATTGTTATTTTTGACGGGAACCTTTTTAAGTTTCGTAGCGCCATCTTTTGGTGCCTTATTGGCAGGTCGATTAATTCAAGCGGCTGGTTCGGGAATTGCGAGTCCGTTAACCATGACAATGCTGTTTGCCATTTTCCCGCCTGAAAAACAAGGTGCCGCAATGGGATTGATGGGCATTGTTTTTGGCTTAGCACCGGCCATTGGACCGACATTCTCTGGTTGGATGGTTGATAGCTTTAGTTGGCGCTACATTTTCGGACTTATCTTGCCAATTACGATGATTGTACTAGTGATCTCATTGTGGACGATTAAAAATGTTATTCCACAACGCAAGACACCACTAGATATATTGTCTGTTTTTGAATCAACGGTTGGCTTTGGAAGTTTGCTGTACGGATTTTCAGCGGCCGGAAACGACGGTTGGCTGAGCGGTAACGTTGTTATTGCAATTCTTGTTGGGGTCGCTGTCATTGGCTTTTTTGGTTATCGACAACTGCACATCACGGATCCTTTGCTTAACTTAACGCCGTTTAAGGCACGCAATTTCACCTTGGGGACGTTGGTTGGCTGTGGTGTTATGGCGGCGATGATTGGTTTTGAAATTGTTTTACCGATGTACTTACAGATTATCCGCGGTTTGTCAGCAATCGATTCAGGCTTGTCGTTACTGGCAGGCGCGTTGGTGACTGCGTTAATGAGTCCGATTGCGGGGATGGCTGTTGATAAGTACGGTGCCAAACGTCTTTTAGTCATTGGAATGAGTATCTTAACGATTGGTACAGTTCCATTTGCGTTTGTCACGACGCACACATCAATCGTTGCAATCATCGTTTTATACGCGGTGCGGACTTTTGGAATTTCATTGTCATTAATGCCAGCGTCGACGTTGGCTTTTGCGGCAGCTCCAATGAACCTGATGGGACATGCCAGTGCTAACAATAACGTCGCTCGTCAAATTGCCAGTGCCGTTGCAACAGCAGTGTTGGTCAGTGTATTTGCAAATGTAACGAAAGCAAACATGCCAGCTAAGCATTTATTGAATGTGGACCCATTGGCTTACAAACATGGTGCCTTTGACGCATTGCTCAGTGGATATCACGTTGCTTTTTGGCTCACTGCACTGATGAGCTTGATTGGTATTGGTCTGGCGTTGTTAGCACAGGAACGATCGGCGACTGAGTCAGTCTCTGATAACACGATTGCGACTGAACAGGCGTAGCTAAAACGAAATGGAGAGGTTGAAGAAATGATATTGTTTGGCATTATTTTAGGTGTGATTGGCTTGTTCGCCAGTTTCGTCTATGGCAAAAAAAATTCATGGCGGGTTGTTGGCACCATTGTGTTTGGGTTGTTGTTGATCGGGTCAGTGACCGCAATCGTTGGCAATGATACGCATCACTGGGCAATGCATCGCTCGACAACTCAGCAACAAACAGTGATCAAAGCCAGCAAGCAGACACGTCATGGGCCATTACTATTGGCCGTTAAACTTGACCGTGCCGGTCACGACAAGGCGTACGTCTATAAGACAAGTGGAAACCAAACGAAGCATACGAATCCAGAAACCACGCGTGTGAGCGTTTACCAAACCGACAAGGCTAATTCAGCAGCAATCATGACGACAAAACGGCATGAGTGGCAGTATTCTAGACTCGGAAAAATTATGTTTGCTGGGCTCCATAACAATCATGAATTGATTTATAACAGCGTTAATTACAACGTGCCGTCAACCTGGTCCGTGCTAACAGTACAACATCGTTGAAAAATCACGATTACAAGTGTAAACTTTAGCCATTGAAACTAGTTAACGATGACGAAAGGTGGTTCTCAACATGGAAGCCACAGTAAAACTTGAAATTAGTGATGCTGAATGGGAAGTAATGCGGATTGTATGGACGTTAGGTGAATCAAACAGCCGCCAGATTACCGAAATTTTAGCCGACAAGATGGGTTGGAAATCAGCTACAGTTAAGACGCTTCTGGGTCGTTTGGTTAAGAAGCAGGCGCTCACAACGAGAAAAGACGGCAACGCGTTCATTTATACGCCGTTGGTTGCTGAACAAGATGCCATGGACAGTGCAACGCGAGCTTTGTTTGGTCACCTGTGTCAGATGAAAGTCGGTCAAACGTTAGCTGATCTGATTGATAATTTGACGCTCAGCAAGGCAAACATTGCTGATTTGCAGGCTCAATTGGCTGAAAAAGCGAAGGCCGCGCCGGAGACGGTGGCATGTGATTGTTTGCCAGACGGCTGCGATGCCATGAAGTAGGAAGCCTAATTAAATATTTGTTTTGATGAAAGGGAACTGTTTGGCGCAATAGCCAGACAGTTTTTTTATGAAATCACGGAACTTATGACTTGACGATTTCCGTTTACGATTGTAAACTGTACCTATCGATTACAAATGTAAACGTAAAATTAAAAGCATCAAGGGAGGCACATGATGAACAACATGTCGATGGATCATGAAATGAAGCACGACGAAATGAATCATGATGATATGCAGATGGCCGGGCATGGCATGATGCACATGGGGAATCTCAAACGGAAGTTTTGGGTGTCCTTAGTCTTAACGATTCCGATTATTTTATTAACGCCAATGATGGGCGCACGGTTGCCGTTTCAGTTGTCGTTTCCTGGTTCAGACTGGGTAGTGGCGTTAATTGGCACCATTTTGTTCTTCTACGGTGGGGCACCATTCTTTTCCGGAGCCGTTGACGAATTGAAGACGCGCAAACCAGCGATGATGGCGTTAATTGCCATGGGTATTTCTGTTGCGTACATTTACAGTATTTATGCCACAATCGCGAACAATGTGTTCGACGTGAAGCCAATGGTGATGAATTTCTTCTGGGAATTGGCAACGTTGATTGACATCATGCTGCTAGGCCACTGGATTGAAATGAACGCGGTGATGAATGCCGGTTCAGCGGTTGACTCACTGGCCAAACTCTTGCCGAACACGGCACACAAGATCGTCAATGGACAGACACAGGATGTTCAAGTCAACGAATTGGCTGTGGGAGATCACGTGTCGGTAAGAGCTGGTGAACAGATTCCAGCCGACGGAGTGTTAGTAAGTGGAACCACTAGTGTCAACGAAGCCATGGTGACGGGTGAGGCCAAACGGATTGAGAAGAAGGCCGATGATAAAGTTATTGGCGGCTCAGTCAACGGTGATGGCACGTTTGAAATGACGATTACCGGAACTGGAGATTCAGGTTATTTAGCGCAAGTTATGGATTTGGTGGCCAATGCACAACAGTCGAAGTCAGAACAAGAAAACATGGCTGATAAAGTTGCCGGGACGCTGTTTTACGCGGCGTTGTTGGTCGCCATCGTAGCCTTTGTAACATGGCTATTCATCGGTAATTTGGCGCTAGCACTATCCGTGGCAGTGACGGTGCTGGTGATTGCCTGCCCGCATGCGCTTGGTTTAGCGATTCCGCTGGTCGTTGCACGAAGCACATCTATTGCTGCCCGTAACGGTTTGTTGATCCGTAACCGAGATGCAATGGAACGTGTCAAGACGCTAAAGTACGCCCTGATGGATAAGACGGGTACTTTAACCGAAGGAAACTTTGAGGTGCATGCTGTTGGCAGTTTAATTAATGGTGTGAGCGATGACGCGGTATTGGCCCAGTTGGCTGGTTTGGAAAATGGGTCTAGTCATCCATTAGCAGTTGGTATTCTGAACGCGGCCAAACACCGCCAAATTACAGCGGCAAAAGTGACTGACATTGCTCAGATTACTGGTGTTGGCGTGCAGGGCCACGCAGATGGTCATAAGGTAGCCATTGTCTCGGCCACATATTTGAACCAGCAGGGGATAGCCTACGACCACCAGCAGTTTGATCAACTTGCCAGTTCAGGCAATTCAGTTAGTTATTTACTTGTCGATGATCGATTAACTGGTTTCGTGGCGCAGGGGGATGAAATAAAGCCGGCTGCCAAACGTATGATCAGTATGTTGAAGAAACAACACATTGTGCCGGTTATGTTAACAGGTGACAATGAACAAACGGCCCAGGTTGTTGCCAAACAATTAGGCATCGACGAAGTGCGGGCGCAACTCATGCCAGAGGATAAGGAGAAAATTGTCCGTCAGTATCAGCAAGATGGTTCCGTCATGATGATTGGTGATGGGGTTAACGACGCGCCAAGTTTAGCGCGTGCAGATATTGGTGTGGCGATTGGCTCAGGCACAGATGTGGCGATTGATTCGGCCGACGTTGTGTTGGTTCGTAGCGACCCTAACGATGTTGTTGAATTCTTGAATTTAGCCCGTAAGACAACAGGCAAGATGACAGAGAACCTCTGGTGGGGAGCTGGTTATAACATTTTAGCCATCCCATTAGCAGCAGGGGTCTTGGCACCGTTGGGATTTATCCTTAGCCCAATGCTCGGGGCAGTGTTGATGTCTCTAAGTACAGTGATCGTAGCGATTAACGCGATGACACTGCGGGTAAATAAACAAGCTGAATAGTTTTAAGACCACAATTCCGATTTACTTCAGAATTGTGGTCTTTTTTATGCGACTAAAGCCTTCTTTTTCTGTCATCCTCATGGAATTATGACTTTCTCCTTGTGTAACCAATTTCTCTAAATCTTGGACTCGTATAATTTGTTCAAATAGGTGAATATTGAGTACACTTCTTTGCCAAAAAATGTTAGTGGATTTAATATTAATCGGGTTCACTAATATACTTATATCACTTGGGAGGGATGCTATGGGTCTTAATAAGCCCCTAGGTCGTGAACGTTTCATCAATTTGGTGATTGCGTTTGTAAGACTTAGCCGCTGCGAATACTCATATGTACTCAAGGGGGGATTAAATAATTGGCAATAAAATATTTCTAATTTTCGAAAAAAGATAATCTGGTTGGAAGGTAGAGAATACTATTGTATTTCTATCAGTAGCTTTGAAAGTATTTAAATATAATTAGTAGGCAAGGAGATATTTTTATCATGAAAAACAAGATTGCAACGGGACTAATGTTAGCAGTGCTACCAATGACTTTAGCAACTGTCGGTGCGACAAATGTCAAAGCTGATGCGACACATGCCACGACGTTTGAAATGAAAAAAAACGATATGAGCAAAATGTCTGGTGCCATCGTCGGAAGTTATAATAGTAAGGACAAGAAGGTTGTTGGAGCAACCTTGCCTGGTAAATCTGTGTCATTCAAGGTCTCTATGTTGAAAGGGGACTCAACATACTTGCATTTTGCCTTTATGCACGCCGCATCTGGATCAAAGGGTTGGTATTTTGCCCCAATGTCAGCAGATGGAATCAAATTAAGTAAGGCGGACTTTAAAGATGGTAAGAGTGTAAATATTACGAATAAAATCGGATTGTTTGCGGCTCCGGATGCAAGTACTGTGAAGTCAGTCAAAGCAAATGACGGTAAGCTGAAATACGAAAAGACTTCAAAATTCCTAAAGGCGACCGTTAAAGAAATCGATGGCAAATATACGGTTACTATCAAAAATATGTCTAAGGGTAATTACAAGACGCCATTCTCATCTGGTGTTTGGGGTGCCGAAATGAATGGCTCAAAGGCTTTTGACCACACGCCGTCAGCAGCATTAAGTAAGCTCGCTACGATGGGACACCGTGACGATTTACTAAAAAAGGCCGAAATGAAATAAGGCAGATATGTCGGTAGGCAAGGTATCTCACTGAGTTTGAATTTAGGGATATTTATGTACTGTGAAGACATTTGATTGATTATTGCGCTCTGTTTGTTGTTACAGAGCATGAAATACATTTTGTTTTTAATCATTGAAAGACGTCAATTCCGATATTCTTTAAAGCGGACCGCGAACCATTAACTGATTTGTCGACGTTATAGAATGCGTGTAAATCATCTAAGCGTTTTTTCTGTATTGTTGTTTCAATCAGTTGACGGGTAAAGATTAAATTAGCTTCGTGAATTTTCTGCTGTTGTTTCATTTTGCATCGCCACCATCCGGCTCATAACTACTGTTAAAGCTGCGTTCATGATAAGGATCTCGCTTAATGACTGTTTCCGGCTGAATCATATGTGTGGTGTAACGCAATTCGATACCGAGTTTCGAGATTTCTTTGAGTTTCTTAAGTGCAGTGATCGTCGCGATTAACGCAATGACATTGCGGGTAAATAAACAAGCTGAATAGTTTTAAGACCACAATTCCGATTTACTTCAGAATTGTGGTCTTTTTACGTCGTTAATTAAGTTTGATGTGCCAAACAGCGGACTGGAAGGCCTATTTGGCTGTTGTTTCGTTTGATGTAGTTGTACCCTCAAGTTCAGCGCTATCTGTGTTTAAGTCGCCACTATCATCTGGATTTGTCGTAGGCGTTGAGTTTGCTAAAAAGCGGTTTGGTCGTTTGGACTTCTTAGCCAGCAGGCCCCACTCAATGAGCTCAAGGACGAAGAAAATTAATAGTGCCAGAGCTCCCCACTCAAAATTAGCCATGGAGGCAGTTACGTGACCGTCATCGTAATTTACGACTAACAGAATCAGCTCGTAAATGGTGACTAGGAATAGCAGAAAACGTGTCACCCAAAAGGCAATCAACCAGTGTGCTGACCAGTTAAAGTCGTGGGAGCGACGAACAGCAATCGTGAACTTAGGAATCAGTGTTGCTAACATGAAAATAATGGCGAGAATGGCAAACGTATTGGCAAACACGCTATTATCACCGCCAGCAAATAACCAGTGGGTCATGTGCGGATTCCCGGTTCCCACACGAGCCGACGGATGATCATTGAAATCAAAGGCTCGTAAATATTGCATGGCCTGAAATAGAATTTCAAAAAAGAAGTTAACTAAAAAGGCCCACCAAAATTCCGCGCGGGTCGCAACGCCCTTGATGTGAAATGAGTGTTGCCAAAATTTCTTGTACGCGACTAACATGCTGCTTCCCCTCACATTTCTTAGCAGAATTATACCATGCGATTCCGCAATAAAAAGTAAAGCAACCCTTAATTCTGACTTTGGCAACGTAAATTTGTATAATAGCGTCATGAGAAAGAAGGCGGACCATGATTTTTGAAAAGTACCATCCGATTATGACTAAACACTATGAATTAGACTGGCTAACCACATTTAAAGTGAAAGAGGTCTTTGCATTACGTCATGATGCCAGTGTAGCAAAGTTAACTAATCGGGACGTTGATGCAACCATCATGGACACGGCGGCTCATGTAAATCGTGTCATGAGCAAGATTATGCATAACGATGCTTTAATATGGGGCATTGGTGACAAACGGACGGGTGAATTCTTAGGGACGTTTGGGTTCGATTCTTTTGTGGCAGATCGAGCAACTGCAGCAATTACGTTTGAACTATTGCCGTCTGCTCAGCGCCAAGGTGTCATGAGTGAAGTGCTGAGTCATATGTTGTCGTTTGCGTTTGATGAACTTGGTCTCATTCAAGTTATTGCAAACGTGCAGTCAGACAACACACAGACCGTTGCGCTCTTGAAGGGGCAGGGCTTCACGTTGGATCGCGAGACGGCGGGGGAGCTACAGTTTAAACTGAGACAAGACGAACGGTAATTTTGAATAAAACAAAGTTTACCAAAATCTGATAAAAGCGCTACAATGAAACCAACGAGCCGTCCCCACAAAGCGTGGGACTTAATGGCGCCCGTTTCTTTTCCATTTAAAAGAGGCGAATATCATGGCTAAATTGAGTAAGGAAGAACGTAAGGCTTTGATTGAAAAGGCCGAAGAAGATCGTGCTAAGAACCCAAAGCCAGAATCAAAAGAATCTGGCTTTGCCACGATTGATGCAGATGCAAAGAAGTTGGAAGACGAAAACTAGTTTTCCAACGTGGTTGCTTACATAGGTAAGCGTGCCGAGTGATAACAATTGTTGTCGCTATTAATAAAAATAAGGTTAAATGATGCATATTCAATGTGTCATTTAGCCTTATTTTTATTTATGCACATGACTGTGCAGACTAGTATTAGTTGTTGTTAACTGGTGTGCGTCTGTATTTTGTTAGGATATGAGCTGGAGGGCGGTAACAATGATACCGAGCCATGATGCCGAATTTACATCACGGACGGTCGCAGAGACCCGGTTTTTCACGGAGCTATGCAGCGAGGTCGAGGTGAGGGACCGTGAATTTCGGGCTCGATCTGGTCCCACGGCGAGCGTGTCATTGTTGCCAACCGTAAGCGCAAGTCACGCACGATAAAGCACCTCATCACATATTAAGACATCCTCAATGTGTCACTCAAAAATCGCATGCAAAACACGGAATGCGGTATAATTTAGCTAACAATCAACAAACGTTTGGAGGCGAATTGTCATGGCAGATGCATTGGAATTAGCACGTCGAGTCCGCGATGGTGAAGTGACCAGTGAGGCCTTGGTCGAAGCAGCTTTCGCCCGGATCGAAGCGACCAACGATGACTTGAACGCGGTCGTTCACACGCGTCGTGAAAAAGCGCTGTCGGAGGCCCAACAGTTGCAGAATCTTGGTCAGCCTTTTTTAGGTGTGCCACTGCTATTGAAGGATCTCGGCCAAAATTTGAAGGGTGAACCGGCCACACTGAGTGCCCGCTTATTCAAAGATGAAATTGCGGGTCAAACAGATAATTTTGTGGCTGCGTTGCAAGATGCTGGTTTTATCATAATTGGTCAAACGAATGCGCCAGAGTTTGGCTTCAAAAACATTACTGATCCAGTGCTCTATGGTAAAACGCGGAATGCGTGGGACCGCGACTATTATCCGGGTGGATCATCTGGCGGCGCAGCGACAAGTGTTGCGGCCGGTTATGTACCATTGGCTGCCGGTAATGATGGCGGCGGATCGATCCGTATACCGGCCTCATTCTCCGGCTTGATTGGGTTGAAGCCCACACGTGGGCGAGTGCCTGTCGGTCCTGATGGCTGGCGTGGTTGGGCCGGCGCGTCCATTAATTTTGCGTTAACGCATTCAATTCGCGATACAGCAGCCTTATTAGACTGGTTGCAAACGTACCAACCAGAGGCACCATTTAGTACGCCCGTTAACTTACAAGGGTTTGCGGCGCAACTCTGGGATCAGCCAGCTCATCTGAGAATTGCTTACAGTACAAAATCACCCGTTGGTACGCCTGTTTCTAAAGCGGCCGTGCAGGCAGTCGAGGATGCCGTGACATTCTTACAGGAACAGGGCTATGAAGTAGTCGAAAAGAGTAATCCATTGGACGGTGTGGCACTCATGCGGTCTTACTACATGATGAATGGTGCTGAAACCGCCGCAATGTTTGATTCCGTTAATCAAGCCTTAGGACGTTCGGTTGAGCCAGACGATATGGAACGGTTGACGTGGCTGATCTATCAGGCAGGACTGGGTGTCACTGGTGCACAGTATAGTCAGGCAATGAGTCTATGGGATCAGGCAAGTGCACAGATGGATGACTTTTTGGACACGTATGATCTGTACCTGACCCCAACGACTGCTTATCCAGCGCCACGTTTGGACAATCCTTTGGTGGATCCAGATATTGATGCTCAAATCGATCATGTGACGCGGATGAAATCTTCTGAGCGATTGCAGTTGTTGTGGGATTATTTTGAACAGGCACTGACATTGTCGCCATTTACGCAACAGGCTAATTTGACAGGACAACCGGCCATCAGTTTGCCAACATTTGTGACTGACTCAGGCTTACCAATTGGCATTCAGTTTACCGCCCGCAAAGGTGATGAACTGGCGTTGTTGCGTATTGGTCGTTTGTTTGAACAACAACATCAACTAAAGCTACCCACATTTGAAGAGGAATGACAGGATTTAATAATGAGTGAAACGATGTATGATTTAACAATTATTGGTGGCGGTCCCGTGGGCTTATTTGCCGCTTTTTACGCAGGTTTGCAGGAGTTAAAAACGCAAGTTGTTGAGAGCTTGCCCCAGGTCGGTGGTCAATTAACCACGCTGTATCCGGAAAAACGCATTTTGGATGTGGCCGGTTTTAGCCACGTAACTGCCCAAGAATTAGTCGACAAGTTAGTGGCACAAACGAGTGAATTTCCAGTTACGATAAAGACGGAAACAACAGTGACTAACGTGAGTGGTCAACTGGGTGATTTCACGATCACGACCAACAAGGATGTAACCCATTCTAAGGCTGTTTTGGTGACTACAGGTAATGGCGCTTTCACGCCGCGCAAACTGGCTGTGGATAACGCAGAGGCGTTTGAAGGGCGTAATCTTTGGTACTTTGTGCCGAAGGTCGCTCAATTTAAGAATCATGACGTGATGATTGCTGGTGGTGGAGACGCTGCCATTGATATTGCGTTGATGTTAGAACCGGTGGCCCATCATGTATATTTGATGCACCGCCGGGATTCATTCCGGGCGTTGCCACACAGCGTAACTAGGCTGAATGAATCCAGTGTTGAAACGGTTACGCCTTATCTTGTGAGCGGACTGACCGCAAACGGCAATCAGGTGACAGTCGACTTAAAAGAAATGAAAACTGACAATCACCGAGCGGTTACCGTGGATGATCTGGTTGTGAATTATGGTTTTATTTCTGATCACAGCGTGTTTGAAAACTGGGACCTGCAGTTTGACCAAAACCGGCAACAAGTGGCTGTTGATGGTAGCATGAAAACTAGCATTGACGGCATTTATGCCGCTGGCGATACGGCCAGCTATGATGGCAAGGTGGCCTTAATTGCGACAGGATTTGGCGAAGCGGCTACGGCTGTTCACGCTGCTGCGTTTGCTATTGATCCGCATCACCGTGGTCCAGTGCACAGTACGTCGGTTCACTTACCCAACGAATAATCAGTGAAAACGATAACTTCTGACAATTATTGTTTTTATCGCTTTATGTCGGTTGAAAAACGGCTATAATGATATCTACTAATGTCTTTTTAATTTATGTAAAAGCCCTGTGAAAGGATGTGCTTCACATTAAAAAAGTTATGAGCTGGGTGTGGCCAGTTTTAATTGGTTTTGCCATTGCAATGTTAGTTAAATGGCTTCTGATTGCACACGTACGTGTTGACGGCCCCTCAATGTTGCCTAACCTTCAGAATGACGAGCGGGTGTGGGCCTTTAAGCAGGCGCCATTAAAGCATGATCGCGTCATCGTGTTTAAGGCTTACGGTGTGGACCCACAGGCGACTGATACTAAAGTTATGTATGTTAAGCGGATTATTGGAATGCCTGGAGACACGATTGATTATCACGCTGATGGAAAGTTATACGTAAACGGTAAGTTTGTTTCTCAGAGCTATATCACCAAAAAACAGCAACAGGCTGGTACGCTAACAGCTTTGCCACATAATGGCAATAACTACAAAGGGTTTAATCTAAAAACACTTAGCTATGATGAAAACTGGACGCGTAACGCTGGTGTTACTAAGGTTCCAAAAGATAGCTATTTCGTTCTCGGGGATAATCGTGCTGTATCAAACGACAGTCGGTACTATGGCTTCGTACCGAAAAGCAAAGTTGTCGGCGTCGTTAAAGCTTATCCGTGGTCAGAGAATCATGAGCAAATTAACGTAAAATGAATTTATTTTAGTTGGAGAAGGGACGATAACGCCAAGTTTAGGCATTATTGTTTCTTTTTTTATGCAATAAATTTGGTTAAATGGGTATAATATTAATAAGTTTATGGTATTTTTTAGGTTTCTCAACTACAATTAAGTACAATTCATTTCATAAGTTTAACTTTAATCACTTGGGCAAAGCTATAAGTGGATCAAAGACAACTGGGTTTATTACAGTAATTTTTGAGAAAAGGGGTTCTCGTAATGTCCGAACCAATGAATGATCAGGAAAATGTTGATGCAATGGTTGCAGTACTATGTGATCACTACGTTAACGAAGTTTATGTCGCTAACCGTGCAGCGATTAATTTTGTTAATCACTTCGGTCTGAATTTACAAACGGCCGTTTTGTTGAGACGAATCGCTGCAAACAAAGGCATCACCGTGTCTCAACTTACCAAGGAAACGCCATTTTCAATGAGCGTTGTCTCGACACAAATTGGTAAGCTGTTAAAAGACGATCAGGTTGAAATGAAAACAACCGCTGATGACCGCCGAACCAAATTGGTTTTCTTAACCAATAAGGGTGTTCGTTTGCATCACAAGATTGAAAAGTCGATTCGTGAATCAGTTGAAAGTTTAGGCGACACCATTTCAATTGAAAAAATCGATGATGCAATCAAGTTAATTGAACAACTTGGCGCATCCTTACCGACCTTCGAATAAAAAAGACATCAATGCGGATATTTATAGCGTGTTGGTGTTTTTTTGTGCGCTGAAAAATGGGGATTGTCTGACCGCTTACGGTTGCCAACATTGACACGCTCGCCGTGGGACCGGTTCAAGCCAGAAGCTCACGGTCTTTCACCTCGCCGTAAAGCCTCGTGAAGACCGCGAGTCTTTACGACCGTCCGTAACCTAAATTCGGGCAAATCACCAAATTAACGTTACCTTCACGGCTCGGTATCAATATTGGCGCCCTCCAGCTCACATAGTTACAAGCTTGCACATCGTTTAACCATCAATTTTCGACATACCAGGATTGCCAGATGACCTGTTGCTTTCAACTGTTGGCGGTAAATAATGTATTCTACAAAGAAGCAGATTGCTTCTTTCTCATCATCACGGTTTTAATCTCTTATTATGATTGCCTCGTATCAACACGTTGATACGTTTTTAGTGATATGATTATAAAATCATAAGAGAATTTCAGAGAAATTAAAGTGATCGATAAAACTTTAATAAATGATTGGAAAGTTCCGTTATCGAAAAACACGAAATTACTGAACGCGGAGGTGAGCGGATATGGCAAGGCAGGGGTTAACGACGAACATAGGATTGCGACGCTGGTTTTTCGTGCAAGTAATCATTCAAGAGCTTATTTTAATTGCAGGACGTGTTGTGCTCCATCAAAATCGAACTACGGTGGTGGTGCTACTGGATGTGATGCTGGTATTGAATTTATTAGGGTTGATTTTGTTGGCCCCAAATGAGGAAACATTAGCAAATCGTCATTGGTTCAAACGTTTTCTGTATCGTTTTAATCACTATGGCCAAGTATTTGTTCAGACGGTGACGGTTTCATTGGTACTTATGGTATTGGTGGTCATCTGTGTGAAGCGGTTGCACGTTAATGCTAATGGTGCTGCAATCGTAGTCTTTATCATGTCATTGCTGGTTTATATTCCTGTTGGCGTGTTTGCTTACGGACGCATTGAATCGTTAGTTGGCCGAGTTGTGGTTCTCTTCTCAGTTGGGTTTGAGGTCATCGTGGCTGCGCCTGAAATTGCGGTCATGGCGTTTGAAAAGTCATTGGCGCCAGTAGTAAAAGACTTGGCAACCAGTGGTTTTGTTGGTGCCTTTAGTTTCGTGATTATTACGGGCTTCGCAATGAAAGTTTGGGGGTTCCGTTTGCCTCGATTTGGGTTTTCCAGAACGGCGCAGTGGTGGATCATCGTTTTACTGGCGTTGTTTTGTGTCGGCTACGTCATTTTTAATAGTTTTGACGCAGGAACATCGTTTGGCACCCTGTGGAAATTCGACTTTCACATGAAGTCACCGACCTTCAAGATGATGTTAAACGGTGTGGAACCTGGGATTGTGGAAGAATGGCTACTTCGCTTTGCCACGCTTAGTCTCATGATGCGTGCATTTGAGTTTTCACGTCATCAATTTGGTTGGTCCGTGGCTGTTACGAGTATTTTGTTTGGCTTGTTTCATCTGCCAAACGCACTTCAGGGGCAAAGCTGGTCAGCTACGTTTGAACAGGCGCTGTCGGCAGCCAGTATCGGTTGTTTACTAGCCGCTTTGTATTTGTACACACGTGCTTTGTGGTGGCCGATGTTGTTCCATTTCAGCGTTGATAGCTTTGCGTTTATGAGCAGTGGCACCCAGACAATGGGTAAACCGGGGATGTTTGACTGGTGGATGACTGTTATCCTAGCCGTTATCTTTATCGCCATCACCATTTTCTTACTGACGGGTGAGCGGGGCCGCAATGCCAAACGAAATTTCCCAGAGTTTACAGGAAATGGGTTGTTTTTCGGCGGTTCAGTTTCCCGTCAAACGTTTCCGACCCGTTAGTTACAGATTCAGGTCGATGTAAGTTATTGCTGGATGTCGCTTGCGGTTGCCACCATTGACACGCTCGCCGTGGGACCGGTTCAAGCCCGAAGTGCACGGTCTTTCACCTCGCCGTAAAGCCTCGTGAAGACCGCGAGTCTTCACGACCGTCCGTAACCTAAATTCGGGCAAATCACCGAATTAACGTTACCTTCACGGCTCGGTATCAATGTTGCCGTCCTCCAGCTGATATAACGGTGAATTTCATTTACAACATTAAAATGGGCAGGCGACCAACAATCTACTTCACGAGTGGAGATGACCGAAGACAGAGTTCCGTGTCGGCAACACTTGGCGGCGGGACTTTGGCCGCTTAGTGTTGCGGGATGACTTATGAGACGTGGGTTTCGGCTCATAATCAAGGTTAAAGACTCCGGGTTTAAGGAGGCTGAGACCGGTCCCAACGGAACGGCGTTTTCGGTCAGCGTAGCGGTTGTCATCAAGAATGTTATGTCGTAGACAATTTAGAAGTAAACAAATACCCATCGCAATGGTTAATTTCCGTTTGCGATGGGTATTTGTGTGGTATTGAAATGGATCAACGACCCTTGTCATCAACCTCAGGAGCATCCGTGTGGTACAGTCCTTCGATTGATTTATTGCCGTTTTGACTGTACAGCGAGGTGCTACCGACACCGCGATCACGTTCGATCTGCTCGGCTTTCTGTAAACCCTTCGTGTACTTATATTTACTAGGATCAACTGTGGTAAAACCATCTGGTTTGTAGAATCGCAATAGGTTCTTTTGATTCAATGAATCAGAGAGACTCAGTTCCTTAGTCACCTTGGCCTGCTCGGCGTCTGTGTGTTTCTTCTGTGCAGCCGTTAGGTTAGCTGGTTGACCAGTTTTATTACTGTAGATGGTGCCGGAAAGAGACGTGTAGGTCGGTGTCACAAAGTCTTGATTGCGGAAAGCCACAACCTGATCATGGTGTTTGGAGAAGAGGTCGGTACCGAACTGCACATACTTTTTGGAGTTGATGCCCAGTAAGTGGAGCAGTGTTGGCTCAACGTCAATTTCACCACCATATTGATGCTCAATCTTGCCATGACCATTGCCCGGAATATGAACCATAAATGGCACACGCTGTAGTTGGGCATTGTCGAAATTGGTCCAGTTGTCTGGATCTTTCCCAAGGACACTGGCAAGGTTCTTATTTTCTGAATTGGAAATCCCGTAATGATCCCCATAGATGACGATCATTGATTTGTTATAAAGCCCTGATGACTTCAGGAAGTTGAACAGTTCCTCAACGGATTGGTCCAGATAGTGGTTCGTGACAAAGTAGTTATTCACTGCGGAGTCATCGGTGTCCGTTGTTTTAAAGTTGGGATCCTGGTCTTCCTTGTTCAGTTCAAACGGGAAGTGGTTCGTAACGGTCAGATATTTAACATAAAACGGCTGTTGCAGGTGTTGAAGGTACTTTACAGAGTCGTCAAACAACAGCTTGTCCTTCAACCCATAACCCATGGAACGATCACCGCTGTGATTGTAATACGGTTGTGAGAAGAAGTATTGATAACCCAAATTTGGATACACGTTATTTCGGTTCCAGAATGTTGGCACGTTACCATGGAAAACGGCAGTGGTGTACTTTTCAGGTGACTGTTCGAGAATCGCCGGTGCGGCTTGGAAGGTTTCATCGCTGCCCAGTTGGGCAAACAACGATCCTTGTGGCAGACCATACGTACCAGCTTCTAGCATGTTCTCTGCGTCAGACGTTTTCCCTTGGCCCACCTGATGGAAGAAATTATCAAACGCATAGGTATCCTTAGAGTGATAAATGCTGTTTAAAAATGGCGTGACTTCTTTACCATTAACTTTTTGGTCAATCGAAAATTGTTGGAAACTTTCAAGGTGAATCACAATCACGTTGCGACCCTTAGCGGCACCAAACATCGCTTTATTTGGAGCAGCGTAATGTTTCTGCGTAAAGTCAGTGACATCCTTTAGTTCAGACTTGGTGGCCGCGGCTCGCATTGAAGATGTGTGCCATTCACTAGCGCCATCGTAAGCGGTGAAAAAATCTAGTCCGAGATACTTAACCACATATGTCCGGTCAAACGTCCGCGTCATTAGTTGAGACCGGTCCATTTCAGCGACGGCTAAGTTGAACGTAATAAACATAATGGCAAACGAAGTCACGGCGAAGCCGGTCTTTTTCGGCAGTGCTAGTTTGTCAAACTTCAACCAGCGAAAGGCAAACAGCAGAATTAAAATGACTAAGTCTAGCCAATAAAGGACATCATGAGGCATGGTCAGGGCGAGCGAACTGCCTGATAAGCCTTGATTGACTTTGTCGTAGCCGGTCATTGTCGAAACTGTCATGTAATCGGTGAATTCACGGAAGTAAATCACGTTCAGATAAAGTAAGACAGTATTTAAGATGTAGGTTAACGTCAAGATTGGATAGAAGAACCGCGCCCGCCGTGCATAAAAAGCGAGGCCGAATAATAGAAGGCTGGTTCCAATCGGATTGATGGCGACAATGAAGGCTTGGACGGGGTCACTAATGGAAATGTGAAAGTCGACCGCGTATGCCAACATCGTTTTGGCCCAAAAGACAAAGACCAGAAGCCAGAACAAACCGATTCGGGTGTTAAGTTTTGCTTGCAGCTTACGCATGAATCAAGGTCCTCTTTTTAAATTTACTCGTCAAAAAGCATATGACATAGTTTACCACGTCGGCCAATAGCTGTTCACTATTGGCAAAATGACCTTACGCAAACTTTAACCGGCTAAAGAATGTTTACGTTCCGCAAAGAAGCCCGTCAATTTTACTTAACAACGGTACCGTCGTGTATAATAGAGTCTAGAAAACATTAAAATTTGGGGGTTATTAACATGGCATCAGTGACACTGTATTTAGTCCGTCATGGACAAACTTATTTTAATATTTATAACAAACTGCAAGGGTGGAGTAATTCACCGTTGACCGACAAGGGTCTAGCAGACGCCAAGTCAGCGGGTGAACGGCTAGCTAATGTGTCGTTTGCTGCAGTCTATTGTTCTGACACAACGCGAGCACAACAAACAGCGGCGACGATTTTGACGGAAAATACGGTTTCAAATGTTAAACAGCCGATTAGCAGTCCGTTTTTCCGCGAACAGTTCTATGGTTCCTTTGAAGGCGAAAACATGAATTATGTGTGGGATCAAGTCGGCCGTCCACATGGATTAAATGGTTTTAAAGAAATCGAAGAAAAATATTCGATTGCCAAGGCGAAGGACCTCATGAAAGAGGCAGATCCGTTTCATGATGCCGAAAGTAACGACGAATACTGGCAGCGAATCGATCGTGGTTTCGATTTGATTCGTGAAAATGACGGTCTTTCTGATGGCGATAATGTACTAGTTATCAGTCATGGCAATACGTTGCTCAGTCTAATGGAGCGTTACGGGGGCGGCAAGTACGATCTCAGCGTCCGTCCAGAAAACGGCAGTGTGACCCGCCTCGCCCTCGATGATCAGAAGATTACAGTGTTGGGGTATAACGAGAAGTGAGCGTGACAAGCCCGGGTTTGAAGCCGAGCAACAACAGGAATTGACGATTGTGCAGGTGCTTTTTGCCTGTGCAATGGTCAGTTTCAGTTGTGCACAGGCTTTAGGGCTGGGAGCGCGTTATGGCTATGTAGCAGTCGAGAATCAAGCGGTCTTTGCTTGGTTTTCATCAGCTTCGGGTTATGCACAGCCTTCTGGGCGACAGTGACACGTTTTGGCTATGTAGTAGTTTTGCCTGTGCAATGGTCAGTTTCAATTGTGCACAGGCTTTAGGGCTGGGAGCGCGTTATGGCTATGTAGCATCAGCGACATCAATTTAAATAAAAAACTAAGGAGCAATTAATGAGTTTATTTCACTGGGGTAAGAAGAAAGAAGAAAAACCAGAACTTGATATTGAACAACTTAAGGGAACGGACGGCAAGGTTTACGAAGATGCTGTATCCGTCCGCCTAGCTGTTTTTGTCGACGAACAAGGTATTGATAAGGAATTAGAGTTGGATGGTCATGACGAAGACGCAACGCACTATGTTGGTTACGATCATGGCACACCGGTCGTGACGGCGCGGGTCAAAGCCTTAGATGATGATCTACTTCAGATTCAAAGGGTTGCAACCATTGACTGGGCACGGCATCGTGGTTACGCCGTCGCGCTGATCAATCAAATTACGGCTGATGCCAAGGAAAATGGTTTCAAGACGCTATATCTAGAAGCGCAAGAAACGGCCATCAGTTTTTATGCCAAACAAAGTTTTGAAGCTTATGGTCAACCATTTTTGGAAGTTAACATTTGGCACCGTAAGATGACTAAAGAATTATATCCGGAAGAATAAGACAGTAATGTCGTTGCGGACGTCATAATGAATTTTGGCAACATGCATTAACCAGGAGGTGGGTGGATGGCGCGAACAAGTTTGCGCGACACCAGTAATGGTAAAATTTTTAGCACGGCGAATTTAATTTTCGGTATTGGCCAGATCAGTAAAATGACGGATGTTTCAACTCGTCAACTTCGTTATTGGGAATCAAAGGGATACATTAAGCCTAAAGAGCGCGAAGACGGTAATACGTCGCGTTTGTACGGGTATGACACGTTTTTAAAAGTGTCTGGTATCAAACTGATGTTGGACGAGGGTTACACACTAGCTGCCTCTGTTGAACGCACAGATGCCTTGATGGCGGAAGCGTTCAATATTCGTGGCTTTTTGCTGGATGCGTATCATGGCGAGGCCACGATTGATGGGCAAACAATGCTAGACCTTGGTTATTTTGATGAAGATCATACGCAACGTTTGTACGCTCACAGGACGGCAGATAACCGCGTCCATTATGTTGTTAAACCAGAAAATGGAGCAAATTGATCGATGATGTCTAAATCACGTTTGGAAGCATTTAGTGATGGCGTTTTTGCCATTTTGATTACGATTCTTGTATTGGAATTTCATGTTCCAGAATATCACCAAGGCCATTTAGCAGCGGCAATTGCGCAACAATGGCCGGAATTTTTAGCTTATGCAGTCTCTTACTTTTATGTTGGGACGTTATGGCTCTTTCACCACGATTACTTCGCGAGCCTGAAAGTGATTGATCGAAACTTGAACCTGATTAATTTGTTATCGATGTTTAGTGTCACGTTGTTAGATTATCCAATGAGCCTGGTGGCGACAGCCATTGCGGAACGAAATACTGCGGACATTCGTGTGTCGTTTATGATTTATTCAGCAGTGGCGTTATTCATCTCCTCCGTTTACTACGTGATGTATCGCTATCTGTACACCCATCAACAGATGATGGACAAGAACCACTTTGTGTTTGATCGTGGTATTAAAATGGACCCCTTACGGTCAATCGCATTGTATGGACTAGCGATTATCACCTCAATTTGGTCCAACTGGATTGGCGGACTTTTGCTGTTGGCAGGCATTGCGTTTCACTTTATTGCGTACTTGCACCTGAGCCGTAATCGACGTCAAACCAGCAAGTTGGAGGTTTAACTTTTATGTGTACCAGTATTTTTCAAATTGCTTGTGACGGTACGCACGTCCTATCACGGACGATGGATTGGCCGACGCTTGATGTAAGACCGACGTTTGTGCCACGGAATTATGAATGGCAAAGCGATTTTGATCATCGCGTGCATAAAAATCAGTACGCGATTGTTGGCAGCGCCTTTCAATTGCCACATCGCATCGATATGTCTGATGGCGTTAATGAATGGGGACTGACGGCGCAGAAATTGACGTTTGCCAATGGTTCCAAACGTGCTGTTGAGCGGCGTGATGACAAAGTACAATTGGCGCCCTATGAGTTTGCGTTCTGGCTGCTGGGGAACTTTCGGTCTGTGGCAGAAATTGAAGCGCATATCGATGAAGTCGAGCTCATGGCTGACACATACAGTGACCGCAAGTATGGGCAGTCGGAACTGCATTTTGCAGTGGCTGACCGCACTGGGCGAATGGTAGCCATTGAACCGACGATTATGCCAATGCGGATTGTCGATGACCCACTGGGAATTTTGACAAACGTGCCCAATTTTGAAAAGCAGATTGACCGATTAACTGACTATATGGAATTTACCCCTGAATTTCTGGCGGGGCAGGTTCCGTTAAATACCGCCAAGGTCACTACCGGTAACTTATCGGGCAAGTCGATTCCACCTGGTTCCTATAGTCCGTCGTCACGCTTTATTCGTGCGGCTTACTTCAAGGAACGAGCCAATCAACCATTTAATGAAGACGATGCCATTATCAGTAGTTGGCACTTATTGGATGGTGTAGCGGTACCGAGAAACACAGACCATCAGCAAACGTATTCTGTTTATCGTGCAGCAGCGGTTTGCGAGAGTCGCACGTACTACTTTGAACCATATAATCGAGAAAGCATTGTAAAGCTGCAGCTAACTGATGACATGTTGGCGTGGCAGAAACCAGTCTTTTACGATGTGGCTGATGAACTGCAAGTGACATCGGTACGATAATGTGACGGCAAGTAGATTGTCGTTCAGAAATAATTAATTTAACAATATAAAGAAGACTTCATGCTGATAAGATTACCAACATGAAGTCTTCTTTATTATGATGACGAAAAGTATCATTTATCGATCAAAAAAACGGTAGTGTCGCAAAATGAGATAAACAACGGCGCCAAGCGCAATCATGATCAGAATGGTGATTTGCCAGCCATAGGGATTGTGCTCAAATGGTAGCGCAACATTTTCACCAAAGAAGCCAGAAACGATAGTCGGCACAGTCATGATAATTGAGTACGCTGTCAAGAATTTCATTGTGTTGTTCAGACTGTTATCAATAAGGTTTGAATAGGCATTTGACACACGCTCAACCACGTCCGAAGCCATCTGGGCCATTTCTAGACCTTGTTGAGATTCAACTAGTATATCCGTAATATGTTCATTTTGATCTGCATTGACCGGTACGACTGGGGTCCGTTGCAGATCCTTAAGCATGTCTGTGTTGGTTTTTAACGCAGTCAGATAGTAAACCAAACTTGTCTCAAGGTCCATGAGTTCGTTAATGGCACTGTGTTCAGGATTGGTTTTCAAACTCCGCTGAATTTCTGCCCGCCGCCGATCAATCCGATTGATCTTGTCCAAATAAGTCGTTGTCAGTTTGTACATCAATCCTAAAATGGCATCGATTGGTTGTTGTTGCTCAATGGGCGGCAATTTTAACGCTGAGTTGGAATTGATAACCAGATTATGCACATAGTTCGTGGTACCGCTGGTGAACGTATAGACTCGTTTGCCCTTGAACAGAAAACCAATTGGCGCCGTAGCTGCTTCAGGGGAATCATCAGGCAAATCAGTGATGACATTAAAAATCATCAGTGAAATGCCTGCTTCCTTGTCAAATTCGATACGGGCACGTTCACTAGGGTCGGTTGCGTACCCGTACATTTCTTCGGTTAGTTTGTAACTCTGAATGAGGCGGCGATGCTCAGCAGCTGTCTCATCCTGCACATCGACCCACTCAAAGTTATTATTGATTTCAATTGGTGTCAGCATAATTTGCCTCAAAAATTCAGAATAAAATCATTTAAGTCCTATTATCCATAGAACCATGGAATCGCAATTGTTAGAACAATAATCAGAATCAGCGCTAATAGATGACGTGTTTTGTGGAACCAAGTCAGAGCTGCATATTCACGAATGAGACCGCGATGATAGTAATGTGACCGTGTCGGCGCAGCAATGCCACGACTGTTTAACTTGAGCATCGCCGCGAACACTGAGGCACGAAAGACGTGAAAGTTATTGGTCACAAATTCGATTGTTGGGTGTGGCTCATGAATGACATCGAGTGAATATTGAAAGTTTTCAAACGTACTGGTTGATTTTTCTTCCAAACGGATAGCCGCGGCGGGATAACCGTTTTCCTTCGCGTAGGCAGCCATGGCCGAGGATTCACTGACAGTTTCATCAGCGCCCTGACCGCCGGACATGATCAAAATTGGCCAGTCACCGGTCTCGTCTTTGGCAATACTGCCAACGCGCATCGCAGTGTCCACACGCGATTTCAATAGCTTAGACAGTTGATCGCCATGATGTAACCCACTGCCAAGCACGATCACGTAATGTTCACCGTGCAGTTTTGTTTGACGTGGGTAAGTCCAAGTGGCCACAAGGAAGTCAGCAATCGTGATACACATGTAAGCACCAAACAGGGTGAGTGCTGTGTTGACGTACTTCATTGGTGTGAGTAAGTCGGTAGGCCAGACGTGAGCTGGAATAAAAGGGAGGACAGCCAGCGTAAGTCCAAGGATGATCGCAAAAATGGTTAACGCGCGAAAATGACGTCGTAATGGTCGAAAATGCCAGTTGATCAACATGATCCAATCAAATAAACCAAGCGTGAGGGCCAAGAAAGCGAGTCCACTGAGAATCCGCCAGCCAATATGGTGAGTGTCCGACAGGGATGCCAATAAAATAATTGGCATGCCCAGTAAAATAACGGCTCCGACGACGAGATACCAAGAATTCAAGAGGCGTCGAGGATCATGACGATAACCAAAGATAGCCAAGGTTACGGCCACAATAAAAATAATAGCGGGAAAGAAAATTAGAAAATTAGTCACTTGCGATAATGAAAACATGGAAACTCCTTAACGTGATTGATGGCGTTCAGAACGAGTTGTGTATTTCTTCTTAGGTGAACTAGGTGTCGATTGTTTGCGAACGGGAGCAGTTGCTTGGTCATCAGTAACAAACGACGAAATGGTTGTCGTGTGACTCAGCCGCTCGAATAATAGTGGATACGTTGGCATTATTGTTGCCAGAACGATATCCACCATGAAGATGAGGATCATCAATACTGTAAACGTACCAATTAGTCCAAATGACGTTAATTGACCGTGAATATTAAAAATATGCTGTAGACCAAGGCCAATTAAGATAAGTGGAATATAAATAACCAAATTTCGAATGATCACCTGTAACCATGAAGCGGTACGCCAGTTGGTTGCCTTAACTTGCAGGTAGACAGCACGCAGGCCAATTGTAGTACCCTTGAAAAGCCCCTGTGGGATGAACACAAAGAGCAACAACCCCAATACTAGCAACAGCCACATGTTGGGATCGTGATCAAAGGCGAAACTGCCAATCATGAAAATGCCAGTGAATGTGCCAACAAACAGCATGTCGATGACGAAAGCTGTGAACCGTCGTAACAAACCAACCTGATGTGCGCGTTTGGCATTTGCTGTTTCGATTCGTTCCTTACTAGGTAATAACCAGGAAAACAACGGGGCACCCAGCCAGCCAATGAAACCACCGGTCGTATTAAGGAGTAAATCATCAACGTCAAACAGACGGTAGGGACGAACGTACAAGCCGTATAAGCCAGTTAGTTGAGTAACTTCAAAGAACAGACTTAAACAAAATGACAAGATAATGGTCGTAAAAAACCCACGTTTGAAATAGTAATGGAGATAAAAGCCAAACGGAATGGTCAGCATGACATTGAAAAAAGGCTGTTGAAATCCTGAGGTGTGTAACGTTGGAATCCAAGTCGCGGCATTATGAAGACTGAACCCGGTGGCCTTAAAAGTATAGTACACCAGCAAGGGATGAAAGTTGTGTGTTGGTGTCGTTAATGCGGCCACAGAAGCCCGCGATGGTAACGGCAAAATAATGAGAAAGTATGCACACAGTAAATAAAAATAGAAGCTATAATTTACAAAGACCTGCCAACGTGAAATCGCGCCATAGCGATGATAGTGGTAAGCAAATAGCGGTACGGCCATGGCAATCGCTAAAAGTGGGAACAAAATGACTGCCACGTGAATTGGTTCAAGATATTGGCGCCACATTATCGCCACCTCCAGAAAATTCAAGATAAACTCTGCTCTAAATTGTACCACGGGTGAGCGGGTCGTATGACAGTCCAAACACGAACGTGACGAACCTTAATAAAATTAATGAATGAATCACATTATGCTTTTTTGGCACCAGTTCAAGTCATAGCGATAGTGTCGTTGTAGATGGTGCGGTATTGGCCGGAAAAAAGCGGTTGTGGTCAATAACACTAGGCAATAGAAGTAAATAGACGAAACCAATACTGAACAAAACAAAAATCGTCGCTGTGGTGCTCGCAAAGATAAGTGCTGCATCAGTGTTTAGTTGACGGGTCAATACATAAATTATTAATAGTAATAAGTCGACAGTTACGTTTAAGCCTAACCAACCCGCAGAGCGATTAGCATCATGTAGGCGACGTACAAACAACGTCAACGACGGTAATAATGCAATGATGGTGTAACCAATTAATAGAATCAGTAAAGGAAGGGCAGAAGTAGCCGCAGTGACTAGTAATCCAAACGAAAGACCACTTTTTCCAGCATCGATTGTGGATAAGAAATCACGGATAGAGTAGGTTGTGGGGATTAAAAAAATCAGGATAAAAATAATTTGCCAGAACTGCCAGCCCCAGAATTCTAGTCGGTTAGCTCGCCCACGAAAGTTTGTGTAATTGCGCCAAAATGATAAAAACGTCTGTATTAACCCCATTGGTAGGCCCCTCAAATCCAGTTAAACATTATCTAATCAAATTCTTATTTTATCATCTTTTTTTAATAAAGTCTGGTTCAACTCCTCAATTCACAAAATTTAAGTGGCGCATGATGGCTGTTTATATATTGGGATGACGCTTGCGGTTGTCAACATTGATACACGCGCCGTGGGACCGGTTCAAGCCTCTTAAGACCAGAGTCTTTCACCTCGCCGCAAAGCCTCGTGAAACCCACAAGTCTTTGCGACCGTCCGGTCTATAAATTCGAAAGAACCATTCGAATTAATAGCCCACTCACGGCTTGATATCAATGTCGACGCCCTTCATCTCACATAGTAGCAGGGGATTCTATGTAATCTATTCCTTAATGTCTAAATAGCAGCTACCAAAAGTGTATTTTCTACCATAATCAGATGGTTAAAAAACGAGAACTTTAATAATGGGTTCGCAAAAAAAGATTACCTAAACAAATTGTTTAAGTAACCTTTTGTGAACACTTCATTTTTGAACAGCAACGTTTGTGACGAATTCAAATCAGAATGAATAATGATCTAGAAAGGTTGTCCCTGGTTTAAACTACCTTCAACAGTTTCGAGAAATTTGAGAATTGTTTTGCGATCGCCCTTGCTGAACTTTTGCGCAATGCCAAGGTATGTTTCGTTAATTTCACGGTCAATTTCCTGGTATTCACGAGCTAGGGTAACGCCATCACCTGTGAGCGCCAATGTCGTTACCCGACGATCTGTTTCACTAACTTTAGTATCAACTAACAATTCTTTGTTGAGCTTACGGAGTGCTTTTGTAACAGCGGGTTTTGAGATAGCAAAGTGGTCGGCCAAGATGCTGTTAGTGACTGCTTCATCACTTTGAAGCAAAAATTGCAGAATTTGTAACTGAGTTAGGCTTAGCTGGTAAGCACCAATATGGGCAGCCGCTCGTGTTCGCAACAACGTGTTCTCATTGGTGGCGACATGGCCCATGGTCTGTCTTAAATGGTCTGCTACTTCTTCAACTGTCACTTTTGCCATGTTCAAAACTCCCTACTTTATTAATCATTTTATTCAACAGTATCGATGCTTTTGTCATCAATAGTTTTATGGTTGAGAGCCGGAGAGTACATTAGTAGACCGGCTGTATGCCGCAGTGCTCCAGGTCGTAACTCACGAAGGCTCAGTTTACTTGCCGCTGTTTGAGCGTCACGAATGTCAAAATGGTCGGCTAAATCGTAGCCAAAAAGGGCAAAGTAGTCTGGGCAGTCTGTGGTCAGAATTGCTTGATAACCTCGGACAAATGCGCGATGTTCAAGTTCATCAACTAGTTGCCGACCAACGCCTTGTTTCTGAAAGTCAGGTAGTACGCCCAGTGGGTTCAGAATGGCTAATTTTGCGGTTGGTTGGCCCTGAATATAGGCATCTGAAATCGTGCCGTACCCGACAATGTTGTCATGTGCATCTTTGCTGACAAGCTCAAAGGTAGGCAGATAGGTTCGTTCCAAACGGAGCGTGGCTAACTGGCCATCAAAGTCGATCGTCTTTTTTGACGATGCAAAAGCCGCCTTTAAAAGTTCAGCGGCGGCCTGATAATCGGCAGATTCGATTGTGTGAATCGTGTAACTCATGCACTCACCTCAAAAAGATATCCAGTTAACTATAACATTTTGTGTTTGTTGGTGGGGCCAAAACCGCGAATTTATGGGCTGAATTTCTGATTTTCATTGATAAAAGAGGGCTTATAGGACAAATGTGCGAAAATTAGGAATGATACTAAAAAACGTCACGATGTTCGCTAGTTTCACTGAACATCGTGACGATTATTGTCATTGAAATTTTAAACTAGGTTTATTCACCGCGCAGTAACTCACCGAGAGAAGGTTGTGCCTTCGTGTCGATGCCGTAGTGTTTAGCGAATTCATCAACTGTGTCTTGACCGAATTGCTTTGGATCAAGTGGCATAAATGCAGCAGCTACTGGATCTTCTGGATCGATTACAGCATTGAGGACGATTGGTTTCTTGTTGCCAGCGGCCTTCAATTGTTTAATTTGGTCAAATGCGGCATCTAGTTCCTTAAGATTAGTGGCTGTCATGCCCACAGCACCCAGTCCTTCAGCAACTTTAGCCCAGTCCGCGTCGGTTAAGTCGACACCGTAGAAGTGTTGCTTAGTTTCTTGTTGTTCATACCAGATGAATCCGAAACGCTGGTTCGAGAAGACGATGTTGATGACTGGCAATTCGTAACGGGCTTCAGTGATCAGGTCTTGAACGACCATTGAAAAACCACCATCACCGGAAAAACTCCATGCTTGTCCATCCGGAACACTTAAGGCACCGGCCAAACCGGCAGGAATGCCATAGCCCATTGTGGCAAACAGTCCAGAAATAGCAAACTTTTGATTTTCTGTCATCTTGACACCACGAACGGCGAATTCAGAAACATTCCCAGTGTCAACACCATACGTGTCGTTTGGCCCAGCAAGTTCGTGTGTCTTACGCATAACGGCTTCGGGTTCAAGCCCCTTGCTGTCATCATTGGCGCGATCGTCCAACCACTTCAACCAGTTTTGACGGTTGATGCGGTTTTCCTTGATCCAGTCTGTTTCAGGCAGTGACTCACCAGTGTCGAGTAGCGCTTGCAAATAGGTCTTGCCATCCGCAATCACAGCGTAGTCGATTGGAACAACTTTCCCAATATCAAACGAATTATCGTTGACTTGGACAATCTTGACGCCTTTCGGCCAGAAGCGTGCAAACGGATATTCAGAACCAATGAAGAGAACCAAATCAGCGTGTTGCATGGCTTCAAATCCAGGTTTGCCACCCAAACGACCGTTAGTACCCAGATAGTTCTTGTGATCCGTTTCCATTACACCAGTGGCCGGTACAGTGGAAATGACAGGGATATTAAAGCGTTCAGAAACGGCATCCAATTCTTTACGAGCGCCTTTTAAACCTGTCCCAATGTAGAGCAGAGGGTGTTTAGCATCTTTGATCATCGCCAAAGTGTCACTCACGACCTTTGGATCAATCACTTGTTTATACGTGTTGGATACCGTTACTGGTGTCTTAACGGCTTCGTAGTCGATTTCCTTGGCAGATAGGTCCTCAGGAATCGTTACAACCGCAACACCCTTGTTCCGATAAGCTTCACGAATCGCTTGATTTACAACATAAGGCAGTTGTTCTGCTGTAGTAACTGTGCGGTTGAAGACAGCAACATCCGCAAACATTGGGTCTTCATCCATTTCTTGGAAGTAGTTGGTGTTCATGACTGGTTGACCAACTTGCCCAACGAGGGCCAAAACAGGTACGTGATCCATCTTGGCGTCGTATAGGCCGTTGAAGAGGTGGGTTGCACCAGGGCCCGCAGAACCAAAGGCGACCCCAATTTTGCCAGTAAATTTGGCATCAGCGGCCGCAGCCATGGCGCCGACTTCTTCATGGCGAACCTGAATGTACTGTACTTTATCTTTTTCAAGGTACAGGCCTTCGACTGTATGGTTGATAGAACCACCAGGAATGCCGTAAACGTGGTCAACGCCCCAGTCTTCCAATACCTTTACTAATGCTTGCCCAGCAATCATTTTTGCCATAACGTGCATCTCCAATTCATTAAATATCTTGTGCTCAATTAGAATGTTAAGACTACTATTTTGAAAATGCACAGATTTATACTCGAAAGCTTACAAAAAGTAAGCAAAATTAAAAGCTCGGTTTGTTTCCAACTGGGTTAGACTAAAAGAACAGTTTATTATCATCAGATATTACTAAAGTTAGTCGGATGTCGCCTATGGTTGTCGACATTGACACGCTCGCCGTGGGACCGGTTCAAGCCTCCCAGGTTCGGAGTCTTTCACCTCGCCGCCAAGCCTCCTGAAAATCGGAGTCTTTGCGACCGTCCGTGGTGTAAATTCGGTAGAACCATTCCGAATTAACACCACCTTCACGGCTCGGTATCAATGTCGACGCCCTTCAGCTAATGTAGTAGCTGGTTTCGTAGACTATCAGCAGTCTTTAGTAATAGGTAATAGGTAATCTTAGGAACCGAATCGCTACTGTTTCTTATTTGTGACAGTAGTGGAGCTGACCAGAAATAGAGTTCCGTGTCGACAACATTTAGCGGCGTGAACTTGGCCGCTTAGTGTTGCGGGATGACTTATGAGACGTGGCTTTCGGCTCATAATCAAGGTTAAAGACTCCGGGCTTCAGGAGGCTGAGACCGGTCCCAATGGAACGGCGTTTCTGGTCGGGGTAACGGCAGACAATCGATTTGACTGACAATTAATGGTGCAGCAGGAAAGTTAATGTTGAAGAAGGAGGGTGATTAGGTTTGGCAACGGTGAACCAAAATGAATGGACAACGCGACTAGTTGTGACCGATCAAGAAGCAGGATTGAATATTCGTGAGTTGCTGCGTTTGTGGTTAATTCCCAAACGGCTGCAACATTATCTGCGAGTCCGCGAAGATGTGCGCGTTAATAATAGCTATCGTCCTTACAATACACATGTTGTCATTGGCGATGTGGTCACACCCACAGTCCGTGCCGATGAGCTGCAAACACCGGTCCAAACATACCTTCCCGATGATCACCTGACGTTGCCGATTTTGTTTGAAAATGATCAATTATTAGTCATCAATAAGCCCAGCGGCGTGAAAAGCCACCCCAATCGTACGGATGAGGCAGGAACTGTGATGAATTTTTTGACGACACAGTTGGCGCCTCAACAGGTACAACCCTGGATGGTTCACCGTTTGGACATGGCGACGAGTGGCGCGATGATTGTGGCTAAGACGCCATTAGTTGTCCCGATTTTAGACCGGCAGATCAGTGATAAACACATTCAGCGGACTTATCAGGCGTGGGTGAGTGGTCATTTTGACCAAGCAACCGGAAAGTTTACTGATGCGATTGGTCGTGATCCTGAAGACCGGCGCAAACGGATGATTAATGGGGAAAACGCCCAGAGTGCGCTAACGCAATATGAAGTGCTCGATACCACATCAACGGCAAGTCTAGTGTCGTTAACACTTAAAACGGGACGGACGCATCAGTTGCGGGTCCACTTAGCTGGTAACGGGCATCCAATTATTGGTGATCCGTTGTATCAACCGAATGCCGAAAGTTTTTCACACCAACGGATGCTTTTACACGCGGTTAAATTAAGTTTGATATTGCCTTTTAGTGACAAACGCGTCACAATTAATGCACCGTTGCCAGAGGCTTTTTCCAGATTTGGATAACGGCAATGCCCCTATGAGCAAGAAAGAAGGACTTTATCGTTGTTACACCTATTAAGCCAACTGTACGGACCGTTTTTCGACGGCCATAACTGGGCGGCGGTATTGACCAGCAGTAATGACTGGTTGATCATTGGTTCATTAGTTTTAATTGAGTGTTTACTGTCGGTCGATAATGCTGTTGTTCTGGCAGCTCAAACGACCTCGTTGAGTAATCTAAAAGAACGTGAAAAATCGTTATTTTATGGTCTCTGGGGCGCTTATCTGTTTCGATTTTTGATTATTGGTGTTGGGACGTATCTGATCAAGTTTTGGATTATCAAGGTGGCAGGGGCGTTATACCTTTGTTATCTGGTGTACCGCTATTTCCATCACCTGATTACCAAACGGAAACGACATTCAGTTGGCCAATCCGCAAATGCTGACGCAACGTCCGCTAAACCGCGACGTATCGGGCATATTTCCGTGTTTTGGTCAGTTGTCATTCAAATCGAAATTATGGACATTGTGTTCTCAATTGATTCAGTGCTTGCGTCGCTCGCAGTTTCAAACAATCCCGTCATCGTTTTAATTGGTGGCTTGATTGGGATCCTGTGTATGCGGGGCATTGCTGAAGTGATTATGAACTTGATGCGCAAGATTCCGGAGCTGGAAACGATGGCTTATGTGCTGATTGCATTGATTGCGATTAAGCTATTCATATCCATTCCAGTCATCAACATCGAAATTTCTTCAACGCTGTTTGGTCTCGTTATCTTGGTTGCCGTGGTGATCACTTTAATTATTCATTACGTGCGACGATCACGTCGGTTGTCTCGTCAAACGCGGCGCGACAACTAACGTTTTGGATAGGATATTAACCGAACAAACAATGAACGGAAAACTGAATAATAAATTTGATTTTGAAATGGCTGTTCACCTATGTGAATGGCCTTTTGTTTTACCATTATTATGTTGAAAATTGTGATGAGTCGCATGGTCAGGAGGATAAAACGATGGCTGAATATCAGGCAAGTACGGACGAAAAGGAACTTAAAATCAATGATTTAGCGAGTTTGGAACCACTGGTAAAGTCACGCATGGAACCTGGTGCGTTTGGCTACATTCAGGGTGGGGCAGAAACAGAGTGGACGATGCGTGAAAATACCGCGGCGTTTGATCACGCCCAGATTGTCCCTAGAGTACTGCGCAATCTTGAAAACCCAGACTTGCATACCAAGCTGTGGGACATGGAACTTAATACGCCAATGATTGATGCGCCGGCCGCTGCACATGGATTACTGCACGTTAACGGTGAGTCAGAAACCGCTGAGGCGATGGCTGATGAAGGCAGTATCATGTCGATTTCGACGTACGCAAATGAACGGGTGGCAGACATTGCTAAGGCTGGTCACGGTGGTCCGCAATTTTTCCAGTTATATATGAGCAATGATAATGGCTTCAACCACTGGATTTTGGATCAGGCAGTAGCATCAGGTGCGAAGGCCATTATATTAACCGCTGATGCGTCGCT
This sequence comes from Furfurilactobacillus milii, assembly GCF_021654115.1. Lineage (GTDB taxonomy): Bacteria > Bacillota > Bacilli > Lactobacillales > Lactobacillaceae > Furfurilactobacillus > Furfurilactobacillus milii. The sequence goes on along the minus strand of NZ_JAIWJF010000004.1, from coordinate 12,744 downwards.
TGGCGGTTATCGTGAAGCCGACGTGAAGACAGGTTTCTCATTTCCATTGCCGATGGTGAATTTGGCGGACTATTCTGCTAGTGACAACAGTGGTGAAGGGTTAAACATCATGGAAATTTATGCCAAGGCCAAACGAACACTGAGTTTAGCCGACATTGATGCTATCGCCAGCTATACAAAATTACCAGTCATTGTTAAAGGCATTCAGTCGCCGGATGATGCCATGCTGGCCATCGGTGCTGGCGCTAAAGGGATTTGGGTTTCCAATCACGGTGGCCGTCAATTGGATGGTGGCCCAGCTTCGTTCGACGTGTTGCCGGCAATTGCTAACGCTGTTAACCATGAGGTGCCGATTATTTTTGACTCTGGTATTCGTCGCGGCGAGCACGCTTTTAAAGCGCTGGCAAGTGGGGCCGACCTCGTTGCGTTTGCTCTCCCATTATTCTATGGCTTAAATCTTGGTGGTGTCGCCGGGGTTCGTTCCGTTATGCAGCACTTCAACCGCGAATTGCAGATCACGATGCAGTTGGCCGGAACCAAAACGATTGATGAAGTCAAACACAATCAGTTGATGTGGCGACAGGTTTATTAAAAAGTAACGTTGGTGCAAACAACCAGTGACAGTTGCAAACGAATGGTCCGATTGCGTATACTAGCCTCATGAATTTTTACGGAGGCAAGTCATGGCACAAAATGTAACAACGCAAACGGAAATTGATACGGCAACGACTAGTGGGCTGTCCGTGCTAGACGTTTGGGCACCCTGGTGTGGTCCCTGCAAAATGTTAGAGCCAGTATTGAGCCAGTTAGAAGACGATTACGATGGCAAGGTTAACTTTTTGCGGTTAGACGTTGATGACCACCAAACGATTGCGGAAAAGTACAAAGTCATGAGCGTGCCAAGCTTAGTGATTTTCAAGAACGGCAAGGCTGTCGAAAAGGTGTCCGGCTATTATCCTAAAGAAAAATTGAGCCGGTACCTCGATTCAAAAATTGCCGAAATGTAGTGCTTTCGCAGTTGATTTTATTTCAGATTGAAAAATTGACCTATTCCTTAATCTAAGGAGTAGGTCAATTTTTTGTTCAGTCGTCAGGTTCAATGACATTTTAATTCGATAAACCGACTGTATGCCGTTGCGCTGGCGCAAAACGCCGTTCCATGGGACCGGTCTCAGCCTCCTGAAGCCCGGAGTCTTCTACCTCGATTCAGAGCCGAAAAAACCACTCGTCTCTGAACTCGTCCTGTAATACTAGGCAGCCTAAACCCTGGCCGCCAAGTATTACCGACACGGAACTCTGTTTTGCGCCAGCTTCACTACTATAGATTGTTGTGTTCAATTTGATGTCGGACAGGTCATTAAACTCGTCAATTTGTTAGAAATGAAGTGGTTACACTACTTGGCTACTATATGAGCTGGAGGGCGTCGACCGTGATACAAAGCCGTGAAGGTAACGTTAATTCGGTGGGTTATCCGAATTTAGGTTACGGACGGTCGGACAGACTCGGTTTTTACGAGGCTGTCCGACGAGGTGAAAGACTGTGAACTGCGGGCTTGATCCGGTCCTACGGCGGCGTGTCACGGTCGACAACCGCAAGTGGCATCCAGTACAAACTTAAACGGATGCCTTTCAGCAAATGTCGCGAAAATAATCTGACTAACAATCAAAATATTAATTTTCACCAATGATTCACAGCACACCTCCGCCAGTTCACAGTTTCGTTTAGTTGGTGCGGTATAATAACGCCATTAAATGGGGGAATGTTTCCGATGGGTGAACAAAAACATGCAGTGCCGCAGCGGCCAGCCAAACAGGATCGGTTTATTCGCTGGCTGATCGGCGTTTTGTGCGCAGTGCTAGTACTAGCTGGCATCGTCATGGGCTGGGAAGCGAGTGAGCAAAAGCAACTGGGTCATGTGCAAGTTTCATACAGTAAGACACCGACACTTTTTGTCTCTGGTGACTACAGTAACTGGCTGACGTTTGGACCAATGAATGCGCGCCTTGAACGTTATGATATTGGTCAGGCAGTGTGGACGATTCACGTCGCTAAGAGCGGTAAAGCGACCATTGATAAACGCGGACCGCTTGGTAAACGGAATCCACTGATTCTTGTGCTCTTTGCGGATAACCACCACGCGTCACGTGAGGCACGGCAGCTAACTGGTGTGATGAAAATGCTGAAGCAACGTGAACATATAAATACAGTTAACATGGTCGGCCATTCATCTGGGGCAAACATTGTTTATCAATATTTGACTGGCAAAGCGGCAGACAAACGTGAAGATTATCCTGATACCGCTAAGTTCGTCAATATTGCGACGACGTTTAGTAAAGCAGAACAAAAAGCCGCGGATCGTTTTCCGCGGCACATCCAAGTGTTAAATATTGCCGGTGATTTGTTCGGCACCGGTGGCGATTTGGGCGTTTCCGTTAAGGGTGATCATAAACTAGGTGAAATGTTGGCCGGCCGGGTGGATGGTTATCAGAGTGAAACTTTGGTTGGCGGGATTAGTGTCATCCATTACCTGCTCCATCAAAATCCTCATGTTGATCGCGCAGTCACGGACTTCTTGTGGCAAGCACGATTTACGCCGCAAACGAATTATCCACGTTAGCGATTATTCGTCACACAGTGAGCGTTCAATCTGCGCGTGATCGATATGAGTGTCGCCCCAGTCGCAAATGGCATCCAGTAATGGAATGATTGATTGGCCCTTGGCGGTTAATGTATATTCCACATGTGGTTGGGCTGTTTGGAAATCGTGGCGTTCAATAAGATCGTCATCGGCGAGTTCTTTTAACTGATTCGTGAGGGTCTTGTGGGACACTTCGCGAATGTGATGCTGTAAGTCGGCGAACCGGCTGGTGCCCGTTTCCGCAATTTCATACATGATCATAATTTTCCATTTTCCCTGAATCAATTGCATCGTGGCGTCGAATTCGTTTCTGTAACGGGGATGAGTCGTGGTAGGGCGTGATTGCATAATTAAGTTAATCCTTCCAATTCGTAGTTACGTTAAGGTGCGTACTTCCTTTTTATCAATGTGCCCATTATACTTGCAAACGTTGATAAAAGGAATTTTGGAGGATTATTAAAAATGAAATCATTAGTTGTTATTACCGGTGCTAGTTCTGGCTTTGGTGAAGAGATTGCCAAACAGTTTGCTGCCGATGGCTATCCAATGTTGTTATTGGGTCGTCGCGAAGAAAAATTGGCCGAAGTTGCTAAGGACATGGATAATGTCATGATCGACACGGTTGACGTGACTGACTACGATCAGTTTGAAAAAGCTATTCGTAAGGCCGAAGACAAGTACGGTAAGACCGACTTGTTGGTCAACAATGCCGGATTGATGTTGCTTGGCAACGTTCAAAATCAAGACCGTAAAGAATGGCAAACGATGTTGGATACCAATGTGATGGGTGTGCTGAATGGTACGCAGATTGTCTTAAACGATATGCGTGAACGTCACCATGGAACCATTTTGAACATGTCGTCACTGGCCGGCAAGAAGACGTTTGTGAACCATGCGGCTTATGTTGCCAGCAAGTTTGGCGTTCACGGTTTGTCAGAAACCATTCGTGAAGAGAGTGCGGCCGAAAACGTGCGTGTCATGATGGTTGCGCCTGGTGCTGCAGAAACGGAATTACTGACGCATGTGACCAGCAAGTCTGCATTGTCAGATTACGAAAGCTGGAAGGAAACGATGGGTGGTATCACCCTTGATCCCGTTCATGTCGCTGAAACTGTGAAGTTTATGTACGACATGCCACAGGAAGTTAATATTCGTGAAGTTGACATTGCGGCTACACGCCAAGATGCATAAGGCATAACTTAATTCAAACTAAAACAAACACCCCGAAACTGAGTCTTGATAACTCACTTCTGGGGTGTTTGTTTTGCAATCAATGTGGATATTAATCGTGTTTACGTTTGCTAGAAAAAGGAATTGTTCCCAGTAAAACTAGCAGTATGGCACCTAACATTGCTGCCAAACGATTCTCGTGCATGCCTGTATTGGGTAATTCTTGACTGCGGTTATCGATTGGCTGACTTGTGTTGTTAGCTGCTTCCGATTGTGGTAACTGCTGACTTTGAGAGCTAGGTCCTGCCACGTTAGATGCAGCGGAGGAAGAACTAACAGCGGTCGGGAGTAAGCTAGTGGACTGGCTTGGTGTCATTTGATTTGCAGTTTCGCTGCCAAGCACATCGCTTGAATAATCTGGTACTTCAGAGATCGTTGGGTTATCGCCATTGTTGTCATTTGAGGAATCTGGTACTTTAACGTCTGGCTGCCCGTCGCCGTCATTATTATTGTCAGATGGATTTTGCCCATCTTCTTTCACATAAATATATGTGATTATTTGGTCTGTATTCGTAAATGTGCCGTTTGCGTTACCGTCAATTGTTGATAACGTGTAGCCATCGATATGCATAATGGCCGTTGCATAAGTGTCACCAACATTGCCAGATAGTATTTCTGTTGGGGCGATTTCAGTGCCGTCTGTATCAACGTACTTAACGGTAATATCGCCACCGCGAACAGCGTCTTTGGTATAAACATACGTGATGGTTTGATCTTCATCCGTAAATACGCCGGTTTCATTACCTTCAACGTGGTCAAATGTGTAACCATCAACGGGCTTAACCGACGATGTAAAGGAGTCCCCAATATTTCCCGTTAACTTTTCAGATGGGGCAATTTCATTGCCGTACTGGTCCGCATAAGTGACTAGAACATCAGCACCCTTAACAATATTTTTGGTGTAAACATACGTAACCGTTTGTAATTCAGTGGTAAAGGTTCCGTTAGCATTGCCGTCAATGCGGCTAACGCTATAGCCGGCTATTGGTTTAGGCGTAGTGGCATAAGCCCGGCCGACATCACCGTTAATGTGTTGTGCGTCTGCGAGAACATTGCCGTCTTCATCAACATAATTAACGCTGACGTTGCCCCATGTCGTTCGATAATATTCCATACCCGTTTGAAGCAGGGTGTTGCCATTCGCGTACTCGACGGCCGTGTACATTGGGTAGCCACTGACACCGTACTGATTGGAAATAATGATGTAACCAATGTTGGCATACTGTTTTGAGCCACTGATAACGTAATGATCGCCATCAATAGTTACAATGGGCGTGTCACTATTATAAGTTTTGTAGCCAGTTAAAATGGGTTTGCCATCGATACCAATGGTCTGGCTCGCGATGTTGATGTCGTCACCAGTTTGAGCGATATGAATTGGATTGGTATAGACACGATAATTATTCACTGAAAAAATACGAACGTTTGAAAATTTGGCAAAGTAAGAAAAATCTGAAAGACGCTGATTAGATAGGGACAGAAATAGGCCGTCTGGATTTGCCTGTGAAGCCTTGGTAAACATTGGATCTAATTTTAAGATTTGGTCATCACGCAAGCCGGTGGTATTCGTCATGGATGTTTTACCAACGAATTCGATACCCCAGTAATAGTCAAGTCCCCCAAACGTCAGGGAGTTCAACGCCGCAATATCAGCGTCAGTCCAATTACCGGCCCCATCTTGTTGAATGTCAAAAGCCGTGGTCATGTGGAGTCCTGTGAGCGGTACCAAAGAAACCCCGGGCTTAAGGTACACCAACAGTTGAACACCCCAGCCTTCTGGCAATTCGCGTAATACTTCAAGTCCTTTTAAACTCGTGATTGGGTTCACAGTAGTTGTCGGGATCAGGAGAATTGTAATTTCATTTTTATTGTGGGCAAACGTAATGTGGCGCACGTCACCATAAGTTAATTCACCTGAGGTTACTTGAAAAGCGTTCAACATGGCCTGCTTTAGCTGAGCGTCTTCAATGTCAACGATATCTGAATCCGCATGAGTAGAATCAGCGGTTATCGTTGCTGTGGTCGCCATGATTTGGGTGTTTGTTGTTGCGGGAATGCTAGCCGCCATCAGCGTTGCATTTCGATTTGAGACTGACGTGGATTCATTGGTGTCACTTGATTCGGCAGCACTGGTGACACTTGTTGCTTGTGTTGAAGGTGACTGATTGCTTTCAGAAGTGGCCGTAACAGACGATGCCCTTGTTTCTTCACTATTAATGGGCGTAACGGCAGGTGTTTTGGTCTCATCAGAGATGGTAGCGGATGCTGATGTTTTCTCAGAGGCGGCCGATGGGGCAGTCAAACTTGATGAAGTGGCTGAAGATTCAGTTGCCCCAGACTTTGCTTGGCTAGTAGTTGTGCTGGTCGGAGTCATGCTTGTTTGGCTATCCACTTGCGAGTTTTGAGGTGATTGGCTACTCTGCTGTTGATTTGGTGTTGTCAAAGTAACCGATGAAGATTGATCAGTACTGTTTTGAGATGCCGACTGTGTGATTGTGATTGTCGGATTGGCACTGGTGGTCGCTGCATCGACCTGTGTTAAGCCGCCAGCTTCGATAGCAAATATTGCAACACTTGCAGTGATCCAAAACTTGCCGGATTTGTACAATTTGTAGTGACATGCTGACATGTGTTTTGCTTTTTGTTGTAAGGACATTTATTAGACTCCTTGCTTATATACCTAGGGTTGACCGGTAATGAAACGTTTTTACAGCGCAAAGATAACACATGTCTTATTGTGCTTATTCGCAAATAAAAAAGGAAAGTCACAATTAATGCGACTTTCCTTTTCTCTTACCCGTTCAAACGGGAGAGGATATTATTAAGTTCCATTTTTCTAAGTTTACGTGGGATAAATGTGCCAAACTCATCATCGTTGAAGCCGACTTGTAAGATTTGCCGGTGGTCGTCAAATGCAATTGGCCAGCGGAGCATCTTTGGATGTTTGGCGATAACGTTGATCATTTCCGTTAGACCTAAGCTAGTCAGATCCATCACTTTGGATAATTCCTGCATGGTTAATGAGCGAGGGGCTAATAATTCATCGCAACCATTTTCACTAGCGGCCAAGAATTGTTTAACCGTGCTCGTCGAAAGCTTTTCACGGGTCTTGACGGATAAGTTATCTGTTGTGTCGATAGGATGTTCTTGGAAAGGAACCTTTTTATCCTTGAGCCACTTAACGGCCCGGCGGCATGAAGTTGATGAACCAATCGTGTAAATGTGTAGCATGTGCAGTCCTCCTCGTGTGGAAATTGTGAGTGTGTTTTGCAAACGACATGAGGGTCGTATATGTCTCACAATTTTGCTTAATCAGTAATGGAATTGTGTAATGTTATTCGTTTCTCTAATGATTACTATAAACAAAACTATTATAACTGTCAAATGGTTTTTATCACTTTTTTGTTATGTGAATATTGAAAATAAGGATGAAAGCAAGTGCGACAGGGGCTGAACTATAACAGAAAAATTATCAGGAATAATAAAAAAGATTAAGTACAGCACGTAAAAGTGCGGCACTTAATCTTTTAAATTAGCTCACAGAAACCTGATCATTATCAGGTTGTGCTTGATTAGGAACGTAATCATCGGGAGCATCGGTATTCATTAGTTTGGCGTAATGGGAAACCTTGGTGTTAATTTTTGCAAGCTGACGTTCTTTGGCGGCTAGCTGTTCTTGAGCACGGGACTGCTGCGTTAACATCATTTGGTAACGCTCAGGAATTGTCTCATCACCAGCTAACATCAGGTCGATGTAATGGTGTACTTCGGCAATCGGCATGCCTGTCGAACGGAAGCAACGAACTAAGTTGACCCATTCAACGGCATCCTCGTCAAATAGCCGATTGTTGTTTTCGTCACGTTTAACAAAAGGCAACAAGCCGTGATCATCATAGTAACGAATTGAATAGGTCGTCATGCCGAGCTTCTTGGCGACTTCTTGAACTGTGTACATGCAGCCACTCCTTTTCTAATGTTATTCATTAAGTTAATTATTTTATTGAATTAGCATTCACTATAGAAGCGCTGCAGTTAAAGGTCAAGTGTTTCGGGCTTGAAAGTTGTGATGGTTGCTGTACTTGCGGCCGTCAGTAACCTAAATTCGGGCAAACCACCGAATTAACGTTACTTTCACGGTCGGTATCAATGTTGACTTTCTTGTCTGGCATATGCGCAAGCTTCACGCGAAGCTATTTGAGTGTAGCCGCGAAGTTCACGAAAGTCGCTTGAAATCAGATTCAAAATTTCTGTTGTACCGTAGTTGCTAAGCATGAGAAATTAAACATGAGCCTCATTGTATCGAGCAGTCGTGGGATCGTTTTTAGTCAAACGACCAGCACCACGGACTAAGATCAGAATGGTAACAACCAGTGAACTAATGCCATAAATAATGAGGGATACAGGAATGCTGATAACGTTTGCTAATGTCAGGAAGACAAACTGACCTACAGGGGCACCAATCATCATGACTGTGCTTATGACGCCACCGGTAGCGGCCAGGTGATCATCTGGCACAGTGTTAATAATGACTGCGTTGAAGCGTGGATTGATTTTGCCTAGCAAGTAAGCGGTGCCGAAGAAAAGGACCAGCAGAATCCATAGGTTGTGGAGGGTCAACATGTCGATCGCAACTAGTACCAATAGTCCCATTGAAGCGGCAAGGAGGGTGACCATTGACGTGTTTTTAAGCATGTCATTAACGAACACTGCCCCCGCAATAGAACCAACGGAAAAGACGATATCGAGCAGTGCAATGGTGTAGCCGTAGTTGATAAACCAAAAGCTGCTCATGTGGAGAAAAATCAAGTTTGATAATGGATCGATGGCGGTACCTAGTAGGTTGACGGCCAACCCTGCAACAATCATAAATAATAAGAAGGAGTTTTGCGTAAATTCTTGCATTGCCAATTTGAAACTAGTGCCAAAACCTTCTTTTGCTTCACTGTTTTCCGCCAAGCGAGATGCTTTAGCGGTCAGAACAGATTTATGAACTTCAGATTCGGCTTGATCATATTGATGACGAGCAATAAAGAAGATTACGCCGGCAACTAAGAATGTGAGTGCGTCCAGTAAAGCGAACAGATCGTACTGATGGTGAAGTGCGACAATTAGTGTGGCACCTAGCGCTGAAGCCACAATCTGGACCAAACTACCAATGGCGGTGCCGATTGAAGTGGCTTCATTCATGTGTTCTGGCGCGACAATGTGTTTCATAAGTGGCGTGGATAGACTATTGCCGTAATCACCAAGTAGGCGGGCTATGATATCCAATGCCATGATGAAGAAGAAAATACCTTCTTTGGTTGAACGGCCAATCAGTGATGCGATGATCAGAAATAAGATGGTTTGAACAAAATACGAGAACCACATTGCGTGTCGTTTATTAAACGTTCGGTCGGCCAAATATCCGGTAAAGATGTTTGCTAAGGCGGGTATGACCCATGCAATGGAGGCTATGGAAACGGCCAGTGTTTTGAATGGCAGTGTGGCGGCGTAGATTAAAAAGACGATACTGTATAAACCACTACCAATTTGATCGATGATGCCAACGTTGACGAGCGTTCGAAACGCCCGGTTTGTTTTATATTCATGCATATGAATTCCCTCTTTCGTAGTGCTCTCTCTAATTGCTTTAAAGTATAGCGGGGGTTTCAAACGCGCTGTTGAAAATTTTCTTATATGATAATTTTAAATTTATAATGCCGTCCTTATGCGATTCTTAACGTTTGCGAAAAGGGCATTTTCAGCAGAATGTGCTAAACTATCAATATGAAAAATAACAATCAAGAACAACCAATGAGTCGCACACAACGGTATGATGCCAAGCAACGTGGTTCGATACCGCAATCACCACAACAACCAGCATCACAGGGATTCACTAAGCAAAAAAAGCCCCATGGATTTCTGAGCTTTTTGGTTGGCCTCATCTTTGTGTTAGCCCTGATCGTCCGTTTGACTGTGTTAAGCGGCACTTTTATGGAAGGGGCAATTCAAACACCAACCGTCATCAGTCGGGTGCACGCGGAAGTAGCCAGTCAATTGCAAGCTAAAAACTTGCCAACGAGTTTAGCAACAGACGATTTAATCAAAGCTACATTAAAGACTGGTACACGAGAAACGTATGCTGGTGAAAGTTTAGATTTCAACACGGCAGCTATGCGCAGTGCTGTTCGCGATGATGTGAATCAGCAGGCGTCGTCAATTGGATTAGCCGGAACTGCTGCTAGTGATGCCGTCGTCAACTTGATTAGTAGTCAGGTGTTGACCCAAGCTAGTGCTAACTACCACGACGATACGTTAGAATACTTTGCCGAACACGTGAAAGGTTATCAAATGTGGACGACGATTATCATTATTGTCAGTGGAATTTTGTGGGTCCTGTTGTTGGTCAGCAATCACCGTCGCCGCCGTGCTCGCCGTTTGAGTCGTAAGCAAGTTGCCTAAACACACGTTGTAACAGACATTACGGGAGGGGAGCACTTTGGAAACCAAGTTTGAAACGTTACCTGGTTGTCCGTTTTGCGAAAAAGCGGATAAGGATATTATTTTGCAAAACGACTTCGCTAAGGCGTTTTGGGATATCAAACCGGTTAACCCGGGCCACACTTTGATCGTGCCACGTCGCCACGTAGAAAATTGGTGGGGATTAACTAAGGACGAGAAAAACGCCATTGATGATCTTGTCGTCCAAATGAAGCAGATTTTGGACGAACGTTACCAGCCAGATGCTTATAACATTGGAATGAACCTAGGGGCAGATGCTGGACAAACGGTGTTTCACGCGCACGTTCACTTAATTCCACGTTACTATGGTGACATGAAGGTGCCAGAGGGTGGTGTTCGGAATCTGATTCCACGTAAGTTGAAATAAGTATTCGTTTGGATTTGAGAATTTTATGATAAGCAATCTACTAAATGGGGTAGGTTGTTTTTCTTTTGCAAAAAGACGTTATCTGATGATTGACCTATCCCTGACTTGAGGCAGTATACTGTGTCTGTAAACGAACGATGTGAGGAGGACAAATATGAAAATTGGGTTTATTGGAACAGGTGTTATGGGTGGCGCGATTGCGGCGCATCTGTTGGAGGCTGGCAATACGCTAACGGTTTATAACCGAACAAAGTCTAAGACTGACAAATTGGTCGCAAATGGTGCAACATGGGCGTCCAATCCAAAAGCAGTTGCCGAACAAAGTGATGTCGTCTTTAGTATGGTGGGGTACCCACAAGATGTTGAGGCCATTTATTTTGACGATGACGGTATTTTCGCGGGTGTTAAACCTGGCAGTATTGTTGTGGATATGACAACGAGTACGCCGACCCTTGCCAAACGGATTGCGGAGGCAGCGCCAGCACACCATGTAACAGCACTGGATGCGCCTGTTTCTGGTGGTGATATTGGCGCACAGAATGCCACTCTGACAATTATGGTGGGTGGTGATCAAGCCACGTTTGATAAAGTACTACCGTTGTTTAACCAAGTTGGCAAGTCTGTTCACCGGTTTGGCGAGGCAGGCGCTGGTCAACACGCTAAAATGGCCAACCAAATTATGATTGCGGGCACAATGACGGGATTGACCGAAATGTTGGTCTACGCCAAGGCAGCAGGGTTAAACTTGTCGGACGTGTTGGCGACCTTGAGTGCAGGCGGTGCGGATAATTGGTCGATGGACACGTATGTCCCGCGGATCTTCAAGCATGATTACACGCCTGGTTTCTTTGCGAAACACTTTTTGAAAGATTTGCGAATTGCGCTGGATGAGGCAGATAAAATGCACTTGAACCTGCCAGCAACTGCTGCGGCCAAACAGCTTTACGAACAATTGGTTGATGACAAACATCTGGGTAACGACGGCACGCAAGCGTTGGTCAAACTGTGGTGGGGTGAAGAAGCGTAGTTTTGTACGGAAATTTAAACGTGTTATCTTAACTTACCAACACGTTAACAAGAGCGTAAAAAGCGTGAAACGGAACGCAATTCAGCTTATTTTTTTGTTTTCGGGTTAAACTGACAGCATTAAAAATAAGAGGGTGACCGTTATGGATAAAGATCCGTTGGAACACTTCGATTACACGCCAGAAACATCCACATCGGAAGAAAAAATGCCTGAGGATCTGCGTTTGTCAGCCCAAATGACGGGCCAACCCAAGCGTCAACGTAAAGGACTGACCACTGGCGCCTTCGTCGTGATTATGACAATTGATGTGATTTTATTGCTAGTGTCATTAATCCTGGGCCTGCCAACTATGTTAGCTATCGCTGTTGTCATTGCGATTGTTGATGTGGCTTGGGGAATCTGGTTGATCCGTTAAAGTGTGAAATATGTAGATTTTTGTTGAAATATAACTGAACAATGTTAAAAGACCGCCAAGAAAAAATTACTTTTCTTGGCGGTCTTTTGTGTCAATTCCTAATATTGATAGTTTTTTTCGCTAATGTCACGACTCTAGTAAAAATCATGACATATAAAAATAATGGTTTACTAAATTGTGTACATTGTATCACTTTGCGAAATATAAAGACATAAAACAGCGTTCGTACAAAAGGTATAGGTCTAATAAGCGTTGTCACATCATGTGATGACGTTTTTTAATTTCTAAATTTAAAAACGAGCGATGCTTTTAAAAATTACATATTTAAACGTGAAAAGACTAAAACTATTTCGAATTAATTGGAAAGTCAGTCGTGTCAGGCATTTAAGACCCTATAAAGTCACTAATATTACTATTTTAATGATTTTATAAAACCCTCGATTTAAAATTGAAGTGCAACACCTGCTCTACTAGACCAGTTCTTTATTCAGACTAGTCAAAAAGGCCATGAAGACCTATTCTTAATTCACCACAAACAAGAAAGAGGTATCTTCATGACCCG
>NZ_JAIWJF010000003.1 GCF_021654115.1 Furfurilactobacillus milii | reverse complement strand
CGGGTCATGAAGATACCTCTTTCTTGTTTGTGGTGAATTAAGAATAGGTCTTCATGGCCTTTTTGACTAGTCTGAATAAAGAACTGGTCTAGTAGAGCAGGTGTTGCACTTCAATTTTAAATCGAGGAGATGAATATTTAAAACTAGAAATGGTAAATTCGTCGTTTTCAATTAGCACGCGTGGTTGTTCTTTAAAACTATCTCTGTACAATCTGAATTTTGTCATTTTGTTGCCTTCGTTTCTTTAGCCAAACCATCAAATGGATGCTTGATGTAGTGGTAAGCATAGACAATCATTGCGCCAAAAGTTAAGAAATGAACGGCAAATGAAATCGTCATTGATCCAGTAATGTCAGCAAACCAGCCTTGAATTGCTGGCCAAACACCGCCTCCGACGACCATCATTACTAACATGGCACCGGCAGTTTCAGTTTGGTGAGGGTCTTTGATGAAACCAAGCGTTTCAGTATAAATTGTTGCATACCCAGGCCCCATTAAGCCGGAAACCAGAATGGCAACATAAACACCATTGAAGCTTCTATCAATCATCATGTAACCGATCGCAATAAAGCCGAGAATTGAATACCAAAGCAAAACCTTCAAGTGTGGAATTTTTCTCATCAGATAGTCAGCAACGATTCGGCCAACAAAGAAAGCAATATAACTGACGATGACATAGTTTGATGACGTTCGTTCATTGATCGAGTGGTCCAAATTTAATGCCAAACGAATTGTGAATGACCAAATTGAAACTTGCAGGCCAACATACATAAACAATGTAAACATACCGTAAGTAAAATTATGGTTTTTCAATAACGCTATTACTGTTTGACCTAAATTTTCTTTAGGCTTCGTTTCGTTTGCTTTAGCCTTTGGCTTACCACTTGGAAATTGCGTAATTAAGAACAGGATAATCATGACCGCAATCACCATAATGATGTATTTGTATGGCTGAAGTGTTTTTTGCAAAGCCGCTTCACCAAAACGAACACGAGCACTCCCTGATAACTTGCTGAGTTGTGCATCAAGATTCTCACCACCAGAGAAAATGAGGTACTTCCCAAGCAGAATCCCGGCAATTGAACCAAACGGTAAAAATGTTTGTGAAATATTCAACCTTAAGGTTCGCTGCTTTTCTGGTCCTAACAGAGCTGAATCGGTATCGGCAGCAGTTTCAATAACTGTCAGACCAGCTGCTAAAACAAACAGTGCTGCTAAGAAAAAGCCGTAAGTTGCTGCAGCCGATGCTGGAAAGAACAGGACACAGCCAATCAAATACAGTAACAAGCCAATAATAATTGTCAGCTTGTATGAAGTTTTTTTGATCAACCATGATGCTGGAATTGCCATCAAAAAATATCCCAATGAAAACGCACTTTGAACGTAGGCCGAAGCCAAATTACTTAATTGAAAAATGGATTTAAACTGAGTGATCAAAATATCATTTAAACTGGCTGCGGCCCCCCACATTGGAAATAACAGTGACACCAAGACAAATTGGACAACCGGCATCTTACTGGTATATCCATTATCTAATTCTTTTCCACGAAATTTGATCAAGCCAAACCCGTGGCTGTTCTTTGTTTCCATATACAGCACTCCTCGTCTTATAAACTGTTGCTACATTTTGTAACCGCTGTCATTATAGCACGTTGTGAAATTAATTCCACGAATAAGTAGAAATTAATTTTAATTTTCAAAATTCAGTTTCTCATTTTTTATTGATAAATTAACTAACCAATAAACTCTGTAAGTGCTTTTCAACTAAACAAAATGCCGCCTGCCTAAAGCAACTTGTTTACAATAATTTTGATCGTTTTAAAATCGACTCAAATGTTTACAAAATATCAGGCTAAAGCCTTGGAAAATTTGTTTTTAAATTTCTATATTGACTGTACGAACATACATTCGTATAGTTTATTTAATCGCTTACGCATGGAGGCAAATAAAATGACATCACCAAATAGTAATCAGCGTTGGTTAACACAGCTTCTTTCTATCGAGCGTGGCAAAAACTTTCACCTTTCTGAATTACCCTTCTATCAAATCGCCAAAACTGATCCAGAACGATTAGTTCAGTTTCAGCAGGCTTTTGATACCTGGATAGCTCAAACACATGAAAAATATGTTAGTAAAGGCGCCACAAATTATTTGAGAGTTAGCTAATGCAAGGATAAAGCCTGTAATGTACACTTGCGCAAAGACACCTCATTCCTAAATATGGAATGAGGTGTCTTTGCGCCTAAATAAACTTCTCAGAATTTTGACGACATAGTTATTAGATCATTATTTTCGCTGAGACAGTAAACTTCGTTATTGAATCTCCTTAAGCAACAATTTAGCCACCGCTCTCACGGAAAATGGATTTTGACCTGTTAGCAATCGACCATCTTTGACTGCGTATTCACTATAAGCACGCTTTTTTGAAAATGATGCGCCACGTTCCTCAGCTACTTTTTGATTAAGAAACGGCACGACTGACTGTTTGCCAGCAATAATTTCTTCAGCATGAGTAAAACCTGTAACTGTCTTTCCGGCAATCAAGTATTTCCCTTGATCGTCCTTGATATTAAGTAATCCGGCAATTCCATGACAAACTGAAATGACATATCCGCCTTGATCATAAATTGCCAAAGCCAAGTGCTGCAACTCATCATTGTTCGGAAAATCCCACATTACGCCATGACCACCGGTGTAATAGATTGCCACATAGTCATCTGGGTTCACTTCGTTTGGACGAAGCGTATTTGTCAGTGCACGGTGTACAAAATCGGGCGATTCATAAACAGCCATGATTGATTCATCGGTATACTTCATGCTTCGTGGATCAAGAGGTACGAACCCGCCTTTGGGGCTAACAAAATCGACAGCAACTTTTGCTTTCTTCATTTCATCAACGAATTCGGCGGCTTCACCTAACCAGAGGCCGGTTGGGTCTTTGGTACCTTGATAACGCGTGACGTTAGTTTCAACAATTAAGATTTTTTTCATGCTTTAGATTCCTCCACGATTACAGTCATTGTTTCTAATAAACAGCAAAACTTGTTGATGCCCTTAGACTCTATCCATCATGTCATCACAAACCACATTATCCGCCGAAAATTACTTTATACCACTAATTTGCAATTCACATTTTAAGAAATATTCCATAATTTCCATTTTCCTGAATGATGTGCTCTTGCAACGTTTCAGTGCTAACAAAAAGCATAGTTATTGTCCGAAATTTTTCAGACAATAATTATGCTTTTTAAGTAGTCGGTTAAGACCATTTTCAGGATTGATTTCCCTTAAAAACTAATTTTTCGCTATTGAAGCCGGCATTTGATTGAAAATTAATTTCACCGATTTACTTATCGGTTTCAATCAATATCGGCAGTGTAATCTTAGAGCCATTAAATTTCACTGTTTGTGTCGCGATGGGACCCTCCTTTTGTTCTGACCATTGTGTGGTCGTATTGTTATGAATGTTATAGGCGGGCCAATTCGAGGATGTTACTTCTAGTCGAATTCTTGAACCGGCCTGAATCTGCCACAACACTTCCCACAACGGCATTTCGAGAGTGACAAACTGTCCGGGTTGATAATCGACCGCGTGTTGCAATTGATTGCGCAATCTCAAGGTACTACCGGAATCAGAAATGTTGATAACACGTCCATCTGAAAAGAGTTCCTCAAGCTTAACCATGAAAGCCGTGTCCGGTACAGAACTCGCAACGTTTAATTCAATCATTGCTTTGCCAACTAAGGTTTGGGCTTCTTTTAAGGGTTCACTGATAAAAATCAAGCTATCTGACTGTGCCGTCTTTTGTTGTAACTGTGGGCCATGATGACCGGGATTATTCATTAACATCCCCATGACCCCGTTGCCACCCATCGTTTGACGAGCGTGTTGTGGGTCATACTGATAACTTGCGACTTCATCACTCGTGTCTGGTTGTGCAAACAATTGACTTTTTGAGCCAAGATAAAAGGTTTCAGTTTGTGCAGTTGGACGCCAAGTATCAAACCGGCGCCATCTTTGAGCACCAAGTTCATAAACTAATGCCCCGCTGACCGCTCCAGCAAGCTTGTTTCCCTTTAACTGAAATTCTAACCAGTCAAAGATTTCGCGAATGGCACCCGCACCATATTCGTCAGCATTCGCATAGTTGAGGACGCCCGGTTCAGCGTTGAGGTGATCCCAAGGCCCTAGAATCACCTTACTTTTTGCTTTGATTTCTGGTCGCAAACGATCATAGCCCCAAATATCATTATTCAAATGGTGATCAAACCAGCCATCAACAATACAAATAGGAATATTAATTTTCTCCGGCATTGCCTTTAAAGCCGTCCAGACGGGTGTTTGCTGCCAGTAAGGATCGTCTGGGTTTTCCGAATGAATGTAGTCTTGATAAAAATCTAATTTCTGATCAAAAAAGTGTTGATCCATTTTTGCTACTGGACGGTATGCCATAGCATCAAAATAAGGGTGTTTCATTTTCTCATTGTGAGGAACCGGACTGTTGTCAACTGCCCAGGTTGTATACGTATCAGGTCGGAAAAGCCCATTTTGGTACATCTGAGCATAACGATCGAATCCGTACATGTTGGGCACCATCGTTTTAACGTTATCTGGTAATTGATCCGCAATAACTAGCTGCGTGTAACTGCTGTACGAATTTCCAACAAGCGCGATTTTACCATTGTGCCAATTTTCCTTGGCCAGCCAGTTGACAGCGTCAATACCATCTTCACGCTCATTGACAAATGGTTCCCATTTACCTTCAGATTTGCCACGTCCTCGGCATTCCTGAATCACAAGATTATAACCACGGCGCACGAAGGCCGACCAACTAGCGACCATAATTTTGACATAATCCGGATATGGTACTCTGGTGAACAAAACTGGAGCATCTTTCGAATGGTCCGTTAAAATGATGCGCGTTGCCAGTTTGACTCCATCACGCATTGAAACGAATTCAGTTTCGTCAGAAATTAGTTTATGTGAAACTTTAGGTAAAGCAGATTCAACGCCTTTGGTCATTGAATCGATCATTTCATCAATACTCATATTCTTAAGACTCCCTTTCGATCGGCATTTCTAATAATGCGCTACTCAAAGCCTTACCGTGACGATCCAAATTTAACGAATGTGTCACCCCACCCCCCAAAGCATTGGTAATAACAAAGTTCAACGCGTGTAATCCTGGAAACTCATAACGTGTCACCTGAATATGACCGAGTTTTTGAAACCATTTTTGCACTTTTTCGGCGCTAACGTTTTGTTTAAGCATTGCAAAATCATGCTCGTTATAGGGAATTAAAGAAATAATTGAAGTATTTCCCTTATCGCCAGTTCTAGAATGCGCAATATCTAGTAGTTTCATTAGTTAGCCTCCAAAAATTGATGTTGTATGTGAACGGCTGATTCTGGAATCAGCACAGAAGCAATCGCAATAATTTGTTGCGTGTAGGTTCTGACACCGCCGCCGGCCGCTGGTCCGTTGGTATACAACGCCTCGATTTCTCGCTTGATTTCTTGTGCAGCTGCTAAAGTTTTCGTTCGAGCTGCAAAATGAACACGAACTTCATTTGGCGATTGCTGATCCAGCAAAACGCCGTGAAATAATGAATCAACGCCTACATAATCAATCTGCAACTCTTCGACGGGAATTTTCAGATACTCAATCCGCTTTTTTACAACATTTCCCGCCAGTTTGGCTCGGTTAATTGCGGTTGAACCACCGTAACTAATCCCGCCTTCAATAATATAACCGTCTTCGTAACCGACACTGACTTTTAACTGGCCAGTTTTAGGATGCCCAGTTGCACCAGTAACTTTCACCCCCTCGGCCGTTTGGCAAACTTGAACTTGCGAAAAGTCAGCAACAACATCTGGTGTGAAGTACTGTGTTGGATCTTGAATTTCGTACATAATCTGTTCTTTAACTGTTTCTGTCGACAGCAAACCACCGCTGGTCGCTAATTTACGCATAACAATACTGCCATCTTCATTAAAATCAGCATACGGAAATCCTAAGTTCCACAAGTCTGGCACGTTTTTCCGATCGTCATCGGCAAAATATCCGCCCATGACCTGACCGGCACACTCTAATAAATGCCCTAACAAGGTTCCTTGGCCCAAAAAATCGTCATTGTCATATCTTTGCTTAAATTCGTGAATTAGCGGTCCAATAAACAACGCGGGGTCGGCCACACGGCCTGTGATAATAATGTCTGCTCCGTCGTCCAGCGCATCACTGATTCCTTTTGCGCCAACATAAGCATTAGCTGAGATAATCGGTTTTTCCAGGTCAGCCAGACTGTGATTAGTCTCCATCGTTACTTCATCTGTGAATTTCTCAATACTGGTCGAAATATCGTCACCAGTCACGACTGCAATTCGTAACTGGTTGAGACCTGCATCGAAAGCCATCGTTTGCACCAGTTTGGCTGCTGCTAACGGATTAGCAGCCCCCATGTTTGTAATGACTTTGGTGGGATGTCGCTTTATTGCTGGCAAAATTCTCTCAAAACGATACTTTAATAAATGATTGTAGCCACTTTCTGGATTTTGCTTTTTCTCATTTTGTGCCAGTGCAATGGTTCGTTCAGCTAAACATTCAAACGCGATATAATCTAAGTTTGCGCCGTCGATTAAATCAATTGCTGGTTCAATCCGGTCATCTCCGTAACCAGCACCAGAACCAATCCTTACTTTTTTCAAATAAATCCCTCTTTCCTGTGAATGATTGCAAGTATATGCGGATTTGGAATAAATAAAAGTATTGAAAATGGCTTTCATTTTTTGACAATTGCTATTATAGGAGAATTTTCATTAATGCTAGTTGTTTCTATATGCTATTATGTAATAAAGGTAATGAACAATTGATCTTTTGAAAGTTGGGATAACTTGGATATCTTACAGTTAAAATACTTCGTCGAAATCGCTGATTGCAATTGCAACATCAGTATTGCTGCCAATAATCTACATGTTTCTCAGTCCACGCTGAGCCGATCAATCATTCGTGTCGAAGAGAATGAAAACAAGCTGCTCTTTTCTAGAAATGGTAAACGACTGGTAGGTCTAACCCTGTCAGGCCAACAACTTTATCGCGATGCTAAGCGCGTTTTAGCTTCGTATGAAGCATTGCTGAAAAATCTTCGGCATTCGCCCACCGGTAGTGGAACTGTCAAACTTGGTTTGACGCCAGCCATTTTATCGGCTTTTTTTGCTGATTCCTTACCCGCCTTTATACTTCAAAATCCTAAGCTAAATGTTGAAATTGTTGAAGCTGGTGGAGAAACATTGCAACAGCAATTACTATTAGAAAAAATTGATTTAGCGTATCTAATTGCCCCGATTCAATACGGCAGTTTACAGACAGACAATTTGATCAACGACACAGGCGTACTGGTTTACAACCCACAACTTTTCTCAGTTCTGCCTTCAATTGAAAATTTAAATGAAATTCCGTTGGTATTGCTGAATCAAAAATTTACCTTTAGAAATCAGATTGACCAGTGGTTATTTAAACAAGGCTACCATCCGCAAATCATCATGGAAACAGAGAACGAGGAAACCCTTTTAAATGCCGCCCAGCATACTCCGGTTGCAACGATTTTGCCCAACCCAGTGTTAACGGGTTATCGAACAAGTGGTTTAACTGCAATTACAATTTCTGATTTATCGTGGCAACTACTTGTTTGTCGAAAGACAAGCCACTTTAACCCGCTGTCAAAAAAGGTTATTGAACACTTCAATCCACTTATTATGAAAAATAGTCAATAAACTACTGTTGTGACGTTCTTTCTAAATTATTAATAAAGTATGTTCGACAAAAACAAATCTAATGCAAATAGAAAAATATGGTCAACAATGAAATGTAAGTTCATTGTTGACCATATTTTTAATATACCAATACTTTAGACTGACGGAAGCATCGTTTATGCAAACCTTTTTATGCTTGCCAGTAGTCGGTTGATTTCTTCTTTATCTGCCTGTGTAATGGGACTGTCCAGCAAACGCAAGATTTCCATCCCCGTGGTGATCAATTCTTGTTCTTTGCTATTGTTACTGATTAGAAAGCCGACATTCAAAAAGCCAGATAATTCTTTTCTTGCCGTTTCATCGCCCGTTTCAGCCACTTCAGTCAAATGAGCAATACTAGCTGCAAACTTTTTTTGTCGCGCTTTTGAGGCTCTGTGAGCCGTGTAGTAAGGCAGAAAGAGTGCCACACAAACAGCTAAAATTTCTGCAAACGCGCTTACCCATTCAGACAATGGTCCAACTACCATCAAATTCCTCCTTTTAATTTCATCGTGATAAACTTGTCGATTATATATATATCCCATCACCGTTTAAATCCGTTGTAACAGACGACAATGTGATGAGTTGCTGAAACTGTATCGAACGTTTTTTGAGGCGCTTATCCATTTACTGTTCGGATTCAATCAGTGAATAAGTTTTTCGAAATTCCGACAAAATTACTGCTTCAAATGGTTTAATAGTCTGAATATCGAAATGCTCTTTTGCCGTCGAAGTCAGTAGCCCCGCAAAGCTAAAATCAATGCCATCCTTTAAGTAGCGTTCTGCCAGATCCAGCGTAATCGCCTTACTTCTTACCTGCTGAATGATTGACTGCGTTAAAGAATTCGCTTGAAAAAGGGCAAAATTTGGATCGTAAGTTGGTTCAATAAAGTCTTCCTGCTGCGCCTGTTCAACGTAGCTTAACAAACGCTGAAAATACTCGTGCTCAGCAGCTCTTAACTGATACGCCAGGTCAGGATAGCCATGCTGTAAATCATTATTAAATCGATCTGTCGTTGATCCCATTAGTAATAATGAGTTCAACCAAACCGTCGCAAATGAGTCTGGCGTGAATGTGTTAGGTATTGGTCGATCAGAAATAAACTGAAGGTAGCGTGCCACAACAGCTTGAACAATTTCTTCTTTATTTTCAAAATACGAATACAGTGTTGCACGACTAACATCGATTGCTGACGCTAGTTTGCCCATTGACATTTTTTGAAAACCATCAATTAGGATGACATGATTCAATTTAATCGTTAAGTCACTTTTATTAATCATTATTCCTTACCTCAATAAAAATAATAACACTTGTTTACATTTTAGACAATATGACGTATTATTTGTCTAAAATAAATAACGAGGTGTTTTTGAATGAAAAAAATTATTGTATCAGGTGGATCCGGTTTTGTAGCAACCTGGGTCATTGTTGAACTGTTAAACCACCACTATGCGGTTAGCGCTAGTTTACGCTCACTAACAAAAGCGGATGGTATCCGTGAGTCAATGAGCCACTATGTACCAGCTGAAGATCTCGCTAATTTATCCTTCTTTAAGGCAGATTTAACAAGTATAGACGGTTGGGAAACGGGAATGAAAAATGCTGACGGTGTCATTCACGTCGCATCTCCATTAGGAAACGGCACAGAATCAACAGAAGAACTAGTCAGTGTCGCTAAGGGCGGTGTCCTGAACGTTTTACAAGCAGCAGAAGGCGCAGGCATCACTCGCGTGGTCATGACAAGTTCACAAGCCGCTGCAACCCCACTCAGCACCGCCACTGGTACCTTTGATGAAAGCTTCTGGACGGATCTAAACAGTCCTGAGCTGGATCCTTATCGAATTTCAAAAGTGAAGGCTGAACAAGCGGCTTGGGCGTTTGCTCAAGATCATAATATCGAACTAACAACAATCTTACCAGGCTCAATTTTTGGCCCAGTTATTACCAGCAATCTAAGTTCTAACGGGATCCTTTTGCAACTGTTGAAAGGTCAACCAGCTCTGCCAAAAGTACCATTGGAAATCAGCGATGTTCGCGACTTGGCGCGCCTACATCGTTTGGCGTTTGAAACGCCACAGGCAATTGGCAAACGTTATATTGGCTCATCGCAAACACTAACCATGTTAGAAGTGGGCAAAATTTATCAGTCCGCATTTCCTTCACTTCATCTACACGTCCGCGCTTTGCCAAACTGGGCCACACGACTGCTAGCCAAATTTATTCCTAGTTTGCGATCGCTGGTTCCAATGCTTAATCGTCGTTACCACCATACTGCGGCCGCTGCAGAAAATGACCTCGGATGGCAGCAACATAAACCACAACAAACGGTCATTGATGCTGCTAATCGACTGATTGAACTTGGTTTGGTGAAAAAATAAGTGAAGTGGATTCATCGCGTCTGTAGATAGGCTGGCTCTTTCCAACAACAGTTTATGGTCACATGTTGAAGGGCCAACAATGTTCGGGGATAACCCTCTACGTTTAAAATGTAAATTTTATCAAAACAACATCTCCGTTGAGTCAAAAATGAATTAATCGACTCAACGGGGATGTTGTTTATCTGCAGCTCGTGATTGTCTGCTTAGGCGTCATATTTTATTCGGCCTGTGAAACAATTTTCTTAAGTTTATTCATGTATGATCTGCTCAAATAATGACGAACTGACTGGTCCTGAACTTTATCAATAGCAGACTGAGCATCTGAAAGGTGCTGCTGATCGCGGTGAACCGTAACATCAGTAACACTGTTTAGGGCTTTATGAATCTGATCAAAACCCTTGTCCTGACTCGTAATTTCATTAATTGTTTTTGAAGCCGCCGTTTGTGCTTTAGCGGCCGCATTTTTATCCTTATCAATAACAGACTTAGTTTTAAGATTATTAGCTGCCTTTAATTGAGTCAATGTTTTATTAACCGCAGTAGTTGTATCTTCATCGGCCTTAATAGCCTGATTAGCTAACTTGTTTGCTAAATGTTTGTACGAAGAAACTCGTGTTGCACT
Organism: Furfurilactobacillus milii; assembly: GCF_021654115.1. GTDB lineage: Bacteria > Bacillota > Bacilli > Lactobacillales > Lactobacillaceae > Furfurilactobacillus > Furfurilactobacillus milii. The sequence goes on along the minus strand of NZ_JAIWJF010000003.1, from coordinate 294,186 downwards.
TACGCTGGTCGATGCTTGTTTTGCATTAGCGTTTGTATTAATTACACCACAAATCAACAACAGAACAACGATAATTACAACTGAGATAGCACCAAGTCTTTTTTTCAAAAAAGTACCAAGATTTGTCATATGTGGTTCCTCCAATTGGATAAGTCTGATGGCAACTAAAAAATGTAGAAAGTGGAACTCAATAGTTTCAATCTTAAAAAGTGATTTCACAAAATAAACAGTCGTGCGTCGTGCGGGCATCTAAAGTGGTGTTTTAAAAACACTTAAAAGACACGCGTACCTTTTTCATACATCGTAGCTATTTTATTATTGGCAACGCTGACCTTATATACATCTGCATGCTTTGACGTGTTTTTATTAACTGTACATGTGTAGTCAACTTCGACGGTATAGTAGTTTTTTGTATGAACACTTTGAATAACAATAGGTTCACGAATTAACGTAAAGGTCCCAACAATGCTTGAATCATCGTATTCGTCTTGTTTTCCAGGAAGTATTAATCCATCAACAATATTCTCATTAGCATTAAGACGCATTTTATTAGCTCGGATACCATCCGCATAACCGCCGGTTGTATAGTCCTGATAATCACGGAAAAATTGTTGAATTTTAGGAATCATTACGGTGGCATCGTTGTCCGATGGAATTAAACTTGGAGTATATGGGGCATCACTAGAACTTTCATCTACATTTGAAGTAACAGTCGCGTCTGTGCCCCTAGCACGACTACTGGATGCTGAACTCGATTGATCATTCACAAGAGATTTAGGTGATTGTGATGACACAGTTGCACCAGATTTAAACGGTACTGGCCAAATTGCAAAAATAAGCGACGCAACCACTATTGTGGCTATCAGAATCAGCATGCCATAGCGGAACACACGTAAACTAAATGGCTTAACATTGTGTTTCAAGCCAACTTACCCCTTCCATCGAATTCACGCATTTATTTAGATACGACTAGCAAACTAATTTTGAGCAAAGTATTCGGTACGATTCCCTTTTTCTGTCCAAATAGCAATCCGATTCTTAGATTTATCATCTTTAAATCCGTTTTTAAAATTCAGTTTAGCCGTTGTTCCTTTAGGAAAAAACTTGATTGAATAACTTGGTTTGACATTTTCTGAAGGATCGGGCAGAACCGTCATCGTCCCATGAACCTTTTCATATTTTGCTTTGGCACGAACATTTTCTAAAGAGAAGCGAGTATTAACAAGTGCAATATGATTATCATCAATATTGTTGCTAGTAACAGTCAATTTATCTTTTAGTTTATTAGGGTTTCGGACCCACTTGACTTGCTTACCATGCGTCCGGTTTGCTACGGCCACTTCCGTCCACTTTCCCGAACTAAACCCGCCAAACTGACCATTCGGAATATCTTTAATGTTGATTTTTGGATAACTTGTTTTCTTACTTGTCGTATTAGATGGGTCATGTGTGGCTGCTTTTGCACAGAAATCAACTGTCATAAAAGCCATTGCTGACAACAAAATGAACCCTTTTGTAATTAATCTTTTTCGCATGCTCATGGACTATAACCTCTTTCATTTTCAACATGTATTCCATCATCAGCCGTTTAAGTCCAAGGATGGATTGGTTTAAAAATCTATTGTTGCATAAATAATTCACTATAGTTATTTGAACTATTCCAGAAAATCACTCGATTGGTGCTTGTATCATCCGCAACCCCATTGTTAAATGGCATATCAATAGGTACACCTTTTGGATAAAATTTAACCGCATAATTTGTAGAGTTATCATCATTGTCTGTTGAGGCAGTTAATACGCCATTTTCCGTAGCATAATCGGCGTAGCTTGGCGCTCCGCCTTCATAAATCTGATTGCCATTTAACAAAATATCGCCGTCAGAAATGCCCCCATTTTCAATTTTCATATTGCTACTTAGGTCAGATGGATTTTTTGACCATTGAAGGCCTTGTCCACCATGAAGGCCGGATCCAGAAACTGCAATTTCTTCCCAGTTACCTTTCAGAGTAGAATAATCACCGTTTTGAATTGAACTGATATCCATGGATGCAACACTTGATTTAATATCTGAACCACTAGCAACTTTATTTGGGTGCTCGGAGCTAGATTGTGGTGCAGTGCTAGAAATACTGGAGCTAAAAGCTGCTGAATTAGAAGTTGAACTCAGCTTGTTTGAGGAACTACTAAACTGAGTAGAAGCGCTTTTACGGGTCACACTAGACTCTTGAAAAACGTCGTCCCAATCATAACCACTGAAAACTTTTCCAAGTTTTATTCCGTTATCGCTTTTATCGTTGTACATAAAAATCTGGCGATTAATTATGAGAAGTCCGTTTTTAAAAGTAAAATTCAACGCCCTAACTTTTTTTATATCTGCATTTCGTGCACCAGCAAAATTGCCGTCTAAATTCTTGGAACTTTTAGATAGATGCATGTTCATAATGTTGCCGTCAACAGTCATTTTCCCCTCGCTAAAGGAATGACTTCCTTTTTCTTCAACATCATATTTTTTATTAGTCATGTCAGTTCGACGAATATAAAACACGTGAATTAAATCGTTTTGACCATCATTCTGACCAACAGAAAATTGATTGGAAACGTCGTAGTAGTACGTTCCTGTCAAATCAGGTTGTGTAACTTTAGGCTTGATTTTTTGACAACCAGCGAGTAAAAAGCCCCCTATAAGAACTAGGCCGACGAGTATACGTAAAGTACGTCTTGATTTCATCATTGAATCCTCACAGACAGAAAATAAATTATCTTTTGCAAATTAGCGTCAATTTATGGCTTTAAAATTGCGTAGGCTTTACCAATCAAGTTTTCTGTATTTGGACTATCTGCCAGAACAAACGAAACTTTAGGATATGTTAGGAAATCAGTTAGAATGTCAAAATGCCATTCGTAAAAATCAGTGGTATCGGATGTCGTACTTGTTTTTGCTCCTCCAACAGCTAGTCCAGTATTGCCAATTGCTGTGCCGCCACCAACAGTATTAGAGTTTGAATCCGTGTGTGTTCCAGTATGTAACCGTTCGCGGGTTACTTCTTTAATGTTGCTATTGTTATAGGCAACTAGTGATCCCTGAGCCGCATTAAGATATGCGAACCGTTCTCCACTGTAAATTAAGACTTCACGTCCCGTTCTAAACCAAGACCACTGGCCAATCATTAGCTTTTTTGCCACATTGTCAGCACATAATTCAGCGTGTTCACCTTGTATTTCTCTTAGTTTTGCATTGGCGTCATTTTCTGCGTTATCCAGCATGTGACCAGCTAAGCTACGTTTTGCTAAAAGTATTGCAATTACCCAAATTAAAATTCCCAAAACTGCAGACTGGCCAAATGCACCCATGCCAAAAAAGATTGCAGCCCACATCGCAAACGGCCGGATTCGGCGCCACATTTTATTACTTTTCATTGACTGCTCGTATTCTTCGTTTGCAGTCGCACCTTTGTCCCAGCTATCAAAATCAGGTGTTTCCGCATAGTTAAATAAGTTCAGGTTTGCTGGTAAATTGTTTTCAGACATTATTTTCCTCACTAGTTTCTGACTTGACTAAAGTATTCAGTGATGTTCTTTAATTCTGTTCAACACATGTCACAATAGTTAAAAATGGATAGAATCCTGTAGAACCAAAACATTAATTATCTTTCTTGTAAGTTGTGCCTGCGAGTAATCCCTCAAGACCTGAACTCGAGTTTACAGTAAATGAATTCTTATCGGATGAAAGAGTTGCGGACAGTGTGCTACCCTTTATGGTCATTTTCAATTGATCCCCTTTTATTTGATAAGTCCCTTTATTCTCGTAATCTTGTCCTTCATTTTCTATGACTTGATTTCCCTCGAAAGTCAAACGGTCAGTGCTTTTAGCGATAAGCAAATCTGTTGTATGTGAATATGTACCACTCAATCTTTTTGGCCTTGATACTACGACAATAGTGATAATAACCAGAATAATGACAACAATACCGGCTACTAATGAAGGTCTCTTCTTGGCCTTTGCTACTAAATTTTCCATCTTGTTCTCCCCTTAGGTGTTAGCTACTAATTATAGCGATATGCTATATCGGTAATATTAGCAAATCAAATCAAAAATATCAATACAGGCTGTACTAAGTACCATTATTTTACATACATTTGTTTGCTACCCTGAACGGAGGGTAAAATTAATGCATATAGATTTTTTTGGTCAAAGGCTCAAATCAGTTCGGAAATCAAAACGAATGACACAAATGGACTTATCGAAACGATTAGTGGTTAGTAAAGGAACAGTATCAGCTTACGAACAAGGATTATCCTATCCGTCTCTAGAAACCTTCGTAAAAATTTGCGATATTCTGGATACATCTTCAGATTATTTACTCGGTATTTCTGATGATTTGCCTTTTAAAATGGGTGGACTAACCGACAAACAAATGGAAAGTGTTTTACAATTTGTTTCGCTGATTGAAAAAGCAAACCGCACTATTAACAACGCAGACGCTTAGATTTCGAATTCAATTCAGGTTACAAAATCAAAAAGGTGCCACTCAAAGTTATCAAACTTGAGCGGCACCTTTTCATTTTGAACAAATTATTTTCGTATTAATTGTACACTTCTATAATTCCGATTCCTGATACATATGCCAGGCTTCATCGAACACATCCATACTTTGCAGATAGTTACCATTTAATTCAAGGTAGCGGGACACATCGTCAAAGTTCTGAGACTGTTTGGGAAAAGCTTGGTCTAAAAATGCGTTATTAGCAAATTGAGCGACTGGTTCATAACTTTCTGCATTGCGTTGCGTCATTAGGTACTGGTAAAAACTACGTCGCATGATAGTGCTCCTTTCATTTGATCTGTTTAATTGCTGAAGCCTGATGGAAGTATCATCTTGCTTATTTAACTTCTTTATCAAACTGACTCTTTGGAATACCTGCTTTGAAAATGTATGTGCCGCTGTTCACGTCTAATGTTTCAGCCCGGATGGCTAAAGAACGACGTGGCCCCATCTTATGCAAATCCAATAGCACCGTGTCTGTTTTAGCGTTGGCACTGACACCTTTTGGAAATTTGTAATGACGAGCGACAAATCCCATCACAAAGTGTACAGGCAATTGAAGCCGTCCAATTGCCATTCTAGAGGCATGGAGTTTAACGTTACCAGATTTGGTAACACTAGGATCCATAATCAATCCGTACGTTAGTTTAACACCTAGAAATTTGGTTGTCCCGTATAGCATTGCGTGTTTATTAATCACAAAACGATAGTGATACTTATTATCTTTCGTATTGTTAATGTAGTAATCCGCAAGTGCATTCACTTGTTTAGTATTAAGCTGCACCTGAAATGTGGCGTTTGATTGCTGCGCTGGGCGAATTACCTCAGCAGGCTCCGGCATCGGCTTTGTTGCTTCAACACTGACCCAGATCCCGGCAATCACAATGAGACTAATCAACGTGATTGCAGTGATTTTCCACCAGTTGCGTTGGTGTTTTGGTTTAACTTCCTGCCTTGTTTGCATACTGATTTATTGAACCTCCGTTGCGGTGAAAATGGCAAAAATTTATTTGGGCATCCAGGACTGGTGATCCTGCATCGTCTTATACAGCGTGGCAGTCATTTTTGAATATCCCAAATGGTTTGGGTGAAAATGATCTGCCGGCGATAAATAATCATTCAATTCACCAGTAGAACCGCCGACTAGCGCCTTTTCGACATTTTGACCGTCAAAGCTATTGTTATTATTTGCCTTAGCATCCTTGGCAGCCAAAGCAGATCGCTTTGCAACAGTATCATATTGACCGTACGAAAGACGTTCGTTAATATTCATGAAATATAATTTACTGATATTGTTAGCCGTTGCTTTTGTGACTTGGTTAAAGCCGGTGATATAAGTATTTAGTTGATCCACGTTGGCAAAATAAACGTAAACCGGGTTGTAAATACTGAATAAAAAGATTGGCGCGTTTGTATTTAAGTTACGAACTGCCGTCAGAAGACTCAATAGCTTTGTGGCATATTTCTGTTGAGTTGCTGCGACAACGGCATCCATCTGGGTCACCGTGGATTTGCCAGACAGAGTAGCCGTTTGTAATCCTTGCATCAGGTCGTTACCACCGACTGTCATCGTAATGGCATCTGCATTAGCAACCTGTTTCTGCATCGCTGGCGACTGATTTAGTCGCTTTAAAATTTGATCAGAACGATCACCGGCTTTTCCGTAGTTATGGGTCGTTACGTTTAACTGATCTTTATCAGTTAATTTCGTTTTAATTTGACCAACATAGCCGCCATCCTTAGCTTGATCACCGACACCCTGCGTCAAAGAATCCCCGAGGGCCACAACGGTTACCTTTTTACGCTTGGCAGACGTCTTACTTTTTGATTTGTTAGTCGTTTGTTTATGTGAGTTAGCGGAACCCTTGCTACTCGAACTGTCTTTTGAAGATGCTTTTCTGGTAACGTTAGGCGCTAACTGACTTGGTTGTGTATGACGTTGCGGTTGCATTTCATGGCTGCTTTGATAAAGCCACCAGGTTGCCCCAAGTGCCACCACAATGGCAACAACTAGCAAAGCTCTAATCCACCATTTAAAAAATTTCATTGACCGCTCCTTTCTATCAGTCAATCTTATGATCAATTGATTTTTTTGACGTTTGCAAACTAATAAAAAAGTTGAGGGCTAATTTCCGAAACCACCGGGAATCAGGCTCAACCAACTCGTTTTACTGACAATTAGTTGACCAGAAGAAATAACTGGCCTGGATAAACAGTACTAATAATTTCGATGATGCTGTTTAATCTGTGTAATACATTAATGCAAAGGCACCTTGACCTGCATGCGTTGCAATGATCGGCACCGTTTGTCGAACAACGACTGGTACGTTAGGAAACAGCTCATGAACGTGACTAGCAATTTTTTCAGCTGTTTCTGGCGCACCCGCATGAGAAACACCGATACTAGCAATATGACCAGCCTTCTGCATCTCTCCATAGGCCATGTCCAAAAACTTGGTAATGGTCTTCATGCCGCGACCTTTTGTGGTAACTTCAATCTTGCCATCAATCACTTCTAAACCAATTTTGATGTTCAACAAATTAGATACCAACCCAGCAGCACGGCTAATACGACCACCTGCAACTAGATTATCCAGTTTAATCACACCCATGAACAGACGTGAGTGGTCACGAACTTCAATCGTTTTAGCCACAATTTCATCAGGGGTAGCTCCGTTTTCTGCAGCCTCAGCAGCAGCCAACACTTGGAAGGCCAAGCCACGGTCAGTCGTTTGCGAATCTACAACCTTAACGTGTGTCGACGTTAGTTGTGCCGCCTGACGCGCAGCATCAACAGTTCCCGAAATTGATTCCATCATCGTAATGCAAACAACTTCTGAGCCATCCTTACCTAGTTCGTCAAACAAGTCGACAAATTTTCCCAAAGGCGGTTGACTCGTCTTAGGCAACGTATCTGCATCAATCATTTTTTCCATAAATTGTTCATTGGTGATGGTTTCCCGTTCCACGTACACGGTACCATCAATCATAACTGACAGTGGGACGATGTTAATGTGATGCTCTTTAATTTCATCCTCGGTTAAACCAGCTGATGAGTCAGTTACAATTTTTACATTAGCCATAGCTCGAAATCCCACGCTTTCTAAAATCTACTCTGCACTGTTTTGAATGAGCATGCTACAATGTAGAGCATGAATGAATAAGTGTTACAAGTATAACAAACTTTGCCACTAATTTCATAAAACAGCGGGTTTCTTTGCCGATTTTATACTTTCGCAAACAACTACGGAAACCCACCGAACTGTTAGGAGTTTTAACATGCAACAACAGCATTCACGTACGTATACCATCGTCAACGAAGTTTTTAATGCGATCACTCACGGAATTGGCTTTGGACTGGCCATTGCCGGTCTGGTGATCTTAATTATTCGCGCCGTCCACACTGGTTCTTCTTTGCGAGTCGTGACGTTTTCGATCTATGGCAGTATTTTAATCTTATTCTATCTATCGTCGACCTTGTTTCACGCCCTCGTGTTTACAAAGGCGAAACACGTCTTTCAGGTGTTTGACCACAGTGCCATTTACTTGCTAATTGCAGGCACTTATACGCCGTATAGCCTGTTGGTTATTCAAGGCGTTCGCGGATGGGTCATTCTCAGCGTTATCTGGGTCATGGCGATTGCCGGCATCGTCTATAAATCTATTTGGTTAGGCCGGTTCAACATTGTCTCTACAGTTATTTACGTCGTCATGGGTTGGATGTGTCTATTCGCCTTTCCCCAGTTGTATCACGGCCTTGGGCTTACTGGGTTTTGGTTGCTCGTTGGCGGTGGTGTGGCATTCACAGTTGGTGCGATCATTTACAGTTTCAAACAAATTCCGTTTGGTCACGTCATTTGGCACCTATTTGTTATGTTTGGTTCAGCCCTCATGTATTTCTCAGTCTTGTTTTACGCTTAAGTACGCCGACAAAAAATGCTATGTAAGATTCACCATCAATTAGATGTGTGACGCTTACATAGCATTTTTATTTAGTTACGCATGTGGACGACGAACATACGTTAAAAACGCGTACGGCCACCGATTCTTATCGTCAGCTGCATGCTTCTCAGCGGATTGTAGTGTCCAATCATCTAAGTTGACCGCTGGCATATAAGTATCACCGTCAAACGTCGCGTCAATTTTTGTAACTAGCAACCGATCGGCCATTGGCATCAGCTCTTTATATAAACGAACACCGCCAATCACAAACAGCTGATCATCTGGATGATGCGTGATCCAATTAGCCAATTCAGCCAAAATGGGAAACAACAAAATTCCCGGCTGCTCAGATAAAGTTGACGACAACACAAGGTTCTTTCGGTTTGGCAACGGCTTGCTTAACGACTCAAACGTCCGTTTGCCCATAATTACCGCGTTGCCCGTCGTCTGTTGACGAAAGTAACGGACATCGGCCGGTAAATGCCACGGTAACTGGCCGTTTCGACCAATTAGATGATGCTGATCTTCAGCCCAAATTAATGTAAGCAAAACACAGTCACTTCCTGTCAAAAGTTAGTCATGCATCTAAACGGCAACGGGGGCCTTAATTGCTGGCAATGGATCGTAATCCTTAACCTTAATGTCATGCATGTCGTAATCAAAGATACTGTCTTTTTCATCATTGAGCCATAATGTTGGGGCTTTTCGCGGTGTCCGGGACAGCTGTTCCTTAACCTGGTCCAAATGATTGAGATAAATGTGCGCATCCCCAAGCGTATGAACGAACTCACCCACTTGTAAGTGACATTCTTTCGCGATCATCGAGGTTAACAAAGCGTAACTGGCAATGTTAAACGGCACGCCTAAAAAGATATCACCGGAACGTTGATACAACTGACAGGACAACTTGCCATCTGCAACATAGAATTGAAACAGTGTATGACACGGTGGTAAGGCCATGGTAGGCACATCTTCTGGATTCCATGCCGACACAATCAACCGCCGTGAATCTGGATGCTGTTTGATCATATTGATGACATTTCCTAGTTGGTCAATTGTTTCACCCGTGGATGTCTTCCACTTGCGCCATTGTGCACCGTACACCAGACCGAGCTCACCATATTGTTCAGCAAACGTATCATCATGCAAGATCTGATCGTCAAAATGCTTTTTTTCTGTTTGATAACGTTCATTAAATTCTGGATCGACTAAGCTGCGGCGACCAAAATCGGTCATGTCAGGTCCCTTGTAATCCGCACTGTCAATATAGCGTTGAAAGGCCCATTCGTCCCAAATATGATTCTTGTGTTCGAGCAAGAACCGAATGTTAGTATCGCCATGCAAGAACCAGAGTAGCTCACTTTTTATGAGTCCAAACGGCACCTTTTTAGTGGTCAATAACGGAAAACCCTCGCTTAAATCAAACCGCATTTGGTAACCGAACGTTGACTTGGTCCCAGTACCGGTCCGATCTGACTTAACGGTGCCGTGTTCATAAACGTATCGTTCCAACTGTAAATACGCGTCTTCCAGCATATCTTTGCTTCCTTTCACCTGATGCCTAAGCGTTAACGTCATGATAGTTCAAATAAAGCATTTTTATTCAGAAACAAACTGACTTAAATAATCCCAGCGTTCCATGGCTTTGGTCAGTTCCGAATCAGTCTCTTCAAACTGTTTTTGCAAATCGGCCAATTTACCATAGTCGGCGCCGTTCTCATTCATCTGAGTACTAATTGCTGATTTTTGTTGTTCAAGATCATCGATTTTACCTTCGATGCCATCCCATTCTTTTTGTTCCGCATACGTTAACTTATGTTTAGTCTTCGTTTGGGGTTCATCGGTCACGGCAGTTTCATCTTGTTTAGTAGATGACTCACTTATTGATGTCTTTTCTTCATGTTGACGTGCCTCAGACTGTGCCTGCTGTTGCAGGTAATCACTAAATTGACCAATAAAATGATCAATTTTGCCATGCCCATCAAACACAAGTAACTGGTCAGCAACCTTATCCAAGAAGTAACGATCATGTGAGACCGTGATAACGGTGCCAGCAAATTTGCTGAGGTAATCTTCAAGGACAGTCAACGTTCCAATATCCAGGTCATTGGTCGGTTCATCTAGGAAGAGTACGTTTGGCTGTTCCATTAGTAACTTCAACAGGTACAGTCGACGTTTTTCACCACCGGACAATTTACGGATTAACGTACCATGCATAAACCGTGGAAACAGGAACTGCTCCAACAGGTTAGTCGTGCTAATCTCATTACCATCTTTATCGGTCACAGTCTCCGCTACTTCGTTCAGGTAGCTGATGACTCGTTTATCACCTGGAATTGGCTCAGTTTGCTGTGTGTAGTAGGCAAGTTTGACGGTCTCGCCGATCGTAACCGTGCCACTATCAACCGGCAAACGTTGTGCCAACACGTTTAGCAAACTAGTCTTGCCGGCCCCATTAACCCCGGTAATCCCAATCCGATCACCTGCTTGAATCAATAAGTTGAAGTCATTCAATAGTTTATGATCGCCGAGTTGCAAATTAACGTGTTTGGCAATGATCACTTTCTTACCCAACCGTTGCTGACCTAGGCTAATGTCAACATCCTGGTCAACCTGCAAGGTATTGAGATTATCCTTCAAGTCATTGAAGTGATTCACCCGCGCCTGTTGTTTTGTACTACGGGCTTGCGGGGATGTGCGCATCCATGCGAGCTCTTTTTTATAGAGCTGCGACTGTTTGCGGTCGGCCTCCACTTCATGCTCAACGCGTTCCGCTTTCTGCCCAACAAACGCCTGATAATTACCTTGATATTCGTAAAGCTGTCCAAACGATAGTTCAAAAATCCGCGTTGCCACGGCATCTAAAAAGTAACGGTCATGTGTCACGACAAGAACAGCACCACGATAACTGGCCAAGTACTTTTCCAGCCAGTCAATGGAATCAAAATCCAAGTGGTTCGTAGGTTCATCCAGCAACAACAAATCCGGCGCTTGAATCAGCACCTGCGCTAAACCTACCCGTTTACGCTGACCACCAGACAATGTTTTAACCTGTTGATCCAGGTCGGTAATATGCAATTGCGTCAAAATGGTTTTGACGTTACTTTCGGCCAACCAAGCATCTTCCTGATTCATTTTCGCTTCAGCCCGAGTGTAACGAGCTAACGCCTTTTCATCTTCCGGGTGCAAACTGTATTTGGCCAACGCTTGCTCATATTCACGAATGGTGGCAAATACCGGCTGTGCACCGGCGAACACCGCTTCCATAACGGATAACGAATCATCCAAGTCAGGAATCTGCCGGAGATAACTGATCCGGTAATCATTTGGTGTTTCAATTGTGCCAGAGTCCTGCGGGTCAACACCAGCAATCGTATTTAAAAGAGATGTTTTGCCACTACCATTTGTGCCAATCAGGCCAATCCGGTCATTTTCACCAATCAAAAAGGAAATTTTATCAAAAAGTGTTTTTTCACCGTAGACACTCGTTAATGCCTCTGCTCGTAATGTCTGCATGATTTATTTTTTGTCCGTCCTATCTCTAACAGTTGTCACTGGCCACTTGCGCCAGATGCAATCTCATTTTTTCGTTGAGGTGTCATTTTTTGCCAGGATCTTATCCTGAACATATTTCAACAATTCTGCGGCCTCATTATTAAGTTCACCATCAATAACGGCATTTTGAACTTTTTGCAGCGTTTCACCAACTGCAGGACCAGGCGTTAAACCGGCTTTTTTGATTAAGTCAGCGCCACTCAGCGCAAGGTCATGCGAATCCTTGATTGGTAGCTCATTATAAACGCGCAGCCACTCGTTTGGATCATCTGGACCATAGCCACTCATACGGGCAACATTGGTGCCTGCAGCGATCGTGTCTGGCGTCATCGCAAATAGCAATTGTTTGGTAACACCATGATACTGCTGTGCATATGCCAAATGAAGCGCCTGATTGGCCGCCTTGATGATATGATTGGCTGTCTTCCATGCTTGCAAAAACTCCACCGTGTCTGGATATGACAGCCCTAAATGAAATGCCACCATCGCCCAAACTTCAACTTCATCTTTAGGTGCTAATGCCGGTACCGTCGCAATCGTGGACAAATCGATTGTATGCCCCACCAAACCAGGACAATAGTCTGCCAACGTCGTTTGAATCATCATAGACAGGCCACGATATGCTGCTTTCCCTAGCATCATCCGCACAAACTCATCATGAATCCGTTCAACCGCAATTTGACTCAATAAATGTGCGTGCGTGTGAATAGCTGCCAACGTTTTATCTTCAATCTTAAAGTTCAATTGACTAGCAAAACGAACGGCGCGCATCATGCGTAGTGCATCTTCACCAAAACGTGCTTCCGGATCACCAACAGCACGGATAATGCCAGCTTTCAGGTCACTTAATCCGTCGAACAAATCAATAACTTCACCATCTTGACGCAGAGCCAGCGCATTAATCGTGAAATCGCGGCGTTTAAGGTCATCTTCCAAGTGGCGAACAAATGTCACTTTATCTGGCCGACGATAATCTTGGTAACCAGATTCTGTCCGGAAGGTTGTTGTTTCATAGCCAGTCCCATGATCTAGAATCATGACGGTGCCGTGTTCGATACCGGTATCTACCGTCCGTTTGAATAACGCCTTTACTTCTTCTGGGTACGCACTAGTGGCAATGTCCACATCGTGAATTGGTTTGCCTAAAATTGTGTCTCTCACTGAGCCACCCACAAAGTAGGCTTCATAACCAGCGGCTTCGAGCGTTGTCAAAATGGGTTGTGCACCCACAAATTCTCGCGGCAATTGTGCTAAACGCATGTTAAGCCATCCCCTCATTAACTATTTATCACCCATTCTAGCAGAAATATGGCGTTGATACACTATGGCTAAACTTCAATTGGTCTGCTATCTTTAGTGATAGTAAAATATTCACGGATCATTGGGGGCCATAATGAGACAAGATGAAACGATGCGGTTACGCGACTTCATATTTATTGCACTGGGCGCAGCACTATACGCTTTTGGGTTAGTTTACGTTAACATTGTGAATAGGCTAGCTGACGGTGGTGTTGCCGGAATTTCATTAATATTACGGGCATTATTTAATTTGAATCCTGCTTACACTACGTTTGCCATCAACGTGCCATTGTTATTGATTGGCTGGCGTTTATTGGGTCGACGTTCGTTTGTATACACCGTTTTCGGCATTTCCATGCTATCTGTATGGCTGTGGGTGTGGCAACGAATGCCCATTGCCATCAATATTCACCATGACCTGTTCATAGCCGGTGCCTTGGCCGGTATTATGGGCGGCTTCGGCTGTGGTCTAGTTTATCGTTCCGGTGGCACACTGGGTGGTACCGACATCATTGCCCGCATTTTTGAAAAACAAAGTGGCGTGCCGATGGGACGCAGCCTTCTGATTCAGGATGTCGTGGTGTTATCAGCGTCATTGGTCTACATTGACGTTGTGCACATGATGTACACGTTATTGTGCTCGTTTGTGTTCACCCAAATTGTTAATTTCACCCAATCTGGCGCCTATGCAGCTCGCGCCATTATGATTATGAGCGACAAAAATGAGGAAATTGCAGCAGCCATCATCGCTGAACTCCAACGTGGTGTGACTTATCTGGATGCCGAGGGTGGCTTTACGAATACGCCACGAAAGATGCTCTATTGTGTCATCAGTCCGCGAGAGGTCCAGACAATGCGACGAATTGTAGAACGGATTGACGATCATGCCTTTATGTCAATCTTACCTGTGCAACAAAACATCGGTGAAGGCTTCTCATATAAAGTGGTCAAACGCCGTTCACTTTTCTAAATTTCAATTCTCATGTATTTAAAGGACATTTATGACTAATCAAGTGTATCCGTACCAAACAGAATTTGAAGCTCATTTAAAGCAAAGTGGTTTAGCATTAGCAACTATCAATCAGTATCACGGGGATTTACGAGCCCTTTTTGATTACTTGATGCAAAATAATCCTGGCTTTGCGACAGCACCGAAATTAACCAATATCTTCGAACACGATGTTCAAGATTATTTGAGCTATCGCCTAGCACACCACACCATTAATCCCAACACCTACAACAAGTTGCTGTCTCACCTAAATAATTACTTTAAATGGGCTTTTGGACATCACCTCATGCAAGAATTGCCAACTTTAACGATGCACGGCAAAACATTGGCAAAGCCTACCAAGGTGACGGTCAAGTGGCTGGATGAACTTGGCGAAATCGTCGAAGACGGTCAATTGAGCTTTTACACACGACTCAGTTTGTTACTCATTAATCAGGGATTTACAGCTGCTGAATTTTTACAACCAGGTTTTTACAAAACATTCGCCACATTACAATGGAAACCGTTTGAGCGGCAATTTATTCGTGCCTACCAGCGCTTTATTGCGCCATTGCAAACAAGGCAGCAATCACAGGATCTATTTTTAAAACAACGCCTCGACCTAGAACACCCCCAGCTGACTTTACCCGCGCTACATAAGTACTTGGACGCTGATGAAGAACGCCTGGGATTCTCACTTTCGCCGCGTGCGTTACACCAAGCCTTTATTATTGTATATCTGCAACGCCACCGTCATGACGACAATCAAACGCTCGCACAGGCGTTACGATTGACGCCACAAAGTTTGCGGTATTATCAAGAACTACAGCAACAGATTCAGGCATAAGAAAAGCGATTCATCAACATGAGGCCACCTATTGAGGTGTCATCATTCGATGAGTCGCTTTTTAAATTATTTTTTAGTAGCCTTGGTCTTCGTAATCTTCTAAGGCTGCAACCATTTCTTCATCCTCCGGCTGCAACTTCAGATAGTTCCGCAGCAAATTAACCGCAACTTCGGGTTGCCCCTGCTCACGGTAGAAGAAGAATGCCGGCTTTAAAAAATCAGGATTGTCTTCAAAGTAAGGCCGTGCTGCATCATAGTAAGTTTGCGCCTCTTCATTCTTTTCCAAACGAACGTAAGAAACCGCCAAATTCCAGTACACTTGTGGGTCAACTTGGTCACGCTGAACGTACTGAGTTGCCAAGTCCACATTTGCTACATCGTGATGCGCCTGAACATACAAGTTGCTCAACTGGATCATGAGCGTCTGATTATCAGGATCCAGCGCTAACCCACGTTTGAGGTAATCCTCTGCAGCTCCGTTCTCCTGCAATTTAAGCGCCAAATTCGCCGCTAATCCAAAGAGGTCCTGGTTATACTCATCAACACCTAAACCCTCTTGAGCGACCTTATAGGCTGCCTCAACCTGATTATCATCAGACAGTGCGCGGGCAAGATACGGATACAGTGACGAATACGAAGGATCCTCGTCATGCAACTGCTCAAATGTGTGAATCGCCTTTTGATTATCCTTGAGTTGCGTGTACACAAAGCCAAGTTGAAAACGGACGTCCGGTGTCATATCGGCTGTATGAATCTGCTCAAGGTAACCAACCGCCTGTTCAAATTTACCCGAATTAGCATAAGCAACCCCGATGCGGGAAACTAAATCTACGTCTTCCATCTTTGGAATGCCACGTTTGATCAAATCCAAATAGTAGTTAATTGATTTTTGATATTCACGCATCATGAAATAAAATTCACCAAGTGCAAACAACACCACCGGTTCATCTGGAGCAATTTTTTCTGCCGTTAACAATTTTTGTTCGCTAACTTCAAATAATTCCTCTGATTGATATAGGTCAGCCGCCACTAACAGGCTTTGTAGATACGCGTCAGAATCTGGCGAGACGGCGTCCAAATAATTAGTTGCAGCGTCCGTGTCACCCTCGTCAATCGCAATGTCGGCCAAACTCGTTCTCAGTTCGTCCTCATCCGGATACTCTTTTAATAATTTTTCATAGATTCGTTGCGCCTTTTTATTGAAACCTAGGCCATATAATTGTTCAGCCAAATTATACAAAGTGTCGTCATCATCTTTACGCAATGCCCACGCAAATAATTTATTTGATTTATCTACCTGACCGCTTTGCAAAGCATCGAGCATTTGAACCGAATAACTATTCGTCTCACTCATGTTTCGGCCTCCTCATAATTCTTAATATCGACATATTATTGTACCCTTATCCGGCATTTAACACCAGCAAACGCACTGATAGTGTTGCGTTAATCGTTGCGTCGACCAGAAACGCCGTTCCCTGGGACCGGTCTCAGGGCAGCATTCGATTTTGACAACCGCAAGCGCCGAAATAACCACTATCTCAAACAAACTATAACAATTAGTTTGGGAAAAAGAAAAAGGACCCAGATTTCTCCGAGTCCTTATCCATCAAGTAATAAATTACTTAACGGCATCCTTTAAAGCTTTACCTGGCTTGAATGCAGGTACCTTGCTTGCTGGGATTTCGATTTCTTGCCCAGTTTGTGGGTTACGGCCCTTACGAGCAGCGCGTGAACGTACTTCGAAGTTACCAAAGCCGATCAATTGCACCTTGTCGCCCTTAGCTAAGCTCTTTTGAACTGAGTCAAAAACTGCATCAACAGCCTCGGTTGCTGATTTCTTGGTTAAACCAGTTGCTGCTGCAACATCGTTAACTAATTGTGCCTTGTTTGCCATGTGAGATTTCACCTCCGGATTTGGGCTTAGACGTTTAATTATGTAAACATCTAGTAGCCATCTCTGAGTGGTCCAGAAACGGCGAAACAATAACGGTCAACCGCATCATTTCAACATTCAATTTACCACACAGACATCGTTTGAACAAGCAAAAAAGTGCATTTTTCCTTGTTAAATCAATGTTTCTAGCCATTTTTATAATGAAAGTGATTGAATCGTTCTAATTTGACTGATGCAACTACTTTCTTTGACGCGGAATTAGGTGAATTGGCGTCCCCGTAAAGTCGAACGCCTTACGAATTTGATTCTCCAAAAAACGCTGATATGAGAAATGCATCAGTTCCGGATCATTAACAAAGAAGACAAATGTCGGTGGCTGAATTGCAACTTGGGTGACGTAATAAACTCGTAATCGACGCCCATTTTGTGTCGGTGTTGGTGTTGTTGCAATTGCGTCAGTAATCACATCGTTTAATGTTGAAGACTTAATCCGTTTGCGATGGTTCTCGTTAACCTGCTTAATTAAGGCTGGCAACTTGTCCAAACGTTGATGCGTCTTTGCAGAAACGTACACGATCGGTGCATAGTCCAAATACTGGAACTGGTCACGAATCTCTGCTTCAAAGTTAGCCATTGTGTAATCATCTTTGGTTAACGTATCCCACTTGTTAACAACGATGATAATCGCCCGGCCAGCTTCGTGTGCGTACCCAGCAACGTGTTTATCCTGCTCGCGAATGCCTTCTTCGGCGTTCAAAACAACCAGCACAACATCACTCTTGTCGATGGCACTCATCGCGCGCATGACCGAATACCGTTCTGTGTTTTCATAAACCTTACCACGTTTACGAAGCCCAGCGGTATCAACCATGGTGAACTCATCGCCATCGGGATCTGTAAACTTCGTGTTAACGGCATCACGAGTAGTACCGGAAACATCCGAAACGATGACACGATCTTCACCCAGTAAAGCATTCACAATGGATGATTTGCCGACGTTAGGCCGACCAATCAAACTGAAACGGATGCTGTCATCCTCATCGTTAGCTGCATCGGTTGGAAATTCTTTAACCACTGCATCCAATAAATCGCCTAAACCGGTCCCATGAGCACCGGAAATTGGGTATGGATCGCCAAATCCAAGTGTATAAAAATCATAAATTTGTTGACGTTGTTCTGGATTATCGGCCTTGTTAACGGCTAATAAGACCGGCTTATCAGCTCTGTATAAAATCTTTGCGACCTGTTCGTCTTCGTCGGTGACACCTTCTACCGCACTCGCCAAAAAGACGATTACGTCAGCTTCATCAATCGCAATTTCTGCCTGTTCGGTGATTTGCACACTAAACGGTTGATCTGACAGATCAATCCCACCAGTATCAATCAAATTAAAGTGACGACCGAGCCACTCTGCAGATGAATAAATACGATCACGGGTAACTCCCGGCGTATCTTCCACAATGGAAATTCGGTCACCAACTAAACGGTTAAAAATAGTGGATTTCCCGACGTTTGGTCGGCCAACAATGGCCACTGTTGGATTAGCCATAGCTTTCCTCCTGTTCTTGTTCAATATCGTGTCCCAGTGTACGCAATTGTCACGTATTTCGCAACAATCCGCCCGCTGGGAGACATCGCATTACCATAAAAAAAGATTCCCCCAAAACGGAGGAATCCATGGTAGCTTAATTCAACCTACTTGTTTAAATCGTTACCAGTCAAATCACCAATTGTGAAACCACCATCGTCATCACTTGAGTAATTTTGAACATCATTACGAGAAGCGCCACGATCTTCGTGTTCTTCATGGTTATTTTCACTGGCTGGTTTTTCTTCCAGAGCCTTGATGGATAAACCAAGACGTTGTTGTTCAGGATCAACATTCAGAACCTTAACCTTAACATCTTGTCCAACCTTCAAAACATCATTTGGTGTAGCAATGTGTTCGTGAGAGATTTGTGAAATGTGAACTAAGCCTTCAACACCTGAGAACACTTCAACAAATGCACCAAAGTCAGTCAAACGACGAACAGTTCCGTCAAGAACGGCACCAACTGGAGCCTTTTCTTCGATGTCATCCCAAGGACCAGGTTGTGTCTGCTTCAAGGATAATGAAATTCGTTGACGATCTGGGTCAACATTCAATACCTTAACCTTGATTTGTTGACCAACCTTTAAGACATCACTTGGCTTGTTAACATGCTCGTATGAGATTTCGGAAACATGGACTAAACCATCCACACCACCAAGATCAACGAATGCACCAAAGTCAGTCATGCGTGCAACTGTACCTTCGACAACATCACCAGCAACAAGTGTTGCAAACAACTCTTCACGTTTAGCCTTGTTTTCTGCTTCAACAATGGCACGGTGGGACAAAATCAAACGGTTTTCGCTTGGTTCGATTTCCACAATCTTAAACGTCAATTTTTGACCCTTGAATTGGTTTAAATCTTCAACGTAGTGGTCAGAAACCATTGATGCAGGAACAAATCCACGCACACCAGCATCAACCACTAAGCCACCTTTAACAACTTGTGTAACAGTAGCATCCAAGTTGTCGCCGCTTTGGTATTCCTTTTCAATGTTGTCCCAAGCCTTGCGGGCTTCCAAACGACGTTGTGATAACAGGTAACTGCCGCCTTCTTTATCGTTGCCAATTCGTGAAATGACAACTAAATCCAGGACGTTACCGACTTTTAATGAATCTGAATCAGAAGTTAATTCCTTTACTGGTACGACACCTTCAACCCCAGTGTCGCCGATACCAACAATTGCTTGTCGGTCTTCGTCAATGGCCAATACTTCACCCTTAACGACATCGCCAATGTTTACTTGGCCCGCGTTGTTTAACGCATCTAATAATTCTTTGTTGTCTTCGCTTTCGCTCATCAAAAAATCCTCCTAGTGACAATATCTATTTAACATAATAATCGAATTACCGATGAAATACCAGTAATAAGCCTAACCTTGATGATTTAAATATTGATCGATGGTCTTTGAAATTTGTTCGACCACTTGCTTAACCGATAATGAAGTCGTATCTAAACGCTGGGCATCCTTGGCCTGAACCAATGGTGACGTCTCCCGGTGAGAATCTTTGTAATCGCGAGCTTGAATTTCATCTTCCAATGTCTCAAGTGAAACCTCAATGCCCTTACTCTGATTTTCCAAATAACGACGCTGGGCGCGTTCCTTAACACTGGCAACCAAGAAAATCTTGACCTGTGCATGCGGCAAGACCGTTGTACCAATATCACGACCGTCCATCACAATGCCACCTGCCGCAGCAATCTTTTGCATTTGCGCAGTTAAGGCAGCCCGCACTTGCGGTAAGGCAGCGACTGTTGAAACGTTATTAGTAACGTCCTCACTACGAATCGCCTTTGTAACATCCTGATCACCTGCAAAAACGAGTTGATCTGGTGAACCAGCTGCAAAATGAATCGGTGTCTGATCGACGACAGCCATCACTGCGGATTCATCGTCTAGTTGAACATTCTGTTGCAGTGCAACCCATGTAATCGCCCGATACATTGCACCCGTATCCAAGTAAACGTATCCATATTTGGCGGCCACGAGTTTAGCAACCGTACTTTTCCCAGCTGAAGCCGGGCCATCAATGGCAATTTGAATGCCATTTACAGCAGAATCATTCATGCTTGTCCTCTCCTATACACATTCTCGAACCTTATCATTATACCGAATGTTGAAACACAAAAAAATGTCTCAGTTTAGGTTATTACCAAAATGAGACATTTCTTAGCTTAATTTCATTGTTATTTAACGCGGAGCTTTTGCCCAGGTGCAACTTGGGATGAACTTGAGAGTCCGTTTAGTGTTAACAGTTGTTGCAAGGACAACCCATTATTAACAGCAACGCGGTACAAGCCTTGCCCGGCTTCAACCGTGACATATTTATTACCACTATCGGAGCTGCTAGAACTGCTTTGGCTTGAAGATGAACTAGTGTCATCTGAACTAACCGTATTGTCGCTGGACTGTGTCGTTGCTACAGAACTACTGTCATCTGTGACACTACTGACCGATGTTGTATCAGTCGAACTTGCACTGTCACTAACTGAGCTCACAGAAGATGACTTGCCGGAAGCTGTCTTTTTTTTTACAGACGAACTACTCGTTTTTTTCTTAGATGAGGAGACCGACACGGCCGCGCTCTGAGGATGATTAAACGTATTCATGTGAGCCAAGTAATACCAGGTTGGCACTGCGGCTAACGCAATGATAACTAGGACAAGCAATGCTGTAATTAATGAATTATGGCTATTACGCTTGCGGTTAGCAGTACGAGATACTTCACCATTATCCTCCGAAAACTTTTTGTCCCAAGGCTTTTGTCCTTGAGGATCGTTATTTTGACTCATGACGTTTCCTCCCTGTTTCCTATCACTGTCTAACATACTAGCATATTCAAACATTGGAATTAGTAAAGTTTTCGCTAAAAAGTGCCTTAAACTGCTGACGCCAGCCTGGAATTTGCATTGTCTTTTGCAGTTCATGCTGATCCTGTGCCAATCCCAATTCTGACAATGAGAATTCCGTTCCGATAGGCGCACAGCAGCTGTGGTCATGTGGCACCGAAGTTTCATTGAAACCATTCAGTAGCGTTTTTCGCAAGCAGTCAGGTGATCGCGTAAAGTTAATGAATTTGCGCAATGCAAGTTGTCGTTCTTGACGCAGTTCGCCAAATCGATCTATCAGTTGTTGTTCGCTAAAATGATGCTTTTTGTAATAGTCAAGCAACTGGTCCATATCAGTTTGTAACGCTGGTTGTTTGGTTTCATAAAATGTTTTGACTTGGCGATCATTCGGTAGTGGGAGCGTCGCCAAATCAGCCGGCAATTGTTCATCGCCTGGTGCAATGAGACAGATGGCAATACTTTGTTGCCCATCACGGCCTGCCCGTCCTATTTCTTGCACGTAATCATTTAAGTTGCCTGGTAAATGATAGTGAATGACAAAGCGAATGTTATCTTTATCAATGCCCATCCCAAACGCACTCGTTGCACAAACAACTTGCAATTGGTCGGCCATAAATTGTTGTTGGACCGTATATCGCGTTTGAGCATCTAAACCAGCATGGTAGCTGGCCGCGGGATACCCAGCGTCGCTTAGCCGTTGCGCCCATTCATCGGCTTGTGCCTTACTTGAAAAATAAATAATTCCAGGCTTAACAATCTTTGCCATCAGGCCCATAAGTTCGTTAGCCTTCTCCTTTCGCGAAGTAACGGAACGCATCGCCAGGAAAATATTGGGACGATTTACTGACTGCCTGATGACTTGAACGTTTTGTTGATCATCAGTAGCCATAGCCATCGACGCTTTTCTTGCAGCAGTTGGCCTTAAACGTAGCTGTGTCAAAATGTCGGTTTGAACATGTTCATCAGCGGTAGCGGTCAACACACAGGTTAATGGATTGCCCAATTGACTCCGAACGTCACCTAAGCTCAAATAGGCGGGTCGAAAATCTGGTCCCCACGTTGAGATACAGTGAGCCTCATCAATAACCAGCAGCCCAATATTACAATGCTGAATTGACGTCATCACACCCTCATTTTGAAGCATCTCCGGTGAGATAAAAATAAATCGATATTGTTGTAGTCTACTTAAGATACTGTCTTTTTCCGGTTTAGTCAGCAATGAGTTCAGTGCCACTGCCCGCCGTTCACCGCGCTGATTCAATCGTCCCACTTGATCCTGCATTAATGATAACAACGGCGACACAATTAAACACGGACGGTTTATCAAATAAGTTGTCAGTTCATAAATTAATGTTTTGCCACTCCCAGTCGGTAGAATGGCCAGGCCATTTCGTCCTTGTTGTAAACTGTCAATTGCTTCTGCCTGTCCAGGTCGAAACTTCTTGAGACCAAAATGAGTACGCAATGCCGCTTGCCGATCACGTGCTAAATCAACAGCAGTCTCTGATAATTTTAAACGTGGATCATTTGGCTTAACATGCCGTGGCAATTGGATGTCATTGTCAATTTTATGTGGTTCACGACTCATTTTTGCTTTGTCTCCCAAATTTGTGTCATTCGATATTGAAAAAACTGATCTGGCGTCGCACCCAATGAACCCTGCCAATTGTCAATATTGACAGGTTGATGTTTTTTGATGCTTTCACGAGTAGCCTCATCAACACATTTTTCATACGGAAACTGATCCAGCGGTAATAAAATCGCGGCAGTTAATAAATGTTCATTAATTGTGCTGGGCCTCAATCCCCGTTGTTGTGAAATCGCTGTTCTTGTTGTCCCTTGCTGAACAGCACTAAGTGTCTGCTTCACCGGTCGTGGTAATGCCTGATCCATAAACGGACTTAATAAATTACGCCACCCATGCGTGTCGGCTTGGCAAAACTGCGCAAATGCCGCCAAGTTGGCCGCCTGAATTAAATCAATTTGCCATGTCGGCAGGTTCAAAGCTTGTGAAAGCTGTTGAACAGTGTAGCCTGGATGCATTTCCCCAGCCAGTTGACTCAAAAAGACGTCTGCCTTTCGCGCCGGCATTGTCGCTAACCAGCGGTTTAAGGCCAGCGTTAAGTCACGTATATGGTTCTCATCAAATGAACTACTTCTGAACCAGCGCCGTACCTGTACTCTGGCACGTTCACTAACACTGACGGGAAAATACCCCATATCGTGATAAATGGTATGTGAAAGAGCCTGAATGCCTAATAAAGTAGTTTCAGCCACGATTTTAACGTGCATAATTCGATACACTTGCCGCTGTTCTGCCGGAAAGAGTTCTGACAGTTCATCATTTTCCAATGCCTCATTGCTCAATAACTGGCCGTCCGACTGAACTGTCACGCGTTTATCCTGCACTAACTTATTTACTGCTCCGTTAAACGTGTCCCACTGTAACGATGGGAATACATTCAGCCAGGATAGCAGTTTATAACGAAGCGCCCAATAGAGCACTGACACCGTTCGTTTGCCGGTCAAACAGTTAAAAATAACTTTGGGTCGGCGTGGTTGTGAAGCCGATAATAAACGGATTAAAAATTCTGGATTCACGCCAACCCCTCCTACAATGTTGTGATGTCAGTTTAACACAAGACCGCTGACTACTAGCGACAGAAAAAAGCAACCAAGCTAAAATGGCTGCTTTTACATTTACTCATTTCACTATTTAGTATTAATGGCACGACGTTGTCTGCTCAACCATGGCGCCATTCGCCAATAAACAATCCAAAAGGCGATGCCAATAATAACACCTTTAATTAGATTGAACGGCACCACTACAGTCCAAATCAACGCTGGAATGTTTGTTGATTGCGGTAAGCCACCGACTTTCATGTATAACGGAAACATTAAAAATGCATTGAGCAATGCCATAATAATTGTCAACAACACTGTACTCAGTGAAATTCCAACTGACAATTTAAAGCTGGTCTTCCGGCTCGATCGCGTTAACAGCCAGTAAATCGGAATTACGTACGCCATATTGGCTACAAAGGCGATCGTGTCACCAATTAAGCTAAAAGGATTGATGCCCTTTAGCAATAAATGCAAGACCACCGCGATTAGCGCAATCAATGCACCATCGCCCAACCCATAAATCACTGTCCCCAGTAAAATAATTAATAAGCTGAAATCCAGCTTCATAAACGTAGCTCCCGGCAGAATCGGAAACTCTAAAAACATGATGACCGCTGCAACCGCGCCTAACACGGCGACGCTGATCATCCGTCGTAATGCTGTACTGCCCATCTGAGACTCCTCCTTAAGTGCCATCGATGGAACTATCACAGTTTTCATCTTGAGCACCATTTTAGATGGGTCATCTTCTTTGGCATGGCAATAAAAAAGCCTCATCACATTCCTTCAAGGGAACACGATCAGACATGTTGAATCCATCAAAATAAGACTCTTAATTGCCGATCTTCTTTATACCAGACTTTACTGTCGGCCTTGGAATTTCACCAAGATCAATCTCCATCAGATGGAGAGTCGCGGGCTATCACCGCCGGTCGGGAATTTCACCCTGCCCTGAAGACGAACCAAGTATTAAATTTGTAATTACTTACAAGTGAAGTTTAACACATAACCAAAAATGGTCAACATAATCTTCCCCACCACGTGTAATTACGTGACTAAGCGTTAGCGGCGAAAACCCTTCTTGTTTGAAATCGATTCACGTAATGCTTCCAGTTCAACAGATTTCAATTCACGGTAATCACCAGACGTCAGACCATCAAGGGTCAAAGGACCATAACTGTCGCGTCGCAACTTTTCAACTGGAAAGCCAACGGCCGTCAACATGTTTTTAACTTGGTGATTATGTCCTTCATGAATTGTTAATTGAACGATGGCCGTGTTTTTACGATGATCAACACTAATCAGCTTACTTTTAGCTGGCGAGGTCTTATGACCATCAACAACGAGGCCATGACGCAGTTTTTCTAAGGCATCGTTTGTCGGCACACCTTTTACTTTAGCGACATACGTTTTATCAACTTTAAACTTAGGGTGCATTAACTGATTGGCTAGTTCACCATCATTAGTCATTAACAACAATCCAGATGTATCGTAATCCAACCGGCCAACTGGATAAATTCGCTCATCAATATCGTCTAGTAAATCGACTACCGTCCGACGCCCTTTATCATCGTGGGCAGTGGATACAACACTACGCGGTTTGTACAACAAATAGTACACAAACTGCTCTTGCTGAATTGCAACACCATCTACTTGTATTGCATCATCTGCGGTCACTTTTGTGCCTAGTTCCCGAATGACCGTTCCATTAACCTGAACATGTCCTGTCGAAATCAATGTTTCAGACTTACGCCGCGATGCGACACCGGCCCGAGCCATAACTTTTTGTAATCTTTCTGCCATTATTAATCCTCGTGTTCTTCTTTGTCTTCTGTTGTACCAGCCAATTGATCTTGAAAAGCCGCTAGGAACAGATCACCTGTTTCTGCTTGAGCTTCATCTAACGTTTCTGCTTGCGGTAACGGCGGCAATTGACTAATGTCATTTAGGCCAAAATAGTCTAAAAAATAATTTGTTGTTCTATATAAAATGGGGCGACCTGGCTCATCTTTTCGCCCGTGGGCCTCCACAAGATTGCGAAGCACCAATTTTTGCAATGTTGCTGTGCTGGACACCCCACGAATCTCATCAATATCAATTCGTGTTACTGGCTGACGATAAGCGGTGATGGCCAGAACTTCCAATGAAGCTTGCGATAAATTAGTTGCTAAGGGTGCCTCAAAATAACGTTTGATCACACCTGCTAATTCTTTTTTTGTCGCCAGTCGGTAGATACCATCGTTGTCTAGCAAACAGAGTGGATCATCCACACTCTCTTCATGACGTTTGGCAATCTGATCCAACATCGTGTTGATTGCCGCACGCATAAAACCTGTTGCATGGGACATTTCCGCAACTGAAATGCCTTCGTTACCTGCAATAAACAGAAGTCCTTCAATTTGTTCGATATTTGTCATGACTCTTTTTCATCCTCAAATGGCGTTAATACTTCTTTATCTAGATCATCCTTGCTCCGTTCACCGGCAAAGACCTGAATTGGCCCGTTAACAACACTTTGGTCGAACCGGACGGCATTCATTTTTGCTAGTTCCAACATGGCCAAAAATGTTGTCACGAGTTCATCCGTTTGTGGTTGCTCAGAAAACAAGTCCTCAAAAGCCGTTGGTCGCTTACGATCTAATTTATTTAACATGACCCGCATTTGCTCGCGAATAGTAAATTGATCACCCGACACGGTTCGAGAAACGGGTTTGGCAATTTGTCGCTGTGCCAACATGTGCTTAAACGCAGCTTGCAGATCCGCCACCGTAATACCTGGGACTAAAGAACCCAATTGAACATCTGCCGGCACACCACTCGCAGCGCGAGTAAATTGCTGTTTACGATCTTGCTCTTTATCGCGTAATTCATCAGCCGCCTGCTGATAACGACGATACTCCAGTAATTGAGTTACTAATTCCGACCGCGGATCTGAATCGTCAGTAGTATCCTCATCCTCGTCAGCCGCCCGAGGCAATAACATTCTACTTTTAATCGTCATGAGCGTCGCCGCCATGACAAAGTATTCGCCTGCGACATCCAGCTTCATGTTTTGCATTTGATGTAAATATTTTAAATATTGCGAGGTGATTGCAGAGATTTGAATGTCATAAATATCCATTTCTGAACTGCGAATCAGATGCAATAATAAATCTAACGGCCCCTCGAAGTCAGCAATTTTAATCGTTGGCTGGTTTGCTAACGCTAAATTGACTTCTGCCTCCCGATCGTGAGCACGTTGCCCAGGCCATGATTTACGAGTGTCTGTCGCATTAGCGCCCATCAATATTCCTCCACCGCATAATCATTGGCGTAGTAGCAATGGTGCCCATGATCCGTTTTTCAGGAAATAATTCTGCAACGGCGTCTAAAATGGCCTTTCTAGTACTATCATTACGTTCTTGAGGTGACAGAACAAGTAATCGAATGAGCACAAACTGATCTTCCAATTCAAACCCCACGACGCCAGTAAACTGGTTGTGGTCGTTTCGCCATAGATACATTTGCCGACCACTGCCGTCAGTATACCAAGCCATTTCTGCTTTTAGATGCTTCATGTTGTGAAAGTCCGGCAAGAAAGACAGCAATCCCATGGTTGTTTTTTCATAATCATCACGGTATTTAACTAGCATGACTTCGTCCCCTTTCCAACATTTCTTTATTCCGCTATCAATTGAGTTATGCTCGCGGATGAGCCTTTTTATAAACCTCTGTTAACCGTTGCTTAGAAATATGAGTATAAATCTGTGTCGTTGAAATATCCGCATGGCCCAGTAGTTCCTGAACCACCCTTAAATCAGCGCCATTTTCCAAGATGTGTGTGGCAAACGAATGGCGTAACGTATGCGGTGTCACATCTTTCTTAATTCCAGCGCTTTTAACCATCGCTTTTAGGTTTTTCCAAACACCTTGACGCGTAAGTTGACGGCCGTGAGCATTAACAAAAATCGCCGTTGTTGGCTGTCCATGAACTAGTTTCGGACGCACAGTGTTCATGTACGATGTTAGCCACTCTGTCGCAAGATCACCAATTGGAATGATACGTTCCTTGTCACCCTTACCAACAGTTTGAATAAACCCGAGATCTAAATGTAAATTATTCCCAGTCAGATTAACCACTTCACTGACTCGCATGCCAGTTGCGTACATGACTTCGAGTAAGGTACGATCACGAATTCCCAGTGGTTTGCTGACATCTGGAACAGCTAATAACCGGTCAACTTCTTCAACCGTCAAAACTTGTGGCAAATGCCGAGCACGTTTTGGTGAATCAATTTTCAACATCGGATTTTCATCAACATACCTGTCCCGCGTCAAAAACAAAAAGTATTTCCGCAGACTTGAAACACTGTGAATAACCGTGTTACGCGCTTTATGAGCTTGATCTTCAATTTGCAGATAATTCAGGATCACGTAACGATCCACCTGCTTAAGACTAGTGAGCCCTTGCTCCACAATAAACTGGCTAAATGCCTGAATATCCTGTTTGTAACTAATAATGCTATTCTTGGACAAACCACGTTCAACTTTAATATAGGTCAAATAGTCGTCCATCGGGTCCAAAATCGCGGTTGGAATTTCTTTTTCATTGCTCATTTGCTACTTTAACACCGGTCTCCGTTAACGTAATGCCATCTGCGCTCTGTTCAATGTAACGAGCTTTGAGTAAATGACCCACGGCTCGTTTGAACTGTCCCTTACTAATCCCAAAATACGCCTTGATGGCATCAGGGTTACTTTTATCTGTAAAGGGTAACGTATGACTTGCTTCATGACCAAGTGTTGCCAATAGTTGCGCAGCATCCTCACTAATTGCCTGATAAGCTCGCGGCTTCAGTGAGATGTTCAGCCCACCATCAGGGCGCACACCAATAACACGGCCATGTACTTGTTCCCCTAGTCGTGGTTCGTGATCACGCTCTGAAGGATGAACGAACCCGAGATAATAATCGTCAGTTATAACTAAAGTACCAGCTAGTTTTAATCGGTATACCGTTGCTGTTAAGTCATGATTTCTGTCTGCAGTTGTCGCCCGGCGACTGATAGCAGTAAAAATCTCAGAATCAGCTAGGTGTGCCCACAAACGATTTTTAGCATCGACGACAAGGCTAACCATCAAACGATCGCCCTTTTGAGGCATCAACCCGTCAATCGTCGGTAATTCGTCCACCGAAACGACAAAATCTTTGTTAGGCAAACCAACGTCCACAAACACGCCCAGGCCGTGTGCGGACCGAACAACTGTCCCAAACGCATAGTGACCAACCTGTGACTTTGGAATCGTTGTTGAAATCTGGTAATCATGATCCTCATTTTCGTAAGCAAAGCCAGTAACCTGAGCACCTATCCCCAGCTTATGATCTGCTTCTTTTTTATCAAATTGAAACGAAAATCCCTCACATTGAACGATGTAATAATCTTCGTTTTGATCAGTGACCTTTGTTTCAATCACACGGCCTAATAAATCGTGCATAACTGCCTCCAAATCGGTAATTTCATTTTGTCCATTATAGCAGAAAGCTTAATCGCAAGCGACATCCGCCCAGAAAGACCTGCAATTTAAGAAAGAAAAAGGCCGCCGACAAACGTCAGCAGCCTTAAACGAATTCTTTTTAAAATTAGTCGATCCGCATAACACGCATGATGTTAGTTGTACCCTTTGTACCAACTGGTACGCCGGCAGTAACTAAGATCGTGTCACCCTTTTCAGCTAGGCCTTCTTCAACAACACGTTTCTTAGCTAATGCGAACATGTCATCAGTGCTTGCTGGGGCAGTGTCGATAACTGGGTAAACACCCCAGTTGATCATCAAACCGCGTTGAGTGCGTTCGTCAAACGTAACGGCAAGGATGTCGGCGTTTGGACGGTACTTGCTGATCATCCGTGCAGTGTGACCCGAAGCAGTAGCAGCAACGATTGTCTTAACGTGCAAGTTACTTGCAGTACGGGCAACAGCAGCAGCAACAGCTTCTGTAACATCTGAAGTATCGAAGTTGTGAACAGCATGACCATCAACACTCAAGTCATTTTCAGCCTTGATGTCGATCCGGTTCATCGTTGCAACAGATTCTACTGGGTAATCACCGTTAGCAGATTCACCAGATAACATGGTTGCGTCAGTACCATCAAATACGGCATTAGCAACATCAGATGCTTCGGCACGTGTAGGACGTGGGTTTTCTTGCATTGAATCCAACATTTGGGTAGCAGTGATAACTGGCTTGCCCAATTCGTTACAACGACGGATCAATTCCTTCTGTACCAATGGCACATTTTCGGCAGGAATTTCAACACCCATGTCACCACGGGCAACCATCAAACCATCTGAGACTTCAAGAATTTCGTCGAAGTTGTCGATACCTTCTTGAGATTCAATCTTAGGGAAGATTTGAACATGTTGCATGTTCTTTTCTTCAAGCAGAGCACGAATGTCCAGAACATCTTGCGCTTTACGTACGAATGAAGCGGCGATGAAGTTGATTTCATGATCCAAACCAAAACGAATGTCTGAGGAATCCTTTTCAGTGATCCCAGGCAAGTTGATGGAAACACCAGGTGCGTTAACACCCTTACGAGAACCGAGCATCCCATTGTTTTGAACAGTGGTTACTAATTCTTTGTTAGCATCGTCTTTTTCGTCAATCTTCATGTCGATCAAACCATCATCAAACAGTACGTGACCACCAACATGAACATCATCGTATAAGCCAGGGTAGGTAACGGCAATCTTGTCGTGTGTACCTTCAATGGAGTCGTCCATTGAGATACGAACCTTGTCACCAGTCTTGTATTCGATCTTGCCATCTTTTTGAACCGTTGTCCGGATTTCAGCACCCTTAGTATCAAGCATGATACCAACAGTCTTGCCAGTAATCTTTTCAGCTTCATGGACGTTGTTTAAACGGCCAAGGTGTTCTTCATGATCTCCGTGAGAAAAGTTAAAACGGAAAACGTTGGCGCCTGCTTCAATCAGCTTAACGATCGTATCAACGTCTGAGCTGGCTGGTCCAAGCGTGCTAACGATTTTAGTTTTTTTCATAACAAAAATCTCTCCCTTTGAGTTTGTGCCACAGAGTGGCTTTTTTGAGAACGTTATTGTTCCCTTAAATACGATATTAGTTTAACACTTTTAAAATGTCGTTGTCGCCCTTTTCATGAGTTTTCATAAATATTCATGAAAACCCACACCGGTTTTTCATTTTGTTGAAGACAGTTTAAACATTTATGTCTGATTTCGCCGAAAAACGACATTGCCGTCACCAAAAATCCCGATCAATTGATTTCGAGCTTGTGCCGTAGCCGCTAAATTAAATGCTGAAGCCAGTTTAACTGTCCGATTATCAACTTGATTATGCAAAATTACCGGATTATTTCCGCGTAAGCTGACCATTTGCTGACGAAAGTCGTTCTCTGCACCAGCAGCAATGTTTGCCTCGGTCAGTTGTAAATACCAAGTGCCAATTGGCGCAGCTTGCGCCTGTGGCTTCGTTGCTGCTTGAGTAGGATTATTCGACCGCGTATTGGATTCACCATTCACTTGCGCGTTTTGCCGGGATTGCTGATGTGCACCTTGCTCCTGAACTGTTTTGGCCAATTGAAGCCGATCCGCTACGATTTCCAGTTGGCGACCCGTATCAATTTTACCGGTCACAACAACGACCTGCTCAGGCGCCAGCCATTCGCTAACTTCTTTATAAAGTCGTGGGAAGACGGTAATCGACAATTCTCCAGACGGATCGTTCCCGCTGACAAACGCCATTCGGTCACCTTTTTTAGTTCTTATTTCACGAATCCGACTCGTGTACAGAATAACGGTTGTCACCTGGCCAACCGCAACATCGACAATTGGTGTTGCATTCAGTTGTTGGCTGAGCCCTGTGTACTGTTCTACCGGGTGACCAGATACATAAGCGCCAAGTACTTCGGCCTCGTGACTTAATTTTTCTTTCAAAGACAAATCATGGCGGTGCTCAACCTTAGGTTTAAGCCCCAGGTTGGATTCGAACAGATCGATACTAACCTGAGCACCAGAAATCACACGTGGCAACAGGTCCAACAGCTCAGCTCTGTTTAAGCCAAAACTGTCAAAGCTACCAGCATAGATCATGGCAGTTAAGACGTCCGTTTTCCGAAACTGTGGGTCAATAGCGTTGACAAATGTTTCTAAGTCTTTAAATGCACCGTTTTTTTGCCGCAATGCCAAGATATTGGCAACAAAATCTCGACGCACACCTTTAATGTCACTAAGTCCAAACACGATTTGCCCGTTTACCAGTGAGAATCCCGTCTGACTGACGTTAACGTTGGGCGCTGCTACATTGACGCCATGTTGTTTTGCCTCTAACAAATATAATTTCGTTTTTGTTGGATTACCCAGCACAGAATTAAGTAGTGCTGTAAAAAAGGCACCCGGATGATGCACTTTTAGATAAGCGAGTTCAAACGCCATTTTGCTGTAGGCAACGGCATGTGATCGGTTAAAACCATAAGATGCAAAATTTTCAATATAGTCATAGACCTGAACGGCAACGGCTTGCGTAAATTTGTTAGCCACCGCACCCTCAATAAACTCGGTACGAAGTGCATCAATCTTATGATGATCTTTTTTACTCATGGCACGGCGAAGAATATCGGCCTTACCTAATGAGAAACCGCCCATAACTGAGGCGACTCGCATAACCTGTTCTTGATAAACAATGATGCCAAATGTTGGTCCTAAAATTGGTTCCAACGCCTGGGCCGGATACGTGACTGGTTCCTTGCCCTTTTTACGGGCAATAAAGTGATCGATGTTTTCCATCGGTCCAGGTCGATAAAGTGCGTTAACCGCGACCACTAATTCAAAGGTTTCCGGATGCAATTGACGTAAGACATTTTTAATGCCGCTTGACTCAAACTGAAAGACACCATTTGTATCACCTTTTTGAAACAAGGACAGTGTGGCACTATCGTTTAACGGTATATCGTTAACTTGAAGCTTTTTGCCCGTCGTTGTCTCAATCTCTACTAATGTATTCGCTAAAATAGTTAAATTGCGGAGTCCAAGAAAATCCATCTTAAGCAGCCCTAGCGCTTCAACGGTATTTTTAGGAAATTGGGCTACGAGCAGGCCTTCAGAACCTGATTGAACCGGGACAATATCCGTTAATGGCTGATCACTTAAGACAACACCGGCAGCATGTGTGGACGTGTGCCGTGGCAAGCCTTCCAACGCCATGGCTGTTTCAAACAGTAACGAGTTGACACCACTGTCCGCGATTAGATTACGTAATGGCTGTGAATCACGTTGTGCGCTGGCCAACGTCACACCTAAACCACCGGGAATCGTCCGGCTCCATTCCGCCATTTGGAAAGTGGACAAACCAAATACACGGCCAACGTCACGAATGACCTGCTTAGCACCAAGGGTACCAAATGTAATGATCTGACCAACTTTATCGGCGCCATATCGATCACGCACATACAGCAACAGTTCATCACGTTTGTCGTCCGGAATATCCAAATCAATATCGGGCATCTGAGCTCGCTGATCATTCAAAAACCGTTCAAACAGTAAATCATATGTTAATGGATCAACTTCTGTAATGGCTAGTACATAAGCAACCAAGGACCCAGCCGCCGAGCCACGACCAGGACCGGTAGTAATGTGATGTTCATGAGCATAGTTCATCACGTCCCAGACAATTAGAAAATAATCGTCAAAGCCTAACTGATGGATAACGGTCAGCTCGTGGGTCAACCTTTGTTGATACCGATCCGCTAGTGGATTATCTTCGCCTAAACGTTTGGTCAAGCCAGCAGCACACAATTGTCTCAAATAATCCGCTGCTGGTTCATGATTGGGCGTCTTGAAATGTGGTAATTGTGGGGCTTGAAACGTGAAATCAACCGTTGCGATGTTAGCAATTTGACTCGTTTCCCGAACGGCCTCATCCAGTCCCAATTCATGATAGTGATTGGCTAACGGCACAGCCTCACGAAGATACCAAGGACCTGTCTGCTGACTTACAGCGCCTAAATTAGTGATCTGTTCTCCACTACTAATCGACGTCATCACACTAGTCTTAAAACTATCATCGGGATTCAAATAGCGAACATCATTGACAGCCACTAATCGACAATGATTCTGATCCGCAAATTGTTGAAGCGTGTCGATTGTCGCTCTTGATTGTTGATCACTCACGCCAAGATATACCGTGTCATTGGCAGTCTTTTGCAGTCGTGTCATGAGTTGCGCCGCCGCGTTTTGTTGTCCCGTACTGGCTAGTCGGCCAATTTCGCTTTGTAATCCATTAATAATGACCAAATCGGACAACCAATCACTGATGTCGTCAATTTTTAAAGGATCACGTTCTTCGCGGGTCATCTTTGCTGACGAAATTTGAATTAGATTTTGATAGCCATGTTCATTTTTAGCAATCAAAGTTAATGGGAATGTTGGCAGTGCATTCTGCTTTGTGGATGGCATCGTCTGGTCATTGGTTGCTGGCTCAGTGACTTCGCTGGTTAGTTCGATTGTCAGCCCAATTAATGGTTTGATGCCAGCTTTTCGCGCAGCATTAAAAAAATCAACAACGCCATACAACACATTAATGTCAGTCAGTGCAACTGCCTGATACCCTCGCTGTTTTGCCGTTTGCACGAGTTCTGTAACTCTTGTTGGGCTTTGCAATAGACTATAACTACTGATAACGGATAATGGCACGAGACCATTTATTTCGCGAGATAACGGTACCGTTGCTGCCTCAATTTCAGTCTCCGAAGACACAAGCATCCCCCTTTCATTGAATAATCGATTAAGTTTCATATTCAAACGTTTGTTCGTCTTTCATATTATAACAAAACCCGCCAAAATTATCCGTATTCGCGAATGAAAGTTTATTGAAATCAGTAGTCAGAGTGTTAAACTACTAGTGATATGAAAGGTGGTCACAATATGCGTTACTTAACTGTAATCTTTTGGGGCTTCATCTGGGGCGAGGTCATTGGTTATATTGGTGGGCAACTAGAATTGCTGCAATATAACAGTTTTGAAATTGGCATCGTTGCCGCCATCGTCTGCCTTGTGACTTCAGTCGCAACACACATGATGGCCGACAAACCAGCGGCTAATGCTGATGAAGCAAGTCAATCATAATCGTTGTCGCAGGTTGCTAACCAGCATCGCACACGATAGATAATAAAAACGATCCTAACAGATGTATCTGTTGGGGTCGTTTTATTTTGTGCGACAAATAATGGTTACCGCTTCTTAAGCCTGCCGATTGAGTTCAGTAATTTTCAAGATCACATCAACAGCACGTTCCATAGTTTGCAGAGAAACATATTCATAACGGCTGTGCATGTTCTCACCACCAGCAAACAAGTTCGGCGTTGGCACACCCATGAATGAAATTTTGGAGCCATCTGTTCCACCACGAACCGGGTAAATAACAGGTTCGATATCTAAATCAGTCATGGCCTTTTTAGCCAGTTCAACCGGTGTCATGTCTTTTTCAAGCACTTCACGCATATTGTAATACTGGTCCGTCAGCACCAATTTAACCCGCGGTTCATCTAGGGTAGCATTGAGCTTATCAGCAATATCGCGCATTTGTTGTTTACGGTCTTCAAACTTCTGACGATCGTGATCACGAATAATGTACGTTAATTGAGCTTGATCAACGGTCCCTGTCATTTTGTACAAGTGGAAGAAGCCTTCCCGACCCTCAGTGTTTTCTGGACGGTCACTTGCAGGTAATTGATTATGGAAATCAATACCAATTTGAAGTGCGTTTTGCATAACGCCTTTAGCAGTAGCCGTGTGAACATCTTTCCCTTGAATAGTTACAACTGCCTGTGCAGCATTAAACGTCTCGTATTCCAATTCACCTAATGGACCGCCATCAACCGTGTAGGCATACTTAACGCCGAAGCCCTTAGCATCAAAGTGATCCGCACCAGTACCGATTTCTTCATCTGGACCAAAGCCAACATGAATCTCACCATGCTTAACGTCTGGATGATTAAGCAAGTACTCCATGGCCGTCATAATTTCTGCCACACCAGCTTTATCGTCGGCACCCAAAAGTGTTGTACCGTCAGTTGTAATTAATGTGTCATCGGTGTAATTGTGCAATGCTGGAAATTCGCTAGGCTTTAATGTCCACTGACCATCATCACTAAGTTTAATGTCTGATTGACCATCATAGTTCTTAACAATGTTGGGTGTGATGTTTTCTGCATTAAAATCCGCAGTATCAATGTGTGCTAAAAAGCCAATTGGTGCTGTGTTGCCGCCGTCGTTAGCTGGTAGAACAGCAGTTACATAACCACTGTTAGGATCCGTTTTGATATCCGATAGTCCGAGTTCAGTTAGTTCCTCAGCAATCGACTTTAAAAAGTTTACTTCCCTAGGCGAAGAAGGAATGGTTGTTGAATCTGGATCCGATCTCGTATTGACCTTTACATAACCGATAAACCGCGAAAGCAAGGTTTCATATTGTGCCACAACTGTCACGCTCCTATTTTCTAAAATAAAGTTCAAACATCCTCAAAACAAGTCTACCTGATTCGGCACGCTTACACAAAAGTAAAGGGATCCGTATTAGGTTTTGATTCTAAAACATCGAGATGCCATTGATATTGTGTAGACCACTGACGGAACATGGATGCCAACTTGGGGATGCAAACAGCTTCAATGTGATGTCCTGGGTCCACCACAGACAAACCGGATGCCAGCATGTCATGTCCAGTATGATAGTAAACGTCGCCCGTAACATAGACATCGGCACCCGTTGCCTGTGCTTCACGGAAGAATTTGCCACCGTCACCACCTAAAATGGCAACTTTGCTAACTTGTTTGGTTTGTTCATGTGAAAGCAACCGCAAACCGCCGATTTTAAATTGCGTTTTGCAATACTCAGCGAATGCTTGCATTGACATCGGCTCTGCTAGCTCACCGACCCGACCCATTGATACCTCAGGCGCGTCAGGATTAGGTAGCCATGACTGAACGTGCTCCAGTTGCAATTGCTCAGCAAGCCAGTCATTCATACCACCTGGAGCGTTATCCAAATTAGTGTGAGCAGCGTACACAGTAATGTGATTAGCAATGATTTTGCCGTACATCGCTAGCTGTGGATCGGCATCAAAATCAAGATTTTTAGCAGGTCGAAACATAACTGGATGATGGGCAAAAATAAAATCAGCGTGTTCGGCAATCGCTTCATCAACAACCTCGGGCCGAACGTCTAAAGTCACCAAAACTTTATGAATTTCTGCCTGTCGACTACCGATTTGAAAACCAGTTGGATCACCGGCTTCGCGATAACGAAGTGGTGCAAACTTTTCGAATTGCTCAATTAAGGTTTGTGCTTGCATCTTGTAGGACCTCCTCAATTAGTTGCTGTTCATGTTGCAATTCCTGCTGTTTAGCAACGGGTACGTTTGCTGCATGATTTAGTGACGCTAATACGTGTGCGTTCCGCTGCTGCTCATGCTGCCATTTTTCGACAAACGCAGCATTGGGCTTGGCGAGTAAAAAGTGCCCAAAACGTGCATCCAGTTCATTTAGTGAAAACGGCTCCTTGACCTTGTGGGCCACCATAATTTCATAAATGTGCCCATCATCCTTTAAAATTTGCTCAGCCGTAATTTGATAGGCATGGGCGGCCAGCCATTTACGTAAGTGATATTCACCGACGTTTGGCTGTAACACGAGTAATTCGTTGCCAGTCAGTTGTTGCCAACCGCGCTCCAGAATGTCACTGATTAGTGTGCCACCCATCCCCGCAATGACAATCGTGTCAATGTTATCGTCGGGTTTAAGCACCGTTACCCCGTCTCCCAGACGAGCATCAATCCGCTCGGTCAAATTCTGGTTGGCAATCTCCGTTTTGGCATTTTCAAACGGTCCGTCAACAACCTCTCCTGCCACCGCATACGAAATTTGTTGGCGTTTGGCCAGATAAACTGGTAAGTAAGCATGATCTGAGCCAATATCAGCCATGCGTGAATTGACAGGCACGTAGGCCGCCACAGCAGCCAGTCGTTTTGATAAATGATCCGCGTCCATGTATCCTCCTCTTGTGCACCGATTATTAGAACTAAAAGCGATTCATGACGTAACAATCGTCGCCGGTGCATCCGCTGTCTTTACTACCAGTATACCAATCACTTCACGCCAGTTGCAGAATTTTTGCAGAACTTTATCGTCAGATAGCCTACTGACTATTTTTCAAACTAAAAAAAGCATCCATAGTCAATTTTAAAAATTGATCATGAATGCATTACAAATCTAATTATATTTAAACTTTTCGAAATAGGCTCATTACAATTGACTTGCCTATACTACTAATCTTAGTGACGCCTTGACTATTCCAAAAAATCCTTCAATTGCTTAGAACGACTTGGGTGGCGTAACTTACGTAAAGCCTTCGCTTCAATCTGACGAATTCGTTCACGCGTAACACCAAATACCTTACCAACTTCTTCCAAAGTCCGGGTCCGGCCATCGTCCAACCCAAAACGCAAACGAAGCACATTTTCCTCACGGTCAGTTAACGTATCCAAAACGCTTTCCAACTGTTCCTTCAGCAGTTCATAGGCTGCGTGGTCAGCTGGTGAAGTTGCATCCTGGTCTTCAATGAAATCACCTAAGTGAGAGTCATCCTCTTCACCAATTGGTGTTTCCAAAGAAACAGGTTCTTGCGCAATCTTCAAGATTTCACGAACTTTTTCCGTTGGCATATCCATTTCAGCACCAATTTCTTCAGGAATTGGTTCACGACCTAAGTCTTGAAGTAATTGACGTTGAATCCGAATCAATTTGTTGATTGTTTCAACCATGTGAACGGGAATCCGAATTGTCCGTGCCTGGTCAGCAATCGCACGGGTAATGGCCTGACGAATCCACCAAGTGGCATACGTTGAAAATTTAAATCCTTTGCGGTAATCAAACTTTTCAACGGCCTTCATCAGTCCCATATTACCTTCTTGAATTAAATCAAGGAACTGCATACCCCGGCCAACGTATCGCTTAGCAATTGAGACGACCAGCCGTAAGTTAGCTTCAGCCAATTCTTGCTTAGCTGATTCGTCACCTTGCTCAATTCGCAGAGCCAAGGCAACTTCTTCATCGGCAGATAACAGAGAAACACGACCAATTTCCTTCAGGTACATCCGTACCGGATCATTGATTTTAACTCCGGATGGTGCTGCATCACTAGCCTTTAATTCCTTAGTCGTAACACTACTCTTTTTGTTCTTTAAGGCATGTTCAGAGGGGTCACCATTTTCATCAACGATGCTGATACCAGCATCCTCAACTTTTTGCATTAAATCATCAATTTTGTCGGCGTCCAACGCAAATGGCTTAACCAGTTCCGTTTGTAATTCATCATAACGGACTTCTTTAGCCTTCTTACGGTTCTTAATTAATGCGTTAACTGCTGTTTTGTACTTCTTTTCATCAAAATCTTTTGTAGATGTTGTTTTCTTTTCAGACATGCAAGGTCCCCCTTAGTATTCACAATCCGACAAATAAATAAGTTTACACCGATTAATAGAATTATCAAGCATTTTTCATCGCCTGCTTTTGCTTGTACAAATTAACTAATTCCAAGGTTAGCTGATTTTGGAGGTCATGATTATTCAATCGCTTGGCCTCAATCATGGCAATGTTCTTCTGCCGAATCTGCTCCTCAATAGGCGCTTGATTCATGATGATGTGCATACAATCATTCACATCGGTCATATCATCCCGGTCAACATTGGGCTGCTCTGTGATATCAATCAATGTATGTTGTAACTCATCATCGTTGACGTAATCCAAGAATGCCGCAATTTGAACATCAGCGTGCGTTTGTTTGAATCCCTGAGCCATTAAAAACAATGTTTGATACTGGTCATGGACGAAATGAAAATCCTGATTAGCCGTGACGTGTAGCCAAACGCTCTGATCAATTAACATGCGATGCAACAATAATCGTTCTGCACGTTCAATGCGATCTAAGTGCGCCGGCTCACGCACTAGCTGCTTCACTGGTGTCGGCGTACTCGGCAACGGTGTGGCCGGCTGTTCGCCAGGAACAACGGTTGACGTCTGTGTTTGACGAATGTCAGCCAGTTGCTCTTTTAAACTAGCCTTATCAACACCAAAGCGATCCACCAGTTGATTCAGATATAAATCCTGCTCAACTGGCGAGTGGACACCAGCGACAATCTTTAACACTTCATTCAGGTAAGTCAACTGATCACTTTGATTATCAAGATTACGTCCACGCGCTAAATAGCGTAACGCAAACCCAACGGGCGTTTCCTTGGCACCTTCGTAAACCGCCCGGAAGTGTTCAGCGTCATACTTTCGCAAGTATTCATCTGGATCCAGGCCTTCAGGCATTTGCACAACACCTAAATCCATATTGCTTTGACCACTAATTAGCGACAGCGCCCGGTGAGTTGCGTTTTGACCTGCATCATCACCGTCATACGAAACATACAAGGTGTTAGTCACACGCTGCAAAATGCCAATCTGATCGGTGGTTAAGCTAGTTCCCATGGAAGCAATGCCGTTCTTTACCCCAGCAGAATAGGCTGCAATAACGTCCATAAACCCTTCAAACAAAATGACAGCGTCCGCCTTACGAATCTCACGGCGAGCTAGGTCAAAATTAAATAACGTATCACTCTTATGAAAAATCTTCGTTTCTGGACTATTCAAATATTTTGGCGCATCTGGATCCTTATGCAACAAGCGACCTGAAAAAGCGATCACCTTGCCACTAGCGTTACGAATCGTAAACATCACTCGGTTACTAAAACGATCACGCAATTGCCCATCCTGGTTCTCAATGAACAATCCAGAACTACGCAATGTTTGATAATCAACGTGACGCTCTTCAAAGAAGGGTTTCAATAGCCCTTCGGCAGGTGCAAAGCCAATGTCAAACGTGTTGATCGTATCATCGTCCAGTCCACGTTTATGCAAATAATCCAGTGCTTCTTCACCAACCTGCGTGTTCATTAACACATGATGATAAAGTTTAGCAGCATCCTCGTATAAGCCAATTAACTGTCCAAACTCAGAATTAACCGGGCTACTTTCAGTCTGCTTATACTCGTCAGCAATGGTGATGTTGGCATCATCAGCTACTTGAAGGACTGCTTCGGGAAAACTGATGTTATTCAGTTCCATTAAGAACTTAAACACGTTACCGCCACGACCACAACTAAAGCAGTGGAAAATTTGTTTTTCTTCGTTAACCGAAAATGACGGTGTCTTTTCTTCATGAAATGGACACAAGCCAAACAAATTTTTACCGGATTTTTTTAACTGTACATACTGACCTACTACGTCCGCAATATTCACTGAACTGCGAACGTTTTCGATGACATCCTCTGGAATTCTCATTGCCACAACATCACCTCCAGTGCTGAAGCCTGGCCTATTGAGCGTAAAAAGACGCACCTTCCGACATCGTGAACGTTAAGTTTCGCGAGACAAAAAATGCGACTAAAATTGAGCCCAATTACACACAATGAGTATTATACACGCTTTGACAGCAATGTACAGTATTTGAATTCGTGTATTTTAGTGCCCAGTTATTAAATTATTTTGTCAAGCGCGCTTCAATGAATTCCTTGAGCACGACTGCATTATTATGCTCCTCATCCTTAGCACCAAACAACAGCGTCACGTTACCCGCTGCTAATCCTGCCCGAATCTTTTCAATAAAGGCATTCGTCATCTCATTAGTTGCAAGTTCCCGTTCATATTCACGTTTAAAAGCCGGAAACTTTTCAGGATCATGACCAAACTGTTTTCGCAATTCTGCGGATGGCGCAATCTCCTTGTCCCAGTCGGTTAATGCCGCCCGTTCCTTACTGATGCCACGTGCCCACAACCGATCGACAAAGATTCGTTGCCCATCGCTGGCAGCTGGTGCTTCGTAAATTCGTTTCAGCTGTAATGCCATTGCTTACCACTCCCAAACCGCAATCTAACGGTTTCAAATTAAATATTTCTCACGTTTAGTATAGTACTAAATAAAAATAGCAGCTGATTGACAGGACAATTTTTTCTTCCCGGTTCAATCAACTACTATTCAAATTATCAACAACAGTTAACTCTATTTCATCACCATAAGTCAATGTGCTGAATGTCGTTACGTCGACCAGAGACGTCGTTTCCGTGGGACCGGTCTCAACCCGCACAAAACACGGTTTTCAACCTTGATTATGAGCCGAAGCCCACGTCTCATAAGTCATCCTGCAACACTAAATGGGTAAACCCACCCCATTTAGTGTTGCCGACACGGAAACTCTGTCTCTGCTCGCCTTCACTCTTTCCATTCAAGTGGTTAAAGCTATCCATGAGTGCCACAGGTGTGCTTTGCCAGCATCCTGTCGCTCATTATGTGAGCTTGAGGGCGTCAACATTGATACCGAGCCGTGAAAGTGATGTTAATTCGAATGGTTCTCTCGAATTTACATCACGGACGGTCGCCGAGACTCGGGGTTTCACGAGGCTTGGCGGCGAGGTGAAAGACTCCGGTTTTCAGGAGACTCGAACCGGTCCCACGGCGAGCGTATCAATGTGGACAACCGGAAGCGTAAGGTGCCAACCAACTATTTAACGATCAATTGCTTAAGATCACCAAGGTGAATGGTAAGTTTCGTGAGTTGCGCGAGTTGATTCAAACGGTTACGCCGAATGGCTTCGTTATCATCCATAACCATATTGGCTTCAAAGTAAGCATCGATAACTGGTTGCAAATCAGCCAATGCCTGGTAGTTTTGCTCTGGCGTCCGGTCAT
The DNA here is from genome assembly GCF_021654115.1 of Furfurilactobacillus milii. Taxonomy (GTDB): domain Bacteria; phylum Bacillota; class Bacilli; order Lactobacillales; family Lactobacillaceae; genus Furfurilactobacillus; species Furfurilactobacillus milii. The sequence continues at coordinate 251,252 of NZ_JAIWJF010000003.1, read as the reverse complement.
CGAAATGAGCCTTAACATCATTAACACCGTCATACAGTTTTTGTTCTGCATCGTTTTCAAACAATTTAGGATCAACTGGCAGCGATGGTGCGTCCAACAGATCTTGTTTCGTTAATCGGGCAACCCGCGTTAATGCTTCAATGGCATCCTTGAAATTGCTATCATCCACATGGGCCACTAATGCGGCCGCATCATCCAACATGTTCACAACATCTGTGGTGTCAGCGCTCGTGACAGCATCCACAATATCATGACGAACATGCTGGCCAGCAAACCATTGACGGACCCGGTCGTTCATGAATTCTTGAATCCGTTTGCGGCTAGAAGCTAAGTTAGCGGTTAGCTCTGGATTGAATTCAACGTGCTTATTGGACAGCGCAATTTCAAAGTCTTGCCCCATCTTCAACAACGGCAAGTGCCATTTCCGATCGCGCAGGATCCGTACAATACCAAACGCCTGACGCCGTAAAGCATACGGGTCGTTAGAACCATTAGGGATCATGTCGGCTACAAAGAACGCAGTGATACTATCGTACTTGTCTGCAATCGCCAAAGCTGCGCCAACGTTAGATTGTGGCAAACTACCATCAGCTGAAACAGGCATGTAGTGTTCACGAATAGCTTGTGCAACTGCCGGTTTCTCGCCAAACAGTAAGGCATACTTTTCGCCCATAACGCCCTGCAACTCGGCAAATTCGCCTACCATGCCAGTTACCAAGTCAAACTTGTAAATCTCACTTGCTCGCTGTAGATCTGCTAACTCGGTTTCACTAAGGCCAACACGTTGGCCAATCAAATTAGCAATAATGCCAGTCCGCTTCATGTGTTCAGTCATGGAACCAATCTTGTCGTGGAAACTAACCGACTTCAGCTTATTCACATAAAAGTCGATGTCATGCTTTTGATCTTCCTCATAGAAGAACATCGCATCTTCCAAACGGGCAGTTAGCACTTTTTCATTCCCAGCAATCACGTTGTCCAAGTGCTGATCATTCCCGTTACGCACCGAAACAAAGTTTGGCAACAACTTGCCATTCTCGTCACGCACGTAGAAGAAACGTTGATGATCCTTCATTGAAGTAATCAAAACCTCATCCGGGATTGTGAGGTATTTAGCATCAAAGTGACCAGCAAACGCCGTTGGCCATTCAACTAGGTTGTTAACTTCTTCCAGTAAGTCCTCATCAATATCAATCGTCCAGTTGTGTTCCGTCGCAAGTGCTTGAATTTGTTGACGAATTTTAGTCTTACGTTTGGCGGCGTCTGCGATAACAAACTGACTTGTCAGGGCTTCTTCATAATCTGCCGGCCGTGCAATTTCCACTTCGTGTCCAAGGAAACGATGACCTTGACTAGTTCGACCTGTGCTGATGTCGAGAATACTGAATGGCAAAACCTCATCGTCCAGCAATGCAATCAACCAACGAATTGGGCGAATGTATTGAAACTTGTAGCTGCCCCACTTCATCATGGTTGGGAACGTCATCGCCATGGTGACATCCTTCATGCCAGTCAAAACCTCACTCACAGTTTGCCCAGTTTCGTGCTTTTGCACATAAACGTACTGTTCACCCTTTAATTCTTTAAAGATAATGTCATCAACACTAGCACCTTGCCCGCGAGCAAAACCTTGAGCCGCTTTTGTCCAGTTGCCATCTTTATCCTGCGCAATCCGTTTAGCCGGGCCCTTAACTTCTTCTTCAACATCTGGTTGCTTATCAGCTAGACCAGAAATCAGTAACGCTAACCGCCGTGGTGTGGAAAATGGTTTGATGCTGTCAAACGTTATCCGTTGTTCGGCCAAATAGTTTTTTGTGCGTTCAACCAATTGATCAATACTTGGTGTCACCACGTGAGCAGGAATTTCCTCCAACCCAATTTCAAGTAAAAATTGATGTGCCATTATTTGGCCTCCTTTGCGTTCTTCTTAGCCGCCCGAGCAGCTTTCTTTTCTTCCTTTTTCCGCCAATCAGCAAGGACCGCCTCGCGCTCTTTGTCGTCTTTAATCAATGGAAAACCACGTTTGGCACGTGCATTGATAAAGGCTACGGCAACGCTGTGAGCCATCTTCCGAATACGACTTAGATAGCCGGCCCGTTCAGTTACGGAAACTGCGCCGCGGGCATCTAGTAGATTGAAGGTGTGTGAACATTTCAAAATATAATCGTACGCTGGGTGAACAAGGCCCTTACTCAGGTTAGCTTTTGCTTCACGTTCGAAATCGTCAAACATGTGTAAGAGCATGTCTTGGTTGCTTTCTTCAAAGGAATACTTACTGTGCTCGTACTCTGGTTCTTTAAAAATGTCACCATACAGTACGCCATCGCTCCACTCCAAATCGAACACGGAGTTGACATCTTGAATATACGAGGAAAGTCGTTCCAAACCATACGTTACTTCAGCGGCTACCGGATTCATTTCCTGACCACCGACGATTTGAAAATACGTAAACTGGGTGATTTCCATACCATCAAGCCAAACTTCCCAACCAACACCGGCACAACCCATGGACGGGTTCTCCCAGTTATCTTCAACAAAGCGAATATCATGTTCAAGGGGATCAATGCCAAGTTCACGCAAACTGTTCAAATACAGTTCTTGCATGTTCTCGGGAGCTGGTTTCATCAATACTTGAAATTGATGATGTTGGTACAAACGGTTAGGGTTTTCACCATACCGACCATCTGCTGGTCGGCGACTTGGTTCCACATAAGCGGCGTTCCATGGTTCTGGTCCAATCGCCCGCAAAAATGTGTAAGGACTCATCGTACCAGCCCCTTTTTCAGTATCATAGGCTTGCATCAACATGCAGCCTTGCGCAGCCCAATATTGCTGCAGGGTCAAAATAATTTGTTGCACGGAAAGTTTTTCATCTTTTTTAATTTCCATGACGATCTCCCTTCAAAATAAAACGTCCCTACATCAGCACAAAATGTGTCGATGTAGGGACGTGAATTAATTACGCGGTTCCACCCTACTTCCTGAATTAAATCAGGCAGCTTAGTTGGTGTTAACTCCCGAAATGCCAATCTATCGCAACCATGACTGAGCTTTCACTATCCCCAGTTCGCTGACCATGACCACGATAACCCTTTTCGATCGCTGTTAACGTTTATTTACTTGTTCAACCTCATAATCATAGGCATTATGCCAGAAATTGTCAATGCTGTTCAGAATCTGTATGTTGCTCTGGCTCATCAGAGCTCGTTAACATGTCGTCATTTACACCCTGACTCGTACTCAGATCGGACTTTTTGTCATCAGTCTTTAACGCCGCCTGGTGACGCTGTTTCAACTGCTGACCACGAGCTGCTAACTGATCTTCCCACGTCGCCATTTGGTCAATAAATCGTTTGGAACGCAAATGAATCCCAACGCTGTTCTCGTAAATTAAATCCAGTACTCGCCGCAATCCACGCTTCGTTCTTGGTGATACATTAATCGTGGTGATTTTGGCCAAATCGATAACAGAAAATTGGCGTAGATAAAAGATTGTCCGTGCATCCAAATGTAGACGATGACTATCTTGGTCAAAATGATTGGCACAAATTAACCCACCAAACTTTTCAGAGTAGTCAAACGGCAAGTCTGTCCGACCACAAACAGCACATCGTTGCAATTCAGGAGCAACCCCGAAGGCCCGCAACAATTGAATTTCAATAATATTAGTTATGATTTGTTCATCAAGTCCGTCATCAATAAGGGTCAACGCGTTCTTAGTCTTCATAAACCAATCTGGCACTATTTGACCATCCCGAAAGGCTGCATCAACCAGTCCCAAAATATATGTTGCATACGCATTTTTATTGATGTCAGCGCGAATCTGCTGTAATTGCGCAGTTTCTTTAGCCGCATTAATGAAACTAAGTCCTTGATCATTTACATTGCCGACATACGTCCCAACCGTAAAGGGCAAAAGAGCACTATGGAGACGCATGCCACGGCGTTTACCATTTTTAATAAAGAACATTTTCTTACCATACTCACCGGTAAAAATCTTAATCAATTGGTCGCGTTCTCGATAATCGTTTGCATACATCACAATTCCTTGAAATTGCGTGTTCTGATAAGTTGCCACATTGCGCCTCCTAACTCATAAAATAAGTACAGTTGTCGCCAATGTTAGTGCCCCAAATGACTCGAAAGTAAAAGTGAAAAATAACACAGAATGGACCGGCGACAAAGACTCGTTTGAGCAATAATACAAAAGCACCCTATTCCCGAGTCTGGGAATGAGGTGCCTTGTCGTCATTAGCCTTTGGAACAGAACACAGCCTTACTACTCAAACATGCACTAATAGTCTTGTGATTTATAACCGTATTCCCTTAGCGCGGAAGGTTTGTCCCGCCAGTGTTGAACCACCTTGACCCATAATTCCAAATAGACGCGATCGCCAAGCAGTGGCTCGATATCAGCACGCGCACGCGAGCCGATTTCTTTCAACATCTTGCCGCCTTTACCAATAATAATGCCCTTTTGTGAGGTTCGATCAACAATAATCGTTGCTGCAATATGGACCAGTTCATTGGGCTGACCATCGGCCCGTTTTCCCGGACGTGACTCACGTTTCATCGATTCAACTTCTACCGCCACAGAGTGCGGCACTTCATCACGAGTCAATTGCAAAACTTTCTCACGAACAAGTTCTGCTACAACAAATCGTTCCGGATGGTCCGTTATTTGGTCCTCAGGATAGTATTGCGGTCCTTCTGGTAAGTCTTTGGAAAGCTGACCCAAGAATTCATCCACGTTATTGCCTTGCAAAGCAGAAATTGGATAGACCTCTTTCCATGAAAGGGCGTCCTTATACTGCTCTAAAACGCTCAGCAATTTATCCGGATGAATCTGGTCGATTTTGTTAATCACTAAGTAAACAGGCTTATGGATATCCTTTAATCGGTCAATAATGTAATTATCGCCCGCGCCACGTGTTTCTTGTGCATTAACCATGAACAAAACAGCGTCAACCTCGTTCAATGTCGATATGGCCGAATTGACCATAAATTCATCTAGCTTACTCGATGGTTTGAAAATGCCCGGCGTATCAATAAAGACAATCTGTTCACTATTCGTCGTGTATATGCCCTGTATCTTGTTTCGGGTGGTCTGAGCTACGTTACTCATAATCGCAACTTTTTGACCAATTACACGATTCAAAAAAGTGGATTTGCCGACATTTGGTCGTCCAACAATCGCCACAAAACCGGAATGGAATGCTTGTTGTTCTTGCGTCATTTAGTGCTCTCCTTAACCATGATGATCATTTTAGTGTCGTCATCATGTTTTTTAATTCAAAATCAAACTCCAGATTCGCGGACCAAAAACGAGCAAGCCCGTGATCACTGCAAACAAGGCGGCAACCACCACCGCACCAGCAGCAACGTCCTTAACCTGTTTAGCTAGCGGATCAAACTGACCATGCGTGATTAAATCACTCAGAGATTCAGCGATGGTGTTCGCAAATTCTGCCAGAATAACGGTGAAAATGGCCAATGTAATCCATAGCCAGTCCATTCGAGTGATTTGCAAAATTAAACCACACAATAGCGCCGCCAACGCGAAAATAAGGTGATAGCGCATGTTAGGTTCATTATGGATAGTTCCAATAATCCCATCCATGGCGTGATGAAACGCCTGAATAAAATGATGATTCTTCTCTGTTTGTTGCTTATCTGGTGAGGCCATAATCGTCCAAGATCTTTCGTTGTAAATCAAACATCACTTTTTCATCAGCTGGTTCCATGTGATCGTATCCGTTTAAATGCAGAAACCCATGAACCGCTAAGAAACCTAATTCGCGATCATAAGAGTGCCCAAGGTATTCCGCCTGGTCAGCAACTTTGTCAACGGAGATCATAATGTCCCCAATATTCATCGGAATTTCCTGACGTAGCTCATCGTCCATGACAATCTCATCTTCGTCGTCTGGATCCTCTTCAATGGCAAAACTAATCACGTCCGTTGCTTTATCAACACCACGATAGTCGCGATTCAACTTTCGAATTCCTTCATTGTTCATGAATGTTAAGGACATTTCCGTATTCTCTGGTAATTTAATTGTCTTCCCGGCAAATTCAAGGATTTCGCGAACCATTGTGACGCGTTCTTCAGGCACGCCTTGTTCCGTTTGATCAACTATCTCAAGATCCATGTTTATTCTTCACTCCGTTAATTTGATTATCTGACCGTATCTGTAGATTAACACATTATTAGTTTAGTCCTGTGTGGGTTGGTTTTCATAGGCGTTAATGATGCTGGCAACGACTGGGTGACGAACCACATCATCTGCATTAAACGAAACAAAACCAATGTGGTTAATGTTTTGCAACAAATTCTGAGCGTCAACCAGTCCCGAATGTTTCCCACGTGGTAGGTCAATTTGGGAAATGTCCCCGTTCACAATCATCTTTGAGCCAAACCCTAGACGAGTCAAGAACATCTTCATCTGCGCATTAGTCGTATTTTGAGCCTCATCCAAAATGACAAACGCTGCATCTAAAGTACGACCACGCATATAAGCAAGCGGCGCAATTTCAATCACTTCTCGGTCTAACAAACGTTGTGTATGTTCTGAACCAAGAATTTGATAAAGTGCGTCATAAATTGGGCGCAAATATGGATCAACTTTTTCCTTTAAATCGCCAGGCAAAAAGCCAAGGCTTTCACCGGCTTCAACAGCGGGCCGCGTTAGGATGATTTTTTCAACATCCCCCCGTTTCAGAGCGGCGACGGCCATTACCACTGCCAAGAAAGTTTTCCCCGTCCCAGCTGGGCCAATACCAAACGTAATGTCGTTATGGCTAATCGATTGAACGTACTGCCGTTGACCATAGTTTTTGACCCGAATTGCCCGTCCATGATCATCCTTAATCAAGGTTTGTTTGTACAAGTCCTGAAAATACTCCAATGTACCACGTTCTGCCATTTTCATGGCCGACACGACATCGGTACTGTTTAACGTAATGCCACTTTTAATTAACTGAACCAGGTTATCAATAATTTTAATTGTGCGATCCACGGACTGTTCTTCATCCCCGGATACAGTAATTGTATCGCCAAAGGCGTGAATATTAACATTCAGGCCTTCCTCCAGCAAGCGTAAATTGGCGTCATTAGCGCCAACTAGGCCAGCTTCTAAATCCGGTGTGGACAAACGGAACTGTCGTTCAAATGCAAACTGGTTTTCTGCCAAAGATGTTTCGCTCCTTTGCTGTTCCTTACTTTATTTTTGATTTATGTCTAAAGACTGGCTCACTACGCCATACTGTCAACCATGATCATCGTTTAATTGTTAAATCGCAGATGACCACATTGAAATCTTTAGATCATAATTAGATAACGCTGTACAATGTCTATTTTATCATAATCGACCACCAGCACAAACATTCTGTAATGCTTGTGGCTAGTGTTATTACAACACCCTTTTTGACCAAACAACCAAAAAATCCTCATTCCCAAATATGAGAATAAGGATTCCATTAATTGCTCATTTCAATAAACTTTGTTCAGTAACCTGGGCACAAACGAAATTAACTTAACAGGTTTTTAACTGCCTGGTTAACCAACTTACCGTCTGCCTTACCCTTAACTTTAGGCATCACAGCACCCATCAGCTTACCAAAGTCAGCCTTGCTTGTTGCGCCAACTTGTTGCGCCGTTTCTTTGACAACATTGTTGATTTCATCTTCACTCATTTGAGCGGGCATGTATTTTTCAACAATCGCAATCTCTGCTTTGGTATCGTCTGCCAAGTCTTGACGATCCGCCTTTTCAAATTCGGTCAATGATTCCTTACGCTGCTTTAACCCACGAGAAACCACTGCGACTTCTTCGTCTGGCGTTAAATCGTGACCCAGTTCAATCTTTTCGTTCATAACACCCGTCTTCAATGAACGGATAACGTTTAATTCTAATTTGTTGCGTGCCTTCATGGCCGTCTTCAAATCTTCATTCAATTGAGATAACAAATCCATAATTCCTCATACCTCCAAATTATTCAGTCACTGAGTGTAGTATACCGCTTCTTGGACAGAAAAAAACGCCAGCCTAAGCTGACGTTCACTTTCACAATTAGAAACGACTCTTCTTGTTCTTACGCTTACGCGCAGCCTCTGACTTAAGCTTACGCTTAACACTTGGCTTTTCATAGAATTCCCGTTTGCGGTATTCTTGAAGGGTCCCGTTCTTCGAAACGGTCCGTTTGAAACGCCGGAGAGCATCATCTAAGGATTCGTTCTTGCGAACAACTGTCTTTGCCATTTGAAATCCCCTCCCTTCGAGCGTTTAGTAACGGTTTTGTACGTTCTGCACTTAACTGTCCTTAAAGAAGTATACAGAAACCTTTGACCTTCGTCAATTATTCGAGCCGATTTATTTCAGAAAAATGCGATTAATTTAAAAATTCATCGTAAGGACGGTCATGTGTAATGTCACTAACAAGATGATCATTAAATTTGCCAGCTTTTAATTCGGCAATTTCGTAGCCATATGGTGCCCGTTTATCCTTTGGCTTATTCTCAGGATCCACGGCAACGTATGGCGTCTCCATAATTTTTGGCACGTTAACAAATCGTTCATCGTGGGCAATTTGATTCAAACGATCGAAACCAATCGTACCATATCCTAAGTTGGTATGGCGATCCTTGTGCGCCCCTTGAGGATTTTTCGAGTCATTTAAGTGAATAACTTTTAATCGATCTAAACCAATAATCTGATCAAAGTCGTTCATTACACCATCAAAATCACCCTTAATATCATAGCCCGCATCGCTGGTATGACAAGTGTCAAAGCAGACAGACAGCTTATCATTTAGCGTGACGCCATCAATCATCTCAGCAATTTGATCAAACGTAATGCCAACTTCGGTACCTTTGCCAGCCATGGTTTCAATGGCAATCTGAGCATGCTGATCAGGTGTCAGAATCTCATTTAAGCCTTTAATAATTGATTGAATGGCAGCTTGCGGACCTGCACCTACGTGAGCACCTGGATGCAAGACAATCTGTTCTGCTCCCAGTGCGTCCGCACGTTTGACCTCTTCCCTGAGAAAATCAACGGCAAACGCAAAGCTTTCTGGCTTAAATGTATTCCCAAGATTAACAATATAGGGAGCATGGACAACAATGTGACCCAAATCGTGTGCCGCCATAAACGTGTGGCCAGCTTCAATATTTAATTCCTCAATTGGCTTGCGACGCGTGTTTTGTGGTGCCCCTGTATAAATCATAAATGTGTTGGCACCGTATTTTGCTGCTTCTTCAGCAGAACCCAACAGCATTTTTTTACCGCTCATGCTTACGTGTGATCCGACTAACATCATTTTCTCCCTTCAAACTTGAATATCTAATTTTTACAGCCTTGGCTCATAAAAATTCCCCAGAATCCTGACAATATTACTCAGCGACACAAATGAATTGGGATCCGATTCGTTGATGGCCTCCTGCAGCTCACCAACTTCATAGCCAGAGATAACTGTAAATAAAATCGATTTCTTATTGTGTTTGTAAGCTCCCTCGGCGCCATGCACAATGGTAATGCCACGACGAATGTGATGTTGGACCGAATCCACGACCGTTTTGGGCCGATCCGTAATAATCATCACCTGCATCCGCTGTTGACGGGTATACACCATATCCATAACACGCGCGTTCACGAAGATACCAATTGCTGAATAAAAAGCGTATGGCCAACCAAACACAAAACCGGCAGCAACAATGATGAAGGCATTAAAGGTCATGTTAATGGTCCCCATTTTACGACCTGTTGCCCGACGGATCACAATGCCTAAAATATCCAACCCACCGGTAGAGATTCCGTAACGCAAGGCTAAGCCGGTACCGAAGCCATTAACGGCACCACCAAAAATCGCACAAATAATCGGATCTGTTGTTAAGGTCACGGGGTGCAGCACCCGAATCATCACTGTTGACATCCCGACGGCAATGATTGTAAAAATCGTAAATCGATGACTAATCTTGATCCACGCCAAAATGAACAGTGGAATATTAAGCAAAAACAGTAGCTCGCCAATGCCAAGGTCCACGCCAAGATAACGTGTCGATAACGTGTGAACCAGCTGGGCCGCTCCTGTAATTCCTGAAGAATAGATATGACCGGGATTCCAAAAGAAATTTAGGGCGATTGAGACACAGATCGAATAAATAAATGCCGTGCCAACCCGACCCGTATACTGGTGCCGTTCAATTAATTGCTGCAAATCATTCATAAAATAATGTCCTTTGTCTTAATGTGCCCCAATTATAACAAACCCATCACGCTGGCGCTTTTTTTATCGCCGCTTTTTTTAGCAGAAACCGTTTCCACAAGTGTTTGATGGTATACTTAAACGATTGACTAACCCGGAGGTATTCATGAATACGCAAGCAAATCAATTTTATAAAGAACCGTGGTTTGGGATTGTGCTAACCATTATTTTCTTTCCGGCCGGAATTTACGTGATGTTCCGTTTCGGTCCTTGGCAAAAACGAACTAAAACCATTCTGGCGATTGTTTTAAGCCTTGTTTGCATCGTTGTTTGGACGATTGCTGGTATGGCACCTGCATCTTCAAATCCCGGTGTGGGCGAAACTTGGTTAAGTACAAGCAAGGGCAAACCGGCTATTAATGTTAGTACCAAACTTCACTTTAATGTAGATAACAAGGGTCGCGTACAGCTAAAAGGATCAACTAATTTGCCGGATCAAACAAAGCTACACGTCACCATTAGCCGCGGGGATACAATTGTCGGCGATGATGTAACGGTCAAATCCCAAGCGTGGTCAACAAATGCTTTGACTCATAATAATCAGCCGCTCACCCCAGCTACCTACAAAGTTCATATCACCTCAAAAGGCTGGTCAACACAACCCAAAACCGTAACCGCAAAAGTCGGCACGCAAGGACAACAATTACGTGGCCATGAAGTGACCAAAACTGGCAAGCAACGTTCCGTTGACATCCTTAAAACAGTCAGTTATCAACCTTAATTAATATGTCTCGTCAAAAATACCGCTCATTCGCCTACACATCATCTTTGATCTGTAGCAACGAATGAACGGTATTTTTATTTGTGTTTAATAAAAGCGTTTATCAATGTGTAATGGATTGGAATAGCTTAAATGAAAACAGACTATTCGTCTTCTGAAGCGCCAGTGACATCATCAGGCTCAGAATCAACCGCTGTTTCCGTCGATGCTGATGTTGGTTCAGCACTTGCTACTGACGTTGGTTCTTCCTCATCTTCGGATGCACCAGTGCTGGCATCAGTTTCGGGCGTTGCTGGGGCTGTTGCCGGAGCAACGGCCTGTTCATCCGCTGACGAGGCACCTGTCGAAGCGTCAGCCGCTTCTGCTGATGCACCGGTTACAGCATCTGGATCATCAACTAACTTCTGACCGGTCTTAGCCAAATACCATTTGATCATTGGCATTAAATCTTCAACGTATTCATTAATCCCAAGATATTTATTCTCGCTGTCGCGCATCGCACGATAAGCATGCAAAATGTATTTATCCGGTCCATTACCTGGGACTGGCATCTTAATTTCGTCTCTTTGACCAGTCCGCAACATGTGAATTACTTCTTTAACATGCTTAACAGCACGAGCTGGATGAACCATTGACATTGGATCGCCTGCCTGGGCTGGTGTCCGCGGTGCCAACATTTTATCGGCGGGCAGCATGTGGTTGTAGTAAATGAACTGATTGTTACTGTCTGCGTACGTCAATTCAATCGGCATTGAGTTTAAAAATGCGTTCAGCTGATCAACTGTTAAAAGGCCACGGTCGAGTTTAACGTACGTATCACCGTCGACGGCATTGACCTTTTTGGCTGCCTGTTCCACCCAGTCATCAGCGCCCATATCAACGCCTTCGACAGTCGTATCAATCTTGCTAGAAGCAGTTAAGTCTTCATCTTCAGCGCTAGTTGGCTGAGGTTCGTTTAACATATTAATCACCCTTACAAACTTAACAAACTTATCTAACGTACTGCCAAGAAACTTAACGGTGTTGGCATCCTTCAAATTGTCGTTTTCATCAAAGGCTTGCTTAACATCTGCCAGCAGAAATTCATTACCGGGCATAACAATGGCGTTAACACCAGGTGATTCCAAAATCTGGCGAAGCATCAACTGAGCTCGCGAAGAACCTTGGTCATAGTAAGAAGCACCAACAATCATCACCGGTTTGTCTGAAAATGGGTGAACATTGAATGATAACCATTCAATAACACTCTTTAAACTAGCCGTTAGTGTGTGATTATGCTCTGGTGTCGCAATAATAACTCCGTCCGCCTGACTGATTTTTCGGGTTAGGTAGGCAATTGGTTCACTGTCCGTTTGATCATCGCTTTGATTAAACATTGGCACATCATTAATATCTAAAATTTCTAAATCAACCGTGTCGCTGAAGTGGTTTGCGATAAACTTCAACAACATCCGGTTATAAGAATGGTCCGCTACCGAACCGGCAATTCCTACAAGTTTCATTATTTGTCGTCTCCTAATCACTCGCTTGAGTCACGTTACTGTTTGTCCCAAGAATAGTCGCTTGCTTCTTGGCGATTGATGCTTGTTGCGTGGTTAAGCTGCTTGGCCAAACCAACAAATGTTTGGAAATCGGCAAACAACCCATCAAGTTTGCTCAACTTTTCTTGGTCTAACAAATTTCCGTCGTCATCGAACGCTTGCAAGGAATGATCCAACAAGAATTCTGAACTTGGCATAATGCGTGCCCGCAATTCTGGTGAGTCCAAAATGATGCGCAAGTGTCCTTGGGCTCTTGAAGAACCAAGTGCACCATACGAAGACCCGGTAATCATCACCGGTTTGTCCACAAACGGATGGATTCCGTAAGATAACCATTCAAGTACATTCATTAAAGCTGCTGGAACAGAATGATCGTATTCAGGTGTACTGATAATGACACCATCTGACTGATCAATCTTATCAGCGATGGCTAAGGCTGCATCAGGCACTTTCATGTTGTCTGGTTTATTAAAGACGGGTAAGCCTTTAATTTCTACCACTTCAATGTCGGCCTGATCAGCATAGTGTCGCTTCATAAATTGGAGCAATTCACGGTTTGTTGATTTATCCGAATTGGTTCCAACTAAAGCAATATATTTATTCATGTTGAAGATCCCTTCTATTTCGGTAAACTTAATCGTCATTTGTGCAATATCGTTCATGACGACTGCCATCACTATTGTAAAGAATTTCACACAATCAAGCAACATAATCCGGTATTAATAAATCCGCGAATATTGTTGATATGCCTGTAATTCGCTGAATACGTTGATGTTTAAATAATTAAATTTAAAATAACTGCCGTTCCGCCAGTGAGAGACGCCGTTTCATGAGGACCGGATTCAACCCGCTCAACCCGCGGTTTTCATCCTCGATTCTGAGCTGAAGTTCGCATCTCAGAAGTCGTCCCACAACACTACATGGCCAAAATTCAGGCCATAAGTGTTGTCGACACGAAACTATGTCTCTCACTGGCTCCACTCCTTTTGACATGAAAATCACACACCTGTAGCCCACCACAACAAGATTCAGCATTGTGAAACTGAATGCTTATTAATCAAAGTAATGAAATTCTGTTGTCTTTAACTTTCTCAGCAACTGAACCTTTGTCATGTGTGGTGTTGGATATAAAAAAATTAGTGAAAGCAGTAAACTGCCATCACTAATTTTTTTGAAATATGAACCAAATGTCGAAATACAAACAGCTTTATACGGCCCGTCGTAGTCAAATGTTGAGCAAACTACTACTGCCAGTTGCGATAAATCAAATTAGCTGAAGCGTGTCACTGTTGACAACCGTAAGCGGCATCCGGCAGTATCAAACAGCCAACGATCTCAAAATTGTTTACTCTTTGTCTTTCTCAGTCACATTCAGATACAATTCTTCCAATTGTTTGTCAGCAACTGGACTTGGGGCTTCAGTCATTGGTTCAGTCGCTTTCGAGTTCTTCGGGAAGGCAATGACTTCACGAATGTTGTCTGAGCCTGCCAAAAGTCGTGCAAACCGGTCAAGACCGATAGCCAGACCACCATGCGGTGGAAAACCGTAATCCAATGCGGTTAGTAAGAAACCAAACTGAGCATTGGCACGTTCAGGCGTAAATCCTAGCGCCTTCAACATCTTTTCTTGCAATTCACGTGTGTGGATACGGATTGAACCACCACCAAGTTCCAAACCATTCAAAATAATATCGTAACTTTGGGCATGCGCTTCGTAAGGGTTCTCACCTTCATTTAAGAAGTGCTCGTCACCTTCGTTTGGCATGGTGAATGGGTGATGCGCTGGTACCCAACGTTGATCCCCTTCGTCATATTCAAACAACGGCCAGTCGATGATCCAAAGGAAAGCAAACTTCTTAGGGTCGATCATGTCTAATTCTTTAGCAATCGTTACCCGCAAATATGACAAGCTGTCAGCAACGACCTTACTACGATCAGCGACAAACAGCAATAAGTCGCCTTCATGAGCATCCATCGCAGTCGTGATTTCGTTGTACTGGTCATTAACAAACTTGGCAACGGGACCGCTGAATTCGTCGGCGCCAACTTTGGCCCAAGCCAAGCCTTTGGCACCAAAACGTTTGATGTAATCAGTAAAGGCATCAATTTGCTTACGTGAATAATGATCTGCACCACCAGGTACCGCAATCCCCTTAACCTGGCCGCCATTTTCAACGGCACCACTGAAGACCTTGAAAGAACTGTCCTTCACGATGTCAGAAATGTCCTTTAACTCCATACCAAACCGTAAATCAGGCTGGTCCGTGCCAAACCGGTCCATGGATTCTTGCCACGTAATCCGGTCGAATGGCAACTTAACGTCTAAATTCAACGTGTTCTTCATAACGCGGGCAATTAAGCCTTCGGTCATATCCATGATGTCATGCTGGCTCATGAAGCTTGTTTCCATATCAATCTGAGTAAATTCAGGTTGGCGGTCACCACGTAAGTCTTCATCCCGGAAACAACGGGCTAATTGATAATAACGGTCAAAACCGGCACCCATCAACAGCTGTTTGAACAACTGTGGTGACTGTGGCAATGCGTAAAAGTGACCAGGGTAAATCCGGCTTGGCACAAGATAGTCACGTGCACCTTCTGGCGTTGACTTTGTTAAGTCTGGCGTTTCAATGTCAATGAAACCATTTTCATCAAAGTAACTGTGAACTGCTTGCGTGATCTTACTCCGCAAAATTAAACCACGTTGCATTTCTGGCCGACGTAAATCTAGGTAACGATACTTCAGCTTTAAATCTTCGGAAGCTTCAACACCATCCGCAATATCAAATGGTGGCACCTTGGATTTGTTCAAGATAGTTGCATCGCTAACTTCGATTTCAACTTTCCCAGTCTTCATGTCTGGGTTAACTTCTTTGGCACTGCGAGCCTTAACAACCCCGCTGACCTTAATGACATATTCACTACGCATCTGTTCCGCTAAATTCAAAGCGGATTCACTGTTTGCGGCACTGAATACTAACTGAACTAGTCCTTCGCGGTCACGTAAGTCGATAAAAATCAGCTTACCTAAATCACGTCGTTTTTGAACCCAGCCAAACAGGGTAACCTGCTGGCCTTCATAACTTTCGTCAATTAAACCTGCGTATTGCGTTCGTTCCATATTCTCTCGCTCTCCTTCTGATTGTTCGAACCTTACCGGACTTCGGCACCACTCTATTCTTCCGAATACTTATCGTATACGCTGGCGAAGTCTTGATAAATGGCATCCATCGGTAATGTTGTTTCTTCACCCGTTCTCATACTCTTGAAATGAACCGTTTGGTTTTCAAGTTCCTGGGCACCAACCGTAATGGTGAATTCTGCTTGACGGCGATCGGCGGTTTTAAACTGCGCCTTTGGTTTGCGATTCAAGTAATCACGATCCGCGCTGAAGCCTGCCTGCCGAATTGCTTGAACCAACTTTAACGTTTCAACATTAGTTTCCTCACCAATGCCAACAACGTAAGCATTTAGCGGATTGCTGATCGGCGCCGTAACATCTAAATTGTCCAATAAGAGCAACAACCGTTCCATCCCGATGCCGAAACCAAATCCGGGTGTTTCTGGTCCGCCGAGTTCCTCGACTAACCCGTTATAACGACCACCACCACAAATGGTCATCCAACCATGACCGAGCGCAGGCGAATTCGTTTCAATTTCAAAGATAGTGTGGTTGTAATAATCAAGTCCGCGAACCATCGTTGGGTCAATTTCAAACGGAATTTTTAATGCTTCTAGCATTTCCTTAACTGTATCCAAATGCTTTTGTGCATCCGGTGTCATGAAATCGAGAATCGACGGTGCATTAGCAACGATTTCCTGATCTTTTTTATCTTTACTATCAAGCACTCGCAACGGATTCTTGTGCAAACGTGACTGAGAATCTTCACTGAGGTCGTTGAAATGAGGCTCAAGGTAATCAACTAGTGCCTGATGATACGCTTCGCGAGTTTCTTTATCGCCCAAGGAGTTCACGGCCAGTTTTAGATTCGTCAAACCGAGATGATTAAAGAAATCCATTGCCATTGCCATGATTTCAACATCAACTGCCGGTGAATCGCTACCAAATGATTCAACCCCAATTTGATGGAACTCCCGACTACGGCCAGTTTGGGGACGTTCATAACGGAACATTGGTCCCATGTAGAAAACTTTGTATGGCTTTTCTTGTTCGGGTGCGTAAAGTTTATTTTCAACGTAGGCCCGAACGACGCCGGCCGTTCCCTCTGGCCGCAACGCAATGTGGCGATCACCCTTATCATGGAAGTCATACATTTCCTTTGTGACAACATCACTGGTATCGCCAGCTGATCGTGAAAACACCTCAAAGTTTTCAAACATTGGCGTGCGAATTTCATGAAATTGATAATCGTTAAATAATAGTCGTGCTGTATCTTCTACATAACTCCATTTTTCCGACATTCCCGGTAAAATATCGGCCGTGCCTTTTGGTCGTTGATATTTCATGTGTTTGCCTCCAGTGCAATTTAATATAAACCATTTATCAGAGCATAAAAAAACGCCCCTGAATGTTCATCATCAAGGGCGCTTTACGCACGGTACCACCTTTATAAGTTCTCATGGTAACGTCCTGCTGCGACGGGATTTTCATCCACCTAAAAAGTGTCTTCACAACATTGACCGGACAAGTTTTCACCAACCACTTGCTCTCTGAGTGGGTCGCCGTTGCTAGTAATCTTTCATTAACGGTTTTAATATTATTTCTACGTGTTTAAAACTTAGTTTAGTTTTGCCCTTCTGTCAAGTCGAATCACGTTTTTTCCCGCCTTTCTGGCGTGAGTTTGCTATAATTGATGTACTTTATTGTACAAGGATTGAGATAATGAAATTTTTGAAACAACGATGGTTCCAATTACTGCTAACAATTGCTGTAACAGTAACGCTCGGTGTCTTACTCGTATTGCTGACGCATGAAGAAACGGTGACGGTGAGCATTAATCAATTGAATGTGCGCTCTGGACCAAACGTCAATTATAAAACGGTTCATAAGGCCAAACTAAATTCTCGATTGGTCAAGATTGGCGAAAAGAATCTGTGGTACCACGTTCGCTACGATGACCGTCATACAGGCTGGGTGGCAAGTTGGCTCGTTAACCGCAGAACCAATTTGAAAGAGGCCACTAACCTGTCTGAAGCCACCATTGTGATTGATCCCGGCCACGGGGGTAACGATTCTGGCGCACTTCATACATTAGATGCGACGTCGTCAAAGTATATGGAAAAAACGTACACGCTAAAGGTTGCTCAAGAAGTGGCAGCTGATCTACGCCGTCACGGCGCTCATGTCATTATGACACGTAACAGCGACAAGTATGTCGGGTTGGCGCCACGGCCGGCCATTGCTAACGAGGTAAAAGCTGACGCCTTCATCAGCATTCACTTCGATTCATCACCAGAAGAAAACCAATCATCAGGATTAACAACCTATTATTATCACAAAAACATTTCAATGAAACTGGCGAAGGCGTTGAATAGCCAAATGAATCATTACCCAATGTCAAATAAGGGCATTGAATTCGGCAACTTTGAAGTAATTCGTGACAACCAACGACCAGCCGTTTTGCTAGAAATGGGTTACATCAATGACCAGGACGACTTTAAGACAATTTCCGGTGTCACGTATCCGTACCGGGTCGCCCATTCTATCACCAAGGGCCTCACTGATTATTTCAGCGATGCTAATTAATTTTTTTAAATGAATGACACATTTCACTATTTAAGAAAGGATGAGTAAGATGAGAAAAAAGACATGGTTTGAGCAACTACCAGTTCATCAGATCAATCAGGTGACCGCCGTTCATGGTGGTGATGTGAACGAGGCCTATCGTCTTGACACGAGTGATGGCACTCAATTTTTGAAAGTTCAGCCTAACCATCCCCAAGCCTTTTTCCAGCATGAAATTGATGGCTTGACCCTATTAGGCCAAGCTGCGACTGTCCCACAAGTATTGGCGACTGGAGAAATCGACGGTGACGCTTTTCTCCTGCTTAGTTGGATCAACGAAGGCTCCGCAGGCAATCAACGAGCGGTTGGCGAAGCACTGGCCAAAGTTCACCAGCGAGTTAGCCCTAATCGGCAATATGGTTTTGATCATGATTTTCTCATCGGCAAAATTCCTAAGCATAATCAATGGCAAGCAGACTGGGGTACCTTTTTCACGACACAACGTTTGGACGCTGTCGTGGATTTAGCCAAGGTCAATCATTATTGGAATCCAAGTCGGGAAGCCCATTATCAAAAAGCACGCCAAGTCTTTCTGAACTTATATTCTGACTATCAACCACTACCATCTTTATTACACGGAGATTTTTGGTCAGGCAACTTCATGTTTGATGACAACGGTGGTGCCGTCTTAATTGACCCAGATGTTTACTACGGTGACCGCGAATTTGATATTGGTGTCACTACTGTCTTTGGCGGGTTCAACGAAGATTTCTACAATGGCTATCAAAGTGTCTTCCCCTTTGCTAAGGGGTTTGATCAACGGTTGCCATTCTACCGTCTTTACTATCTTTTAGTGCATCTAAACTTATTTGGGCTCACCTATGCAGGTGCGGTCGATCAGATACTCGATAATTATTAATTGTTCAAAATAAATAAATTTATACTAAATCAATTTAGCCGTGAGCAGAAATGTCATCACGGTTTTTGTTTGCCCTGAAATACTCAGGCTTAAACTAAAAAAAACGATTAGCGCAGTAAATCCGCTAATCGTCTCAAACTATTATTGATGATCTCTTTCATACATCAAGGTTACGGGGCCGTCGTTAACCAAACTCACCTGCATATCAGCACCAAATTTACCCGTTTCAACCGGCACTTGCACCGCAAGCTGTTCGTTAAAGTACCGCCATAATGGCTCTGCCATAGATGGTTGACCAGCATTAGAGAATCCTGGTCGATTACCCTTTGCTAAATCAGCATACAACGTAAACTGAGAAACAGACAAAATCTGCCCGGCAACATCCTGAATGTTTAAATTCATCTTGCCATCTTCATCACTGAAAATACGGCAATTTAAAATTTTGTGAGCAAGGTAATCCGCCTCAACCTGTGTATCCGTTGGTGCAATGCCAACCAGTAATAACAATCCTTGGTTTATTTGTCCAACGGTCACCTGATTAATGTCTACCCTAGCCTGACTTACTCGTTGCAACAGAACGCGCATTATCTATATCCTCCAAAAATCGGACTACGAAATAATCAAAATCCGATTAGTGTGTTGCCCGAAGCACTTCGTACACATCTGGAACGTTTTTCACGTTGTCCATAATATGGTTAAGAACCTCCAGATTGCGGACACCAACGGTCGCAGAAATGACGACCATCTTATTATGGTCCACTTTACCGGTCACAGAGGTCAAGAACTTAGTTGTGTTGTTGATCATCCGTAGAACATCGTTCAATAGACCATTCCGGTTATAACCGCGGATTTCAATATCAGCGTTGTAGTTAGTCCGGTTATTTTCCGGATCATCCCATTCAACGTCCACAATTCGCTCGCCGTGTTCTTCTGCCGATTTAACGTTAGGGCAATCAGCTCTATGGACAGAAACGCCACGACCCTTCGTGATGTAACCGACAATCGCGTCACCCGGAATTGGTGAACAACAGTGGCTCAAGCGAACAAGAAGATTGTCAACGCCTTCAATGATGACCCCATCAGAGGACGATTGTTTGGCATCAGCCTTAGCAGTGGTTTCCTGCGTTTCTTCGCTCTTTTCACTGCTATCAGTGAGAATTTCCCGTTCCGTCTCAGCTTGTTTGTCAGCAGCAATTTTAGCCCGCTCGTCCGAAGTCAAACGATTAGCAACGCCGCGCGGTGCAGCATCCCCGAAACCAATGGCAGATAACAGATCATCCGCTGAACGATAATGCATCCGTTCTGCTACATTCTCCAGTTTGACATCCGTCATGATCTCTTTTGGATCAAAATTAAGCTCACGCAATTCGTGTGTAATCATGTCGCGACCAGCGTCAATATTTTCTTCACGATCCATTTTGCGGAAATATTGTTTGATCTTATTACGTGCGCGTCGTGTGTGGACTAGGTTGACCCAGTCACGACTTGGACCGCTGGAATTCTGTGACGTCATGATATCAACAATGTCACCTGTTTTGATTTCAGAATCCAGCGGCACAATCTTACCGTTGACTTTTGCCCCAGTCGTATGATTACCGACTTGCGTATGGATAATGTAAGCCATGTCTAACGGTCCGGCGCCCTTTGGCAATTCAAGTACATCACCCTTAGGTGTGAACGCGTAAACAGAATCTGTGAACAAGTCACCCTTCACGCCTTCCATAAAGTCATCAGCGTTAGTGGCGTTGTTCTGTAGTTCAATGATTTGTTTAAACCAATTTAGCCGATCGCCGTTACTGGTTTCTTGAACTTCATCTGTTTGCCCTTCTTTATAAGCCCAATGCGCGGCAACCCCAAATTCGGCCACCCGATGCATTTCTTCCGTCCGAATCTGTACTTCCAATGGCTTGCCTTCAGGACCGATAACGGTCGTGTGAAGAGATTGGTACATGTTTGCCTTAGGCATCGCAATGTAATCTTTAAACCGTCCTGGCATCGGCGTCCAGTGCGTGTGAATTGCACCTAAAACCGCGTAACAATCACGAATTGATTGAACAATAACCCGAATGGCCAACAAATCATAAATCTGATCAAACTGCTTATGCTTGTCAACCATCTTGCGGTAAACGGAGTAAATGTGTTTTGGGCGACCATAAACTTCCGTTTTGATGTGTAAGTCGCTAATGGCATCTTTAAGTTCGCCTATCGCTTCATTGATAATCTCAATTCGCTGATTCCGTTTGGAATTCATCAAGTGAACAATCCGATAATATTGTTCCGGATTGAGGTAACGCAGGCTTAAGTCTTCGAGTTCCCACTTAATGGTGCTGATCCCTAACCGATCCGCTAGTGGTGCATAAATTTCCAGCGTTTCATTCGCAATTCTGCGCTGTTTATCTGGGCGCAGATGCTGTAAAGTCCGCATATTGTGTAACCGATCCGCCAACTTCACAATGATGACACGAATATCATGCGACATCGCTAGTAGTAATTTACGGTGATTTTCTGCTAATTGTTCTTTGTTGGAGCGATATTTAATCTTACCGATTTTAGTGACGCCATCGACGATTTCAGCAACGTCATTGCCAAACTCATTACGCAGGTCATCAAGTGTTGCAACCGTATCCTCAACCACATCGTGAAGAAAACCGGCTTCGACCGTTTCTGGATCCATTCGCAGATCGGCTAAAATTGCCGCTACTTGAATTGGATGCATAATATATGGCTCACCCGACTGACGCTTTTGTTCAGCGTGAACCTTAGCCGCAAACTCATATGCTTCCCGCACTTGGGCCACGTGCTCTGTATTCATGTAAGAACTGACCTGAGCCATAACTTCATCAGCTGTCCAAATATGTTCTTTTGACATTATTTCACCCCAAATGCATTTATTGTTGTCCTAATTTTACCCGAAAAGGTAAATTAAACAATGCCTACGCTTAAATCTACCGCTTACAGTAAGCCATTGATAGCAAAAATGCCAGTCCTAGGTAATCACCTAACACTGGCAGCAACATAATCTAAGTCATTAACGACCAACCGCTAATTTACCGGCAGCAACTGTCTCCGCTTGATGCGCATGGGCCGAAAGCGAACGGTGGTCAGTGGTAAAACCCGTGTGGAAACCACTCACAAAATAGCTAACACACGCATACCCAATTGCAAGGTAATAGGCGTACTCATGTGCATTGTCTTTCAAGAAATATGTGAACAGCGCAAATAACAGTGGGAAAATCAAAACACGCCAACTGTCATGCTGTGACCGACCAATTTGCCAGCCACTTACCAGCGCATATACACCATTAATACCGAGTAACACCCACATTACTTTATGGTAAACGGTCATGCTACTGGCATTAGCCAGCCATGGTAACAAACCGCCAAAAAATAAACCGAGTAACCAATACTGCCAACCACTATGTGCCCTCAGACCTGTCATTGAATCGCCACGCTTTTCATCAAATTTTAATTTATGTTGAACATTATAGCCAATTTCCCGAACAGCGTCACGATTAATTTTCATTAATTTACATTTTCTGAATCTTTTTGCAGCTCAACAGCATAAGATAGCGCACTCAAAAAGTACAACGGCGCCGTTTCGGTTCGTAAAATTCGCGGTCCCAATCCCGCGGCTACGTAACCATTTGCGGTCAGGTCGTCAACTTCTTGAACCGTCAGTCCACCTTCCGGTCCGAAAATGACATTGATTGTCTGACCAATCCGTATTTTTTCAAACGTCTGAACTAAATGACCGGTCTCCTGCTTTTTGGCCGACTCTTCCCAGGCTACCAGATTAAAATCAGCGGGCATTGCTGCCGCTTCCTTCAAAGAACTCGCGTATTTCAATTGAGGAATCACAAGACGGTGTGATTGCTGAGCAGCATTAGTCGCAATCACCTGTAATCGTGACAACTTTTTAGCAGCCTTTTGTTTCCATGAAGCGACTGACCATTGTGTAGGTACAAAAACAATTTCGTGAACGCCCAATTCGGTTGCCTTTTGCGTAATTAATTCGGCTTTGTCACCCTTAGGCACCCCACAAATAATGCGGGCGTGTACTGGTAATTCCACGTCAACAGTTTGCTTGCGTTCCACATGCATCGTCGCGCTTCGGTGATCACTATCCAACTTAACTAGTTGTGCAATCAATAATTCGTGTAACGGTGTGACAAACTCAGCTTCAGTGCCCTCTGTGGCACGCAGTACCTGAACAAAATGTTTGTATGTCGCCGCGTCCAACTGAAATTCTGTTGTTTGTTGCCAGTCATGCGGCAAAAAATAGTGTTGCATCAGTCGTCTGCCTCCGGCTTTTTAGCGATAATGCCATACCAGTCGCCACGCCGCAAGGTTTCGACAACTTGATAACCAGCTTCCCTCAGTTTGCCAACGACCAACGGATATTTATCCGCAATAATGCCGCTAGTTAAAAACAGGCCGCCTTTTGGCAACAACGGCCAGGTTTGCGGAATCAGTGGCACAATAATATCGGCTAAAATATTGGCAACAATGATGTCGGCTGTTTGTGTAACGCCCTTTAGCAGGTCATTGGCACTCACATGGACATCCTTAGCAACTGGGTTGAGATCCAAGTTGCTTTTAGCCGAGTCTACAGCAATTTGATCAACGTCATACGCAAAAACTTCACCAGCGCCAAGCTGTTTTGCTGCAATAGACAACACACCAGAGCCTGTACCAACGTCCAGTACCGTTTCACCGCCACGAATGGTTAATTCCAACGCCTGTAACATCAATGCCGTCGTTGGATGAGTACCAGTACCAAATGCCATGCCAGGATCTAGAATTAACGTTTTTTCGTTTTTGTCGGCCGGCTGATAATGCTCCCAACTGGGAACAACCGTCAAATAACGAGTAACACGTACTGGATGATAATATTTTTTCCAGACGTTAGCCCAGTCGGCTTCTGCAACTGGTTTTTGCAACACGGTTGCCGGTCCGGCATCCAAGCCAAAATTATCCAGCTCGTTAATCCGTTGTTCAATTATCGGAATGATCGATGAGAGTTCAATGGTCTCAGGATAATAAGCGGTCACCACAGCACCATGCATCAAATGTGGTAAATCTCGCTTATCCAGTAGTTCACCAGGAAATTCTGGTTGCAATGCAGCAAAATCCGCTGCGTCATCAATTTTAGTACCAGATGCACCAGCATCCATTAAAATGTTACTCACAGCCTCTACCGCTTCGTTAGTCGTTGTCACGCTTACTTCTGTCCATTGCACCTTAGTTTTCTTCCTTTCACTTTTAAAAATTAATTAGGCTTTTTCACTGCCATTAAACGGTCCAGTAATAACCACTTTACCGACCATTTTGTTGGCTTCGACTAATTGATGCGCAGCCCGCAAATTGTCAGCGTTGATGCCTGAATCAATCGTCGTGCTTAACGTCGTGCGCAGGACTCGTTGATCTGCTAATTCGGCGATTTTTGCTAACAATTGACCTTGGGAGTCGAGATCGACACCATAATCACTTTTTGCAAACATATATTCCCAATCAAAACTAGCAGCCTTATTCTTCAATAGTCCCATCGGCAACGACTCGCGATTCTCGACGATGGATGCCACATGACCAAACGGCTTGATTAATTTTGCTGCTGTCTCAAAGTACTGATCGGTTGAGTGCAGAATTAAGATACCATCAAAGAAATTGATTCCCGCTTCGGCCACTTGAGGCGCCAAGTCTTCACGATGATTAAAAATGTGAGTAGCGCCCATTTCTTTGACCCAATCACGAGTTTCTGGGCGTGACGCTGTTGCTGAAACAGTCAATCCTGCCCACTTAGCCAGTTGAATAGCGACAGATCCTACGCCACCAGCACCATTAATAATTAACAGTTGTTGGCCGATATTGGCATCAGCAGCCATTTTAAAACCCATTTTAGTAAAGAGAACCTCGCCAGCTGTCAAGGACGTTAGTGGCAACGCTGCGGCCTCGGTATCCGTTAAGTGTTCAGGGGCATGCGCAATCAAACGGGCGTCAACCGCCTGTTCTTCAGCATTGGCACCGTCCCGAGCGGTACTACCCGCATAGAACACACGATCACCAATCTTAAAATGATCAACAGCACTGCCAATTTCAGTAATCTGTCCCACTGCATCATAACCAAGAATTGTGCCTACTGTCTGGCTTGTTAGTGCTTGTCGTAACTTGGTATCGACAGGATTAACTGATACTGCCGTAATCTTAACGCGAACGTCATGCTCTCCAACTTTGGGCGTTGGCCGAGTGCCATCGATCATCGCAGCCCGTTCATCAATACTTTGTGTGCCAAATGATTCAATTACCTTCATTGATCTTGACCTCCAACCTTTTTCTGAACTCTATTGTCCCAAAAATTAACTAAAAATACCATCACTGAGCTTGTGCCATCAGTTTATCATTTCTATAACCAACTGTTGAAACCGCTAGATTAACGACCTATTACACCGGTCGCACCTATTGGATACAGCGCGCCGATTTTCAGCCCTTGAAGCAAAAAATCTCCCTGCGCCGAATTAATCTACTACTCGACACAAAGAGATATTAATCAGTTATTATCAGTGGCTTAAAACACCGAAGGCGCTCACACCGTGAGTTCATTCACCAACGTGCTCTTCACGTTCAGCCGCTTTCCGAACTTTTGCATATCGTTCCCGTCCATCATCTGTCAAGATATGGCTGGCCAAGTATTTCAATAACTCATTTTCATCTTGAAATACCCGTGGATTATGTTGTCCGTGAAGACGAAGATCAATCTCGTCAATTTTTAACCGCCCAGTCCAACTATGACTGTACTTTGCAATCAAACGGTTATTGAGCTTCTTCTTACCAAAGCGGAGGACGTACACGTGTTGTGGCACCATCATCGGCCGAATGTACGTCTTCTCATATTTAAACTGACTTGCTTTCAAAAACGTTTTGGTCCGTGCTAACACACGCTCACCTCCAATTTGTCTTTCTTATTTTGCTCATTAATTCACCAATAGTCAATGTCAAATGAACAATTATTTCGTTTTATGGCTTTCTTCTTCGTCAGTCTGAAGGACAGCCATAAATGCTTCTTGTGGCACGTCGACGATTCCGACGGCTTTCATCCGTTTCTTACCGGCCTTTTGCTTTTCAAGTAGCTTCATCCGCCGCGTGCGGTCACCACCATACAGGTGAGCCGTCACATCCTTCCGATAAGCCTTGATATCAGATCGTGCCACTACCTTAGCGCCAATAGCTGCCTGAACTGGGATTTCGAAGTTCTGACGAGGAATAATCGTTTTCAAACGACCAACGATGGTACGACCACGATTGGCTGCAAATTCACGCGCAACAATAAAGCTCAGCGCATCAACTTTATCCCCGTTCAGTAAAATGTCAATCTTAACAAGGTCACCTGGGCGGTATTCATCCAACTCATAATCTAAGGATGCATAACCACGGGTGCTACTTTTAAGGCGGTCAAAAAAGTCAAAGATGATTTCAGATAATGGCATGTAGTATATCACGTTTACCCGGTGATCATCAAGATATGCCATTGTATCAAAGTCACCGCGTTTGCGCTGGCATAATTCCATCACTGCACCAACGTAATCGTTTGGCACCATGATAGTTGCCTTAACGTAAGGCTCATTGATCGTTTTAATGTTGGATGGATCCGGCATTTCAGACGGGTTTTCCACAATTACTTGAGAACCATCTGTCATATCAACATGGTACGTCACAGAAGGTGCTGTGGTAATTAAATCCAGATCAAACTCACGTTCCAAGCGTTCCTGAACCACGTCCATATGCAACATTCCTAAGAATCCACAACGAAAGCCTGAACCCAAAGCCTGCGATTTTTCCGGTTCGAAAACTAATGCTGCATCGTTAAGCTGTAACTTCTCCAAAGCGTCACGCAAATCGTTGTACTTACCATTATCGGTCGGATATAACCCTGCGTAGACCATTGGATTCATTTTACGATAACCCGGCAACGCTTTTTCAGTGGGATTGACCGCGTCTGTGACCGTATCACCCACTCGCGTATCTGCAATGTCCTTAATGGATGCGGTGATATAGCCAACATCTCCGGCCATCAACACATCACGTTTGATTGGCTTAGGTGAGTTAACGCCAACTTCAGTCACTTCATACTCTGTTCCCGAATTCATCAAACGAATGCGGTCACCAGGCTTAACCGTTCCCTCCATAATCCGAAGGCTCAAAACAACACCACGGTAATCATCATAGATTGAATCAAAAATCAACGCTTTTAATGGCTTATCCAAATCGCCTGTCGGTGCAGGCACCTGGTGCACGATTTGCTCAAGAATATCAGTGATCCCAATCCCGCTTTTGGCACTAGCTAAAACGGCGTTAGATGCATCAATGCCAATGTCTTCTTCAATTTCTTGACGAACAACTTCTGGCTGAGCCGATGGCAGGTCAATTTTGTTAATAACCGGCAGAATCTCTAGATCATTATCTAACGCTAAATACGTATTCGCTAATGTCTGAGCTTCTACACCCTGAGCAGCATCTACCACCAGTAATGCCCCTTCACACGCCGCTAATGAGCGTGAGACTTCATAAGAAAAATCCACGTGTCCAGGTGTATCAATTAGGTGAAAGATATAGGTTTCCCCATCCTTCGCGTGATAGTGTAGCTCCACTGCATTTAATTTGATCGTAATCCCACGTTCACGTTCCAGCGGCATGTCATCCAGCACTTGATTCTGCATTTCCCGTTTGGACACAGTATCGGTCAGCTCTAGAATACGATCAGCCAAGGTTGATTTACCGTGATCGATATGGGCAACAATCGAAAAATTCCGAATATGTCGCTGTCGTTCCTGCATTTCCGTTAGATCCATGCACATTTCCTCCCTGTAACTCACGAAGCTAATCTTCGGTATTGTCACACATTACCTTTTGATAACGTTGAATTCTAAACACTTATTATACCAATGATCTTGGCCTGCGACAATTTATATCAAACAAATGGTCGCCTAAAGTTTCTACTAGTGCTCAAACAATCGGCAAGCTTCAATTCGCTAGTATAAAGATAAAGACGTACTCTGCAGTCATTTTACCGCAGAATACGCCTTATCATTCATTTCCATTCAACTGCTTATTAGCGTCGGCCAAATAGACCGCCATGACCAGTTGGAACATCTTCACCACTAGCCTTGGCAAAAGCTTTAAGTGCATCCTTTTGAGCCTTATTGAGACCCTTAGGCGTTTGAACTGTTACTGTAACGCGTTCGTCACCATTGCCATTGCCGCGCAAATGAGGTGCACCCTTGCCGCGCAACCTAAAATTAGTACCGGTTTGCGTACCAGCTGGAATCTTCAAGTTAACATTACCATGTACGGTTTTCACTTCAATTTCGTCACCTAACGCAGCTTGAGCAAACGTCAACGGTTGACTGAAGTAAATATCGGCGCCATCACGCTGAAAATCTTTACTTGGTTGAACCGTAAAGACAATGTACAGGTCTCCGTAAGGACCGCCATTAGTTCCGGCTTCACCTTGACCTTGTAAGCGCATTTGTTGACCATCGTCGACACCTGCAGGAACAGTGACTTCGATTTCGTGGTTTTCAGTATTGTGACCTGTACCGTGACAGGTTGGGCACTTTTCTTTAATTTCTTTACCAGTACCACCACAAACGTCACAAACTTGTTGTGAACGCATCTGACCCAGTGGCGTGTTACGCACTGTTTCAACGTAGCCAGTACCACCACATTTATGACACGTTACTGGAGATGTACCAGGCTTAGCCCCGTTACCACCACAAGTGTGGCAAACTTCTTCACGGTCATATTTAATTGTTGTTTTTTTACCGAAAATGGCTTCTTCAAACTTTAAGCTCATCGAGTACTGTAAGTCCTGACCAGGTTGCGGTGCGCTTGGATTGCGGCGAGATGCACCACCGCCTCCAAACATTTGACTAAAGATATCATCAAAACCGCCAAAGCTTTGACCACCACTAAAACCACCAAAGCCTTGACCGCCGAAACCACCTTGGCCACCGCCGAACTGCTGCCCAGAATCACCATATTGGTCATACTGTTGGCGTTTTTGCGGATCGCCAATCTTTTCGTAAGCATCAGCAACTTCTTTAAACTTTTCCTCAGCATCTGGGGCTTTATTCAAGTCCGGGTGATACTTTTTGGAAAGTTTACGAAACGCCTTTTTAATATCATCCTGAGACGCATCCCGACCCACGCCGAGCACGTCATACGGGTCTCTTCCTTGAGACATGTGTGAACCCCCAATTAAAGCTTGTCATGTCGATAACCTAGTACCGAATACCATGAGCTTCTGCCTTTTGTTTAGTATTGCGTAAGTTTACCACAGAAATGGTCTTCACATACACAAAGAGTCAAAGATGCGCATGCGCCTTTGACTCTTGTAACGCTATTTCTTATGCGAAAGACTACTTCTTGTCGTCAGGGTTAACCTCTTTAAAGTCGCCATCAACCGTCTTGCCATCGCCGTCAGCAGAACCTGCTTGACTGCCATCCTGACCAGCAGCTGAACCATCAGCAGCTTGTCCGGAACTAGCATTTTGTTGATACAACTTAACCGTAAGGTCTTGAACGATCTTGTTCAATTCATCCTTCTTGGTCTTCATTTCTTCAACGTTGTTGTCAGATTGAGCCTTCTTCAATGCATCACGTGCATCGGTTGCCTTCTTAACTTCGTCATCAGAAACTTTGCCCTTAAGTTCTTCCAAAGTCTTGTCAACTTGGAACAATAATTGGTCGACTTCGTTCTTAAGGTCAGCATCTTCCTTACGCTTCTTGTCGGCGTCAGCGTTTTCTTCGGCTTCCTTCTTCATCCGTTCGATTTCATCGTCAGACAAACCGGAGTTACTCTTAATAGTAATCTTTTGTTCCTTGTTCGTTCCCATATCCTTAGCGGAAACGTTAACGATCCCGTTCTTATCAATGTCGAACGTAACTTGAATTTGTGGGACGCCACGAGGTGCAGCAGGAATATCACTTAATTGGAAGTTACCCAATGTCTTGTTATCAGCTGCCATTGGTCGTTCACCTTGGAGCACGTGAATATCAACAGCCGGTTGGTTATCGGCAGCAGTTGAGAATGTTTGACTCTTAGACGTTGGGATCGTTGTGTTACGATCAATCAACTTCGTGAAGACACCGCCCATGGTTTCGATACCAAGTGACAATGGTGTAACATCAAGCAAAACAACATCCTTCACATCACCAGTGATAACACCACCTTGAACAGCGGCACCAAGAGCAACGGCTTCATCAGGGTTGATGGAGTGGTTAGGTTCCTTGCCGGCCATGTCCTTAACAGCTTCTTGAACAGCTGGAATCCGAGTAGAACCACCGTTTAAGATAACTTCGTCAATGTCGTCCATTGATAAGTCAGCATCACGCAGAGCGTTTTGAACGGGTGTCTTAGTCCGTTCGATTAAGTCAGCCGTCATTTGGTTGAATTGAGCACGTGACAATGTTTCTTCCAAATGTAATGGGCCGTTATCACCACTGGAAATAAATGGCAAACTAATTTGCGCTTCATTAACACCTGACAGGTCCTTCTTGGCCTTTTCAGCAGCATCCTTCAACCGTTGCATAGCCATGGTGTCTTTGGACAAGTCCACACCATTGGTCTTCTTGAAACCATCAACCAACCAGTCAATGATCTTTTGGTCAAAGTCGTCACCACCAAGATGCGTGTCACCATTCGTTGACAGAACATCAAAGACACCGTCACCTAATTCAAGGATAGAAACATCAAATGTCCCACCACCAAGGTCGTAGACTAAGATTTTTTCGTCTTTGTCTTTTTTGTCCAAACCATAAGCTAAAGCAGAGGCTGTTGGTTCGTTAATGATTCGTTCAACATTTAAACCAGCAATTTTACCAGCATCTTTGGTTGCTTGGCGTTGGGCATCGTTGAAGTATGCAGGAACAGTAATAACTGCTTGTTCAACCTTTTCACCAAGGTAATCTTCAGCAAAACCCTTGATATACTGTAAGATCATTGCTGAAATTTCTTGAGGCGTATATTTCTTACCTTCAATATCAACCGTGTAGCCTGCTTCACCCATATGACGTTTGATTGAACGAACAGTGTTAGGGTTAGTGATTGCTTGCCGTTTGGCAACTTCACCGACCTGTGTTTCACCGTTCTTGAATGAGACAACGGACGGCGTTGTCCGGTTACCTTCTGGATTAGCGATAATCTTTGGTTGACTGCCTTCAAGAACAGCAACCGCTGAGTTCGTAGTACCTAAGTCAATTCCAATAATTTTAGCCATTTTTATAAACTTCCTTATTATTTAATCTAATCGCTTACTGCGCGACAACGACCATTGCTGGACGTAAAACGCGATCTTTAAGCATGTAGCCCTTTTGAAGCACTGCCACAACGGTGTCCGGTTTCTGATCAGGACCAACCGGTGTGGTCTGGACTGCTTGGTGCAACGTTGGATCAAACGGTTTGTTGAGCGCTTCAATCTCCGTCACGTTGTTTTCCTTCAAAGCATTTTGAAGGTGGTTATACACCATTTCAACACCGTGCTTCAACTGCTTTGCAGCCTCATCCTGAACATCTGTATTCAACGCGCGTTCAAGGTTATCCAACTCGGGAACGACGTCGTGCGCCAGCTGTTGACCATCGTACTTCATCAACTGCGCAGTTTCCTTCTTTTGCCGCTGTTGAATGTTGGCAATTTCTGCCTGTGCTCGAAGTAGTTGATCATCCTTCTCTGCCAACTTATCATTCAGCTTATCAATTTCAGCAGATTGATCAACAGTATCATTTTCCGTTGGCTGTTGAACCTTTTTCTTAATGTCCTTAGCCGTTGGATCCTTCGCTTTAGCTACGTTTGCCTTAGCTTGTTGATCATCTTTTGCTGCTGATGATTGGGCTTCTTTTTTACTTGACAAACTGCCACCTCCATTTAATTTTATAGTCAAACCACTGGTGACTGGTAAAAAACTTAGTCATCCAGGTTTCGATAATAATCCAAAAGCTTAGCGGCCAGTTCTTGTCGGAATGCACCAACTAAACCAATCATCCGTGAATATGGCATCCGCGTTGGACCCAACACGGCAATCATACCTCTTCCGTGGGAACCCACATCGTAAGTTCCTGTAACCAAACTATAATGCTTAAGCAAATCATTGGTAATTTCATTACCAATTTTCACCTGCACCTTATTATCCGGTGGACTTAAAACGCTGGCAATATCATCTGACGTGTCAAACAATTGATACAGCGATTTTAAGTCCTGCGGATTGTGGTTAACAGAAAAGTTCAGCAAGTTTAAGCGGCCACCAACGAAGAAACGTTCCGTAGCTGCTTGATCCAGCACACGACCGAAAATTTGTAAAAAGCCTTCCGGTGTCTGCATGTACTGACCAACTTTCGCGGGGATCTCCACACGTAGTTTGTCCACAATCTCAGTGATTGGCAAACCAACCAACTGATCGTTAATCAAACGAACTACTGTTTCCAGCTGATCGCTGGACATTGAGCGTGGAATCGTGAACGTTTGGTTAGCAACTTCACCGCTGTCCATCACCAAAATTGCCATCACCTGTCGATTACCTAAAGGCACCAACCGAAATCCACTTAGTCTCGCATCCGCCTGTTCAGGCTTGAGCGTGAACGCGGTATATGAGGTCAATTCAGATAACAAATTGGCTGACTCTTCAATGATTTCATCAATCTTATTGAAAGAACCGCTCAATTCATTTTGAATTAACTGGATATCGGCATGTGCCACCGCATCATTATTAACCAGATGGTCAACATAATAACGGTAACCTGCCAGTGATGGAATCCGCCCCGAAGACGTATGCTCTTTTTGAACATAGCCTTGTTCTTCCAACGATGCCATTTCATTGCGGATTGTTGCAGAGCTAACGTGAATTGGCAGGCGGGCTGCGAGGGCCTTAGACCCAACTGCTGCACCCGTTTCCGTATACTCACGCACAATAGCTTGCAAAATCACTTTTTGTCGTTCTGTTAGCGTCTTAATCACCCCTTTTAGCACTTACGCTATTTGAGTGCTAAGAACAGTTACTAATATAACAACTTGGTCAAACAAAGTCAAACAATTTTGGCGACTTCAAACATCTTTTGTTAATTATTTTTTTCAACGCACTTAACCGTCAAATGATAGATCGAATTGCACAGTATCTTCCTTCTAAAAACAATAAAAGAACGGCTTCTTTCCCAATGTGGAAAAAACCGTTCTTTCGTTAAAAGTTACTGTGTCATCGATAAATGTTCAACGGGTCCTTGGATGTGTTTCGCCATGAACGCCCGAGTATCGGCAGCATCCTGATCTAGTTGACGTACCAAAGCGTCAGCACCGTCAAACTTAACTTGACCACGCAGATATGCGCCCCAAGCGACCTTAACCTCTTCACCGTAAACCTCCTGATTAAAATCAAGTAGATTAATCTCGATAGTAACAGGCCGATGTTCACCAAACGTTTCGTTGCGGCCTATTGAAGCCATGCCCGGGTACCATTGCTGACCGATTTGGAGCCACACTGCGTAAATCCCAATGCCTGGCACCCGTTCACTCGCCGTCGGATCAACATTAGCCGTTGGGTAGCCTAATGTCCGTCCACGTGCCTCACCATGGACAATAATTCCGGTAGTTTGGTAGGTGTAACCCAACAACTCGTTGGCTTGTGCCAGTTGACCATCATCAATTAACTGACGAATTCGCGTCGAACTATCCTTTGCCTGGTCAATTGCCACTTGTTTGACCTCGACCACATCGAAACGCCCTTTAGCATAAGTCGGCAATTGTGCCATTCCAGCAATGGCCTTCTTGCCATACGTGTGATCAAATCCGGCAACCACGGCCACCGCATGCAAACCAACCATGTAATCGTCAACAAATTCCTGTGGGGCAACTGCCGACAACTGGGAGGTAAAACTAATTCCATACACAATATCAACACCGAGCTGATCTAATAATTCTAGTTTACGGTCAAACGTTGATAAGTAGCGAAAAGAGTCCACAGATGTTTTGTAAACAATTGAAGGATGATGCGTGTAGGTCAACACCGCAAGTTTGACACCCCGCTCATTGGCCAGTTTACGCGCCCGCTCAATTACCGTCTGGTGACCAATATGCACACCATCGAAAAATCCCATTGCTAAAACAACCGGTCCATCAGGAATTTGTTCTGGTCGGTATGGATGTCGTAAATAAATAACTTGCAATGTTTCGCACCTTCAATATCAAAAATTTTAATTTACACCCATTACAGATGATTCGAAAACATTTTCAGTGGCTTGGCTACTTTGCCGTCAGTTGATAATTGGTAAAGCGCCTTAATGCGATTCTGAAACTTAAGGGCAGTGACCCCTTGATCAACTAATACAGAAGGCGACAAAAAACCGCCGTTTGTCACAATCTGCCACTCAGCTAACGTTAGTTCTGTCACAGGATAGTGGGCCAGCGCGACATCGATTGGCAATAAATACTGATTAATATTGCCCTCAGTCATTGCGTCGGCAACCTGTTCTAAAGTGACTGTTTGTGACAGATCAAAACCGCCACTTTTCAAACGTGTCAAATCACTCATAACGGCGGGGACGCCCAACGCTTCACCCAATTGAACGGAAAGCGTTCGAACATAAGTCCCTTTACCACAGCCAATCTCAAACGGGATCACTTGAGTTCCGTTTTCTTTGTCGAAACTAGTTGGTCCCGTTTGTTCAAAACGATCGACATGAATATGACGTACTGGACGTTCAACTGTTTCCCCAGCCCGAGCGTACTCGTATAGCTTCCGCCCATTAACTTTGACTGCTGAATACATCGGCGGAATTTGATCGATGTCACCAATCAACCCCATCATGGCATGCAAAATTTGAGCGTCGGTAAATGGCTGCATTAAGGGTTTTCGAGCAATCTCCGCCCCATCTAAATCTTCAGTTTCCGTGGCAAATCCCAACGTTACTGTGCCACGGTAAACCTTTCCTGAAGCCATTAAATATGGCACAACCTTCGTAGCCGGTCCCACACAGATAGGCAACACACCATCAACATTGGGATCTAATGTTCCAGAATGGCCAATCTTTTTTGTGTGCAATATTTTTCTCAGTTTAAAGACCACGTCATGACTCGTCATTCCACGCGGCTTATTAATCGGCAAAATGCCTTCCATGGCAGCAGTAACCTCACTTCATCTTTTGAGAATGGGCCAACCTACAGCGGTCCATCAATTTGAATTAATAACGGTCACAATTATAACCTAGCAAAAACTAAAAAGCGACTGCCAGTCTTGGCAGTCGCTTTTTAGGATTAGTCACGTTCTTGTTGATGCAATTTATTAATTAATTCATCAATATGATTACCATACTGAACGGATTTATCTTGCTCAAACGTGATTTCTGGTGTCTTGTAAATGCTTAACCGACTGCCAAGTTCACTACGAATCAAACCACTGGCCTTACTCAATCCAGCTGCAGCCTTTTCGTTATCACTCGCCTTATCGGACAAGATACTGTAATACAATGTTGCCTCTTGCAAGTCGCCCGTTACCTCAACACCGGTAATAGTGACACCGGCTACACGAGGATCACGGACCCGCTTAAGCAAAATATCAGCAACTTCACGTTGAATCTCCTGTTCCAGGCGACCCACACGATAATGCTTATTTGGCATCGTCTTTCACTCCTAACGTTACTTGAATTTACGAGACTATCGAGATTATTCGACGGGAACTTCCTTCATCACGAAGGCTTCGATAACGTCGCCAACCTTGATGTCATTATAACCAGCAATGGTTAGACCAAGATCAAACCCGGCTTTAACCTGCTTAACCTGATCCTTGAACCGTTGTAGAGAGCCCAGCTTACCTTCGTAAACGACGACACCATCACGAACCAAACGAACGCCGGCATCGCTACTGATGTAGCCTTCCGTAACCATACCACCGACAACAGTGCCGACTTTAGAAACCTTGTAAAGTTCACGAACCTCAACCTGACCAGTAACTTCTTCTTTGTAGACAGGTTCAAGCATGCCCTTCATCGCTGATTCAATTTCATCAATAGCGTTGTAGATAACGTTGTGCAAGCGAATGTCCACACCATCGCTATCAGCTTGCGACTTGGCCTGAGCGGTCGGACGAACGTTAAATCCAACAATGATCGCATTTGAAGCCTCGGCTAGAGTAACATCACTTTCATTGATGGCACCAACGGCCTGATGAATAATGTTAACCCGAACACCATCAACCTGAATCTTCTGGAATGAAGTTGCTAACGCTTCAACAGAACCTTGAACATCGGCCTTGATGATAACGTCAACTTCCTTCATTTCGCCTTCCTTCATGGTGTCGAACAGATTGTCCAACGTCACGTGGTTAGCATGAGAGCGTTCTTCAACTAAGGCACGTTTAGCACGTTCCTCACCAGCTGCCCGAGCAGATTTTTCATCTTCAAAGACAACAAACTTGTCGCCGGCTTCTGGTACATCGTTCATCCCAGTGATTTCCACTGGTGTTGCAGGTGTAGCTTCTTTAACAGTCCGACCACGATCATTGTTCATGGTTCGGATCCGTCCGTAAGTGTTCCCAATAACAATTGGATCACCGACCTCAAGCGTACCTTCTTGAACCAAGACAGTGGCAACAGGGCCACGACCCTTGTCCAAACGTGCTTCAATAACTGAACCGAGAGCACGTTGTTCTGGATCTGCCTTGAGTTCCATCAAGTCAGCTTGCAAAAGAATCATGTCCAACAATTCATCCAGGTTCTTATCGTACTTGGCTGAAATTTCAACAAAGATGGTATCGCCACCCCAGTCTTCAGGAATCAAATTGTAAGCAGACAACTGTTCAATAACATGGTTCGGGTTGGCACCTGGCTTATCAATCTTGTTAACGGCCACGATAATTGGCGTCTTAGCAGCCTGCGCATGGTGGATAGCTTCAATTGTTTGAGGCATAACACCATCATCAGCAGCAACGACCAAGATCGTAATATCAGTAATGTCAGCACCACGTGCACGCATAGCGGTAAAGGCCGCGTGTCCTGGTGTATCGATAAAGGTAATCTTACGACCCTTTAATTCAACTTGATAAGCACCAATCTTCTGAGTGATCCCACCGGCTTCACCAGCCGTAATGTGAGAATTACGCAGTTGATCCAACAGTGTTGTTTTACCATGGTCAACGTGGCCCATGATTGTTACAACTGGTGGACGTGGTACTAGCTTAGTTGGATCAGTTGTCGATTGCTCTTCGAAGAATTTGTCGATATCGGCAATATCTTCCTTAGGCTTTTCTTGAGCCTCAATACCGTAATCCGCTGCCAAAATTTCAATGGTGTCCTTATCCAAACTTTGGTTTTGGTTAACCATGACACCCAGCATGAACAATTTCTTAACGATTTCCGCGGTCTCACGGTGCAAGATTTTACTCAAGTCCTGGGCGTTCATGCCAACGTCATACATCAATACATCTGGTAATGGACGTTCCTTACGGGTTGGTGCTGGCTGTGCTTGAGCAGTCTGCTTGATCCGTTGGTTACGTTTATTACGCTTCTGGTGTTTTTGTCCATATTGCTGTTGGCCACGACCACCACGACGGTTGTTATTGCCAAAACGATTACCGTTACTACTGTTACTGAAACGGTTATTACGACCACTACCATTGCTGTTGGTGTTGGATGATGATGCACCAGCGTTAGCAGTTGGTCGGCTCGAAGTGCGCGAACTCGTGTTGCGCGAGTTGGTGCTGTTCCGGTTGTTTGAGTTACCAGAATTGTTGGAACCGTTGTTGTTACGTGAGCCATAACTACGGTTATTGTCACGGCTACCGTTGTTAGTGTTGCTACCATTACGGTTGTTGTTACTGTTATAACCACCACTACGTCCGTTTGAATGCGAACTGTTGGTACTACCATTACGGTTAGCCGTTGTGTGATTGTTATTGTTATTGCGTGAACTATTATTACCGCCATTACGTTGATCAGTGTTTCTAGCAGCCGGTCGAGACTGAGTTGGTCGACTCGTCGTATGAGCAGCAGCAGAACGCGGTGCATGACTTGTAGCGGTTGTCTTAGCAGCCGCCTGCGAACGTGGCGTCGTTGACTTAACAGCTGACGAAGCAGTCACTGAAGTTGCAGTGGACTGAACAGCTTGTGATGTCGCTTTAGCCGCAGTACTCGTTGCAGTTTGTGAAGCAGACGCTTGAGAACGTGGCGCAGTTGACTGCTGTTCTTGTTGACGCTTTGTTTGACGATTATTCGTCCGTGGATTACTCAAATTCATGATCCGCCCTTCGCCGTGTAAGTTGGCCCCGTTTCGGCCAAAATTAGTATGGCGACGGTCCGATTTCTTATTATTGTTGATCAAATGGTGAACGACTTTGCGTTTAGGTGCGGTATCACCAGACTTTTCATTTGCCGCTGCATTGGCAGCCTTCGCTTGAACAGTCGGTTTAATAATCCCACGTAACGTCTTTTCTTGAGCATCACTAATGGTCGCCATGTGATTATTAAAACTCATCCCCTTGGCGCTTGCCTTCGTTAGGAGCTCCTTGCTGGAAACATTAAGTTCCTTCGCGAGTTCATAGATTCGCTTATTGGCCATCCTTTCACTCTCCTCATTTCATTTTATCCAATAACGTTTGCATTTTTTTGGCAAAACCAGCGTTGCTGACGCCCAATGCTGAACGTTGTCGTCCTGTAGCCTGACTCAGTTCCGCAACACTAAATGCGGTACTGACCGGTACATGGTAAAAGCTTGCTTTATCAGTTAACTTCTTTTTTGAGCTTGCGCCCATGTCATTTGCAACCCACAGAAAACGAATATTACCTGCTTTAATCGCTGCTAATACCATGGGTTCGCCTGTAACCAACTGGCCCGCCCGTTGTGCCAGGCCAAGAAGGTTTAATAACTGCTGTTCCGGGGTCATTTGTGATCGTCCCCGAACAACTCGCGCCGGGCTTGCTGGTGATCGACGTAAGCAATTAGCTCTTCATAGAAGGCGTCATCAACTTTCATCCCAAACGCCTTGTCCAAGCTATGCTCATGTTGTGCCTTTTTAGCCGTCGCTGTATCAATGGTCACATAGGCGCCACGACCATTTTGCTTACCCGTTGGATCGATTGTGACTTCATTTTCCTTATTCTTGACCACACGAATCAAGTCCTTTTTCGGAAACATGTCGCCACTGACGATGTCTTTACGCATGGGTACTTTACGCTGATGCATCACAATTCCCCCTTAAGGTTAAAAACTAGTGCCAGTCTACTTTTCGGACTGATCGTCGTCTTCGCCCTTTTCAAAATCGGGCTTGTCGACCTCAACGTCTGATCCAGCTTCAACATACTCCTGATCATCCGCATCTTCAAACAAGTTGGCAGCTTCAGTTTCTGACTTAATGTCAATCTTGAAACCAGTCAGCTTAGCAGCTAAACGGGCATTTTGTCCACGTTTACCAATGGCTAATGACAATTGATAATCTGGAACAACAACCGTGCAGGCCCGCTCGTTTTCAGAATCAAACACAACGTCAACAACTTCAGCCGGGTTCAGTGAGTTTGCAACGTATTGCGCTTCGTCATCCACCCATTCAACGATATCCATGTTTTCGCCGGATAATTCATTAACGATAGATTGGACACGCTGACCACGAGGACCAACACAGGTACCAACAGGATCCAAGTTAGGATCGTTAGACTTTACGGCAATCTTAGCACGATCACCAGCCTCACGGGCGATCGATACGATTTCAACAGTCCCATCATAAATTTCTGGCACTTCTTCTTCAAATAAGCGTTTTAGTAACTCAGGGTGTGTCCGGCTAACGAACACTTGTGGTCCCTTAGGGTTATTTTCAACCCGTGAAACATAAACCTTGATCTTATCGTGCATCTTGTAAGTCTCGTTTGGCATCTGGTCTGAACTAGCCATAACGGCTTCTACCGTATTAGAACCACTGCCTAACGTGACGTACAAGTAACGCGTGTCTTGGCGTTCAACTTCACCAGTAACGACTTCATCCATGTACTGACTATATTCATCGTAAACCAAACCACGTTCAGCTTCACGAACTCGTTGCATGATGACTTGCTTAGCAGTCTGAGCGGCAATCCGACCAAAGTTCTTCGGTGTGACTTCAAACTTGATTTCATCACCAATTTCATAGGCACGGTTAATGGCAACGGCATCTTGTAGACTTACTTGCAACTGGTCGTTTTCGACATCTTCAACCACAGTTTTAACTGCGTAGACCTTGATGTCGCCTTTACGTTCATTAAATTCAACATCAACGTTAGCAGCCTGATTATAATTCCGTTTGTAGGCAGAAACTAACGCGGCTTCCAACGCTTCGATAACGACTTGCTTTTTGATCCCTTTTTCTTGTTCAAGAGCGTCTAGCGCCCCAACCAATTCTTTACTCATTTCCTAGTACTCCTTACATGAACCGTCAGGATAACGATTCGCGACTTTAGCCACGATCGCTGTGTCAGTTGTGTTTTAAATACCACTAAAATCAATCGCCAAACGGGCACTTGCAATGGCTTTACGTTCAATCGTCACTGTTTTAGCAACCCCTTTGACTTTATAATTCAACGTTAATGTTTCCGGCGTAAGTTCAGCCAAAGTACCTTCAAACACCTTCACTTTGTTAATCGGTTGATACAGTGAAATGTGAATGTACTGATTAACTGCGCTTTCAAAATCGGCCTCTTTTTTAAGTGGCCGTTCCGCGCCTGGCGAGGAAACTTCTAAATAATAAGCTTGGGGAATGGGATCTGGGTCAGCGGCATCAAGCTCCGCACTCAGAGCATCATTCACGATGACACAGTCATCAATGGTAATACCGCCTTGTTTGTCCACGTAGACGCGCAAATACCAGCTTTTACCCTCCTTGACAAATTCAACATCCACAAGCTGAAAATGATGTTCGTCAACGATGGGCTGAACCATCTGGGTAACCGTTTCTGTCACACTGCTCAAGTTTTCCACCTCCTCATTTAGCCCTGAAAAAAGAGCGAGCCACGAATGGCTCACTCTTAGATTAAGAGTCTTAAATTACATGTCATAGTGTATCATCCCAGCGCCAAAAACACAACCAACGGCACCAATCCAAGCATTTTGAGCGTGTTCGGTATAAAATATGATCAAGTTCAACTGATATTGAGGAGGGGTATCATGCTTTTTTCGCCACATCATATTTCATTGCTGACCGGTAACGCTTCCGTTAATGCACAATTTTACATTCAAGTACTCGGTCTTAGACTCGTTAAAAATTCCGTCAATCAAGAAGCCATTCACATTAGACACCTGTATTACGGTAATAATTTGGGCGAGCCTGGCAGCGTTATCACCTTTTTTGTTTTAGATCGCTTAGGCCAACGTCAGGAAGCAAACCACGGACTAACAGGCATTCGGATCGGCATCCCTCGAAACACGACGTCCTATTGGCAAAAGCGGCTTGAGACGGCCAACTTTCATCCACAGCTCATCGCTAGCGGGTTAATAGTTACAGACCCGGATGGTGTTTTGTTAACCTTCGTCGAAGTGGACCGTCAATTAACGGATCGCCAACATGTGCCAAATGACGTTCCCGTGGAGAATCAAATAGTGGGTCTGCTTGGAACCAATATTGACTATGTTAATTATTCAGAAACAGTCACCTTCTATCATGATTGGCTGGGGCTCAACGACTTTAATCATCAAATTCCCCTTCCATCGAGCGGCGCAACCATCACCCTAACATCAGCGCCTGATTCAAATCATCGGTCACGAATGGGCCGCGGCAGCGTTGATCACATCGCATTACAAGTCCCGGATCAATCAACACTGTTTCATTATTACAGGCGGGCACAATCACTCGGTTTGGATATTGAACTTTATCGTGATCGGGGCTGGTTTCAAAGTATTTATGTTCGTGACCCCTCCGATAACCGCATCGAATTAGCAACTACTGCACCTGGTTTTGCATTGGAAGAACCAGCCTCGACTATGGGTCAACAACTGTCGCTACCGCCCCTTTTTGCTGACCAAACAGACACTGTCAGACGTTGGTATGATAAACACAATGTAAAGTTCGACGAAGCAGAACGTTTTGAAAACGAGGCCACCCTTAACCAAAGCAAACTGCTGACAAGCGACCTACGATAATCATTACTGAACTGAAAATCAAAAGAACGAAACAAGATCCGATATGCGTTCACTTTGAACGTGGTAGAACCGTAAATATGCCCTATTCCTCAAGTTCAGGAATAGGGCATATTTGAATTAAGCATGAAGCTTTTCAAAATTTTAGGAGCAAGATGACATCTGCATCATTTACTCTAAATAGGCAACTGTTACACCCACACTCAGTTCAGATTTTGACAGATGAAACACTGACGAGTCCGTTCAGACATTAAAATAGGCTCAGCTGATTTTCGTCTGGTAAATCATCTAGCACGTGGTTCTCAGTCAGAAAGTCAATAATCGTGGCAGAAACTTTACCACGTTTGCTTAGATCTTCTTTGGACAGGAATGGCTTTTCTTCACGGGCAGCCACAATCTGTTTAGCAACGTTATCGCCCAAACCGGGAACTGCATTGAACGGAGCAATCAATGAGTCTCCGTCAATCAACCAGCTCTGCGCGTCCGAACGTTCAACATCAATCATCTTGAACTTAAAGCCACGCTCCATCATTTCGTTAGCCAATTCAAGCACCGTTAACAAACTCTTTTCCTTGGTCGATGCATCGTTCCCTTTGTCCATAATAGTTTTCATTGATGCCTTAACCGCATTTTTACCACGCGACATGGCAACTAGATCAAAATCATCAGCACGAACAGAGAAGTAAGCAGCGTAATACAACATCGGGAAGTAAACCTTAAAGTAAGCCACCCGTAACGCCATCAAAATATAGGCAGAAGCATGCGCCCTTGGGAACATGTACTTGATTTTTAGACAGGAGTCAATATACCACTGTGGCACATTTGACTCTCGCATGGCTGCTTGCCATTCATCAGGAATCCCGCGACCGTGACGCACAGATTCCATGATTTGGAATGACATTTCTGAATCCAACCCGTAGTTAATCAAGTCGGTCATGATGTTATCACGACAACCAATCACGTTAGCAATTGTAGCCGTGCCATCTTTAATCAACTCTTCCGCATTACCCAACCAAACGTCAGTCCCATGTGACAGGCCTGAAATTTGTAGCAATTCAGAATAGTTCTTCGGATGTGTTTCCTCAAGCATTCCACGAACAAAGCGAGTTCCGAATTCAGGAATGCCCAGTGTCCCTGTTTTACTGAAGATTTGTTCTTCTGTAACACCTAGCACCTCTGTGCCAGAGAATAACCCCATCACACCAGGATCGTCTGTAGGAATCGTTTTTGGATCGATACCTGACAAATCTTGTAATGTCCGGATCATCGTTGGATCATCATGCCCCA
This sequence comes from Furfurilactobacillus milii, assembly GCF_021654115.1. Lineage (GTDB taxonomy): Bacteria > Bacillota > Bacilli > Lactobacillales > Lactobacillaceae > Furfurilactobacillus > Furfurilactobacillus milii. Next base: position 207,704 of record NZ_JAIWJF010000003.1, on the reverse strand, counting down.
GAATATCCATTTTCAAAATATTGTCATGAATTGAATGGAAATCGAAGTGAGTTGTCTGCCAAGCAGCATCTTGATCATCGGCAGGGTATTGGATCGGCGTGAAATCGTAAATATCCATGTAGTCCGGCACAATGATAATCCCGGCCGGATGTTGACCCGTCGTTCGTTTGACACCCGTGGCGCCACTCGACAAACGGTCGATTTCAGCCTGGCGGAAAGTAACGTCATGATCACGTTCATAGGCTTTAACGTAACCGTAAGCTGTCTTATCAGCAACCGTTCCAATCGTCCCGGCACGATATACATTGTCCTCACCGAACATGACTTTAGTATAGTTATGCGCAATGGGTTGATAGTCTCCGGAGAAGTTCAAATCAATATCTGGAACCTTGTTTCCTTTAAATCCAAGGAATGTTTCAAACGGAATGTTCTGGCCATTTTTCTTAAGCAGCGTGCCACATTTAGGACAGTTCTTATCCGGTAAATCATAGCCAGAACTGTATTCACCATGCGTAAAGAACTCACTGTACTTACATTCTGGGTTGGGACACAGATAATGAGGTGCCAGTGGATTGACTTCCGTAATGCCGGCAAACGTCGCCACAACGGAAGAGCCAACCGACCCACGGGAACCAACCAAGTACCCGTCCTTGTTAGATTTATGCACTAACCGTTGTGCAATTAGATAAATAACAGAGAACCCGTTTCCAATAATCGACTTTAGCTCACGGTCGACACGTTTTTGCACGATATCTGGCAATGGGTCACCGTATAGTTCATGAGCCGTGTCCATTGTCCGTTCACGGATTTCATCCTCAGCACCGGCCATTCTTGGCGTGTACAGCTTATCCTTCAGAGGGTGTACGTCTTCGACCATATCAACGATTTTATTCGGATTGGTAACAACCAATTCCTGTGCCAAATCGTCCCCTAAGAAACTAAATTCTGACAACATTTCGTCAGTAGAACGAAAATGAACATCTGGCAATGAATGACGATTAAGCGGATTAGCGCCACCCTGCGAACTAATGAGGATTTTCCGATAAATGGCATCGTGAGGATCCAAGTAATGAACATCCCCTGTCGCCGCAATCGGTTTATCCAATTCATGAGCGATTTCAACCAGTGACTTAATAATCGCCTCAAGTTTTGCATTGTCGTGAATTAACTCACCCTCGATTAAGGGTTTGTAAACCGGTTTGGGTTGAACTTCCAAATAATCGTAATATTTTGCTCGCTTGAGTGCTTCAGCTTTTCCCTTTTGCATGGCCGCTTCGAATACTTCACCAGAGGAACACGCTGAGCCAACGATAAGCCCTTCGCGTAAACGATTTAGTTCACTCCGCGGTACACGGGGTACCCGGTAGAAATATTTCACATTCGACAGCGAAACAAGTTCAAATAAGTTCTTCAGACCAGCCTGCGTTTTTGCTATCACAGTTGCGTGAAACGGTCGCGCATGTTTGTACGCGTCATTGTCACTCATGTGTTCATTCAACTGATCATGATAAACAATGTCATAGCGTTCTTCTGCGTCTTTCAAGAAAATCATTGCTAAATGACCAGTTGACTCAGCATCAAAGATGGCACGGTGATGATGTTCCAATGAAACATTAAATTTTTTAGCCAGTGTATTCAGACGATAGCCTTTTAACGTCGGGTATAAAAACCGTGCCAGCGTCAAGGTATCAATAATCGGATTATCAATTTCTGGCATATTATGGCGCACATAACCGGTATTCATAAAACCGACATCAAATGTCACGTTATGACCGACCAAAATATCGTCGCCATACCAATCGCGGAACATTTTGAAGACTTCTTCTTCGCTCTTTGATCCAGCCACCATATCATCCGTAATACTCGTTAAGTTAGTGGTCGTATCAGACAAGTGAAAACCAGGGTCAATGAATTCCTCAAACTGATCAATGACGTTGCCATCCTGCATTTTAACGGCAGAAAGTTCGATAACTTTATCGTAAATGGCTGAAAGACCAGTCGTTTCAACGTCAAACACCACGTATTCGTGACCTTTGAGCACCTCATGCGCGTCATTGATCCCAATTGGCTCACCATCGTCAACCAGGTTAACCTCCACGCCATACAGCATCTTAATGCCTGCCTTTTCAGCGGCCTTAAAAGCTGCAGGAAAGCCTTGAACACCAGCGTGATCCGTGATTGCAATCGCCTTGTGCCCCCATTTTGCGGCTCGGCTGACAAAATCGGCAATGTTATTCGTAGCATCCATTGTGCTCATTTGAGTATGGAGGTGCAATTCTACCCGTTTACCATCTTCTGGCGCAGTGTCTTCTCGTTCGGTATGAGAAACCACCTGCAAATCGTTGGCAATAATGGCTAAGTCTCGTGAGAAGTTATCTTCCTGAACAGAACCGCGAACTTTAACCCACGCCTTTTCAGGAATGGCCGCAAAATTAGCTTCATCATCTTCATTCCGTGAAAACTTCTTCACGATGAAAGATGAGGTATAATCCGTGATCTTTATTGTCAATAATTGCCGGCCCGACCGAAGCACTCTAATCTCTTTTGCGAACACGTACCCTTCAACGGTCACACTACGTTCTTCTTCAGTAATTTCATCCATTCGGCGAACTGGTTCATCATCTTTAATTTTTCGACCCATACTAACCGGGCCGTTTACCGTTGGCGCAGCTGAATGTTCAGCCTTGTTTTTGGCAATGACAGCGGCCGCCTTGGTGACCATTTCTTCGTCTCGTTTTTCTTTAGCTGCTTGAAAGTCAGCAAGCTGTTGTGCTGAGGCGGCTTCATCAACTGTCGTTGCAAATGACAATTCGGGAAAACCTAATCGCTGATACGTTGTAACTAAAGCAGTCAATGTATCACCGCTAAGAAAATCTGAAACAACTTGATTGGGCGCCGTAATGATCACCCGCTCGCCGTCCATAGTTGGCGCAGTGCCTTCACACAATTGTCGTGCAAACTGCTCATTCAATCCGCTATGACTAACTGCCCACGTCCAGTACCGTGCAATGGTTTCAATTTCAGCCTGTGCGTCATTTGAGGCGATATGAAAGTTCACCGCCGCAATCTCATCAAACGCTTGGGTAAGTCGCTGTGAAAAGTTCATAAACGTTTCAAACGGCAGAATGTGATCAAAATGAAAACCAAAACTCCAAGTCCGACTCTTTTCATGAACGACCATATCTGTAATCTGCGCGTTCGCAAATGCTGCGTCGTTCGCCTGGGACTCGAGATTTAGTTGGTCTAGTAATTTAATAAAAAGCTCGTGTTGATTTAACGCCACGAAAATGCGGCCTCCCCACATGAATGTTCTTAAGTAGCCAATTATAAAATAATCGTTTTTCAGTACAGTACACACAAGTCGAACCCTGATGGGAAAATACCCTAAAGGTTCGACTTGTTATCAGTAACGTTTTAATTTCAAAAGAATAGCGTTAGTCAATGCCCTTGAAAAGAATAGCTACAGTTTCGGTTAACTCTTCTTTGCGGACTTCAACCGTTTCACCAGTCTTACGCAGTTTGATTTCTACAATACCGTCTGCGGCCTTTTTCCCAACAGTAACTCGCAGTGGCAAACCGATTAAATCGGAATCAGCAAATTTAACACCGGCACGTTCAGTTCGATCATCAACCAATACCTTGTAACCGGCCTCGGTTAAGGAGGTTTCAAGTTCATCAGTCAATTCACGTTGTTCATCATTTTTGATGTTCACGGGAATTAAGTGAATGTCAAATGGCGCAATGGCTTTAGGCCATGCAAGACCATTTTCATCAGCCGTCTGTTCAGCAATTGCAGACAGTAACCGACTCACACCAATTCCGTAGGAACCCATGATCACATCTTTTTGACGACCGTTTTCGTCAAGAACCTGAGCACCAAGTGACTCAGAATAACGGGTTCCTAATTTAAACACGTGACCAATTTCAATACCACGGTTAAACTTCAAGACGCCTTCGCCATCAGGAGAAACATCGCCTTCCTGAACCAAGCGAATGTCTGCAAACTGATCAACACGGAAGTCACGGTTCAAGTTTGCATTCAGATAGTGGAAGCCATTTTCATTGGCACCAACTGGCATGTTCATAAGATCAGCAACATCCTGGTCAGCAATAATTTTAATGTCTTCACTGACGCCAACGGGACCTAGGGAGCCAAAATCTGCACCTAAGTACTGCTCAGCTTGTTCCGTAGTTGCCATTTCTAAGTCAGTTGCATCGGCAACATTTTTTAGCTTAGTGTCATTAACTTCATGATCACCACGAATCAAGGCAACTAATGGCTCGCCATCAGCCATGTACAACATGGTTTTCAATGTCTTAGTTGTGTCGATATCAAGCCGTTTAGCAATCGCATCGATGGTTTTTTCACCAGGAGTGGCGATTTTTTCTAACTCGCGAGGTTCTTCATGTGACTTCTTCGGCACGTAAAGACTCGTGGCCGTTTCCAAGTTAGCAGCGTAATCACTACTGTCGGAATAAGCAATCGTATCTTCACCAACTGGCGCAATGGCATTAAATTCGCGCGACTCCTTACCACCCATCGCACCAGAATCCGCCAGAATTTCACGGTAGTTCAGACCGCAACGGTTAAAGACATTTCGAAAGGCAACTTCCATCTGTTTGAAAACACGGTCCAAGCTTTCAGCATCGCTATGGAATGAATAAACATCCAACATCAGGAATTCACGACCCCGCAACAGTCCGTAACGAGGACGATCCTCATCACGATACTTTTGCTGAATTTGATACATAACCAATGGTAGCCGCTTGTACGACTTCACTTCATCCCGAATAAAGCTTGTAAAAGTTTCTTCATGAGTTGGACCAAGGATCAAATCACGTTCATGACGATCCTTCAACTTATACATCGTCTGACCGTACGTGTCATAACGGCCCGACTGTTTCCAGAGATCCGCTGGCAGTAACGCTGGCGCTAGCATTTCAACGGCATCAATCTTAGCCATTTCTTCACGAACGATTGTTTCCACGTTTGTTAACACTTGGAAAGCCAGTGGCAGGTAAGCATAAACACCAGCAACAACTGGTCGAATATACCCCGCCCGTAACATCATTTGATGGCTCAAGGCCTCCGCATCACTCGGCGTTTCTTTCAACGTCGGAATTAGCATTTTACTTTGTTTCATCGATTAATTCTCCTCAATCTTCCAAAAGTTAACGACCATTGTCAGTCGTTTTAGTGAATAAAATAGCGCATGATGTCATTCCATGTGACTAGAATCATCAAGAACAAAACAAAACCAAATCCGATGATTGTAACGACACCTTCAGTTTGTTGTGACAATGGCTTACGTCGAATTGCTTCAATTAGGTTTAAAACCAGTTTACCACCGTCTAGCGCGGGAATTGGCAACAAGTTGACGATTCCCAAATTTAACGATAAGAAACCGAGCCAGTAGAGAATGCCACTCCAACCAGCCTGTGTAGCTGTGGCCGTATTGGCATAAATCGCCACCGGTCCGCCAAGGTCATTGAGACTGAAATGCGTGAACAAATGACCGAGCGCTGCAAACAACAGTACAGTCGTGTTCCAGAACCCACCAAATAACTTGGCAAAAAAGCCGGTATCGATTCCACGTTTAATGCCGACAGTCCGCGTTTTACTGCCAGAAACAGTTTTTACCTGCGGCGTTATTTTGACATCCTTAACCGTCTTTTGACCGCGCTTAATCCCAAGTGTGATGTCGCCGTGAGTATCACTGGTAATAGCGCTTGTCACAGCAGTCCAACTGTTGGTACGTTTGTTATTAACGCTGACGATTCGGTCACCCGATTTCATGCCAGCCGATTGAGCCGGCGTATTCGCTAACACCCCTGAAATTGCATTGCTATTACTAGCAACGCCGCCCATGGCGAATCCCATAATGGCAAAGACCAACCACGCCAGAATAAAATTATTCAGTGGCCCCGCAAAGTTAGTTAAAATACGATGCCACAACGTAGCAGACTGAAACTGGACGTCACGGGGTGCAATTAACACCTCTGTGCCATCTTTTTCAATGATGGTCGCATCATGGTCTACTGCATACGTCTTGACGACACTTTCATCACCATTTTCATAACCCTTTATGACCAATTGATCGACTAAATCAGACTCCGTCACAATGACAGGAATGCCATTAAACAGCGTCGTTTGATCACTAGCATTAATTCTGGTGACTTTACCAGAATCGCCCACCATTACACTGATTGGCGTTCCCGGTTGAAGTTGGTCATCCTCATCCTCGGCAGCACCGGCCATTCGAACATAGCCCCCTAAGGGCAAAATTCGAATCGTATACAACGTCCCGTTTTTGCGCGTCCAAAAAACTTTGGGACCCATTCCGATTGAAAATTCACGTACAAGAATACCTGACCGTTTGGCAAAATAAAAGTGGCCAAACTCATGCACGACCACTAAAATTCCAAAAACAATAATAAAAGCAACAATTGTTTTTACCATTCACATAGGATCCTTTCATTTGAGCAGGCTACCGTTTTAAAAATGAAAAAGCAGAAGATTAAACATCTATCTTCCTAGGTCAAATACATGCGTCTAAATCAATCCCGTCAAATGTAGGATTGGTAATACAAACAACAAACTGTCAAAACGATCCAAAATACCACCATGACCGGGTAAGATTTTGCCAGAATCCTTCACACCATAAAAACGCTTAAGAGACGATTCAACTAAATCACCCAATTGACCACAAACACTGTAAATCAGTGTCAAAACAACCATTATCGGCAAACTAAAGTGTTGTGGGAAAAAGGCAACCCAAACGCTACCAACAATGACGGCCACAATCGTGCCACCAATGGAACCTTCCCATGTTTTGTTGGGCGATATTTGGGGAGCCAATTTGTGCCGGCCTAATTTACGCCCAATCATATAAGCACCAGAATCTGTTGTCCAGATAACAAACAAAATGTAAAACAGTGTGGACAGACCTGTATTTCTAGCAGCAACAAAGTAGTAAAAGCCCATGCCAATGTACAACATTGCAAGCGTCAGTACACCAGCGTCATCAAACGAAAAATGGTTGCGCGTGAATACAGTATGTAACAGCAACAGCATCACGAAAATAAAGAATAAAAATTCGCGATTGAGGTTAGCAGGCAAAAACGCCAACCAACTCTGTGGGGCCAGTAGCACGAGTAACCCCAGAAAACTAATAATCGCTTCCGCAGACACGACCAACTTCTTTTTCATGACCAGCACTTCGCCTAACGCCACGGCACCAAGGACAATGGCTGCCAATTGAATTAGCCAACCACCGTAGACAATCACTGGAATAAAAATCAATAACGCCACAACGGCGGTAATGACACGAGTACGCATATGAAACTCCTCACTTCTGGACAAGCCTTCGCCCGTCACAAACTCTTATTTATTTTTTTGTTGTTTGACGCCACCGAAGCGACGGTCACGTTGTTGAAATTGCCTAATACAGCGACGCAATTCTGTGTCGTCAAAATCAGGCCAATACCCTTCTGTAAATACCAATTCGCTATAAGCAATTTGCCAAAGCAAAAAATTTGAAATTCGTTCTTCTCCACTAGTTCGAATTAACAAATCAGGATTATTGTATGGTGCAAGTGGGGCCGTCATTAAAGCCTGATCAACGGTTTCCGTAGTAATGTCCGCAACCTGTTGATTTCCATCAGCAACTTTTTGCGCAATTTTTTGGATAGCCGTCACGATTTCCGCCTGGCCGCCATAGTTAAGTGCAAAATTTAAAATCATGCCGGTACAATGGGCGGTATCCGCAATCGCATTGTTAACGGCTGTTTGCGTTTTTTGGGGAAGCTGATCCGTATACCCCATAACGTTAACCCGGACATTTTCTTTAACCAAATCGGGTACAAAAGTGTCAAAAAAGTCGACTGGCAGTTGCATAAGATAGTTAACTTCATTCTCTGAACGTTTCCAATTTTCTGTTGAAAAAGCATACAGTGTTAGTACCTTAATACCTAAATGACTAGCCGCAATGGTCACCTTTTTAACAGTATTCATGCCTTCCTTGTGGCCTGCCACACGTGGTAAATGTCGCTTCTGAGCCCATCGTCCGTTACCATCCATGATGATGGCAACGTGCTTAGGAATGCGTGTCTCATCGAGATCACTTGGCGAAGTTTCAGGTGCCACAGTCTTTTTTCGTCCAAACAAAACAACGTCCACCTTTCAATTCTACGTCTTTCTAGTTTAACAAAAACACCCAGTCATTACATTAAAACACAGCGAAATAAACGCAGTGAGCTTTTAAAAAATGACAAAACGTGCCCGGTTGACGGAACAGACAGCCATTATGTATGGTCGCAAAACAATAATCGCTGTCTTAAATATCTACCTCGGCATTGTATCACTTTAACGTAACTGGTAAAACTGGCCACAGTCATTACTCATTAGTAAATTGTCACCTTAAATAAAAAAAGCGACTGTGACTGGAAAAACAAATTTCCAATCACAGTCGCTTATATGACAAAAATATAGAGAGCAGTAACTAGATAGTCATTAACTCTTTCTCTTTGTCACTAGCAATATTTTCAACATTCTTAATACCAGCATCCGTAATTTTTTGAGCTTGTTCTTCAAGATCGTGCAACTGATCATCTGTAAAGTCACCATTTTTGTGACCCTTTTTTAATGAATCCATTGCATCTCGACGAACATTACGGACGGCAACTTTAGCTTCTTCAGCCTTACCATGAACTTGTTTGACCAAGTCTTTCCGGCTTTCTTCAGTCAATTGCGGAATAACCAGCCGAATAGCGTTACCGTCGTTAGCTGGATTAATTCCCAAATCAGAAGTCAAAATTGCGTGTTCAATAGCATCCAAACTACTTTTATCAAATGGTGTAATCAACAAGACACGTGCTTCCGGAATTGTGATGGAAGCCATTTGATTAATCGGTGTTGGCGCGCCATAATAATCTGCCTTAATATCAGCTAGTAAGCCGGCGTTTGCACGGCCTGCACGAATATTGCCAAGCTCACGTGACAGTGCATCACCGGCCTTGCTCATCCGTTCTTGTGCATCTTTTAAAATTGGTTCGTTAACAGCCATTTTATTTCCCCCTAACAGTTGTCCCAATATTTTCACCCTTAACAACCTTCAAAACATTGCCAGGTTCATTAAAGTTAAAGACGACCAGTGGAATATTATTATCCATTGACAACGACGTTGCTGTTGTATCCATAACATGGAGACCCTTGTTGATAATGTCCAAGTGAGTCAAAGAATCATACTTAACAGCATCAGGATCTACATTCGGATCGGCCGAATAAATACCGTCCGTGCCATTTTTAGCCATTAGAATAGCATCCGCGTTGATTTCAGCTGCTCGTAAAGCAGCAGTTGTATCCGTTGAGAAGTATGGTGAACCAGTTCCACCGGCAAAAATTACGACCCGATCCTTTTCTAAATGACGAACAGCCTTCCGACGAATGTAAGGTTCTGCAATTTGGCGCATTTCAATAGAAGTCTGGACACGTGTTGGTACATCTAAGCTTTCCAAACTGTCTTGTAAAGCCAAGGCGTTCATAATAGTTGCCAGCATACCGACGTAATCAGCTTGGGCGCGTTCCATGCCCATTTCAGATCCCGCTTCACCTCGCCAAATGTTACCGCCGCCGACAACAATTGCAATCTGCACGCCAAGGGCATAAACCTCTCTTAGTTCTTCAGCAACGGTTTTAATCTTTGGCGGATAGATTCCGAATCCTTGTTCACCGGCCAGTGCTTCACCGCTCAACTTTAACATTACACGTTTGTATTTTACATCAGCCATTAGACCAACATCCTCCTTGTCAGATCCCGTGTGGGCGTCTCATTCTACAAAAAAGGCGCACATAACGTACGCCCTGGTTTAATTACTTGATTTGACCCATAACTTCGTCAACGAAGTCATCGCTCTTCTTTTCCATGCCTTCACCGACTTGGTAACGAACGAATGAAACAACCTTGGCGTTCTTTGAGGAAACGTACTGGTCAACAGTTTGATCGCCGTCCTTAACGAATGGTTGATCATTCAATGAAATTTCAGCCAACCACTTGTTCAAACGACCGTCGATCATTTTTTCTTTGATGTTGTCTGGCTTACCAGCAAGGTCGTCTTCTTTAGAAAGAACATCCTTTTCATGGTTCAAACGGTCAGCCGGTACATCAGTCCGGTCAACATACTCTGGGTTGATTGCAGCGACGTGCATCGCAACATCCTTAGCTGTTTCGGCGTCGCCACCTTCAAGAACAACCAAAGAAGCAATTGAACCACCCATGTGTAGGTATGAACCAAATACTTGGTCATCAGTCTTATCAACGACTTGGAAACGGCGCAAACTAATCTTTTCACCTGTTACTTGTGTAGCAGAGATGATTGCATCGCTTAACGTTTCGCTGTCATTAGCTTTCAACTTCAAAGCGTCTTCAACAGTAGCAGGTTCTTCCAAAGCAATTTGGTCGCTAACTGTTTGTAACAGATCTTTGAACGTGTCATTTGAGGCAACGAAGTCTGTTTCTGAGTTTAATTCTACAATTGCTGCCTTGTTGCCATGAATAGCAACTTCGGTCAATCCTTCAGCAGCAATACGGTCACTCTTCTTTTCTGCCTTGGCGATACCCTTTTCACGTAAGAAATCTAAGGCCTTGGCTTCGTCACCATCAGTGGCAACTAATGCCTTCTTAGCGTCCATGATACCAACACCGGTTTTTTCACGTAATGCTTTAACTTGAGCTGCTGTAACTGCCATCTTAGTATGGCCTCCTCATAATTTTTAATAAACCTAGTAATTTGAGAAAAAGACTGCCTATCAATCTCAGGCCACAACGGTCTCAACTGATAGACAGCCTAAGGTTTTATCGCTTAGTTGTTTTTTTGCTTGTTGTCGCCTTCAACAGCATCAACGATGTCTTCCATCGAATCGCCCTTAGCAGCGGCTTGTTGTTGATCGTCAGCACCTTGGTCTTCACCTTGACGGCCTTCGATAACAGCATCAGCCATCTTCGAAGAGATCAGACGGATGGCACGGATAGCATCATCGTTTGAAGGAATGATGTAGTCAATGTCGTCTGGGTCAGTGTTCGTGTCAACCATAGCAACAATCGGAATGTTCAACTTGTGTGCTTCTTGAACAGCAATTTGTTCCTTACGAGGGTCAACAATGAACATAACATCAGGAATACCAGGCATATCTTCGATACCACCAAGGAATTTTTCAAGCTTTTCACGTTGCTTAGTCAACAAAGCAACTTCCTTCTTTGGCAGACGATCAAATGTACCGTCTTCGTCCATCTTCTTCAAGTCCTTCAAACGCTTGATCCGTGTTTGAATGGTGTTCCAGTTAGTCAACGTACCACCAAGCCAACGGTGGTTAACGTAGTACATACCGGCACGAGTTGCTTCTTCTTCGATTGAGTCTTGAGCTTGCTTCTTAGTCCCAACAAATAAAATGTTTGAACCCTTAGCAGCTTCATCCTTAACAAAGTTGTAGGCAACGTCAGCCATCTTAACCGTCTTTTGCAAGTCAATGATGTAGATACCGTTACGTTCAGTAAAAATGTAACGCTTCATCTTTGGGTTCCAACGACGTGTTTGGTGACCGAAGTGGACACCAGCTTCAAGCAATTGCTTCATAGAAATAACAGCCATGTGTTAAATCCTCCAAAATATAATGTTTTTCCTCCCCAACGCTCATTTGCACAGATCACTCATCCCTGAGCACCGATTTGCGCATCACGCTAGGTGTGAATTGGTTTTGAACCGACAATTAGTATACCAAACGCCAAGTGCTGTGACAAGCATTAAATCACCTGATCTTCAGAGGCACCTGTTTGAATCAAACTCAAATTATGATCGAGTGAAACGGTCACCATGTTTTTTACGGCCATATTTGTATAAAAAGCAATGTGAGGCGTCATTAAAACGTTCTCGCGAGCAAACAAATTGTTAAAGGTTGGATCATCAATTTGTTGACCTCTTAAATCGTGATTAAAAATGGGCAGTTCCTTTTCATAAGTATCTAAGGCGGAGCCTGCGACCTTACCACTATCCAACGCTGTAATCAGCGCCTGACTGTCAATCAACGTGCCGCGTCCTGCATTGACAATCCAAACACCGTCATTCATCTGATCAAAAGCATCCTGATCCAGCATGTGAAAATCATCTTTAGTTGCTGGCGCATGTAATGTGATCACAGTGCTGGCCTGATATAAATCGGCCAATGTGTCAACATAGATGCCCTCTTTTTCCAATTCAGGATTATGGTAAACATCATAGGCAACGACTTTCGCGCCAAAGCCACGGTATATTTTAATTGCCGCTCGGCCAATTCTGCCAGTGCCAATCACACCAACTGTTTGTTGATTCAACTCCTGTGAGACATCTGGTGCCCAGCGAAAATCCTGAGCGTGAATTTTAGCTTCAAAACGACGCGTGTTGCGCAACAACTGCAATAACTGGCTAACTGTGAATTCCGCAATTGCCGCTGGGGAATAGGCAGGCACATTAGTCACCTTAATACCTAATTTTTTTGCAGTATCGAGTGCCATGGCATCCGTGCCCACGATTCGCGACGACACTGCTCGCACATTTTCTTTGACCAGTCGTTCAAATACCGCTGGCCCTACTGGATCCGTTTGTAAAATGCTAATCCCATCACAACCAGCTGCCTCATCAACGGAATGTTCATCTAAAATAGCCGGTGTCAACGAAACAGTTACTTCTGGATGTGCTGCCTGCCAAGTTTTAAAGTAAGGCTTTTCGTCGTCTCGCACGCCATAAGCTAGAATTTTCATAACGTTTATTCCTCCAAGTAAAATTGACAACTATTTCAATTTTTGAATACCAATTTAGCTTAGCACAAAACTAGCCCCATCCTCGCTAAAAGAATGGCACACTCACCACCGTTTAATGACACAACTGGCTAGTCTCGCTAATTACTAATCATGATTTTCAAATGGGTTGGCATGATGATCCTGAAGGAAAGCAATTTTTTTGGCTCGTGATTGATGTTTAAATGCATACTCAGCCTTTAGCGCGCTAGATTTATCTTCGAACGCTTGTGCATAAATCATTTTTAACGGGTGACGAAATGCTGGTCGTGTGTACTTGGCTCCCTTGCCAGCCTGATGAGTTGCAAAACGTCGGCCGACATCGTCTGTAAAGCCACCGTATAGCGTGTTGTCGGCACAAAGTAACACATAAAAATAATAAGGCTTTGACACTGTTATTGCGCCTCGTTTCCGTAAAGCAATTCACGAACATGACCAACATACTTACCTTCGTTGTCGGCCACAGTCAACGGTGGTAACACTTTTAAACCATTTGTTTTGCCGTCTTTGATAGCGTCCACTAGGAACATATTGGCTTCACGCCCTGGTTTGGGGTACACAAACTGCAACCGTTTGGGTGCCAAACGAGCAGCCTGTAGGAGCGTCATCATTTCCAAAAAACGATCTGGTCGGAACACAAAATACGCGTGGCCGGTCATTTTTAGCAATCCTGAGGCTGCGTTAATCACATCCGCTAACGTTGTCGTCAGCTCATGCCTTGCAATAGCGTAATGTTCATTGGGATTTTTTTGAGATGTCGGCGCATCAACGAAATAAGGTGGATTACAGGTCACGACCGCAGCCGAATCAGGACGAATAACCGCCGTCACATCTTTAAGATCCATTGTCAGAACTTCCGCCCGTGTAGTCAAACCATTAAGACTAATTGAACGCCGAGCCATGTCGGCTAGACGTGGTTGAATCTCAACCATTTTTATTGGCCCTTTTGTTTTAGGACTGAAAAACAAACCGACCGCCCCGTTGCCCGCACATAAATCGACGGTTAATCCTCGCCTGGTTCTGTCGGGATTGGCAAAATCAGCTAGTAGAACCGCATCTAGTGAAAATGAAAAAACGGTTTTGCTTTGAATAATTTTAATATCGGCACCATATAACTGGTCAATTCGTTCATCTGGCAGTAAGTTAGGTTCCATTAATGTGTTCACTTCTTTCACAGACTGTTTCAACCTTGCATTCTAAGGTCATCTTCGTCATACTCTTATCAGAATTATTATGGTCTAGCCTAGCAAATGCAAGTAGATTTCCAAATACCATGGCGACCAGCTTTGTTTATGTCAGTAATCAACGGGGTTGACGAATTTCAACTTATTTTTTAAACTAAGGCCAATGTTTCGACATTCGGGAAACGTCAATCACATTAAATTATCAGCTTTTTAGATTACCTATTTTTAAAAACATTTAAGACTTGGAGGCACCGCCTTGTTCTATTCATTTATTCGTGTTGTCGCCCGCATTATCCTGCTAATCGTTAACGGGCGACCAAAAATCACACATAAAGACCGCTTGCCAGAAGGAACCTACATTCTTGTGGGGCCGCACCGAACTTGGTTTGATCCGATTTATTACGCTCTAGCCGCATCACCTCGAAAATTCTCGTTCATGACCAAAAAGGAACTCTTCAAAAATCCAATCATCCGTTTTGTGCTCAACCATGCCAATGCCTATCCGGTAGACCGGGATCACCCAGGTCCTTCAGCCATCAAGACCCCGGTCAAGATTCTAAAGCAAGGTGAACTGTCGACAATCATCTTTCCTTCTGGCACTCGTCATTCCAGTGAAATGAAAGGTGGCGCCACAGTCATCGCTAAACTTGCTGGTGTTCCTTTGGTTCCCACAGTTTATCAAGGGCCATTGACATTTATGGGATTATTCAGTCGCAAGCGTGTCAAAATTAGTTTCGGTGAACCGATTTATATTGACCGTAAATTCAAAACAGATGATGCCGGCCAACAACAAATTGATCAACAAATGCAGGCTGCCTTTGATGCTCTGGATAAAGAAATTGATCCGTCCTTCCACTATGTGGATCCAAATCAAAAGCTCTATGAAGAATATCAACAAAAACAAGCCGCAGAGAAAACTGAAGAAAAAGTCGAAGCTGAACATTTGGCAGAGTTAACTAAGCCAGAAGTCCACAACAACCGTAAATCATAATTAACCAAACACAACATAATCATTGTCCTTAAAAAAGTGTACTGATGATTCCAGACTTGGAATCGTCAGTACACCTTTATTTTTATCCTATCCAACGCGCAGTCTCATTCATACCTTCACTCAAGCCTGAGGCTCAGCGCTGGGATCATTTTCTTCGCTGTTAAGTAGTGCCTCACGTTGATCTGCATCAACTGCTGTTTGCAACCTGTACATATCATAGTAGCGCCCTCGCTTAGCCAGCAAATCATCATGCGTGCCTCGCTCAACGATTCGACCTTGATCCAGTACCAAAATTTGATCAGCATTTCTAATCGTTGACAGCCGGTGCGCAATTGCAATCGTGGTCCGCCCACTTTGCAATTTTTGAAGACCGTCTTGAATAAGTGCTTCAGTTTCTGTGTCGATGTCAGCCGTTGCCTCATCCAAGATAAGAACCTTTGGATTATGTGCCACCGTGCGTGCAAACGACAACAGTTGTCGCTGACCACCGGAATAGCTGGCACCACGTTCAATGACACGGGCATGATATTTGTCAGGCAATTGATCAATAAAACGATCTGCCGACACAAAACGCGCGGCGTCTTCAACTTGTTGATCACTGATATTGTCGTCAAACATGCGGATGTTTGACGCAATGTCGCCGTAAAACATAAACGAGTCCTGAAGAACAAGCCCAAAACGTTGACGCAATTCAGTCATACTGTAATCCCGGATGTCACGATCATCAATCAAAACTTGGCCTGAACCAAATTCATAAAACCGCATCAAAACATTTATCGTTGAAGATTTACCAGAACCCGTGTGACCAACCAACGCAACCGTCTGTCCTGGCTCAACGGTGAAGGAAACGTCGTGTAACACATCATGTTCACCATCATAACTAAAGTTAACGTGTTTAAACTCGATTTTCCCTCTAGTAATTTTAGCACCTTCAACTGGATGTTGTTGTGGCGCGAGTGTTTGATCATCCATCACCCGCAAAACCCGTGAACCGGCAACAATACCGTCTTGGAAGTCGGAGAGCGAATCCATCATGTTCGCCATCGGATTGTAAAAATTGCTAAGGTATTGAACAAACGCATAAATCGTACCTGCAAGAACAAAGTGATGAAATGCATCGATACCAAACATCCATAGGACGGCAACTTCACCCAGAGCAAACAGTAAATCAATAATTGGGCCAAGTAATAGTGAATTGGTACGAATCATTGCCCGCCTTGTATCAAAATAGGCTTGATTGGTTTGTTCAAATTCACTGTTCATTCGGTGTTCCTGGCGAAATTCCTGAATCACCGCAATTCCGTTAATGGACTCTGCTAGTTTAGCGTTCAGTTCACTCAGTCGTTCACGCATAGACCGATAGACCCGACTACTAAAATGCTGATAATACCAAATCGCAAAAATTAATATCGGTAAGAAAGCCAGTACAACCAGCGAAACTTTAACGTTTGTTCGGTACATGGCATAAAACGATGTAATCACTGAGAACAACGCCACAATAGCGGCAGCAAACAGTGCCCAGAATGTCTGAAATGACATCGTATCATTCGTTAGTCGCGATAATATTGATCCGGCCGGTACTTGGTCAAAGTAGCGCATTCCAAGTGTGTGGAGCTTACGGAACATCTTAACACGCACATTTTCAAGCATCCGTTCGCCACCCATGGCATACAAGAATTCCTGACCAAACTGAAAAATTGCTTTGATAATCGTCCCAAGAAAATAAAATCCGGCAAAAAAGAGGACAACGCGCAATCCTGAATTATGCACCCTTAAATACTGATCCATATACGTCGACATCAACTTTGGCAACAATACATTAATTAAACTAACCAAAAAGGCAAAGACAATTGCCCAGATGAAGTCCCATTTATAGGGTGCCGCATAAGGTAATAAACGCTTAATAACAGTTGTCTGTTCTTTCATCGACATACTTCGAGCCCAGACCGACTCATGATTATTTTGTGCCATTAATCATTGCCACCTCCAATCGAATCTGACAATTGCTGCTGGTCGTACATTCGTTTGTACCAACCATTTTGGGCCATCAGTTCGGCATGGGTGCCTCGTTCGCTAATATGCCCATCCGTCATCACTAAAATTTCATCAGCATTAACAACCGAACTTAAACGATGCGCGGCAATAATCGTTGTCTTGCCAGCTCGGTTAATACCCAAACGTTCAAGAATTTGAGCCTCAGTTTTGGCATCAACCGCCGACAACGCATCATCCAAAATCAATACCTCAGGATCGATCACTAACGCTCTGGCAATAGCTAACCGCTGTTTTTGACCACCAGACAGTGAGACCCCTTCTTCGCCAATTTCCGTTTGATAACCGTCCGGCATGTTACTAACCTCGGTATCAAACGCAGCCGTGTAAGCAGCATTTTCAATGTCTTGATCACTCAAATCAGGGTTTGCAAAAGCAATGTTGCCTTTCACAGAAGCTGAAAACAAAAAACTATCCTGTGGCACGTAACCAATAGAACGAATATAAGCATCCAACGTGTAATCACGAATATCATGACCACCCATTTTAATCGTGCCTTGATAATCGTCAAACTGACGTAGAAGTAACTTAATAATGGACGACTTGCCGGCCCCAACACGGCCAACGATGCCCAATGTGTGACCCGTAGGCAAAGAAAAATCAACATTTGTCAACCGTGGTTGCTTCTCATCAGGATAGTTAAATGCCTTGACATCAAAATTAATGGTGCCTGTTGCTGGCTGTTTAATCCCATCCGTTTTTTCAACGATGCTAGACTTTTCGTGCAATAAAAAGTTAACCCGGTCATAGGAAGCGTTCCCACGTTCCATAGTGTTGAATAGTTGACCAATTGCAAACATTGGCCAAACTAGCATACCAACGTAGGCAATGAACGTCACCAATTGTCCAAGTGAGATCACCCCACTGGTGACATATCGACCGCCTAAGACAATTGTCGCCACGTAAGACAAACCAATAATCACTGTAATCAATGGATCAAACATCGCATCCAAGAAATTGGTGTATCTGTTGATTTTGATGGTGTCCTGAACCTGCCCTTCAAAATCCGCTTCATCCTGTTTTTCTTGACCTAATGTTTTAATAACCTTAATGCCTTCAATACTCTCTTGGGCCTTGTTGTTTAAACGAGAAAAAGCGGCCTGTGACTCGCCAAAGGCCACATGAATTTTCGTTCCCACATACCGAGCCACA
This sequence comes from Furfurilactobacillus milii, assembly GCF_021654115.1. Taxonomy (GTDB): domain Bacteria; phylum Bacillota; class Bacilli; order Lactobacillales; family Lactobacillaceae; genus Furfurilactobacillus; species Furfurilactobacillus milii. The sequence continues at coordinate 189,498 of NZ_JAIWJF010000003.1, read as the reverse complement.
ATCGCAATCAACGGCAATGGCAGGACGGCTAAAATAGTGAGCCGCCAATTAACCATGATCATCATGGCAATCAATGTGGTACCACCCGTGATAATGGAATCGGCAAACTGAAGGATCCCGCCACCAGCAACTCGTTGGACGGCCGATAGATCATTGGTCGCATGGGCCATCAAATCGCCAGTTCGATACCGTTGGTAAAAAGCGGTATCCATTTGCATAAAATGCCAGTATAGCCGCTCTCGTAGTGTTCGTTCGAGATTAGCTGCACCTCCCCAAATAGCCGTCCGCCACAAAAAACGGGCTGCGTATGCTAACAGGGCCGTAACAGTCATGACACCAAGGGCTAGAACAAGTTTTCCAGCAGTCAGCGTACGCTTATCCATTAAATCAACCAACATACCAATAATTCTTGGCGGAATGATGCCCAGTAAGGCGGTTAACAGTAAACCAATCACACCCCAAAAATATGTTCGTCGCTCAGCCTTAAAGTACCAAGCAAGTTTTCTAAAAATCGACACCAAGGTCACCAACTTTCCAATAACGCACAATTTAAAAAAGAATATAAAAAACGGGCAGGAGTAATCCAGCCCGTTTAATCAATTACATTAATCAGAATTAGCCCTTTCGTGCTTGACTCTGCATGGTTGACAGCATTTGCTTCAACTTCTTTTCAGAAGGCTTTTGCCCCATTTGCAGCATCATCGTCCGTAGCATTTCTTCAGTAATCGGAGGATTATTCTTAAGGTAGTTTTGCATGTAGCGGCGCGCAAAGAAGAAGCCACCAACAACACCGGCGACTGCCGCTAAAATAACGATTAGAATCCACAACCCTGTTGACATCGAAATAACCTCCTTCCATAGATGAATTACATTAAATAATACTACACAACATCAACGCGCTTGAAAACCCTTTAATGCCAAAAAAGCAAATTAATCGTCTCGCAAACCTTTTTTGCGTTGAACATCCTTCACTTTTTCTGGCGTAACTTCTTTACCGTCCTTGTCGAATACTTGCATCATTTCAACTTGTGACCGGAACGCCTTTCTAAAGTTGGCTAAAAAGGCCTCGCGAAGTTTCTTTTGTTCAACTTTCTCTTCATCGGTCAGTCCCGTTGTCTTTTGTTTATGAGCAAGTTCATTAATCCGGGCACGTAATTTTTCTGATTCCATTGATTCTGCCCCTCCTTATCATTTATCCAAGGCTTCGACTGACCATTATACAAGAAGAAGCCAAAAAGTGGAAAAGATTTGCAGTAAAGCGAACATTTGTTTGACCGAGAGCAAAAAATGTGCTAAGTTTTAACTATCAAAATCGCGTAGCTCCGCCAACCGGACCCACCACGAACACGTTTTCACATTTGTTCGCGGCTACGCAAAAATAAGACGAGGTGTTGACGAACATGTCAAGAAGTTCCGAAAGCAAACAAATTGCGGTACTCCGCTTTATCTATGAACGTGTTAATGAAAAAGGTTATCCGCCGACCGTTCGTGAAATTGGTGAAGCAGTTGATTTATCCTCTACTTCTACAGTTCATGGACATATTGATCGTTTACAAAAAAAAGGATTGCTGGTTAAGGATCCTACTAAACCACGCGCCATTGAACTAACGGACGCTGGTTTGCAAACGCTTGGCGTGTCAACGACACCAAACGAAATTCCAGTCTTAGGTGTCGTTGCTGCTGGCGAACCAATCTTAGCAGTCCAAGATGCTACCGACTATTTCCCGGTTCCACCAGAGCTAACCGAATATGATGGCGACCTCTTTATGCTTACCATTCGTGGAGACAGTATGATTAATATGGGAATTCTCACCGGTGATCGTGTCATTGTTCGACGTCAACAAAACGCCGACAATGGGGATATTGTTATTGCAATGACCGATGAAAATGAAGCCACCTGCAAACGTTTCTTTAAAGAGTCTGATCACTATCGGCTCCAACCTGAGAACGATAACATGGCCCCTATTATTTTGAACAATGTCACAATTTTAGGTAAAGTTGTTGGTCTCTATCGTGATTCAGTTTATTAATGTCAAAATTACGGCAGAAAAAAATGAGGTTTAACCACAAATGAGTGGTTAAACCTCAGTTTTTTTGTCTGACCTCTTACATAGGCCGCCTCTCATCGCACATGACAAGCAACAATTTGTTTGCTGGCTAAATCTGTACAAGTCGGCTTATTTTCACTGTTTGCTGTACCTTAATAAAAATAATCGCCATTACCACAGCAAGTGCTTCCTAGGCAGAAACTTCTACTGAACTTCACCAACGTAACGTTGCTCTGGCAATTGATCAAAGTTAAGTGCTGCCAATTCTTCAGCATGCTCAACATATGTTTTTGCGCCTTGAGCCAACATCAAATTAACTAGGCCCGTTTTTTCATGAACTAGTACTACCGTCTTACCTTTGGCCACGGCATAACCAATTTCAAAGGCTGTCCCGCTATCAACGGAATCTTCTGTAAAGTCACTAACAGCGACAACAATATCAGCATCGTTTAAATGATCCAAATCGTGCTTATATGCTGTCGACTGCCATTCTGGACTGCCAAAAGTTAATTCAGGGAATTGAGACTTTCGTGGGCTAAACACATCGCCAACGGTTTTATTATCCGCTAGAGCCTGTTCGACACGTTTGACACGATCAATTTGGTCATTGTCAAAAAAAGGGCTGGCTAAATAAATAGATTTCACAGGATGATTCCTCCTCGAATTGATGCACTAATTATACGGCAAAAATGAACAATCATACAATTAAAATTCGATTATGTTCACAAATGGAACTTTATATCTGTTCAAGTCTTTATTAATTCGATGTTTGTTGTCAAAAATGTGAACAATGATCTTTTAGCCACGCGATGTTCTCTCAGAACGCGGATTGATTTTGATCATCCTTAACGGACGTACTTGTTCCGTTTTTAAAGTCACCTGCCCGTCTAATACATCTACCATGTAGCGGTCAATCGGATCAAAATTAATAATTTGTACAATGACGTGATGTGCTAAGTGTTCAAGTACTTTACCCAAAAAGGGCTTTTGTAAATCGTCGCATTTTGAACATCGAACTATACTGCCTTGGCCTAGAGTTGCTGTCATAATAGGTCCTCCTTGAAATCATTCACTTCTTCTCCGTGTTTCGATTATGGATAGTGTAACGCACGTTTTCTTTGAATGCAATATTTTTATTTATGATTATCATACGAATTTTATTATGGATAATCAATATCGCTTTTTCATTCATCAGTTGCAATGGTAGAATAGGAGACATCACGACAGAGAAAAAGAGGTTATCTTCATGATTTTCTTAGCCATTTTCGGTGGAATTGCATTAATTCTGGCCATTTTTTACTTACTTAATTCGATTCAAAACTATGGTACCTGGAAGTTTGCGACGGCCCTCGTCGTCATCTTCACTCTGATCACGGGATTTGGAATTGTCAAACTGCCCTTCTGGCACCATCAAAGCCAGACAACAGCTAGCCAATCTCCTACCCAAAACGCTGGTCGACGTCGACACTCTTCTCAAACATCAGCGGCTGCTCAATCGTCATTAACCAAGGCAGCATCTACCTTTAACCCAACTGGCGGTGTCATCAATGGCCAAACGGCTAAACAAAAAAGTGCCGCTAAATCTTCCGCTGAAGATCAAATGACGACACAACTTAACTCGGCTTTTTCAACGCTTGGTAAAGTCACCTTTGATCGTGCAAAAAAAACTTACACGATCACACCGGAGAACGAGAACACAGTCAAAGCGCTGGAAGCACTCGAAAAGCAACCTTCCGAGGCTGATCAGGCTCATTGGCCAACATTGGTTAAGAATCTGACCACTTCTTCGACAAATGTTAGTAAGGCACTTAAAGACGATTACACACTGACATTAGTTAGCCCAGATCAATCTGGAAAGGTTTTATTCAGTGCTACAAATGGAAAAGCGACTACTAATTTCGCACAGTAATCGTTTTATTTACTAGTGATCGTTTTTCTTCCTGACTAATCCAATATCACGGCTGCCTGCGGGTGGTCTTTTTTTCGTTGTAAACAAAAAGCCCTCGAATTAACGAGAGCTTTAGACTTCATCTTTCACAAAACCATATATGCGTATCCACTGCGATTGGTACAATGACGCTAGTCTGAGTTACTGCTTAAGTTATTGACAGAATTTCACGTTAACTAGTGCGCTTGGTACTGACGCTGTTCATTATCAATACCGGCAAGCACAAAATGCGCCGGATCAGCCGCAATGTCTAATTTTTTCGTACTTCCATCAGTCGGCAATTGATCACTAAAGAGCTGTTCATACTCGCCTACGGATACCTGCTGACGAGCATTGAGTAATGATTCAATTTTGACCTGATCAAACCCATTACGATAGTTCGGCTGAACCGTTGCCGTGTAAAATTCACCTTCCGCACCTGAGCCGTAGCTAAACAGGCCCAGCTGAGCATTATCTGCTAATGTCCCATTTGCTAATAATGACAACAAACTTAAATATAATGAGCCCGTGTAAAGGTTACCAACATGCCGGTTCCACAATCTGGCAGATTCAAAGTTATCAGTCAACCGAGATGCTACCGTTTCATCAGCCGGCAATACGGTTCGCAACGCTTTTAGTCCCATCTTAGAAAACGGCAAGTGGAACAGCATTGCGTCAAAATCTGTTACATCGACACCATACGTTTTTTTGAATCGCGTCCAAACATTTGTAAAAAAGTCGACATAAATGTTGGCGGAAAAATGCCCATCCACACGCGCTTCCGTTGCATAAATTGGCCGCCAAAAGTCCATCACATCTTGTGTCAAGTACGTACTTTGGTCACTGATTGCTAATATTTGTGGGTTCGCGCTGACAACCATGGCGACTGCGCCCGCACCTTGAGTGATTTCTCCAGGTGTGTGTAAGCCATAACGGGCGACGTCACTAGCTAACACTAACGCTTTACGTTGCGGATGTGCGGCAATATAGTCTTTGGCTAATTGCAAAGCCGCCGTTGCAGAATAACAAGCTTGTTTGACCTCAATGGCCCGTGTATGTTCCGTCAGTCCAAGCAAACGTTGAACATAAACGGCACCAGACTTAGAGTTATCAACCCCAGATTCAGTCGCAAATAAAATAAGATCAATTGCCTGCTTGTCCGATTCGTCGATAATCTGATTTGCTGCATTGGCCGCCATGGTGACGACATCCTGCGTTGGAGGCACAACAGCCATTTCTGATTGACCAATGCCGATATGATACTTATCAGGATCATCCCCGCGCGCGTGAGCTAAATCCGTCATATCTAACACCAAATGAGGTGTGTAAAACCCCATCTTATCGATCCCAATGTTCATCTTAGCAAGCTCCTTTTTAGCAGATCAATTTTAGTTGTTTCCAAAAAAGCCCAGGCATTAATTGAATTTAGAAAAAACACCACTCATCAAACGTCAATGGGTGGTGTTTTCCTGCCAAGGGTATAAAGGAGAGTACAGGATTTGAACCTGCGCGCCCGCTATAAACGGGTTCGACGGATTTCGAGTCCGTTGCATTACCACTCTGCCAACTCTCCAAGAGGTACTCAAATAGTATAGCATAAAAACGCCCCTGCACAACGGTAGTGCTGATTTTTATCAGTTGCAATAAGCACTTTTTAAATTAGTCTAAACAAAGTGGTTGACGAATGTAATGTTTCGTTTATACTGTAAAACGTAATAGTTACTATTTACACGTAATTACAAATGAAAGAAGGTTTGCTCATGGCTACTCCAGCCCGCAAAACATCCAAAACTCGGCGTAACCAGCGCCGTGCAGCGCATAAAATCACAGCGCCAGCTATCCACTATGACACACAAACCGGTGAATATGTGATGAGCCATCATGTTTCTCCCAATGGCGTTTACAACGGCAAACAAATTATAAAAGAGGCAAACTAAATGAAAATAGATCAAAGCACAGCAATCAGAAACCTAAGAAGCCCTAACATCAAAACACGTAAGAAGGCACTACAAATCCTTCATAGTCTTAAGAAAAATAATAAGTAATTGATGACACCGTAAACGAGCAGCAATGTTCATTTACGGTGTTTTTTATAACAATTTGAATATCAAAACAATTTATTATGCTGCCCTGACAATCTTAGAAACTAAAAAGGCGTGACGAAAAATCCCGTCACACCAAGCGATTTAATAGTCCATTAAGACTAATGTATCGTAATCTTTTAGTTTGTCTAAGCCATGCAAATCCTTCAATTGAAGTAAGAACGCACAACCAACAACCACGCCACCAAGCTGTTCAACAAGCTTAATCGTTGCCTCAATCGTACCACCGGTTGCCAAAATATCATCCGTAACTAATACCCGTTGGCCTGGCTTAATCGCATCTTCATGCATGTATAACGAAGCAGTGCCGTATTCCAAAGCATAGTCTGCTTTGATTGTTTTACGTGGCAACTTGCCCTTCTTGCGTGCTGGCGCAAAGCCAATGCCTAATTCATAAGCCACTGGACAGCCAACGATAAAACCACGAGATTCTGGACCAACGACCATATCAACCTGCTTGTCACGCGCATAGTTGACAATGGTATCGGTTGCTTGGTGATATGCAGCGCCGTCACCCATCAACGGTGAGATGTCACGAAACATGATGCCCTTTTCGGGATAATCTGGCACCGTTGCAATGTATTTTGTTAAGTCTAAAGCCAATTTTTACAGCTCCTTTAAGCTTAGCTCATGGCGCCCATCAACCAAGCTTTCAGTTGAGGTGCCTTGGAATAAAGTAATTTTTCTTCAGTATCGATACGTGTTAAACGTTGGCGGTAAGCCGCTGCATCAGTAAGATTTACGTGCGGCGGTTCACTCACCCCATTCATAACGCCAGAGTCTATTTTAACAAATCCCACCTCAAAAAACAGCTGTATCATAAAAATCAATTTGGCATCATCAATTTGAAGATAATTTGCCAACGTTGGCAACTGATGAGCAATATCAACATTCTGATGACTAGCAATGAACTTAAACAGTTTGCCGTACTCTGCACGACTTGGCATACCATCTAAATACGCTGAATCGTGTTCATAAAAGTAGGCCGTTAATTCATCCGTTTTGATTTGACTCAGAACTTGCTTTAAATCATCCAGATCATCCGGACAATCAACGATAACCAAATGATCACAGCTTGAAGGCAGCTCATCACGACCAACACACAAAGACTGTGCTCCCTCTGGCAAATAGTCTTGCAATTGATCAACCAACTTCTTGTGGAAAAATAAATATGTGTCTGGCCGTTCAAACAATGATTTGGCGAGATGATTCGTTCGACTATCAACAATGGTAATGCCAGTCACCGAGAAGTCTTTTACCATTACCTGATAGGTTGTTTTCCCCTGCCAGGTATTGGCCGACAATGTACCCGCCACACGCACGTTTTCAGGGTTAGCAGTGACCTGTTCGCTCTGATGACCGCGCCCAAAAGCAATGGCCGCGACTTGATGCCCCGCTTCATCTGACATCTGGAATTTGAGATGGTTCTTAGCCGCCCCCATAGTTCGGACATTGTCTACAGAAGTTGGTTTGAATGCAAACACAGGTTGCGGATTATCCGTTCCAAACGGACCGAGTTCTTGAACCGCAGCGTAATCAGCTGCATTAACATCTGCGAGTGGGACCCGCCCAGCAACAGACAACGCTGGCTTGGTTGTCAAATCAACCGATTGATCGACACAGGCCTGTTCCAGAGCGGCGGCTAAAGTATCGAGCTGGTCTATTGGACAGGTCAAGCCACACGCCATCGCATGACCACCAAATGCTACCATTTGGTCACGAACAGGATTGATGGCGTTAAACAAATCATAACCTGCAATCGAGCGACCGGAGCCCTTTAACGTCCCTTTTTCTGAATCTTCGCTCATGACTAGTGTTGGTTTGTGCGTTGCCTCTACTATTTTGCTAGCAACAATTCCCAATACGCCTTCATGCCAACCCTTGCCGTGAATAATGAGCGTTTTGCGAGCCTGATTTTCCGGTGTCTGCGCCTGTGCCAAGGCATCACCGCTGATATCCTTAACCAGCTGTTGTCGCCTCTCATTTTGGGCATTAATTTCCGAAGCCAACTCTTCAGCACGTGCGTCATCAAACGTCGTTAGCAACTCGACCGCTGGATTGGCATCCCCAAGTCTGCCCAATGCGTTTAAACGCGGTGCAATGCCAAAGCCGACGTGCTCTTCATTGATGGTCTGCCCGTCAATGCCCGCAGCCTTCATCAACGCAATCAAGCCTGGCCGCTGTGTATTAGCAATTACCTGTAGTCCAAATTTAACGAGCGCATGATTTTCGTCATTTAGTGGCACTAGGTCCGCAATTTCGCCAATAGCAACCAAATCTAACTCATCACTTAACTCATCGGCAGTCGCATCTAACAGCACCTGGGCCACTTTAAAGGCCACCCCAACACCAGATAATCCACCAAACGGATAATGTCCTTGTGGATGACGAGGGTGAATAATGGCAGCGGCATTAGGTAATTGTTCTGGCAGTTCATGATGGTCAGTAACGACGACGTCAACGCCTCGTTTAGCAGCAGCATCAATTGCCTCATTACCAGCCACCCCATTATCTACTGTTACAAACAACTGCGTGCCAGCATCGATTAGTCGATTAAAGGCTGCTACGTTTGGACCGTAGCCATCCGTAAAACGGTTAGGAATGTATGTGTTCACGTTAGCACCAAGCTGATCAAGGGCCTCGTACATCAACGACGTACTGGTCAAACCGTCTGCGTCGTAATCTCCATATACCGTAATCTGGTCGCCAGCCTCCACAGCTGCCTGAATCCGGGCAACACCTTTTTCGATATCAAACATTTCGTGTGGATCATGCAGTACATCAATAGTCGGTTTCAGCCACTCGTTGACCTTATCGGCAGTGTCTAACTTTCGTGCTAACAACAATCGTGCCATAAAGGGTGAAACATCAAGGTCGTGAGCAAATGTCGCGACCTTTTCGTCTGCCACTTGTGGCGCCTGTTGCCAATCGTACTTGGACTCTAGCACAGTCTTTCCTCCTCACCTACGTCTAAATAAATCCACAACTGGAAAGGTGTTTGTTCCCTACATTCAGAAAACAAACACCTTTCCTTAATCACATTAACGATTTTTCATCTCGCATTGCAGAAACTAATTCGCATTGTTTTGTTGACTAAGTTTCTGCTGTAACTGCTCAATGGTCTTGTCTCGATCATCTAAAAGCCCATTAAGCTGTTCATTTTTACTCGTTAATTCTTCATTTTGCTTCTTTAATTGATCATTTTCCGCAGTTGCTTCGCTGTCAGAACGTTTCCCATTTCGTTTGTCACTAGCATGCGTTCCAGCCGTCACTAACAACGCAATAATAGCACCAAGTAACAGTGACACAATTAGAATCAAAATCATCGGCCACTTAACCGTCGCTACACCAAAATGAATGGGTACACTATTTCCGTTCATGACGGCAAAAATTGCGACAATTAACACTAGAATCAACCCTGCAATTAAACGCCATTGATTTTTCATTCTGGTGCCTCCGTCGGATCAGTTTCAGTATCAGTTGAAGGTTCGTCACTTGCAGCACTCAGTTGCATGCGCTTAGGTGCGTGCGGTTTAAATAGCTGTTCGATAACAAAATCGCCAACCGTTGGGAACAAATGATAGGCCACTGAGGCTGCGGCAAAATAACGTGGTACAGTAATTTCGCGCACATGATAACCAATGGTATCAACCAGTCGCTCAGCCACCAGTTGAGGCGTCACAGTGAAGTTGGCGACTTTTGACAAGTAATCGCCATCTTGATCTGCGATATTGAAGAAGTTGGTCGCAACAGGACCTGGATTGACGGTTGTGACCTGAATGCCAAACGGCCGTAACTCTTGCCGCAATACATCACTGTAACCGACAACCGCCGTTTTTGTTGCTGTGTAAACCGCAGCCTTCGGAGTCGGAATTTTTGCAGCTACAGAAGCAATGTTAATGATTGCCCCATAATGTTTATCGATCATGTCGCTGGCTAGCTGACGCGTAATGTAAATCAACCCAAGCACGTTAACCCGAAACATCCGGTCTGTGACCTCAGGATCGGTATCGACTGCTGGCTCCATGTCGCCAAAACCGGCAGCATTAATGACAACGTCTACTGCACCCACTTCATGGCGGACCTGACTTAAGGTTTTATCGATAGCCGCTGAATTAGCGACATCTAGCGCAAACGCAAAGGCTGGCCGGCCAGAATACAACATGCACTGTTGAGCAACCTGATTTAACTTCAACTCATTACGGGCAACCAAAACCACAATTGCTCCACGACGAGCAACTTCAAAAGCGGCCGCTTGACCAATTCCGGAAGATGCGCCAGTAACTAAAACAATCCGATTCTTCAAATCACGCAGTTCTTTTAATCGACTTGATAAGTTCATCATTAGCACTCACCTCAATTGCCGTAACTATTTGTACGGTTTATTTTTTAAACGGAATATCAATGACGTCAAAGTCACGAACAACCTTTGAGTTGGCAAACGTTGCGCGAGCCTGACGCTCTAATTCTTTAGCACCACGTCCATTATAACGCGCCGAAATGTGATTCATCAGTAATCGGCCTACGTGAGCATCATGAGCCACCTGAGCAGCCTGTTCGCTGGTCGAATGATAATAGTTACGTGCCAGTTTACTTTCGTCTGCAGCAAACGTACTTTCATGAACCAGCACATCTGCATCCTGCGCCAGTTCTGTCGCTCGCCGTGTCTTACGCGTATCACCCAAAATCGTCACAATCCGTCCCTTTTGTGAGGGTCCGATAAAGTCCTTACCGTTGAGTGTTCGACCATCTGGTAAGGAGACGGTTTTGCCGGCCTTCAACTGACCATATACTGGTCCGGACGGCACCTTGGCCGCCGCTAGTTTATCCACGAGCAATTCACCTTGGTGATCTTTCTCAACAATTCGGTATCCAAAACTCACAATTTTGTGATCCAACCGTTTGCATGAAACCGTGAAGGTCGCATCGTCAAAAATAACACCATCCCCGCTGAGTTCCACAAACTTTAAAGGATACGTCAATGCAGACTCGGACAACCGTAAACTTGTTTGAACGTATTCCTTAATCCCTCTGGGTCCGTAAATCGTCAATGGCTCATTGCCACCCTGAAACGAACGTGAACTCAGCAAACCTGGCAACCCAAATAAATGATCGCCGTGTAGATGAGTAATAAAAATTTTTTCAATTTTGCGTGGTTTCAACGTTGTATTTAAAATTTGATGTTGAGTACCTTCACCACAATCAAATAGCCAAACTGCATTGCGCTCATCCAACAAGCGAAGTGCAAGGCTCGACACGTTGCGCGCTTTAGCCGGTGAACCGGCACCAGTACCTAAAAATTCAATCTCCATAACTATTCTTCTACCTAATCCCTATATAAAAGTATTTACTATATTATTAATGAGTCACGCATTGTTATGATTTCCTAAATAAGAACGATGACACCGTGGTCAACATTCAGTTCGCATTCAATTCTACTGAATTTGAAGCCAAAAAACAATCGTCACCAACCGCCACTATGGTAAGCTGAACTGTAATAAAATGACTGTTAATAAATAGTCAGAAAGGACCATCAAACCGATGCGCTTAGTCGATTTTAAATTTTCCACCGCCGATTACGACATGCAGCGACCCTTATTTGTTGCTGTTGATGACAAGCCACAGCCAGTAGTGGGCTTAACCAAGTCTCCGATAGATCGTCGATTAGTACTGGACCTGGACTTAACCCAGGCTGGTCGACCATTAACACTAGATGCATTCGTGACAAGAACGCAAAAGCTCCCGGGCAGTTGGCGAATTGCGGTTCAAACTGCAATTGCGTCACCGACAACCCGTGAGCTATTTGGTTATCGTCTGGTTGACGAAAAAATTATGTTTATGTGATGCTAGTTTGGTTCAACGCTGACGTTGAGCCTTATTTTTTTGGTGAAATACTTTTCTGAACCACTGTATTTGTCACCAACCGTGTATAGGCAACACTCCCCTGCGGATTGGGATGCACATGATCCGGACCAAACCAACTTGGTTGATCGTGACTCGCACCATACCAATCAACAAGATAAACCTGCTTAGACCGTTTGGCATTTAGCGCAATTAAATCGTTAACCTGATTTTGCCACGTTTTCGTCGGCACCATTGTGTTGACCCAAAAGACTTTCCGTTTTGGACCAACCGCTTTCAACACTGCGTCAATTTGTGTTTGTGTTAATGGCGAATTTGTCCCCAGGTTAATTAAAACCGTCGATGCTAGTAAATGGCGTTTTTTAAGTGATTGAATCACTGATGGTGCTTCCCAAACTTGACGACCAACCTTAGCGTCTGCATAGGCGTGCCCAAATACTTGTTGCAAACTATCCGCATTATCCACTAACACCGAGTCACCCACCGCCGTTAGCGAAATGTGCTGTGCTGATAACATTGTCGCTGGCTGAAGATCAAAAGCCTTGGCGAGCTTCTTTTGCTGAGCAGATAATTGTTTATTAGCCTTTTGGTTCGTTTGGACCGTGGCTTTTTCAGAAGCATCAAATGCTCCCTTTTGCGCAGCCACTTCACGATTCTTTTTATCCGTCTGTTTTCCGGCCGCTTTGATGTGTTTGGTTACCGCATCAACGGGTGGCTTCTTCCGAGGTGTTGCTTGAGCATAGCCAACCATAGTTATCAGTGATGCGAGAACCAGCACCGTGCTCGTAATCACTTCACGCGGATATTGCCGCCAAGTTTTTGGAGCTCTGACCGTCGCCCACCAGGATGTAAAACGTCCATGAGCAATTGGTTGTTCAATAAATCGATAGGATAACTCAGCTAACAGTAAAATCAATACCAATTCAGCCAGCGCATTGAGCACGGTATGTTGGGCAATGTTGACGACTCGCTGCTCATAAAAAATCATGACTGGAAACTGATACAGATAAATGCCGTAACTGCGTTTGCCAACCCAATTGAATACAGGATTAGTCAGCCATTTATTCCAGCTCGCGCCAGGATGAACAATAACGGCTATCATCGCAGTCGCAAAAATGGAAAACAAGAACATCCCGCCACGGTATGTGAAAGTTGATGTCCCTGTCATCACCCAGTACAGAATAAACATGACTAGCAGACTAATGCCGCCGACCCAGTTTAACAATCGCCGACCGTCAGCGTGTAGATTTGCATTCAGGTGATTAGCTGGCCAAACTGCCGCCAACGCGGCCCCCATCAGGATTGAAAAGGCTCGCGTGTCCGTGCCATAGTAAACCCGGTTGACCTGATTAGCGTCTTTAAAAAGCACTGCCATTAAAAGAGCCGATATGACAGCTCCCACCATTAGCGCACCCGCCACCCGTGAACGGCGTTTGAACAGTTTAACCAGTCCCCAAATAATAAAGGGCCAGAACAGATAAAACTGACCCTCAATGGACAACGTCCATAAATGGGTGAAGGGCGACTCACCGTTGAAACGATCGAAATACGATTGGCCATGATTGATTTCGAACCAGTTGTAAACGTACAGCAAGTTGGTCACAATCGTTCCCCGCAGTCCAACCAATAGATTACGGGCAAACAACGTGATGTACGTGCTGGTCAATGCCAACATTGCCACCAAAGCCGGATACAATCGTTGAATTCGGCGTTTGTAAAAATGGTTTACCGCCAGTGAAGTTCCCTTATTAATCAAGTTCAAAAAGCTATCAGTTACCAAGTAACCTGTTAACCCAAAGAAAATGGGCACACCCAGAAAACCACCTGGAAGTGCCGCTGGTAACAGGTGATAAGCGATCACACCCAATACTGCAAGTGTCCGCAAACCATCTATACCTGTTATGTAACGCCGATGACTCGACGTTTTTGCTGTTTGCATCTGTTAAACCCCTACCCGTTTTCACGAACAAATAACCGTATTACCGGATTCAGCTACTCAACAAAATCGAAGGTAAAGTCCAAAATTTGAACCGTATCGCCATCCTGAGCGCCTGCTTCTCGCAATGCGTCGTCCACACCCATCGTCCGCAGTTGACGGGCAAAACGGACCATACTTTGTTCATGTTGTGTATTCGTCATCTTAAATAAGCGTTCAATCTTGTCGCCGGTCAATAACCAGATACCTTCATCCGTGTGCTGAACTTCAAACGCAGGCTTTTCGTCATCCTGATATTGATACATAACACCAAGATTTTCATCCGCTTGTGGGACAAATGCTGGTGTTTGGTCGAGCAGTGTGGCCGTTGCCTGAATCAACGGTTTCAATCCTTCGTGAGAAACCGAAGAAATCGCCATTACAGTTGGCTTCGTTGACAATGAGTCATCTTCATCCAGAGCTGCTTTAAAGTCATCGAAACGTTCCTTCGCACCTGGAAGGTCCATCTTAGTTGCGACCACAATCTGAGGCCGATCTAACAAGCTGGCATCATAATTGCCTAACTCCTTGTTGATCGCATGAAAGGCATCAATCGGAGCCATCGCATTTTCTTCATCGAGAAAATCATCGCCTGCCATTGCCACTAAGTGTAATAAGACACGTGTCCGTTCCACATGCCGGAGAAATTGAAAGCCGAGACCAACACCATCGCTCGCACCTTCAATCAGACCCGGTAAATCGGCCATAACGAAGTCCCGCCCATCATCCAAACGGACCATTCCAATATTAGGGTCGATCGTCGTGAAATGATAAGCGGCAATTTTAGGCTTTGCATTTGTAATAACCGACATCAAGGTCGATTTCCCAACAGATGGAAAACCAACTAAGCCAACATCGGCCAACAATTGCAATTCCAGACCAATACGTAGTTCCTGACCTGGTTCACCATTTTCAGCGATTTCTGGGGCAGGATTCTTGGGTGTGGCAAACTTCATGTTACCGCGACCGCCACGACCCCCTTTGGCAATGACAAGTTCTTGACCGGGTTCCGTTAAATCACCCAGTACTTCGTCTGTATCAAGGTTCCGCACGATAGTTCCGCCTGGGACTTTAACGTATAAATCAGCCGCTGATCGACCTGTCATTCCCTTGGTCATCCCGTTGCCACCGTGTTTGGCCTTATAGTGTCGGTTATAACGAAAGTCCATTAACGTCCGCAAGCCTTCGTCAACGACCATGATGACACTGCCACCATGTCCGCCATCGCCACCGAAAGGACCACCGTTAGCGACAAATTTTTCACGTCTAAATGAAACGATCCCATTACCACCGTTTCCTGCTTTTACTTCAATTGTTGCTTTATCAACAAATGCCATTTGTGTGTCTCCATAATTTCTTGGTTTCTATATATTGGTTTCTCTATATCAATGTGGTGACCAATTGTGCGTCCCACAATCGTCTGTCAATCTTCGAACAATTCGCTCATCCCATTGTACAGTGCAATACACGCTCGGTCAAAAAACAATTCTGCATTTAGCCACTATCTTGTTAACATGATTCTTCAAATGCAAACGTTGTGCTGACTTCGCCAAACTAAAACTAAAAGGACGTTGCTTCCATCTACTTGAAAGCAACGTTCTTAAATTTGCTCAAATAAGTTAAATTGTTTGCTGACGGTCCAGATAGCTTAACGACTGTTGGGCTTCACCGGTAACCATGGCAGCCACAGCCACGTGAACGGTTTGTGCAACCGTTTCTGACAAGCCTAATTCATGTAGATCACTAACTGGTGCAGCAGCAATTTTCTTCAGCGATCCGTACTTTTTCAACAGTTTTGCGCGTGTTTTTGGTCCTACACCCTGAATTTGATCCAAACGTGAGCTTAATGAATTCTTATTGTGCAGTTGACGATGGAACGTGATGGCAAACCGGTGCACCTCATCCTGGATTCGTTGTAACAAATAAAAGCCTTGTGACTTAGGGTCAAGATTTAGATGCTCATCATCCTCGCCAAACATTAGGTCCGCCGTTCGGTGATGATCATTTTTGACCATCCCAGCGACCGGAATATCCAATCCAAGCTCGTTTTCTAGAACATCCTTAGCCGCGTTCATTTGAATGGCACCACCATCCATCAGAATTAAATCGGGCATATCTGCATGTTCTTTAAGCAAACGTGTGTAACGTCGCCGAATAACTTCCATCGTGCTGGCTGTTTCATCAGCGTGATCTACCGTACGTAACTTATATTTGCGATATAACTTCTTATTCGGCCGACCATTTTCGAAAACGACCATCGCTGAAACTAAGTCAGCACCCTGTTCATGAGAATGGTCAAAAGCTTCAATTTTAGAAACTGGCGGCAGTCCCAAAGCGTCCGCAATTTCTTGCATTGCGCCCGTGGTTTTGTGTTCGTCTAACTCCAACAAACGGAATTTTTCCTCCAGCACCAGTCGCGCGTTCTTACCCGCCATTTCCATCAAATCACGACGGACGCCACGTTGAGGAACGTTAACTGGAACATTCAACACATCTTCGATAGAATCCCGCGTTTCTTCATCAATACTGCTGGGTACCAAAATTTCTCTAGGCAGCACAGCATTTTTTCGATTATAAAACTGCATGATAAACGTTTGCATTTCCTCTGGTGCTGTTGAAACAACTGGGAACAACCGTTTTTCCCGTTTCATCAAACGTGCTTGCCGCACAAAGAAAACCTGGATGGATAACCAGCCCTTATCCAAATAGAAATTAAAGATGTCCCGTGGCGTCTGATCGTTGCTGATAATCTTTTGCTTTTCAACCGTTACGTCAATGTAGTGCAACTGATCACGTAGGTCAGCGGCCCGCTCAAATTCCAAACTGGCTGCCGCTTCTTTCATTTGTGTTTGCAAGTGTTTGATAACTCGTGCGGTATTACCGTTTAAAAACGACTTAATGCGTTTGATCTGCTCATCGTAGGCACTCTCGGGCACTTCTTTAAAGCAGGCACCCAAGCACTGGCCCATGTGATAGTACAAGCATGGTCGCCCTTGATAACCAGAACAACGACGCAAAGGATAGACCTTTTGTAAGAAATGTAGTGTTTCTTCGGCCGCGTAAACATTGGGATACGGTCCAAAATAATACCCACCGTCGTGTTTAACATCATTTGCGATGATGATTCGCGGATCGCGTTCATGCGTAATTTTAATGTACGGGTAACCCGTGCCCCGCTTCAATTTAATGTTGTAGTATGGCTGATGTTTTTGAATTAGTGTGATTTCAAGCAAAAAAGCTTCCTTGTCAGTCGATGTCACAATCATCTCAAAGTCCACAATGTGAGCCACTAACTGGGCAGTTTTGCCTTCGTGACTACTCTTAAAGTAGGAACGCACACGGTTTTTCAAATTTTTGGCCTTACCGACATAAATAATCTTTCCGTTAATGTCCTTCATCAGGTAACAACCAGGCATTGGCGGTAGCAACGTTAATTTATGCTCAATGTGTTCTGATGCCACAAAACTGCCTCCGTTCTCGTAAAATCGTAGTTAAATTATAACGCATGAACGCGTGTTCGCAAAATAAAAGAGCGTCCGTTTGACACACGTCTGGTTAGACGTCCCGGCTATTTTGTTCAAAGAAACTGGGACATAACACTGACCTTTGCTCATTTAACGCGAATAAGGCATTCATGGGAAAACACCCATAAACGCCTTATTCGCGTTACCTGAGAAAGCCAAAACGTGTTATGTCCCGCTCTCTTAGCTTGTTAATAATAGTTTTGAATTTGATTTTTTGTCTGCTAGCCTATTCTTCAGCTTGTGCCCAAAATGCTTCCGCTAATGCCCGATAGAAATGACATCCAGTCAAATAGTCATCAATGACCACGTTTTCGTTAACTTGATGATCGGTTGTCCCCGCTGCAGGGCCAACGATAACGATTGGCAACTGGCCTGCCTTCGTATATTCCGAGGCATCTGTCGCACCCGTTCCCGCAGTTAACTCACCGCCCCGATGAATGGTATTTTTCAAAACGGCCTGTGTGATTTTCGCTAATTTAGAGCCAGCCTGTGAGGGTAATGGTGGCTCTGGATAACTATAACTAATACTTAATTTAGCGCCTGCCTGGTTTAACGACTCAATAATGTCTTCTAACTGGGCCATGACCTCATCGTTTGGATAAGCCGGAATTGTCCGGATATTGCCCGTGAGCCAGGCATTTGCTGGCACTGAATTAATCTGTTCACCGCCGCCAATCTGACTAATCACGTGCGTTAGCCCACCTAATACATCATCCCGTTTGTCGTTTGCCGCCATCACTGACTCAGCTTGTTCAGCAAACTTCAGCAGTGGCGTAATTGCATTGATGCCTTGATCAGGACGTGATGAATGGGAGCCCTTGCCCAGAGAGGTAACCTTATAGTCAATAACACCCTTGTGCGTCACCTTGATGTCAAACGCACTGGGCTCACCAATAACCAGTCCGTCCAAGTCATTAGCGTACCCCTGTTGCGTCAATTGAGCAGCACCATACTCACCTGTCTCCTCACCAACTGAAGCTAACAAACGAAGACGCCCAGGCAGCGGTTGATTTGAATTTAACAGATCCAGCATTGCAACCACCTGTGCGGCTAAACCGGATTTCATATCGCTGGCGCCACGGCCGTACACATTACCCTGATCAATTGTGCCGGCAAACGGCGGAAAGGTCCAATCAGCTTCATTACCAGCCGCAACCACATCTTCATGCCCAGAGAACCCTAGTAATGGACCATGGTCGCCAATTGTAACAACTAAGTTATCACGGCCTGGCGCAAACGTAACACGTTCAATGTGGGCTGGCAAGTCCTTAAATAGGCCAGCCAAATAGTCAGCAACCTCTGATTCACGATCATTAACCGACGGAATCGCAATCAAATCCGTTAAAATCTTTAATGCAGCAGCGTCTTCCATGTTTGCCTCCAAGATTATCTCTCATGATAAAGAAAAACCGAATCATCGATAGTTTGAAACCTGATGTTTATGCCTCAAGAATTTTGGCCAGAAAGTCCTTCGCCCGGTCAGTTTCAGGATGTTCAAAGAATGTTTTAGGTTCAGCGGACTCTTGAATATAACCATCTGCCATGAACCAAACCTTATCGGCCACATTACGAGCAAAGCCCATTTCATGCGTGACAACTACCATTGTCATCCCTTCACTGGCAAGATCCTGCATGACTTTCAATACTTCACCGACCATTTCAGGATCAAGTGCAGACGTTGGCTCATCGAACAACATTACCTTAGGATTCATGGCTAGTGCCCGCGCAATGGCTACCCGTTGTTGTTGTCCACCAGATAAGCTGGCTGGAAAAGCATCGGCCTTATTTTCCAAACCAACTTGTTTCAACAGTTTTTCTGCCGTTGCGGTCGCCGTTGCATCGTCTTCGCCCTTAACTTTAACTGGTGCCAGCTTAATGTTTTCGATAACTGTTTTATGTGGAAACAGGTTAAAGCTCTGAAACACCATCCCCATGTTTTCACGTGTCTTGTCTAGCCGTTTATCGTCTAACTTGGTTAAGTCCTGACCTTCAAACAAAACCTCACCAGAGGTCGGTTGGTCTAACATGTTTAAACAACGTAAAAAGGTACTTTTCCCAGCCCCAGATGGGCCAATCAAGCAAATCACCTGACCATTACTAACCTGCTCATTAATATCTTTCAAGACCTCGTTTTGACCAAAGACCTTTTTCAGATGTTTCACTTCTAGTACTGGCGTCACCGTTTCGTTATTCATGTGTCATTCTCCCTTCAAAGAACTTCATCAGCCGTGAGAGACCAAACGTCATAATAAAGTACAAAATCATGGTAATCAGTAATGGCATAACCCCACGATAAGTATCTGCCTGAACAATTCGTGATTGATAGATTAAATCCTTAACCCCGATAATGGAAACAATTGAACTTTCCTTGATCAAGGAAACAAATTCATTCCCTAATGCTGGCCAAATGTTCTTCATCGCTTGTGGCAGGATGATAAAACGCATCGTCATCGACCTTGATAATCCGAGTGAGCGAGACGCTTCCGTTTGACCAACGGCAATAGAGCTGATCCCAGAACGGATAACTTCAGCAACATACGCCCCAGAATTCAATGAAACTGCGATAATCCCGGAAAGTAATGCCGGAATGTTAACCACGAGGCCTAAACCAAAGTAGATAAACAGAATCTGAACCATCAGTGGCGTGCCCCGCACAAACTCAATGTAACTTACTGAAATACCATTAGCAATCTTGTTCTTGCTTAACCGCATTAAGGCTAACAAAGTACCTAGCAAGAAACCAATGACAACAGATACTGCTGAAATCATCAGCGTGTAACCAACCCCGGCAATAAAGAAATCTTTGTAAGCCCACATTGAGTTGGCCGCCTTAGCCGATTTGGACTTACCTGTCGCCAAGTATTTTCCAGCATTTGGCAAATATTGTTTATGAATCAAATTTTTCGATTTGATTTCAGCGATTGATTTATTTGCCGAATTAACCAAAGACTGAGCGCCCTTTGGAAAGGCGATGGCTGATCCTTGTTCGCCTTCGTCTTTAAAGTGAGCGTTAATGGCTACTAAACCACTGGTATTCTTTGCATAGGCCTCAGCAGTCGGCTGATCCAAAGCAATTGCATCAATTTTATTCGTTTGCAGAGCAAGGATTAAGTCTGTGTCCTTGTCCATACCCTTCAGCGTTGACTTGGTGGCTTGGTTCTTGACCAAGTTGTACTGAATAGAACCAGTTTGGGCACCGATTGCTTTTCCTGCTAACGATTTATAACTCTTGATGGTCTTTAAATCGCTTTTCTTGATAACTAAGTCTTCACCGGCCTTGTAGTAGACGTTACTAAAGTCGACACTCTTAGCCCGTTTAGGTGTCTTGCTCATTCCCGCGATGACCATATCAACTTTACCAGTCTGGAGTGCGACCAATAATGAATCAAAATCCATCCGGCGAATAACTAATTTCACGCCCATATCATGGGCAACCTTTTTGGAAATTTCCATGTCCATCCCGACAACTTTTGACTTGCCGTTGATATTTTTTGTGAATTCGTAAGGTGGAAAATCAGGACTCGTCCCAACGACCAGCTCGCCCTTCGCCTTCACTTTACTCAAGTACTGGTCAGTTGCTGGTGTATTACTGTCCGCCTTGGTGTTCATATTACCGGTTACACCCAAGGTCACGACAATCGTCACGACCAGAAATAACCACTTCGCAAATTTTTTCATCCGTTTCGCCCCTCGTATCAAGTTTTACAATGTAAATGAGTATACGATTAGATGAAATAATATGCAACTATTTTGTAAAAATAATTAGTTTTATGCATTATTTTCGAATATATGCAGGGAATCGTGAATAAAAATCGTACATTTTCGTTTTTGAGCAAAATCTGCTACAATTAGCCCAACTTAGTTTTTAGATTTGGAGAGGAGCAATTCACATGGGTTTAACTTTCAAACGGCAAACAGACTTAGATAAACTGTTTGACCAATTTGCTGTCGATCCTGATGATATTAAGGACCCGAACAAAACGCCACTAAAGCGTGAGCATTTAAAAGACGAAGCAAAAAAAGATGATAAAAAGAAAGCTGACAAGTAAGCCTTGTCGCAAAAAAACAACCAGCGTAAAATCGCTGGTTGTTTTTTTATCCTATTCCCACTTTGCATGTTGTGGATCTGGATAACGATCATTTAATTCTTCAATGTTCTTTTTGGCAACTTCTTCAAAATTAATGTTGGCCCACTCAGCTATTTGAGATAGATACCAAAGTGTGTCACCAAGCTCGTGTGTTAATTTTTCTTTATCAAGTGGACGACCTTGAAAAGTATAACGCTGCACCAGGTCAACTACCTGACCGGCCTCATTAGCCACACCAAGTGTGATATTAGTCAGCACTTGTTCGTTTCCGAATAATGTCCGCTTAGCTTCTTTTTGATACTCATTAAATTCCATTCTGTTCACTCTTCCCGTTCTAACTTTTACCCAACTTAAGCCAACCCAGCCTGCTGTTCAATCCAGTTCCAAACAGCGTCTTTACCTTGTTTGGTCTCCGCCGAAAACTGAATATAAGCATCCTCTGGCGTCATATTAAGCCCTTTACGAATGCGACTTTCAGCTTGATTCCATTTACCGCGGGCAATTTTATCTGATTTTGTCGCCACAACGAGCATCGGAATATTATAATAACTCAACCATTCATGCATACTGATATCATCATCTGAGGGATCATGACGTGCATCCACTAGTAAAATCACACCGCGCAATCGATCTCGAGTACTCAAATACGTTTCGATCATTTGACCGTATTTTTCTCGAGCTGTTTTAGAAACTTTGGCAAATCCGTATCCAGGCACATCTACAAAGTAAACAGTAGATTCAACGTTATAAAAATTGAGAGTTTGTGTTTTCCCTGGTTGACTTGAAGTTCGGGCATACGCTTTACGGTTAATTAAAGTATTAATCAACGATGACTTGCCCACGTTTGAACGACCGGCGAGCGCAACCTCTGGTAAAGACCCCTTTGGGTATTGTTTTGGTGCCACCGCGCTGATCGTTAGCTCGACATCATGCACTTCCATGTAGAACGCTCCTTTATCGTGACCTGACCTTTTAATTGGTCACACGCTTTATAATTCAATGTGTCTATCATAGCATAGCAAACTCAGAATTTTGTGACGTTTTAATGACGTTAACCCGTGGGCTAAACAAAAAATGACGCCAGCCCGCAAGCTAACGCCATTCCTCTTCAACGCATTATTTTCGTAAGACTATGAGGCCTTTTCACTCTTTAAAACTAGGTCTGGTTGTGCATGCTTAGTGACCGTTTCCTTAGTGATAGCCACTTTTTCAACATCATCTCGACTTGGTAAGTCAAACATGATATCTCGCATAACTTCTTCCATGATCGACCGTAAACCACGAGCACCTGTATCACGTGCAATGGCCAACTTTGCCATTTCACGTAGCGCCGGATGCGTAAATTCAAGCTTTACGCCATCCAAACCGATGAGTTTCGTGTACTGTTTAACCAGCGCATTCTTCGGTTCCGTTAAAATACGAACCAAATCATCTTCATCTAGCTTTTCCAGTGCTGTAAGGATTGGTAAACGACCAATAAATTCTGGAATTAGCCCAAATTCCAACAGGTCTTCAGGAATCACGTGTTGCATGATGTCCTTATCAGTCATGTTGGCGACTTCATCCTTATTGGCAGAATCAGTACCGAAACCAATCGTCTTTTCGCCCAAACGGTTTTTCACGATGTTTTCGATACCATCAAACGCACCACCGACAATAAACAAAATATTCGTAGTGTCAATTTGAATGAACTCCTGTTGTGGATGTTTACGACCACCCTGCGGTGGAACATTAGCAATCGTACCTTCCAAAATCTTCAGCAAAGCCTGCTGAACACCTTCACCTGACACATCACGAGTAATAGAGACGTTTTCACTCTTTTTAGCAATCTTGTCGATTTCATCGATGTAAACAATGCCATGCTGGGCCCGTTCAACATCGTAATCTGCATTTTGCAACAGCTTCAACAGAATGTTCTCAACGTCTTCACCAACGTATCCTGCCTCGGTTAAAGTAGTCGCATCCGCAATTGCAAATGGGACATTCAAGATCTTGGCCAAACTTTGTGCCAGGTAAGTTTTACCCGAACCAGTTGGTCCAATAATACTGATATTACTCTTTTGCAATTCAGTACCGTCGTCTTCTGTACTCAAATCATTAATTCGTTTGTAATGGTTGTAAACAGCAACGGATAAAGTACGCTTTGCTTCACTCTGACCAATTACATACTGATCCAACGTTTTAACAATTTCCGCTGGTGTTGGTACATCCAATACTTGGCTAGCAGCGTCTTCAGCAAATTCTTCATCAATAATTTCTTTACACAGATCAATACATTCGTTACAAATGTATACGCCAGGTCCGGCAACAATCTTCTTTACTTGATCTTGTGACTTTCCACAAAATGAGCAAGTTACTGGACCATTAGGATCGGTATTATCAAACATTAGCACCCTCGCTCTCTTTTAATCCTAGGCTATCCATAAATTACATGGCACCTAAACTAGGAACATAATAGCAGATAATTAGAAAAACAGCTAATGACTTGCACTATTCTGTCGTTGACACAAAAGTGAGTAACCATTACTGGTCACTCACTTTCTGTAGGACAGTTATTAATGTAAGACGATATTACTTATCTTCTTTTTCGTCGTCAGACTTCTTAGCAGCTGCCTTTTTGGTTTCCTGCTTAGCGTTGTCAGCAATTAAGTCAACAGCCTTCTTAATGGCAATATCGTGCTTCAACATGTCAGGTGTCAAAGCAGAACGAACTGCTGATTCTTCCATGTTGTATTGGCCAGCAAGGTTCTTAACTTCACCGTCAACATCCTTGTCAGTTGCTTCGATCTTTTCAGCATCAACAACAGCTTCCAAAACAAGGTTAGTCTTAACACGACGTTCTGCATCAGGAGCAAATTGCTTGTGCAAGTCGTCTTCAGTAGTACCTGTAATCTTGTAGTAAGTTTCAGGGTTGATCCCTTGTTGAGCCATTTGAGCCAAGTACTGGTCCATTTGACGGTGAATATCTTCATCCATCATGGCGTCAGGAATCTTGCCGCCGATAACTTCAGCGTTGTCAACAGCCGCGTTGATAGCAGCATCTTCAACAGCATCGTGAGCGGCCGTCTTCTTTTCTTCCTTCAAACGGTCTTTAGTCTTAGCCTTTAATTCTTCAAGACTGTCAACGTCTTCGTCAACATCCTTGGCGAATTCATCATCCAAGTCAGGTAATTCCTTAGTCTTAACTTCGTGAATCTTAACATCGAAGACAGCTTCTTTACCTTGCAAGTCTTTTGCTTGGTAATCTTTAGGGAACGTAACCTTAACTTGAACATCTTCATCAGCCTTGTGACCGATTAATTGATCTTCGAAGCCAGGAATAAATGAGTTCGAACCTAATTCAAGGCTGTAGTTGTCGGCTTTACCACCATCGAAGTGGTTACCATCAACTGAACCGTCAAAGTCGATAACAACAGTATCGCCCTTTTCAGCGGCCTTGCCTTCTTTAAGTACCAATTCAGCTTGCTGTTGACGCATTTTTTCAAGTTCTTCATTAACTTGTTTAGCGGTAACAGTGGTGGATTGCTTAGGCACAGTAACACCCTTGTATTCACCCAACTTGATTTCTGGGGCAACAGTGACGTCAGCCTTCAAAACCCAGTCCTTACCTTTTTCCATACTCTTTACATCAACTTGTGGTTGATCAACTGGTGTAATACCAGCTTCTTCAACAGCTTTTGAGTAAGCGTCTGGCAAAACGATGTTCAACGCATCGTTGTAAAGTGATTCTTCACCGTACATCTGGTTAAAGATAGCGCGAGGAACTTTGCCCTTACGGAATCCAGGTACGTTTAATTGTTTCCGAGTTTTAGTGAAGGCTTGATCCAAACCCTTTTGGATCGTCTCGTTAGCGATTGAGAAAGTCAACTCGCCTTGGTTGCCTTCTTTTTTAGCAAATTCTGCTTTAGCGACCATTAAAAAATTCCTCCAGTTGAAGTTTGTCACCAAACTTCTGATAAATTGCATACGCCTAATAGTTTAACGTAACCACCCGCGAAAGTAAATAAATGTGCTAAAAAACACGTGTATCGAGAGGGATTAACTAGGATTATGTATAAAAAAAGTGCCTAGCCTAAGCTAAGCACTCGTGAATGTCATTAACTGACACTGATGAACATTTAGACAAAGTCTAAATTAGTCATCGATTTCAGAAACAACACCGGCACCAACAGTGTGTCCACCTTCACGAACAGTGAACTTAGTACCCTTTTCAATGGCAGCTGGTTCGATAAGTTCAACAGTGAACGTAACGTTATCACCAGGCATAACCATTTCAACACCATCAGGCAATTCGATAACACCAGTGATATCAGTGGTGTGGAAGTAGAATTGTGGACGGTAGTTTGAGAAGAATGGTGTATGACGACCACCTTCGTCTTTTGTCAGGATATAAACTTCACCCTTGAACTTCTTGTGCGTCTGGATTGAACCAGGAGCAGCAAGCACTTGACCACGGACAACTTGTTCACGGTCGATACCACGTAGCAAAGCACCAACGTTATCGCCGGCTTCACCTAAGTCAAGAGTCTTACGGAACATTTCAAGACCAGTAACAGTAGTCTTCAAAGTTTCGTCACGTAAACCAACGATTTCAACTTCGTCACCGACCTTGATAGTACCACGATCGATACGACCTGAAGCAACAGTACCACGACCAGTGATCGTAAATACGTCTTCAACAGGCATCAAGAAAGGCTTGTCCATGTCACGGTCTGGAGTTGGGATGTATTCATCAACAACGTCCATTAAGTGTAAGATAACCTTTTCTTGTTCTGGGTCGCCTTCCAAAGCCTTCAAAGCTGAACCACGGATAACAGGAATGTCGTCACCAGGGAAATCGTATTCGGAAAGCAATTCCCGAACTTCCATTTCAACAAGGTCAACTAATTCGTCATCGTCAACTAAGTCAGTCTTGTTTAAGAAGACAACGATATAGTTAACACCAACCTGACGAGCTAACAGAATGTGTTCACGCGTCTGTGGCATAGGACCATCAGTTGCGGCAACAACCAAGATAGCACCGTCCATTTGAGCGGCACCAGTGATCATGTTCTTAACGTAGTCCGCGTGTCCAGGAGCATCAATATGTGCATAGTGACGCTTTTCTGTTTCGTATTCAACGTGGGCAGTGTTGATCGTAATACCACGTTCACGTTCTTCAGGGGCAGCATCGATAGAAGCGTAATCTTGTTCCTTAGCTAATCCCTTTTCTGCTAATACCTTAGTAATAGCAGCAGTTAAAGTAGTCTTCCCATGGTCAACGTGGCCAATAGTACCAATGTTAACGTGGGGCTTAGTTCTTTCATAATGTTCTTTAGCCAAAATGAAAACCTCCAGTGTGTGATAGAAGAATGTCAGGTATGCCCTGACAAGTCTTTATAAAATAGTATACTACATCCTCGGTTGAGAACAAAATGAAAACACTGAGTTTTCATTGTCTCAGCCCAAGAATCCTTAAACATTATATATACTGCCATGACTTTTGTAAACACAAAAGCCACAAATTTTTAACAACGGCAGGCAGTTTCAGTCCATAAGTTCTTAGCCCTGATTATCATTAGCCAATAATTCAGCTGTTAATTTTTCCAGCCGCGACTGCCATGTTGCAATCTCGTCGGAACTATTAGATGGCTTTCCTTGATAAACTGCGATTAAATTATCCACCCACCCGTCTGCGTCAGTGACTACCCGACTAACAAACGGATAAGTTAACGTCAATTGCAACCGCACTTCCTGGCTCAACAGATTGTAAGCAACGGGATCTTTAGCCGCTAGCTTTTCCGTCAGTGATTGTTGTACTTGTTTGTATATTTGATCATCTTGTAACGAATTAAGTTGATTGGGAACCGCTGTATAACGTTTTTTATCCAGCCATTGAAATGTTACCGTGGTTTCTTCGTGCAACCGTTGGAAAACTTCCAAAATGCTAACAACAAATAGTGGATGCAAATAAGGATCGACCAGCAAATACTGTGCTCCCTGTTTGAATTCTGTTAACGGCAACTTTAGTGCGGCTTGAAAACGTCCCTGTTGTTCTGCCGCTGAATAGTCACTCATGTGGTAAAACTGCTTAGCAATCGTTGTCAGGGTCGCTTTTGTGTCCATACGAGCCTCATTTTCGGCCCCTTCAATCATCTCAAGACCCGTTTGTTTGAGTTTCTCATCATGGACACCCGCCACAATTTCATGAGCGAGAATGAATTCATGCACGCGCAACAATAACGTTAGTAAGAACCGGAAATCGGTTGCGGTGGTTAAATAACTATTCAAATAGTCATCCGCATAAGCACGTGCTCTCGAATATTCTTCATGTAGATATAGTGACTCAACCAATAAATGATTAATTTGTGGATCCTGAACTTCATTATAAATATTTTCTAACAAAGAAGCCGCCTGCGCGTAATCTTTGTCCTGATAAGCTTGATTAGCTTTATCAAACAATTCACGCTGGCGACCATTCAATGTGTCTTTCGACATAAATTACTCCTGTTCAGTTGCTTTTTTTGCTGTGTTTTTCTTTGTCCGGGCATGATGGGCGTGTTGGTTCACTTCCATGATCACCGGTAAGATAACTGGATGACGCTTGGTCTGATCAAATAAATAACGACCAAGATGTTCGCGCACGTCCTGCTTCAAATGGCCCCAGTCAAATTCTTTGTTATCCAAGTTATCTTGAACGGTTTTCGTGACCAATTCACTAGCCTCACGCATTAAATCACGACTAGCTTTCACGTAGACAAATCCTCGAGACGTCAGTTTAGGTTCGGCGACGATTTGTTTCTTCTTACGATCAATCGTGACCACTGCAATAAAGATACCATCTTCAGATAAAATCTTACGATCCCGAAGCACAATATTGCCAATATCACCGACGCCAATTCCGTCAATCATCGTATTGCCGACTTCAATGCTCTCTGCTAGATGCATTGGCGCCTCACCATTATAGATAAGTGAATCGCCACGTTGCGTTAAGAAGATATGGTCAGACGAAATACCCGTTTCTTCTGCCAACTTAGCATGCCGATTCAGAACCCGATACTCACCCTGAATTGGAATGAAATAATCCGGATGCATAAAGTTGATCATTAACTGTAAATCTGCTGGTGAACCATGACCGGATGACTGCAAACTATCGGAAATAGCTTGCACATGTGCGCCTGCACGGAAGATTAGATCACGTGTCTTAGCAACCGTTGTCTCCATTGCATGCGACGGTGTTGTTGTAATGAAAACCAGATCACCCTCACCAATTTTGACATAACGATCTTCACCCGTTGCCATTCTCTGAAGCGCCTTAATGGGTTCACCCATTCGGCCAGTTTCCAAGATAACGGTCTGCTCAGGTGATAAGGACTTCATGTTCTTGGGGTTAACCAACAGATCATCAGATGGCAGTTCCAACTTATCCAAGCGCATTGCTGTCCGCACAATTTTCTCCAAATCGTGACCCATTAATACAACCTTACGGTCAGTTGCAGCGGCGGCATCAAAAATCTGTTGCATTCGTAAAATGTTAGACGCAACACTGGCGACTACAATTCGACCTTCATGGGCAGCAAACTGGTCCTTAACGAAGTTAGCAATCTGGTTTTCGGTTGCTGATTCGCCATATTGTTCCGCTCCGGCTGAATCGCTTAATAAGGCAACGACGCCGTTCTTGCCAATTTCACCCAAACGAGCTAAATCGGTTTGATAAAAAGGCGCTGCAGTTTGATCAAACTTAAAATCTCCGGTATAAACAACTTGTCCAAGTGGTGTCTTAACATCAATTCCCAGGGATTCTGGAATACTGTGCGTCGTTTTAAAGAACGACACTGTTTCCTCTCCAAAATCGATTTCTGTATCAGCATCAACAACGTGAAAGTCGGTAAATTGCTTAGACTTTGGATCATTTTCGACATTTAACTTTGCCAATTCAATCGTTAGTTCTGAACCGAAAACAGGCACGTTAAATTCACTGACGAAGTATGGCAATGCGCCAATTGCGTCTGCATGCCCATGTGTCAAAAACACACCGACGATTTGGTCTGCGTGTTCCCGCAAATAATTCCAATCAGGAATGACGATATCAATTCCCAATAACTCATTTTCCGGATACTTTAACCCACAATCCAAAATAAAAATATCGCCATTAACTTCCAGCGCATACATGTTCTTTCCATTTTCGCGGACACCGCCAAACGGAATAATTCGAATTTGATTACTCAATTCATTCACCTCATATTAAAAATTTCTTTTTTGACTTAATTGTTTCTCTAACGGCCATCTTTAAGAATTCATTTTAACGGCTTGTCTATAGTTCGACCAAAATAACTATTCATCATTATTTTGATCTCGGTACGCAAGCAGCCTCACATCGCTATTAAGTTTGATGTGTTTAAAGGAGCGGCAACTCCACAAAAAAATTATATTAAAACAGCCTATTTTCTTCGGGACAATCAGTTACATGTAGCTTATCATATTCCATCTTAAAAGCCAATCAATTGCCCAGCTGACGGCTTCTCAAACCAGTCAGCGTTCTGACACAAATGTGAATAAACAAAAAAAGAGCCACCCACAATGGGTAGCCCTCCTCACACACTTCGGTCGAACAACGATTACCGACGAAGACCCAACTTTTGGATTAACGTCCGGTAACGTTCAATATCCGTGTTACGCAGGTAACGCAGTAAGTTACGACGATGACCAATCTTCTTTAACAAACCACGTTGTGAGTGGTAGTCGTGAGTGTGCACTTGTAAATGCGCATTCAATTGGTTGATGTCAGCTGTCAAAACTGCGATTTGAACTTCTGCAGAACCCGTGTCACCATCGTGACGTGCGTATTCTGAGATGATCTGATTCTTTTCTGCTTGTGTAATAGCCATGGATAAAATCCACCTTTCAAATATTGTCACCGCATACCGAGTCTACGCTAAGTGGTGGCGATAAACTAAGTAAGGGTCATGCTTTAGCACGGTTAATAGTTTATCTAATCACACCACCAATTGCAAGCAAAAGTACGCTACTCATGATGGGGTCAAGTGAATTTCCTTGACGCTTCTGCATTTATTTATTGCATTGGTCGTAAGCCTCTTGTATAATGATGACTGTTGAAATTTGTTTGACGTGGGTCAAACGCTCCGGAGGTGAAATTAATGCCAGTTACAAAATCAGCCATTGCACGTGTTAAGACTAACGAAATTGCCAAAGCACGTCGCACTGCTCAATTGAGCGAAGAACGGACTGCAGTTAAAAAGTTTGAAAAAGCTGTAACTGCTGGTGCAGACAACGTTGAAGAATTATACCGTTCCGCGAGCGCCGCAATTGACCACGCTTACTCAAAAGGTTTGATCAAGAAGAACAAGGCTTCACGTGACAAGTCACGTTTAGCTGCTCGCTTAGCAAAGTAAATTCTTAACCATCATCATTCGTGATGATGGTTTTTCTTTTGCATCTGTTTTACTCGACTCCCTTAATAACACAAAACGAGCCATTGTAATCAATTAATTTGATTGCAATGGCTCATTTTATTCATATCAAACTGAAGAAAATTACGCAGCTTGATTGGTAAACTGCAACATAAATAAATTAAAAAGCAATTCTGGATCGTCCTGTGTTTGCTTCAATTGCGTTTCAATATTGATTAACCCTAAAAAAGCGCGACTCAAATCACGTTGAGAAAAGTGACGATCGCTTTGCAAGGCCAATTTTACCCGGTATGGATGCACTTTTAGTTGACCTGCCAAAGAACCTTGACTCAATCCGCGGCTGGCCAGCACCTTCACCTGCAGCAACAAACGAAATTGACTAACTAAGACAGCGTTAATCCGTAGCGGCTCTTCTCCAGTTGCTAACAGATCATGGTACAAACCCACCGCCCGTTTAACATTTCGACCGAGGACCGCATTCACCAAATCAAAAACGTTGTCATCCAAAGATTGTGCCACTAAACCGGTAACCGCTGCCGTTGTCATTACATGATCTTGAACTGCAAATAACTCCAGTTTGGTTAGTGCAGCCATCATCAGCGACAAATCAGCACCAGTGCGCTGAATTAAAGTATCCAGTGCACCAGGACCGAACTTATAACCATCATGGTCTACCTGCTGCTCCACAAACTGACGTGCATCTCGTTCACTCAATGGCGATGCATCTACATTCACAGCAACCTTTTTCAGGGTTTTAACTAACTTCTTACGGTTATCAAGCTTATCGTATGGGGCGAAGAAAACTAGGATTGTAGTTGGCTCTGGGTGTTCAATGAATTTAAGTAAAGCATCTAAATCATGATCGACCTTCGATTTACTCTTTTCGCCTGTTAAAAAATAAGGTTCGTCGATTATAACCAGTCGATGCTCGCCAAAAAAAGGCATCGCCATCGCGTCATCAAGCGCCACGGCTACCGGCGTTTGCACCATGTCATAGCTACCAACATTCATTTGAGCCTGGTCCTCGGGAATGATTGCCTTAAATTGCTCTCGAATCTGATTAAGCAGGTACCGTTCAGTCCCCGTCACTAAATATAATGGCTGAACGTTTGAACCAGCCAATTGTCGTGTTAACTCCGCAATTTTCATCGTTGCCATTTCATTCCTTCCATCAAGTTACTCTTTACGCGTCGCAAGACGCTTTTTAATACGTTTGAACTCGTTCCACCATTATACCCTATTAAATTTCATTCAGCCCACAAACTAACGAGGCGAACCTGCAATCGGTGTGCGCGTCGGCAACATCGTCTGCCAATGGCCGTTACCAAGCCAATCATAGACATAGCTAATCATGCCAGCATCCGCGGTATTAACGGCTACAATATGATTCTGCGTCAGTGTCGTTAGTGTACTTTGTTTGGGATGCCCGTACCGATTTTCACGACCAGCCGAAATAATCCCCAATTTAGGCGCAACTTGTTTAATAAACAATGGGTCACTAGAGGTATCACTGCCATGATGACCTAGTTTCAACACATCGGTTGTCAGACTCGAATAATGTTGCAGAATTTCTCGTTCACCAGCCCGGTCCAAATCACCCATAAATAAAAAGCGAACACCATTCCTAATTGTGCCTAATGACACGGAATCCTCGTTTCCACCTGGTCCTGGATGAAACGGATGGTAAATGGTAAACGGAAAATTTTTAGGTTGTCGACCTGCAGTCAGCTCGATGACTCTGGTTTGCTTCAGATATGGGGCAATTTTCGCCTGAAACCCACGCGATTGGCGCATGCCCGCAGGAATTGTCAACGTATGAACTGTCATCAATTGCAATAGTCGGCCAACATCTCCGATATGATCGGCATCTTGATGACTGCAGTTTACATCGTCAATTTCACTGATACCACGGCTATGAAGGTAATTGACTGTCACGGCTTCAACATTGGTCATCCCCGGGAGAGTGCGTGCCCACAACGGTTTTGAAAACCCCACTTTGCCACCAGTATCAATTAACGAAACATGCCGATTAAATGGCGTTCTTAAAAGAATACTGTCGCCCTGACCAACATCAATAAACGAAACCTCACCATCCACCGGCCAACGAATCGTCACAAACGCCACTCCGTAAACTATCGCTAGTGCAATAAGCCACTTGCACCGAACTCGCGGCCGCCGTTCATCAATAGCCAACAGTGTCATCAGTAAACAAACCCATGTGAACAATGTCGAAAGATGTCCAAACGTAACCATTCCCGGTAATTGACCAAACCAGTTTGTCAAACCACTAAACACCATCAAAACCGTGTTAGTGATATTGGCAGCCCAATTCAATACGCCGCCTAAGCAGGCACCAATAATAACTAGTGGAAAAATGAACCAACCAAACAAGGGAATCACCAATAGATTTACAGGCGTGCTAAGAACATGAATTTGAAAAACAGTATGTAAAATCAATGGCAAGCTGACTAGATTCATTAACCACGTTTGCCACCACGTCTTTTCGACTGCGACATAGATCAACGCAAACGCCAGCAAGTAACTTAGTTGACCACCCAGTGTTAACAGAACCGCCGGTTGAAGCGTAACACCACCAATTAATGATAACGACCACATGTCCAAGCCACTTATTTGAGTCGATTGCTTATGATTAAGGAGTGGTTGGAGCAAACTAGCTTCACCAATAAGAATAGCGCGAATTAACGTGCCCGAACCACCAGCAATAATTGCATAAAACGGCAAGCCAATGGCCAATATTAGTTGTGAGTGCTCACGAAGGACGCCTAACCGTGCAAGGATAAATTGGCAAAGTGTGACTAGATACACAACATGCATACCGGAAATGCTAAATAAATGCAAAAGTCCCAACTGTTTTAGGCCACTATTCTGCGTGTAAAAATCATTAGCCGTCGCCCCAATAATCAGGTTACTTGCATACTCATTCAATGTGGTAGGCAACGTCGCAAAATACAGTAGTAACTGCTTACGCCAGTGATGCATTAAATCAATTGGCCACTGCCACGCTGTTTGACTCGGTTTCACAATGAACCACTGGGCCATTTTCATGCTGCCATGAATCCCCATTGCACGTAGTTGCGAACGGCGATCAAATTGCATACGGTTCCGTGGTCCTTCAAGTAAGTCGTTTGGACCATTTACCTGCCATTGTGTCGGTTGATCGATAACTTGCAATTGAGTCGCTTTTTTCTGGCTCGTTAAATGACCAAACGCACGGATCCGCTGACCTTCTTTTGTCACACCGATAATACTCACTGTATCGCCAGTAATCTGAATTTGATCTGGCTCTACCCGCAGACTAAGCTGACGCGTTGCGATTGTTGCCCACGTTTTCATATCGTACTGCACATTTTGATAGCTAAACCACACAGTTGCCAACACTGCGATGCCCATGAGCCAAAGTAAATTCGTTTTGCTGTGTCCTAAGTAAAGACACCGGATCAGCAAATAAATAATGCCAAATCCAGCCCACCAAAAACGACCGACAATCATTGCATTAATAAGACCGACAAGTAGCCCTAAGAAAATCCATGGCGGCCGGTTAGCAATGGTCATTGCTGAAGATGTGAATCGTCATCTTGAGCCGTTAAGTAGTCTGCAATGTGGAATTGTGTCAATGCATCTTCGGGAATGTTAATCTGCTTCACTTCAATATTTTTAAGGGACACTAGGTGCATTGCATATGGATCATTATGATAATTACGCAAATAATTAATCTTCGTGATGCCGGCTTGTAATAACATTTTAGTGCATTGCAAACACGGAAAATCGGTTACATAAATTTCAGCTCCATCAGTTGCAATCCCAAACTTCGCACATTGCAAAACGGCATTCATTTCTGCATGAATCGTCCTTAAACAATGTCCATCCACTAAATAATCACCAACATCAATACAATGATCATCACCTGATACAGAGCCATTATAACCGCCAGCGATAACGCGTTTATCGCGAACTAAAA
The DNA here is from genome assembly GCF_021654115.1 of Furfurilactobacillus milii. Classification (GTDB taxonomy): domain Bacteria; phylum Bacillota; class Bacilli; order Lactobacillales; family Lactobacillaceae; genus Furfurilactobacillus; species Furfurilactobacillus milii. Next base: position 154,583 of record NZ_JAIWJF010000003.1, on the reverse strand, counting down.
CAGCACCAACAGACAACCGCTGACAAGTACTGCGACTAGCCAACAACACCGCTTGCATCATAAAATATTGATCCCAGGGAACCCGTTTTTGATCTGCCATTATGTTACCTCCACCATTCATTAAATATATTTCATTAAGCGTATGCCAGTCTGTGTCTCACGACAAGCTTAAATGTGGTTTCAACTTTTGAACGGTTTTCTCACCAAATCCAGAAATTTGTTTTAAGTCGTCTAATGACTTAAAGCCGTTGTGTTCCGTTCTAAAGTCGATAATTTTCTGCGCCTTTTTATCACCTACTCCTGAAATTTTCGTTAACTGTTCTTTCGTCGCACTATTCAACCCAATTAGTGCATCAGCACTGTCGCCATCAACTGACGCCCCAGCAGTGCCAGCTGCGCCATTATCGCCTGCCGTGGCCGTACTCGTGGCACCATCCACACCACTGGCATTAGTTGTTGGCAACGCCTCGCCATGAGTGGGAATGTAAATCACCATTTGGTCATGTAATGTCTGCGCCTGATTAACTTGTTTACTATCAGCATCAGCCCGCAAACCACCTGCCCGTTCAATTGCGTTAATAACTCGCATATTGGTTTTAAACCGATACACACCTGGTTGATTAACGGCACCTTTTACCTCAACCACCGATTCAGTCTGTCCAACAGTCTTTTCCGAATTAACAGTGGCCGCACTTGCAGTTGTTTCTGGCCTGGTTGACCGCGTCGCTACCTTGGTTGTCGCATCGACTAGACCGGAGCTATCGGACTGAAATGAGGCCTGTGACGTGCCATTCATTGAACTGTTCGTGTCGTGGCGTTGATCATTAGGTTTTAATAGCTGAGCGCCAATCACGCCTACTGCAATCATGACAGCCAGACCACCCAACAACCAGCCTCGATATTGTCGCCAAGCATCTCGTAATGCCTCTCGCCATTCCATGATTTATCCTCCTGTTTACTAATGATATGTACCATACCCATAACATACGTAAACAAGCGTTATTTGTTCGTCAAACATAAAAAAGTCATCAGTTTTTTCAACCGATGACTTTATATCGAAATTATTTTACTTGTGTGTTTGTAAATATTTGACGGCCTGATCAAATGAGCTCACGGGAACAACTTTCATACCTGGTGCATATTTCTTTGCTGTTTCCTTTGCCAGTTGATAGTTCGTCTTGTGGCCTTCCTCATACTTCAAAACTTCCTTGCTTGGCTTGAGATATGGCGCAAAGAATACCTTAGCACCCGCCTTGTGAGCAGCCACAATTTTCTTATCAATTCCACCAATTTCACCAACGGAACCATCCGCATTAATGGTGCCAGTTCCAGCAATTTTTTGACCATGGCGTAAATTTTGATTAGTTAATTGCTGATAAATCTGCAAGCTAAACATCAAACCACCTGATGGGCCACCAATTTGCCCAGCATTAACTTCAACCGGAATTTTGGTGCTGACCTTAACATCGTCCGTCAGTGTAATGCCGATTCCAGACCGTCCATCTGGCAAACGAATTAAACCGGCCTTCGTTGTCCGCTCTTTGCCATTGTGTGTATACGTAATGGCAACTTTGTCCGATAGTTTACGTTTGGCCAACGCTTTTTGGTAACCAACAGAAGAATCATAATGCACACCATCAATCTTTGTAACGGTATCGCCGACCTGAATTTTGTGATAAAAGTGAGACGTTTTTGAGACATCCAAAACGTAGATCCCCAAGTATTGCCGCGTATACTGTTCATCGGCAGCTTTGTACGCCGTCGCAATGGCCTGATTAATGGCACTTTGCATGTAGAATCCCTGAACCTTGTTATAAGTCGTCTGATTCTCGCCGCCAGTTACTTCTTGCTCATTATAGATTGTCGCGTGTGGATCAACATGCGCCCACAACCAAGAAATTGGTGTCGCTTGTTGCTGATAAACAGAGGTAATCATAAAATCACCCTTACGCTTGTCTGGCTGTGTTGGCATCGTGACGAAATCGCGTAAGTTATCTGCCGTTCCGGGCGTTTCAATATACTGATTGAGCGGCAAAAACCGCATCACCAGAAGACCGATGATGACGATTGCACCACCAATCCACCAGCCCCAACGTCTCTTCTTCATCCAATTACCCCATCCAATTATTAATTCTTTTCTTGCCGTTCCTGTTGCCGTTTTTCCTGCAAATGGGTCCATACAACAGCTGGTACAAATGCTGAAACATCACCGTCAAAATGAACGATTTCTTTCAGAATACTGGAAGAAATTTGCGCATTCTCAGGTTTTGCTAACAAAAAGACAGACTCAACATCCTCCGCTAATGTGCGATTCATATTGGCAATGTCTCGTTCATAATTAAAATCCTGATCATTGCGTAACCCACGAATTAAAAAGGTCGCGTGGTGCTCATGCATAAACGTAACCGTTAATCCGCTGATTGTTTCAACATTAACATTTGGCAAACCTGCCGTGACAGCTTGAATCATACTAATTTTTTCTTCCACACTAAACAGTGTTCGTTTACCCGTATTAGTGCCAACGGCAACAATAAGTTGATCAAACATGCGACTAGCACGCTCAATGATATCAAAATGACCGTTTGTTAGTGGATCAAAACTACCTGGAAAAACCGCAATTCGTTTACTCATCTTCGCCGGTCTCCTTCTTTAATGCCTGATACCGATATACCATCACATCTGTAATGCCATAGTCCCGATGATGAGTTTGCGTAAATGCGCCAAAATTTTCTGGCAATTGAGCTTCCTGATTTGTTTCGGCGATCACCTGCGCGCCATCATTGAGTAATCCGTTTGCTGCCATGAAGTTGAGATTATCGATAATTTTCTGTTTTGCGTATGGCGGATCTAACAAAATTAGGTCAAATCGCTGTTCTTCTGCAACCAAGCGTTTGAGCACATTGTTAGCTTCACCTTTGATTACCGTAAACTGATCCGCTGATTTTGTAACCGCAATGTTGGCCTTAATGGTCTTAATTGCCTGGTACTGATGGTCAACCAACACAGCCTCAACCATACCGCGTGATACAGCTTCAATAGCCAAACCGCCTGATCCGGCAAATAGATCCAATACCCGACCACCGTCAAAATAAGGTCCAATCATACTGAACATGGCTTCTTTGACCTTGTCCGTAGTGGGACGCGTTAACGACCCTGGGACTGCTGATAACGGTCGTCCGCCAAACTCGCCTGCAACCACTCGCATTAATGTTCCTCCGTCGATTTTGTTGCCACTGAGCCTGAATGATCAGCAATCGTTTGGTCAGCGTCAGGGATGGCATCAGCCGCACCATCATTCTCCGTATGAGTCACGAAATTAGCGTTAACCCCTTCGCCAACAAACGGATCAATTTCAGGCCGTTCACTGACCATTACACGCCGAACAAAAGATAACTTGTTGATTGCTTGCTGATTTCGGCTAATGTCATCCTGATCCATGTAAATGACAACGTAGTGTAGCTTCTTTGAAATGTACTCAATATCACCGAACCGTCTAAGTTGCCGAACCTGACGCAAATTGCGCACAAACACATGCAGTGCCTGACGAGCTTGGGGCGCCAATTTTTCAGGCTCGTGATTAACGAAGGCATCAGCCAGATTAGCGCGAACGACGACCTCCTCAGATTTAGCAGGAACGGTTTGCCCGTCAGTCCTTTTTACAGGCGCCGTTGTTGAATTTTTCTCATGTTGAATTTCACTCTTTGAGTGATTCATCGATGAGTGCGTCGTTGTTCTGTTTCTGTGGGATCGAGAAACCGTCTTTTTTTGTTCTGAGTCGCGTTTTACACCATGTAAATTCGTCTTAACAGAATGTGATGCAGTAACCGTCTTTTCGGCTGTATGTACCTTATCCTGTCTCGAAGTTTGGTTAGGTTTACGTTGTGAACGACGACGGCGATGCTGACCTGCCGATCGATTTTGACGGCCGTCGTCACTTGTTGTTTTAACAGTTTTATCCTGTTTAGCACTAGGCCTTTGTTGCGCCTGTTTCTCTTCTTCATTAGCACTGTTATTAGGCTTATTGTTTCTTTGTTGATTTGATTTGGACCGACGACGTGGATGGTGATTATTGCGACGTGGCGCTTGTTTCTTTTTATCAGTTGAACCTTTTGAGCCGTTAACTTGGCCCGTTTGTTCCTCGCTCATAAAACGTCCTCCTTACCTCTTTTATTTCAATATTTTTCCATATGACATTTTCACAGCTATATATAATTCAGCTCATTTAACAGCTGCCTTTTCAGCACGTTCAGCCAGTTGTGCGCGCTTTTCACGGGCAGAAATATTTAAGAGAATGCCCATTGACATAGACAGCACTAACATAGATGAACCACCATAACTAATAAACGGCAAGGTCACCCCAGTGATAGGAAGCGCGCCAACGACACCGCCGACATTAAACAATGACTGCACGGTGATGAGCGCCGCAATGCCATAACAAACTAATGATTCATACATTGTAGATGCCCGCTTGCCAATTTGAATAGCCCGCCCAGCAATTGTTCCTAGCAGAGCGAGAATGACCAGCACTGCAATAACACCCAGCTCTTCACTGGTTACTGCCAAAATAAAATCAGTGTTAGGTTCTGGCAGATAGCCCATCTTTTGTATACTATTGCCCAAACCACGACCAAACAAACCGCCGTTACTAATCGCATAGTATGAATTAACAAGCTGTCGACCAACAGTTTTAATCGTCCCAAATGGATCTATAAAGGCTACAAACCGTTGCAATTGATAATGCTTAGTCCACATTGGCGAGTTTAAGTTTGTGTGTGACAAAAAGCCTAACATTGCCAAATAGCCAATGAACAGAACACCAACAATTTCGGTAGGCACATTATGTTTATTACCACTACTCAGCATCATGATCAAAATAATAAACCAATCAATCGCTGCACCACCAGTGTCTGGCTGCATCAGGACTAAACCAATCATGATAGCAAACAAAATTAACGGTGCACGCATCGTATGCCAATAACGTTCCTCTAAACTAACCTGATGTGAATCCATATAATGGGCCAAGAAAAGCACAATATAAAGTTTTAAAAACTCTTCAGGTTGAATGTTTACTGGGCCCAAATTAATCCAGCCCTTGGCCCCGTTGATTCTCGCACCGATAACCAACACAATCAACACCAAACCTAACATGACAAATGTCGCAATTTCCACGTAGGATCGCCGTCTTAACACTGATAGGCGTAGCCAATAAAAAAATGCGGCTAAGAAAAGCCCAATAATTACGTATGCGGTCTGTTTAATCAAGTATCCGTTTGGGGTACTACCGTTACTGAGAGCCACATTCGCACTAGCTGAATACACCATCACGATACCAACCAGGCTGAGAACGATGTACGGAATTAAAATATAGTAATCAAGAATCTTAAACTTTTTCACATCGTTTTCCTCACAAAAAAATTCTTTTCATATTATAGCATACGCTCACGTCTGCTTTACCGACAAGCCAATCATCTACGGTTTTTATTTAACATTTAGCTGCATGATGAGCATTTAGTAAGATGTTAATTGGAAATACCTCCATCGAGACCAGGATTCACCCGCGCAGAACCTCAATTTTTTATATAGGATTACTAGTCATAATTAGCGTTTCATAAGTCACCCCATAATGCTAAGTTTTGTCAGTAGCAGTACCGCGAGATTAAAAAAAGCCCTGTCGCATGGACAAGGCTTTGAAAAACGAATTTAGTTGTCGCGGGCAGCAGCCTTACGACGCTTAGAAGCTTTTTCACGTGCGTTTGTTTCCAAAATTTGTTTCCGCAAACGAACGTGTTCAGGTGTGATTTCACAATATTCGTCTTCGTTCAAGAATTCGAGTGATTCTTCAAGTGTCAAGTGTGTTGGCGTCTTGATTGTCGCAGTCATATCCTTGTTTGAAGAACGAACGTTAGTCATGTTCTTACCCTTGGTAACGTTGACAGAAATGTCGTTTTCACGGCTGTTCTGACCAACAATCATCCCTTCGTACACAGTGGTACCAGGATCGATGAACAACTGACCACGACCTTCAACACCCATCATGGCATACGTAGTTGCAGTACCTTGGTTAATTGAAACCAAGGTCCCGTTCCGACGGCCAGGGTTCCAGTTTTTAATAACTGGCATGTACTTGTCGAAGGTATGGTTCATAATCCCGTAACCACGCGTCATGGATAAGAAATCAGTTGAGTAACCGATTAAACCACGTGAAGGCGCCAAGAACTCTAAACGAGTTTGACCATTACCTGTGTTTTCCATGTTCTTCATTTCACCCTTGCGTTGAGACAAGGAGTCAATGATGGAACCGGCGTATTCTTCGGGTGTGTCAATTTGAACGGCTTCAAATGGTTCTTCCATCGTACCGTCAATTTCACGATAGATAACTTCTGGACGTGAAGCTTGTAATTCATAACCTTCACGACGAAGAGTCTCAATCAAAATTGATAAGTGTAATTCACCACGACCAGAAACCATCCATGCATCTGGTTCGTCGGTGTCTTCAACACGTAATGAAACATCAGTGTGCAATTCCTGCTTCAAACGTGATTCCAGCTGACGAGTTGTCACAAACTTACCTTCTTGACCAGCAAGTGGTGAGTCGTTCGTCCGGAATAACATTTGCAGAGTTGGTTCATCAATCCGCAAAACAGGCAATGCTTCTTGGTGATCCTGTGGCGTCACAGTTTCACCAACGTTGATTTCTTCCATCCCAGACACGGCGATCAAGTCACCAGCCTTGGCTTCGTTAACTTCAACTCGTTGCAAACCAAGGAAACCATATAAGGTCGTTACACGGAAGTTCTGTGTTGAACCGTCCAGCTTCATAACAGTAACGTTATCGCCGACCTTGATCTTTCCACGGAAAATCCGGCCAATTCCGATACGACCAACGAAATCGTTGTAGTCCAATAAAGCAACTTGGAACTGCAAAGGTTCGTCTTCGTTATCGATTGGTGCTGGAATCGTCTTTAAAATGGTATCAAAGATTGGTTTCATCGTGTGTTCTTGCGTAGACAGGTCTGAATCGTATGAAGAAGTCCCGTTCATAGCAGAAGCATAAACAACTGGGAATTCCAATTGGTCTTCGTCCGCACCAAGTTCGATGAACAAATCAAGCACTTCGTCAACGACTTCTTCAGGGCGAGCACCTGGACGGTCCACCTTGTTGATGACAACGATTGGTGTCAAGTGTTGTTCCAATGCCTTTTTAAGCACGAAACGTGTTTGTGGCATGGTTCCTTCATAGGCATCCACAACCAATAACACACCATCAACCATCTTCATAACACGTTCAACTTCACCACCGAAGTCCGCGTGTCCTGGTGTATCCAAGATGTTGATCTGCTTGTCACCGTACTTAACGGCCGTGTTCTTTGACAGGATCGTGATTCCACGTTCCTGTTCGATTGCGTTCGTATCCATTGCACGATCCGCGATTTCCGTGTGGGAATCCAGCGTATCGGATTGCTTCAATAATTCGTTAACTAAAGTTGTTTTACCATGGTCAACGTGGGCAATGATAGCAATGTTACGAATATCGTCTCTAGTTTTCAAAGTGTAACTTCCCTTCGTTTCAAATAACTTAAAATTAATCGGTAGCGCGCGCCCTTATACAAGGCGTAAAAAAACTGTGACTCCTCGTTAACTCGTGTCACAGTCCGACATTACGCGGTTTGCATGGCAACAATAGCTTTTTGTGCCTGCTTCGTAGCTACTAATACAACGCCATATGATAGCACAGTCGGCGTTTGACCGTCAACTGTGGACACTACTAAACCAAGTTCTTCTGCTAAAATTTTTCCTGTCGCAAAATCCCAAGGTCTTAAATATGAGATATAGCACACTTGCTGACCGCGTAAGACTTTAGTGAAAGCGATGCCTGCACTGCCAACGATTCGCATCCCTAAACTTGCCGCCGCAATCGCCTGCATATGATCCACATCGTGAGTAACTAGTGGACCGGATAACGCTGCTAAGCCCTCACTTAACGGTAAATTGGCAGGAGCTGTCATTTTATCATCATTGAGCCAAACACCTAGCCCTTTAGCGCCATGAAATAACCGGTTACCCATGACATCACACAACCACGCAGCCTGACCCACACCGTCGATGTAAAGTGACAACATAATGGCAAAATCATCCCGTTGTTTGACAAAGTTCATCGTGCCGTCCAGCGGATCAATGATCCACAACCGCCCTTTGTCATCTTGAACATCATCGCCAAGTCCCTCTTCGCCGAGAATGCGTGCGGTCGGATCTGATTCGCGAATGTGAGCCACGAATCGTTGTTCATTTTCTTTATCGACTTGCGTAACCAAATCACGTCGACCAGACTTTTGTTCAACGTTTAGCGGTTCATGGAAGTGCTCTAAAATATTAGCCTTCGCCTCATCGATCCAAGCCGTGACCTGTGCATTCCACTTTTGATACGTTGCTTCTTGCATCCAATTGTTCCTTTCTGCATTTTTACACTAAATATTTTTCAAAATGTCGCTTACTCAATTCGTAGCCGTTTGCGAGAACTGCTCTGAGCTTGTTTAATTGTCGCGTAAATACTGACGCCAGCCTGTTTTTCAAACTGCCGATCTAACTGACGGCGTTGACCTTTTGATGGCATCATTTGCTTAAACGCGTCGTACGCTGCCAATAATTTTTCCCGGTCAACACCGGTCTCATTGGCTTCCAAAACTAATTCGTATAAACGAGTGGCAACAACAATCTCTTGACGAGACCATTGTTCGTCCAACGGTAAATCAATGTTCGTCTTCATCGTCGTCCTCTTCCAAACTTCCCTTTTCAATCGCCAATGTAGTATCACGAACTTGACTACCAATTTCGTCTAATTGACGTTGCTCCAAATCAGAATAACTTACATCAACGAGTTTTGAAACCCCAGCTGCATTGACACGGACTGGCGTGCTGAGTGGTGTCACTCGTTCTTCAGTAATCGTCAACAAGTTTGTTAAAGAACCGATAAACGGACGATCGAAAAAGATTCCATTTAAAATTTTAATTACTGCCTGTGCGCGCAGTGCATCATTAGTCGAAATAGCAGTTGCATTCAACTGCTGTTCAATCTCGCCTAATTCAGCAGCGTCAAAGTTAATATCCTCATTTGCCATCAGTGAAAGCACTGGTGCCGGTCCGACTGTTGATCGGCTCCAAGCAATCAAGTGATCATTGGCAATTCCCACTACGTAGGCATGCAAACTATCAAGCGGCACATTAAATGTTCGCGCTAAAGTGTTATTTAAAATCGTTGTGTGGGCTAATGTCCCAACACCAATGCAGTTGCTGACGCCAACACCGGAAAACTTCTGGGCAAAGTATGTCAACAAATCGTCATACTGACTGGCGACAATCATCTTCCCCTTAAAGCCTTGTGCCATCGCCTCACGAATGAAGTTTCGCAAACGAGGCATTACGACGCTCAACGCATCATCGCGTTCCGCTCCAGCTTCCATCTGCGCAATATCACCGAAAATAATCGCATCCGCTGTCACTAGATCAGTTTGTGTTGCAATTTTAACGTTCAAATTCGTGCAGCCTTCAGCAGCCACCTGTGTATCCGCATAAAGCTGATCAGCAGCAACATCCCCAGAATCCATAACAGCCATGCCAATTGGTAAATCCAACGCGATTAAACTGGATAACAATAATTGATTAAATCTCCCGGTCCCATATAGCACTACATTTGGCTTCATTAACAGACCATCCCTCTTGACTCAAACGTATTAGGTACAGCAACAAATATGCGTTTGACTCAATTAATTGAAATATTAGTTTATGTTTACCACAATTTTACCCAAGCGGCTCCGAATATCAAGTAAATCAGTGCATGAGGCCGTAATTGCACTACACAATCCACAAAATTGGTGAGCACAATCAGTCGTCTGTATTATTTTCCGCAAAAAAAGAGGCTGTTACCAGCCTCTTTTTCAGTAATGATGTGTGCATTACAATGTTAGATATGAGTTGGGAAACCGATTGCGATATCCGCAGCTTCTTGAATCGGTTCACTCAAAGTTGGGTGTGGGTGAATGGTCAAAGCGACATCTTCGGCATTCATGTGTGAGTTAACTGCCAAACTTAATTCAGCGATTAAATCACTGGCATCTGGGCCAACAACCTGTGCACCAACAAGGGTGTTGTCTTCCTTAGTTGTGACCAAACGAACGAATCCATCTGCTTGATCCATTGAAACCGCCCGCGCATTCCCAGCAAATGGGAACTTAGCGGTGCTAACTTCCAAACCAGCATCTTTGGCTTCAGCTTGGGTGTAACCAACTGTGGCCAATTCAGGGTCTGCGAAACAAACAGCAGGGACACTTACATAATCGTTTGCAGTGTGGTGACCTGCGATTGCACCAGCGGCAACCTTACCGTTAAAGAAGGCTTTGTGTGCCAATGCTGGACCATTGTTCACAATATCACCGATTGCGTAGATATGTGGAGATGCCGTCCGACCTTGATCGTCAACGTCAATGAAACCATGTTTGTCAGTTTTAACATCCGTGAATTCAAGGCCAAGGTTGTCTGTGTTAGGCTTGCGACCAACAGTGACCATGCAGTAGTCAGCCTTGATTGTTTGAGCCTTGCCATCAACTTCATAAGTGACAGTCACAGAATTGTCATCCTGTTCAGACTTCTTAGCCATCGCGCTCGTAATAACATCAACTTTATGAGCCTTCAAGTTCTTGAGCACCAGTGAAACCATGTCTTTTTCGAAGTTAGGCAGAATCGATGGTGTGCCTTCAAGAATCGTTACGTGAGCACCGAGGTTAGCATAGGCACCGGCTAATTCAGTCCCGACATAACCACCACCAATAACAACCAGTTCCTTAGGAATCTCTGGTAAGTTCAGACCGCCAGTTGAATCGATAACCCGACCTTCAAATTTGAAGTTAGGAATTTCGACTGGTCGTGAACCTGATGCAATGATCAAGTCTTTGAAAGCCAGCGTCCGACCTGTGTCACGGCTCATGAACTGCTTTGGCCCAGGAGCAATAACACGTAATTGCGTGTCACTGTCTAGTGTGGCTTCACCACGGATCACTTCAACCTTGTGCTTCTTCAGCAACATGGCAACCCCGCTGGTCATCCGGTCAACAACCTTCTTTTGCTTCCATTCTTGCGTTTTAGCAAAATCGATTGTGGCTGGACCAGCTGTTGTAATGCCGTAAGTTGAGGCATCATTTGCTTCTTGTAAACGGTGACCAGCTTGAATTAACGCTTTTGAAGGAACACAACCAACGTTTAAACAAACACCGCCGAGCGTTTCTGATTGTTCAACCACCGTCACTTGTTGGCCAAGTTCGGCCGCCCGAATAGCGGCAACGTAACCGCCGGGGCCTGCACCAATAATCACCGTGTCTTTTTGTTCTACATCAGCCATTGTTAAATCATCCCTCCATTAACAGCATGTCTGGGTCGTGCAACAATTGCTTCAACTCGTTCAATGCGCGTTGTGCAGTTGCACCATCAATCAAACGGTGGTCATAACTCAGTGACAGCTTCAACATGTTACCAACAACGATTTCACCATCGTCGTTGACATATGGTTCTTTAGCAATCTTACCAACACCAAGGATCGCAACTTCTGGGTAGTTAATAACTGGTGTAAACCAGCCACCACCGATAGAACCAACGTTACTAATGGTGATGGAACCACCGGACATCTCAGCAGCTGACAGTTTGTTGTCTTGAGCCTTCTGGGTGTTATCAGCGATTTCTTTAGCAATTTCAAACATGCCCTTGGAATCAGCATTCTTAACATTTGGTACATACAGACCATGTGGTGTATCCGTAGCAATACCAATGTTGTAATAGTGCTTGTAAACAATTTCTTGAGTACTGTCATCAATTGACGCATTCAAGGTTGGGAAGTCCTTTAAGACGGCAACCAAAGCCTTGGCAACATATGGCAAGAAGGTCAAATGAATGTCACGGTCAGCGGCAATTGCCTTGTACTTCTTCCGGTTAGCCATCAATGCAGTCACATCGACATCATCAAATGACGTTACGTGTGGTGCAGTGTGCTTGGAGGTAACCATTGCTTTAGCAATCGCCTTCCGTGTCATTGACATTGGTTCACGTGTTTCAAGATCAGGCGTTGCTGAAACGTATGGCTTGATTGGAGCTGCGGCAGTGTCAGCGGGAGCACTCGCTGCGGCAGCTGGTGCAGCCGTGGTTGCAGCTGGTGCTGCACCATTCTTAGCGGCATCAACGTCGCTCTTTAATACCTGCCCATGCTTGCCAGTTGGGGCAACAATTGAAATATCGACATTGTTATCACGAGCGTATTGACGAACCGATGGCATTGCCAACACAAGTTTACTTGGGTTGCTCAATACGGGGTTCGGGTTGGCACCGGTAGCTGGAGCGGCTGGTGCAGCTGGTGTGGCAGCAGGTTCTGGCGCTGGAGCGGCACTTTCAGGTGCAGCAGAAGCTTCAGCTGGTGCTGCAGGCGCAGCGTCATCATCAGGTGTGTCAGGTGAGCCATCGTCGATCTCAACTAATGGATCGCCAATCTTAGCAGTTTCACCTGCTTGCATAAAAATCTTTTTAACAGTACCAGCAACTGGTGATGGTAATTCTGAAACGGACTTATCGTTTTGAATTTCTACCAGGGTGTCATCTTCAGCGACCTTGTCGCCTTCCTTAACATCCCAGGCAGCAATTTCGCCTTCGGCCATTCCTTCACCAAGTTCTGGCAATTTGAATTTGTAGGACATGGAATATCTTCCTTTCATCGAATTTACGGGTGAACCCGTCTGATCTGATTATCAAACGTCAGTATCAGTATGTGAGGATTTCACGAACCTTTGCTTCAATTTCAGCGGCATCCGGAATCCAGTCGTCTTCAGCCAAAGCAAATGGGTAAATGCTGTCTGGAGCGGCTACCCGTCCAATTGGGGCGTCCAATGAAAGAATGTCGTTTTCAGCGATATCAGATACAACTGTCGCACCGACACCAGCCATCCGTTGTGCTTCTTGAACCATCACAACATGATGCGTCTTGTCGATTGACTTGAAGATTGTGTCTGTGTCAATTGGTGATAGGGAAACCAAATCGATAACTTCAACTGAAATGTTTTCCTTAGCCAGTTTGTCAGCTACTTTCAGTGCTTCATTAACTTCAGCACTGTAAGCAACAACGGTGATATCAGTTCCTTCGCGAACCACTTTGGCAGTGTCCAACGGAACCGTGTACTTGTCGTCTGGCACTTCAGCCTTCATGGAACGGTACAACTTCAAGTTTTCCATGAACAATACGGGGTCGTTGTTTTCAACAGCTGAAATAATCAAGCCCTTTGCATCATAAGGATTGGAAGGTGTTACCACACGCAATCCAGGAACGTCAGTGAAGAAGCTTTCCAAGTTATCTGAGTGCATTTCAGCGGTATGTGTCCCACCACCAAATGGTGTCCGAATCGTGATTGGCATATTCTTTTCGCCACCGAAACGGAACCGTGTCCGTGACATTTGACCAGCAATGGAGTCGACAGCTTCAAATGTGAAACCCATAAATTGGATTTCAGGAAGTGGCCGCCAACCAGTTGCAGCTAGTCCCATTGCTAAACCAAGAATACCTGATTCAGCCAATGGTGTGTCAAATACCCGGTCTTCACCGTACTTGTCTTGTAATCCTTGAGTGGTACGGAAAACACCACCGTTTTTACCGACATCTTCACCGAAGATTAACGTCTTGTCATCGTCGCTTAAGACCTGATCAAGTCCGTCAGTAATCGCTTGAATATAAGTTTTCGTAGCCATGATTACTTCGACTCCTTTGCTTCAAATTCGGCAATTTGTGCCTTGATGTTCGGAGTTGGTACTTCGAACGTGTTCTTTAACATTTCAACATTTGTTTGTTTAGGTTCTGCATCGGCAGCTTTCAAGTCAGCCTTGAACTGCGTCTTGCATTCGTCAACATAGTCACTTTCCTGTTGATCGGACCAAAGTCCTTTGTCTTCTAGTACCTTACGCAAACGGATTAATGGGTCGTTATCGTGCCAAGGCTTTTCTTCTTCCTTAGTACGGTAACGTGAAGGATCGTCACCAGCTGAGCTGTGAGCACCGTAACGGTAAGTTAAGGTTTCAATCAACACTGGTCCATTGCCTGCGGCGGCGTATTCACGAGCAGCCTTAGCAACAGAATAAACAGCCAAGATATCCATCCCATCAACCTGAACAGAAGGCGTTCCGGCAGCAACGGCCTTTTGAGCTAATGTTGTGGCAGCTGTTTGCTTCTTCCGTGGAACAGAAATTGCAAAGCCGTTATTTTGAATGATGGCAACTAATGGTGCTTGGAAAGCGCCGGCAAAGTTCAAGCCTTCATACGTATCACCTTGCGAAGTCCCACCATCACCGGTGTAAACAAAGGCAACGTTGTTCTCACCGTTCTTCTTAATTCCTAAAGCAGCACCGGCAGCTTCAACGAATTGAGCACCGATAATAATTTGTGGCATCCATGCACGATACTTTGGATCATACTGATTACCCTTAACATGACCACGTGACCATAAGAAGCCTTTTTCAACTGAGCCACCGTGTTGAATCAGTTGTGGTAGGTCACGGTAAGCCGGGAACAAGAAATCCTGAGGTTCAAAAGCTGAGACACTACCCATTTCACTGGCTTCTTCACCAGCCGTTGGAGCGTAGAACCCTAACCGACCTTGACGTGAAAAGCTCATGGTTTGCTCATGTAAAGCTCGTTCCCAAACCATTTTCTTCATGAAATCAACCAGTTGTTCATCACTAAATGAGTCAAACACCTCTTGATTAACAACTTTGGCAGAACCGTCTAGAACTTGAACCATTTTGTATTCGCTACCGAGATTTTCCTTAATCGCAGCAAAGTCTACAATTGGCTTAGATGAATCGTTGTTTGCCATAATGCACACATTCCTTTCTTTTTCTGATGACAGCTTCCATCCGCTCACTGTCTAAGACTTGCAACAAGCAAATGTATGCGCTTTCATCTTTCACGGACAATTGTAACGCTATATAGAAATCGTTTGCAAGGGGTTTCATAATTGTTAAAAAGCTCACAATAGCCCTTGGCACAACCCATTTACTTGTGAAGTTTCTGAACATTTTAGGGGCTTTTTGTATAGCAACCAACCAATCGAACATAAAACGCTGTTACATGAACTTTTCCCCCGCGTATTAAATGTGCAATCACGTTTTCATACTTCTTTCACGTTTCACATGCCAATATTTTTATACTTTGAAAACAAATTTAATAACATTAAAATAAGTTTTCTTTGCGTTAGTTTTCACGAAGCGTTGTTAGCTTACTTAACGGACATGTCCGCTTTCAAAGGCTGAATCATCAGCGTTTTGCACCCATTGCTTGACTTCTGTTTTGATTTGTCTTCACGCTTAGCCATTCCGAAATTTCTAGCATATGGTACACTATTTGTTAGTAGTATATGAGGAGGAACAGCACGTGATATTAATGGACAACATTATTCGGGATGGTAACCCTACCTTACGCAAGTACGCTGACAAGGTCACCTTTCCACTTAGTCAGGAACACCAACAACTCGCAAAGGACATGATGGAATATCTGGAAGTTAGTCAAAATCCGGACCTTGCTGAAAAGTACGGTCTCAGAGCGGGAGTCGGTCTAGCCGCCCCGCAAGTGGATGTTTCCATTCAAATGGCAGCCGTTCTGGTACCCTCGCCTGTAGAACCAGATGATCCAGATAATCATGATGATGTCTTAAAGGCTGCCCAGGAAGCTCAAGACAACCCGGTCTTTAAGGATGTAATTATTAATCCCGTCATCGTTAGCCAATCTGTTCAGCTTGGCGCACTGTCCGAAGGTGAAGGTTGCCTATCGGTTGATGAAGATAAACCTGGTTATGTGCCGCGCGCTGATCGCATTACTTTACGTTATCAAGATGTTGACGGTAACGACCACAAAGTTCGGTTGAAAAATTATCCCGCCATTGTTTGTCAGCATGAAATTGATCATCTGCACGGTGTGCTATTTTATGACCATATTAATAAGGAACAACCATTTGCGGCCGAAGAAAACACCCTGTTGATTGGTTAAATACCTGGAGGTAAGCAATCATGGCATTTTCACCATTAAACGATGATCTTATTGCCCAGTTAAACACCGCCTCAAGAAAACTAACAGCGTTGCTCGACGATCAATTACGGCCGCTTAATCTCTCGGCAAGCAATTATTATCTCCTTTTAAAGATTGATGCCAAAACCGGTTTAACACAGGATCAGTTATATCGACGGATTTATCTCAGCCCAAGCAACGTTACGCGACGGTTGGACCAATTGATCAACTTAGGCTTTGTACGCAAAGTCAAAACGGATACGGATCGACGGGCATGGCGCGTTTTGCTCACCGATGACGGTGCCCATTTGATCGACAAAATAAATGATCAGTTACAGCGTGTTAATGACTTGACCTTTGCAGGCCTCAGCAATACAGAACTAACCTCTTTGTCGGCCATGTTGAATACAATTGACGACAACCTGAGTGAAAACTCGGCACATCATAATTAAATTTGAGTCAACAAAAACCGCTTTGAATTAGCAGCCATGCTAGTTCAAAGCGGTTTTGTTTTTAACGATACATGTAAAGCCGACTCCCTAGTGGTTTTCTTCAGCGTTGGAGGCTGGCATTTTTTCTGAAGGGTTAAGTCGTTTAAGATCCTGAACATATTCAATGGTAGATTCATTCATTAAATAGGCAACATCAATGTGCAATTGCCCCTCAAATAACCACAAATCAGTCACAACAAATGTGGGGTGACTCGTTGATAACCGTTTGATATGATTTTTAACTGCATACTCGCCCAGCGCATTGTTTAATGGGCGCCTTAAAGTTGGCAGTTGATCCGCTTGCAAATTGTCGGCAGTGATGCTGAACTCAAAGGCCATTACGCCGCGACCCCACACGTCAGCCACAGTATCCGACGCCGTAAAATGATTTTGGCTTTGACTCAAGGTGTGTTCGTCAGCCAACTGATTCAACGCACTCTTCATGGCGCTTTCTGTCGTCGCCTGAGCATCGTTACGAACAATGCTTGTCGCCCGGCGAATAATCAAGCGATGAATATAATGATAAATTAAATATGCGAGGATAATTCCTATAATAATGATTAGTGCCAGTTTCATTCAGAACCCCTCCATTTCTACACCCAATTTTACCATATCTTCTCGTCAGTAGCCGCTAGCTGACGGCAAAACAATCGATGTTTTCTGAAAATGATTCATTATGCTAGCAAGTAACTTTGTAAATGGGCCTGAATACACTGTCAGTGCGTCGTGTGAGTGTACATCGACCGCCGGCTATGGTAATATTGAACTCAAATGTTGTGTTCGCGCAACCGCTGTTCGGGAGAAAACACCTTAATTTTTCGTTTGTTAACCGCCTCGCTTAGGTGTGACGGTTCTGTTTTTCATACAATAAAAATTCATTATATATAGGAGATTTTTACACATGATTTTCAAAGTTTATTATCAAGAATCAAAAGTTCGTAACCCTAGACGGGAAGACACTCACTCATTATACATTGAGGCCGACAATGAGGCCGAAGCAATGAGCACCGTTGAAGCTAACACTGAGTACAATGTTGAATATTTAGAACCACTTGAAGGCAACGCTTTGGAATATGAGCAAAAAGGCGCCAACTACAAGTTAACGGAGTTTTAGCTTATGGCAAAACTCAATATTAAAAATAACGAAACCGCAGTATACGCAGTTGGTGGATTAGGCGAAATTGGGAAAAACACTTATGGTGTCCAGTTTCAGGATGAAATCATCATGATTGATGCCGGTATTAAGTTCCCCGAAGACGAATTGCTGGGAATTGATTACGTGATTCCGGACTACTCTTACCTTAAACAAAACGAATCCAAAATTAAGGCGCTTGTCATCACCCACGGACACGAAGACCACATCGGTGGGATTCCATTTTTACTCCAACAAATTCATGTACCAATCTATGCAGGTCCACTTCCAATGGCACTCATTAAAAACAAATTGGAAGAACATGGTTTGCTGGAAACAACTGAACTGCACGAAATCGATGAGGACACTGTGCTGAAGTTCAGAAAGACGAGTGTTTCGTTCTTCAGAACCACCCACAGTATTCCTGATACTCTTGGTGTCGCAGTTAAGACGCCTTCTGGGACGATTGTTCAAACTGGTGATTTTAAGTTTGACCTCACACCAATCAACACGCCGGCACCGAATTTGCAAAAAATGGCAAAGCTCGGCGAGGAAGGCGTATTGTGTCTGCTTTCTGACTCGACGAATGCCGAACGGCCAGAATTTACTAAGTCTGAACGCTGGGTCAGCCACTCAATCCACAAGTTGTTTGACAAAATTGACGGTCGAATCATTTTCGCCACCTTCGCGTCAAACATTTCACGTATTGAACAAGCTGCCGAAGCTGCCATTGAACATCATCGAAAAATCGCCGTATTTGGTCGGTCAATGGAAGCGGCCTTAGTTAATGGCCGTGAGCTTGGCTACCTTAACATTCCAGACGACGTGTTGGTTGATGCTTCCGAGCTTCGCAATATTCCAGCGAATGAAACTCTGATTTTGTGTACTGGCTCTCAGGGTGAACCAATGGCCGCCCTGTCACGGATTGCTAACGGTACCCACCGCCAGATTTCAATTCAACCAAATGATACAGTTATCTTTTCCAGTAACCCAATTCCTGGTAACACAACTAGTGTTAACCGGGTCATTAACGAATTGGAAGAAGCCGGTGCTGAAGTTATCCATGGTGCTGTTAATAACATCCATACTTCAGGACATGGTGGCCAGGTTGATCAGGAATTAATGCTTCGGTTAATCAAACCCAAGTACTTTATGCCAATTCATGGTGAATACAGAATGCAGAAGATTCATACACAACTTGCACAGTTGTGTGACGTTCCAGAAGATCACACGTTTATTCTGCAAAACGGTGATGTGTTGGCTTTAACTGCTGATTCTGCCCGGGTCGCTGGTCACTTTAACGCCGGTGATGTGTATGTAGATGGTAATGGTGTCGGTGACATTGGCAACGTTGTCTTACATGACCGTCAGATGTTGTCCGAAGAAGGATTAGTTGTCGTTGTTGCGACAATTGATCTTAAAAACAAGGAAATTCAGGCTGGTCCTGACCTTCTCAGTCGTGGTTTTGTTTACATGCGTGAATCTGGTGACATGATCAATGAAGGTCGTCGTCGTGTGTTCCGTACCATTCGTCGCGCAATGCGTGATGATAACGCCACAGAGGCCTCTATTCGAACAGCCATCATCGATGACTTGCAAAGTTTCCTGTATGAGAAGACTGAACGTCATCCGATGATTCTCCCAGAATTGATTATGACTAGCACAAATGCACCTCATAAAAAGGCTGCCACACATCATAATTCACCAGCACGGCGCGAAGTTAATGCCAAAGCTGAAACACAAGCAACAAATGAATAATAATTAGCCCAATTCAAAAAATCGTTGATTGCTGCCGGTTCTTCATCAGAGGAACCGGTTTTCTTATGCACAATGTTCTTTAAGAAACCTTAAACAACTACTAATGGTTCCACCTCATCCGTCGCTCATTTCGTATACTGAATAAAGAGAAAGTGTTTCGTATTGAGAGGAACTGTTATGACCCGTCACTTTTACGTCATTTTAAACCGTCACGCTGGCCGCGGTTACGCAAACAACGTTTGGCAAACGATTCAACCACAGCTGGATCAACTGGGAATTGAATATCAAATGAATGAAACAAAATATGCTGAGCATGCGATTCTCCTTGCTGAGCAGTACGCAAAACATCATGCAAATGTCCCTATGGGTTCACATATTGTTTTGGTCGTTGGCGGTGATGGTACTCTCAATCAAGCGCTAAATGGGTTAAAAAAGGTCGATATGGCAGCTCCTCTGCCATTAGCGTACATTCCTGCCGGTTCTGGCAATGATTTTGCCCGAGGTGCACAAGTATCCCGAAACCCTTCAAACGCGCTCAAACAGATTCTAACAGCTACTGAACCGGAAATGTTGGACATCGGTCATTACGATGAAACGACCCAACAAGAGCAACGCTACTTTGTCAATAATGTTGGCATTGGTTTCGATGCAGCAATTGTCAGTGCCGCCAATCACAGCACAAAAAAAAGCTGGCTCAACCGTCTTCACCTTGGCAGCCTGGCCTATATTGGACAACTCATCAAAGTGCTGGGGCAGCAAACTGCCTTTCCGGTTACAGTTCATGTTGGTAACCGTCGTGATATTTTTGACAATGGCTTTTTGGTAACCACTAGCAACCACCCCTACTTTGGTGGTGGCGTTCCCATTTTGCCTATCGCAAACGTTCATGATCGAAAGTTATCGCTCATTATTGCCGAAAAAACGATTTTACCAAAATTCATTTTCTTGTTTATCATGATGGCCCTTGGACGTCATCTGAATTTTAAAAACGTTCATCATTATCAGGCCGATCATTTACATCTAACAATATCGTCCTTGGAATACGGTCAGGTTGACGGGGAAGAAATGGGTAATCGTTTCTTTGATATTTATCTTTCCGTCGAACAGTATCCTTTTTGGTTTGCTCCTACCCGACATTCTAAGTAATGTCGCTAAATTTTTATCATTTATTTCATCGTGGAAAGTCTTACTAATCGCAGAGGAGTCTTGCACATGAACCATACATCAGCCGCATTGACTGCAGGCATTTACGGTATCGCTATCGGCGACGCCCTTGGTCAGTCAACACAATTCAAAAGTTACGAAAAGTTGCAGCAAAATCCGGTGCACGACATGCTTATGGGTGCCTATCAAACATTGCCCGGTACGTGGTCGGACGATACTAGCATGACACTTGCTACCCTAGCCGCAATTGCGGCTAACGCAACTGACACCGCTATTCCATTAGAGCCGGTCATGATTAACTTTATGGCCTGGTTAAACGATGCAGACTTCACCCCTGCTCATGAAACTTTTGATGTCGGTAACGGTACTCGTCAAGCACTACGTCATTACAGTGAAACACATGACCCTAGAGGCGCGGGTAGCGCCGATGTCAAAAACAACGGTAATGGTGCGCTTATGCGTATGTTACCAGTCGCACTATGGGCTATTCATCAATTGGACGAGGGTCAAACATTAGTAAACCGGCCAGAGCTCGTTGATCAAATTATCGGAGTTGCCGAACTAACACATCGCCATGCTCGTTCAACAGTCGCATGCTTACTTTACTCTGCACTCTTAACACGGCTTATTGAATCAACTGGTTGGACCAGTCAGTTTCTCACTCAAGCAGTCCAAGATGTGCAGCAAATCGTCCAGTCCCGTACGGAGTTAGCCGGCGAGCTACCCCAGTACAATCGTCTTCTTGATCCTGCTTTTTACAAACTGACTGCCGCTCAGCTTAACACCAGCGGCTATGTCGTTGACACTACAGAAAGTGTCTGGTGGTTACTCAACCACTTTACCGATTACCATGACCTTGTCCTGAACGCAATTAATCTTGGCGGTGACACGGACACCATTGCAAGCATCGCCGGTGGCCTTGCAGCAGTTCGAGGTGGCCTGACGTCACTTCCGCGGGAATGGCAGGACGAATTGCTTGGTCGTAACGTAATTGCCAACACAATCCATGACGCACTTCGATCAGGCAAGTACTGAAAACTAATTAAAACAACAAAAAGGATGACCGCCAAAAAATCTGGCGATCACCCTTTTTATTTGATTACATATTAATCTTCAGCAGCGTCCATGGCCTCGAGAATTGCATCCAGTTGGTCACACTTACCCCTGAGGGAATCGATCTGATCATGCGATGCCATCCGATGTGTTGACGCGCTCGATTCATCTTGAAGTTCCGCTAATTCATGTGTAGCTTCGCGGTATTCTTCAAGAATCTCTAACTTGTTACTCATCTTTAACACTCCATTTCATACTATAGGTCGACGACCCAGATTATGACGGAAGCAATTAAAGCTCCTTCAAATTCATAAGTGACTATAACACCTTTCGGCCAAACTGTGAACACTTTTGACCGAGGATTTTTTGCATCATTTTTGAAGTTTTTCAGTGTTCATTTTGAATTGATTTTTGGTTTTAAAATGTATATAACAATATTTTGCTCTAAAAGGATTTGTATCTGTAAAGGAACGATTCGGAATCAATGCTTGTAAAACGTTCAACTGACTTCAAAATTATTTTGTTTCCAAATTGTCATATTTCGACAATCGATTAAATGTCATACAAGTTGACCAGCAACACTTACAAACAGTCTATTTCATCATCGTTGAACTATCCAAACATCTCACTGGCGCAAACTCCCCGAGAAACTCGGCATAAAGTTTTGACCATCCATCGTGTACGTTTGAACGTTTTTACCTGGTTCAGGTGCTGCAATATACTGACTATCACCAATTGCAATGGCGTTGTGATATGTTGCACCCTGCGGCCCCCAGAACAAAACATCACCTGGTTGGGCGGCGTTAACGGGTTGAGCGTTAAAGTACGCTTCCTGCGCGACAGTATTGTGCGGCAACGAAACACCAGCCGCTGCGTAAGCCTGTTGAACAAGTCCTGAACAATCAGCACCTTGAGTCGACGCACCGCCCCAAACATATGGTACTTGTTGATTCTGATAATCAACAGCAGTCTGGACAACTTTTGTCCGTGTTGACTGATCAGCCGTGTAATTTGGCTGAGATGGCGTTGGTGCCGCACTAACTGCTGTTGTAGCAGCTTGTGACGTAATTGACTGAGTTGACTCGTTTGTTTGAGTAAACGTCGATGCTTGATCAGATACTGACGGAGCAGGTACCGCTTGTGAAGAAACAGAATCTGCATGCTTAATTGTCGCATTCGATGTTACGACGTTTGAAACATCACTATTAGATTGACTCTTCAACTGCGTCGTCGAACTGGAAACGGACGTTGCCGCACTGCTGGTCGTCACTTTTGAGGAACTCAACGTCGCGGTCTGTGTTGAAGTAGCAGTTGAACTAACGTGAGATGTTCCCGTTTTGTCTGCTGCCAAGGTTGAGATGACATTGTTAGTCGTTACAGCCTTAGTCTGCTGGCTTGTAGGTGCTATAGATGTCGTGGCTTTACTTTTACTTGCAGACACGGCTGAAACTGCAGTAGTAGATGTCGCAGCAGAAGTAACGACGGTTGAACTCAAACTGTCTGCACTAGCATTAGCAATTTTATCGGTTGAAGTTGACTTGAAATCACTTTGCACGACCGTATCATCTTTTGTCTGATCAACTTTAGTATCAAATGTAGAAACAAGGTTGACTGTCTTAAGAGCCTCTTCAGCCTCAATCGGTGCAGCCGAAGCAGTCGTTGCCGATGCTTCACTACTTGGCGTTGGTGGCTCCTCTAAGGACAGCTTCTGACCAACATGAATAATAGAACTAGTGAGTTGGTTATTGGCCATCAGTTCATCAACAGTGGTATCCTCTGCGGCCGCAATCGACCATAAACTGTCCCCTGTTTTGACTGCATATGTATGCTGTGGCGACATTTGAACGTTGACGGTTCGCAAAACTGGTTGCATAGTTTGAACCTTAACGTTATCCAGCGCACCATTATGTCCCGTATAAATGACAGAAGTTTGACGATCAGCACCGTCCTGAACCTTATTTAAGGTTTCTATCGATTGTAGTGACACATGTGTGTGTCGCGTATAACCTGACGCTGCGTTGCTTTTCTGCGCCTTAATTTGTGATGCAAATACAGATGATCCACCAGCTGCTAAAATGGCACTAACGGCCCCAATCGCAGCCAGAACACGATTACTTTGCTCTGTTCCCATTCTCAGCACTTCCCATGTTGTCTGAATTATGCTTAAAACATTAAGAAAAGTTTAAGCATGTCATATGTGTAGTATAACAGCCCTTTAACCAAACGGAAACCTCAATTTTATATGAATTGAAAATAAAAATGTGTCAATCAATAATGGGCGCTGTGCAGAACTATTATAGGCAGCACATCACCATTTAAAATGGGTTATTGCTATACACATATAAAAGCAAAATTCGACAAGTGTGCCTTCTGCTACTGCGCTTAAAACGTTGCTTTCTCCTTGCGTAGCGGCACCTAAATATTTAGCAACAATGTCAATTATCTAAAGTGGTCTATCAAACTCATAAATATAAAATGCATTATACAATATGCTATTTGTGGGCATAGCCATCGTATTTACACAATCTGTGGTCAAGACCACGGAAAGAAGCTTTTATCAGTGTCTTCATAATCAACATTGTTAGTAACAAAATTCGTTGATTTCAATGTTCAGCGCACTGGCATTAATCATCTCTAAATCATTGCTACACGAAAAAACGCTCTCTATTTTTTTAGAGAGCGCTTAATTGGTCTATTTTAATAAACTTAGGCGTTTTGTCCACCATCAATTGTAAATTCAGCGCCAGTAGCATACTTCGATTCATCAGAGCCCAGGAAAACACAGATATTGGCAATGTCTGACGGCTGTCCCATTTCTCCAATTGGAATTGTCTTAACAACAGAATCACGAACCTCTTCCGGAATGATTGCTGTGTCAACCCAACCTGGATGCACAGAATTGATTCGAACTTTCAATCCTTCATGGGCTGCAGATAGAGCCGCTGCCTTGGTCAACAGTCTTGTGCCACCCTTACTTGAAGAGTAAGCCGCTGCCATTGGTAAGCCACGGAGACCGGCAACTGAGGAAATGTTGATAATTGAACCTGCGCCACCATTCTTCTTCATCGCCTGGATACCGTATTTAACACCTAGGAAATTCCCGGTAAGGTTTACATCGATCACTTGTTGCCAGTCAGCTAATGATAAATCTTCCACAGGGCCATTCTTACCGCCAATACCGGCATTGTTAACGACAATGTCAACTTTCCCGAATTTATCTTCAGCCGCTGAAATAACCTTTTTCCAATCATCCTCTTTGGCCACATTCTGCTGAACAAACAGGCCTGCATCACCTAATTTACTGGCAACCTTTTGCCCACCATCAACATTATGATCTGCGGTCACAACAACTTTGGCTCCTTCTTTAACAAAGGCCTCAGCAATGGCTTGCCCAATTCCTGCAGCGGCACCTGTGACAATGGCGACCTTACCTGATAAACGCTCTGACATAATCTTTCCTCCTAATAATTGATAACATTATTCTATGCTCAGGTAAGGCAAAATGCACCCTTTTTGAACTTCATTACCGCTTTCACCAGATTTCGAACCGTTCACGCGCAAACCATTGTTTTTAAGCCGCTCGTTTAATAAGCTTAATTCATCAAATAGAGGTGATTCATATGAAAGTCACGTATCAACAAATTGATCAATCCGACACTTCCGTTGTCGTTTATGCCCGAGCGCAAACTGACAGTGTCACTAACTTGATTGGCTACATTGCCGAATATAACGAAGGTGACAATCAAATCGCGATTCACGAAAACGGCCGGATGAGCATTATTCAAATTTCAGAGATCATCACTGTTGAGGTTCAGAATAAGAACCTGACGATCACGACAACAAGCAACATTTTTCATGTTCGTGGCGCCCTATCAAAAATGATGGAAAAACTCACACAGTCTTTTTTTGCCGTAGTCTCGCAGTCCGCTACCATCAATTTAAGGTACTTGGACTCATTGGTAGCTTCTTTTTCTGGAACAATGACGGCGCATTTAAAAAACGGTCAGCAAATCGCTGTTTCTCGACGATTTGTCCCTTTACTACGCCAACGCATTAAAACATTGCAAGCACAAAAGTAAATAACAGCTTTGGAGGTTACATTATGGAACAAAAAATGACGAGTTTATTCAAAAGCTTTCTCACTTCTTTTTCAATTGGTAATTTTTTTATCGTCTTAAACCTATTAATTTCACGAATACCGCACGTTCGTCAACTGATTATTGAGGTGTGGCTATTTTGTCTAAGCCTCACGTTTATCAATCTACTACAGTGGTTGTCGATCAAACCAGTGATTAAATATGCATTGATTATTGTGTTTACATCAATTATCTATCTAATCTTTGCCGGCATCTTTCACTGGATGCCGTTGACGACGGTTAGCATTTCACTCACATTTGTTGGCTTTGCCACTTGGTATATTGTTTCGTGGCTTGGATACTGGCTGTATTCACGCTGGTTAGCCAATAGCGTAAATCACGACTTAAAGACGCAACAGTGATTTTCTACCATAAAAAGGCTATTGTCGGCGTGTCAGTTTGATAACGGATGAAGAATAACAGATGATTGCTTTTGAATGTTAATAGTAATAAATTAATAATATAATCATTTTTATCAAATAGTTTAATATGTTTGGGAGATGGGATCATGTCAGATAAAAATAATGCTGAAAAAGCTATTGATTCGACGCCCGCAGGAGCCGGTACCACTTTAGGAGCGCAACAAGGCTTACATGCAGAACATAATACAACCATTCAGCTTATCGCACTGTGGATCG
The DNA here is from genome assembly GCF_021654115.1 of Furfurilactobacillus milii. Taxonomy (GTDB): domain Bacteria; phylum Bacillota; class Bacilli; order Lactobacillales; family Lactobacillaceae; genus Furfurilactobacillus; species Furfurilactobacillus milii. The sequence continues at coordinate 128,133 of NZ_JAIWJF010000003.1, read as the reverse complement.
TTATTATCACTTTGATTGGCGTATTGATTGCTGCTGTGTTTGGTGCTTTTGCAGTTATGAACATAATGTTGGGCCTAGCGGTGCTTAGCGGCATTGTTTACGGTTTGACGGAATGGCGATTTGGCAAAAGATAAGCGTATTTATCAGTATTTTGTTATTGGCAACTATAAAAGGACACAGATCAAATGACGATTATTGTAATCGCTTGATCTGTGTCCTTTTATAGTTGCCAAACTTAACGAAGTTGTCCCTCTAACAGGGCAAAGTAAATCGTTAAAATAAGCAGATCTGCCGAGCCACCGAGACTCAAATTACGTGACAAAAATATTTCGTTCAGCTGCTTTAAGAAAACTTGACCAGCTGATGTTCGACTGCCACCTAATTTGAAATAATGATTGCTTTGAACGTGCATCCAATCAGTAATTTTTGCGTCACCAGCCCGTTTGATTAAATTTGAATCATCCGTGTTGCCGGCAATACGCATTAATGTATCAAGCAAACGTTCCATCGTTTTTCCCTGACGTTGCCGTAAAAATGGCAATGCTAGTTCAACCACAGTTGGGAAACCCGCCTCCGCTTCACCACGAATACCAGCCTTACCATACTTTAGAAATTGGCGTTCCCCGGCTGTTAACGACGCCGGGGAAATTGCCTTGATCTTTTTGAAGTCATTTTCAGTTAATCCTTGAAGCATTTGTTTGGTAATGACAATAACTTCATTTGTCGCATATTTGTCATTAACAGTTAGTTGCTGTGCCGTAGCCGCAACTAATACGCCCAATGAAAAAACCGCACCTTTATGTGTGTTCACACCATTCGTCGTTTCAAACATCGTCTGCTCGGCATGCTGGCCCAAACATCGTAGCTGACCGAACAGTTCAGGCAATTCACCTTCCGTTTGTTCAAAATGCTGACCCGCAAGCGCGCATTGATGCAAATATTCACGTAAACTAGTTGCACTATCAATGAAGGTGAACACAGTCATATCAGGATGCGGACCAGCGGAAACAGGATCGACTAAGCCAGGCTTTGGATTCACCGCTACTTCATAAAGAAGCGCCCTTTCACCTACTTGTGAAAGTGTTGACGCCAACTGTTGAGCGCTCAAGTCAAGCGTCATAGCAATTGTCCTCCGAAGTAAGCCGTATACATGTCAGCAATGTGTGCCTGCAATTCTGTCACACTGTGACGACGGGAACGAGCACAATCTTTAGCTGGCCGACCGCAAACTAAACAGGTCCGGGCGGGCAAACCAAAGTTAGTCCGCGATAACGCTCGGGCTCCGCCATCACTACCCATCAATACATCAGCATCAAACAAACGACCTAACGTAAAATCATCTTCAAACGAAACTGCCAACTTTTTGACCAGATCAGCTTTCATATCAACAACATAAAACGCCTCTGAGCCTGTCGGGCGGTCCCAATGTTCGTCATCAATGATGACATACTGGTGTTGAGTCATCATGCTTCTCAATTGCCCCTCACCAGCTTTAAATAACTTTTCTAAAGCGTCATTATTTTTAATTGGTCCGGGAATATTCATTTTTAAAGCCACCACTGTTCTCCCCGGGTATTTGGCAACTAAACTTTGCTGGAGCGCCACACGCTCATCTTTATTTGCCAATACGTCATCGATTGTTTGCGGTTCACCAGTTGAAAAAATATCTTCTGCCACGACTTTCTCCCCGTTCCTCTTCAAATTACGGTTAACAGTTTACGCCTACCCATCATTTTTGTCTCGTTCGCCGATTAATACTTGTCAATAACAAAAAACTGCTATCAGCGATTTTTGCACCAATAGCGGTCTTTAAATTTAATGCATCTTTTAACTTTTAAGAAGCGAATTTCCCGTACAAATTATTTCGCAAAACCGACAACTGCCTTGGCAACCGTCTGAACAACCCCATCATCGAATACCCCTGGTACAATATGATCCGCTGTCGGATGTTCAACTAAGCTAGCGAGGGCCTTAGCCGTTGTTGCTTCTAAGACAAACGTGACGTGTTTAAGACCGCTAGCCAGTAACCCCTTATATAATCCAGGAAAGACCAAAATGTTATTAACTTGGTTTGGATATTGACTAGAACCTGTCGCAATAACTGCTGCACCGGCCTCTTTGGCAACTGCTGGATCAATCTCAGGCACTGGGTTGGCCAGACCAAAAATAATCGGCTGATCGGCCATATTGCGTACATCATCACCGGTGAGCACGTTTGCATCAGATAATCCGACAAACACGTCTTGGCCCTTAATGCCCTCTTGCAATGTGGTGCCAGTTGTTTGCGTGCCCAATTCTCGCGCCAAACCACGTTGAAATTTGTTATAACGGTCATCATCAGGCGTAACGACACCATGAATGTCAGCCAGTGTAATATGTTTCACACCAGCAGCAAACAACAATCGAGCAACCGCAATCCCAGATGCCCCGGCTCCGTTAATCAAAATGTGCAAATCGTTAAATGGTTTATTCACGACTTTTGCCGCATTCAAAAGACCAGCCATTACTACAATGGCTGTCCCTTCTTGATCATCATGATAAACCGGAATGTTGAGTTCTTTGCTTAACCGGTCTTCAATCTCAAAACATCTTGGCGCTGCAATGTCCTCTAAATGAATACCTGCAAAACTACCCGCAATGTTTTTAATCGTGCTGACGAATTCGTCAGTGGATACCTGAGCAACTGATAATGGCAAAGCATTAACACCCGCTAAGTCTTTATATAATAACGATTTACCTTCAATAACCGGTAGTGCACCTGCCGGACCAATATTGCCAAGACCTAAAACGGCCGAACCGTCGGAAACCACGGCTACCAGCTTACCGCTTAACGTATAGTGATCCCGCAAAGTTGGGTCTTTGGCCAACATCTTTGAAATTGTAGCAACCCCTGGTGTGTACGCTTTGCCCAAATCCGATCGATTTTTAACCGCCATTTCGGACTCAATGCCAAGAACCCCATTATGTAAAGCATGTAACTTTAATACGTCATCTAATTGATCCGCCATGTGTGCGCTCCTTCGTTTATTCTGTCTCTAATATACACCGCTTTTAAAAAATATCAAAATTGATAGACTTTTTTAAAACATTTTAACAGGCCTAAAAATAACAGTAAGGCTAATTGATTGTTGTTTTATTGGTCAGTCTGTAGAATGAAACTGTTAATATAATTCGCTTGGAGGGCTATAAAATGGAAAAAGACGCACGACCACGGACAACATATCATACGACAATTGTTAACGAAGACGGCGTTTCTGGTCACACGTTTGCTCAAGGTAAGAACCGTGTCGATCTACAGATTCGGAATACAAACGACGACACCAACGGGACTAATCCTGAACAACTACTCGGAATGGCCTTAGCCACCTGTTTGAACGCCACTTTTGAGGCCATTGAGAAACGCGATGGTTACGAGCATCAAACAAAGGTACGAGTAGACGTTGATCAAGCTCATGATACGCACGGTCTTCAATTCTTTGTCGATGTGTACGTCTACATTCCAGAATCAGAAGTGGACCGTAAAACCGCACAGGCGTGGTTTGATCTCGCCGAAAGTCGCTGCCCTGTGTCAAAATTAGTACGTGGCAGCGATAACGTCACGTTCACGCTTGTCGATGCGTGGGACGATGGTGCAAGTACGGTTCTCTAAAATTGCCATTAACACGGGTATTACGCCATATAAAAAAACCAATCCTCAAGCACGAGGATTGGTTTTTTGGTCTACCATCTAATTAAACGATATTTAACAGTCTCACTATCCATTAAAACTAATAATTCGAACCAATCCAACCACAGTGCAAATGAATATAACACCGCTTGCCAGCCGCAAAGTCTGCGGGAGATAATTCGAATTCAAAACCACAATTGTTCACGTGACGAATACGCATTAGCATCGTGGGATGACCAGTATATTCCGTTTTCCACTCGTAATCTTGCCCATCTGGCGCTTCTGCAAGTACCTGCTCAGCATAATTTAACGTTTTCTCCATTGCTAACCTGCCCTCTCTTTAAGTAATGTAATGCGAACTATTTTTGCTTGCTCATAATATCACATAATTCAAGCCTATCCAAATAACTCGCTCAACGGAAGGAAACTCATATGGTTTTGTTTGTCAAAGAATCACGCATGCGGAAGCTTTTCCAGAAAACTCAACAATGCCGCATTGGTTGCCGCACTTTGTTCTGCCATCAAGATATGACCGGCACTCGGAATAATAACTGACTGACCATGAGCAGCCATCTTAGCAGTTACAGCGGCAAATTCAGGGTTAAAGTACGGTGATTCGCCCCCCGCCATCACTAACAATGGCACGTTTAACTGGCGAATCACATCGCGCCAATCTGCAAAAGCATGATCAAACAAAAATGGTTCATTGAGTGCTGCATCGTATGGGTACGTGGCAGCCACAGCCGTTACAAGTTGATACGTATCATCGTCAATATGCTTAAATGTAGACGGTCCCAACGGCATTCTAAAAAAGTCTGGAAAGTCAGCCCAAGTTACATCTTTAAACCCAAACTTCCAATCCGCCTCATTGATCATTTTGGGACTTTGATCTAAATCAATCACTGCGGTGACGTTTGCATCCCCAAATAATGACAAATAAGCAAAAATAGTCGCTGCGCCCATCGAGTTGCCCAGCAAGATGGGCTTTACGAGGTGCAATTTATCGATCACTTCCGCAAGATCCATACCGTGGCGGCTAATTCTTAATCCTTTGGCAGTATGTTGCGAAGCGCCTTGATTGCGGGCGTCCACATTGATGACCCGATAGCCAGCTGAAACTAGCGCTGAAACCTGGGCGTGCCAAATTTCTTTTGCACCGCCTAGGCCAGTCAAAATAACAACCGGCTGTCCTTCGCCCTCATCCGTATAATCCAACCTGACGTGATCACTCGTGGTTATTATCATGTCTGCCTCCCTAGTGCCTTTATTGTCATTAGCATATCACATCCCCCTAAATCCCCGCGTTTAAAATAATCAATCATCCCTCGACAATTAAAAAAAGCCAATCCCGACAAACGGCATTGACCTTAATCGTTACTGTTAAATTCTGGACACGCTTATGCAGGCTGTCCTTCTAACTTATCAATAAAGCTTTCAACTTCTTGACGAGTCTTCCGATCGGCGTTAGCGAAGCGACCGATTTCCTTACCATTTTCAAATGCAACAAAGCTTGGAATGCCCATTACGCCCAGCTCTTGAGCGAAGTCAATATTTGCATCGCGATCCACGTGAGCCCATTGATATTGATCGTACTTAGATTCAATTTGTGGCATCACTGGTTTAATAAAAGCACAGTCAGGGCACCAAGTGGCACTAAAGAATAACATCACTTTGCCGTCTTTTTTAATAATATCATCTAATTGTGCATTACTTAAATCTGTCATTGGTGTCATTAAAAAACCTCCTAGATCCCGACATAGTCGTTATTAAACAAGTCGAGATCTTCTTTAAAAGTTACTTACTATTTTATAGTGTTTCTCGAAAAAGTCAACAATTGTTTGTTCAGAAGCGAAGCTCAATACCATCAATTATTTTCCGTTCGGATGACTTAACGAGCTAGCACACCTGTATAATTATAGTATCAACCTATTTTAAATGGAGTCAATCAATCATCATGCAAAAAAAATCTGACCATCGCAAATGGTCGCTACGTACAACAATCATTTTAGTGGTTTTATTAACGGTCGCAACTTCTTTATCCATCGCTGCACTTCTCGTACTACATAACGTTGTCCAAACGCAGCAACGAAACATTAAGCAAAACATCCGCAGTACAGCCACAATTGTTGCCACAAGTTCGATTGTTAAAGACAATTTAACGACTAAACAGCCATCGGCACGTGGCGACATCCAGAGATACACCAGGCGAATTCAACAAGCCACTCATGTCGATTTCATTGTTGTTATGAACCGTCGCTTAATTCGTTACTCACATCCTGACACCCGCGTCATTGGTCATCGTTTTAGTTCTCCAAAAGATGCCACCAAGTCTCTAACTGGTCAAACACATTTTTCCCGTGAAACAGGCGTACTAGGAAATGGTTACCGAATTTTTACCCCCGTTTACGATGCTAAGCATCAGCAAATTGGTATTGTCTGTGTCGGTTTAACAGAAAAATCGATCAATAGTGAAACACGGTCCGCCGAGTTGCCCATTGTCATCGGATCTCTACTTGGTCTGATTATCGGTATCATCGCCGCCTGGTTGCTAGGAACCCATATTCGTCGCCGGTTACTGGGAATGGAACCCCAGGAAATCGCTACGCGGGTAACTGAATTATCCGTTATCAATGACAGTATGTCCGAGGGGCTTATCGCAATTGATCAACAACGGCGGCTGATCACAGCAAATGATGTCGCGAATGAACTATTTCCGACCCTGACAATTGGTGATCCACTTGACGACGAACTGTTTGAGGCTTTATTTGAGCAGACGTTTAAGGGTTCAAAAAGCACGATTAATGAATCTGTATTAGTTCAATCTAAAGAATTAATCGTGTCAACGAGTCCACTGATTTCTGCTGGCAAACGTCTAGGTAGCATGGCATTATTACGTGATCGTTCTGAATATCAACTACTGGCAGACCAGTTGGCTGGGACAACACAATATATTCAGGCACTGCGAGCACAAACACACGAATTTCTAAACAAACTTCAAGCTGTCTCCGGTCTAATCGAATTGCATCAATACGACGAAGTTCAACGATTCATTACCAACACGTCAGCAGATTACCAAGCTCAATTCGGTAACCTCAACAATCATATCCAATCACCAGCAGTAGCCGGATTTCTCATGGGAAAATTAAATCAATCTCATGAACAGCAAGTCGCCTTTACCATCACACCAGATAGTCTTCTTCCCAAACAAGTTGCCTCAGATGCATTAAGTGTGGACCTAATTAAAGTCCTGGGAAACCTCATCGATAATGCAATTGACGCTGTTAATAACGCTGACAATGTTAGATCAGAAATCACGTTGTCAATTAATTATGACGATGAAAGTAATATCTTGGTCATTGAGGTAACGGATAATGGCTGCGGAATTTCAAAAGAGGTTAAAGCTCACATGTTTGAGCAACACTATTCAACTAAGGGACGAGATCGCGGTTACGGTTTAGTACTCGTTAAACAGGTCGTTGACGCCCGTAATGGCTACCTATCAGTGACTAATAATCGCCCGCAAGGCACTACTTTTTACGTTGAATTACCCCTATCTAATCAAAAATCGGAGGGCGATGACTAATATGATGAACGTTTTAATTGTGGAAGACGATCCCATGGTCAGTGCGATTAATCAGCAATACCTAAAAAAAATTATTCCATCGACCCAGCTAAGTCTCACTAAGATCGACAATGGAATGGACGCATTATCGATTCTAAAACAACGGCCTATGGACCTCATGTTGCTGGACGTTTATATGCCGAAACTGTCCGGAAGTGAGGTTTTGACAGAATTAATGCGCCTTGAAATACATCCCCAAGTGATCATGCTAACGGCCGCAAATGATACAGAACACGTTAAGGCAGCTATCGACTATGGTGTCCTCGACTACTTAATTAAGCCCTTTACATTCGACCGCTTTAAACAGGCAGTGACCAAATTCTTACAAATGCATCAATCACTTAAAAATGCGGGTTCCTTGGCGCAAAAAGACTTAGACCAATTATTTACACCGACCGCCCCACAGTCCTCACAGTTGCAGCAAGCGCTACCCAAGGGATTGTCTCGATTGTCACTGGAACGCGTGACAACCGCGATTCAACCTTTACAGGCACCCTTTTCCGTTCAAGACGCCGCACAAGCAGCAAAACTTTCAAGAATTTCCACCAAAAAATATTTAGACTATTTAATCGAGACGCATCAGCTATCGTCCAGTATTAAATATTTAGCAGTAGGACGACCCTTAACAGTTTACGAATTTATCAATTGAACAACTTCTCCAAGAATATTTCTTACCACCTTTTGTCACAATTAGCGATGAAAAAACGGCCCACCAATTTGGTGTGACCGCTTTTTCGCATATGCTATTTTTAATCTAACTTCACGTCATTATCAGTATGACCATTAGCTAATACTTGTTCAAAGTTCTGATAGCTAACAGCAATCATATCCGTCAATGCCGGTTTGGTATATGAACCAATATGTGGTGTCATTAAAACACGAGGATAAAGTTCACGGAGACTTTCAACAATTTTGTTTGGTAACTCACCACTAAATTGATGACCAAAAATCAATTTTTCATCTGGCAAAACGTCAGTGGCAAAGCTACCAAGTGTGTTGGTTTGTAATGCTTGCAAAACAGCACCATGATCCACCAACTCACCACGCGCAGTATTAACCAAAACTGCGTCATTCTTCATTTTTTTCAAAAAGTCTTCATCAACCATATTTTCATTTTGGCCTGGGAAATAAGGTACATGAATCGAGACAATATCTGATTCCGCCAAAAGTTCATCGAGATCAACAAAGGTAACAAACTGACGTGCAAAATCCGAAGGGTAAGGATCATAGCCCAGTACTCTTGTACCCATACCTTTATATAAACTCGCTTCCGTCGCGCCAATTTTCCCAGTACCAATAATTCCTACCGTACTGCTGTGGACTTCACGGGAAAATAGTGCTGGGGCCACCGTAAAGTCACCATCTTTAGCACGGCTGGTTGCCAATGTCGTGTGACGCAAGGACATCATCCCCAGTGTCATCGCTAATTCAGCAACGGCATATGGGGAGTACGCTGGGACTCGTGCAACTTTCATGTTATGACTAGCTGCTGCCTTCAGGTCAATGTGATTAAAGCCAACCGTCCGAGTGAAGACATATTTAATGCCCCATTCATTAAACTTAGCCAAATTCGTGGCATCGGCCACACAGTTGGCACGCAATAATACGGCATCTGAACCCTTAGCAGTTTCGACATTCTCATGGGTCAACAAGTCGCCTATTAAGTTTAGTTCATACTGATTTTTATTTAAATCGTTGAAATACGACACTTCGTTTGAACGAACACCATATGCTGTAATTTTAAACATCATTATCCACCTCAACCTTAATCAAAGAACGTCATTATTTAAAAATCCCAACCTGATTCAGTACCTCTAGCAAGGCAATCCAGATAGGCGTCGCAACAACGGCACAAATCGTCGAAATCAGCGATGCATTTGACGCTAATACAGCATCCCGATCAAAACTAATCGCGTATGCCGAGGCTACAGAAGCCGTCGGCGTTGCCATCATGATAATAACGGTTGCCAAGGCAACGTAACTAACTGGCAAAATGTGAGTAATCGTTAGGATAAATAACAGCACTAAGTTCAATAAAGGAACCAAGATAACCTTGTTAAAACTGTAATACCATGAGGCCTTGTCAGAAGCAGCATCCTTCATGGAAATAGAACCCAATGTTGCACCAATTGAAAGCCAAGCCAATGGTGATGCCAAATTACCCAAGTACTGCAGTGGTTTGAACAACCAAAGTGCAGTTTGGTCAATCCGATAGAAAGCCACGTTGATGGTTGGTGCATTTGGTGCAATTACGCCATTTACAGCTTGCTTAACAGCAACCATTGGCATGAAGTCTTGAATCATCCATAAAATCAGGCCAGCAAATGTTGCAATAACGATAGGATTTAAAAACATTTTTTTGATATTGCTTGCTTCCATCTTCAATCCGGACATTTTGATGTAGGCATAGGAGTATAAGAAGATTCGGTAACCGATGTTAAAAATGGAACTATACATAATCCCCTTGGCCCCAAACACAGCACCAACAATTGGAATACCAAAGAATGTTGTTGAACCAAACGTCGTTAAAATAGCTAATGTTTCTTGCTTATCCTTAGGAAACTTCGTATACGAAAACGGCGTTACGAAAATTAGGATGATATAGATTAAAATACCCCAAATCAGAACATTCAGACCCTGTGTAAAAGTTTCATGACTGATTGGCTGCATGAATGAATTGAACGCTAAAGCTGGTAGCGCAACCGACAAAACAACTTTCGACAAAATTTTCCCAAATGTTTCACCAAAGGTGCCTCGTTTGCGTAAATAAAAGCCTAACAAAATGATAAAAACGGTCGATGTTATCGAACTAATAATCGATACGTTTGTGAACGTAGCCTCAAGGGCCTTCGCAATGCTCATGATAATTCCTCCAAATAATTGAAATAACTTAATTTAGCAATGGATTTAGTGTATTTGTTATTTGTGAAATAATGAACATTTTATAATTAATGAAACCTTTTGTAACTTATGTAAGCGTCTAAACCAATACTTTCGTTAACGATATGTGCTTAGTCTCAACAATGCTGAAATGTCTGTTAGACCACGCTTGAAGCTGCATACGCAATCATTTAACTTGTTGTTATACAACAAAACCCCGGCAAGCCGGGGTTTACTGAATTGTTTTATTTTAATGCTCATTTTTTGATCAGTTGAATAATTTTTGGTCCTACAACGTACGCAATAACAACACCCACGAGACCTTGGATTAGGTTTGTAGCTACGCCGATTAGGCCAATCGAAACACTGTACAAAAGACTATCAGCTAAAAAGTAGCCAATTGTCATAATAATTACAGCGAGTACCAAACTAATTATCTTTGATGCATTCTTACTTACTTTCGACAACATTAAACCTGCGACCAGACCCTCTAAGCCATGAACAATAAAGGAAAAAAACATATATTGCCCGTATCCTGACAACAAATCCAGTAGAAAACCACTAATTGCACCAACACTAGCGCCATCACGTGGCCCCAATAACATGGCTGCAATAAGGACACCGGCGTCGCACAGATTGATATTTCCGTGGGTCATGGGCACGGGGATAATAAATAATCGACTAATGACAACGGTTACGGCAATAAGCATGGCGCTCAAAGTCAGCCGTCGGAGCGTCTCGTGCTGTGTTGAAGAATTGTTCATAATGTCACACCTTTAACGAATATCCTTCAAATTATCTTCAGTAAACGTATACCGAGCTCGTTCCCCACCAATCAGTTTAGGCCGTGATGACAGACCTATAACACGCGCTTCACCCACGTCACGGTGTGCCAAGCGAACCGGAATCTGCACAAACTTCACGTGCATGCCAATTTCCGTACCACCAATATCAATGCCGCCGTCCGCAACGATATGCTCCACTTCTACTGGATCATCAAACTGCTGGTAAGCAGCTACTTGTGTACCACCGCCGGCATGAATAGCAGGTTTAACTGACACAATTTCAAAATCATGACGTTCAGCTACCGCACGTTCGAGGACTAGTGCCCGGTTAATGTGTTCACACCCTTGAACAGCTAGGTTCAGATGACGGGGTTTAAGAAATGATCGAACCGTTTCAACAACAGTCCTACCAACGTCTAAACTCGAATCTGTCCCTTTCCACTTGCCTAGAATTTCACTGGTACTACAGCCAACGACAAAAATGCTATTTTCTGGCAATGTAACTTTTTCAAAATATTCAGTTAAAAGTTCATTGAGGTCATTTTTAATAGTTTTTCTAGCCATCTATTAACTCCTCTTTTCATCTATACACTAAGATCCCCAAAATCAAAATTGATAATGGAGACCCACACTTCTAATTTGTTGTATTAGTAGGAACTTTGCATATGCAATATTATAAAATGTACAATGCAATTAAGAACATAATATTTTTGTCTAACCTGCAATCAAAGCGTATACACCATAGATTGCAACAAGGACAATGATAATTGCAAATACTAGTTCTTTCTTAGTAAAGGTAACCTTATTGTGTTGTTTACGAGCAACAATATAAATCGGAATACCTAACGCATACACAATAAATGCAATAGCAATATATCTTGGACCGGCTGCAATTGCCATCACCAATGTGTATGCAAAGGCCAAACCGGCAATAATTAAGGCCTTCTTCGGACTGTGTTTGGAACCCTCAGCGAATTCACCTTTTTTACGACTTATCTTCATGAGATACATTTCCGAAATTAAATATGGCGGAACTGTCATTGTTCCCACAACCGTCAACAACATTTGGTAAGCATTCAAGTCAAAGTGTGCAATGACAATAATTACCTGGATTACCAATGTTGCCACAATAACGGAGAAACTTGGGACATTATTTTTCGAAACTTTTGCAAAGGCTTTCGGGAAAGATCCGTCTTCGGCAGCAGCGTGCTGTGGTAATTCTGCCAACATTTGAATCCATGAAATCCAGCTTGCGAAAACCGCAAACAATAGTGCAACTGTAATGACATCCCGACCAATAGTACTGTGCCATAAATTAGTCAAAATATATGCAGTTGAAGGAGATGTCAATTTAGCCAAGTGACCATATGAATAGACACCCAAGGACAACATCCCTACAAGGGTATACATAACCATACACATGATAAAACCGGTAATTGTTGCCTTAGGCACTTGTTTAACATCCCGTGCCTTACCGGACATAACAACAGCACCTTCGACGCCACCAAATAGCCATAATGTAACCATCATCGTTGACATTAGTTGATGCCAGATGCTTCCCATTGGCTTATCGCCCCTAGAAGCAATTGCTTGTGTTGCATTAGCATTCGTCGTAAACGTATGCAAATTGAAATGTGCAGCAACAGTTACAACAAAAACAACAACAACGGCTAACATAATTGCAGTAGCATACTTTTGAACCGTGCTTGACACTTCAACACCACGTAAAACCAATGCAGTTAATCCCCAGGTAAGAATTGTTGCCCCAATAACTGAAGGCCAGTTGTTACCACCAGTGAAAAGTCCTGGGAAGAAATAATCTAGTGTGCTCATTGTTAAAACAGCATATGCCGCATTAGCAGCACATTCACAAACAAAGTAACCCCATGCAGTAAAGAAACCAGTGAACGCTCCAAAACCTTGTTCACCATACTTATACAAGCCTGCGGTCAAATCAGGTTTAACATCACTCAAAATAACAAAGGTCTCGGCGATGAACCAGATACCAATTCCAGTCGTTATCCATGCTAGAAGCTGCCCATTAACACCGGCAACTTGTGACATGTTTTTAGGTAAATCGAAAACCCCAGATCCGACCATTGCACTAACTGTAAGTGCAACTAGGCCAACAAAACCCAGCTTACCCGCTTGGGCTTTTTTATTGCTCTCGTCCATAGTCTAAATTCTCCTTAAAGCCGATTGGCCAATTAAGTAAAAAAATCAGATTGTGGACAGCAATTAAAAACGTTTTCTCATTTGGCAAACTACCATGCACTTTTTTAAAAGTCAACAGACCATCTATTCAATAAAACGATGATTGGCTACTAAGTGATGTCTATAAATCGCCCTTCTTAATATAGTTTTAACGAAGTTTCTGAACTCCCTTTTTCAAATTCAAATTTTTTAATTACGCAGAGTCAGAGGCTGTAATCATATTTTTTGCGTTGAAAGTTTATTAAGCATACTTTTTTCTTAAAATGATTTATCAATGCAATAAGTAATTAATTATATTTAGTCTGAATAAATAGAGCTTCGAGAAAACGCTTTCATGATTTTACACAAAATATGCAAAATCAAAAACAAAATTGAGTGCAACCTACAGCCCTCCTCAATAGCGACGCCACGCCGTTAGCGCATTTTATTGGTAAATAACCATACACTTACGTAGAAATAAATGCGGCAAGTAAAGGTAAAAAAGCACGCATGTACGCATGATACATTAATCACGTGAACAGCATTAAAGCGTTTTCTCAAAAATTGTTTTACGTGTTGTTTATAAGCTAGCTTTGGTTAATTCGACTTAAATAAGTCACGTAAATGGCTTCATTTACGTTCTTTGTTCAACTCACGACATGTCGTTAAAAATCGAGTATGCGATTACTTTTGCAGGTGGTATGTCACTTAATTTTTATCTTTTAAAGATTTCTTCAGTAGTTCCCTAGCATCAGTCTTCAAAACCGTCTGATGACTAAATGGCAAATCCGCCGATTGTAAACTTTGGAGTAAGTGAACAATATGACAAATTACGATCAAAATCTCTTGAATTTAATGCTTGCAGAAACTTCCTATCGCTCAGCGGATTATTACGCAAACGCATTGGGTGTTTCCAAAAAAACAATCTACAACCATAGCAAGGGTGTAGAAACATATTTAAATAATCATGGCTTGTTCCTGGAAAGAATGCCAAGAAAAGGCTATTTAATCACTGGATCAAGTGAAAAGAAGCAGCACCTCCGCCTAATCTTAGGTAGAAAAGTTGCTACTCAACTTGATACAAAATTTACACCTCAATATCGACGATTGTATCTTTTCGCACAGCTATTGTTTTCTGATCGTAATAGCTATCGGGTATATGCCGAGTCCTTTTTCGTCTCTGTACAATCGATAAAAAAAGACTTTGATGAAATCAACGCTTTTTTACGAGACAAAAAGATTAGCCTGCCCGATCAAACAAGCCTAGTTCACTCCTTTGAGGTTGAAATTAAGATTGAGCAAGCATTTAAAGAATATTTAGATATGTACCTTGCTCATTCTGATTTAAAGCAATCTCAACTATTTGCCATCTTTGGTACCGCAATTTTTGAAATTTCCACAAATTTTGTAGACGACAATTCGGCTCAAGATGCACACGTACAAGATGAGTACCTTCCAGACTCCTTACGTGAATTATTATTGATTTTTTTAAAACGAGTTAAGCACGGTCTCCATCTGACTGGGACTAAAAATCAAATTATTGTATTCGAATTTCAAAAGGATACCGACCTATCTCGTGTTGTTTCAAATTTGGCAGAAACATGCAAATCACATGCGGGCGTAACTTTTACTAACGAGAATCTTCGTTTCTTAAACCTTTTACTTTTGGGTCACGGCATTAGCAGCAATCCAAACAACTTTTCATCCAAATACGATTTCACTATAGCGGCCAAACACTTAATTGAACGTGTCGGACAAGAACTTGAAACGGATTTTAATACTGATAGTGAACTTTTAAAAGTCACTATTTATCATTTAATTCCTATGGTTGCCCGTTTGAACTTAGGATTGCATATTACAGACTCACTTAAGTCTGAAATTTTTGCACATCACCGCGTTATTGCTCAAACCGTTAAGCGTAGTGCTGACGAGTTGGAAACTCACTACCACATTAACTTGTATGACGATGAAGTCTCTCTCTTGTCTTTGCATTTTCTCGTTGCTGCTGAACGACATAGACGTTCAAACCATGTTCTTGTCGTTTGTCACGCAGGGGCAGAAATTTCTCAATTCGTTTTACTTTCCTTGCAAAACAACCTGCCCTCAAACAACGAAATGACACTCATTGCGCCCAGCGAATTATCCAAAACAGACCTGACAAAATTTGATTTGGTAGTCTCAACCACAACTATTGTTGATCGTACGATTCCTGTGATGTACGTTTCAGTTCTTCCGCGCGAGGAAGAGATTTCAACAATTTACTGGAAACTTGTTGATGTATATCGTAAAAGATTCAAAACAATGCGCAATTTGTAATTTTTCAAAATTAGTACATGCCAGTTTCAATCGAATATTTAACTTTAAATCTAAGAAAGCTTTCCAATACTTCATCTATCGAAAGGAAGCAGGAAAAATGTCAAAATTGAACGTCGCGATGGCTCCCGAAATTGAGGACTATGTACAATCTGATCGGGAGGTCGTTGATGTCACATCCGTTACAGACTGGACCAACGTTGGTGCAGTTGTATTGACGGATGATGAACTAGAAATCGCCGACACAGTCAAAAAAACGACTTTTGGAATACCCGTTTTTTTAGCCACACACGATACTAATGCACTTGATAATAATCAGCATCTCGATGCCGTTGATCACCTAATTGATCTAAACAATGATTTTAACAAACAAATTTATTCTCGGGAAGTTGAGCACGCTGCTAGTGAATATGAAGAGAATTTAATGCCACCATTCTTTGCAGAATTAAACAAAGTTGTTAACCGTGGATCGTGGCAGTTTGAATGTGCTGGTCATCAAGGAGGCGCATTCTATCTTAAGTCCCCCGTTGGCCGTAAATTCTACGACTTTTATGGTGAACGATTCTTCCGAGCAGATGTTTCAATCTCGGAAGATGGACTTGGTGATGTTCTAACTCATGATGGCGCGGCCTTAAAAGCAGAAAAGCACGCCGCAAAAGTATTCAATGCGGACAAAGCATACTTTGTACTAAATGGATCAACAACGTCAAATAACATTGCTATCACCGCAGCTGTTACAAAGGGTGATTTAGTACTCTTTGATCGCAATAACCATAAATCGGCTTATAATAATGCACTCGTAATGAACGGCGGTATTCCGATTTATCTGGAAACAAGTCATAATTCGTATGGATTAATCGGTGGCATCAAGGACTCTGGGTACGATGAAAAGACACTTCGCGATGAAATTCGTAAGGTAGCACCCGAAAAGGCTGATCAAAAGCGACCATTCCGGTTAGCAATCATTGAACACGACACATACGACGGTACTATGGCAAACGCACAACAAATTGTCGATAAAATAGGTCATCTTTGTGACTATATTCTTTTCGATTCTGCTTGGGCGGGCTATGAACAGTTTATTCCAATGATGAAAGAGACTTCTCCCCTGTTAGTTAACCTTGGCCCCGAAGATCCCGGTTTACTCGTTGTTCAATCAATCCACAAACAGCAGGCTGGTATTTCTCAAGCGTCACAAATTCTTAAAAAAGACAGCCATATCAAGGGTCAACGTCGCTATATAAGTCACAAACAGTTCAACAACTCTTTCATGAAGTATTCCTCAACATCCCCATTCTATGGTATTTTTGCTTCAATCGATGTTTCAGCAAGAATGCAAGAAGGCGAAACTGGTAAAAAGATGTGGAACGACACCATGTTAACGGTTGTTCGAGCACGTAAACGCTTATTACGCGAAGCAACAATGATTCGTCCGTTCGTTCCACCTATGGTCCATGGAAAGCCTTGGGAAGACGCAGATGATCAGGAAATCGTCAACGACAAAGCCTACTGGGCTTTTGATCCCGACGAAAACTGGCACGGCTTTGATGGTTATAGCAAAGGACAATATTTCATTGATCCAAATAAGCTCATGCTCGTCACTGCTGGTCTTGATATTCCAAATGACAAATATGAAGACTTTGGTGTTCCCGGTTCAATCGTGACTCACTACTTACACGAACACGGTATTATTAATGAAAAGAATGATTTAAATTCGGTGCTGTTCTTAATTACACCTGCCGAAGATGATGCAAAGATGAACAACTTAGTTGACCAAATCCTTAAGCTGGAAAAATACATCAACGAAGATGCGCCACTTAAGGAAGTATTGCCTCACCTGTACCAACAGTATGAAGATCGATACAAAAATTACACAATCCGTCAACTTTGCCAAGAAATTCATGATTTCTACAAATCACACAATGCAAAGAAATATCAAAAGGACATCTTCACCAAGAAACATCTGCCAGAAAGAGCGATGACTTTGGAAGAAGCTGATACAGAATATCGGCGTAACAATGTTAAGCTCGTCAAATTAGATGACATTCTAGGAAAAATAGCCGTGGAAGGAATCATACCTTATCCACCTGGTATTTTTGCCATCGCCCCTGGCGAACGTTGGACTCAAACGATTTTGAACTACTTTAAAGTGCTTGAAGAATCTACGAATAAGTTCCCTGGATTCAGTACTGAGGTTCAAGGAATGTACTATAAGGAAGAAAACGGTCAGGAAGTTGCCTACGGATATGTTTACGATCCCGATGCAGCTAAAGATTAGTTCACTAATTTCTCTCAATATTTTCAAAGAAGACATCGTACTGATGTCTTCTTTTTTGTTTCATATAAAAACGACACTGCTGAATTTTTAGCCCCCAGCAATGTCGTCTTTTGTATTGTTTATTTAAGATCAACGTTAATCATTTATCTATTTTAAATATGTTATTGGGTCTGTTAATAAGTCATCAATATCAACCACTTGTTTCACGTTTGAATCAGCCTTTACCAATTCTATTTTTCTATCTGTAACTTCACGTTGTCCAACAACAGCATAATAACGGGCATTCTTCCGAATTGCTTCCT
Organism: Furfurilactobacillus milii; assembly: GCF_021654115.1. Taxonomy (GTDB): domain Bacteria; phylum Bacillota; class Bacilli; order Lactobacillales; family Lactobacillaceae; genus Furfurilactobacillus; species Furfurilactobacillus milii. Next base: position 110,093 of record NZ_JAIWJF010000003.1, on the reverse strand, counting down.
TAATTTGTGAACCAACCTTAATGCCTTGATAATCTTTATCGGCCGCTAAACCTTTCTGCCTCATAGCGTTCAGTAACTTAAACGCGAGATTGTCGCCATCCTCATCCGCCGATGCAAAGAAAATATCAGCTTGTGGTTGGGGAGCAAAGTTGGGATTCTCAGCTTTCAGCAACAGTAGCAAACGTTCTACTCCCATTCCGAAGCCAATTCCGCCCTCTTTAGGACCACCTAATTGCGAAATCAGCCCATCATAACGACCACCACCACAAACTGTGACAAAACCACCACCAAATACCTTGGCATCTGACATAATTTCAAAGATGGTCTGTGTGTAATAGTCCAAGCCTCGCACCATATCCGAGTCAATCTCATAATCAATGTTTAGTTCATCCAGAAGACTCTTGACCTGCTCAAAATAATTTCTTGAATAGTCACTCAAAGAATCTAAGATTGACGGTGCATTTGCAACAATCTTTTGATCAGCCTCGTCCTTGCTGTCCAAGACCCTCAACGGATTTTTGTACAGACGCGTCTTTGAATCATCACTTAGTTGATCATAAAATGGCTTCAAGTAATTAATCAACGACGCACGATAATTGTCACGAGTTTCCTGATCGCCCAGAGAATTGATTACCAGTTTTAAGTCACTTACCCCAAGTTTCTTAAAGAACTGCAATGCCATGGCAATAACCTCAACATCAATTTGCGGAGATTCGCTATTTAAAGCTTCACACCCAATCTGGTTAAACTGCCGTTGACGCCCTGATTGAGGTCGTTCATATCTAAACATTGGCCCCATGTAATACACTTTGTATGGTTTAGGATATTCAGGACCAAACAACTTATTCTGCACATATGCACGAACTGTACCAGCAGTGCCTTCTGGTCGTAATGCAATTCTTCGACCACCTTTGTCCTCAAAATCATACATTTGTTTCTCAACAATATCTGAAGTATCGCCAACGTTTCGAGCAAAAACATTGTAGTCTTCAAACATCGGGGTTCGAATGCCCCGATATCCATACTTCGGAAAGAGATCCCTGACAACACCTTCAAGTTTCTGCCAAGTTTCAATTTCACCTGGTAAAATATCTGCTGTACCTTTTGGTCTTTGATAATCATATTCAGTCATATAAATGTCCCCTTTTCTGTATAAAAAGAAATACGCCCTCCAAAGTTACATAATGTAACTTTGGAGGGCGTCAAAACGCTGTTCCACCTCAAATTCATAACAGTCTCACAACTGTTACCTCAGTGAGTCTCAGATCGCGAGCTCCAAGACTCAAGATTGTTAACGCAATCACGCGAAACTTGCTACTCGAATGCTAATTGTCTTCGCAAATTTGGTTCGTAGATGTGTTTCACCTCAAACGCCAACTTTCACCGCCGTTGGATCTCTAATACTTACAATGAAGCTTTTGCTCTACTCATAACCTCTGACATCATCGTATAACTATTTTTTGTAAAGTCAATACTTACGCCTTCTCATTTTTAAGGAATCATTATCGCCGTAACAAGCCACCAATTTTATCATTCAGAAAAAAGGCAACAATCGCCCCAACCATGCCTTGAATTAAATTGGCAGGAATTCCAATTAGTCCCATTGAAATTCCATACAATAAACTGTCCGACCCAAAATACCCACTAACCATAATCAGCGTTCCAATACATAGAACTAATACTTGACCTGCTTTTCCTAAAAGCTTAGCGGCCAGCAGGCCAACAACGAGTCCTTCTATTCCATGAATTGCCAAAGAAAAAAACATATATTGGGCGTAACCGGACAGCAAATCTAATATAAAACCCGTTAGTGCACCTACCGTGGCCCCTTCTCGAGGTCCAAGACTCAACGCTGTTAAAAATATTCCAGCATCACATAGATTTACGTTTCCGCGCGTTAGCGGGATGGGAATGAGAAAGATTCTACTAATAACCACAGTGACTGCCACCAACATCATGGTCAATGTCAAACGTCGTAGCTTTTGGTGCGACATAAACGAATCGTTCATTATACAATCACCGAATATCCTTCAAATTATCTTCAGTAAACGTGTACCGAGCCCGTTCCCCACCGATCAGTTTAGGCCGTGATGACAGGCCTACAACACGCGCTTCACCCACGTCACGGTGTGCCAAGCGAACCGGAATCTGCACAAACTTCACGTGCATCCCGATTTCCGTGCCACCAATATCTATGCCGCCATCTGCAACGATATGTTCCACTTCTACTGGATCGTCAAACTGCTGGTAGGCTGCCACTTGTGTGCCACCGCCAGCATGAATGGCCGGCTTGACTGAAACTATCTCGAATCCATGACGTTCAGCTACCGTGCGTTCAAGAACTAGTGCCCGGTTGATGTGTTCACATCCTTGAACAGCTAGGTTCAGATGACGGGGCTTAAGAAATGATTGAACCGTTTCTACGACAATTTTACCAACGTCTAAACTCGAATCTGTCCCCTTCCACTTACCCAAAATTTCACTAGTACTACAGCCAACGACAAAAATGCTATTTTCTGGCAATACAACTTTTTCAAAATATTCAGTCAAAAGCTCATTGAGGTCATTTTTAATAGTTTCTCTAGTCATCTTTTAACTCCTTGTTTGGCATGGCATCTTAAGTATTATCTACAGCTTGGGTTCAATATGTCCCTTTGCTGTGTAGTTTTCAACAACAATTCTAAAGACACTGACAAAATCCAAAGTTTGTCTATCAATTTGTGACCATTCATGACCGGTTTCATGAACTAGCAGCGTTTGTAAGGCCATCATTTTTTCGTCACGCGTTACTAATTGAACAGCCTGTCCATGCCCAATAATACTTCTATACCAGTAAGAATTATCACTAGCTTCTGAACTTGTGCTTGGCATCAGAGCGCCGCCATCATCTATTTCAAAGGCAACCTTGTCGTTGACTTTTAATAAATCAAACTTTTTCCCCTGCGGTGCACCGTGAAAGAACACGCTAAGTTTGCCATCTTCATTCAGCTTGTAACCATAATTTGTGGGTACCACGTATGGAAAATCACCATCGTTTAGTGCCAAGTGTAAAACGTGACTGTCTTTTAAAATTGAATCTATTAACCCTTGATCCACAATTTGTCGATCTTGTAACCGCATAGTGTCCTCCTTATTTCCTTTTAAAATTCAAAAGCAAAATCTCTGAAACCAGTAATAACAATATTGCCATCAAAAACAGCATTTGGTAGCCACTATTAACAATGACCACACCGCCTATACCTGGACCAACTGCTTTTCCAGTCGATGAAAATACATTCACTAGTCCCTGATTGCGTCCCTTAACTTTCACTGGCGAATTTTGGTCTACAACAACTGGCGCAGCTGGCACAAAAAGTGCTTCACCAATCGTTAAAAATACGGCCGCCACTAATAGACATATTTTATTGGTACTAGCAATTAAACAACCAAACGAAAGCACCAAGAAGAAAATACCAAATCTGGACTGCACAATTGATGTTTTAAAAAAGTGCGCGAATCGAAGTAAAAACACTTGAATAAGCGTGATTCCGATGCCATTAATCACCCAAACGTGACTATAAAACCCGGCAGAATAGCCCAAACTTGTAAAATAGACGGAAAAGTTGGTCATCCACTGCACATACACGACCCAAAATAAAAATAAGGTGATAAAAATACGGATGATTAAATCTCTTTTGAGGACCGTTCCGACTTGACTGTTAGGCTCCTGAACACTTACCCGACTGACATTTTCTACGACATTGTGTTGACCTGTACCTAGTCCAATTAGCGTCACAATTAATGCAATCACCGTTACAGTTGCCATCAACGTTTTAACTTCATTATGCCGATACAGTAATCCTAATGATCCAGATCCGGCTACTAGCCCCAAATTGACGGCCAAATAAAGCAAATTAAAGTTCTTTCTCGAATCATTTTCCAGATTAGGCACTTGTAAATCACTAACTAAAGCATATTGAACCGTTAAACACCATCCTGTAATAAACCCAAATGGCACCAAAAATAATATAAAGGCAATTAGCCTATCACCAAACATTCCAATAAAAGATACAGTCAGCAATAAATAAAAACCACTCATCAAAATCCTTTGATGCGACATCCGATCAAATAAGTATCCTGAAATTACGCTGCCGGCTGCATTAGCCAAGGAGTAGCACATTAGCACGACACCTATTAATGGCAAGGATAAACCAAAGGCATCATGCATGTATAAGGTGCTGACCGGCCAGATCATGCTATAAATAGCGTTCACTAAGAATGCCATTATCATAATACGATTGATCTGTAACTTGGTCGCCAATTTATCCACTCCTCAACTATCTTCAAAATCTATCGCTACACGTCCATATTACCAAAATCAATTGCGGAACTTTAAGCACGAATTACACAAGCGGTTGTGATAAAAGTTTATTTGGGACGAATAACGTGAGCAATAGCGCGCTCCAAAGTCCTGAGAATTCCGCTTAACCCAAAACTGACCCATTCCCCAAGTTCGAGAATAGGTCAGTTCGACGTTAATGCTCGTTCTCAAATCGGACTCAATGCCACAGCTGCTTCAACAAAGCTATAGCCAAAAATTAATCGATTCAATCGAATCTCCAACTTGTAGAACATTTCGGGTTGCGTCAGTGATAAATTCCTTAGCCGTCCGAATTGCATTCTCCGTTTTCTGTCCGTTTGCTAGTTCTGCCGTAATGCATGCAGACAAAGCATCATCCTTACCAGACGGTTGTGAAAAAGGTGCGTGTTTATCTGTTAGCCAAAAATCATCGCCATCTTCAAGCAATACATAATCACGAATGTTATCTAGACCTTGATGTTCGTTACTCCCCTTAATGAGAACATTCTGAACACCTATACCGCGAAGTTCATTCGCTGCGTGAATCACATCATCATCTGATGTAATTTCAAAACCAACTATCTTTTCGGCTTCTTCAATTGTTGGCGTAATAACATTGGCTAAGGGAATCAAATCACTCACATACTTTGAGAAAGCTCTGTCGTCCAAAATAGGTGCACCAGTTTCATCAAACAATATTGGATCTAAAACAACCGGACCGACACTTTGATTCCGACATGCTTGTTCAACTGCCGTAATTAAGTCCAAATTAGGCAAATATCCAACTTTGCAGCTAGAGATATGCAGACCATTTAAAATCGAACCAAATTGACGATCAACTGAAGTTGCCGACAACACAATGCCATCTTTCGATGACATTTCACCATCGCTAAAAATCGAGGTCAGAACTGTGACGCCATAAACACGTTTCACTGAAAAGGTGTTTAAGTCCGCTTGTAAATAACGATTGCCCATTGAATATAGCCCGTTTACAGTTAAAGCCAACGGTATGCTTTCATCCATTTACTCACCCTCATTCAGCCTCAACTTAGTTTTTTGCCGAAGAACCAAAGCGCGAATTGCTTTTTTCGCGTTACTTTATTCAATCGAGGATGCGTCATTAATTCGTCTTGGACAAATCAAATTTGTGTGACACAAATCCGTACAGGGTCCAACCCGCAAACGTCACAAGTGCACCATATGCAAGTTCTTCAAAGCCGACTGCGTACAGTGCATAGAGACTGTAGAGCGATGCAATCGTAGCAATGATATTTGTCGTGCGTCGTGCAGATGCCGATACCTTGGCATCGAGTTGCATTGTTTTAAGCGCACCCATTGATAGCAAGTATGGAATAACATTTGTCACCACCGCCAAATTTACTAGAATTGTGAACTGTTTTGACAGGGATGGGCTGATCGTCATAAGAGCCAATAAAGACTGTAAAACAGTAATAATAATCATACCAATAATAGGTGTACCATTGGCAATTGTTTTCCCAAATATTTTCGGGAAATACCCTTCATGTGCGGAACTACGAAAGACTTCAGCGATAGTAAATTGCCAACCCAATAATGATCCAAAACATGAAATAATCATCAATCCCATAACAATGTTCCCGACCATCGGTGTAAACATCTGACTGAATGCTACCCCAAACGGTGCATTTGATGCGGCTAACTTAGCGTTAGGCACAATACCCTGCATAACGTTTGTCGAAACGATATACATTACGGCTGCCCCAATGGTTCCACCTAAAACAGCAATGGGAACATTTTTCTTAGGATTTTCAACAGAATCCATATTTGCCGAAGCTGATTCCAGGCCTAAAAATGCCCACAATGTAATCGAAATTGAATTACTAATCCCCTTAAAGAATCCCATATTGTGAGGATTCCAAGATGCTGCGTAAAGGTGACCACTAAAGAAGAACCAGCCTGCTAGTGAAATAACGACAACCGGAATGATAACGCCCCAAACAGTGAAGGTACTGATTTGTCCAGTAATTCTTGCACCACCGAAGTTCATAACCGTAGCCAACCAAAGCGTAAAAATTGTGGCCAAAGCAACGCCAACTGGTGACATGTGTAAATGGAATAAGACATCAAAGTAACCAACCGCAGAAATTGCAATCGCTGCATTAGCAATCACAAGTGAAACACCGTACGTATAGTTAGCCATGAACGATCCTGCTTTACCGTAAGAATACTGAGCATAACCGCCCATACCACCAGAGTTTCTGGTATACATCCCAGCTCTCGAGAAAGCATAGGCTAAACACATTGCACCACCAGCTGTGACAATCCAAGATAATATCGACATCGTACCAACCTGCGCTAAATTGGTTGGCAGCATGATAATTCCTGAACCCATCATGTTAATGGCCGTAATAATCGTGAGCTGAACCACACTCATCTTTTTCTTTTCCTGGGCCATGATTTTACCTCTATCCGTTTTTCTAAAATTTATAAAAAAACGTGGTAGACATGACGTCCACCACGTTGAATGGAACTACTCACCCTTGTTTTCTGACTTAGGATCGTAGACATACCCGTATGCAGTAGTCTGTCCATTTTCATTTTCGAAATAGACACCTTGAATTTCAGGCGCAAACCCTGGGAAACGGTTAATTCCTTCTTCCAAGATTAAGAAGTAGGTTTGAGCAACCTTGCTCCATTTTTCACCTGGAACAACACAGAAAATACCAGGTGGGTATGGAAGTGCACCTTCTAAGGCAACTTCACCTTCAATATCTTTCAGTGGTACAAGCTTGGCGTTGTTATGCAATAACTCAACGTTAGCTTCGTATGGCGTCATTGCTTGTTCAGGGAAGTAATCGGCCAAGAACATTTCTTTTTGATATTCCTTAGCATTGTTTCCCTTATAGAAGTCATGTAACTCTTGGCACAGTTGACGAATCGTGTAACCTGCATAACGATCCTTATGTTGTGCATACAGGTTTGGAAGTACATCTTCCAGTGGTGCATCAGCCTTAACAAGTGATTCAAACTTAACGATTTGTGATACTAGGTTATTCATCTTAGCTGGTGTCTCTGCTGGCGTCATCAAGAACAAAATAGAATTCAAATCGTTCTTTTCAGGAATAATCCCGTGTTCACGCAAATAGTTAGCTAAGATAGTTGCCGGAATACCAAAGTCTTCATATTCACCCGTCTGAACATTAATACCAGGCGTTGTTAACATAAATTTGTTTGGATCAACAAAGTATTGATCATCCTCATAGCCATCAAAAGCATGCCATTTTGCACCCTTTTCAAAGCGCCAGTAATCAATGTTGCTGACAATTTCTTCAGTGTCAGCATCTTCCCAGTTTTTACCATTTACAACTGGTGGCACAAACGGACGAATCATTGTGGCATTCTTCATCAAGTTTTTACGTGCATTTACTGAAGTGATTAAAGCATCACGCCATAACTTTTTACCAGCTTCGCCTTCTTGCATCTTGGCGTTAACATCCAAAGTTGCAAAAAGTGGGTAGAACGGGGATGTTGAAGCATATTGCATATAAGCGTTGTTAAATCGTTTGTGATCGATGTACCGCTTTTGCCCCTTAATGTGAGCATCTTTTTTATGAATTTGTGATGCTTGAGAAAAACCAGCTTGTTGCTTATGCGTTGATTGAGTAACCAAAATACCCGGATCTTCAGGTCCCAGATCAAGTAACAATGGTGAAGAATCACGCATCATTGGAATAAATTGCTCGTAACCGACCCATGCAGAGTCAAAAAGAATGTAGTCACACAAGTGACCAATGCGTTCAACAACTTGTTTGGCATTATAAATGGTGCCGTCATAAGTACCTAACTGAATAACGGCTAAACGGAATGGCCGTTTTTGCTTAGCCTTTTCTGGGTCCACCTTAGCGGCTTGTTTACGAATATAATCTTCATCAAAATCGCGTGAATAAATACCACCGATAAAGCCGTATGGGTCACGTGAAGTTTCGAGGTAAACTGGACGGCCACCGTCTTTAACTAATGCCGCATTGTAAACAGATTTATGGTTATTACGATCAAATAAGACTAAATCATCCGGCGCAACGGCAGCGGTAATGGCAATATTATTTGATGTCGTCGTCCCGTTCATAACGAAGTATGTTTTATCAGCATTGAATACTTGTGCTGCATGCTTTTCGGCGTCCATCGCAGGACCCTCATGAATTAGCAAATCACCTAGATCAACATCGGCGTTACAAATATCTGATCGAAAGACATTTTCGCCAAAGAAATCATAGAATTGACGACCTGCTGGATGCTTACGGAAATATTGCCCCCCTTGATGTCCAGGACAATCAAATTGAATGTTTCCGCGTTCAACGTAAGCCTTTAATTCCTTGAAGAACGGTGGCAAAACGCCGTCTTCATATTTTGAGGCCGCTGCCTCAATTTCACGGTTATACAACTGATGGTCATATTGATTTTTGAGATCCAAAATGTGATAAATCTTTTCCATCGTGGAACCGTCAATCTTGGAACTGTCGTCAGAAATGACAAAAACGGGAATCCCAAATTTTGTTGCATTCGCTGCTTCAACAACGGATGTGTCTTCATCCATAACCACTACAGCCGCGACGTCAACAAAGTCAGTTTCTGTTGCAGACACAATTTCACGGTCTGTTTCAAAAAAGTTCATGGCCTTTTCCGTTGACGCAATTTTGAGCTTATCCATGTCGTACCTCCTAAAAATATTGTTGGTAAAGAACAAGTAAAACTTGCCACGGCTATATTTTTACTACCCGTTTTTTGCATTTACAATGCGAATTTGTAAACGTTTTCTTTTACGTTTTTTTTACATTGCTCATTTTTTGTCTAGTTTAGCACCCCTATTACGCCTACTAATTCGCATCTTTTTTGCGATTTTCTTAGCATTTTATAATTTTACGTTTTTTTTACCTGGCCAAATGGACACAAAAAAAGACAATCAATTATCACAATTGATTGTCTTGTCTTATCTTTTTAATGGATTCAATTAGATGTGCTTAATGCTTCCGCGTTTTTTCAGAACAACTGAAAAGAGTCTTTCATCTGAATCCGGTTTAAATTCATCGTCACTTTTTTTGGCGAATAATATTTTAACTAGCTTCTCACCCATCTCTTGAATTGGCTGATGAACCGTTGACAATTCTGGTTGGACATAGCGCGTAATTTCAATATCATCGAAGCCAAGAATAGAAATATCCTCCGGCACACGTTTTCCGTGAGCAAGGAGACCACGATTCAATCCGACAGCGAGCTCATCAGAGAAAGCAAAAACTGCGGTTGCGCCGCTATCAATAACCTGTTTGGCCGAATTAAAACCACTTACTTTAGAATCATCGGGCTGTTCAAAAAATAATGTTGGATCTAAATCCAAATGATATTCTTTCAAGCCATTTGAAAAACCTGTGATTCGATGTAGTTTACTTTCACTATTCCCCGTCTTCATCAGCAGGGCAATTTTTCTGTGTCCATTATCAAGTAAATATTCTGCCGATTTACTGCCAGCCTCAAGTTCATTAATAGCCACAGAAGACTCGTTGTCCTGTTGCGGATCCATGATGATGCTAGGCAGACCAGTATTGGCCAGCAGCGTTTGCACAAAAGCAAGATCCATATTATCTCCTGCAACGATAATTGCATCTACTGGTCGCTCACTTAATTCATGAATATGATAACCAATGCCCTCAGAATTTTCTGAAAATTCCACCGACAGTTCTGCGAACTGTGACACCAAGCCGTCCTGGACCCCGTGAATCAATTCACGGTAATACGGATTGTCCAGGCTCGGCACGATCATTCCAACCGTAACTTTTGATTCAAACGGCTTATCGTTCCCTGTATTGTGATAGCCCATCTTTTTTTGCAGACCGAGCACTTTTTGCCGTGTCGTGGCGCTAAAGCGCTCGCCTTTGCCATTAAGAATCTGTGAAACCGTTGTTGGCGAAATGCCTGCCTCATTTGCAATATCAGTTATCGTCGTTTTTTTAGACATAATTTACCCTACTCTTCATAAATAACTCTTTTATTCGTCACTTTACATAGCATAAGCCAAGTGGCAATAAAAGCATAGTGAAATGTAAGCCCTTTAATAGGGACCCGCTCAGCTTTTTGTACTCACCCTCATTCTTTTAACTAAAAGATTTTATGCAAAAGTCATTAATAGCGAAATTGCATCTTTAAGCCGAAGGCCTAACTTCCATTGAGCTGCTGGAAGAGCTGCTGTTTCTTGGATTGCTGCGTAAACAACAGCCATCGCTTCTGAAACCAGCTGGTCCACGTCAAGCTTTGGTGATCTAAGTTTCAATACATTAAACGTGGCACTAAACAAATCACCGGTACCAAAAAAGTGCCCTTTGATCATGTTTTTACCAACCCACCCAATTTCATTACCACGGAGCCAAGCGCAACCAAGCGCGCTGCCCTTTTTGACTCCCGTTACAATAATCTGACAGTCAGGAGCAAAACTTTGACACCGTTTCAGCGCCTGCCGTAATTTGTCATCCGACGGGGTCATTTCTAAATCGCTTTCTGACAACAGCCCCAGTTCGGTAACGTTAGGCAAAGCAATTTGCGCACCACTCATTAACCGTCTCATTTCCTCAACGTAACTTTTCGTCAGAGATGGATAGAGTCTGCCCTGATCAGCCATGGCTGGATCAACAATAAGGTTTGGATTGCGATGCTGCCTAATTTCCATATTCACTAGTTGAGCCAGTTCATTTGTTCCTAAGTATCCAATAAGCGTTGAGGTAAACGGCTTGATATCAATGGTATCCCAATGTTGCCAAACTTGTTCCATCCAGTCAGCCATTGTTTCCCTGTGAGGTTGACCAAACCCCTCTGTTTGCGTTGACAACATTTGAACTGGCAAAGACGCTGTCAAAATATTCATCGATTGGCTTACCGTTAATGCAGATGTCATGGACATCTGTCCAAGAGCAGTAAAATCTTGAATAATGAGTGTGCTTAAAACATTGCTCGCTTGCTTTTCCATTGAATAATTAACGACCCTTTCCCCTGAAATAAAAATCGAGTTCGGCTATTTAATAACTTTCTTTCAATTTACCACTGTTCATGTAGATCAGCTTTCGTAAATCCCATTTGCTAATCAAATGGATAATTTTCATTCAAACATTTCTTTTTCCCCGTCGCAATGTGTTACCCTTACGCTAAGAAGAACGAGGAGGCGCATTATGGCGCAACATCAAAGACTTATTTCGCTAATTGAACCACCTGTCAGTTTGTCCGACAGTAACATGTCAGCCTATGTCGAAGGAACCTACGATTTGCTGGTACGGTTGGCAGATCACCAGCAATGGGACGAAGCAGCTTTAACAGCTTTAACTAAAAAAATCGCGTCAACAGTTAACGATGCTAATTTAAAGACCCAGTTTAGTAACTGGCAAGCATCCAGTGCCACCGTAGGCAGTTCAGCATTTACCACTTTATTTGCCGCCAGTTCGATGGCGCCGCTGGACAAAATGCGACAATTACTTTCAATCCTGGGTGCTCATCTCAACAGCAACACCGGCGATTTAGTGGCGGATCATGAATTCGCCCGTGAAGCCGGTCCCAGCGACCCCTTCTGGCGCGAACTTGCTCATACTGTTCAGGCAGCTTTTCCAAACGGACTGGCTCAAGATGACGCAACGGTACGCATGGTTCATCAGTTACGGTACTTAATCGATGCACATAACGTCGCATTTGTGCGGCGTTCATTTGAACTCAACGGAGAAAACGATCTCGAAGCGCTCATTGCATTTGACAAAGACGCCATCGCTCACGGCAATATTGCCAGTAAAGCAGACTCTTCCCGTATGCATAACAAGCAGCCAGAGGCTTTAGCACGCGGCGTGTTGCCGGCACTCCCAACCGCTAATTTCAAACGACTAGTCGATTTTCATAGTGAATTTGTGATTGCCCCCGTTCCCGAACCGACATTCATCATTGTGCCACTGGGACAAATTGCTAATGTAAATGATGTGCCAGCATACGTCCGCGGTCTAACCTTAGAAGAACGCAACGCCCTAGTTAACGGGGCATCTTTCAATTATGCTGACTCAAACGATTATGGTCAACCTGAAAGTCGCCACGCTTTGTTTGACGTAAACTATGGCGAGAATGACCCGATGGTTCGTCGGTTAGCGATGAAACCATACACTAGTCCACGGGCAGAGCCACGCGCCATTTCCCTACTTCAGCAACAATACGATGCAGCCGTTCAACAGCGTTAATTAAATATAGAACACCATAAACTTTGTCACCTTGGTACTTTTTTACCAAGGATTGGCAAAGTTTTTTTTGCGCCGAAATGTACTGGCACGAAGCCTTTGTAGACTTACTACGCCATAAAAATTACCTTTACAAAGTGCGCTCGTCATTTCGTTACTAATGATGTAGTCGTGGCCACGATATACAAATACCTCAACATTTAAGGAGAGAAACACATGTCACAAAAATGGCTTAAAACGAGCGTTCAATATCTTATTTCAGGTGAAGGTCACAGTACGCCAATCAAACGGAACTATAATACCGTTGCTCAAAACGTCACTGATGATCAACTGAACAAGTTTGGCGCAGCAATTGCAAGTCTGTCAAACGACAGTGTTAACGACATCTTTGTTACCACAAAGCAAGAAGCGAACGCCTAACTCACACTCAAAGGAGAATTAGTCTATGAAAGAGCTCAGTTTAAAATTCAAAAACGGTGACGGCAAGGCCAGCCACCTAAAACTACGATACGTTAGTGAAGACTTAACTGAATCCGCAGTCCGTGCCGCAATGAAGACCATCGCAGAATCAAACGTGGTGGTTGATAAAGATAACCACCTGACATACGTAACCCCCGTTTCGGCTCAGTATATCGACACTGTAAATACGGTGATCTTTGACGATGAACCGACCAAGAAACCTCATGTTCCAACACCGCCTGCATCATCTGCCCCAAGCACCACTGCACAACCACAAGTTTAACCGTCAAGTTCTAGCAAACATTGGCACGCCTGTCCACTTCTGGAGGCGTGCCTCTTTTTATGTAAACGTAGCGTTAAATTCTAATACTGTTTCTGGAGGAGATTACATGAAACATTTAACTACTTTAACCGTTGGTCTACTGTGCTGGTGGATCGCCGCGACCATCTTTAACATGCCTCTGTCGCTATCCAAAATTTGTCAGTATCTTATCGAATCAATCCTCACGGTGAACTTTTAATGTTGCTTAGTTTTTTACCCCAAGTGCGTTAAAAAACAATCACTTTAAGGACCAATGATGACGTTTTCATTTGCTTTTGTAAAAAGTTTGACCTTTTCTGACTTTTATCGAGCATTTCTATTGACCCATCTTAAAAAAGATGGTATTTATAAGTAGTCAATTTTTTTAGATTTCTCGCATGGAGGGACAGCAGATGGAAACTGAAGCACATCGCAACATCATTACATCAAAACTACGTCGCTTATTTAAAACAAAGGTACAGACAAAAGAAGATCGGACCGTTATCGTGCCAAGCAGCGTTCGGTCAGAAAATCATCGTTTTGATCAGTCACTGTTCAACAGTCTGTTGAGCCTGCAATTTGCCCGAATTGACGACTAGTTCAGTAATTTAAAATTTAATCGATCCACAAAAAGGCGATCACTGAAATTCAGTGATCGCCTTTCTTCATTTCAAATATAAAATCGCTTAATTTGCAATACCGACCCATGGTTTGGCAACATTTGCTGACAGCAGTGTAATCAACCATTGATTCCACTGCTGCAACTCGATAACCTGCCGCAAAACTCGACTACGGGCATCAACTGTCTCAATTAAGACACGATCAGCAACTTTGGCAGCAACCTGTTGGACAAAGACAAATGCCACATGCGTTGCACCTAATGCCGTCAATACTGCCAACCGATCCGAACAAAACGGTGTTACGGTCTTCACTTCACCATCAGACGCAGCATTGTTCGTCAAAACGATCCGTTTTACCGGTCGTTTGAAATTAGTCAGTGCCCAACTCAAGGTGTGCAAGTATTTAACTGTCGCCATCCCTGAAGTTAGGTACACAGCGTCGATACCGGCAGTAGCCTCAGCCATGAATAGGCCATCGTCAGCCGCACCAACCAGAATTTCAAAACGTGCGCGAACCTGCTTTGATAAGCTGTGGGGATGCATCGTGGTCAAACGCAAGCGATCCGCAGGTTGAGCTGCGGCCATTGCCGAAATCAACGTTTGCGTGCTCTGCTGATCCGCATTGATAAATAGAATGTTTGCCATGGTACACCCTCCTTTGAAACAGTTAATGCCCATTGATAATTGCTATATGGACATTATAACCGTTTTTTCATAAAAAGGATATACCAAATATTAAAAATATACTATTTAAGTTGCGTACGTTCTATTTATCATCGCTTATAAATAGTCTTATACGGGCATTTATTTAAGTGAGTAAAACAATTTACCGATTATCAATATGATATATACCAATATTGTGAAAAGACACTTTACAAATTGGTGAATCCCATATACAAATAGGCTTTTCGCATCATTTTAAACGTCGTTTTGCTAAAACCATTTGTACTAATCGATTGTTTTAAAACGATCTTCGTCATCCATATAATCTTTGTCGTCGGCCGCACTTTCGATTGACCCAAATGGCATTTCACTGCGTAAGCGCCAGTTACTTGGCAAGTCAAAAGCCTTAGCAATGCTGTCGTCAATAAGCGGGTTGTAATGTTGAACGGATGCACCCAGATTGTTCTCAGCTAACGCAGTCCATGCTGCAAACTGACTGTTACCAATATGTTGTTCAGACCAGTCGTAGAAATTATCAGCATACAGTGGGAAGCCATCTTCCAATTCCTTAACTTTATCCATGTCGGTAAACCACAGAATCGTCCCAAATCCAGCCTTAAACTGCTGTTCAACCTTTTGCTTGCTGCCTTCAAATGCCTCCGCAGGCGCAACCTTCTTCAGTTCGTCTAACACAATGTCCCAAACCTTTTCGTGAGCGTCGCCAAAAGCAAAAACCACACGCGTTGTTTGACTATTAAAGGCGGACGGTGACTCCTTGATTACATCCTTAAGCATCGCAGTGATGTCTTCTTGCGACTGATTCACCTTTTTACCCAAGTTGTAAATTGATCGACGTTGCTTCATCAAGCTTAAAAGTTCTGTTTCCATGTCATCGTCCTCCAAAGTTTTGTCATTGTTTTCTATAACGGGGTTTACTATATCGCACTTACGAAAAGTAAGCAACAACATTTTCAATTATTTTCATTTTGTATATTACTTCACATTATTTACCAAACATGCGAAAATAACGGTGTAGCAGCAACCTAAACCAATGGAGGTTATGAAAATGGCAAATCGTTTAACGGATAAAGTTGCAATTATCACAGGTGGAACCAAGGGTATCGGGCTGGCAACCGCCGCCGCTTTTTTGCGGGAAGGTGCTAAAGTTGTTATCACCTCACGCAACAAGGATGACGGTCAAACAGCACTCGATGGTCTTAACGGCGGTGACAACGCTCTTTATATGCAACAAGATGCCTCTGATGAAGCTCGCTTTAAAGAAGTTATTGATGATACTGTTGCTAAGTTTGGTAAGCTTGATATCATTGTCAACAATGCCGGCATCGCCATTGCGAAAGATGTTGAGCACACCACAGCTGACGAATGGCACCAATTGCTGGGAATTAACTTGGATGGTGTCTTCTATGGTACAAAGTACGGCATGATTGCAATGAAGGACCACGGCGGCTCTATTATCAACATGTCCTCCATTGAAGGTTTCATCGGTGACCCACTATTGGCTGCTTACAATGCATCTAAAGGTGGCGTTCGCTTATTCAGCAAGTCTGCAGCGTTGTATGCCGCAAAACAAGGTTACGGCGTGCGCGTCAACACTGTGCACCCTGGGTACATCAAGACACCATTAGTGGAAGCCCAACCAGGAATGGAAGAAGCTCAAACAAAATTAACACCAGTTGGTCACATCGGTGAACCTGATGATATTGCAAACATCTGTGTTTACCTCGCCTCCGACGAATCTAAGTTCGCTACCGGATCAGAATTTGTCGTCGACGGTGGCTACACTGCTCAATAAAAAATTCAATTTCATTTTTATGCGTTATAAAAGCCCAACTCTGACGAATTGGGCTTTTTGCGCTTTATTGATTAAATTTTAAATTAATCTGGAACTGGTTCGTTTGCGATTTCTGTACCAGCGTCAGGACCTGCATTAAGACTCACAATTCGGTCAACGGAAATGACAACCGCTGCAATTAAATCAGGCAATTGATTGTCCACTGCATACTGATGAGCCGCCTCAAATACAGGGCCATCTTTATAGATTGTTGCGTACCCTTCAACTCGCAACCCAATCTTACCTGGATAAGGATGAACGGCAACCGCTATCTTATGGTTTGCCTGCAAATTGTGCCAAGCCTGGCGCCCAGTTTCCTCATTATAGATTAAATGTTCATCGTCCATGACTCTTAGCGTGCCCTTTGGACCAATTTGTGGATTTCCATCCTCATCAACGGTCGCAATAAACGGAAACGCTTGTGAAATCAAATCCTTCATTTCGGATGTCAATTTTGCCATACTGAAACCTCCTCAAACTTAATTGAATCCAGTATATAAAACATCCCATCGTCACGCTATTTTTCTGTTCTTTAGTAGCGATTCTTTATTACTTCCCCTGTTCGCGCATGATGATCATCGCTAACCCAATACCGGTCAATAGGCCGAAGGATTCATTTACAGTGACCGAAAACGCATCAGGATCATCAATTTGCTGCCGCATACTAACTACCGGTGTTTGATCAGCTGAACGAATTATCTGAAAGCTGGCATTACCAAGCCCGGCCTTCAACTGGTAGCGTTCATTCTTCACGTTAATGAGATAACCGTTTTGAAAATTATGGGTTACCACTAATGCCACCGGCTGATGGTTGATCTCCAAACGGTATTTACCACTCAATAAATGTGTCTTCGACTCGACCGTTAACGTCATTCCTTCCACGGTGAGTTCGTCATGAATTGGCATTGCCACAGCCCAGCCCAAAAATTGGTTCCACAAATTCGTCCAACCGTGATTTTTAACACGGCCCAATTCGTGACCGTCTTCATTGGTAAGTAAAAAACGTTTACCACGACCGGCATTAGCAATCAGGTGTGTGGTTAATCCACTTGTCATTTATATTATCCCCAAGTTTTTAAATTCGTGTCTCAGT
The DNA here is from genome assembly GCF_021654115.1 of Furfurilactobacillus milii. Lineage (GTDB taxonomy): Bacteria > Bacillota > Bacilli > Lactobacillales > Lactobacillaceae > Furfurilactobacillus > Furfurilactobacillus milii. The sequence goes on along the minus strand of NZ_JAIWJF010000003.1, from coordinate 92,538 downwards.
CTGTGAGACTCAAATAAGTTTGAACTAACAAGGCCAACGTGTACATTTTGATTTTGGTGCGTTCAAGTCGCTATTGAGCCTGTGGTACTTCATGTTGTTTGGCCTTGTATTCCTGCACATCAATTCGATAAACGTTTACGTACTCAACACCATGAGGATCAATGTTTTCCCATGCATGACCTGTTTCGTGAATCAGTACTTGTTGTAATGCGTGTACTTTACCCTCTGTGTCTGTCACTTGATGAGCCACGCCAGTGCCGATAATACTGTGATAAAGCCAAGAGTTATGACTGGCCTCTGTCGATTCAGTCGGCATCAATGAACCCCCATCGTCAATCTCAAAACCGACCCGATTATCTCGTTTGATCAAGTCAACTTTCCGACCTTCCGGCGCACCATGAATGTACAGCGTTAATTTACCATCGTCCGTTATTTCAAAGCCGTAATTTGTCGGCACCACATAGGGAAAGTCTTCCGTGTTGATTGCTGTGTGAATAATGTGTGATTCCTTCAAAATCGCAGTTATCTTGCTAAGATCAGTTACTGCTCTTTTTGCTCGCCTTATCTCCGTCATCTGCGTTAGCTCCTATTCACTCATTTTTTGAAACCCAGTTGCTTAGAAACCTAAGCATAGCATATATTTCCATCAGAATTTTAATGATTTGTAAACCAATGTAAAACATCACTAAACCGATTTTAATATGAGCATTGAAGGCATCTTTTCGGGGGTCAACGGCCCTAAAAAATAGTCTCGTTTTTTCAATTAAGGACATTCACATAAAAAAGCATTGCGTCCACAAATGTGTGATAGACGTAATGCTTTTTGTTAAAAATAGCAATCCAATAAGAACCGATGAAATTACTGTAGTGGCAGATCCTGCTTCTGAAGAACCTTAGAATATAATTGATTGAATGACTGACTGTCTTTGTTGGCTCGAGTAGCGCTAGTTGATGCAAAACCTGTAACGACAGAACCTGCGACAACTAGTACAACAACGAGCGCACTAAAAAATAGTTTTTTCATTTTTCTCTCTCCCTTATGCAAGTCCTATTGTAGTGCATACGTCTTTCAGAAAACAAGGGATTTTAACGTAAAATCATGAAAACGATTTTTCGGATTCCTATAGAATCAGCGTTTGTGGAGAACATTGTTTTCATTTTCACATTAAGAAGAAACTGTTATTGAGCAAAAAAAGAGCAATAAAGAGGAAAATGAGGTTTTGTTTTTCAAAAATTGCATTTTATAAATATTGAGTGCAAATCGTTTGTGAATTATGTTCTTTGAAAAATAAATACAAAAAATATTTATTTTTTATGGTCATGTTTATTTTTACACTTAAACTAAAGTGTTCACATTTTGCAGTGAATGCGTAATTAACAGCATATTAAGCAGACGTTAGTCACCACAAGTGATTTTCCCAATCAGTTTTTTTCGTAATTACTTATTGTTATGATACCCTTTATTTAAAGAAAATATTTGGAGGATAGCCATGCTAAAAACCATTAAAGTCGCAGAAAAGATGCTTGAATCGGCCACTGTGTTTCAAGTTTCCACAATAGACTCACTTGGTTTTCCAAACATCACAGCCCTTACTCCCTTGAAAATGGACAGATCATTAGACACAATCTTTTTCTATACAAAGCACAATTCTGCCACAGTTAAAAATTTGAGCAACACAACCAATGCAGCTATTTATTGTTTTAACGAGGATGCTCATACATCCCTAATGCTAAAAGGGCGTTTTCTTATCATTAACCCACAGGAGTTAGACTCCTCCTGGACGGATTATCTTAACGGATTTCAAAAATCATTAAACTACATCGATCCCGCAATATTACGTTTCACATCACTTGCAGTAAAGGTCCGTGAATCCGGCAAAGTCTCATATTCCGACCTGCAAGACTAGTTTCGGAAAGGTTCATGACATAGCTAATCATTGACCGACAGCTATATTGAACTCTTTTTCAGCAATTTTCTACTCGTCCAGCCACTGATAGAGTATCAATTCCATAATCACAATTGCGGTCACACGGGAACTGATTTCGACGCCCTCTTTGGATCTGATTTGGTCAAAAAAAGTATACAAATTAATATCGCTCAGGTTTTGAATGGTGTTGTTGTCAGCTCCTGTAATCGACAGCACCATTGGCCGATTTAGGGGCTCTTTAAAAACCTGTTGAATAAGATTAACGAACTCAACCTCCTCACCCGTATAGTCGATAATAAGGATTAAGTCTTCCGCAGTAATGTGGTCCATTGCTGCGCGCCTATATAATTGATCTTCAGGAAAACTAACGTTGAATCCAGCTAATTGGTAAAGATTTGTAATGTACCTTGCCGCACTCTTACTTAGACCACGCGCAAAAATAAAAATCGTTCTCGTGTGTGATAACTTTGCCGTGATTTGATGAAGCACTTCAGGTCGAAGCACATGAACTGTTTCTTCAATATTCTTAAGATAATCTTCTCGATAGCTAGATTGATTAACAACAAATTGATTATTGGCCTGATCCCGCGCCTCACTGGCATTGTCACGTGTCGTGAACTTTAAAACCGTGATGAATTCACTGTATCCAGAAAAACCGATTTTTCTAACAAATCTTAAAAATGTCGCCGTTGATACAAAGCAAGTCGCTGAAACTTCACGAATCGACATTCCCTGAACGTCGCTCATGTTTTTAACAATGTAATCAAATAACTTTCGTTCATTATCCGTTAAACTTTGCAAGTGAGTACTGACAATTTCAAAAAAGTTCATGTTACTCACCTCCAGGATAGGATGTATCAGGGCGCGTGTGAACAACGGTGTGTAGGCCACCACCGCCTAAAATCATTTCATGTGCATTGAACGGTAAAACGCGTCGCTTAGGAAACAATCCTTGTAATTTGTCTACCGCAACGGCGTCATTGCTATCCCCAAACTGAGGCACAATCACAGCATCATTAATCAATACATAATTAACATAACTAGTCGTTAACCGTTGTCCTGGAGTCCGCGGCAACAAACCATTTATTGGATCAATTGACTCGCTTTCTACTTTTCCGACAGTCTGCACTTTTGGCATATTCAAATGGTGAATTTTTAAGGAACGATTATACGCATCTTTCGCCTTTAACAAAGCTCTTTCAATTTGCCGAACAGTTTGGAACATTGGATCCTTTTTATCCTCAGTCCAAGTAATCACCACTTCACCCGGCGCAATGAAATTGACAATATTATCGATGGCCCCATTCGTTTCATCTAAAAAGAAGCCATGCTTTAACCAAATAATTTTCTTTATGCCAAGGTATCTTTTTAACATCATTTCTACTTCCGATTTTGACTGACCTGGGTTACGGCCTTCAGACAGTAAAACATCCTCAGTAGTGATCAAGGTGCCTTGCCCATCGGTGATAATAGAACACCCCTCGACGATTAAATTATGTTCTACATAATATGGAATGTTGTTCAGCTCGGCTAACTTCCCGCTAATAAGCTGATCTTGATCCCACGGAAAATACAAGCCATCCAATAATCCACCCCATGCATTGAAGCCAAAATCAATTGCTTGAAGTTTACCGTCTGCTTCGACATAAATCGGGCCTGTATCTTTAATAAACGCGTCATTACTGCTCATCTCTAAAACACGTATATGATCGTCTAATAGATGCCTAGCATTTAAATATTGTTTGCTGGAAACCAACATTGTTGTTGGCTCATATTTACCGATCAGGTTGGCTAGCTTTGTAAACGCACGTTGGGCTGGTTTGGCACCATCTCGCCAATTGTCGGGTCTTTCAGGCCAAATCAAATAAGCATCTGTCTGTCTTTCAAATTCAGCAACAAACCTGACACCACTAGTTGGTGGCAAAGTAGTTAATTTCATGAATTTCCTCCTGAGTATATTTGTAATGGCACTTTACAAATATACAGTAATTACGTCATCAATATGATGCCACGACGGTATTAGTTTACTAGTGGACTAATAGCATTGAGTCTCCATACGTTTAATTTAAAATCAAAATGCACCGATTTCCTATTCCGTAGAAAATCAGTGCATTTTTGAAACAAAACCTAACTAAGTTCATGCAAAAATCAAATTACTTGTTCAGAACTATATTGCGTGTCTTCATAACCGTTGTACCTGCGCCAGAGGTAAGAAACTCACCAACATTGTCAAGCGACGTGATTACTGTTTTACCGTGGTCACTGTGATTTACAAAATCCATTGCGGCTTGAATTTTAGGCAGCATCGAACCAGGAGCAAATTGCTTTTCTTCGATATAATCGCTCAATTCCTCGACCGTTACATCAGTTAACTTTTGTTGATTTGCCTGATTGAAGTTCACATAAACGTTATCAACCGCGGTCAGAATAATCAGTAAATCCGCATGAATGAGTTCGGCTAATTTTTCTGAAGCAAAGTCCTTATCAATGACGGCCTCACGACCAATATATCGTGAACCATCTTTAACAACCGGAACACCGCCGCCACCAACAGAAATCGGAATAATATTAGCGTCGACCATCTGATTAATAACATCGGCTTCAACCACGCCGATTGGCTTTGGTGATGGCACTACTCGACGATAACCGCGTCCCGCATCTTCAACAAACGTAAACTCTGGATGATCCAGTCGTTGCTGGGCGACTTCATCGGCCTTATAAAAAGGCCCAATTGGCTTTGTAGGATTAGCAAAGGCCTGATCATCTGCATCAACCTCAACTTGTGTCACAACCGTGGCTACAGACTTATCTAAACCCTTTTCCGCCAGCGCCTCATCCATCGCATTTTGAAGCCAATACCCGATACTCCCTTGCGTCATTGAAACCGCGGAATCGATTGGCATTGCCGGATTCTTTTCTGTTGCGCCAGCGGCCTGCTGAAGTAACAAGTTGCCAACTTGAGGACCATTACCGTGAGAAATCACTAACTGATCACCTTGCTCAACGAACTGAACTAATGAAGCAGCAGTTTTGCGCAGTGCGTTTTGCTGAGCCTTAGCACTGGCATCGTTGGTCAAAATTGCGTTACCACCGAGAGCAACAACTATTTTTCTGCCTGCCATATTCTTCACCTACGCTTTCGGTACCTGTTGGGTAATGCAGTGAATATTGCCGCCGCCCAATAAAATTTCTCTAGCTGGTACCCCGACTACTTTGCGATCTGGATACAATTGTTCTAATACTTTTTGCGCGTTATCATCCGCCGGGTCTCCAAACGTTGGGTAGACAATACCGCCGTTTGCCGTGTAGTAGTTAACGTAACTTGCAGCTAAACGATCTCCGGCCTGCCGAGGTAAGGTTCCATCAACTGCATCGACGCCCTCACTTTCTTCTTTGGTAATCAAAACAGGCTTTGGCACATTTAACTTAACCACTTTAATCTGGCGACCTTTAGCATCGGTAGCATGTTCCAAAATATCTAGATTTTCTTTCGAAATTTGATATTGCGGGTCGTTTTGATCGTCTGTCCAGGCCAGGGCGACAACCCCTGGCTTTACAAAGTTGGCAATGTTATCCACGTGCCCATTAGTCTCATCATTATAAATCCCGTTTTTGAGCCAAATAATCTTTTTGAGATTCAGGTGTGTTTTTAGAACTTCCTCGATTTGTTCTTTTGAAAGTTGCGCGTTGCGACCCTTCGACAGAAGACATTCTTCTGTTGTAATTAAAGTGCCTTCCCCATCCACATGAATGGAACCACCTTCGAGAATGAAATCGTCTAATCGGTAGCGATCCACGTGTTCCATCTCGGCCATTTTTTGGGCCACACGGTCATCCTTATCCCATGGAAAATATAAGCCATCAACTAATCCACCCCATGAATTGAATGTCCAATCCACAGCACGTAGACCGCCCTTATCGTTTTTTACAAACGTTGCACCACAATCCCGTACCCAAGAGTCATTGTTTGAAATTTCCACGACTTCAACATTGTCGGGTAACATTGTTCGCGCATTCTCATACTGATCATCATTGACACCAACTGTGACATGTTCGAATTGGGAAATGGCCTCTGCAACTTTAACAAAAGTATGCTGAGCTGGTTTACCACCGTTACGCCAGTTATCAGGTCTTTGCGACCATAGAATGTAAACGCCTTGATGTTCTTCAAATTCTCCGGGCATTCTGTACCCATCTTGCTGAGGTGTGCTCGTTAAAGTTTTCATTATTTAGTTAGTCCTTTCCGCTGACATTCGCCGAATGAGTTGAATTTTGAGAAACCTTTTCATCTTTCGTGCTTGAATCGTCTTGTCGTTCCGCAACTCGAACAACGATTTCGCCGACAATAACTGCCAAAATGGTACCAATTAGAATCGGAACTTTGTTTGCCAACTCTGATGCTGACCCATTTAACGGTAAAATTGATAACAAAATTGTCGCAATAAGTAATACTTCAGGAACCCATGTCATAAGGTTGATCATGAATTTCCCACCGGGTACTTTAAATGGTCGTTCGCGTTGCGCATCATCACGTCGTAACTTCCAAAATGCTGGAAACATCATCGTGTACGACAACAGCAGTGCCACTACATTTAATGCAAAGAATGCCCAGAAGATATTTTGATTTGGAATAAATGGCGACGCCACTACTAAAACTGAAGCAATAATCCCATTCAAATACCCAGTACCCACAGGCATTCCTTTAGCATCTTCTTTACCGAAGATAGCCGGTAATGCATGATCCTTAGCAGCATAGTTAGCAACGTAATTAACACCTAGCGCCCAGGAAACCATTTCTGATGCGAGAATGTATAGAAACATAATGCCAATGATAACGACAAACCAGTTCATATGGCCAATCATCAGCACGAAACTATCAATCAAACCAGAAGACGCTGACAACTTATCGGTAGGAATAGCAGCGCCCATACCGAACGCAGCCAATAAATAGAAGAAAGCAATTAATATACCACCATAAATAATGGCCTGTGGAATTTGTTTCTTAGGATTATCCATATCGTCAGCCATAGTTGCGACTACTTCAAAGCCCAAGAAATTGAAGATAATTACCGAAGGGTTACTTAAACTTGAAAGGTTTAGTTTCGGTAGCAAATTGGTTCCACTAAAGTTATTTGCTAAACCTTTAGTTGCTGCAAAATAAATCCCCATAATACCCAACGACAATATCGTAAATATTTTAGCGAACGCCGCTAAATTCATAATCCATTTACTTTCACTGATTGGTTTATTACCTAATGTAACAACCGTCCAGACGAAGGCAAGTTCGATGATAATAGTCCAGAACGTATTGAAGTGAACTCCGAATATTTGTCCAGCAACTTCCGCGAATAGCACGCCAAGGCTGGCCATCCATAATGGATAATTTAACCAATAGAGCCATGCCAAACGACCACCCCAGCGACGCCCAAAGGCTTGTTTAACCCAGTCATATAAGCCACCATCGCCAACGTACGTCGTCCCTAATTCCGATGAGATGAGTCCGTACGGAATGAAGAAGAGAATTAGTAGAAAAATCCACCAAAAGAACTGTGATGGTCCAATGGCTGCAGCCGGTGCTGCTGATTCAACAACGAGTACCACAACGACCGCCATTAGCACCGCATCAAATAACCGAAACTTTTTCTTTTGCTTGTTCATCGCAATTTCCTTTCACGACACTACCAAAAGTGTTTGGAAATAGATTTAGTCACTGACAAGGTTGGTGTCCACTTGGTGGGCCAATAAATCGTCAATTTCGCTTTGATACTTTTTAGCTTCGGCATCTGAAGGATGTTTGATGCGTGGATTTAATAAGTAAGTAAAGATTGCACGCATGGCTGTCTTTCGATTACCAGCCTCTTCCCATGCTAATGAATAGTCAGAATCAATAACTTCATCTGTGACTTCCTCACCACGTGATGCAGGCAGGCAGTGTAAGAATTTAACATGATCTGAGGCCTTAGCAACAAGATCGGCGTTTACTTGGTACTTTGGATAGAAGATCTTCATCCGTTCGTCCTTTGGCAACTCTGACTCATACAAGCCGTACCAAACATCTGTATAGATAAAGTCGGCATCCTTCAACGCTTCATCAGCATCTTCAGTAACCAGAACTGAACCACCAGATACTTCAGCGTTCTTTTTACCAATCGCTAACGTTTCAGGCTTAATCTGGAATCCTTTTGGTCCAAATTGAACAAAGTCCATGCCCATCTTGGTTGCCATAAACATCGTTGAAACACAAACCTGTGTTGCATCCCCAACAAAGACAATCTTGCAGTCACTTAATTTCTTACCTTCTGGCAGATGCTCACTCATTGTGATGATGTCACCAAGTTCTTGCGTTGGATGGTTATAGTCACTCATAAAGTTAACAACTGGTACTTGAGCATACTTACCAACTTCGGCAACCGTCTTGTGACGTTCAACCCGTGCACCAATGATGTCTACAATGTTCCCTAGAACATGCGAAGTATCTTCAATAGTCTCATGACCACCCAGTTGAATTTGACCAGGGGCTAAGTATTGAGCGTGTCCACCCAATTCTGTCATTGCAGCTTCAGCTGAGGTCCGGGTACGTGTTGATGATTGCTCAAAGATCATACCTAATGTTTTATTTTTTAATACTTGCGGATAATAGCCTGCATTGATTGACTGCTTTAATTTAATGCCCAAATCAATCATGTATTGAATTTCTTCTTTGGTATAAGTGTTGGTGTCGATAAAATCACGTTTTTGCATAATGATGTGCTCCCTTTTGATATTTATTTTTCTTGCTTACGAAGACAGCATAACGGGCAGCACAGTTAAAATGAAGCGCTTTCATAATATTCAAAACGCATCAGAAAAAGGGTGTAACGTGTTTCATTTGGCGAAACATGTTACACCCTTTTTTATTCGTGGTAGTCTGCACCTTGAGCCTACTTTTACTTGGACGTGATTGATAATTTTCTGATATTGGACAAGTCCTTGTTACATTAACTTAAGCTGAATAAACCTTTATTGCATCAGGAACTCCTCTAATGGTTCCAAAAAAACAGTGTTTTGAGTCGGTACCAAATGGTGAACTAAGATAAATGCCAGTCGATTATATAGCTGTTCAAATTTTGAATAGGCATCTGGTCGATAAATGCATAAAGAGCTAAGAGAATCCAAAACCTCCACTAAAATCAAAAAACTCCATTAGTGTGGAGTTTTCATTTCAAATTCTATTCAAATATTCAATAACCTATTTGCTACCCTTGAAAATCGGTATCTTTGTTTCGACAACTTTTGAAACATCCATCGGTTCAATGCCATTCCGTAAAATAGTGTGCCACTGGTCCCCGGGCGTACGCACTACATCATCCAAATAAAGTTCCATATGCCAGCTTTCCGAGGCAACTGAACGATAACCGGCGTCTTGAATGAATTTTTGCAATTTGATGTTTGCTGGCCCAATGCGGGTCAGTACCCCATTATTGCCAATCTGGGCTTCAAGTCCTTCAGAGAAATGAAGCATTCGGATATCCCATAAATATTGTTGATCAACGTTAGTAATGTCAAATTCAGCCGTTTGTAAAATTTCCTTGGTGATAAAGGCTGGTTGACGAATCATCAATTGATAACGCCACTCTGCATCACGACCAGGTGTAACTCGTTCCCACATTGCCTGTAACGGATATCGTTTAAAGGGTGTATACCCTTCTATCTCCAAGTTATTATCAGGTGCGTTTGCCAAATAATCAGCTACTTTGTACAGAGCGTCTGCCTTCGCTGTGAAATCACGGTTATTCGGATCAGCTTTACCAACACCTGATAAAACAATATAGGAACGGGTCGGTAAATCAATAATTGAACCTTTGTTGGTATCATGGGTATATTCTTCCGGATCATCTGCTTGCCAATTAATTTCTTTATTTATCATTATTATCACTCCCAACAACAGCGTAGCATATTAGTGATAGCAATGAAAACGCTTTCTTAAATTCTGTTTATTTTTAAGTGTTCAGCTTAAAAAGTCTGTGGCTTCAAGGACCCTAACACATGCATCGTGTTTAATGTCACGCTGTACAATGTTGAGATAACCCTCTTTGGAATCACGCTTAAATAAAATTAATTCATTTGACATCTGATTAGCGCACAACAAGAAATCTCCATTTTTACTAAGATCAAAATCACGTGGAGAAACACCATCCGTTTTAATTGTCTGAATCTTTTCCAAATGTCCACCGCCATTTAAAACTTTATAAACAGCTAACGAATCATGTCCTCGGTTTGACGCATAAACAAATTTGCCATCAGCGGATACCCGAATCCCAGCAGATTGATTATGTCCGGCGTACCCTTCAGGAATATTTGAGTAATCATCAATTTGACTCAGCAAACCCGTTTCTGGATCATATTTCACGACTCCAGTACGACTACCCACTTCATTCAAAACGTAGATGTAATTATTGGTGTTTTCATTAAATGCTAGTTGACGGGGTCCGAAGCCCGCTTTCGTGTGAAATTCTGATACCGGACTTAAACTCGCATCATCATTTACATCAAAAATCATAATTTTGTCGGCACCTAATGAACAAACTATCAGGCGTCCATCTGGTAATAATCGTGTGTAATGAATATGTGCCGCATCTTGAACCGCTTTAGGCCCTCGTCCTTCAATTGGGTAACGATGCTCCGTAATAAACTGATAATTATCATCCAATTTCCAAGTATAAATGGCATTAGTATTATAGTTAGCGGCAAACACCATTTTTCGGTTCTCATCTAGATACACATATGATGGGACTGTGTAACGCAATTCATTCCAGTAATACAATTTTTTGAAGTAGTTATATGCCTCATAGCTGCCTTTGACTGATTGATCAAGCATCTTTTCGGCTATTAGTCGGCCCGTGCCCGTTTTTGCATTAACATCAATGATACCAACGCCACCAGTGCTGTCATCCTTTGTCATTACCACCGCAATTTTATGATTTTTCAATCCGTAGTTAAAAAATGCTGGATCATCTAGAGTAACCATTAATTTAATATCGGTCAATTGTTCCTTTTCAGTATCCAAACTCGCAACATAAATTCCTTCGGAATGATTATTTGGTGTGTAATTATCTGACGTATAGCCACCAAGTAAAAACTTATCAATCATAATAATTTCCCTCCATTATTTTGAAATTTTAATATTACTGAATAGTCACACGCTGGGATTTATCGATCGTTTCTGGCGTCAACTCTTGCCCAATACCAGGACGATCAGGAATATCAATGTGCCCATTTACAGGTTGAAAATCATCAAATTTACAAGTTGCACGATCCTTGGCATTGCGCGCCCGTTGATAAACTTCGTGAATCAAGAAGTTAGGAATCACCGCCTCAACTTGCAAAGCGGCAGCAACCGCAATCGGTCCACCGCACACATGAACTTGTGCATTAATGTCATACGTATAGGCCATATCACAAATCTTTTTTGCTTCTGTAATACCGCCAGCAAGACAGAGATCCGGTTGTGCTACCTTAATGGACCGATCTTCGAAGAATTTTCTAAAACCAAATCGAGTGAAGACACGTTCGCCAGCCGCAATTGGAATATTTACCTTGTTTGCAACCTCTAACGTGTTGTCTGGATTGAGCGTGCTAACTGGTTCCTCGTAATACATAATATCTAGGTCTTCCAATGCTTGACCAATCTTAATAGCCGATGTTGTATCAGAGTTAGCATGCATATCAATGATGAGACCAAGATTATCTCCACCCGCTTCTCGCATTGCTTTAACCCGATTATATGCAACGTCAACGATGTGTTTTGTGACCACCCCTTTGGTTTGCCAAGCACCACCACCATCTGGCTGATCACTTAACATAATTGGATCGAATTTTAGTGCATCATATCCTTCCGCCATGATTTTTCGAGTAACCTCGGCGTATTCTTCTGGGGTTATCAACTTCAACTTATCAATGTGTTCACCCCAGTTATATTGGAGCTGGCTTGCATAAGCTCGCAGATGATCATTAGTTTTTCCTCCGAGTAGTTCATAAACCGGCGTATTGTAATACTTACCCTTGATATCCCAGAGAGCGATATCAATTGCACTAATGGCCGCATTTACAACCACGCCACCAGCAATTCCCCAATAAGTAGATGTAAGCAATTTATTCCAAATTTTTTCATTATTAAGTGGATCTTCCCCAATAATGACTTCACTGAAATCCTGTAACATCCCAAATCCACCACGCCAGCCTTTTCCATAAGCTAAGCCTGCTTCACCAAATCCGGAAATTTTTTCATCCGTGTTAATTCTGATAACCAAAGGACACCAATCTTCTTTAGACCCTTGCCCGTTACCACTAAAACTAGGATCTTCACTAGGTATCTTCATAACGTCAACACTAGTAATCTTCATTAAGTTCACCCTCCACTTTATTAGCAGCAATGCTGGTAACCGCTTTCATTTGCTAGTATAAGTTCACTAAATCACAATTCATAGAAGCATTCTGTTCCCATGCTGAACCTAAAGTTCACGCTAAGCTTAACAGCCTACCTTTTACTAACATAAAAGCCACTCTATCGTGATCCCTTCAACAGAAATCATGACAAAGTGGCTAGTAGGTTTAATTTTCAAATTTAATCGTTCAAAGGAAGTTATTCTAACGAACCATAGCAGGACGCTTAGGGTCAAACTTCCAGCCTGGAATTAAATATTGCATTGTGATTGCGTCATCGCGAGCACCTAGATTATTGTCAACGTACAACTGATGAGCTTTCTTGACTGCTTCCATGTCAATTTCAACACCTAATCCTTCGTTGTTACGTGGAACAGTTAACTGACCATTTTTAATCTGATACGGGTTTTTGGTCAAATACTGCCCATCTTGCCAAATCCAGTGTGTATCGACATCATACACATTTCCAGGAGCGGCAGCAGCCGTATTTGCAATCATGGCTAAGGAAATATCAAAATGATTATTTGAATGAATACCCCAGTTAAGATTGAACTCATCGCAAAGTTGCGCAACACGCACCGCACCTTCCATCGTCCAAAAATGTGGATCAGCCAATGGGATGGAAATCGAGTTTAATGCCAATGCATGTGACATTTGCCGCCAATCAGTGTCAACCATATTAGTCGCAACTGGCATGTGCGTTAATTGCTGAAACTCTGCCAGAATTTCACGACCTGAGAATCCATCCTCTGCACCACAAGGATCTTCGATGTAGTGCAAATCTTGTTTCAATTCGTCTGCATAATGCAGGGCGTCCTTCAAATACCAGCCGCCATTTGGATCCAAATCAAGTTTGACATCTGGAAAGGCCTCATGAAGGCCTTTGATAGCAGCGACTTCTTTTTCACCATCAAACACACCCCCCTTTAACTTAAAGGTTTTAAATCCATATTTATCGTAGGATGCTCTTGCTAATCTGACTAGTGACTCAACATCGGTTACAGGTTTACGTCGGAGACGTCCCCATTCACTGGTATCGTCGTCATTCTGCAAATATGGCAGATCCGTTTTACTAGTATCACCAACCCAAAACAAATATCCTAAAAGGCCAACATGCTCGCGTTGTTGACCATCACCCAGAAGCGCGGCCACTGGTACGTGCAAATATTTGCCGAGTAAATCCAATAAAGCTGTCTCAACGCCAGTTAATGCATGTACCATAATCCGCAGATCAAATGTTTGATTACCACGTCCGCCCTTGTCCAAGTAAGAGAATTTATTCCTAATCTTTTGCAAAGTCGCTTTATACTCACCAATAGATGAGCCTTCAACCAACATCTTAGAATGTTCTAATGTATCAGTAATTTTTTGCCCACCTGGGACTTCACCAACACCTACAGCCCCGTTGTCAGCTGTCAACACAACAATGTTTCTTGTAAAGAATGGACCATGTGCACCACTTAAGTTCAATAACATACTGTCATAACCAGCAACAGGAAAAACTTCCATTTTCTTAATTTTCGGAACGCTCATCATAAGTCCTTCTTTCTTTGTGATCAATTTAACTTTCAGTTACATTGTAAAATTTATGAAAGTGCTATCATAGTGCATGATAAGTCACTAGGTGAACAAAATGTTCATTTAAAATAATTCGAGGGAGTATTGGAAATGGAAGTCAATAATCTCAAAACCTTTCTAGCAGTGGCCAAGTACGGCAGTTTCAAGGCAGGATCCGGTGAATTTTTCCTATCTCCACGTGCTGTTTCAAAGCAAATGGATCAATTGGAAAATGAACTTGGCGTTCAACTATTCTTGCGAAACAAAAATAGTTCTGAATTAACTACAGAAGGCAAAAAGTTTATCGTCGCAGCTCAAGATATTGTTAATACGTACAATAACGAGCTTAACCGCATTCAGAGTGAGCAACTTGAATCTAACCATCGCATTCGAATTGGCTTTGCATCTGCTAACCAAGAAATTGAATTACAGTCCCTTTTACTCCCTGTACTCAAAGAAAACAAGAAAGTTAATATAGACTTTGTTCAGGAAAGCGGTCGGCGATTGGTTAAACTTGTTGCAGCCGGTAGCTTAGACATTGCTATTTCCCCTTTTTACGATTTAACTGACCCATTAGTCACGAAACTTGGACGTGTCAGTTTAAAGCGTGGCGAATTAGTAGTCGGCGTCAGTAAGCTGAGCCGCCTAGCTAATAAAGAAAGCATCAGCAACAATGATTTAACAGATCAAAACGTTTTCTACTATTCACCATCAGACTCTGACTTTATGCAAGATGTCTTTCTCAATAAATTTCCAGACTTATTTTCCAAAAATCAAATCAAGCGATGCTCATCACTTGAACTGCGAGATGCTTATGTTGCTGCCAATAAAGGAATCGGCTTCTACCCAAGCCCGTTTATAGATATTGAAACAGTACGCAATCCGTTGCTCAATTTCATTCCATTACGGGAAACTGATAATAACCACTACTCTTCGAATTTGTTCTATGACAAAAACACAAAAAACAAGTTTCTCTTACGCTTAGTAAAACAAGTCCGTCAAAATTATTCATAATGTTAAGTATTAACTTAATAACCCTCAACACTGCAGATTACGAGGAAACGGTGTTAAGGGTTATTTATTTTTGGGGAATAAAAAATAAGAATAAAATTCACAAGTGCCCATTTGTAAATTGAAATCAAAAAAATAAGCTCATTTACTCACATCGCTTCGGAAGCGTTTTCCTTACCGATATTGTAAGCTTTCATCCATGTGTCTTTTTGGTTCATCTCATGTACTAATGAGCACTGTGCTTTAGTGATTTTACTCACTAGAATGAAGAATGAAAGTTATAACGAAATTCATTTTAGGAGGAGTCGTAATGAAAAAGGTACTTTTAAGCGAAAAGATTGATGATGTCGGAATCAAATTACTTCAAGACAACGAATTTACAGTAACAGTATCACCAAGTACTGATGCTGAGACCATGAAAAAGGAAATCAGAGATGCCTATGCAGTAATAATGCGATCATCTGCACTAACCAAAGATATTATTGACGCAGGCAAGGAACTCAAAATAATCTCACGCAATGGGACAGGTATCAATAATGTTGACGTTAATGCCGCCACCGCTAATCACGTTTTAGTGGCCAAAGTAAATGGTGCTAATGCATATGCCGTAGCAGAATACGTTATTAGTACCATGCTTTTGCTTAGTCGACGTCTACTAACATCTGACCATTTGTTACATGAAAAGAAAAATGAATTAAAAGGTCTTTCTTTACCAGGCTTTTCAACAGAATATGGTTTAAACGGTCATGAGATTAAAGGAAAAACTCTAGCAATTCTTGGATTAGGACACATTGGTCAAGTACTTGCGAAACTTGCACAAGCCTTTGGAATGAATGTCATTGGCTATGATCCTTATTTGAAAACTGCACCGGTTCCCCTGCTTGGCAGTTTAACTGAGATTTACAAACAGGCTGACTTTATTTCCGTTAATATGCCACTTACGAGTGAAACCAGGGATATGATTTCCGCTAAAGAAATGGCTCTAATGAAACCAACTACATGTATTATTAATTCTGCTCGCGGTGGCATCATTAACGAACAGGACCTTGCAACTGCATTAAATAATGACAAGCTAGGCGGCGCAGCCATTGATTCTTTCAGTCCCGAACCACCACAGCCTGATAATCCACTTTTTTCCAGTAAGCACACTCTATTAACTACCCATCTGGCGGGCACGACCCTAGAAGCAAATCAAGCATTAGGGATAGGAGCTGCACAAGCCATTATTGATTTTTCAAATGGCAAAATGCCTCAATTTCCTGTTAATCCGGAGGTTTTTAAGAAAGGAAACTCACTATGAAACATTCAAAATGGATTGCCGGTATTGTAGGCATTATTCTCGGTGTTTTAATTGCTTTTGTTGTTCCAACGCCCACAGGATTGACACATGCCGGAATGGTAGTATTAGCATCTCTGGTTACTGCTAATATTTTTTGGATTTTTAACGTAATTCCTAGTTTTGCCACTGGATTGTTAATGCTATGTTCATGGGTAGTTCTTGGCGCGGTTAATTTTGTCACGTCATTCAATATTTTCTCAACCACAACCATGTGGATTATCATCGGCGGTCTAGCACTTGGTGCAGCGGCAACTAAAACTGGTCTTATTAATCGAATTGCGCTAAAAGTCATGTCTTATCTCCCCGCCTCATTTCGTGGGCAGTCAATGGCGCTACTAGTATCAGGAACGATTATTTCGCCTATGATTCCAAGTGCTCATCCTAAAACCGCAATGGGAACACCAATTGCTAAGGGAATTAGTGATGCCTTAGGATACAAGCCTAAAGGCAAAGGAAGTTCTGGCTTATTCATGGCTGCCATTTGGGGATTCTTGGTTATGGAAGCAAGTTTTCTTAGTGCCACCGCACAAAACTATGCCTTCAAAGGGTTGTTGCCTATAAAATATCAAAACGTCCTGACTTGGGGAAATTGGTTTATTTTAATGCTACCTTGGACTATTTTAGCTTTAATTCTCGGCTACCTACTTCTGGTATTTCTGTTCAAACCTCAAGACGACACTCCCGTCAGCAAAGATTTCATCAATAAACAGTTGACCGAAATTGGTCCAATGTCGCGTGATGAAAAGATAACTGCGGCTGTGATTTTAGTTGCAATCGTCTTCTGGATTCTTGGCTCTTCTATCAAATTGTAAGCGGCCGTCACTGCCCTTATCGGCGTCAGCATTCTAGTTGCTACAAAAGTGCTTAGTCCAGACGACTTTAAAAACCGTTTGAGTTGGAATACTATTATTTTTATTGGAACTGTTATGGCTTTGGGAAATGTCATGCAATCGGTTGGGTTAACTAAGTGGTTATATATCGTTTTGAAGCCAGTAATTAGCCCGATTCTTAGTAATATTTGGATCACCGTTATTATTTTACCAATCGTTATTTATCTATGTAAATTTGTTGTTGTCTCCATGATTTCAACAGGTACTTTAATTCTTCTTTGCTTGTTACCATTCTTCCCAAGCATGCCCTTTAGTCCAGCATTATTAATTTTAATCATCACCACCAGTGTTAATATTTGGATGCTTGACTACATGGATGCACCAGTTATTACCGGTCAGGCAGCGGTTCATAGTAGCATGGTTTCTCGTGCCGGAATGGCTAAATCTTCACTTGGTTACATGGTCATTAACATTATTGGATTGCTTGCTTCGGTGCCAGTTTGGTACTTAATGGGACTAATCAAATAAAAGTGTACAATTCACATCATTATTCAAAAAATCGACTATAGAAAATGCAAAAGCACTTTCCCTAGCCGACTTTTTGAATGCTACATTGCTTTATTGACGCGCCTTAAAGACGTTCACAAACTTTCGTACTTCTGGATCAAGCGCATCTAACTTAAATTTTACTGATTATTGTGATCACTCTGTAAAAAAGTTAGCATCGCTTTTTTATAAAGTTTCAGGCTTACAACCGTGTTAAAAAGCCTTTTAGTATTCACAAGTACCTATTAAAAGGCTACATTTCACTTGGCGCCTGAACACCCAGCAAACGCAACGCTTCGGTTAACACTACACTGACACTTTTCACTAAGGCCAACCGATTGTCTAAATCGCCATCCTTAACTAGGATCTTAGTATTGCCATAATACTTATTAAAGGCTTGTGCCAAATGCAATGTGTACTTAGCAACTACTGATGGTTCATGCTCATCATTAGCTTCCTTGACGATATTTGGAAATTCATCGAGTAATTTAATGGTGTTCCACGCCTTTTCATCAGTCAAAGCATAATTTCCTTGTTGAAGTTCAACCCCAGCCTTAGCTAACAGACTTTGAGCACGGGCATTTGTGTACTGAACATAAGGACCTGTATCACCTTCAAACTTCAAGACATCTTCCAGATTAAAATCAATGTTCAAAATACGTTCATTTTTCAAATCATTAAAGACAACGGCACCAACACCGACCTGACGAGCAACTTCATCCTTATTTTTCAAATCCGGATTTTTGCTCTCAATCTGCTTTTTTGCTAAAGCGATTGAATCGTTTAAAACTTCCTCAAGTAAAATAATGCGCCCGGAACGCGTCGACAATTTTTTACCGTTCACTGTGATAAGACCAAATGGAATGTGCTCCATATGCTCGGCCGACTTAAATCCCATCTTTAACAACACAGCTTTAACCTGTTTGAAATAATACGTTTGTTCACTACCAACAACGTAGAGATTTTGAGCAAAGTTAAATTCACGTTCACGATAAATTGCCGTTGCTAGATCACGAGTAATATAAAGAGTCGCGCCATCACTTTTTAAAATCAAAGCTGGATTAAGCTTATATTCATCCAAGTTAACAATTTCGGCACCACGAGATTCTACCAATAAGTTTTTTTCTTTTAAAATGTCGATGACTTCCTGCATTTTATCGTTATAAAAGGCTTCACCATTATAAAGATCGAATTTCACACCGAGTAAATCATAGACTTTTTGGAATTCTTTGAGGGAAACTTCACTAAACCATTTCCATAAGCGATTAGCTTCTTCGTCTCCGTCTTCTAATTTTTTAAACCATTCACGGGCCTCATCATCTAACTCGGGATGTTCAACATCTTCTTGGTGAAACTTAACGTAATAAGCAACCAAATTCGTTATAGGATCCTTTCGAACGTCAGCCTCGTTACCCCATTTTTTATATGCAGTAATGAGCTTTCCAAATTGCGTTCCCCAGTCTCCAAGATGATTATCCTTAATTGGATGATAGCCACGTTTAGTCAGCAAATTGGCAATTGAGTTACCAATCACAGTCGAGCGTAAGTGTCCCATTGACATCGGCTTCGCAATGTTTGGCGATGACATATCAATTGGCACATTTCCACCGTGTCCTTCATCAAAGTCTCCGTAATGAGAACCTTGCTGCAAGATTGTACCCAGTACTTCATTGGCATATTGACCTTTGTCCAAGAAAAAGTTAATGTACGGACCAGCTTGAACAACCTTTTCAAAATTACTCTGATCAATTTTGGATAAAACATCTGCAGCAATATCATTAGGCGCGCGATGCATCGATTTGGCCAATGTAAAGGTTGGAAAAGCTAAATCACCCATCGTTGACGTTTTCGGCGTCTCAATTAATTTCTTTATTTGTTCTGTACTCAGCACATCCGTTAATGGTTTCGACAGTGCCTCCGCAATTTGTTGTTTATAATCCATATTCTTCTTCCTTTCAAAAAAACTCGTCTTTCTCCATGTCTAATAGCCATGAAAAGAGACGAGTTTGCCCGCGGTACCACTCTAATTGATAAAATCCACTCATTTAAATATTTAAATGTCGTTCTAAAGAACACGCCTTCAGGTAGCATCAACACTGGGCTCTCATCATCCCCAATTTGCTGTTGTCAATATCGACCCTACTACTTTCTTATCATCAAACATCACATTTGCATGGTAACAAACAGTAACTCCGAAAAGCAAATCGTTATTCAATTCATGCTTTATTTTGTTTTAATTCATCGTCACGAATAGTCGACTTTAGATCTACCTTAGACAATGGAATTAATGTAGTTCTATAACGCATTTTGTAATACAAGAACAAAATCAAAAATAGCGGAATACTCATATACGTTACACCAATTGACATCCAATCAAAATCTGCAAAAGATTTCAGGTTTTGTCCGATAATAACCAAAATACAGAGTACAAGTGCTAGCAGTGGTCCGAAAGGAAACAGCTGAGCATGATACCGCAACTCCGATAACTTATGTCCCTGCTTGATAAAAGCGCGCCGAAAGCGATAGTGTGAAATAGCAATTCCTATCCACGCAATAAAACCTGTTAGACCACTGGCTGAAACCAAGAAAAGGTACAGCTTTGGGCCAAAAAAACTCGTCAAAAACGTTAATGCCGAAATTAAAGTTGTTAGTAATAGCGAAAAAATTGGAATTCCTCGCTTGTTAGCTAACCCAAACGACTTAGCCGCATATCCTTGAAGTGACATTGAATACAACATTCTGGTAGACGCATACATACCTGAATTAGCGCTTGAAATGACAGAAGTCAGAATCACAGCATTCATAATGCTTGCAGCTCCTGCCAATCCGGCACGTTGAAATACAACAGTAAATGGACTAATAGCAATATCCTTTGCAGATGAGCCTAGTAAGGTCGGACTGGTATAAGGAATTATCAGTGAAATAACTAGGATTGAAAAATGTAGAAAATTAAAATTCTCCAAAACACCTGATGAATTGCTTTCGGAATGCTTTTTTCTGGAGTGGCTGACTCTCCTGCCGTAATACCGATTAATTCAGTACCCTGAAATGAGAAACCTGCAACTACAAACACGCTTAAAATTCCGGGAATGCCATTCACAAACGGTCCACTTCGATAATTCCAATATTTTAAACCAGTTCCCTGTCTGCCCATAATGCCAATAATACTCATCAGCCCAATCACTAGAAAGATTAGTACCGTTACGACTTTAATAATGGCCAACCAATACTCAGTTTCCCCAAATGATGAAACGGATATCGCATTGATAGTGAAAATAAGAATTAACGCAATAATACTGAATATCCATCCGGGTACATTCGGTAACCAGAAATGCATGATAAGTGAAACTGTACTGATATCAACGGCCACTGTGATTGCCCAATTAAACCAGTAATTCCATCCCATGGCAAAGCCAAGCGCTGGATCGACAAAACGCGTTGCATAAGCAGCAAAAGATCCTGAAACAGGTAAATAAGTCGCCATTTCACCTAGACTTGTCATTAAAAAGTAGACCATAATTCCGATCGCAATGTAAGCAACTAATGCACCGCCTGGCCCAGCAGTTGAGATAGCTGAGCCGCTTGCGACAAATAATCCAGTGCCAATGCTGCCACCTAATGCAATCATCGATAAGTGGCGGGTCTTTAACGAACGTTTCATCCTATTTTTGTTATCCTCGACAGGATCTTCCATACTCACCCTTCCTCACTCATCGATGTCATATTGTGCGATTTCCACTAATTGATTCAACTTGCAATTCATAATTTATCTTTTCACCAGTTTCTCAGATTTGTTGTCATTTATCCCATTAAGGCACGAATACGATTAGCAAACCGAGTTGCATCTTGATTTCCTTTAGTCAATACCCACATATTGTCGTAGCCAGCTAGAGTACTGACCACTTCAGGAAAATCTGAACGATCAATTAAATCAGAAATAGAATCAGTCCAATACGGTACGGTCCTAATAACAACGATAAAATCGTTCACAATCACATCCGTCACTTCATCTCGAACCTCTACTAGTAATTCATCACTAGGGTCCTTTTCTATCGATTGTTGTGCAAAATATCGCACTTTTGTTTCCGAATCCATAATTTTGCCAACTCGTAACGACTGCAAATCTCGTGACAATGTTGCCATTGCTACGTTTATTTCACGCTCAGCCAGCACACCGCGTAATTCAGTAATGCTGCTTATTTTTTGTGATCGAATAATCTTTAAAATCTCTGTTTGACGATCTTCACGTTTCATGTCTCAACATCCTCAATTTTTAGTTCAAAAAAGTGATTTTTTTGTGCACGTACGCAATTTTGTGATCTGCTATCAACTCACTGACAACTGCACTGGCCGTCTCACGAGTTGTTGCACTCACTTGAGCCAACTCAATTAAAGTCACGGGATAATCTACATGTATTTGCCCGTTCTCATCTTTTTGTCCAAGTCGATACCCGAAAATTTCTAACGCATGACGCACGCGATCACTGGCTGATGAGTTAACCATGTTCTGTAACTGGTCTTCATTTTGACTAATGATTTGACCCATTTCCTGAATGACAAGTTCCATCATCGCGTTATTCTGTCTGAGAATAATTTCAATTGTCGACATCGAGAACACTGCGATTGTTATTTTTGTCATTGCCCGGGCGGTGTATGAATATTCCCGGTCGTGGAATAAACCACGGTATGGAAACCCGTGATTCTTGTTAACATATTCGTAATAGTTAAATTCGCCGTTTTCATCAAATCGTTCTGTTCTGATAATTCCATCAATCAAAAAATAAAATTTGTCGCGCTTATCGCCTTGATCATATAGGGCTTGGCCCTTCGAATATTTTTTAAACACAACATCCTGAGAAAAAATTTGCATTTCATTCTCTGTAAATTTAGAAAATTCTGGTTTCGTCTGCAGCAAGGCCATGTATTTTGGATAGTCAGAGTGTGGAACCATAGGCACCTCCCAAAATTTATAAATTGAAATAACGACCTAAGACATCAGCTCATCGTTAATTTTCACTAATCATTTTTAACATTATTTGAATTACTGTTCATAAAAAGTACACGGCATGAATAATTCTATCACTCAGTCGATGTCACTTTTTTATTTAGTAATAATCGTTCCGCTGCCATCATTTAAATAATTAGCAACGTTCTGCAACGATGTCACCACTGCGGTTCCGCCACTTTTTTCAACAAACTCAATAGCGGCCTGCACCTTTGGTAACATTGAACCCTTTGCAAATTGATTTTCGTCCATGTATCGTTTCAATTCAGCAACAGTTACATGCTCTAATTTTTTCTGATCCGGCTTATTGAAATTGACATAAATATTATCAACCGCTGTCAGAATAATAAGTTGATCTGCATGAACGAGTTCTGCCAACTTTTCCGAAGCAAAGTCTTTATCAATCACAGCTTCACGGCCTACCAACTGATTGCCGTCTTTAACGACAGGCACGCCGCCGCCACCTACAGATATCGGCACAATATCATTCGCTACCATGGTATTGATTGTTCTATACTCCTGAACGCCAACAGGTCTTGGTGACGGAACCACTCGACGATACCCGCGGCCTGCATCTTCAACAAAAGTGAAATCTGAATTAGCGGCTTTGGCCTTTTTCATACCAGCTTCATCATAAAATGGTCCGACCGGTTTTGAGGGATTGCTAAAAGCCTGATCATTTGCATCAACTAGTACTTGGGTAACAACAGTTGCGACATCTCTATCGATGCCTTTTTCACGCAGGACACGCCCCAAAGCATTTTGAAGCCAGTAACCAATCGATCCTTGTGTCATTGCAACATCTGTATCTAGTGGCATTGCTGGATTCTTATCGGTCGATCCACCGGCCATTTGCAACAACAAGTTACCAACTTGCGGACCATTACCGTGCGAAACAATTAACTGATTCCCTTGGATTATGAACTCTGCCAAATATTCAGCAGTTTCAAGCAGTGCTTTCTGTTGCGCCGTTGCAGACGCATCATCCGTCAGAATGGCATTGCCTCCCAGTGCAACAACAATTTTTTTACCCATTTTATTTACCTCTTTTTTAATTACTTTGCGTATTTGCTATTGTGAAGAAACGACGACAAACGTTTTAATCCTTCCTGTAACGTTGCAGTATCAGTACAGTAACCAAGCCGTGCATGACTAGGCATATCAAAACGGTTACCAGGTACCAACAACACGCCTTCATCTTTAAGCAGATCAATGCAAAACTGCTCTGTCTGTTCAGGTTGGATATCTAACTTCACAAAGGATGTTGATACTGCGCGTGGAAAAATCATGCTAACTTTAGGTTCTTGAGCCACCCACTCTTTCAAGATGGACAAGTTATGCAACACAATTTGAGAATTTCGAGTCAAAACACGTGCACGATTTTTCAGTACATAAGTTCCCAATAAATCATTGAAAACCCCTGCGCAAATCATGGTGTAATCTCTATATTTGCGAAATATATCAGCGACCTCTTTGTTTGACGCGGTCCATCCCAAGCGGATTCCCGGGACAGAATATGTCTTTGATAACGAGTTGGTCGCAATGCCTTTGTCATACAAATCGGCAATTGAAACAAAACTGTCTGGATCGTCAAGCGGCAGGTAAACCTCATCCACCAAAACATAAGCGCCAACCTCTTTGGCCAGTTCAACAATCTGTTGAAGTAAATTACGATCTAAAATGGTTCCTGTCGGATTATTGGCGTTATTCAAACAAATCATTTTTGTGTTTGGTTTAATTAACTGCTTCAGCTCTTCAATGTCTGGATTCCAATTATTGTCTTCACGAATGTGCCAGTAATCTACTATTGCTCCCAAAGACTTAGGAATATCGTACAGTTGCTGATAACTTGGATATTCCGCAATGACATGATCTCCGGGCTCAATCAGGGAATACAAAGCCAGATGATTAGCACCAGTAGCTCCATTTGTCTGTAAAATATTTTCGGCAGGTACATGTTGATATAATTTTGCTGCCTCTTTTTTAAATTCAGGTGATCCTTCAATCCATCCGTAATTCATTTTTTCTCTGTTTAACGATGCGTAAAATGTCTGGCCATTCACACCGTCCAAGCTCAACAATTCAGCCATAGTCATGGATGAAATCGTACTTTGTGAGATATCGTAAGTAGCAGATTTTTCCCACTTATTCAGCCATTCTTCAACACCGAATCCTGCGATCTTCATATCTGCCTCCACTTAAACGGCGATCAATCCTTTACTCAGCAATACAATTCCGACAATGGCCGCAATTGTGATTACTATTGAAGCAACCCATTCCATCTTCGATAGATAGTGACCTGCCCCATTGTCTTTATTGGCCTTGGCGTAGAAGAAAATTCCTGGCACATAAACGATTAGGCATAGTAGTAAGTACTGCCAGCCAGCCATCAAGATACCAAAAACCTGAAATGCAGTGGCAAATACACCAATCCACATCTGACCCATCGAACCTTTTTCACTGCGATGTTGCCACGAATACTTAACTTGATACATTCCGACGAAGATGTAGCAGATAACAATTGCTGCCGTACAAAGTGACAGCGCAAAAGTATAGGCATTTTTAGCAAACAACAGTGACAACAAGAACAACTGAATTAGTACACCCGTCATAATTAACGAGAACGTGGGTGCATTATGTTTGTTCTCACGTCCAAAGATTGGTGGCAACAATTTACTCTTCTTCATGAGCAACATGGTCTCTGCCGGTAACATCGTCCAAGAAAGCCATGAACCTAAAATGGAAATAATAAGTCCAACACTAATGAACGCACCGCCCCAAGTTCCCAACATATCCTTGAAGATATAAACCATAGCCGGTTGCTGAATTGTTGCTAGTTTTTCTTGGCTCATATAGCCATACGGCAGCATTGATCCAAGAACATAAATAATTAATAGTGAAATCAAACCAATAATCGTTGCCTTGCTGGCATCGGACTTTTTACGCGCTCGTGACGACATCATAGTGGCGCCTTCAACACCGACGAATACCCACATAAGAACTAAAATAGTACTTTTGACTTGGGTCCAAATACTATCAGTACGACCTGCGTGGCTGGCCACATTCGTCCAGAAATCTGTGGTAAAAATGTGTCCCTTAAACAAAACTATTCCAACAACGATAAACGCAAATAATGGGATGATCTTGCAAATTGTCACGATCGCATTAATAGCAGCAGCACTCTCAACTCCGCGATTAACAACCCACGTTAAAATCCAGGACACAATACTGGCGACAATGATAGAGGGTACATTCTGTCCACCTTTAAACGCTGGAAAGAAGTAGCCCAGCGAACTCATTAAAACGGTGGCAAAAGCAACATTCCCTAGCCAAGCAGATAACCAATAGCCCCATCCACTGACAAAGCCAGCAAAGTGACCAAAACCATCCTCGGCGTACGTAAATATTCCTTCCAAATCAGGACGTTTGTTGCCTAGGTTGCTAAGTGATAGCGCAAGCATTAAAATGCCAAAGCCAACGATTACCCAGGCGATCAGAGCTGGGCCGGCGGCCGCGCCGCTCGACAAGTTTGATGTCAGAGCAAAGATTCCTGCCCCAATGGAAGAACTTACAACCAGCGCAACTAAGGCTGGTAGGCCAATCCCCTTTTTTTCAGGTTCCATTTTTTCGACCTCCATTTAAAATAAAAACGAGCGTATAGAACTCAATCTATACACTCGTCATGCAGCATCAGTTACATCTTTGGAATGAACAAGTCACCAAGTGTAGCTGCCATCATTGCTTTAATGGAGTGCATACGATTTTCCGCTTCTTCAAATTGACGCGCGTACTTAGAACGGAATACTTCGTCAGTAACTTCCATTTCAGTAATGCCGTATTTCTTCGCAACATCTTGTCCATATGATGTCTTGGTGTCATGGAAGGCTGGCAGACAGTGCATAAAGATCAATTGATCATCAGGTGTTCCCGTCTTTTTCATCATGTCCATGTTGACTTGATAAGGTGTTAGCAACTTAACCCGTTCTTCCCAGTTAGTTTCGCCCATTGAAACCCAGACATCAGTGTAAATAACGTTCGATCCCTTAACACCTTCGTCGATGTCGTCAGTGATTAGTAGTTTTGCGCCACTCTCATTGGCAAACTTTTGGGCAATGTTAACAACATCTTGAGCTGGATGTAACTCTTTAGGTGCCAGAATATGAATGTTAACGCCAAGCATTGCACCTGCAACTAACAAACTGTTAGCCATGTTATTTCTGCCGTCTCCGACAAATGTCAACGTTAGGCCTTTCAGATGGCCAAAGTTTTCCTTAACCGTCATAAAGTCAGCGATCATCTGAGTTGGGTGCCATTCATCCGTTAAGCCATTCCAAACTGGCACGCCTGCATATTTAGCAAGTTCCTCAACATCCTTATGAGCAAAACCACGGAATTCGATTCCATCAAACATACTGCCGAGCACCTTAGCGGTATCCTCAATTGATTCTTTCTTGCCCAATTGAATGTCACCAGCACCCATAAATTCTGGGTGAGCACCTAAATCAATTGCAGCAGTGGTAAATGCGGACCTTGTTCGTGTCGAAGTTTTTTCAAAAAGCAAAGCAATATTCTTACCTTCCAAATAGTGATGTGGAATATTCCGTTTCTTTAAGTGCTTCAAGTGGAGCGCAAAGTCAACCAGGTACTGAACCTCTGCTGGTGTAAAGTCCTTATCAGCTAAATAACTACGTCCTTGTAATTCAGACACATCAAATTGATCTTTTTCTGTCATTTTTAAAACCTTCCCTATCTCTATTTATGATCTACAGATCCTCACGAACTAATGGCATACTCATGCAACGTGGACCCCCACGGCCTCTTGATAGTTCACTTGAGAGAATGTCAATAACTTTCAAACCGTGCTTACGCAACAATTCATTTGAAACGTAGTTACGGTTATACGTCACAACAACACCTGGGGCGATTGCCAATGTATTCGAACCATCGTTCCATTGTTCACGGCCTGCAATGATTGGATCACCGTTACCGGTTGGAATTAAATCAAGTTCAGATAGCTTGAGTTCTTTTTTCAACACGGCCTGTAAATCTTGATTGTGTTCAATGGTGAAACCATCTTCGTTATCTGATGGGTGCAACGTCCAAGTATCAATTTTTCCACCATCACCCAAAATTCCTGGATGAACGGTAAACTGATCTTTGTTAATCATGGTGAACACAGTATCTAAGTGCATCATTGCGTGGTTATGCGGAATATGAATGGCAATAATCGTGTCGAAGCCACTGTCCTCTGTAAATAAGTTGCGGGCAATGTCTTGGATAGCATCGGCCGATGTCCGTTGAGAAACACCGATGGCCATAACGTGATTGTTCAGGATCAGTTCATCCCCACCTTCAATCCGCGTATCGTGATTGCGATCACGCCATACATGAACGCCTTGGTTAGCAAAACGTGGATGATATTTAATAATCGTTTCCATGAACAGAGACTCACGTCTGCGTGCGGTAAAAGTCATATGGTTGATACTTAATCCATCACCGATTGAAGCCGCTGGATCACGAGTAAAGTACAAGTTTGGCATTGGGTCCATATAAAATGGATACGTTGAATCCTCGGCTGCACTGACAAGATCGGTTGGTTTAAAATCAATCTCATTTTTTCTGATTCCAGCCATAATTTTGTCAACCATTTGTTGCGTGCTCATACTGAACAAATATTCATAAAGTGCATCATGAGTTGAACCGGCAGCATATCCAGATTCAGCCAACATTTGTTCAAGAAACGGCTTCTTTACATCTCCAGCATCAATTGCTTCTGCTGACAGTTTTTCGAGGTATAAAACCTCAGCACCATTTTCCTCAAGAACATGAGCAAAGTTGTCGTGTTCCTTTTGAGCAATTGGTAAGTACGGAATGTCATCAAACAACAAACGTTCCATCATATCTGGCGTAAAATTTTCAATTTCCTCGCCAGGTCGTTTTAGCAAAACAGTCTTCAACTTGCCAATCTCAGAACGAACATGAATTGGTGATGTCATCTTTGTAGCCTCCTGTTTGTTTTTTATTACACATGAAGTGTATTGCTGAAAGCGGTTTCAAAGTTTTGCCTATTTATCATCAAAAATGCGAAATAGTTCGCATTGTATATAAAATATGCAAGGTTTGAAAGCGTATACATTTTGGACTGCGATTTATAAAGAAAAACTGAAAACTTATGAAAATAATCAAAATATTACAAAGCTGTTACACCATTTTGAAAATTTATTAGTTTCCACATACTAGATCTGGGCACCTCACATGCATCCCCACCATTTCAAAGTCAAACGATAATAATTAATTACACTGGGTTTGCAAACAAGGTTAATTATTTGATGGTCTAATTAGTTCGTCCCCACTGACTGCATATTCTTTCAAGTCAAATCACATTTTTATTGCAATCATCCATCCTTGACCGTTAATTATTTTCCCGACCAACTTTAAAAACGCTGCTCACTTCGCATTTACGCCGGAAAAACAAAAAGGCAAAGCATGGTACTCTAAGTACCTCATGCCTTACCTTTTGTTGAGTTTGTTAATTGTTTTTCAAATCATAATTCCTAATTAAACTGTGTGCTCGATTTTGCTGTGGACACAAAAGTTATAGTACAGGTCGTGTTCAAGTAGTGTTTAAGACGTCTTTCAAGACAAGCAATTGCATTTCTATATTGCACCTGCCATTCCGGCTTTAAACACTCCATGTACATTACAACATTTTTTGTAGTCTCAGTTACTTCTGTTCGAGAACTATCACGCCATGCCCATTGACGGCTAGTTACATCAGTATCGTCACGATAAATCACCTCACCAGGCACTGCTATTTCGTCATCATTTTCCCCAATTGCGGAGAAATGTTCAGTCCCGTTTGCTACCGTTAACTCAAGTTGGCCATTAACTTTGTCTAAGTCTAAACAGCCAACTGGAAACCCATATTCTAAGGAAACAGAATTATATATGTCCACCAAAGGGTTAATCGAACGAACTGGGTTGCCATTTTTTGCCCTCTTTAATAGATTTTCAATTGCTCTACGTGCACCTTTATCCGTTTTAAATTTTCTAAAGGCATCACGCCATGCTCGAACAATCCCGTTGTTGCTGATTGGTTCATCTGGAATCAATGTAGGTGCAATCTCATTTGCATGTTGTAACACGCTATCTGGAACCTGCGTTCTATCCTGATTGTTAATGTTATGCACCGTGATGATTGCAATCTTAACCTCCGGGAACAGTTTCCAAAATGCCGGGCTAACAGAAAACATGTCCATACTTCTCGCGTCGATTTATGCATGATTTCTCTTGAATGTACTCATCTGTCTTCATAACCAGGGAATCACTTAGCTCGTTAATTGCCATTCATCCCGAATTAGTAGCACAGTGTCAGGACAACAATACTTCCGCCACTAATAAGCCACCACCGAAGACAAGTACGAACACTACGACAGGCCAAACAAAGCGAATCCAATGCGAATATTTCATATCCAACATCTGCAATGTCGCCATAACCAAACCTGTCGGCGCTAGAAATAACATCGCGTACTGTCCAAATTGATAGGCCGTTACCACCGTGTACCGTGGAATGTTTACCGTATCTGCAAGTGGTGCCAAAATTGGCATGGCCAACACAGCCAATCCAGATGAAGATGGCACGATAAAACCAAGAACAAAGAAGACAAACATCATGACAACGATAAATAACGGACCACTCATATGAGAAACAGCTTGCGTAGAGGCATGCAGGATAGTATCGGAAATGTATCCATTATTGAGTACTAAGTTAATACCTCGTGCCAAACCAATAATTAAAGAAACTCCTACCAGACTTGAAGAACCACTAACGAATGCATCAACAACACCCTTTTCGCCCAGTCCATGTTTTCCAAAACACGTAATAAACATGATAATCACTGCAATTATCAGAAATGACGAAGCCATGTCGGGAAATGCCCATCCCTCTGCCATTACTCCCCAAATCATAATTGGAAAGGCCATTGCAAACAGTATCAAAATCAGTTTCTTCTTTGCATCAAAGGTTAGGTCAGTTGCATTTTCTGAGGAAACGGACCACATTTCATTAAATGAATCATGATCGTCATATGAATAGGAAAACTTAGGATTCTGCTGCACCTTTCGAGCATAGCGGTACAAATACCAAAGAACAAAACATCCCGCAATGATTAACCCGACAACACGACCAGCTAGACCTTGAGTAAAATTCGTGCCCGCCGCGTTTGAAGCAATAACGACTGAAAACGGATTAATTGTTGAAAATGTGGTGCCCACAGAACTTGCCAAAAATATTGCTCCAACACAAACAATCGAATCATATCCCATGGCAATAAAAACTGGTACCAAAATTGGATAAAATGCAACGGCCTCTTCTTCAATTCCACAAAGTGTACCGCCAAGAAGTAGCAAAACTGCCACTAAAAATACGAGAGCAAATTCATGACCTTTTGTTTTTTTCGTTAAAGCCATTAAACCCGCTTCAAAGGAACCACTTGCTTTAACAATTCCGATCAAACCACCCAAAACTAGAATGAAAATCATAATGTCAACGGCTTCAATAGTGCCATTAACCATACTGGTAAAAATACTGAGAACACTTGCCGGATGTTGTTTTAACCGTTTATATGTATTCGGAATCGAAACTGGTTTACTAATTGCACCTGACTTGAACTGTGCGATATCAATTTTCACATGTAATTTGTTCAACGTCTCCTGCGTCGCAGGCAAAGAACTTTTAATACCGGTCGGTGACGTAACTTGTAAATGATTGCTACTATACTGCATTTTCGCGTAACTGCCAGCCGGTACAAACCACGTAAGCATCACTGCGACAATCGTAAGGAAAAATAAAATCGTGAATGCACCTGGCATTTTAATGTGAAACCTTTTCTTGATCGTACTGGTCATTATGAACTCCCCCAACAACTAAATTTTTGTCACTAAACGTAGCTAACACAAATTTGAATAACGTTTCTTTTTAGAAATAGAAAGCGCTTTCAAAAGCAGCTACAAAACATTGAATAAATTCAGTATGACAAAGTAAATAACGAATTCAATACATTAGAGATAACTGATAGAAACATCTCAAGGCAGTGTCAGTCAATTTTGCATTATGTTTGCGACAAATCTAACATTTAGGTATTTGGAAAAAATATCATCGTAGTGACGCCACTTTTTTAAAACTCACAAAAGGCCGCTCACTGCACTAGGCCCTGTCAAGTTGACAGATGAAATAATATAAACTTTTGTTTGTCTCTAAACGGCTTCATTCCAGTATTCATCTGGAGTGAGGCCGTTTCTTTGTGCCGAACGATTATGATGATTGAAGTATTCGATGCCGTCTTCAACCAACTCCACGAGCTCTTGGTAGGTCTTTGCCAGCGGATGACGATCCATCCAGCGAAGTTTGAACTCATTCCACCAGCGTTCCATTGGGGCGTTATCATATGGTGTTCCTGGACGAGACATGCTTCTCGGGACATGATGACGACTTAAAAAGTTATTAAATGCTCCGGCTGTGTACGCTGGGCCACGATCCGTATGCACCAGTGGATGAACATCGCCAGATGCCTCAAACGCACGGTGAAAAACTTGAATCTCCGCTGCCGCAGTCTCAGTAACGCTAAGATTGTAAGACAACAATCGGCGTCCATAGAGGTCCATGACGCCACTTAAGCGCATCTTGTACTGGCCGTTTACGCCGTACGTTAACTCTGTTGAATCAGACAGCCAGACCTCATTGGGCACCTCCACGTCAAAGTCCTGGTTGAGCACGTTGTCTAAGATATACTGCTCACTTTCTTTACGTCGATGATGTTTCTTAACCCGAATTTGACATTTCAGTCCGAGTTCACGCATCACACGACGAACCATTTTTATCGTAACTGCGAAGTCAATCAATTTATCATGTTGGAGATTGATCAAGAGATTTCCAGCTCCGATACCTTGGTGATGAAAATCGAACCAATACTGTGTTCGTTCCTTAAGTGCTCGGTCTCGCTGCTCCCAAGCAGTCTCTGAACGATTCAAACCTTTATGATAGGCCTGACGGCTGATCCCAATAAGGCCTAATAACTTTGTGATGGCTCCTGCTGTCCTTGACTGACTTCCTTGATTGCGTGGTAGGCCAGTCGGTGTTGTTGATTCACCCCTTGCGCTGAAGTTCCTGTAATTTTTTTGCGAATGCTTTATATAACTCCTGATCTTTGAGCTGCGATTCTAACTGGCGAATGCGGAGGTTGGCCTTATCTAAATCAGTTAGTTCGTGCTCTGGTTTGCGGTGACCACGGTTATCCACTAGTGCCTAATAACCACCATTTTTGGCCTTCAAGACCCATGAACGAGCTTGTTGATATGAAACTTGAAAATGATTAGCTGTCTCAGTGTAACTATGTTCACCCTTAACAACGTATTCGACAATTTCAATGCGTTCTTCGAAAGTTGTTTTTCGACTCATGATGGGGACCTGCTTTCTAGACGGCGAAGCCGTTAATTTGTCTCCATTATACTTTGAAATCCATTCTTCAAGTTGTCGTGTTCCACGTAAACCAAATTTTATGCTAAGCGTTTCAAGTGTACCTTCGCCTGCCAAGTATGCTTGAACGACCCTTAGTTTAAACGTTTGAGAATAGTGGGCATTGTTTCGCACTGCTTGTAATCCTGCGGGTCCATATCGTTGGAAAAGTCCAATCCAACGTTTAAGTGTCTTGGGGGTAATTCGCTTCATCTTGGCGAAGGTGCTTAAAGAAATTTCTTGTTGCTGATACTCCATAATGATTGCCAGTTTTTGTCGTGTTGTATGTCTTGATCTAGGCATAGAAAAATCCCTCCATGATTGATAGATGAATTATGATATTTCATCTGTCAATCATGAAGGGATTATCACAAAAGCAACAGCTTTCATGAATGATGTCTTTTACCGAACTCAAAATCGGTAACTTACTTATTTATATTCTGCCTTAATCTCATCCAGTGTTGGAATTGAAGGCTGAGCACCAAGACGTTGAACAGTAATCGATGAAGCGTGGTTAGCAAACGTAATGGCCTCACGCATGTTACTGAAGTCTGGCTTCAATTGTGAACTTAAAGCGCCAAGGAATGTGTCCCCGGCAGCTGTTGTGTCAACGGCCTTCACTTTGAATGCATCAACGAAACCACTACCGTTCTGGTTCGCATAAAAGGCGCCACGGGCACCAACGGTAATGATCAGTTCCTTACAACCCATTTGAGCGAACTTAGCAGCGTTCAACAACATTGAAGCGGCATCAGTCACTTCGATACCAGTGATGGTTGCGGATTCTGTTTCGTTTGGTGCAATCAAATCAGTGACCTTTAATAGATCAGCTGGGATCGTTGGGATCGCTGGTGCTGGGTTTAAGATGGTCGTTACGCCAACGGATTGCGCGTACTCAAATGCATACGTCGTCGTTTCAATTGGTGTCTCAAATTGAGAAATCAAGAAATCGGCATCTTTGATCACATCTTTGGCAGCATCAACATCGGCCTTACTTAATGACTGGTTAGAACCAGCGTAAACAAGAATCGAGTTTTGACCACTTTCTTGCAATAAAATGAACGCTTGACCAGAACCGCGTTGTTCATCCGTCGTGACATGTTCAACACTAATGTTGTCTGACTTCAAAGCATCGCGCAATACTTCAGCGGCATCGTCAGCACCAACTTTACCGATGAATGATGTTTGTGCGCCAGCACGAGCAGCAGCAACAGCCTGGTTAGCACCCTTACCACCAGGTGCAGAACTTTTATCCGTCATTTCCATAGTTTCGCCGCCAAGTGGCAGACGTGGAATCCGTAGGATGGAATCCATGTTTAGACTTCCTAATACAACGACTTTGTTCGCCATAATTGTCCCCTTTTATATTCAATAATAAATCGCATAAATTGTTCTATGAACAATTTACCATAAAACACCTAAACAAGAGTAGTGCTTACGATGCTTTTAGTGTTCCGCAACAGTTTCTGGATGTGCAACTTCATAACGATGTTCAAAGAAGAAGTATGTCGTTACGATGACGAAACAGATAACTGGCACGATGAATGAAAATTGCATTGTCGTCAGATCAGAAACGGCACCCTGCAACAATGGCATTACTGCACCACCAATGATGGCCATAACCAGAATGGCACCAGACGTTTCGGTGTACTTCTTTTCGGTAACTGTGTCCAGTGTGTGTGCATAAATCGTTGGCCATTCGGGGCCGAAGAAGAAGCTGGCTAAGATGGCGGTGTAAACTGCCGTCATGTTTGGAATCAAGAATGTTGCCAATAATGACAATGTTCCTAGGAATGAATAAATGGTCAAAACTTTCGTAATTGAGAAACGATTCATCAACCAGTTGGCCACTACTTTACCAAAGAACCACATTGCGTAACTGAAAATCATAAACGTTGAGGCAGCGGAATCACTAATTGAATGGTTTAGGTTTAAGGCCAAACGAATGGTGAATGACCAAACGGTTGTCTGCATACCAACGTAGAAGAATTGGGCCATAACCCCACGTTGGTAACGTTTGTTATGAGAAAGATACTTCAATGTTTCACGTAATGTTACCTTTTCAGCCTTTGCATCAGCGGTGGTTGCTTCTTCAGCGCCTTCTGCAGTGGCCTTAGCGGCTGGCATTTTTGTAAAGGCAATAATCACAAAGATAATCAGCAGCACGCCAAGAATGTACTTGTAAGGTTGCAATGTTAACTGCAACATTTTTTCGCCATAAGCCTGACGAGCAGCTGGTGCCATGTGAGACATCTTTTCAGATAAGTTCCCACCGTTACCAAAGATCAGGTATTTTCCTAGCACGATACCCAGCATATCACCAAGCGGTACTAAGGTTTGTGAAAAGTTTAACCGCGCATTGGCCGTCTTTTTCGGTCCCAGCATGGAAGAATATGTGTCACACGCTGTTTCCAGAAAACTCAACCCAATGGCAATCGCAAAAATAGCAACTAGGAACATGCTGTACGTTGCCATTCGTGATGCCGGGAAGAATAAGCTACATCCGACAATGTAAGCAAACAAGCCAATCATAATGGCAAACTTGTATGAACTCTTTTTAATAACCAGCGATGCCGGAATGGCAATCAAGAAATAGCCACCGTAAAACGCACTTTGAACAAAGGCTGTTGCCAAGTCGTTCAGTTGGAAAACGGTTTTAAATTGTGTGATCAAGATGTCATTTAAACTAGCTGCGGCACCCCACAATGGGAAAATCATCGATACTAATAAGAAGGTAAACATTGGTGTACGGGATAAATACCCGTCTGATAATTGCTTAACCAAGTTTGTTGCATGTTCGTCTCTTCCATTTCTATGCTCCTATAAAATGATGGCTGACAGTTAGAATGTCACGCCACTCTCCAAAATGATGTTTGAGTACGCCGTCATTTCGCCAGTGCGAACAAAGGCGTGTGTCTTACTGAGGTCTTTTTTTAATTCGCTGTGCGGTACAAACGTAATTGGCGTGTCAGGCAACAATTGCTTGATTGCCGTCAATTGCTCAGGGTTGACCGTCTTAATTTCTTCTGCCAAATAAATGTGTTGTACTTCTAATTCAGCCAAAACATTCTTTAGAACGTCGATAAAACTTGGCAATTGTTTGGTAACTGCTAGATCAATTTTCTCTGTTCCTGCGGGTACCGGCATGCCGGCATCCCCAATTGATAACCAATCCATGTGACCCATATTTGAAATCACACGCGATAGATCTGAGTTAATTACTGTTGTCTTCTTCATTGTGTTGCTCCCTTCGGTTTGAATAACGTTTACATTGGTAAAACGTTTTACTTAAATAATTTTAAGTGAGCCATGAAAGCTCACTGTTTTTAGTAAAACGTTTTATTGAAAATCAATGTGAAAAATATATCATAGTTTGGAAAGGCTTTCAAGTGTTTTCTTGAATTAATTTGGTTGGTTCGCGTTACCCACTCCAGGAATCACGTATGTTATCTAGTAATGACACAGAAAAGAGGAAAACTATGACAAAGCATAGTAAAAGATATATAGTATATATACAAGGGAGGCCTAATCAAATGAAATCTGTCAAAATACGCAAAGTTGGTTCATCAAATGTTTTAACGGTTCCACACGAAATTCATCCGAAATATGACACTTTCGATGTTTTCGAAGGACGTGATGGTGCAATTATTTACTTGCCTAAGAAGAGTAATCCATTCACAGACCCTAAGTACATTGCCGCTCACAGCGGTTCTGAATTAGATGAAGGATTTGAGGTCGATGCAGATGAATTTGAATAATTACGTTCCTGATCGTCAGGATATTATTTGGATTAACTTCAGCCCTAGTCAAGGAGAAGAAATCACTAAACGTCGTCCAGCTGTCGTTATCAGCTCTAAAGGGTATACTTCAATAACTGGACTTACCTTAGTTGTTCCGATTACACACGGTGTAGACAATAGACTAAAAGATTTTTTTATCCCCATTCAAACTAATGTTGGTATCGATGGTTTTATAAATCCGTTACAACTGCATACCTTCTCAGTTAAAAAGCGGCGCGCTGAATTTTCCGGAGAAATTGTTTCAAGTTTCAATTATGCATTTTTACAGCAAAGACTGAAACAGTTAATGTACGACTAAAAAAGAAGCATTCTATTCATCAAAATTTCGATGGAATAGAGTGCTTTTTAACTTTGCATCTAATTGTAAAAACTAACTGATCCCAACTTTTACTTAACCTTACTCAACGCATCCTTAACCGCCGTCTTAACAGCCCGGCTGGATGACGAAGCACCGGAAACGGCATCAACGTCAGCTGTGTTTTGCGCGACGATTTCACGGGGAATCTCCTCCACCGCTTTACGACCAACGTCTTCGCTTTCACTTTCCTGCAACACTTCGACATTTTTAATGTGTTGATCCGCATAAGTTACCCGAACCACGATTTGACCACCAATACCGTTGTTAGCACTACCTAGATATTGGTTATCGCCAACCGTGTAGTTGGTAGCATTATCCACCAAATCGTTGCCACCAAGGTCAGTCTCAGAATCTTCATGAATCGAAGCAGACGTGTCCGCATCCGTAGCTGTTTGGTCAGAATCACTAACCTTATCCTGCTTTGGTGCTGCGGCGTTTTCACCTGCAATCTTGCCAAAAATCAAACATTCAGCAAGATTACCACCACCGTTATACTGATTGGCATTGATGCCACCAAACTCACCAGCAGAATATAGATGGGGAATTGGTTCGCCGGCAGCGTTTAGCACTTCAGCCTTCGCATTTCGTTTGGCACCACCCTGGGTATTAAGCACTGCAGTGGCCAGTTCAACAGCATAATATGGTCCGTCATCTAATGCACGCATGCTATCGCCGTCACGACCCAATTGATCATCGCGACCTGCATCGGCAAAGCGATTAAAGGAAGCCACCGTTTGTGACAACACTTTAGGATCGGCCTGGATCTTCTCAGCAAGCGCTTCAATCGTATCCGCTTTAACAACCAGCTTAAAGAAGTCAGGATATGGTAACTTACCCTGTCCTTTGATCGTGTCGTACTGGGCTTGGTCAAAAATTAGATGAGGATGCGCGTAAACCGTTGGGTTATGCCATTGACCATGTTCGTAAGCATGACCATGACGTCCATTTTCATCCTCACGTACATAACGACTACCATCATCCGCAGCAATAAAAATACTGCCATGCGATAGTTCAGGCCAGGCGCCAAGAATAAATTTGCCCCGTTCTTCAGTCGGATTTTCAAACGTAAAGCCAGTGTCAAAACCGTATCCTTCATAACTGTGCATATGCCAGAAACTAGCGCCAACTTCTTGTGCCATCCGAATTCCATCACCCTTGTTGTACAAGGTCCCAATCACCTTCAACTTAGGTACACCAATGAAGTTTTGAATATCGTCATTATTATTTTCAAATCCACCCATCGTCATGACCACACCATTACGGGCCGCAATGTTAACCTCATGACCATTGCGCTTAACTGTAACACCCGTAATCATCTTTGATTCGGGATCTTGAATCAAACGCATTGCCGGACTCTCCAACCAAACGTCAATCTGGTCAGTCCGATCCGTCACATGCTGACGCAAGTTCTTCCATAATGTGGCGTCAAAGAAACCATCATGTACCGTCGTCAAATCGATCGCGTCGGCCCCATCGAATTCTGAATATTCTGGCGAAAGGCCATGTGCAAAGTCCTGCCAACCCGGATCACGATGCGTTTTGTTGTAACTAACCGGTTCATCGACATCGAGATAATCATGCATATACGCTGGAATTTGATTAATTCCGTCAACATACGTATCCAACATTTCATCTTCTATTTTAATACTGTTAAACATCTGCTTGAAATAACGCTTGGTCTTAGCACGATCATGCCCAGTTAGAACGACCTGACCAGCGTAACGTGTATTACCACCTTCGTGCCCTAATGGTGCTGCATCTACTAATAAGACTTTTGCCCCATTGTCGGCAGCAAACCGACTGGCAGTTGCGCCAGCTGCGCCAAAGCCAATGACAACGACATCATATGTTCGTGCCCAATTTATTTTTGCCATCATATTTCCTCCATATTTGATAACAAACTCAAATCAGTGAATTTGTTTACTTGTTGAATAATGAGCAATCCATTCTAAATGCATTCAACTGACTGCTTTATATCACACACCATCATTGTTACTGCTTTTGTCCCAATTGTGAAATATCTTTTTAAGTGAGATGATATGCCTAAAATGGCATAAAGATTGGAGGCTCTTTTAATGACGACAATGAATCAAAATCAACAATTACTGCGCATTCTCAGTTCTCTACAAACGACTGGTAGCATTTCTGATACCGCAAACGAAATGTATCTTACGCAGCCAAACGTTAGCAAACAACTCAAGCGGTTCGAAACAGAACTAGGTGTCCGTTTGGTCGATCGAAGTACCCATCCCCTGTCATTAACAGCAGCCGACAATTACTATCTCAATCAAATGAGTGTGCTGATAAGCCAAGTTGATCGTGTCATTACCACCACACAGGCGTTTAAAACGGCGAAACATGCGACACTCCGTTTAGGGGTTACCCAGTCACTCGGTTCAATATTGTTGCCAAACTTATTGCCAGCGTTTCACCGTCGCCATCCCGAAGTCACCCTTGAGTTACATGAATTGCCCCCAGCACAAGGTGAACAGGCTCTGACCAGTAACCAACTGGATATTTACTTTGGTGTTGCGCCGACGCCACAACCCGAAATCACACACATTCCACTATATTCAGAGGGATGCACACTGATAATGCCTAAAAATGCGTTGGCAAACGTTAACAGTCAAGATGTGAACACCAATTTAGAGACCATTTTATTCAACTTTCCCCGTCAGGAAATAATTGTCGAACGCGGTGATTCCGGTTTCCAACGAATTGTTTCTGGCTACCTGGCCGCTCATAACATTCATCCATGGCGCACGTTTGTCACAGCAAACTTGATTACCGCAGAACGCTTGGCTGCCAAAGGCATGGGGGCTGCCATTGTGCCAAACTCACTTGTCGAAACCGGTAAGTTAATCGCCGATGTCACAGCCATTCGTTTGCCCAGCGATGAATTGAGTCTAAGCGTCGTCGCACAAATTAATAAACAGGCGGCCGCAAATGCGGTGATTGCAGACTTTCTGCAAATGGATTTTAATTTCTGAATAAGATATTATACCAAGCTATATCCAGCATTAAAGTTTGTAGTCAACGCCTAATATGAATGCGATTGACCGTTGCACCGCCCATCAACGCCGTTCCTTCTATGAGGCAAAATTAGTGCTAATGACTATTAGCAAATCCGGTAAGACGCTTTGCCTTTAATTAATGAACGTTGTCCAAAAAAATTAATTCATAAGCGAAAAAGTTTGAAAAAAAGTGGCGTTAATGCTACTTTTTGAATAAGCATAAAGACAAATTGACAGTGCCAAACGCAGTCGTGAAATGCATCTAAGGAGAAACAATCATGAGCAATAACACTCCCCAAACCATGGACACCCTCATTCAACAAGAACTTAAAAATCCAAAGTTTCAAAAAGCCTACGATCAGACCGTCAGCACAGGCAACGCCGCCGTTGCTTTATATGAGTTTCGCCATGAACTCGGTTACACACAAGCTGTGCTGGCAAAAAAGGCCGGTCTGGCGAAATCGACGATTGTTCGCATTGAGACCGGCATTATGAATCCACGACTGGAAACCTTGCAACAAATCGCTGACAGTGTTGGCGCGCATGTTGAATTAAAATTTGTACGGTAAACATGATATCAAAAGGGATTGAAATGCTCACAGCTAGCAAAGCGCTGTCGACCATTTCAATCCCTTTTATTATCTCGTTTATATTTTACGCACAGAATCACGTTTGATTAACGAAACGTCAACCACCTTCAACTGTGGCGCATGTTCTGGTTCTCGCAAACGACTCATAATCATCTGACTAGCCCATGTGCCCAT
The DNA here is from genome assembly GCF_021654115.1 of Furfurilactobacillus milii. GTDB lineage: Bacteria > Bacillota > Bacilli > Lactobacillales > Lactobacillaceae > Furfurilactobacillus > Furfurilactobacillus milii. Next base: position 51,451 of record NZ_JAIWJF010000003.1, on the reverse strand, counting down.
ATCATAAACGGGCTGGTGAATCGTGGTTAAACGCGGCACCACATAGTCATCCAGATCGATGTCATCATAACCTACGACCGATAAATCCGCGGGTACGTGCTTTCCCAACGCATTAATGCCTCTCAACAGCCCTAATGCCATTTCATCGTTGACGCAGAACACGGCCGTTGCGCCAGAATCAATCACTTTTTGGGCGATGGCCCAACCACCGGCCTTTGACAACTGTGTTGAAAAGACAAGCTCGTCATCAAAGACAATGCCGTGACGAACCAATGCACTGCGGTAACCGGCTAGTCGCAAACGCACATTTTGTGATGGTCGGTCTGGTAAAACCACAGCGATTTTTTGATGACCTGCCTCGATGAGATGGGAAGTGGCCAACTCACCGCCACGTTCATCGTCGACAATGATTCGGTCCCCTTCGTTAATGGGATCGTTTTGGTCAAACAATAAGTACGGCACGTTATTGCGTTTGAGTAAACCATTGATTTCGTCATTACCGACAGCGGAACTAGCGATAATCATCGCATCCACACCGCGTTCAACCAGTGTCCGTAGGTAATAATGTTCTAATTTTTCATCGCGATCTGCGCTTAAAATCATCGGTACACATTCGTGCTCGTACATCGCATCCTGAATGCCACGCAAAAACATGGCAAAGAATGGATTTACTAAGTTGGGCACGATAATTCCAACAGTCTTCATTGAATGGCTGATTAGATTACGAGCGTTAAAGTTAGGAACGTATCCTAACTGATCCCTAATTTTCATCACTTTTTCTTGTGTTGCGGCAGGAAATCTTTCGCCCTTCCCGTTGAGAATTTGGGAAACCGTCGTAATCGACAGTCCAGCAGTCTTTGCGACGTCTTTAATCGTTACCCGCTTTGCCATTTTTACTTTTCAACCCCCATAAGTTCGGTTAAATTATAAGTTTTTTATGTTACGAATATCATAGCATATTCACTCTCTATAAAGTGCACAGATCCGCGTGAGACTGCATTTTGTTCGCCATTATATTGAAAATAAATCGACTTGTTTTCGCGTTTGTTCGGCGAATTTACAACTTAACATAAATATTGTTATTCAAAAAAATAACTATTTATACTCATCCTAGAAACATTAATTGCACTATAAATGGAGATGAATATCATGATTAAAATTTATACGATCCCGTCAAACTTACCCTCTCGTCAGGCAGTCCGTTGGTTAACTCAACATGATGTTGCTTTCACTGAGCAGCGTGTCCATGTAGACCAACCAGAATTGACGATTGATGAATTGAAGCAATTTTTAATGGCCTCCGAAAATGGCGTTGATGATTTGCTTTCCTTCCAGTCACTCGCATACGCTGCGTTTATCAAAAATCATGATCCAGAAGCAATGTCCTTACAAGCATTGTTAACTGCCATGATTGCGAATATCCGTCTTTTACATTTTCCAATTATTTATGACGAACACCTTCACATCTTGCAAACGGGGTTCTCGCAGGACGATATCCGCGTGTTTCTACCGCGAAGTGTCCGGGTTCAAGAGTTGAGTACCATGCTGTTACGTGAATCCCAAACAGAAACAAGCAGTAATGTTGAATAAAGAATACCCTCTGATGATAAACTAACGGTCGGACATCCGAGTGATTAGCAATTCAGAGGGTGTTTTTAGGTTTTGTATCAAAAACGATTCAAACCATGATAAAATAATGATAATCATTCAATAAAGCGTTTTCAATAAAACGTTATACATGCACATTGTACGTTCGTGAGGTGTTTATGATGCTGAGACTGGTACAGCTGTCTTTAAAAAGGCCAGCATGCGTTCATTAAATCGCTCTTGTTGTTCAGCCATCACAATGTGACCAGCTTCCGGCACGATAAACGATGCGCCATTTGGTGTCATTTCTGCTGCTGCCACCGCATGTTTGGGCGACCAAAATGGACTGTGTGCACCAGCAACAAACAACACGGGAATGCTTAACTGTCGCAAAACATCGCGCCAATCTTGAAACGCATGATCCCACAGCAATGGTTGGTTCAGTTGTTCGTTAAAGCGATGACCAACCTGGGCTTTCTTGACTGCCTGATAAGTCTCATCATTAATCCGTTTGTAAGTGGTGTGCACTTGTAACATTTTGGCAGTTGCTTCTGGAAAATTTTCCCAGTTAAGATCAAGCATGCCATACGGCCAACCATGATCGCTAATCATTTTGGGTGATTGATCGACACAAATCATGCGGCGCAATCGGTGATCACCATAAAGCGAACAATACGCCCAGGCCACGGCAGCACCCATTGAATTGCCCATCAGATCAACATGGTCAAGATGCAGATAATCCAGTAATTCTGCCAAATCTTTGCCCTGTCGACTCATCCGTAATCCCTTGGCGGTGGATTCTGATTGACCATGATTACGACGGTCCAAATTAATTACCCGAAAGTGCGCTTGAAACAGTGCCGCGACCTGTGACCGCCAGATCTCTTTATTGCCTGCAAAACCCGTCATAATGACAATTGGTTGACCAGTACCAACATCATCATATTCGAGTCTAACGCCATCGCTGGTTATAAATTGCATGCTCGTTCCTCCTCTGTTGACTTCAATAACTCGATTAACCACTAGTTGACCGCAAATAACGGCGATTCGGTGTTGAATTGAAGTGAGTGGCGAACCGTTAATTGGACGACTTCATGTTGCTCACCGAGGCTAACCACAATATCCGCCTGCCCTTGCAGCGGTTCAACATTATCTAAATAATTACGTAAATTAACGTTAATCCAAGTATCATGCGCTAATTTTTCAAACGCTGCCCCCTCAAGATGATAAATGGCTGGTAAATTTAGCCGAAGACAACGTGCCAAATACCATTGATAATTAATTGACTGCGGCACTTCTAAAAAAATACTCTGATCAAGCAAAGCACGAAAAATCGGTTGCAGAACCATCAAGCCTTCAAGAATAATAATATTGGGATGATCAATCAGTAGGTGCCGGTGAACATTAATATCGTCAATACTGTGATCATATACCGGAATGGCAATCTCCAGATCATTCATGGCGAGTGCCGTACAAAAGGCCTGCATTTGCTGGCCGTCATAGGTCTCCGGAAAACCTTTTCGATCAAACAGGTTAGCTTGCCGCAATCGTTGATTAGGCATCAAAAAATTATCGGTGGACACCAAATATGTTCCACAACTCGGCCATTGCGACTGAAAAAATTCCTGTAGCCGTTTGGCAAACGTGGTCTTACCGGACGCAACATTGCCTGTTACACCAATAACAACTGGCCGTTGCTCAGTTAACCGTTTGTCGATTGTCATTTTAAGTTGATGTAGCAGTTGCTCTCCTTGACCTGTCATCTCATTTTCCTCCAAATTAAGCTTGAACGACATTCCTCGTTTGTTGTGTTAAATCGTCAAGAAAGGATTTTTTTATGGATATTCATCAAATTCAGTACCTGATTACCATTGTTGACAACGGTTTTAACCTCACCAAAAGTGCGCACATTTTAAACGTGTCTCAACCGGCACTCAGTAAATTTATCGGTGAACTGGAAGATACTGAGCAGATCCAGGTTTTTATCCGCAATAAGGGCCGCATCACGGGGTTGACGCCAGTTGGTGAGGATTTAATCAAACATGGTCGCCAGGTCGCCCGTGAATATGATGACATGATGGTTAGCTTGCGTGATCATGCAACGGTCAAACGTGGTACAGTTCGCATCGGTATCGCACCGGTTATTATTTCGACGGTGTTCAATCGGGCCATTCCTAAATTCATTCAAGACAATCCGGATATTGACCTTAAAATCGTGGAAAAAGGTGCCTACGAACTACAGAAGATGTTGCTCTTGCAGGAAATCGATCTTGCCGTACTCGTTTCCCCAGCGACCTTTCCTTCTATAAAGGAGCACATCATTTACCGTAATAACGTCGCTGTCTGGTTTAATCGAAACCATCGATTTCATAAAATGGATGGTGCCATTCCACTGAAAGAGATTGGCAAGGAACGCATCGTCACCCTGGACGACAGCTTTATGGTGACCTTCCAGACTAAAAACCGCTTCGCACAACAAAATATTCAACCAAACATTTTCTTCCAAACGACTTCGTGGGACCTTGTTTTAAACATGTGTCAGGAAATGAATGTGGTGGGCATTATCGCCGCACCCATCGGTAATAACTACGCTGGCACTAATATTGAACACCGTGATTTTGATCCGGTTTTCCCGTGGAATATCAGTTTGTGTACCCTAGGCGATATCTATCACAATACGTTGGTCCAATATACACAAAAGTGGATCTGTGATTACTTCAAGTCGATCAATTCAACCGATCAAACACTCTAACACAGCAACGACCCGCCTTCCTCATTTTAGGAAGCGGGTCGTTTTGTATCACGTGCCGGTTAGCAACGGATTACTAAGCCATCACGCCCACCTTTTCACCAGGTTGGTTATTAATGCCACCCATTAACGGTTCTGAAAAAATCCGCGCATCCATCAACCGCAAGTTGTCGCTAATTTTTGGCGTAAAGCCCATGTGATCAAGAACATCTTTTTGAAGGTCCACGCCAGGCGCAATTTCAATCAATTCGATGCCACCATCAACCAGTTGGAAGACCGCCCGTTCCGTAACGTAATAAACATTTTGTTTATTCTCATGAGCCACCGGACCAGAGAACGTAATCTGTTCAACATCCGCTACCAGTTTGTCGCGTTTACCTTCCTGGATAATATTTAATTTGCCATTCTTAACTTCTTCTTTTAGGCCACTGGCCGTAAAGGTGCCTGTATAAACAACTGTTGGCGTGTTTTGCGTAATGTTGACAAAGCCACCAGTGCCAGCAATCTTGGGGCCAAACTTAGACACATTAATATTTCCTTTATGGTCTAATTCTGCTAAGCCAAGGAACGTAATGTCAATGCCACCGCCATCGTAGAAATCAAACATGTAAGGTTGATCGATTGTCGACTCCGGTCCAATGGCACATCCAAAATCACCGCCGCCCATCGGCACACCACCGAACGTACCCGGTTCAACCGTCGTTGTGATGTTTTCAGCAGCACCTTCTTCCTTCAAGATGAGAGAAACTGTCTCCGGATACTTACCGATGCCGTAATTAACGATTTCGTCACTATCATTTTTAAACATCGCTGCCCGACGCGCAATGACCTTCTTCGCATCCAATGGCACGTTAATCGCACCAGCAGGTTTAATGACGCTTTGATCAACATAATCTGGATTATATTGTGTCGTGTTACTTTGCATGGTCATCTTTTCATCAGCGGTTTCAACCACGTAATCAACCAGAAGACCTGGAATCCGAATATCCTTCGGTTTCATGGAACCCGCCTTCAGCACCCGTTTGACTTGAACAAACACTTTCCCACCATTATTATGGGCGGCCATGGCAATCGAAGTTGATTCCAATGTCAGAGGTTCGTCATCAAACGTAATGTTGCCATCCTCGTCGGCAAACGTTCCCCGCAAAATTGCGACGTTTGGCTTTGGCACTTCATACGCTAAGTAATCTTGACCATGCACCTGAATCTTTGAAACGAGATCATGAGCCTTGGCAGCATCGTTTAATTTGCCACCTTCGACATCGGGATCGACAAATGTGCCCAGCCCGACGCGACTGATTTGAATTGGCTTATGAGCGGCCGAATCACGGAAAATCTGTGAAAGCACACCTTGCGGAAAGTTATAGGCTTCAAAATCATTTTCTGCCACTAGTGGCTCCAGCTTCGGGGCAAGTCCCCAATGACCGCCAACGATCCGTCGTAGCAACCCTTTTGCTGCTAAATTATTCGTTCCTTTAGCATCGCCATCACCGATCCCTGAAGCATGCCAGATTTCCAATTGACGTGGGTGCCCTTCATCGTCAAACCGTTTGCGAATCGCACGCAGCATCTCTTCAGCAACATCGGCTCCCAAGAACCCTTCCAAGGCGATTGTCGCGTCATCGGGGATGAGCTTTGCGGCCTCGTCGCTGTTAATAAATTGAACTGTCATCTTAAACATCTCCATTTAATTATTCATTCATCGCAACTACTTGCTTGGGAGCGCAGACACTAAAGCCAGTTAAGTCAGTTGCTTTGTTCTGGGCGAATCTGACTAATCGATACTATGGACGTAATTTTGTTAACGCATCAAAGTCAACTTCGTCTTCATCAGCACCGGTAACCTCAAATCCGTTTAGTTGCATAAATTCGCGACGGAATTCTGCGTAGCCAGTTAAATCTGTGTTGAAGTTTTCAGGGGTAATCTTGGCCATTAATGTGGCAACCTTTTCCTGAATATCTGGCCGTAATTCCCATGCATCTGGACGCAAACGACCATTTTCATCCACTTCACGTTTGGTGCCATAAACCATGTCACGGAACAAACGATCCTTATGCATAATTGGTGTTTCATGCGTACCAGTCTGCTCTTCAACCTTGTATAGAGCCAAGCAATACAGTGGGAAGATCGGAATAACAACAGACGCTTTAGTCGTTACAGCCCGTGAAACGGAAATCAGCGCTTCCCCGTTGATGTCGTCTAGATTCTTTTGAATCTTGTGTGATGAGGCTTCCGCTGCGTCCTTTGCAGCACCCAATGTTCCTTCATGGTAGAAGGCATACGTACTCTTTGGTCCAATATAAGAGTACAAGATGGTCTTAAAGCCCTCAGCTAACACGCCGGCCTTCTTCAACTGATCAACCCAAATTTCCCAGTCTTCACCACCCATAACATGCTTAGTGGCTTCAATTTCGTCCTCCGTTGCCGGATCAACCGTCTGTTCAAACAGCTCATCCTTTTCCAAATTGATGTTTTCACCGGTAACCGATTGACCAACCGTTTTGATAACTGAACGCCATGTTTCATCTGGGTTATCTGGGTTTGTCCGTTTTGGTGCAGCTACTGAATAAACTAACAGGTCCAACGGGCCACCGAATTCCTGTTTAATGTAATCAATGACTTGATCCTTCATAGCTTGCGTAAAGCAGTCACCGTTAAAGTTCTTCGCTTTCAAGCCAGCCTTCTCGGCTTCTTCCCTAAAGTAAATATTGTTATACCACCCAGCGGTACCAAGCATTGTCTCATCCTTAGGTGGTCGTTCAAACGCCACGCTGATGGTGTCAGCACCTTGCCCAAACGCTGCGGTAATCCGGCTTGCTAGTCCATAACTGGATGAACCGCCAATGATCAAGGCTTTTTTGGCACCAGTGTAACTGCCCTTACCTTGAACATAAGAAATTTGATTGAGAATCTCTTGACGACATCCGTATGGGTTGACTGAACGTGCAACATTGCCCTTTAATTTCTCGCTGATTTTAACCATTTTGCCCATTTCTGACATTTTTAATTCCACCTTTGTTTTGTTGATTCAATGCATTGGTAAACAAATTGTCACGCTGGTTTACGACTCAGAAAGTTTGAAAGTGCTCGCTGATTGCATTAAATAGCATCTGCATAACAATCATTTACTTGAACCTCTAACATTCAATGACAATGAGAAGAGTTGCTCACTTATTGAACGTTTGAGATTAACTTCACATCATTACGGTGCTTAAGATAATTGATAACTTGCAAGTTAAGACGTTTCAGATAATTATCTTCGAGTACAATGTAAGCCTTTTCACAGTAAGATACCAATACACGTTTTTCATTTTTTCAATAACGAAAAGTTATACTACCGATATAGTCGCATTCAACTCTTGTTTTTTGCGTTTTTTTCACAAACTTTTGTTTTAGCTTAAGTTTTTCGATGAGAGCGACACATGATACGGTTTGACTTTCTCAGGTACTACAAAGACGACGTTCATGGGAAAATGTACCCATAAACGACGTCTTTATATTAGATGAGCAAAAGCCAGTGTTATGTCGCGCGTTTTCAAAACACACCGTCGTTGTAGCCCTTCTGTCTTCGCATAAACTATAATCCGAAAAAGATCTTATAAACGAAAATTCCAATGACCGCCCCTACAATCGAGCCTAATACTGGTACCCAACTGTACTCCCAGTGTGAGTCACCCTTATTAGGAATTGGCATCAACGCATGCACGATGCGCGGTCCTAAATCACGGGCAGGATTCAAGGCCGGACCGGTTGGACCCCCAAGTGAAATCACCATGGTGGCGATCAGTAACCCGCCCCCAATATTGGCAATGTCCACATTTTGATGGAAGAACATGCCACGATATAATCCCATGGCACCGAAGACTAATGCAAACGTCCCCACTGTTTCAGCCAAAAAACCATTTAATTTGCTGCCCGCCGCATCTGCAGTGGAAAAGGTGCCTAAAATTAGGCCCTGATCCTTGGTTCGTTTGTAATACGGCCAGTAGATCAACACAATAAGTAATTGACCAAACATGGCACCAGCAAACTGAGCAATCAAATAACCGGTGACATGTGTCCAAGGAAAGATGCCGGCAAAGGCTTCTGCCAGTGTAATTGCTGGATTTAAGTGGTTTCCAGAAATAGAACCAAACATCATTGCCGGTATCATAACCCCAAAGCCATACCCAAAGGCAATAAACAACCAGCCCCCATTCGCCTGCCCTGGATCACCATTACCCGTGGTATCTTTAAGAAAAGAATTGGCCACGGCCCCGTTACCAAACATCACCAAAATCATCGTTCCAAAAAACTCTGCAGCCAATCGTGCGTCCCATGTGCCACTCATCATCACTGCCTCCTCGTCGTCTGTTGAATCACGCCGTGCGGGGTTCGTTCATTCATTGTCAAATTAAGCACGAAGCAATTCGATTTTTTAACAATTTGAACTATAACGGACGATTTTTTCGATGTAAACGCTTACGGTTTCTTATTGTGTACATAACCATAAGTTATAATCGGCAAAAATGTGGACCTCACGGTTAAAAGCAACATCATTTTCCTATTTTTTCACAAGCTTAGCCGCAAAACTTTTTAGAATCAATTTCTGATCATGTCTTTAAACGCTGGTTTAATCGCATTTCAAATTTTACCATCACGACCTATTTCTTGTGAGGTAACTTGCAAATTCACAAAATCTTTGTATGATGTGAATTGAAAGTGCTCGCTGGTAACTTGTTTCTCAAACGAAAGGATGTTACTAACGATGATTAAAGCTAAAACGTACGAAAATGTATTGCTTCATGTAGACAACGAGATTGCCACCCTGACGATTAACCGTCCTAAATCCATGAATGTGTTAAACACAGCAACCCTGACAGAAATTGGCCAAGCTTTAGATGAAGTCCGTGACAATGCAGATCTAATCAAGGTGCTAGTCATTACCGGGGCTGGTGAAAAGGCCTTTGTAGCTGGCGCTGACATTTTCGAAATGCGTGATATGAATTCGCTACAAGCAGCGACCCTATCCAAGTTGGCACATGAGTCATTTGGTAAGATTGAAAATCTGCCTCAATTAACCATTGCTGCTGTCAATGGTTACTGTCTCGGTGGTGGCTTGGAGTTGGCCAGTTCTTGTGATATTCGAGTCGGTTCCAGCAAGGCTAAGTTTGGTCAACCTGAAGTTACACTCGGTATTGTCCCAGGGTTTGGTGGTACACAACGCTTAACTCGTTTAGTTGGTCGTGGTAAAGCCAAGGAAATGATCGCAACCGGTACCATGGTTGATGCTCAGGAAGCCTATCGGGTTGGCATCATCGAAGAAATTGCTGAACCTGATGAATTAATGGACAAGGTTCACGCACTGGCAAACACAGTCATCAAGAATGGTCTGATTGCTGTTGGCATGGCAAAATACGTCATTGACCGGGCTGCTGATTTACCATTAGATACGGCCATCGATTTTGAAACTCAGATGTGGGCCCAAACATTCGCCACCGAAGATCAAACGGAAGGAATGACCGCCTTCCTTGAAAAGCGCAAACCTGCTTTTCCACAAAAATAATGCTTGGTAACAGATAACTCATTCACACGTGTTAATCTGAAAAACCATTGTTGGTTACCAAAAGCGGCGCCTCGTAAAATTTACGAGACGCCATTTTTATCGTTCAATATTTAATTACCAATCTTGCACTCATCTAAGGAGGTATAACATAATTTTGTTTGGCGTGAACGCTTCGAGTAATATCACGTTCCAAAGTCCTGAGAATTCCGCTTAACCCAAAACTGGACCATTCCCAAAGTGAGGGAATCGGCCAGTTTTACGTTAATGCTCATTCTCAAAACGGACTTATGTCACAGCTCCTCGCGCTTAGCCGGCATAATCGTGGCTTCACCCTCTGTCACAATCTCGCCATCTTGATTCGTCACGATGGTAGAAATTGTGGCGATCTTAAAGTGCGGTTTTTCAACAATCTTTGTGACTTCAGCTTTAACAACCAACACATCATCAAAATGAACTGGCCGATCGAATCTTAATGTCTGGCCAAGGTAGATTGCGCCAGGGCCTGGCATCTTCGTGCCTAAACAGGCAGAAATCATTCCAGCTGAGATCATCCCATGCGCAATTCGTCCATGAAATTGAGTCTTAGCTGCAAATTCATCATCCATGTGCATCGGATTGTAATCACCAGTAACTTCTGCAAATTTTTCAACGTCTTGCTTTGTGACGCGTTTTGAAAACTCCCCTGTCATCCCAACTTTTAGTTCATCATCATAGATAATCTTATATTCTGACATGTTAGCCATCCTCCGATAATGTTTTATGCTCGCTGAATCACAAAGCAATAATGTGATTATGTTGTGCAATTTCATTATCGGATGAAAGCGCTTACGTTACCAATACCAATAATTTATCGTACCTATACCCTGACGTAATGCATCAACATAGGTGACGATTTAATTTCGTTCAGATTCTAGTTTGAGAAACAATAGACAAGCAAACAATTGTTGAGTAACAAAAAAGTCATTTACGATTGAAACGTAAATGACTTTTCCGTTTGACACGCACCCTACTGGTTGTGTTAACTGGAGGCCATCAAAATAAAACAAAAGTTGTGAAAGTAGTGTGCGTTCGGCGGGTTATGACGTATTTATAGACTGAACCGGTTATGAAGGGGATGTGTTTTCGCAATCCCGTGCCTAATGTGAAAAGCTTGAATCGTTCCAAAGCAAGAGACAATTTTGGCAATGGAAAATGTTAGTGAACCACTAAGTACCACAATGGCAAAACCTTTATTAACAACAATTAACCATCATTTTTCTCAACCAGCATCATAATTGAAGCGCTAATCTGCTGAATCATCTCAGTTGTCAGTACAGGATTAAGCACCCGCAGTGTCTGCATACCAACTTCCATCAACCACTGGCTATCTGCACTCATCCCCAACAAGGCATGAAACGCTAACTCTAAGTTAGTCGCGGTGCCGTTCAATTGTTTGGAAGATAAATCGTCAGGTTCAGCCGCATAGTAATTGGCGCGAACTTGTTCGTGTAGCAGCTCATAATCTTTTAGTAGTTCGGTTTGATTAACCATGAGTGCTTTTAAACGGTTGTGTAATGCCTGACTGCCATTAGAAAAATGTACCAAATTGGTTTCATTTTCCAGCTGCTCCAAAACATTATAATCTTCAGTCAACGCGAACGTCTGCAATTGACAAACAAATACATTGTTCAAATAAGCCATTAAATCAAACTGTTGACCATTGACCAAGCCTGTTAGATGTTGGTCCGATAACCCCTTAATGCCTGCTAACGGGTCATCCACACTCACGCCACGCTGGTGAAACAGTTTCTTGTCTGTCTGACTTAAAGGGGTCACATATTGCATGTTCACTGCTCCTTTCCAGCTATGTCGTTGCTTTGAGAGCCATCTGTATCATTTTGAGGCCCTTGCTGACCATGATTCTCATTCATGTCAACTTTGCGTTCTTTTGGACCATGCTTTGGTGCTAACTTAGCCTGAATTTCAGTTGCGACCGTTTCGACATTTACATCTGGATTAATATTTGCCAGGATTTCCATGATGTTAAAGAATTCCCACTTTAAATCAACCTGGAACATAATGTAATCATAGCCAAACAGATCTTGAGACCGCCATTCACTACGTGGCTTTTTAAGCAGTTCTTGAGGGAACCCTTGCTCCGCCTGTTTTGCTAACTGAACCCGTTCTTGTTCAAACGGACCGAACTGATCAGCATGTGCTTTCGTGTTAGCTGATAAACGATCCCCAGTTAACTTATGCCATGTTTGTAACTGCGACCACCACTCCTGGTTAATGGTATCCACTAAGCGGTTAAAATCTAACTGAACGGCAACATAGTCTAACAGTAAATCGTTCAAATCAACGTCACTACCCTCAAAATTACCTGTCATACTAGGAACCTGCTTCAAACTGTCGAATACACCCAATGGATCATGTACAGGAATCTGATAGTCATGAAAAACCTGTTGTTCTTGTTTCGTAATCGGTGTCGTAAAACTCATTGCGAAAGCCTCTCTTTGTGTTGTTTTGTTGTCTTTATCATAACGCTACGGAATTCGCTTTCATAGAAAAACTAGTTTGTCTCGTCGTCCTTATCTGACACAAAGTGGCGTGTTTTCGGCACAATTAAATGCCCGTGTCCTCTTAAAAACTGACGGGCTTCCTTTGCAATCGTTTCACGGTCTAAATTGAGCACAGCATCATAGCCGTCCACTAGGAAATCTTCTAACCCTGCCACCATTAAAACTTCGACCGTGTGTGCATAAAATTCTGTTTCGTCATGCAAAACTTGTTCGGGTCGCATTCCTAATACTTGAGCCAACTTATTGGTGAAATTCGGCCGACACCGATCAAAACCACTATTTTCAACCATTAATTCTAACTGTTCTTTTTGTAATTGAATAATCGTCGCCGCATCTCTTAATCGTTGCAGCATAAAATAATGTGACAACGGTAAGATGAGCTTCATGTTATTTTTAAAAATAAGCAAGGTCTCATGAGTCAAGCGACGAATCTGAACTAATTTGTAAAATCCTAACCAGCCAGTCTCTCGCATCGTTGATCCCGCGGTTGGTACAAAACCATATTTACCGTTTACGTAAGGTGTGTAATGTTGTTGTCCCAAAAAATGATGGGCAATCGCCATTTGTTGGCGAGTCCGACTGTTTTTAGCCATCAATTCTCGCATCAGCGTACCACACGGTCGGCGCACCAATAATGGTCCCAGCCGATAATCCAGAATCAACGTTAGTCGTTTTTGCTTCACGGTCACAGGTAAAACCAGCAAGGTCGTTGTTAAACTGATTTCGAAGTCAGCAATAGTTTCTTGTGTGGTCCATAAATGATTAATAAATGTTGATACTCGTAAATCGATTGTTTGATCGCGTAAACTGGCGGTTGAAAATTGTTGCTGGCTCATTCTTGATCCCCTTAAAAATAATGTATCGGTAGAATAACGATTAATTTTCATTAATGCAATTCATTAGACGGCAATAAACTCACAAAAGTACCGGTCCAGCAAAAAATTAAACGCAGCATATTAATGACGTTATCATCATTAATATGCTGCGTTTAACGTTTGTAAACGGATTATATATTATCAACGACCATTGAAAAGCGCAGTCGCCGCACCCGCGATATTTATTTAATTATTTTCAGGTACCGTATTCCTTAATTTTACCGTTAACCGGCTCAGTACCAAATGTAGACTAGCTGTAATGAGCATTGCAAATACCGTTGCACCGACTGTGTTTGTTACCCAACCGACTTGGCGTAACAAGAAATAACTCAATATTCCTAAGCCCCAGTTTACATAGGCTAACCAGTTCACCCTTGGTGCGTTAGCAAACATATTATCGGTATAGTGTGCGCCATGGATAAGATAATAATCAACTAAAATAATGGCAATCTCCGGTCCCAAAATCATGCCCACATAATCCAAAAACATCGTGAACACACCCAAAAAGCTGTTAGACCATAAAGGAATCAATGTCATCAGTGTCGCTAACACCGTCACTAACCATAAAGCTGGTGTAAGCCGAAGTCGTTTAAAGATGTTAGTTAATGCCGTGCCGGCAGCCATTAGATTAACTGCGTTTGCAGTGGTACTCGTCAATACAATCACAATCATTGCCAAAATACCTAGACCAAGACGTGAAGCCACTGTACTTGGGTCAGATGCATTGGGATCAAAGCTGTGCAGCGTCACCGCCGCACCAATAGTAGCAATGATACCCACGAGCGCAAACCAGAACAGTCCAACTGTGCCGCCAACAAACGGCGCTACGGTGGCAGCCGTCTTATTCTTAGCAAACTTGGTGAAGTCCGCACCAGCAGTCACCCAAGCAAGGTTAAACGCCGCTAACGTATCGATCGCATTACCAGTCGGCAAATGGAACTTAACTGGCACTTGCCACTGAGTCAACTGATTCAACGATACGGTTTGAAAAACCGCCCATGTTTCCCACAGTACCAGTAAAATTACCAACACAATCCCAACACGCTCGATAATCCGCACGGACCGTTGGCCGAGTGAAATGCTAATCAGATGCAAGATTGACATCATCAAAATACCAAAGATAATGCCCTTTAATCCGCCGCGTTGACCAAAAACTGGCCAGCCTAGTAGATCATGAAGCAAATAACTAATAGAACCGGCTGCAATAAACGTGTTTACCGCAGCCCAACCCATAAACTGAACCACATTGACTAATGACGGCCCAACGCTACCCCAACGACCAAACGAAATATTCGTCAAAGCCATTGTAGAGCGTCGCGTTTGAAACCCCATATACCCGACGAGAGCCAGTAACAGATAAGCGACTGGACCGGTGATCATTAATACTTTCATCGCTCCACCTAGTCCTAGTGCAGCCAATACGCCACCAACATACCAAGTGCCGTTGTTGGCATTGGCTCCAATCCATGTCGCCGTCTGATCCCAAAAACTCATACTGTGTGATGCTTCTGATGCTGTTTGCTTCATGTCTCTTCCTCCGTTTGCTGCTAAGAAAAAGCGCTACCAACACAGTAGTGTCAGCAACGCTTATAATTAACAATATTTGCGGAAAATGACTGAGGGGCCACGATGCCCGCAACTTGTTGTTTGAAAAAACGCATCATCAAAAACATCATGGTCTTGCCTCCAAAAAAGGTCCGCTCACTGTCGGACAGTTATTTTCTAGAGTAGTTTAGCAATAATCACACACAGATTCAAGCGTGAGACCCAATATTCAACATGCCTTCTTTAATATAATGATGGCATCGGCCTACTTCACTGACCGGCCTAAGAAAACTCGCCTCTATCAAGCTTAAATTCAACTGTTACTTGAGCAAACAACACTTGTTCCAAAACCAATCTTTAATCGACAACCTCATGGATGAGTGTCAACGGCTGCGCCTCATCACCAATTGCAATATTTGCTTCAATCAATTGCTGGACATCGCTAACATCCTCTCGGTTACTGTGAATTGTCAAAATCGTGTCGCCCTGATGAACTTCGTCACCAACCTTTTTGGACAACGTCAAACCGACAGCATAATCCAATTGATCATCCTTCTTCTGCCGGCCACCACCGAGCATCATCGCAGCAATGCCCATTTCATCTGCCTTCATTTTGGTGATAACGCCATCACGAGCCGCCAATATCGGCATTTGATAGGTTGCCTGAGGCATCATTGCTGGGTTTTCAATCACGCGACCGTCACCACCCTGAGCGATGATCATTTCTTTGAACTTGGTCAAAGCGGAGCCATCATCAATATGCTGCTGTAGCATTTTTCTGGCGGCATCTAGATCGGTTGCCTTATTTGCCATGACAACCATTTGACTGCCAATTGTTAATACCAAATCAAGCAAATCGGCTGGGCCATTGCCCTTTAATAATGCAATTGACTCTTCAATTTCCAAGGCGTTACCAATGGCGTTCCCTAATGGCTGATTCATGTCGGAAATAACCGCCATTGCATTCATACCAACACTTTTACCAATACCGACTAGTTCCTTGGCTAATGCAACTGAGTCCGCCTCTGTTTTCATAAAGGCGCCACTCCCCGTTTTAACATCCAAAACTAAGGCATCTGTTCCACTGGCAATTTTTTTACTCATGATCGAGCCAGCAATCAGTGGAATGGAGTCAACCGTATCAGTTACATCACGTAGTGCGTAAATTTTCTTGTCTGCTGGAGCAATGTTTCCAGTTGCGCCGACAATGGCGCAACCAACATCGCGCAACTGCTGTTTAAATGATGCTTCGCTAATTTCAACCTTTAAACCAGGAATGGCCTCCAACTTATCCAACGTGCCACCCGTATGACCAAGGCCGCGCCCAGAAATCATTGGCACTGGAATACCAACCGAGGCTACCAAAGGCGCTAATGGAATGCTGGTCTTGTCGCCAACACCTCCAGTCGAATGTTTGTCCACCTTGACGCCATGAATATCGCTCAAATCCAACTGATCTCCCGAATGCAACATGGTCATTGTCATGGTGGCCGTTTCCTGCTTTGTCATTCCTTTTAGATAAATCGCCATTAATAGTGCGCTAACCTGATAGTCCGGAATGTCACCTTTTGTATACCCGTTAATAAAAAATTCGATTTGCTCAGTGGTTAGTTCCCCACCATTACGTTTCGTATCAATTACATCGACCATTCTCATGGTTACTGACCTCCATCACTTAGTGAACTGGGTCATAGTTTAATAGCTGAGTTGCACTCCCTTGATCAATAATCAACGTGTTCGCATAACCGGCTGTAACAGCACCGTGTACAGCAGGTACCTTGGCAGGATTGGCCGCCACTAACACGCTATGTGGAATATTGGCAAGCGCATCCAGTGGAATACCAATCGTTCGCTGATCAATATTTGTATCAACCAACTGACCTTGGGCATTAATAAAACGGGAAAATACATCGCCAACAGCATGATCTTGTAAATACGCCTGTTCGGCTTGAGTGAAGTATCCCAGCTTAAATAGCAACGCTGAATCGCGAACTGTGCCAACAGTAAAAACCGCAATGTCAGCCTTTTTACCCAGTTCAATAATGTGTTTAATGTGTGTATCCTGTTCAACTAATTCTTTTGTTTGTTGGTGATCGAAAATAACGGGCAGCGGTAGGTACTGCGGCAACGTATGAAATGCGTTAGCAAACGTATTAACACTTTCAAACGCAAAGTTATTACTCTGCGTGTTTGCCACGCTACCCTTCATCTGAACAACGGTGATGCCGCTAACATCCTTAGGATCCAAATGATTTGCCACTTGATGGATGGTTTTACCCCACCCAAGTCCGATAATGTCATCTGTCGTTACAATCGATTCAATATATTCTGCGGCTGCCTTTCCAACACGTGACAATAAATCAGGGGTACCCGCTCCTTGTGTTGGCACAACTAGCAAATGCGCCAGCTGATACTTTTCTTGAAGCTGCACCGTTAACGTAGCTACCGGTGTCATCGGGGCAGCAATTTCAATTTTAACCAGGCCAGTCCTTCTTGCGTACTGCAATAAGCGTGAAACCGTTGCACGTGAAATGTTCATTTCGGTTGCAATTTCGCCTTGTCCCCAATTGTTTTGGTAGTACAAGGTCGCTGCCTTAAGACTATCTGCCGTTTTTTGATCATCTGTTTCCACGAACATTTCCTCTTTTCGTCCCACGGTTTCGGAATCCCTGTCACGATTGCAGTTAACATCACGTTATGACTGGAAATGATTTCAGTACAGGCAATCAACAAAGAGCGAATGATTTGGCAAATCGCCGAACCATTCGCCCTTTATTGACTAACCAATGTCTTCCTAAACATTTCAAACTCAATGTTGCGTTACTTACCAGCAATCGCTGTTGCTAACGAAATGTTAATCATGTCGTTGAACGTTTTTTCGCGTTCCTCCGCCGTGGTTTTTTCTTCGCCAAAGATTAAGTCACTGACCGTCAACACAGACAGTGCACGGAAGTGAAGTTTGGCACCCAATAAGTATAACCCTGCTGATTCCATTTCGGTGCCGATAACGCCATAATCAGCCAACTTCTTCATGTCCAGCTCGTCATTATAGAAACGGTCCGCGGCAAAAATGTCACCTACTTTGGGCTTAATGCCCATCTTCTGAGCTTCATGAAAAGCTGTGTCCAGCAATTCAAAGTTGGCTAGCGGTGCATAATGGATGCCTGGTCCAAATGTATTCGCAGTTACAGCGGAGTCAGTTGTTGAGCCAGATGCCAACAGCACATCCCGTAAGTGGACATCCGGCGCCATGCCGCCACACGAACCGACCCGAATGATTGTTTTCACACCGAAGAATTTAACTAATTCATTAATGTAAATGGACATGGATGGAATCCCCATCCCTGATCCTTGAACGGAAACACGGTGGCCTTTATATTCACCAGTGTAACCAAAAGCATTTCGAACCGAATTCACCTGTTTTGCGTTGGTCAAAAAGTTTTCAGCGATATACTTTGCCCGCAGTGGATCTCCGGGCAGCAAAACTGTATCAGCGTAATCGCCCATGTTGGCACCAATATGTGTACTCATTGTGCATCCTCCTCATTCGAAAGGTTTACTTTACCGTTTCGCCATTGCTGACTTCACTCAAGAAACTGGTGCCTTCACTATTCCCTTGCACACCAAAGTTTTCCAATACTGTTGCACCCATATCAGCAAACGTTGGACGAATGCCCAATGACTGATTAGCGTGCTTCATAGATGGTGAGTACGCTAACAAAGGAACGAATTCACGTGTATGATCTGTACCACGGTAGCCAGGATCGTTACCGTGATCAGCTGTGATCATGAGCAAATCGTCATCCTTTAGGTTTGCCAATACCTTGGTCAACCGTTGGTCAAAGTCCATTAAAGCCTGACCAAATCCCTTTGGATTACGGCGGTGACCATACATTGCGTCAAAATCGACCAAGTTCGTAAAGCAGAAACCATGGAAGTCGCTAGCCATAACTTCGTCCACATGATCCATTCCGTCCATGTTGCTTTCATTGTGGTAGCCCTTGGTAATGCCATGACCGGAGAAAATGTCATTAATTTTACCCACACCAATCACATCAAGTCCAGCCGCCTTTAAGCGGTCCATGTCCGTTTCGCCAATTGGTTCTAGACTGAAGTCGTGACGGTTAGCCGTCCGAGTAAAGTGATCCTTGTCAGGACCAACGTAAGGACGCGCAATAATTCGACCGATTGTCCATTCTGGTCCGTTAACTAGTGAACGCGCATACTCACAAATTTTGTACAGCTCTTTAACAGAAATAACATCTTCATGGGCGGCAATTTGAAGCACTGAATCTCCAGAAGTGTAAACGATCAATTCGCCGGTCTTCATCTGTTGTTCACCGTAATCATGAATAACGTCAGTTCCTGAATAAGGCTTGTTGACAATTACATGGCGACCAGAGAAATCTTCCAGCTTTTTAATGATTTCTTCTGGAAATCCGTTTGGAAAAGTCGATAAAGGCTTTCTCACAGGCAGCCCCATCATTTCCCAATGACCGTCCATGCTATCTTTACCAGCAGAAACTTCACGCATTTTGCCAAACGCACCAATGGCTTGATTAGCGACTGGTACGCCCTGAATCGGCTTATCGGGACGAATGTTGCTCAGTCCCAACTTACCCAAATTGGGCAGTGCCAAGTCCCCCGCATAAAATGCGCCAACATGTCCAAGTGTGTCAGCACCGACATCATCGAAGTCCGCTGCGTCTGGGGCCTCCCCAATACCGACTGAATCCATTACAATTGCAAAAATTCGTTTGTATGCCATGATTTTTGAAAGTCCTTTCCTGTCTCGCTTACGCTCATATTAATGGGCAGTTATCTAAAATCACTTATCTTTTTTGCCAAGCAAGCGCTTACATTTTGTTGAGAATGCCTATTGTTAAACCGTTGCCGTTTGTGCCTTTGCTTCTTCAAGAATTGCAACTGATGCAGAGACACCTAAACGATTAGCACCTGCGTCGATCATTGCTAACGCATCCTTCAAGCTGTGCATGCCACCGGCTGCCTTAATCTTAAAGTCAGGACCAACTGCCTCACGCATTAAACGAACATCTTCGGCCTTAGCGCCAGAAGTGGAAAATCCAGTCGACGTTTTAACAAAATCAGCGCCACCCTTAACGGTCAACTCGGAAGCCCGCCGTTTTTCTTCATCCGTTAATAATGCATTTTCAATAATCACCTTAAGCAATTTACCCTTGGCATGAGTAGCCTCTGCCACGGCTTTAATATCTGCCAAAACGGCTTCATCATTATTAGATTTTAGTTCACCAATATTGATAACCATGTCAATTTCGTCGGCACCGTTATCAATGGCATCGTTGGTTTCAAAAACTTTTGTTGTGGTCGTTGAAGCTCCCAGTGGGAAACCAATTACAGTACAAGTAGCAATGTCTGTTCCCTCAAGTCCTTTGTGAACACGGGCAACCCAGTACGGATTGATACATACGGAAGCAGTGTTGTATTCGCGAGCCTCCGCAACAGTTTTATCAATCATTGCCGAAGTTGCTTCTGGTTTAAGCATTGTGTGATCCATGTATTTTGCGAGTTGTGCAACAGTTAATGTCATTTTATGAAACCCCTTTCATTTGTCTAACATCAGTATATCAGGAGCTATGAACATTTGTCCATAATATTTTAGAAAATAATTTCACGGCACCAATTAAGCGCTTTATATCCGTTTAGTAAATTTACAATCTTTCATGCCCTTAATTCCCATCAGACTGGCAACCGTAAATTGATTAAACGGATTTAGATAACAGTGTCAGATATATTGGTCTAGTTCAAACAATGAAGCGATTTCACATATTCTCTTTGCTATTCCTCAGTTCGAATTTACAGCATGGTGTATTGTCCATCAGCACGTTATTCTCCTTTACGTCAACGGCCTTCGACGAAAAAATAAACGTTTTGACTGTGTCTGTGTACAAGGCAACAATCAAAATCAAATGAGGAAATTACATGCCCATTCTTAATGAAGATGAACAATTAACACAACAAGCCTTCGCCTTTATCACACACGAAAGTAACAACCGTGTTCTGTATGGCGTTCTAAAACGTCTCAACGTACGCCATGGGGATCCAAATTTTGACGATGCTGTTTCTGAGGGCCGTCTCATCTACGTGGCGGTATTTAAAGACTATGTGAATGCCTTCGGAGACCATGACGCCGACGCCTTGCGTCGCTACGCTTATCAACGGCTCTACTGGCGCCTTTTAGACTGGTTGCGCGCTAGCACTCGTCGGTTAAGCCATCAAAGTGAACTCAGTGATGCTGTAGTCAACCAGCTTCAAAACACGGAGGCAACGGCAATCAACATAGAAACCCATGATTTTATTAATCGATTAATCGCGACTTGCACACCAACAGAAAAAAACCTGCTAAGCCTTTTGCTTGATGAAGAAATGACCATTAGTCAGGCCGCTAAGTCGCTTCATGTTTCCAGGCCGACCCTTTACAAACACCGTGAACGTTTGGCAGCCAAGCTTCAGACTCATTTTCCTGAGTTTTTTTAACGCTACAACTTAATGGACACAAAACGGTCATCACTACCTTTCCCAGAGATAGTGATGACCGTTTTGTCGTGTTATTTTCTCAAAAATCGTGTGTTGCAATAAAAATTAATGATAGTCATAAGTCGGTGGCTACTTAGTCAAAATCTTGAAGCCAAGTGCCTGGCTGTCGGCTTTGAAGCGTTTAACTGTATCTAATGAATACTCGGCCAATGGTTTGCCCAATAACGTCAGCTTCTTCAATGAATCTGGCGTGCAAGTAATGATGTCTGTGTGCGTTTGTGCCGCCTGCATAATGTTGTAAACTTCTCGCTGACTTGCCCACAACAGTTTCAAGTTAGGCTTAAAGTGAACAATATCAGCATATTTCGACATTAATGGTCGCGGATCCACACCAGTATCAGCAATCCGACCGGCGAAGACCGAAACAATCCCACCTGTTGTTTCATCAAGAGCATCACGCACATGACGAACTTGTTCTTCTGTAAAAATAGCAGTTGCGTTAACCTTAATGCCATCATGAGACAATTTGTGAATCAACGGAATGCTTGATTCACCTAAAGAATTCATGACCGGAATTTTCACATACACGTGTGTTCCGAAATGACTGATAATATGGGCTTCTTCTTCCATATCGTCAAAATCATCACTGAATACTTCAAATGAAATTGGTAAATCCGGAATGCTTGCAACAGCTTGATGTGCAAACTCAATGTAGTCCGTGACTCCGGCAGCCTTCATTAAGGATGGGTTGGTTGTAAACCCAGTCACTAAACCTGATTTGTACGCATCAACCATTTGGTCAATATCTGCGCCGTCAGCATAAAGTTCTACACCTAATTGATTAATTCTTGTTTCGTCCATTGGTATCACCTTTTCAATCTAAGTATATAGGCCTTTAGTACATATTTATATCGATTGGTCTATGCTTCACACCATACCTGTTCACAATTAGCTCGACAACCAGTATATTATGAGAAAACAATTAAATCGCGTTTTTTCTCTCATCAATCGTTGAAATTGGTTACGGGCTAATCGCCTATATATAAAGGCACTCGAAAGATTGGTATAGGATTTCACAGACGTTTGCACAATTCTCATGAAAAAAGCCATAACGATTTTCAGACATTTTCGTTTTCCGCATCAAGTTGTAATTTCAAGATCGTCAAACAGGACGAATAAGCGTAAATTAGCTTTTTTACACAAACCGCCACTTTTAATCGAAATAAGTGCTATAAAGGATGTAATCGGTTTAGAAAAGGTGGTTTGAGAATCTATGGAAGAAAAACAAGTATTAACACTGTTGACAGATTTCATCAAAATTGATTCACGCAATGGCCATGAAGAAGCCATGTCAGACAGGATCATCACTGAACTCGGTCAGCATGGCATTACAGCAAAAAAAATTCCTTATCAGGATGGTAGAACAAATCTTTTTGCTGAACTGGACTCGGGTAAACCTGGCAAAACGTTAATGTTGACGGGTCATCAGGATACTGTAGCAGCTGACGAACATGATGATTGGCGTTTTCCACCGTTGGCAGCCCATGTTGAGAATGGTCAACTTTTCGGTCGCGGTGCGGCAGATATGAAGAGCGGTCTTGCTGCTATGGTAACCACTCTGATCGACCTACATGATGCCGGATTACCCAAAACCGGTAAACTACAATTTCTAGCTACTGTTGGCGAAGAGTATGGTGCCCCTGGTTCACGAATGTTAACGCAGGCAGGCTATGTCGATCGCGTGGACGCCATGATTGTTGGCGAACCAACCAGTGATCAAATTATTTTTGCTCATAACGGTTCCATTGATTATTCTGTTGATTCAATTGGTAAATCCGTTCATTCTTCCATGCCCGAAAAAGGCATCAATGCCATTACCAATCTAGTCAAGTTTATTAATGAAGAAAACCATGCATTTGATGATGCGCCAACCAGTGACGTTCTGGGCCCAGTTGTCCATTCTGTCACTGTCATCAACGGTGGTGATCAGGTCAATTCAATTCCTGGTCAAGCACACTTAGAGGGTAACATTCGGCCTATTCCAGAATTTGACAACACCAAAATCATTGACCGACTGCAACAAATTATCGACAAACTCAATCAGGAACCCGGCGTTCAGTTAAAACTGACTGTCGATTTCAGTTTCTTCCCTGTTATTTCAGATCGTGAATCTTCACTGGTTAAGATTGCCAGTGATGCCTTAGCGAAAGCGACAAAACGGCCAGCAGAATTATCCGTGATTCACGGTGCTACGGATGCTTCTGAATATACAAAAGCAGATAACAAATTCCCCATTATTGTCCTCGGACCCGGTCGGTGGGACAGTGCTCACCGGGTTAACGAATATGTCGATTTAAGCGATTATTTGCACTTAATTGACGTATACAAGCAAATTGCCACTGAATATCTAAGCTAGCTTTGTATATTACAACATCTTATTGAATAGGAGTTTTACAATATGACCATCAAGCTCATTGCCGTTGACATGGACGGCACCTTTCTAAATGACGAAAATGACTACAATCGTGCTCGATTTGCACAACAATTCCGCCAGTTAAGTGCAAAGGGCATTCATTTTGCCGCAGCCAGCGGTTCACAATTTCAGCGACTTGTTGATCAGTTTCTACCTTTCAAAGATCAAATGGATTTCATCTCAGACAATGGCGCAATTGTACATGCTCGAGATTCATTATTATTCGCCAGTGAAATCCCTCATCAGTTAGTCAATCAAACCTTGGCGGTGTTGAAACAGCATTACCCACAGCCAATGACACTCACGACATTATCTGGCGTTAACCGCGCTTACGTAGATAGCGAAACGCCAGAGCCAATTTTCCAATTGATCAAACGATACTATAATTCACTGATTCGTTTGGACCACCTTTTTGATGTCGATCCTGCGACTCTGGATGATCAACTGGTTAAAATCGCTGTTAGTTTCGATCAAACGGTTAACACCGAGGCAGTGATTCCAGAAATGATCACTCAACTTCAGCCTGGTTTATCTGCAATGAATTCTGGTTTTAACACTGAAGATATTGGTGTTTCCGGAGTATCAAAAGAAACTGGTTTACAGCATTTACAAGAACGTTACGGTATTCAAAATGATGAGATCATGACGTTTGGTGATAATGAGAATGATCTCGATATGTTAACGATGACACCGCACGGGTATGCCATGGCCAATGCTCATGCCGATGTGCTGACAAAGGCACCGCATCGGACAGACTCTAACAATGATGAAGGGGTTCTTAATGTCATCGATCAATTACTCTCCGGCTCACTGGACGTTTAGATTCATTTCATTAAGAAACTTGGTAATGCCGTTAAATGCCGTTACATTATTGCAAAACGCCGTTCCCTGAGGACCGGTCTCAACCCGCTTAAAACGCGGTTTTCAACCTTAATTATGAGCCGAAAACCACGTCTCATAAGGCATCCCGCAACACTAAATGGTAAAACCGACCCATTAAGTGTTGCCGACACGGAACTCTGTTTCGCCACAACTTCACTCCATCGACCTTTTACCTTCAAGATTGCCAAAACTACTATTAGAACAAATAAAACGACGTTGAATTTCCCACAAAAACGGAAATTCAACGTCGTTTTTAATTAAACAAATTCTAAGAGCACTATTTTTCTGCTTCATTAATAGCATCATTTAAACCGGATAATTTGATGTCAGCTTTCATAAAGTCGCTGTTATCTGTCGGCAAATGTAACATCAAGTTTGGTAATACTTGCGCAGTCACCTCGCCTGTCATGACGGTAAAATCAAGCAGGTGACCGGCAAATTGATGGTCGCCACTGATAAAATGCAAGTGAAAGCCGCCGACAGTCGCACCCGCATACAATGCTGGGGCAAAGTAACCAACAACAGTTCCCTGAACATCTTCTCGCGTAAATTCTGGCTGAGCGGCAGTCGCCGTTGTCAGTGGTGGATACGGTTTTGTTTGCTTAGGTGCCACCCGTACGTGTACTCGGTTAAAGGTCCCAGTCATCACAATGCCCGCAAAGGCATTTTTCAAACCAGCTGTCGTTTGTAACCAGGTCGTAAATGCTGGCATCGTCATGGCCGCCAATGGTGTCTTAGGCAATTGATTATCAAACGTATGGACTGAAGCGAATGGCATCGTCGCATCACCATTGACCGCGTTGACTGAACCATCAGTTGCAGCTTGAAAAGCCTGTCCATCAACAATGACTACTTCACCATCCAGACCGGCTAGTGTGCCAATGCCTGTATCACCATGGCTTAGCAGTTCTTTCGCTGTGATTGTGCCGTCGAACAGCCCTGGAACTAACAGTGCCAAGGTTCCGTGCTGATATAACGTTTCCGTATCTTTCATTAACCTAAACTCCCTTTGTGCTATCGATGTTTTCTAGAATTGATCTGGCAACAGCGTCTTGCCAAGCTCTTGATTATGTGAGTAATCAACGGGCACATCAACAATTACCGGTCCCTTAGTCGCAAAGGCTTGGTCCAGCACTTTGTTCAAATCAGTTGGCTTGTTAACCCGTAATCCCGTTGCACCAAAAGCCTCGGCGTACTTAACATAGTCAACGTGACCAAAATCAACCGCTGCATCTACACCATATTTCATTTCTTCCTGGAACTTTACCATATCATAATGACCATCGTTCCAGATAATGTGCACAATATTGAGCCCTAAGCGAACCGCCGTTTCTAACTCCTGCCCGGAGAATAAGAAACCGGCGTCGCCTGAAACAGAAACAGCCTGATGATTTGGTCGTACCAGTGCCGCAGCGATTGCCCATGGTAAGGCAACACCTAATGTTTGCATCCCGTTGCTGAACAACCGATGCCGCGGTTCATAACTGCGGAAATGACGCGCCATCCAAATGTAATGGCTCCCCACATCAACACTCACAGTCATATCATCGGTAACGTGATCCTGCAGAGCGGCCACGAGCGCTAATGGCTGCACAGTTGCGTCTTCATCACTTGCTTCAAAGTTTTGATCCCGCATCGTTAACTCTTCATGAAATTCAGCTAACGTCCGTTTAGCAGCGGCGCTGGGCTGATACCCTTTGATTGCTGGTTGTAAGATGGCCAACGTCTGGGCAATGTCGCCCACTAGCTGTGTTTCCGGTTGAAAGTGTTGATCCAACTGAGCTGCTGTCGCATCGATTGTAACGATGCGAGCCTGCTTCTCAGCGTTCCAATTACGCGGTTCATATTCAACTGCATCATAGCCAATGGCAATTACTAAATCAGCCTGTTTTAGCAAACGATCGCCTGGCTGATTCCGGAATAACCCAACACGACCAAAGTAGTGGTCGGCTTCCAAATCGCGAGAAATAATTCCGGCACCCTGGAACGTTTCAACCACAGGAATGTTGGCAACTGTCACGAGATGGCGAATCGCACTGGTAACTTCTGGTGAAGAAGCCCGCATGCCAGCCAAAATAACGGGCAATTTTGCACTACGAATTTCCTGGGCCAGTAAACTAATATCGGCAGGGCTTGCCGGTCCCAAAACGGGCGCCTGCAATGGTTCTAACGCTGGGCTGATAACTTCGGCATCATCCACATCCTGTGGCAAAGAAACAAAGCTCGCCCCTTGTTTGCCTGCAGTCGCAGATTCAAACGCATTAGCCAACACTTCTGAAATGTTTTCTGGATCTTGAATTTCCACAGAAAATTTCGTAATTGGCTTAAACAAGGCCGCATTAGCCATACTTTGGTGAGTCAACCGTAGTAAGTCCTTACGTGGAACCTGTCCACCAATGGCAACTACGGGATCGCCTTCAGCTGTTGCAGTGACTAAACCAGTTGCTAAATTGCTAGCGCCTGGTCCTGAAGTAACTGCAACTACCCCTGGTTCACCTGTAAGTCGGCCAATCCCCGCCGCAATAAAGGCTGCGTTTTGTTCGTGTCGTGCGACAACCAGCTTAGGCGATTGCGGGTCAGTTGGATGAGCTAAACGCTCAAATAAACGGTCAATCTTAGCACCAGGAATACCAAAAACATACTTCACATTATGGTTAATCAAACTTTCAACAACGGCATCAGCACCGTAACGAGTTTCTTCAGTCATGAATAATCTCCTTAATTAATCCGTGACGTAGCGACCGTCTTTCAGTCAGCAAATACGTTCACTTGTGAAAAAATCATAATCTCAGCGTACCACACTTTTCACAAATGATTAAACATTTTGTGATAAAAAGGCAGCCTCTTTATTGAGGCTGTCTTTGTTTGACACTGTCGTCTTTAGCTGACGTTTCCAAATGATAAACGCTAGTCAATTTCACAAGTGGAAATTCTGTTTGTGAATTTAATGACTGTATTCATCTCTTTAAAAATTCACAAGCTTAAAAATTCAGTTTAGTAACTTTAGGCGTCGTCTGTGCAATGACACGACCGCCACGGATTGAATACAACACTTCTGAATGTTCATTAAGTACGTTGTAAAAATCACTGTTGTTATAAACAATGCAGTTACCAGGCTTGCCGACTTCAATGCCGTAATGGTCAGTAATATGCAGCGCCTTAGCAGCGTGGCTGGTCACAAATTGATATGACCCATTAATCTCGTCATAACCCATTAAATGACCAACATGAAGGCCCATCGAAACAGGATCTAGCATATTGCCATTCCCCATTGGATACCATGGATCACGAACATCGTCTTCACCGAAAGCGACATTAATGCCATCTTCGTTAAGTTCTTTAACCCGCGTCATCCCTCGACGTTTAGGATAAGTATCAAAACGCCCACCTAGATTGGTGTTTACTAACGGGTTCGCAATCATGTTAATATCTGCCATCCGGAGCAAACGGAATAATTTATAAGCATACGCATTGTTGTACGAACCTAGCGCAGTCGTGTGGCTAGCCGTCACCCGATCAGACAGGCCGGTTTCATATGCAATCGTTGCCAAAGTCTCCAAATGACGGGATGCAGGATCGTCAATTTCATCACAGTGAACGTCAATCAGACGATCATACTTTTGAGCTAAGTCACCAATAAAATGTAACGATTCGATACCATATTCACGAGTGAACTCGAAGTGAGGAATGCCGCCAATGACGTCTGCCCCCAGCTTAACGGCCTCTTCCATTAACTGTTTACCATGAGGAAACGACAAAATACCTTCTTGTGGAAAGGCAACCAATTGCAGTTCTATCTCATCAGCCATCTCTTTTTTAACTTCCAAGAGTGCTTTTAAGGCGGTGAAAGAGGGATCAGTTACATCGACGTGTGAACGCACAACCTGAATCCCATTGGCAATCTGTTTACGCAAGGTTTCCTTTGCCCGTTCTTTAACATCTTCAATCGTTAACGTTTTCTTTCGCTCCGACCAAATGCGAATACCATCAAATAATGTACCAGACTGATTCCATTCAGGATCTCCAGCCGTTTGGGTAGCGTCCAAATGAACATGTGGGTCAATCAATGGTGGCAATAATAATTTGCCGGTTGCGTCAATCACCTGCTCGTTATCTTTAGGCGTTAAATGCTGATCAATCGCTTTAAAAACACCGTCTTCAATTCGAACATCTTGTAAATCGCTCTGATTGTTGATGTGAACCTGCTGAATAAGCATTAGTTGTAACCTCCATGTGTCAGTGATATGTAAACGTCTTCAATCTCGGTTTAGCGTAATGCTAATAAGTTTTGAATGCAAGCAAAACTGTGATACAAACGGATTTGAAGCACCTTTCGAAAACGATTTGAAACCTTTTTTCAAAAGTTTATCTTGATATTTGTAAATGATTTTCATATAATCAACATGTGCAACAGACAATTTATTTTAAAAGAGGAGCTTTCTAATGAAATTAGGGTTAATCGGTTTAGGCAAAATGGGTCTGAACTTAGCAGAAAACATGATGGATCATGAAAACGAAGTTGTTGGTTTTGACTTAAACAAGGACTTTGTCGACCAAGCAGTAACCGCTGGTGCTGAAGGTGCCGACTCACTTGCTGACATGGTCGCTAAATTACCATCACCAAAAGTCGTATGGGTTATGGTTCCAGCCGGCAAGCCAACTGAATCAACGATTGACCAATTGTTAGACCTACTTGACGAAGGTGACTTCATCATCGACGGTGGTAACTCCTTCTGGAAGGACTCTGTTGCAGATGCTCAAAAGGCTGAAGAAAAAGGAATCAAGTTCTTCGACTGTGGTACTTCTGGTGGTCAATCTGGTGCCCGTCACGACGGTAACTTCATGATTGGTGGAAACGATGCCGCTGCCTTTAAGACACTTGAACCTTTGTATGAAGGTATCGCCCAAAAAGATGGTTACCTTTACACTGGTAAAGCTGGTTCAGGCCACTACCTCAAGATGGTTCATAACGGGATTGAATACGGTATGATGGAAGCTATCGGCGAAGGTTTCGATGTGCTTGAACACAGTGCGTTTGACTACGATAACGAATCCGTTGCCCGTCTTTGGAACAGCGGTTCAGTTGTTCGTTCATGGCTGATGGAATTGGCTCAAGATGCCTTTGCTAACGATGCTAAGTTAGACAACATCAAGGGTACTATGCACTCATCTGGTGAAGGTAAGTGGACTCTTGAAGAAGCAATGAACCAACAAGTAGCAACCCCTGTTATCGCTATGTCACTATTGATGCGTTACCGTTCAATGGAAAACGATACCTTTACTGGTAAAGTTGTTTCTTCATTGCGTAACGGCTTCGGTGGTCACGCGGTTGATAAAGCTTAATTTAATAAATTTTCCATCGGATGATGCCCTCTTGGGTGTCATCCTTTTTCTTTACTTATATATCAAGCCGAGTTGACTTCACACCCTTATTATTAAGTTAAATTAGCATACCGTGTACTGCCGTTGCGCTGGCCAGAAATGCCGTTCCATGAGGACCGGTCTCAGCCTCCCAAAACCTGGAGTCTTCTACCTTGATTATGAGCCGAAAAGTTCATCGTCTCATAAGTCATCCCGCAACACTAAGCGGCCAAGTTCTCGCCGCCAAGTGTTGCCAACACGGAACTCTATTTCTAGTCAGCTCCACTCTGATAATGACTAATTAGGACTCTGTTATGTTGATACGGTTTTCTAATAATACTAGCCGCCAAATTTGCCGATATGTGAGCTGAAGGGCGTCAATAGTGATACCGAGTCGTGAAAGTGGTGTTAATGAGGTGGTTTTCCGAATTTACACCACGGACGGTCACAAAGACTCGGTTTTTACGAGGCTTTGTGGCGAGGTGAAAGACTCCGGTTTTCAGGAGGCTCGAACCGTTCCCACGACGAGCGTGTCACTATTGACAACCGTAAGCGCCATTCACAGCTCTACATTAATGCCAGCAATTAATAGAACTAAAAAAGCTGCACCTCATTGTGGGGTACAGCAAAACAAAATTGAATTTAATTAGCGAACCACCAGCACAGACACTGGTGAATATTTGGCCACATAAGCCGCCTGGCTACCAAAGTACTTGGCAACCCCTTGACGAGACAATGAGCCGACAATTACAAGGTCTGGATCAACTTGTGGAATTACCTGCTTGACGATTGTTTCACCAGGATCACCTTCAGCAATCAACGTTTTAACAGACTTAACCCCTGAATTTTCGGCGACCCGACGATATTTATCTAATCGCTCTTGAATCGTCTTTCGTTGTTGATCCAACATTTCCTTGCTTAACGCGGTAAAAACATTAACATCCTGTTCTTCAAGGATACTAACAATAACCAGCTCGGATTTATCTTCCTTCGCCTGTTTGACCGCGTACTGGTAAGCTAGTTGTGCATCCGGAGAATCATCAACACCAACAAGCACACGCTTGTAGTCGTAGACTTTCCCCTTTATGATGTCATCCTCACTTTGTACTTTCTTATGTTCACTTTTTGCCATGTTAAACAACTCCTTCACAGATAATTGTAACCGCTAACACTGCAATAAAGCTAGTCTAAACGACTAATGATTTTCAATCGGCTTAATATAATCTTGAGCTGTTGCTAAGGTATTCGCCGACGACTGTTTCATTGAAACGGTCACTTTATTCTTCAATCCAGTCAACCGCTTGTGCTTTGCATCAACCCGGTATTGCAAAGGCTGACCATCTTTCGCAAAGATAAGTTGGCTCTTAAAAGCCTCACCGCTGCGGTGATAGTTGGACGCTGCATGTTTCTTGTAGTCCGCTTCAGTCTTATAAACAGCAGTTGCCGTCGACTTCGGCACTAAGGTTAACACGTTTCCCTTTTGGGTTACCTGCCCATCCGTCACTTGTTCTTGAATACCGTTCATACTTAAAGAAGTGGTCACACGCTGCCTAAATTGATGATCTTTCGTAAAGACGACCAACAGTGTATTATTCAACATCTGCTTTTTGCCTAGTGTACTTTGCCGTTTGTAAGACCCCTGATAACCAAGATCTTGCCAAAATGTAGCCTGTGTTTTGCTACTCTGTTTTTTGGTGGCCACCTTTGCGACTGAATGATGATGTGCTTCCGCCTTCGCAGGTTGGCTCGCAACACTGATGGTCATTAAACTGACGATCACCGCTAATGCAGCGATTTTAATTTTACTAATGTAACGTTTTCCCCCACTTGGTGCAGATTGGTGCTGTGTACTCATGCGTTATTCGTCCCTCATTTCAAAGTTTCGATGACAATCTGGCACAATGCGCATATCAATTGTCATCCCCTTAACTGATTATCGAGTACTATTATCGCAAACATTTGTGCAAATTTCAAAAAAATTCAAGTAATCTAATGCCTATACGCCCCTTACGATGTTCCTGACAATATAGAGAATCCGATGTAATCAAGGTGTCTACCGATTTCGAAACAAGAAATTACAAAATTATAACAATTTGTTCCTAGCGCGCAAAAAAACTGCTCAATTTAATTATTGGGCAGTTTTTTCTTGCATATATTTAACGGCATCAGCCAGTTTTGTAAATTGTTTAGTTTGGCCAGCATTTAATTTATGGGCCCGCTGGTACACCCGTTTAGTTGGCGTAAAGTGTGTATGTGTTTTTACTTTGCGACTTGCACTCGCATACGCGTCTTCCAATTTTTGATACGTCGCTTGACTGCTCGTTGCATCGATATTAAGCCGCCTTTGGTCACTAGCCTGCAAATGGTCGATGTAAACGCCTGCCTGCGGTTTAACTACTTTCATCGTCTGATTGATCGCAGTAACATTGTCCTGCTTGTTAGTGGCCAACTGCTTAGCATACGTGCGTTCAAAATCACCAAGTGGTAGCTGATAGATAGCTAACGCAATATTGTTAGGCTTTGCCTTTTTCTTATTGCTACTATCAAACTGGTAATGAGCCACCGTTACCACTACTGCAGAACGGCCAAAACTCATTGAAGTAATGATCGCCTGCTTGTGTGAGAACGAAGCTACCCCGTGTGCTGTGACCGTTTTACCCTTATACGTCAACGGTTGGGCGGCATCAACCAATTCGTAATTCGTTGTTGTCATATTTTTATACAACACAGTGCCACCAACCGCCACAACTGCAATCACAACAGCAGCGACAATGGCACTGATCAACCATACGAGGCCCCGATTATGAACCGGAGCATTTGTCTCTGTTTGCTTCATTACCCAAGGTCCCCTTTATTGCGCTAATTTATTCTAGAAAGCCCGCATAATGTGAAGAACTCCCTCAATGAAGAAGTAGATGCCAATCAGTGTCGCTAAGGTTAGTGCAGCTACCACTGGCTTTAGTAATAATAAAATACCAACGATAAGACCGAGTACATCTAAGCCGATGCTGATCCAGAAATACCGTTTGTCAAACGAACGCATTAACCCTGACGTAATCAAACCGGTCAATGAATCAACAATGAACCATATTGCAAAGAAAATTGGTAACAAACGCATCCCGATACCAAGATGAAAGATTAAAAATGCTCCAATTACAATATCTAAAATTCCCATAGTCAACAGCCACACAGGAGAACGCCCCAGAAGCCGTCGGACGTCATCATGGAACCATACCTCATAAACACCTCTGAGTAATGCAACGGCCCCAAAAATGGCCACCAGTGCCATTAAACTCGATGCCGGATCCACAAAAGCAATCCCTGCTGCAATGATAAATAACACGCCAAGAATGAAACTATACCAGTCAAAGGACCGACGGGTGGAATTCCAATTCATGTCATCATCCCTATCTTTACAAAATTTCGATTCACGTTCATTACGCTATCTGTGTTCAGTCTAACACTCGCATCATGACCGACCAACAGTTGCGCCCCATTCATCAACAAAAATTAGTTAATGTCATATCCGTATCATTTTGCGAAGAAGGATAAACAAAAAAACATCCTATCCCCAAACTGGGAAAATAGAATGCTTTCAAGACAAGGATCGCGCTCAAGACTTTAAATGACGATGCCATTTCGCATTGTTCGCCCAAGGTCGTAACGAAATCACTGCCATCTGTTCGTAAAATTTAAATTAACGGTGGTCAGTTTTACGGGCCCACAAATCACCTAAGATTTGGATGATAAACACGATGGCTAAGATAATAATCATCGCCATGATGGTGATGTCATTTTCAAAACGGTCATACCCGATACTAATCGCAGTATTCCCAAGACCACCACCGCCAATGGCACCAGCCATTGCAGTAAGTCCGATCAAACTAATAACGGTGACAACCGATGTCCGAATTAAATCAGGCAGCGCTTCACGTAAATAAACACGAAAAATAATTTGCATTGGTGAAGCACCGACTGCTTCCGCAGCTTCAATAATGCCACGATCAACATCCACTAACGCATTTTGAACCTGACGTGCATAAAATGGTGCGGTACCAATTGTCAAAGGCACTAAAGCTGCAGTAGTACCAATTGAGGTACCCACGAGCAACCGCGTGAATGGCGCGATAACGGCTAATAAGATGATAAAGGGAATGGACCGGAAGATATTTACCAGTTTATCCAAAATCCAGTATGTCGTCCGGTTTGCCAGAATGCCACCTGGTGCTGTAACTACTAACGCAATACCGATAATAATTCCAAGAATGCCGGCAATTATTCCGGAGACCAGCGTCATGTAAATTGTTTCCCACGTTGATTGGATGAAGACATCCTTATTAGCCACAACGTTTGGCATAATGGATGTCCAAAAATCCATTGCTAAAATAGTTGTCATGCTTATGCCTCCCCTTCGGCGTTAGTGTCTGCTTCAGCAGCCTTGCGTGCGAGTTCTGCCTGATATTCTGCGACATTGATTTGCCGAACGCTCACGCCCTGTTCCTTCACGTAAGCCAATGCCTTATCAACCGCATCGCCTGCACCACTTAACACCAATCCTAAATTACCAACTGGTGTATTTTGAAGAATCTCGACGTTCCCAAACAAAATATTTGGCGTAACTTTAAATTGCTCATACAGTTGTGCAATTAGGGGATCATCAGTCGATGCACCCGCATAGGACAGTACGACCAGCCGCTCGTTTGCTTGCAAGTGCTGGATACTTGGCTGGGCAACAACGTTTGCCAAGGCAGCATCAATCTGAGAAGACGTTTCGATAAATTCTCTCGTCAATTGCTGAGTTGGTTTGGAGAAGATCGTCAGCAAGTCGCCTCGTTCAACGATTTCTCCACTCTGCATAACGGCCACCTTGTTACAAATGGATTTAACTGCCTGCATTTCGTGGGTAATCAACACAACCGTCAATCCTAACTTTTCATTCAAGTTTTTCAACAAATCAAGAATTGACGATGTCGTTTTAGGGTCTAGCGCCGACGTCGCTTCGTCAGAGATCAAAATTTCCGGATCATTTGCCAATGCCCGGGCGATTGCCACCCGCTGTTTTTGACCACCAGATAACTGGGCCGGATAATCATTTTTCTTTTCAGATAGGCCAACTAAGTCCAAGAGTTCATCTACCTTGGCCTGCTTGTCATGCCGACTCAGTTTTGAACCCAACAATAACGGAAACATGACGTTGTCACCGATGGTCCGCTCATTCATTAAGTTGAAGTGCTGGAAGATCATGCCAATCTTAGTTCGTGCTTGGCGCAGCGCCTTTCCCTTTAAGGCACCCATATTCTGACCACTTACGGTCACCTTACCGGAAGTTTGTCGTTGCAACTGGTTAATCACCCGCACGAGTGTACTTTTACCCGCGCCAGAGTAGCCAACGATACCGTAAATGTCACCCTTAGCGACTTCCAGATCAACATTTTTAACGGCCCGCACAGTGCGGTCAGCCTCTTTAAACGTTACATCAATGCCCTTTAAATCAATAATCGGTGCGTTTGCTGCCATAATGGTTGTTCCTTTCCTAATTCGAATTCAATGCGGTTAACTAAAAATGTTCTATGTATGCAAACGTGAACCGCGAAACCAGTTCATGTTTGTCTAAATAATACAAAGGAAATTATTTAATGTCCAAATTCCATGCTGGCTTTTCAGTACCTTTGAAGTCTTTGTTGATGATGTCAGCAATCTTCTTGGTTTGGTAAGCCTTAACAATTTCTTTGACGGCTTTCTTGTTCTTGTCAGCCTTACGGGACACGATAATGTTGATGTAAGGTTTAACATTCTTATCGATTTTTTCTGCGTAAACGGCGTGCTTGATGTTCAACTTAGCGTCAACAGCGTAAGTATTGTTGACAACTGCGGCCGTGGCAGAGTCGAGCGAACGTGGTGTTTGGTCAGCAGCCACCGCCGTAATCTTCAAATGTTTTGGATTTGACGTAACATTCTTAGGTGTTGGCAATTTAGCATTGTCCAATTTAATCAAGCCTGCGTTCTTCAATAGATTTAAGGCACGCCCCTCATTAGTTGCATCGTTAGGGATCACAATCTGATCACCCTTCTTAAATTCAGAAACCTTCTTAAGCTTTTTTGAGAATAATCCAAGTGGTGCAACAGCTGTTTTACCAACCGGTGTCAAATCTGCTTTGTGCGCCTTGTTCCACTGGTCTAGGAAGTAATAATGCTGAAAGGCGTTTAGGTCGATCTGCTTATCATTCAACG
This sequence comes from Furfurilactobacillus milii, assembly GCF_021654115.1. Classification (GTDB taxonomy): domain Bacteria; phylum Bacillota; class Bacilli; order Lactobacillales; family Lactobacillaceae; genus Furfurilactobacillus; species Furfurilactobacillus milii. The sequence continues at coordinate 15,125 of NZ_JAIWJF010000003.1, read as the reverse complement.
CTTGGTTTGGTTGAGTGTAATCAGTGAAGGTCACGATTTTTAAGTTAATGCCCTTCTTCTTAACATCCTGAGCAATTGGCTTCCAGATCTTTTCATCGTCGGTGCCGACAATACCAACTTTAACTGTTGTCGTCTTAGCCGAGCTAGACTTGCCACAACCCGCTAATACCAAACCTAACGCAAGTACAGATGCAGTCCCTAACAAAATACGACGAATTCTTTTATTCATGTTAATTTACCCCTTTTTCATCCATTTAGATGTCATTAATATCGACTCATTTTTAATTTGCCGACTTCACATAACCGTTCACTGACAAAGCTGAACTCCAGCAACGAAAAAAGCCCGCCTCTAATAAAAATTAGAAGCGAGCTTATCGCGTTACCATTCTAGTTCGAACTGAATTTACATTCAGTTCCTCATCAACCGACACCTAGAAAGGGTCTAGAATTCCTAAGTAGCGGTGTGCGCGGTAATGGGCGCCAAGTCATTATCACCTTACCAACAATAGTTGCCGGTTCGACGATACCAATCGCAGGCCATTTTCATCCTAACTTGACTCACCCGCTCTCAGCAAACGCAGGCTTTCTGTACAGTTTCGTTAAAACTACTTTCCTGTTCAAATTGTTTTTCGGTCATGTGAAATTGTTATTAGATTACCGCACAAAAAATCGCTTGTCAACGATTATTGTAAGAAAATAATGAGATTCGCCACGCCGTTCTCATAATTATTTTTATATTACCCGGTGAGTGCACGTCAAATCCCTTTAACGGTTTAAAATGCTTTCAATTCGTTCAAGTTCATCTGTTGTGAAGGTCAGGTTGTTAACCGCCTTGATGTTGCCCAACAAGTGGTCAACATGTGAGGCACCAATGACAACACTTGTCACCACGTCATCATGTAATAACCAGGCCAAGGCCATCTGTGCCAAAGTTTGTCCACGGTCAGACGCCAAACTATTCAGATCGTTTAACTTGCTAACCACTTTATCAGTACCTTGTTTCAAAGAAAGCTTATTGCTCCAGTGAATTGGCATATCTTCGGGGATACCTTGTAGATAGCGATCCGTTAGCAGACCTTCTGCCAGTGGGCCGTATGCCACTAATCCTAGTTTGTTTTCCTTTAGTACGTTTAGCAAACCATCGTCTTCCACAGCACGATTAATCATGTTGTAGCTGCTTTGGTTAACAACAAATGGCGTGTGGTGTTCCTTGAACAACTTAGTGATCGCTGCTGTTTGATCTGCAGTGAAGTTTGACACACCAACGTATAAAGCTTTACCCTGCTTAACCATCAGGTCCAATGTTTCAACTTGTTCTTCGAGCGAGGTGTGTGGGTCGAAACGGTGCATATAAAAGACATCGACATAATCCAAATGCATCCGGGTTAACGATAACTCCAGTGCATTCATCAATGTTTTACGCGATGAAAACTCGCCGTATGGTCCAGGCCACATATGAAAGCCAGCCTTTGTCGTTATGACCAATTCATTACGATATGGCTTCAGGTCCTGTTCGTAAACTTTGCCGAACGTCTCTTCGGCACTCCCGTTGCTAGGACCGTAATTTGACGCGTTATCGAAACTGAAAATACCGTTGTCAAACGCCTTCAACATTACCTCACGACTATTTGCATAAGGTTGTTCGTCTCCTAGATTCCGCCACAGGCCAAAACTGACCGCTGGCAACATAAAGCCAGTGTCAGCAACTCGGCGAACGGGCATGTTTGCGTACCGCTCTTCGTTTGCTTGATACATATCAATTAACTCCTCTCAATCTATGCTTACAGGCCTTATTTTAACGTAAAATGCAGGCAAAAACGAACTTGTCTTGCTTGCGGCGCGGGGTTGGCGCCGCTTTTTGTTAATGGTATATAAGTTAAAGTAAGAATTTGTTTGTTAAATTGAGACATAACCCGTGTTTAGAATGTATGTGATTATCTCTCTTTTGTAGATACAAAAAAATCGTGGATTCTGTTTGAATACCACGATTTTTTGACTTTGTTTTAAAAAACATCAATTGGTCTATCTTAATTTAACGTCCGGATTTTGTTTGCTAATAAACAATTCATCGACCGGCTGATTGTTGTGAATCCGTAAAATCGCTTCGCCAATTAAATCAGCTACCGAAATGACGGCCAACTTATCAAACTGCTTTTCAGCGGGTACTGCAATCGAATCCGTGACAATCACTTTAGTTAACTTTGATTGTTCCAACGATTCAGCTGCACGACCAGAAAAGACAGCGTGAGTCGCCACCGCATACACATCCTTAGCCCCACTGGATTTAAGAATATCTGCCGAGACCGTCATGCGGTCCGCTGTATCAATCATGTCGTCAATAATAACAGCAGTTTTACCCTTTACGTCACCAATCACTGAGTCTGGTTCCGGATCAAATTCATCCTCTGAACGGTTATCAATGATTGCGATCGGCGCCTTTAATAATTCGGCAAAGTTACGGGCCCGTGAAACACCAGCGTGATCAGGGGCAACCACAACAATGTTATCCAGTAAGTCGTTGGTGTAAAAGTACTTAGCCAATAACGGTGCACCCAGCAAATGATCGACAGGAATGTTGAAGAACCCCTGAACTTGATCGGCATGCAAATCTAACGTCAACACACGGTCGACACCGTCAATTTGAAGAAAGTTGGCCACTAACTTGGCTGTAATTGGTTCACGGGGACGTGCTTTACGATCTGCCCGTGCATACCCATAGTAAGGCAGCACCACATTGATTTCACCAGCACTAGCACGCCGCAACGCATCAACCATAATCATCACTTGCATGAACGAACTGTTCACGGGATCACTAATCGATTGGATGACATAAACTTCATCCCCACGAACACTTTCATCAATGGTAATCGCAATTTCACCATCAGCAAACGTACTGATGGTAGTTGGACTCAGCGGAATATTAATAGACGCTGCGATTTTTTCTGCCAACGGCCGATTGGTGTTCAGTGAAAACAACTTAATGTTGCCGTTAGACTTTTCTTCACTCATGACTGCCTCCACAAATTCTTTTCAATAGTCCTATTATCGCAAGTAAGCCCGCGAATGACAAGGAAAACCCAGTTAAAACCGGTTAACTTGCGAACATTTATCACACCGCCAGCACTGCCACAATCTTTTACTTGATTGGCGCCTGCTCACGGCTAGCTAAAGTGTGGTTAAACCACCAAGCAATCCCAACCAGCAAGATGCCTGTAACCATAAACAACCACTTGATTGCCACCACATCTGCTAATGGACCAAAGAACAACATTGCAATCGGATAAATCCCAGTCGAAACAATCTGAAAGATGGAAAAGACGCGGCCCATCATGTTTGATGGCACAGTTTCTTGAATCAAGATATTGCTCGTCGCCTGAATAATTGGCATCGCAATGCCGCTGATGAACATGAAGAACAGATAGACCGCAAACGGTTCTGGAATGCCCATCGCAAAGAACGCTACCCCACTAACGGCCAGTGCCACTGCAATAACAGGCACTTTATGATTAATTTGTTGATGGCTACTGATCCAAATGCCGCCAATGGTGGCGCCTGCCGTCCACAGCAACTCGTTAAGCGTCAATAACATTACCCGGCTACCAAATGTTTGTTTCACAAATAATGTTGATAACTGCGAACTGGGCGCCACCATGATAAACGCTAATGCAATGAGGATCATAAACCAACGCATAAAACTGTGATTGAAGGTGAATTTCAAGCCACCGCCAATTTGACTCAACGTCGATGTAACCGCACCAGCCGTTGCCTTTTGTTGATCAAGCACAATCGGATCAACCTTGATTAGTGCCAGTAATAACAACCCAACTCCGGCTGTCACCACATCCACGATAAAAATAAAGATAATCCCGAGTTTTCCTAAAATCAAACCAGAAACAATCGGTGTGATAAGCAATAATACCGCATTGATCAGCTGGTTCAGTCCATTCATACGCGTTAACTGTTTACGCGGCGTCAATTGCGGTAACAGCGCATTGCCAACAGGCATCTCCACTCCCGTTCCCATCGAACGAACAGCGGCGATTAATAACAAGAGCCATAAATCACGCCAGCCAAAATAAAACATCAGTGCAATGCCTAGCGTCACAACGGTGACCATCCCCGTCGCCCACATAAGCAGGTTCCGGCGGTTAGACCGGTCAGCCCACACACCAGCCCATAGTGACACTAAAATTTGTGGCAAACTTTGCGCCAGTGTGGCCAACATCATCCATGTTCCAGATGACGTTTTGAGCGCAATGTACCATAAAATCGCAAAAAAGACCGATGAAGAACCGAATAAGAAAAAATTTTGAGCGGCTAAAAACAGCCCTGTATTCCGCTGCCAGTGTTTCTCAATCGCAGCATTTACAAGACTAGTCGACACATTTGAAGCACTGTTTGATGAAGCCATCATTCTCCCCCGCTTACCCTAACTTTAGGTTAACCTTCTTCCGGCGCAAAATCCTGGGGCGTCAACTTGCCCATTCCAATCAATGGATCGATATTGCCACTTAGGATTAAGGCCGTCGTCAACCTTGGCTCACCTAGTGTACCGCTTTCTTCGTCAAGCGTGGTTGCAGACGACTTTTCCACATTTGCAGACACTTCTTTTGCCTTCGTGGATAGCTGAGCTGATTCAGATGTCGTTGCATAATTGGAACCAGTCTCATGAGTGATTGGTGACTCTGAGTCGACCATTGTTGCACTAGCGTCAGCAACGCTGTCCTCACTGGTTGAACTTGATACCGTCTGTTCCGACTCGACAGTGTCGTCGCCCTCATGTTTGAATACCTGCCGCAACCGGGCTTGCAGTGTTGTTTGCCGGTTGGCAGATTTATTCGCAGCGGCTTCTGCAAAGGATTGTTCATCGCCAACCAGAATCAACCATTGTTGTGCTCGTGTTACCGCTGTATAAAGCAGGTTACGTTGTAGCATCCGGCGAAACTGGGGGACCAAGGGCAAAATCACTAGTTTGAACTGTGACCCCTGCGCCTTATGAATGGAGACACAGTAGGCCAGCGTCAACCGGTCAAACTGGGCGCGTCCGTAAGTGACCTCTGTTTGATCAAAGGCAATGGTTAGCTTGTCAACCTTGTCCTCGTTGGACTTATCAGTGGCTAAATCAATCCCGACGATCTCCCCCATGTCGCCATTAAAGACATTGTTTTCCGGACTGTTAACCAGGTGCAACACCTTGTCACCGATCCGAAAATGCTCATTGTGAGCCTCAACTTCTTTCGTCCGCGCACTCTTTTTCGGATTCAAGGTATCCTGAAGGGCTGTGTTTAACGCATTGATACCGGCAGCCCCCCGGTACATAGGTGCGAGTACCTGAATATCCGTTTTGGCAAAGCCACGCGACTTCGCACGGGCGACGACCTGGTTGACTAGCGGCACAACTTGATATGGTCGTGCTGCGAAAAAGCTACGATCGGTTTGATTAACCGTAAAATCTGCCGGCAATTCGCCGTGCTTGATAGCATGTGCCAAAGGAATAATCGAAGAACTGTCGTCTTGGCGATAGATCGTTGTCAACTCAGTGGAGGGTAGACAGTCTGACTTCAACAGGTCAGCAAATACCTGTCCTGGACCCACAGAAGGCAATTGATCCTGATCCCCAACCAAAATCACCTGCATGTGGTTAGGCACTGCCTGAATCAATGTTCTAAAGAGAAACGCGTCCACCATCGACATTTCGTCCACAATGAGCAATCCGCCTTCTAGATCTTTGTCTGAAGACTGAGTGGCTTCATCTTCACGCCCGGTTAAGCCAAGCAATCGATGAATCGTGCTGGCAGGCAAATCTGTCACTTCACTCATCCGTTTAGCCGCCCGACCAGTTGGCGCCGCCAATAAAATCGGAAAGGTGCCATCCTCATACTCATTGATATCCAGTGACAATTCGTGAATCCGTGCAAACAAGGCAACAATCCCGTTAATAATCGTCGTCTTACCCGTTCCGGGACCACCCGTGAGTAAATAGACCGGCGAGGAAATTGCGGCCACTAACGCGTCTTTTTGAGCATCGTCGTACGTGATTCCCAATTGCTTTTCGACGAGGCGCACCTCGTGATCCAAATCAACATCTTTAGGTAACAACCGCTCCTGCTGTTGTTGCAAACGCATCAGGTGTTCAGCGCTATCCCATTCAGTATCATACAGTGACTTCAGGTAGACCTGTTGGCCATTGCCGACAATGAGCTGATCTTTCGCCATGGCAATTAATTGATTGGCCAGCATATCTGGTGAAATTTGCACGTTACGCGCGGATTCTAACAACGCCGTGGCATCGTGAATCAACGGTTTTAACTCAGCAAACGTATTTCCGGAAGCAAAACAAATGTCACTGATTGTTTCCAACAATGCTGCCCGTAATCGACCTGGTGCATCCGCGTCAAAACCTAATTGTTCAGCGATTTGATCCGCTCGCTTGAAACTCACCCCGTTGATATCTTCTACCAATTGATAGGGATTTTCTTGAATAACATGAAGCGTGTCCTGCTTGTATTTTTCATAAATCGTGCTGGCCAACTGACTACCAAAGCCGAAACCATTGAGACCGATGATAATCTGTTCCGTACCATGATTTTCGGTCAAAACTTCAATCAGGTGATCAGCGACAGATTTTTTTAAACCGATGGGCTTTAAGACATCTGGATTTTTGACAACCTTGTCGATTACGCCGGTACCAAGGGTTTCAACGATTCGCTCTGCTGTTTTTTTCCCCAGACCGGGAAATTGATCACCAGATAGATATTTGACCAAGCCCGTTTTAGAAGTCGGCGTCTCATTTTCATAATTACTGGCATTAAACTGTTTACCATATTTGGGATGATCCACAACCTTGCCGATGAAACGGTAGGTGCCTTCTTCCGCCACGTCACCAAATGAACCGGTGACAACAATTTCATCCTCAATCCAGTCCAAGTCCGTTTGATCTACGTGGACCAACAGAACCTTATAAAAAGAATCAGAACTACTAAAAAAAATGGCGGCGACCTTACCCACGACATAATTGGGTTTAAAACTGGTGTTGTCGTCAAATAGCGACATTGACTCGGCCATGTTGGTTACCTCCATTCGTTAATTTCAATTATTTTGCTTGTTGATCGCCATCTTGATGACGTTTGTTGACTACTGTTGCGATATCGTTAACGCGCTGTTGACTCCGTTTGACAAAATCAGGGTCCAAACGTTTAGCGGCATTCATAAATGGCGTAGCATCTTGCTCCAATACCATGGCCGTCAAGCCGCGGCTAAAATAAACATGCCCATTTTGATCATCTGCTGCTAACGACTGATCATAGAAATCAGCCGCCTGGTTAAAGTTACCCATGGCCATCAAAATATCGCCCAATAAAGCATTAACACTCGCATCTTTTGGCTTCGCATCGTGAACCGTTAATGCAAACGCAAAGGCTTTTTGATACTGGTTTTGTTGCATCGCTGTTTGGGCCATCATTTGATAAGCTTCCAAGCGCAGCTTTTCGTCTTTCACCTTGCTAAACGCAGACACGGCTTTATCATAGGAAGCCGCCTGATAGTACACGTTGCCTAAACCATAGTTCAGTAATGATAATGCGCCTTCATCTTTGGCAAACAAGCCCTGTGCCTTCATCAGCAGCTCTTCGGCCTGTTCATAATCCTGCATTTCGGTTAGGACCGTGGCCAGTTGGTAGTACAAATGAAAGTCGTTAGGGTTCGCATCAATCTGTTTCACCAAGCGTGTAACCGCCTGCTTAGCCTCTGCCTGAGCAGCGTTTGCTGTCTGGTCATCATGTTTTTCACTCATGTTGTTGTGTGCCCGCCTCCTCGTTAAATCGTGTTGGTGGCATCTGGCGATTCCTCTAAGTACGCCGTCAAATTGCGGACCAACAACTTAAAGCGTTGACCACCATCCACCGTTTCAAGAATTGTGGTACTGGTATTCGATAAACCGCCCTTAGCACGCATTTGCGCCAACGGAATGTGCAGTAGCCCGTTAATGCCAGCATTCAAGGCTGCCCCGTGTGAGACAAACAACAGGTTGTCATTGTCGTCGGGATGACAAGCAGCCGCCCGCCGAATGACCGGGTCCATCCGGGCAATGACATCTTCAAATGTTTCGCCGCCAATGGCAGTCGGGTCGTAGTTTTCCGCATGAAAACGAAAACCATCATACTCCTCAGGAAATTGCCGTTTGACATCATCAAAATACATGCCTTCCATTTTACCCAGTTCAAACTCTCGCAAACCGGAATCCAGCGTCAGCGGCACAACCTGATGAAGACCTGCCATTAAGTGGATGGCGGTCATGCGCGCACGTTTGATTGGACTCGCATACACGTGTTTAAACGGTACGTCATGCAAATAATCAGCCAACTGATCGATTTCGTCATAACTGCTCCGCAGCAATGGTGAATCACCATTGGCGCCTTGATAACGCCCCTCTAAATTCCATTGTGTTTTACCATGTCGAATAAAGTACAGTTTAGTCACAGTAACCCCGCCCTAAAGTAAATAATGTGCCTATATTATGTCACAAAAAAGGCCGTCAAACCAGCTCAACTGGTTTGACGACTCCTTTACGTTTGCAAAACCAACTTACGGCTAAAACAACCTTGGCTGCAGTTTACAAACAATCTTTAAATGTATTGTAATTCACGTGCTTCGTTGTAGGCTGCGTCGATGATGCCACTACCTAAACACTCGTCCCCATCATAAAAAACAACTGCCTGGCCGGGCGTAATCGCACGAACAGGTTGATCAAACGTCACGGTGGCAACCGTTCGCTCGTCATTCAAGTGAACGGTCACACCAGTGTCCTTTTGACGGTAACGGAACTTGGCAGTTACGTGGAAATCATTGTCGTCACTTGGGTTAACCCAGTTCAGATCTGATGCGGACAACTTGGTTGCTAACAAGTGCGGATTATTGAATCCTTGACCCACATACAAAACGTTCTTTGAGAGATCCTTGCCGATCACAAACCAAGGCTCATCACCTTGCTTTTGACCGCCAATGCCGAGCCCTTTACGCTGACCAATCGTGTAATTCATCAAGCCATAATGGGTCCCCATCTGCTTACCATCAAGGGTCATCATCTTTCCCTCTTGGGCGGGCAGATACTGGTTCAAGAAACCCTTCCAGTTCTTCTCACCAATGAAGCAAATACCAACAGAGTCCTTCTTTTCGGCAGTTGCCAAACCGGCCTCTTCCGCAATTTCACGAACCTGTGGCTTCTCCATTTCACCCAGTGGGAATAACACACGATCCAACTGGTCAGAAGAAAGCTGACTTAAGAAGTACGTTTGATCCTTATTGCCATCCAGACCACGCAATAAGTGACTGTGACCATCCTCATCATGAGTCACACGAGCATAGTGACCCGTCGCAATGTAGTCCGCACCCAATTCTAATGCGTAATCTAAGAAGGCCTTGAACTTGATCTCCTTGTTACAAACAACATCTGGGTTAGGAGTACGGCCCTTTTTGTACTCATCCAAGAAGTACGTGAACACACGGTCCCAGTATTCCTTTTCAAAGTTAACGGAGTAGTAAGGAATGCCAATCTTGCTGGCCACCTTAGCCACATCCTTGTAATCTGCTGTCGCCGTACATACGCCATTGTCATCGGTGTCGTCCCAATTTTTCATGAACACACCGACCACGTCGTAGCCCTGTCGCTTTAGCAACAACGCTGTCACTGACGAATCTACCCCACCACTCATGCCGACGACAACACGGGTATGTGAATGATCAACTGCTTGATCAGTCATGGTATCACCATCATTTCAATTAGATTCTGAGAATCAACGATTTGAAGGTCGTTATTATCAGTGCTTAACAGTATAACAGGACGCACTTACAAAATTCAAGTGACACCTGTTGGTAGTAGACGGTATCACATTTGTATTTTGTAACACGTTGCAAACAGTAAAAATGCCGCTTGCGGTTGTCAATTTTGAAACGCCGCTGTGTGGACCGGTCTCAGCCCGCTTTGCGGTCTTTGACCTCGACTTGAAACCTCAAAGCCCCGAGTTTTCAAGCTCGTCCGTAACCTAAATTCGGATAGCCCACCGAATTAACGTTACGCTCACAGCTCTGTTTCAAAATTGACGCCCTTTCGCTACTTTTAGTTGCGATTGATCATATTCCATCAGATGTATCCGTCTAAGTTGGCTTCGCTTGTTTTGCATAACCTGTCTAAACTTCAATATCTAAAGAAAGGAAACTGGGACATACAACTCAATTTCTAATAAATTGCCGCAAACGCAGGACCTTACACTGACACTTTTGCTCATCTAACGCGAATAAGGCATTTATGGGAAAACACCCATAAACGCCTTATTCGCGCTACCTGAGAAAGCTAAAACGTGTTATGTCTCGCTCTCGTTTATTTTGTTTGAACCGCAATCACATGGCGCTCGATCAAGTTATCAATTTGATAACCATACTGTTCGACCAATTCATCATGATTAGCGTTGGTATAGATGTTCACGTTACCTGTACCACTGGGATTGACGGTGCCCATTTTAAAACCGTTCAATTGTTTGTTGATCAACACGCGTAGCTTGATTGATTTAGCTAACCCAGCAGCCGGATCCAGTGGTCGTTCCAAGCTGAAGCCGCCAGCATTAGTTTCCATAAAACCAAGATCGCGCAACGTGTACTTCTTCAATTGATCACTGAGGGTAAAAATGCGGTCATCCCCAGGAACCTGAACCGTTTGTTCAAATGCCATTAGAGCCCCTCCCTTCCTGCCATTTGTGGTTGTAACCGAGCAGTCATTGCTGCCATCGCCTCAATGAAGGCATCCAGATCTGCTGTTGTCGTGTAACGGCCAAAGCTTAACCGGATTGATTGCATGACACGCGGATTGTCCTTGCCAAACATTGCGACTAGAACATGACTTGGATCTAAAGAGCCTGCCGTACATGCTGAGCCAGCAGAGACCGCAACGCCAGCCAAATCAAGATTGGTTAGCGTAACATCGTTGGGAATTCCCTTAATCCACAGATTAATCACATGCTGCAGATTGTCCGACTTCAAACTGCCATTAAGTTCGAAATCAACCTGAGCCTTCGTTAAGCCATCAATAACATACTGTTTAAACCCAGCATATTTTTCTTGACGATGTGCTTTTTCAGCAGGTGTCAAAGCTTTCACAGCCGTCGCAAAACCAGCGATGGCCGGAATATTCTCTGTGCCGGCACGGCGTTTGTCTTCTTGGTCGCCACCCTTTATGAAACTTGGGAATGATATCCCATCGCGACGATACAGAAAACCCATCTGTTTGGGTCCATTGATTTTATGCGCTGAGGTCGACAGCATATCGATATGATCACGTTTAACGTCGATGTCTAATAATCCAAAAGCTTGAACCGCATCTGTATGGAACCACGCCTGATGATCCTTCAATAACTCGCCAATTTCATGAATCGGCATCGTCGAACCAACTTCATTATTTCCTGTCATGATGGAAACTAAAATCGTATCGTCTGTTAACGCGGCCTTTAAGTCGGCCATGTTAATCTCACCTTGTTCATTGACTGGCAGATAGACAATGTCATAACCGTTATCACCAAGCCACGCCGCCGTTTTCATAATGGATTCGTGCTCAATGGCGGTCGTAATAATTCGTCGGCCAAGATTCTTGCGGGCAATGGCTGTCTGCATCCACGCCGTATTATTACTTTCTGTGCCACCAGCAGTAAACACAATCTCATCGTCATTCGCATTGATACTTTGTGCAACCACATGGCGCGCATCATCCAGCACCGATCGTGCCTTTCGACCAAACGCATGAACAGAACTGGCGTTACCAAAGTCGTTTTTCATCTGGTCCATCATGGTTGCGACTACCTCGTCACTCATTGGCGTGGTGGCAGCGTTGTCTAAATAAATATGCTTCACAATCCTGCCTCCTGTTTTATTGCTTGAGTGATGCCGGGCTTCGGCATCACTCTTTTAAACGTGCACCTGACTTCTGAATCCTGTGCATAAGCTACAAGTCAAAGCATTCGGAAAACCACCGAATCATTCGCCTTGTTTTTTATTGCTCGGATTCAGCCCGAAGTAAGGCATCACTCTTTCTAAACGTGCACCTGTCGCCCAGAAGCCTGCGCATAACCCGAAAACCGCCTCATTCGGAAACCCACCGAATGCTTCGTCTTCCACGTTATTGCTCAGCTTCTCCCAGGGCTTCGGCATCACTCTTCTTAAACGTGCACCTGTCGCTCAAGGCCCTGTGCACAACCCAAAGTTGTCACCCCACAAGCAAAGTGCGCTTGCATGCTACCACCTTTACGTTGTTGCTCGGACCTTCCCGAGCTTCGGCATCACTCTTTACTTTGCTTCCCGCTCAAAAAAGTTTAGTAACATGTTGGCGGAACGTTTGCCGGCCTCGATGATAAATTCATCGAAAGAAACACCTGCATCACCGTTACCCGTGTCACTCATGGCACGGATGACCAAGTATGGCACATCGAATTGATGCGCCACTTGTCCCACAGCAGCACCTTCCATTTCACAACTTACCGCTTCAGGAAAATGTGTTTTGATGTCTTTAATGGTTTCATCACTCGCAACAAACGAATCACCTGTGACGATTAAGCCACGTTTAACGGCTAAACCTGTAGCATCAGCTGCCTTAATGATTTCATCGGCCCATTTATCTGAGGCTTTAAATCGAGCTGGTTGTTGTGGCAGCTGACCATATACATAATCAAACGCCGTTGCATCAACGTCCCAGTAAGCTGTTTCATCAGCGATAACAACGTCACCCACCGTCAATCCAGTACCGATACCACCAGCAGAACCACTGTTAATGACAACGTCTACGTCAAAGTTCGTGATGAGCAACGCCGTCGTTAGACCGGCTTCAACCTTACCAATGCCTGAACGAACCAACACGACATCGCTGCCATTAATTTGACCGCTGAAAAAATCCACCTTGCCAACCGTGGTCGTTGTTTCATTGCTCAATTGTGCCTTTAATTCCTTGATTTCTTCATCCATGGCACACAAAATTCCAAATTTCATTCATTTTCTCCCTGTCGTTGATGTTTGGGCAACCTGCCCATTACCTTCGCATTGCCGCCCAACTTCTGAATCCGCGGTTGGGCATCAATCCGTCTTTAACCCACAAACCGCAAAATGAGATAGACAAGCACGATTAATATAACCAAAACAATGATGGCAATATTCAAACGATGCGCCAACCGTTTTTGTTTTTGCTCAGGAGTTAATGGCCCCGTTGCTTGCATGCGACTCGTTGGTTCATCACTAGGCTGGTTAGGCTCACCATCAAATGATGGGTTGGCCTCTGGTTCCGACGTTGATGAGCGTCGTTGACGATGCAAACGACTCCGAGTTGGTTCATCCTCGCCTTCACTGTCTGGCTGACTATCATAATTAGTCTGCTGAGCACTTTGTTGACGGTACTGCTCGCGCGTCAAATGATCCTTATTCTGATCGTCGTTCATATCTTCATCCCTCGCAAAAATATCTGCTACTTGTCTTTTGGTTACGCTAGTCTTTTGGTTTAACTAGCCCAGCCTCTAACAATTGCCAGTAGTACACTGCAGTAATCGTCTTCTGATCTTTTAATTTGCCATCGTCCAACAACTTCTTGGTCTCTGCCAATGTGTATTCATGTAACACAATATTTTCATCGGCGTCCTGCGGCAACTCTGTTGTAACAGGTTTTAAACCGGTCACTAAATACAGCGTCATGTACTCATCCGTAAAACCAGCCGAAGTATAAAAGCCGCAAACTTCATGAATTTCGCTTGCAGCGTAACGGGTTTCCTCGTTTAGCTCTCTGATTGCGGCAGCCTTCGCGTTGTCACGATCACGGTCGTCCAACTTACCGGCCGGAATTTCCAATGTCGTTTCAGCAACCGGTGCCCGCCATTGTTCTTCAAAAATGGCCTTACCATCCTCGGTGATGGCCAACATAGCGACCGCATCAGCATGGTGAACAACGTCGCGATGAGCCGTCTGTCCGTTTGGCAACATCACCGTTTGATTTTCAACATCGATAATTGCGCCATGGTACTTAGGTGCTACCGCTGTAACTTTCTCTTCGAAATTCATCCTTGGTCTGCCTCCGTCTCTCTCACACGTTTAACTTTCGCTGCCTGAGGTCCGCGAATACCCTCGACAACCACAAATTCGACATGGTCGCCAGGTGTCAATGTTTTATAACCTGACTCCTCAATTGCAGAAAAATGCACGAACACATCAGGATTGCCTTTCACAGCAATAAAACCAAACCCTTTTTCCTGGTCAAACGTCTTCACGACACCATGTTCACGACCATCAGTAAATTTTGCCATTATGTTCTTCTTTCCAGTTAGACTTGATAATAAGTATATGAAAAATTCAGCTTTTTTTCCACCTTCAGCGCTATCAGATCACAAACTTAACGTTCAAACGAAAAACTTTGCAATTTTTTAATACATTTTCTTAAAAAGTGACTTAGAACCCTTTAAAACCCTACTAAAACAACATTATTAGTTAATTAATATTTGTGAAAAGGTTTTACTTATGTTATACACTGCCCTGTATAAACGCCGACTTAAGCCCTTTTTTATTGCAAGTACTTGCCCTGCTAAATCATTTATTTGGAAAACCAAGTGACAAAACAAGTTGCGTTTTTACCACACACTTGTATAATTTTCTTGTTTCCATAGATTCACAAGCACATCAACCACAATTATAGGAGGTGGCTAACTTGTTGGGAGTTTTATTAAAAGAACAGCGGCTTGGCAAGCACATGACGTTAAGGCAGTTGGCTGCAACGTTAAACGAACGCTATGGACTTAATTTATCAGCGGGCATGCTGTCTCGTTACGAGAATGGCACCAATGTTTCTACTGGTAACTTATTTTTCATTGCGGACTTTTTTGAAATTGACCTCACCGCATTCGCGAAGTCATTCGTTGAAAACCGCCGCGCTGAAATAGCTGATTAAGTGTTCTTTATAAAAAAATCGATTTCCTTGGAGATGATATGAAGTGAACCCTTAAAGTTGGACAAATATATTAAGCTGCTTTCTGAACGGCGAGTTTCCGGTATTGTACTGGAGACTTGCCGTTCAGTTTTATTTTGATACGACGTTGATTGTAGAAATCAATCCA